>CAVRVC010000001.1:0-47920 GCA_963724545.1 uncultured beta proteobacterium
AGATGACGAGGATGTTCGGCTTGTTCGATTGGCCAAATGCCGACCCGCAAAGCGTGAGGGCGAACGCGATCGCGAACATTCGAGTAAGAACCTTGCTCATGCCATTGCTCCCGAGAGGGTGGCCCGACTGCTTTCTGGATGCTCAGTTCAGATCGGCGTCTTTGAAGTACTTCGTTCCGGAAACGGTGATGGTGGCGGAGAGGCCGCTATTCGTAATCTGGTAAAGGTAGACGCCCGGCGACACCGCGGCCGCGCCGCTGAATTGCGTGCCCTGACCTTCTGCCATCGCGGACAAGTTCGCCTGCCCGCCGAACTCCCATCCCTGATTGACGAAATTCTTCAGCGCCCTCTCGGTGGTGAAGACGAAGATGAGGCGGTTCTGGTTCACGCCGAACCCCAGCCCGCCCTGCACCTGAACCATCTTCATGAAAGTCTGGCGCTGGGTGCGGTTGTTCACGACCACTCCCTTGCCCGTGGTGCCGCCCGCAAAGAAGAGCTTGAGGCCGAAGGTGCTGAACACGCCGTAACCCGCGGCCCGCTCGATGGCACGGCGCGCTCCAGACACCGTCTCGTAGAGTGTGGCCAGGGCGTCCTCCGACATTTCACGCACCTGCAGCCGGGCCTGAAGGATCTTGCCTTCGTTCGGCACGCCCTCGGGCAATGCCTCCTGAACGTCTTTCAACGGGTCCCAGGAAAATACTTGTGCGTGCGCGAATGGCGACGCGAAGCACGTAGCCAATGCGAAAAGTGCGAGGTGTCCTCTCATGAAGGTTCCTTGCGAACGCAGGGAGTTTTGTGGAGATATCGTGGCTATGGGTCGAAGGCGAAGATCCGCTTCCAGTCGGCCTTCATGCTGACGACGGTCCAGCCCTTCTTCTGCGCCTCGTCGTAGAGCGCCTGGGTGAACGTGCCGACCTTAGAGTCTCGCAGCCCCTGTGCCGGCCCATAGGCATATTCCCGCGTCGCGTCGTCGTGCAGCACGAGCATCGCCAGTCGTGCGCCGTCGCCGGCCTTCGTGTACTCGAGCATCTGGCGATCGCCGGTGGAGTTGCCGAAGGCGGCATTGGGCCGGCGGCCGATCATCAGGTGGATGCCCTCGGGCTTGCCCGCGTTGTTGTCGTTGAGGAGCAGCCTCGGCTCCTTCGTGAGGAACGGCTTCCCGCTCTTGTCGTAGCCGTACTTCGTGCCGGCCGCCGTGCCCACGACCTGTTCGGGGGGAATGCCGTAGGTCGCGTCCGAATAGACGCGCACGAAGTCCTGCCCTCCGCCGGTGACGATGTACGTCTTGTAGCCGCTCGCGCGCAGGTACTTCAGCATCTCCTGCATCGGCACGTAGGTGAGGTCCGTGTACGGGCGCTTCCAGCGCGGGTCCTTCGCCTCGGCGAGCCACTTCTTCACGTCGGCCTGGAACGTCTCGACCGGCATGCCGGTGAGCGTCGCGAAGAGAATCTTTTCGAGCTCCGGCATCGGCAGCTTGGCGATCGCCTCGCGGTTGCCGGAGAGCACGGTCTTGAAGGGCTCGACCTTCGCGAGCTCGGGCTTCGCCTTCACGAGCGCCGGCACGCGCTCGAGGCAGTACATCACCTGGGAGTACATCGGCTGCTCGACCCACAGCGTGCCGTCCTGGTCGAACGTGGCGATGCGCTCGGCGGGCGGTACGAACTGCGGGTGCCCCTGGGTCGTGGTTGCCTGCACGAACTCGACGACCGCCTTCTTCGCCACCCCGTCGTTCCATGAGGGAAGCGGGTCGGATTGTGCAAGGCATGCGGGAACCGCGACGAGCGCGCTCGCGATCGTCGCGACGAGGAATGAAAGACAACGCGACAGGAACATTACTATCCTCTGCTCGTCTGCGCATCGTTCTGGTCAGGGTGGAACGAAGCGGGCGCCCATGAGGGGGCGCCCGTTCGATTGGGCGGCTATTGCCCGGCGTGACTGGCCGTTTGCATCTTCCTGACCTGATCCATGACCTGCGCGAGGTTGTACGAGGCCGGATCCTGCATCGGCGGAAACTCGACGTAGGACTCGAGCTCCCGCAGCCACAGCACCTGGCCGATCGGCAGCAGGTTCCAGTCGTAGATGTACGCGGTCGAGGGCGACGCGATCGCGCCGGCCTGGCCGAACAGGGTCTTTATCTGCGATCCGACCGAGACCTCGAACGGATCACGCTTGATGTTGACGACCTGAGCCCACGCGATCGTTTGCACCCCGGAGATGAAGCCTTCCGGCGAATCGCTGACCATCGCGAAGTAGAGCTTCCAGTTCTTGTAGCGCACCGCGGACGGATGCGATCCCGAGTAGTAGAAGAAGACGTCGCGCGCCGACTTCTGCGACTTACCGGTCAGGTAATCGAGCTGGTTGACGCCGTCGAGCTTCGTCTTGGCGATGCCGGGGTAACGGCCGCTCATGATCTGCTCGTTCAACGCATTGCCTTTCGCCCCGCCGGCGATTTCGACCAGGGTCGGCAGCCAGTCGAGCGACGCGAAAACCTCGTTGAAGATCGTTCCCGGCTTGATGACACCCGGCCAGCGGATGACGCACGGCGCGCGCATGCCGCCTTCCCACGTCGTGAGCTTGCCGCCCTTGAACGGCGTGACGCCGCCGTCGGGGAACGTGATGGTCTCGGCGCCGTTGTCGGTCGTGAAGACGACGATCGTATTGTTGAGCTGCCCCATGTCCTCGAGCTTCTTCAGCACGTAGCCGATGTTGTCGTCCATCTGCTTCATGCCGGCCTCGTTGACGCCCCAGTCCTTGCCGCCGGGCTCGCCGACCATCTGCAGGTACTTGTCCGGCAGCACGGTCGTGACGTGCATCCGCGCCGGGTTGTACCAGACGAAGAACGGCTTGTTCGTCTTTCTCGGATCGTTGCGGTCGAGGAAGTCGATGACGTGCGACGAGATCTCCTCGTCGACGGTCTTCGAGCGCTCGAGCGTGAGCGGACCTTCGTCCTTGCACGTCTGATTCCTCGCCGTTCCGTCGGACGATCTGCACCACATCACGGGGCGCGGTGGCGTCAGGCACGGCGCCACTTTTGGATCCACCGCGCCCGCGACTTCCGGAAGCCCCGGGATCGGCGTGTTCTTGCACGGCGCGATAACCGTCTGCTGCGTGGGCGTCTTGTTGATGTCGGGAAAGCTCACGCCCTGCATCGCGTCGAGGTGATACAGGTAGCCCCAGAATTCGTGGAACCCGTGCGCTGTGGGCAACGCGTCCGTGTGGTCGCCGAGATGGTTCTTGCCGAACTCGCCGGTGTTGTAACCTTGGTCGCGCAGGAACCACGCGAGCGCCGGAGTGCCGGGCTTAAGGTACGACGGGCTGCCGGGCAGCTGCGGCGGGATCATCCCCGTGCGCAGCGGATGCATGCCGGTGAAGAAGGCGTTGCGGCCGGCAGTACAGCTCTGCTCGGCGTAGTACGTCATGAAGACAGCGCCCTCGTTGCCGATGCGATCGATGTTGGGCGTCTCGCCGACCATCAGGCCCCGGTGGTAGATCGACGGCTGCATGATGCCGATGTCGTCGCCCATGATGAAGAGGATGTTGGGCTTCTGCTGCGCCAAAGCCGGCGCGGCGAGGAGCCATAGTGCGATCAAACACGAAACGAGACCGAGCCAGGAACTTCGCTCGATTCCGGTTGCGGGCATCTCCAGCGTCAGCTGCTTCATCAGATCTCTCCTTGGTTACCGACCGACCCCGACCACGGTCCGCCGAGGAACTCGTTTTACAACCGGGCTCGCAATGTCGAAACTAGTCTTTGGTTCAAATTGGCAGCATCGCGCCTATCAGATGACAGTTTCATGACGTGCTCATGACGCACCGCGTTGCCTGGCCCGAATCGCCGCGCCGACCGCGTCGAGCAGCGTGTCGTTGGAAAAGGGCTTTCGGAGAAGCGTGATTCCACCAGCCTGCGAAATGGCCTGATCGAGTGCGGGATCGTCACTCGCGGTGATGAATACGGCGGGGACGTCCGGGTGTGCCGCGCGCAGTCGCGACTGCACGTCGAGTCCGGAGAGTCCGGGCATGTGCACGTCGAGGATGACGCACGCAGGCACGCCGGTGGCGAGGGAGGTGAGAAACGCGTCGCCGGACGCGAACGCCGCGACCTCATAGTCGGCGAGACGCAGCAGCCGTCCGAGCGCAGTGCGGACCGCGCCCTCGTCGTCCACGACGGCGATACGGGGCTGGACGTTGGTCACGCCGCGAACGTTACGTCGCGACGGCTCGGCCGGTAACTAGCCTTTGGGTTAGTGACCCGGAGCGCGGTCTCGGCGCCGTTGCGGCGAGCGGCCGGACGAGGGCGCGGCGCGGCGCGGACGGCCGAGTGGAGCCGACCCCGAGCCGCGCCGCGATGTGCATCAGCTCCGCGACGGTCCTCGCCTGCAATCGCTCCATGATGCGTGCGCGATGGAACTTGATGGTCTGCTCGACCACCCCGAGATCCGCCGCAATCTGCTTGTTGAGCCTGCCTGCCGCGAGGGCGCCCAGCACCTCGCGCTCGCGGGCAGTCAGGCCCGCGAGCCGCTGCCGGAGCGCCGCCGTTTCTGCCCGTTCCTGACGCGTCGCCGCGCCCTGCGCGATCGCGGCGCGCACCGCGGCGGCCAGTGTTCGCGCGTCCACCGGCTTGGTCAGGAAGTCGGTGGCCCCGGCCTTGATCGCCTTCACCGACATGGGGATGTCGCCATGCCCCGTGACGAAGACGATCGGCAGGTCCTGCCCGGCGTCGGCCAGGCGGCGCTGCAACTCGAGCCCGTCGAGCCCGGGCATGGTGACGTCGAGGACGAGGCAGCCTTGCGCTCTCCCGTCGTAACGCGCGAGAAATGCCTCGGCCGTGGCGAATGCCTCGACATTCCAGTCCTCTGCGCGCAGCACGCGCGCCATCGCGGTGAGGACCGCCGGATCGTCGTCCACGATGAAGATCGTCTCGAGCGTCGCATCCATGCTCACCGCACTCGCCTCACAGGTATGCTCACGCAGAACGTGGTGCCTCCTCCCGCATTGTTCGTGGCCGCAATGCTGCCATGATGCACGCTCAGGATCGACTGGCAGATCGCGAGACCCATCCCGGTGCCGCCTTCCTTCGTGCTCCAGAAGGGTTCGAACACGCGCTCCAGCTCCTCCGGCCGGATGCCCGGGCCATTGTCGATCACGAGCAGTTGAACGGTGGCGGCATCGTACCGCGTGCAAATCTCTAGCCGGCGCTTGGCTGCATCGATGCCGGCCAGCGCATCGGCGGCGTTGAGGACGAGATTGAGCAGGACCTGCTGCAGCTGCACGTGCTCCCCTTCGACCAGGGGCAGCTCCGGAACGAGAACGGCGACCGGCGTCACCTGGCGTGTCAGGAGTTCGGTGCGGAGCAGGTCCAGCGTCTCGCGGATCAGCGCGTTGAGATAGAGCGGCTCGGTCTTGATGTCGCCGCGCTTGTAGAGGGCGCTCAGCCGGCGGATGGTCTCCGCGGCGCGCTGATCCTCGCTCACGATGTCGCTACAGATCGCGCGCAGCTCTTCGAGATCGACGTTCGCGCGCCCCAGCATCTTCTGGGCCGCTTCGGCGTTGCCGAGTATGGCCGCCAGCGGCTGATTGAGCTGATGCGCGATGGCGGCCGACAGCTGGCCCATCATGGAGACGCGCGTCATGTGCCGCAGTGCCGCGCGGTCCTGCGCGGCCCTGAGCTCGGCGGATTTGCGTTCCGTGACATCGAGCGCCACGCCGAACAGCTGTCGATCCTTGCCCAGTTCGGCTCTGCCGCGCGCCGCGATCCAACGTACGCCGCCGCGGGGTTCCGCGAGACGATACTCGACATCGAGCTCGCTGCCGGTCGCCAGCGCCACTTCGGCGGCACGTTGCAGGTCCGCGCGATCCGCCGGGTGAGCGGCCGCCAGCACGTCCTTGAACGCGATCGGCTCCTGCTGCCGCGGATCGGCGTGTCGCCACGAGTGCGTCGTTGCCATGACCTTGTCGCGAGCGGCGTCCCAGACCCAGAGGGAAAGCCCGGCCGCGCGTGCCGCGAGGCTCATCTGTTCCTGGGCTTCCTCCAGCGCCGACGCCGTGCGGCGGCGCGTGCGCCGCTCGAAGAGCAGCGCGGCGATCAGCACGGCCTGCAGGAGCAGGACGGCGATTCCCAGGGAGATCTCGCGCCAGTATTTCTCCCACGAGGTCGGCTCGCGAAATCGGACGACCGTATCGGGAGGCAGCAGGCGCTCGTCGATGTCCCAGCGGCGCAGTTGTCGCCAGTCGACCATCGGCACATTCGCGATCGAGCCCGGAGTGATGTCCGCGGGAGCAACGCCGTTCAACAGACTGACGACGATGCCGCCGGCGTCCTTGGTCTGCTCCTCGTAGGGCGCCACGTAACCGCCGACGACGCCGGCTCCGAGGTAGGTGTCCAAAGGACCGTAGACCGGGGCTGCGGACGCTGCGGCGATGACCTCCACCGAGTGCCGCGGGATGGTCACATTGCCCGCGCCGTCGAGGAAGTATCCCGGGGTGAAGACGATGGTCGCGCGAGACGCTGCGCCGACGCGGCGTTGCACCTCCGGGGTCGCGAGCCCCGACAGGTACTCGACCTCGACGGATCTCTTCAGTTGCGCTACGGCGGTGCGAACCCGCTGTCCCCAGAGTCGATCCCTTTCGGCCGCTCCAAGGACGACCATCAGCTGCCGGGCGTCCGGCTGAAGGTGCAGGGCGAGATCGAGCGTCGCTGCCGCCGACGCGTCGAGGTCCACCGTCTTGCCGACGACATCGGGCGGCAGCGCCATTCGCTGCAATTGATCCCGGGGCAGGGCGATGTGTACGACCGGCACCCCGGGCAGCATGCGGTCGCGGGACCCGACCACGAACTTGACCGCGTCCGGTGCCGCTGCAACGATCACGCGGATGTTGCGCCCGGCGTATTTGCGCCGCAGGAATTCCGCTTGCGCGTCGGCGTATCCCTCCATCGGCGTTCGCTCGATGTCGAGATACTCGGAATACATCTCGACGGGACGCTGCAGCAGATCGGGCACGACCCTGCGCAGCGTGTCCTCGATGACGATGGCCGCCAGTGTCGGGCGCTGGTTGCTGTGGATGATCAGCACGCCGGGCGGCGCGGTCTCTGCGGCATGCGCGGCGAGCGCGCCGATAGCAAGCAACGCGAGCGCCGCCGTCGCGCAGCGAACCAAAGCTCTGAAATCGTATCGACGGAAGCGATATTCGGCTGCCATGGCGTCCGGGCCGCAAATGCCGGCCGCCGCCGAGACATTTCGCGCCCACGCCAGTCGCAGA
Source organism: uncultured beta proteobacterium (assembly GCA_963724545.1). Taxonomy (GTDB): domain Bacteria; phylum Pseudomonadota; class Gammaproteobacteria; order Burkholderiales; family Casimicrobiaceae; genus CAIWHR01. The sequence goes on from CAVRVC010000001.1 coordinate 7,258, forward strand.
GGACCAGGGATCGTCGCGCGCGCCGGCCTGCGTCGATGTGCCACACTGGCGGCCACCGCCCGGTTCCCGTCCGATCCGACGATGCATTCCTGCGCCCACACTCATGGCCGCCGCTGACGTTTGCGGCATCCGCGCGGCGCTGTTCGCGCTGGCGATAGCGAGCGCCGCGCCATCGGGGTACGCCGCGGACGCTGCGCCGGCCCGCACCGCGTGCGGCGGCCACGCCGCCGACGGCCGAGGCGACGCCGTCGACGCTGTACGACGTGGTCGTCGACCTCGGGCGCGACGAAGCGCTGCGCCAGCGGATCGCGACGATGCTGCGCGACACGGCGACCTGGAAGGCGCTTTCCGACCGCCTCGACGACCCCACGCTCGCTTCCCAGTTGAAGGCGCTGGAACAAGGCCGCGACACGCTGTCGCGGGCGCGGTACATCGAGCTCGTCGATGCGGATACGCGAATCCGCGAGCGCGTCCGCGCGTTGAACGAAGCGACCGATGCGCTCGGACGTCTCACGCGGAACGTCGAAGGGGAGCTCGAGCGCCTGGACCGCGCGGTGGCGCGCGGACCGGAGCGGGCGAAGCTCGCGCGCGAGCGGGACGCGCCGGCGGAGATTCAGCGGCGGGCCGAAATGGCCGGAACGGACCTCGCGGCGATGCGCGATATCGTGCGCTCGCGCCGGGACCAATTGCTGGTGGCCTTCGAGCGCGCGACGGCGCTGCAGGCACGCATCGACATCGTGCGCGCTTCGATCGCGGAGCGCCGCGAGCGCATCAGCGCCGACCTGCGCACGCTGGAGGACGCGCCGCTCTGGAGCCTCGGCGCGGTCTCCTTCCCGCGCGAAGAGATGATGGCCGAGACCCGGTTCGCGCGCCTCGAGCTCGCCGATTACCTCCGCCAGTACGGCATTCGCCTCGGCATTCTGTTCGTGGCGCTGACCGCGGGTGTGTTCCTCGCGCTGCGCCAGCCGGCGAGGGCCGCGACGGTGCGCGACGCGCACGCGCGGCGCTCCACCGGCATCGCGCTCGCCGGCGCGCTGCTGGCCGGCATGCTGGCCGTCGCGCTGCTCGCGCCGAGGGGGCCGTTCATTTTCTATCGGGTGATCGGATTCTTCCTGCCGGTGTTCGCCGGCATCGTGGCCACGCGGACTTTTGCCGCCGCGGTACCGGCGACCGCGTGGACGCTGCTCTTCGCGGTGTTCGTCAACGAGTTTCGAGTCTTCGCGGAGATGGCTCCGGGCATCGCCCAGATGCTGCTCGGCCTCGAGATCCTGCCGTTCGCGGTGGCGCTCGTCCACGATTGGCGCGGTGGCGGCTTCGCGCGGTTTCTTCCCCGCTGGCCGGCGCTGGTGCTGCGGCGTCTCGTCCAGGCGGTGCTCGTGGCTCTCGCGGTCGCCGTCGTCGCAACCGTGCGTGGGCTACACGGGCTTCGCGCGCACGCTGGTGGCGCTCTTCGTGATCGCGCCGAGCTTCGGGCTCATCGCCGCCGCGCTGGCGTGGTCGCTCAACGAGGCGGTCGCCGGCCTCCTCGCCACGCCGCTGATGCGCACGCTGCGCAGCGTGCGCGAGCGCGCGGACGCGATACGGCGGGCGGCGCACATGGTCATCGTGCTGTTCTGCTGGGCGGCTCGGCGTCGCCGCGTTCACGCTTCGCGCACTCAGCGTTCGACGATCTGCTGCGCATCGCCGGATACGTCGCGAATGCGAGCGTGAGCGCCGGCGACGTCACGATCACGTTCAGCGCGATCCTGTCGGCGCTGCTCGTCGTCGTCATGACCTGGCTCGTGACGAAGCTCGTGCGCTTCCTGCTCGACCACGAGGTCCTGCCGCGGCTCAACCTGCGCACCGGCGTTCCCATCGCGATCTCCACGATCGTCGGCTACGTGCTGGTGGTCACCGGGTTCGTGCTGACGATGGCGGCGCTCGGCATCGATCTCACCAAGGTCACGCTGCTCGCGGGCGCGCTCGGCATCGGCGTCGGGCTCGGGCTGCAGTCGGTCGTCCACAACTTCGCGTCGGGCCTGATCCTGATGCTCGAGCGCCCGATCAACGTCGGCGACCAGATCGACGTCGGCGGCGTCGTCGGGGAGGTGAGGCGCATCGGCGTGCGCTCGTCGACGATCCGGACGGGGCAGGGCGCGGAGGTGATCGTGCCCAACGCCGATCTCGCGTCGAAACAGGTCATCAACTGGACGCTCTCCGATCGTGCGCGCCGCTACGAGATCGACGTCGGCGTCGCGTACGGAAGCGACCCGGCGCGGGTGCTGGGACTGCTGGAAAGCGCGGCGGCCGCCGTGCCCGAGGTGCAGCAGAACCCGCCGCCGCGCGCGCTGTTCGCGGGATTCGGCGACAGCTCGCTCGACTTCCGCCTCTTCGCATGGGTGGCGAGCGTGGACGTCGGCCTGCAGGCGCAGAACGGCTTGCGGATGGCCATTCTCCGAGTGCTGGGCGAGGCGGGAATCGAGATTCCGTTCCCGCAGCGCGATCTGCACATTCGCTACGGCGCGGCGGCGCTCGACCCGGTCGCCGCGGCCGAGCCCGTTCGCTAGCGCGGCGATCTTGGGCAGCCCCTGGATCGTCCGTCACAGGTACGCGGTGCTGCTCGCGCTGCTGCTCGCCGCGATCGCGGTCCAGTCGTACGTCGTGCGGGGCGGCACCGGCGGGGTCGTGCCGGACGTGGTGCGCACCGGGTTGGGCCTGGCGATATTCTTCGTCGTGTTCGAACGCCGGGGCGAGCGGGCCATCCTCGCCGCGATCCTGGTCGCGATGCTGGCGATCGGCTGGAGCCGACACGTTTTCGCCGCCAGCGCCGACGGCGCCCGGGCGCTCGCCTTCCATGTGCTGATGGCGATATTTTTCGCCGCGGCAGTCTTCGTGATCCTGCGCGAGCTGTTCCGGCGGGGGGCCGCGCGCGTCGAGAACGTGCTGGGCGCGATCTGCGGATACCTCATCGCCGGCGACGGGTGGGCGGCGCTGAACGAAATCGCCTTCCAGCTCGATCCCGCGACGTACGACATCAACCCCGACCTCGTCCCCCTGGTCGCCGATTGGCAGGGCCGCCTCGCGCTCTTCTCCTACTACAGCCTCGCGCAGATGCTGACGCTCGGCTACTCGGACGTCACGCCCGTGCGGGCGCCGGCGACGACGCTGAGCCTGTTCGCCGCGCTGTTCGGATTGTTCTACACCGCGGTCGTGGTGTCGCAGTTCGTCGGCCTGGCGCAGTCGGGCCGAGACCGGGATTGAGCCCAAGAGGGGCGCTTGCGGGACATTGCGCCGGTCAACTACCATGCGGGGTGATCGCGAAGGCAACGCCGGCGACGGCTCGCTGATGGCCCGCCAGGGCATGCTGGCGCAATGGAGTAGCCCGACTTTGAACGCTCGCGTCGAATCCCCGTCCCTTGCCTGTCCGGATTGCGACCTGCTGCAGCGCGTGCCGCCGCTGCCGCGCGGCGCGAAGGCGCGCTGCGTCCGCTGCGGCTCACGTGCTCGCGAGCCGGCCGCCCGGTCCGCGCGAGCTGCCGCTGGCCCTCGTGGTGGCGGCCCTCATCTGCTTCGTCATCGCCAATGTCATGCCGCTGATGGACCTGTCGGCCGTCGGCCGCACGACGAGCACGACGATCGTCGGCGGCGCCTATCAGATGTGGGTGGAGGGCGAGCCGATCGTCGGCGTGCTGATCGGGTTCTGCGCGGTGCTCGCGCCGGGAGCTTTCCTGCTGTTCATGCTGATCCTGCTCCTCGCCGCGCGGCGCACGCCGCCGCCGCGCTGGGTGGGCGAGATGCTGCGCTGGGCGCACCACTTCGAGATGTGGTCGATGCTCGAGGTGATGATGCTCGGCATCATGGTGGCGCTGATCAAGATCGCGGAGGTCGCCGCGGTGGAGACCGGCATCGGCATGTACGCCGTGTTCGCGCTGATGGTGCTCATTCCGTCGATCCTCGTCACGTTCGATGCGCGCGAGCTCTGGTCCCGCGTCGCATGGCGATCGGACGACAGCGCCAACGGCGCTGCACGAGAGTCGACGCGGCGTCCGGCTTGACGGCGGCGCAGGCGGGCCTCGTCTCGTGCGAGGCGTGCCAGCTCCTGTCGCGGCCGGCCAGCGCGCGCGAGCCGGGCTACTGCCGCCGCTGCGGCGAAAAGCTCGAGCTCCGCCGCCACCGCTCGATCGAGAACACCTGGGCGCTCGTCGTCGCCGCGGCGATCTGCTACATCCCGGCGAACGTGCTGCCCGTGTTCACGACGACGACGCTGGGGGAGGAGGAGCCCGACACGATCCTGAGCGGCGTGGCGTTTCTCTATACGTCGGGATCGTGGCCGCTCGCCCTCATCGTTCTGGTCGCGAGCGTGATGATCCCGCTCGGCAAGCTCGCCGCGCTCGCCTATCTGCTGATCACGGTGCAGCGCGGATCGATCGCCAACAACCGGGAGCGCACGCGACTCTATCGCATCGTGGAATTCATCGGCCGCTGGTCGATGCTCGACGTGTTCGTGGCCGCGTTCACCGTCGCGCTGGTGCAGCTGCAGCCGCTGACGTCGGTGGCGCCCGGCGCCGGCGTGCTGTTCTTCGCCGCCGTCGTCGTGCTGACGATGCTCGCCGCCGAAGCGTTCGATCCGCGCCTCATCTGGGACGCCACCGACCCGCCCCCGGCCCGCCATGGCTGACGAGCCCGATCTCGACCATCTGCCGCAGGCCGTGGTCACGCGGAAGAAGAAGGTCCGGATCTCGATCGTCTGGATCATTCCGCTGCTCGCCGCGCGTCGTGGCGATCGGCATCGCGATCCAGCGCATCAGGAGCGAGGGTCCGACGATCACGATCGTGTTGAAGGACGGCGCGAGGGCATCGAGGCCGGCAAGACGTTCATCCGGTACAAGGACGTCCGGATCGGCGTCGTCTCGGCGGTCGAGCTCTCCGAGGATTACTCCAAGGTGCTGGTCAAGGCCAAGATCGCCAAGCACGCGGCGGGCCTCATGGTCGCGGACGCGAAGTTCTGGGTCGTCGAGCCGCGCATCTCGCTGAGCGGCGTGTCCGGGCTCAGCACGCTGCTCTCGGGCAACTACATCGGCTTCCAGGCGGGCAAGTCGGGCGAGAGCCAGTCGCTCTTCTTCGCGCTCGACGATGCGCCGATCATCACGGACGAGCCGGGCCGGCAGTTCGTGCTGAAGACGCCCACGCTGGGCTCGCTCGGCGTCGGCACGCCGATCTACTACCGGCGCCTCAACGTCGGCCAGGTGACGGGCTACACGCTCGCCCCCGACGGCCAGTCGGTCGACGTCACGATCTTCGTCCATGCGCCCTACGACAAGTACGTCACGCACCAGCACGCGTTTCTGGAACGTGAGCGGGATCAACGTCACGCTCGACGCCGATGGCATCAGTGTGCGCACCGAATCGCTCGCCGCGCTCCTCGCGGGCGGCGTCGCGTTCGACGTGCCGGAGTTCCTGACGCGAGCGGCAAGCCGGCGCCCGCCAACACGGTGTTCACGCTCTATCGCTACCGGGGCATCGCGATGAAGGAGCCGGATCCCGATCGAGCGCCGCTACGTGCTCCATTTCAACGAGTCGGTGCGCGGATTGTCGATAGGCGCGCCGGTGACGCTCTTCGGCCTGCAGGTCGGCGAGGTCACCGACGTCGGCCTCACGTTCGATCGCAAGACGCCGGTCTTCCGTCCGCGCGTGATCATCACGTTCTTCCCGGAACGCATCGTCGCGGACTTGCCCACCGGACGAACGGACTCGCGCCGGCAAAGCCATGGCGGAGATGAGCTCCCGAAACGCGAATCGCGCATGCTGCGCCGGATCGTCGAGGACCAGGGGCTGCGCGCGCAGCTGCGCACCGGCAGCCTCATTACCGGAGAGCTGTACGTCGCGTTCGAGTATTTCCCGAACGCGCCCAAGGTGAAGATCGACTGGTCGAAGGATCCGCTGGAGCTGCCGGTGGTGCCCGGGAGCATCGCGAGCATCGAGGCGAAGCTCGGCAGCATCCTCGACAAGGTCGACCGGCTGCCGCTCGACGCGATCGGCAACGACGTGCGGACGGCGCTCGCCAAGCTCAGCCAGACGCTGAAGGATGCGAACACGCTCGTCAATCGCGTGGATGCGCAATGGGTGCCGGAGGGTCAGAAGACCCTCGAGGACCTGCGCCGCGCGATCGGCAACGCCGACCGGGTCGTGCAGAACGCGGACACGACGCTCTTCAGCAAGGACTCGCCCGCGCCGCAGGATCTGCGCGACATGCTGCAGGAGATCACGCGGGCCGCGCGGAGCGTGCGCGTGCTGGTCGACTATCTCGAACGTCACCCCGACACGCTGATCCGGGGCAAGCCAACGGAGAAACAATGATGCCCCGCATCGTCTCCGGCGCCGCGCTGTGCGTCGTCATGGTCATCGTCGCGGCATGCGCGTCGTCGCCGCCGTCGCGCTTCTACACGCTCGCCCCGACGGCGCCTTCCGGCGCGCCGACATCGAACCTCAGTGTCGCCGTCGGCCCCGTGTCGATTCCCGCTGTCGTCGACCTGCCGCAGATCGTCGTCACCACGGGCCCGAACCAGGTGTCGATCGACGAGTTCAATCGCTGGGCGTCGCCGCTTGCGAACAACATCTCGCGCATGGTGGCCGAGAATCTCGTCTCGCTGCTCGGCACGCCGCGCGTGTCGCTGTTCCAGCAGTCGCTCAACGCCGACGCCGACTATCGCGTCGCGATCGAGGTGCAGACGTTCGAGTCGGCGCCGGGCGACGCGGCGACGCTCAATGCGGTGTGGCTCGTGCGGCGAGCGCGGGACGGCAAGTCCGAGACCGGACGCACGAGCGTGCGCGAGCCGGCGTCCGACAAGGGCTACGACGCGCTGGCGGCGGCGCACAGCCGCGCGCTCTCCCGCATGAGCCAGGACATCGCGGACGCGATTCGCGCGCTCGACCGGGCGCGCTAGGCCCTGGCCGGCATGGATTCGCGGCCAGCCCCGCGCGCCGCGCCCGCGGCGCTTCTCGACAACATCGTGTGGGAGAGCCTCGCCGGCGCGCAGGCGCGATTCTCCGCGGGCACGAATACGGCGCGACGGTATGCGCCCGGTTTTCCTTCGGTCGTCGCGTTCGCCGACAACGAGCATCCCGACTTCGCCGCGCTGGTGCCGTACTGCGCGCCGGGCGAGCACTTCTATTGCGGCGGATGGTCGTCGGGGCCCGCGCCCGCCGGCTGGCAGCTCCATGCCGACAAGACCGGACATCAGATGGTGTGGGACGCCCCGATCCCTGACGCCGATCCCGATTTCGCCGCGGTCCAGCTCGGTCCGCAGCACGTGCCGCAGATGCTGGAGCTGGTCGCGTTGCGGATGCCCGGGCCGTTCGCGGCGCGTTCGCACGAGCTCGGCGACTATTTCGGCGTGTTCGAAGCGGGGCGCCTCGTGGCGATGGCGGGCGAGCGCATGGACGCCCCACCGTGGCGCGAGATCAGCGCCGTGTGCACGCATTCCGACGTCGCCGGCCGCGGTCTCGCCTGGCGGCTGATCGCGCTTCTCGTCCGGCGCGAGATCGCGCGGGGGCAGCTCCCCTTCCTGCACGTGATGGCCGACAACCAGCATGCGCAGCGCGTCTACGAGCGCATGGGGTTTCGCTTCCATCAGGAAGTGGCGCTGCGCATCGTGTCGCGCCTTTGATCGCGTCCGGCGGCGCGCGATTTCCGGGCGGGCAGCGGCTTCCCATCCGCGGTCGTGTTGGGGCAGAATGGCGGGCGTCGGGGCCGTTAGCTCAGCTGGTAGAGCAGCGGACTCTTAATCCGTTGGTCGCAGGTTCGATCCCTGCACGGCCTACCATCGCTTCCCGTCGCGCGTTCCCCGCATTGACGCTCGCGCTGCCCGCATCGGGCTCGCTGATCGTCCGTGCTCCCGCGTTGCGAGGCGGAAGCCGTACATGATCGCTCTCAACGATCTCGCGCGGCATCACGCGCCCTTGCGTGCGGAGCTCGAGGCGGCGATGGCGCGGGTGCACGCGCGCGGCTGGTACATCCTCGGGCCCGAGGTCGAGGCATTCGAGCGCGAGTTCGCGGCCTTCGTCGGCGCCGCCGAGTGCGTAGCCGTCGGCAACGGCACCGATGCGCTCGAGCTCGCGCTCCGCGCGCTCGGCGTCGGGGCCGGCGCCGCTGTCGCGACGGTGGCGAACGCCGGCATGTACGCCACGACGGCCATACGCGCGGCCGGGGCTCGGCCCGCGTACGTGGACGTCGATCCCCCCACGCTGCTGATGGATCCCGCCGCGCTCGCCGCGGGACTCGCCGCGTCGACGCGTGCGGCGGTCGTCACGCACCTCTACGGACGCATGGCCGACGTCGATCGCCTCGGCCGCATCGCGCGCGAGCGCGGTGTCGCGCTGATCGAGGATTGCGCTCAGGCACATGGCGCGAAGTCCGGCGGCCGCATGGCAGGAACGCACGGCACGCTCGGCTGTTACAGCTTCTATCCGACGAAGAATCTGGGGGCGCTGGGCGATGCCGGCGCCATCGTCACCGGCGACCGCGATCTGGCGGCGAAGTTGCGGGCACTGCGTACCTACGGCTGGGGCGCCAAGTACCATTGCGCGATGGAAGGCGGCATGAATTCGCGGATGGACGAGCTGCAGGCGGCAGTGCTCCGCGCGAAGCTGCCTCACCTCGACGGCTGGAATCGCCGGCGGCGAAGCATCGCCGCGCAATACGGCGCGACGATCAGGCATCCGGGCATCGTGCTGCCCGCGCCGGCGGAGGACGAGGCGAACGTGTCGCACCTCTACGTGGTCCGCGCGCGGGACCGCGAGTCGCTGCGCGCGCATCTCGCCGCGTCCGGCGTCGCGACCGACGTCCATTATCCGGTGCCCGATCACCGGCAGCCGGGCGCCGGCGATGCGCCGCCCGGGGGGCTTCCCGTCACGGAGCGCGCGTGCGCGGAAGTCCTGAGCCTGCCGTGCTACCCTGACCTCACCGCCGCCGAGGTCGACGCCGTCGCGGCCGCGTGCAATCGATGGCAACCCCGATGGCAGCCCATTACTCGCTCGTAATCCCCATCTATCGCAATGAGGAGTCGATCCACGATCTCCTTGCCGCGCTCGCCGACATCGATCGGGCTATGGGTGGCGGCCTCGAGGTCGTCTTCGTCGTCGACGGCAGTCCCGACCGGTCGCTCGCCCGCCTCGTCGAATTGCTGCCGCGCGCGGGCTTCACCGCGAAGATCCTCGAGATGTCGCGCAACTTCGGAGCGTTCGCGGCGATTCGCGCCGGGCTGACGGAGGCTTCGGGTCCCTACTTCGCGGTGATGGCTGCGGATCTGCAGGAGCCGCCGGAGCTCGCGGTCGAGTTCTTCCGCCGCCTGGAACAGGACACCTGCGATGTCGTCTGCGGCGTGCGCACCGCGCGCGACGATCCCTGGCGCTCGCGGATTGCTTCGAACCTGTTCTGGGCCGTCTATCGGCGGCTCGTCCAGCCCGAGATGCCGCCGGGAGGTGTCGACGTCTTCGGCTGCAACGCCGGTGCGAGGGACGCGCTCGTCGCGCTGACCGAGGCGCACTCGAGCCTCGTCGGGCAGCTCGTGTGGATCGGCATGCGGCGCGACGAAGTCCCCTATCGCCGCCGCGCGCGGCAGCACGGCAAGAGCGCGTGGACGCTCAGGAAGAAGATCGCGTACATGCTCGACAGCAGCCTCGCGTTCTCCGACCTGCCGATACGCCTGCTGTTCGGCGTCGGCATGTTCGCGCTCGCCGTGTCCGCGGTCTACGGCGTCATCGTGCTCGTCGCGCGCCTCACCGGGCTCATCGTCGAGCCCGGCTATGCGACGACGGTGCTGCTGATCGCCGGGTTCGGTGCCCTCAACGCGCTCGGCCTGTCGGTGGTCGGCGCGTACGCGTGGCGCGCGTTCGAAAACACGAAGGCCCGACCGCTCGCGATCGTGCGGCGGCGCCTGACATTCGAAAGGGACGGGACGCCATGAGCGAGCGGCGCCGCGGGAAGCGCGGCGGTGAGGACGCGGCGATCTTCCTGCATCCGCAGGCCCTCTGCGAAGCGAAGGCGATCGGACCGCGCACGCGCGTCTGGGCGTTCGCCCACGTGCTCCCCGGCGCGCGCATCGGCGCCGACTGCAACATCTGCGATCACACGTTCATCGAGAACGACGTGACGGTGGGCGATCGCGTCACCGTCAAGTGCGGCGTCCAGCTCTGGGACGGCGTGCGGATCGAGGACGACGTCTTCATCGGGCCGAACGCGACGTTCACGAACGATCCCTTCCCGCGCAGCAAGCGTCCGCCGGGGAAGTTCCTCCACACGGTCGTGAAGGCGGAAGCGTCGATCGGTGCCAACGCGACGCTGCGGCCGGGAATCACGATCGGCCGCGGCGCGATGGTCGCGGCCGGCGCGGTCGTCGTCGAATCCGTGCCGCCGTATGCCGTCGTCGCCGGCAATCCGGCGCGCATCGTGAGCTACTGCGACACCGGGCCCGGCGCGGCCAAGCCCGCGATCCACACCGAGGCGGCGCGCGCCGGGACGAGCCGCGTGCGCGGTGTCTTCGTCGAGCGGCTCGCGGCCGTCGAGGACCTTCGCGGCAAGCTGGTGGCGGGCGAGATCGACACGTTCCTGCCCTTCAAGGTCAAGCGATTCTTCGTCGTGCACGGCGTGCCGGGACGCGAGGTCCGCGGCCAGCATGCGCACAAGGCCTGCCACCAGTTTCTCGTGTGCATCCGCGGCAGCTGCCGCGTGATCGTCGACGACGGGAGCCGGCGGCAGGAGTTCGCGCTCGACGATCCCGTCACCGGCGTCTACGTTCCGCCGAAAGTCTGGAGCGTGCAGTACGACTACAGCGCCGACGTGGCGCTCCTCGTCTTCGCGTCGCACGCGTACGATGCGGACGACTACGTGCGGGACTACGACGCGTTCCTGCGGCTCGTCGGGGCGCGCCGCGCGAAGTGATCGTCGGGCGCCACGACTCGCACGGTGAAGGCGCTAGCGTGCGCGCGGCCTCACGTTGAGGAAGACGTTGCAGGCGAACGCGATCACGCCAGCCGCGGCGACGAGCTCCGACGCGACGAGGATCGGCACCGCGTCGGGATGACCCAGCAGGAACGCGCCCAGCGACCCCATCATCGCCGGCAGCGCGATGTTGTGCAGCCAGAAGTGAATGCGCGCGAGCCGGCTCGCGGCGGCCTTGGGGTAGACCGTGTAGATCAGTCCCGCCAGTGCGAGCGTCGTCCAGCCGAGAAGGTTGATGTGCGCATGCACGGGGCGCAGCGTGAAGTTCGACGTCGCTCCCATCGCGATGCCGATCCCGACGCCGACGATCAGGTAGAGCACCGCGAGCTTGAGCCACGTCGTGGCCGCAGGCGCAAACGAAAGGGTCAGCGGCGGATTCGCCCAAGTCAGATATTCCATCTCCAATCTCCTGAGGTGCGTTGCGTATTCCATCTGCAATCTCCTGACGTGAAGGAAGGTGAATCGGTCGTGAAGGAGTCAGCCACTCACAGGTTCGGCGCGATCGCCAGCGCTTCGAGACCGTCGCGTTCGCGGGCGCGGCCGCGCCACACCGACGCGATGCCGTAGAGCCGCGCGACGTAGACGATCTTCGCGGTGGCGCGGTCGATCACGCGCGCCACGACGAATACCGCGCGCGGTAAGTCACCGCCCTGCTGCTGGCGCCTCCGGTAGAGCAGCAGGAGAAGCGCGAACAGCGTCCCGCCGGGCAGCAGGATCTCGAGCAGCAGGTACGGACCTGCCTTGTGCAAGAGAGTTCCGAAAAGCTTGATGCTGCGCGCGACGGTGGTTTCCATGATTCGCTCTTCTCTGTTGGGGCCACCCGTTGCTGCGGGCGGCGCCGTGGCTACAAGACGAAAGTTCCTTTGCGTTTGCTCGTCGACGCGCCGGTCTTCGGTTTTCCTTCCCCGCCCGCATCGACCTGACCTGCCTGCCCCCTCGACTGCTTGCGAGCTGCCGCGGGTGACGTCCTCTTCACGACTGCCGATGTGGTCCGCTTCGACGACTCGTTGCGCATTGCGTGTTCCCCCAGTTGATTTCCCTCTCCCGGGCCATGCGGTTGGCGTGCATGGCGTCGGGAGATGGCGCAGTGTGCGAGCGGGGGCCTTTCCGATCGCTGACGAATTCGCATCGCCGAGAAGGATTGCGTCCGGACGTCGGCGCGGCCAACCGGTGGCGCGCTAACATGCTGTCGTATAAAGGGATTTTCCGAGACAGCGCGCGGCGAGCGGATGTCGCCGGCCGGCCGCCGCGGACAACCGAAAGACGGCTCGCAGGAACCGCGATGCCGGCTTACCGATCGCTTACAGCGGGGTCAGGATTGGGGCCTGTTCACACTTGCGGACATAGTGTGAACGAGGCCCTAGCTTGCGGGGGTGCTGCCGGCCGCGATTTCGCGTGACAGGTGCTCGGTTTCGGCGGACGGCTTCACGCCCAGCACGATCGACAGGAGCTCGCGGCAGCGGCGGAAGGCGTTGAGCGCCTCGGCCTTCTCGCCGGTGGCGGCCAGCGAGCGCATGAGGCCGCGATAGAACGACTCGGCGAGATTGTCGGCCTCGAGGGCGCGCCGATAGACGTCGATGGCGGTCGCGTAGTCGCGCTCGCGCTCGAGACGCTCCCCGAGTGCCGCCAGCGTGCGCACGAAGCGGGAGCGCAAGGCATCACGCGGCTTGGCGATCCAGGCCTGCTCCTCGGCGCCCAGCAACGGACCGGGATACGCATCGAGCAGACGGCGGGCGGCGCCGGCTGCCGACGCGTCGGGCCCCTCGGCCTGGCCCAGGCGATCCGCCGCCTCGAACGCGGCGCGCAGCGTCCACACGTCGGCCCACGCGACGGTGCGGGCAAGCGAAAGCTTGCCGGCCGAGAGCACGAGCGCGTTGTCGACGTCGATGAGCTTGCGCAGGCGAAAGAGCGTCGTGTCGAACGAGGTCTTCGCGGCGTCTCCGGCGGCGTCCGGCCACAGCGCGGAGGTGAGCTGCTGGCTGTCGACGTCGTTCCCGCCGAGTGCCACCAGCAGCTTCATGAGATCGAGCGGGCGCTGCTGCGCCTTGCCGGTGAATCGCATCGGCACGCCGTCGCGGACGAGCTCGAATCCGCCGAGCGCCCGGATCCGCAACCGGAAAGGCCAGGTGGGCGCCGCGTCGGCGGGCGCCGCCAGCAGGTTGCGCTCGATCAGCATCGGCACGAATTCGGTCTCGATCCCGTGGAGGAGCGCGAAATTGGCGAGACGCGCGGCGAGATCCGGCCGATTGCGCAGGAACATGACTTGTCCGCGGACCCGGTAATCCGCCAGCACGACGGCGAGGCGCCCGGCGGCGCGCGTCGTCAGGCCGGCGGCCAGGTCTTCGTCGATCAGCACGAGCTCGCGCTGCTGCACGAACGTCGCGCGGTCGACCTCGGACGCGGCGGCGATCGCCTCCTCCATGGCCTTCATTCCGCCGTCGCGATCGCCCGCCGTGATGCGGCTGTGCGCGAGGCGGACGAGGAAATGCGGCAACTGTACCGAAGGCAGGCCCGTCTCGCGCGCGAGGTCGACCGCCTGCGACGCGGCCTTCGCCGCGTTGCCGAAATGCCCGAGCCGCTGCTCGAGGTTCGCCCGCAGGTGGTGGAAATAGGCCCAGTCCATGCGGCGCGCCGGAGAGAGCCGGCGCTCCATCGCCTGCAGCAGGTCCGCGGCGGCCGCGTAGTCGCCCTTGCTGATCAGCGTCAGCGCGACCGCGTGGTCGATCTCGAAGAGGTAGGCCGCGAGGCCGTAGCGCTCCGCGATCTCGCGCGCCTCGGAGATCACGGCCGCGGATTGGTCGTAGCGGCCGTTGACGTGGTGCCAGAACGAGAGGTGCGTGCGCCACCAGACCTGCATCAGCGGCGTGACCTCGGGCGCCGAAACGATCGGCTCGATCCGGGCGACGAGGCCGTCCGCGGAATCGCCCTTGGTCGTCCAGTTGAGATAGTTGAACAACGTGGAGGCGGCCATCATCCGCGCGTTGAGGTCGCCCTCGCCGTCGATGAGCTCGTCGAGACGGCGCGCGCTTTCCGCGAGCAGCGGATCTTCGGGGCGGCGGAACAGGAGCGCGATGACGTGCGCGGCGCGGGCGCGCAGCTCGCTCTCGCGATCGAGCAGCAGGGCATTTTCCGGGCCGAGCAGCCGGTCGAATTCGGGGAGCCAGCGATCGAGCGGCGCGAAGTTCGCCCACTCGTAGTAGTAGCCCGTCACGATCGTGTTGAGGGCCAGCGCCTGGCCGCGCAGGTCGGAGGCCGCCCGAAACGCTTCGTAGGCGCGCTCGAGCGCCGGCCGGCCGAGCGGCGGGCGCACGAAGATCCAGGCCCGGCCGTACCAGTATTCGAGCCACGGATCGGACTCGCGCATCGACCGCGGCAGCGCCTCGATCCAGTCGGAGAGCGTCTGCGCGCGACCCTGGCGCGCCCAGTCGAGCGCGTTGGCGATGATGAGCCGCCGCATCGCCTCGACGTTCTCCGCGTCGCGGAAGAGCGCCAGCGCTTCGCTCGCGAGCCCGCGCGCTTCCATCAGCAGGGCGGCACGCGCGCTCGCGAGGCGCCGCTCGTCCGGCGACAGCCGCCGCTTCGCTTCCTCGAGCAGGAATTCGCGGAAGAGTCCGTGGTAATGGTAGGTCGTCGGCGTGCCGCGCCGCCGGTCGATGAAGAGATGCCGCCGGTAGAGGTAGTCGAGGAGACGCGGCGTGTCCTCGTCGCCGGCGAGCGTGATCGCCTCCGCCTGCGTGAACGACGGCGGAAACGCGGTCAGCATCAGCACGCGCTGGTTGGCGGGCTGCGCGCGATTGAAGATCTCGCCGGCGAAGTACTGGAAGATCGCGTCCTTCCCTTCGCCGATCGACTCGTCCAGCGTGGCGCCGTCGCGGCTCAGGTGCTCGCGCAGCAGCACGAGCGCCGCCACCCAGCCGTCGCTCTGCCGCGTGATCCGCTGCAGCGTCTGCCCGGCGAGCGGATCGCTGCCCAGGATGGCTTCGGCTTCGTCGGGCGTGCACGCGAGCGCGGCCGGCTCGATCCGGGCGATGCGGCGGCTCGCCACGAGACGCGCGAACTCGGGCGGCGGATCGCCGCGCGAGATCGCGATGACGGTGATGCCGTCCGGCACCTCCTCGAGCGCGTGGGCGAACGCGGCCCGCAGCTCGTTTCCGGTGCGGGCCTCGTGGAAGCTGTCGAGGGCGATGACGGTGGGCCGCGGCAAGACGGCGAAGAATTCCCGGAAATAGGTTCGCGCGAAGCGGGCGAGGTCCTGCTGCGGCTCCGGATTGAAGTGCGGCAGCGAGGCGGCCTTTTTCCCCACGAGCTGCAGCGCGGCCATCCGCATGTAGTGGACGAAGGTCGCGGGGTCGCTGTCGGCGATGTCGACCTGGTACCAGAGGTGGCGCAGGCCCCGGTCCTCCAGGTAGCTCGCGACGAGCGTCGTCTTGCCGGCGCCCGGTGGAGCGCACACCCACACGATCGGCCGTGTCATCGCTTCGTCGAGCAGCGCGAACAGCCGCGGCCGCGGCAGCGCGTCGTAGAGCTTGGGTCTCGTCAGCTTGGCTAAGGCGGGGGAACGTACGGTCACGGGCGCCGACGAAGGAGAAATCGGGGCGACCATGATCGCACACCGGGCCTCGCACGATGGAATTGCCCTCGCTTGATTGATCGTTCAAATGCGCGTACAGTCAGTTGAATGACCGATCAAACGCCCGCCGGCGCCGCCACGCGGCAACGCATCGTCCTCGCGGCGATGGAGCTCTTCTGGGAGAAGGGCTACCACTCGACGAGCGTCGCCGACCTCTTGCAGCGGGCCGGCGCGCACAGCGGCAGCCTCTACCACTACTTTCCCGGCAAGCAGGACGTGCTCATCGCTGTGCTCGATATGTATTGCGCCGGCATCGACCGGATGCTGCTGGCGCCCGCCTGGCACGGAGTGTCCGATCCCGTCGAGCGCGTCTTCGCGCTGCTCGCGAAGTATCGCGAGTCCATCGTGTCGACCGGCTGCACGTACGGCTGCCCGATCGGCAGCCTCGCGCTCGAGCTGCACGAGCCCGATCCCCCTGTGCGCGCGCGGCTCGCGGCGAACTTCACCGCGTGGACCGCGGCGATCGAGGGTTGCTTGCGCGCCGCGCGCGGCCGCTTGCCGAAGGACGTCGACATGGGCGCGCTCGCGACGTTCGTCCTGACGACGATGGAAGGCGGCGTGATGCTCGCGCGGACGTATCGCGACGTCGCGCCTTTCGACGCGGCGGTCGGGGCGCTCCGCGACTGCTTCGCTCGTTTGCAACGCGACCGGGCAAAGAGCGCGCGACCCGCGAAGGGAAGCCGGACCCAGCGCCGCGGGTCGCGCTGATGGCGTCTTTTTCAAACCCGTTCATGACAAGGAGGGACTTCGAATGCGATCGCTGTTGATGCTTGCACTGTTGTTGTCGATCCCCGCCACGGCCCGGGCCGAGCCGCCGGCTCATTTCGCGCCGCAGGCGTTTCTCGCCGGACATTGCTGGAAGGGCGCGTTTCCGGATGGCAAGCGGACCGACGAGCACTGCTACGAGTGGGTCTACGGCGGCCAGTTCCTGCGCGACCGTCACACGGTAACCGGGAGCGGAGCTGCTCCATACGCGGGCGAGACGATCTACTACTGGGACGCGCCGACACGACAGGTGAGCTACATCTATTTCAACAGCGAGGGCGGCCACAGTAACGGCACGGTGAGTGTGCGCGACGGCGTACTGTTCTTTCCCGAGGAAAAGTACAGCGACGGCAAGGTCGAGCAGACTTACCGCAGCCAGTGGAGGCGCGACGGCGACGATGCCTACGTGGCGGTCTCGGAGATCAGGGTCGCCGACGGCTGGAAGGAAGCGTGGCGCGTCCGCATGCAGCGGCAGAAGTAGCGCGCACCGATGCGAGGTGAGCGCCGCCCCGTGCGCGCTCACCCACTTGCGGCGGCCTGCCCGATGTACGCGTCGATCCGCCGCTCCAGCACCGCGAGCGTCACCCCGCCGTTCTCGAGCACGGCGTCGTGGAAGTCGCGCACGTCGAACTCGGCGCCGAGCGCCGCTTCCGCGCGCTTCCGGAGCTCGACGATCTTCAACTCGCCGATCTTGTAGGCGAGCGCCTGTCCCGGCCACGCGATGTAGCGGTCGACCTCGGTGCGGATCTCGTGCATCGACAATCCGGTGTTCGACGCGAGGTAAGCCCGGCGCTTGCTCGCGCGTCCAGCCCATCGCGTGCATGCCCGTGTCGACGACGAGGCGGCAGGCGCGCCACATCTCGTAGGTCAGCCGCCCGAAGCGCTGATACGGCGTGTGATAGACGCCCATCTCTTCGCCCAGCTTTTCGCAGTAGAGCGCCCAGCCTTCGCCGAACGCATGCGGGTAGAAGTTCAGGCGGAAGGCCGGCAGGTCGGAGAGCTCGCGCGCGAGGGCGCCTTGCAGATGATGCCCGGGCACCGCCTCGTGCAGCGTCAGCGACGGCAGCACGTAGAGCAGCCGCGTGTCGGGCGCGTACGTGTTCACCCAGTACTCGCCCGCCGCTCCGATCGGTCCGGGATTGTAGCGGCCGGCGGTGTAGTTCGGCGCCAGCGCATCCGGTACCGGCTTCACCCCGTAGGTCATGCGCGGCAGCCGGCCGAAATAGTCCGGCAGCTTGCCGTCGATCTCCTTCGCGATCCACGCCGCCTCGCGCAGCAGCTCCGGCGCCGACTTCGCATGGAACTGCGGGTCGGTGCGCAGGAAGGCGAGAAACGCGGCAAAGTCGCCGCGAACGTCGATCTCGCGGAGGATCGTCTCCATTTCGGCACGAATGCGCGCGACCTCGGCGACACCCGATCTCGTGAATGCCTTCCGGCGTCGCATCGGCGAGGGTCGTGAAATAGCGAACCACGTCGGCGTAATAGTCGCGGCCCGCGGGCAGCGCCGACGCGCCGATCGTCGTTCGCGCGCCTTCCGGTACTCGTCCTCGAAGAAGCGCTGGAACGCCGCATAGGCGGGCATCACGGCGCCGGCTAGCGCGGCCCGTCCCGCCGCCGCCAGGCGAGGACGCTCCGACTCCGGCACCAGCGGCGAGAAGTTCGCGAACGGCCGCCATAGCGGCATCTTCTCCGCGTCCCGGTATTGCTCGCTGGCGATCACCTCGGAGACGCCGTCGAGGATCGCCGCGGGCAGCGTGAAGCCGTCGCGCATGCCCTCCCGCATGTTGGCGATGTTCTCGGCGAAGAAGCGCGGCACGTCGGACAGCCGCGCGATGTAGCGCTCGTAGTCCGTCACGGAATGCGGATGGGCGAGCTCGTCCATGAAGAGGACGTCGCTGTGAAATCCGCTGTCGCTGTTCATCGGCGCGCGCCACTCCCGGTATCGCCCCAGGGTCACGCGCTGGGAGACCATGAACTCGAACAGGTCGTAGCTCACCTGCTCTCGCGCGGAGAGCTCGCCGCGCTCGATCGCACGCAGCCGCTGCAGGAATTGCCGATCCGCCTCCAGCCGCTGCTGCTGGGCCGCCGGCGTGACCGACGCCAGCCGATCGTCGAACTCGCGGACGCCGTCCGCGCTCGCCGCGAGCGGCTCCTCGCGCCACAGGAACGCGCGCTCGTCGGCGAAGAGCCGGGCGAGCGCCGTTGGGGGCACCTGCGCCGGCGAGTGTGCGGGCGACGGCGAAGCGGCAGGCGTCATGCAAGACCTCGGCGAGTCGGGGAATCCGGCGGCGGCGGGCGGGTAGGAACGGCACCGACAGCCAAATCATATAACGGCTTATAGGACCGAAATTCCGTTCGGAGGATGCTTTTGTGCGTTACGCTCCAGCGACGACACGTGAAAGACAGGACCCGCACTTCGACGCAGGTCGAGCGATTGCGCGCGGCGGGCGCGACGGCGCTCGTCGCGCTCGCGCTGTTTTCCCAGCGGCCAGCGCACGCCGTCGCGGTTCCCGCGCTCCCGCTGCCGGGCCCCTACGCGGTCGAATGCAGCAACCTGGCGCAGGACTTCACCCGCATCATGCCGGGTGAGGACGCGCGGTCGTATTGGGAAGGCATCCCGCGCGCGGACGGCTCGCTGCGGCGCCCCGCGGACCTTCTGGCGGAGCCCGCGTATACGCCGACCGTAACGGTCAGCGTGCCCGACGATCGCGACGTGTTCGGCTCGTCCGCCGGACGATCGCTGTCCTACGTCGTCGTGATCTGTCATCCGACGAGCTCGTCCAACCCGCGGCCGGATTACGCGTTGCCGACCGGCAGGAGCATTCCGCACATGCTGCGCGGCGGCGACGCGCCGCTGTGGCCCGACGCGACGACGCGCTTTCCGGTGCTGCTGTTCTCGCACGGCTACAGCGGAAGTCCGATCTCGAACGACTATATCCAGGCCGTCGCCGTCATGGCGAGCTTCGGCTACGTCGTCGCGGCACCATTTCACACGGACGCCACGTTCCTGAACGTCGAGGATCTCCAAACGGTTACCGATGTCCTGTTCCTGGCGACGCACTTCGAGCAGTTCAACGCCTTGCAGGCGCTGAGGCCCCTCGCGCTGTCGGCGACGCTCGACCTCGTGCTGGGGCAACCGCAGTGGCGCGATCGCGTCGACGAGACGCAGGTCGGCGCCTTCGGCGCGAGCATGGGCGGCGAATCGATCCTGCTGATGGCCGGAGCGCGCATGACGACGACGTTTGCGCAGGCGTCGGTGCCCATCATGTTCGATTCCCGACTCAAGGCGGCGGTCGGCTACGTGCCGTATTTCGGGGAAATCATCTTCCCGGCCTTCGGGCGCTTCGAAGAGGGTCTCGACGGCGTGACGCTGTCCTACCTCGCCATCGGCGGCACGGCCGATACGACCGCACCACTCGCGGTAACTTTGCAGGGCATCGAACGGCTCGCGGGATCGCGCGAGCTGGTCGCGATCACCGGCGTGAAACACGAGTTCGACGTGCCGTCGACGGCCGACATCTTCACCTGGACGGTGACTTACCTCGATGCCGAGGTTCGCCGCGACCCGGTGGCGCGCGCGAAACTGCTGGACATGACGAGCGTCGCGGGCGGCGGAGACGATCGCGTGCTCGTTCCGTTCAACGGCCCCGCCACGGTCACGCCGCCGCCCCTCAATTTCGAAGGGGTATGGTGGCGTGCGCCGGCCGGATCGGAATCCGGCTGGGGCATCAATTTCGCGCACCAGGGTGACGCCATCTTCGCCACCTGGTTCACGCACGACGCCGGCGGCAAGGCGTGGTATCTGACGATGACGGCTTTCGAGACCGGCCCGAACACGTTCGCGGGCACGCTCTATCGAACGACGGGGCCGCCGCTCGACGCGATTCCGTTCGATCCTGCGCAGGTGCGGCGGATCGCCGTGGGAACCGGGACGCTGACGTTCGCCGATGCCGACAACGGGACGTTCGCCTACACGGTCAACGGCGTCGCGCAGACCAGGACGATCACGCGGTTCGTGTTCGGCGCGCTTCCGACGTGCACGTGGGGCGCGCTCGCGAACCTTGCGCTCGCGACCAACTACCAGGACGTATGGTGGGCGGCGGGCGGAGTGGAATCGGGATGGGGCGTGAACTTCGCCCACCAGGGCGACGGCATCTTCGCCACGCTGTTCACCTACGACTTCGACGGCGCGCCGTTGCCGTTGTCGGCGACGCTGATCAGGGTCGGGCAGCGGACCTACGCGGGATCGCTGATCAGGACGGCCGGGCCGGCATTTTCCGCCATGCCCTTCGACCCGAACGCGGTGACGCGAACCGTCGTGGGCACCGCCACGGTGACGTTCACCCACGGCAATGCCGCGACCTTCTCCTTCCAGGTGAGCGACGGCGGCAGGACCGCCACGCAGACGAAATCGATCGAGCGGCTGGTGTTCCGTCCGCCGGGAACGGTGTGCCAGTAGGCTCGAATCCGGGATCAGAAACTGCGCGGCGGCAGCACGTCGTAGCCGCACGGCGCGGCCGAAAGGCAGAGCGCGCGCCACACGTCCCGCGCGTAGCTTCTCGCCGCCAGCATCGTGAAGACGGGGGCCGCGGCGCGCCGGTAGAAGAGCGCGTTCGCACGCGCGAACACGCTTTGCGCGCAGGTGCCCTCCTCGAATGCGCGCTGGTGAAAGTCGAGCGGACAGCCCTTCGCGAGAACGGTCGCGGCCTGCCCGCCCGCGATCGTCCACGCGACGCGGCTCGCGGAGACATCGAACAACGCGCCACCCGCGGCGGCGAGCGCATCGCGCACCCCGTCGACACCGGGGAGCGCGGACCCGCCCGACGCGACGACGAGCCACGACGCCGGGCCGAGCCAGAGCGCGGTCAGCGCCTCGGTGCGCGTGGTCGTCTTCGGTGTCGTCGGGAGCGGCAGGTCGAACGCTTCTCGCGCGGCGGCGAGCAACTCCGGCCGGCGCGGATCGCCCTGCACGTTCCACGCGGCGGCGATGGTCGTCTCGGCCAGCGTCACGCCGGTCGCCGCGGCGCCGTAATGGCCCGGCATCGCCGCGCCGATCTCGAAGAGATTCGGCTCAGCCACGCAAACGCTCCCCCTTGGCGTCGAGGAAGCAGGAGGGGCCGACCTGCACGCGAACCCTGGCGTCCGCCAGCGGGGACACCGCCCACAGCGTCTCGCCGTGCCGTGCCCGGCCGTCGGCGACGAGGGCCAGCGCGATCCACGCGTCGAGGCTCGGACTCCGGCACCACGACGTCACGTGTCCCAGGATGGGATTGGGCGGCGCGCGATCGGGATCGGCGACGATCTTCGCGGCGCGGGGCAGCGGTGCGTTGTTGAGCGTGGCGAGCCCGACCAGCTGCCACCGGTGGATCCCGGTCAGCGCGGCACGTGCGAGGAGCGGCCGGCCGATGAAGTCCTTCGTCCTGCTGACCAGGCTCCCGAGGCCGAGATCGTCCGCGGTCGTCCGGCCATCGGCCTCGGCGCCGATCACGATGTGGCCCTTCTCGATCCGCAGCGTGCTCATCGCTTCGGTCCCGTACGGCATGATTCCGAAGGGCGCCCCCGCCGCGATCAGCGCCTTCCACATCGCGCGACCGCGGTCCGCCGGCACGTGGATCTCGTACGCGAGCTCGCCGGAATAGCTGATGCGCAGGAGGCGCGCCGGGACGAGGCCGGTGGCGGTTCGCACGCGGCATGCGCCGACGGCGAGGAACGGAAAGGCGTCGTTCGACACGTCGATGTCGACGACTTTCTCGAGCACGTGGCGCGCCGCGGGCCCGGAGAGCGCGGCGGCCGCCCACTGCTCGGTCACCGATGCCACGCGGACGTCGAGCTCCGGCCAGTCGACCTGCAGCAGCATTTCGAGGTGCTGCAGCACCCTGACGGCGTTCACCGTGGTCGTCGTCATCAGGTAGTGGGACGCCGCGAGCCGCGACGTGGTGCCGTCGTCGAGGACGATGCCGTCGTCGCGCAGCATCACGCCGTACCGGCAGCGGCCGACGGCGAGCGTGTCCCAGCGGTTGACGTAGACACGGTTCAGGAATTCCGCGACGTCCTTTCCCGCGAGCTCGATCTTGCCGAGCGTGGAGACGTCGACGACACCGACGTTGACGCGAACGTTGCGCGCCTCGCGGAACGCGGCATCGTCGGCCGATTGGCCGGCGCTCGGATACGAGTGCGGCCGCTTCCACAGCCCTGCGTTGACGAGTCGCGCGCCGTGCGCGACATGCCAGTCGTGCATCGCGGTGCAGCGCGTCGGCTCGACGTGCGGTCCGGCGTCGATGCCCGGAAAGGCGCCCAGGTTGACCGGAGTGTACGGAGGCCGGAACGTCGTCGTGCCCACGGCGGAGATGGGGAGGCCGAGCTCTTCCGCGAGCAGCGCGAGACCGACGACGTTGGACGACTTGCCCTGGTCGGTGCCCATGCCGAGCGTCGTGTAGCGCTTGACGTGCTCGACCGATCGATAGCCTTCGCGCGCCGCCAGCGCGACGTCGTCGACGGTCACGTCGTTCTGCCAATCGACGAATCGCTTGGCGCCCTTCGTCGTGCAGGGCACGCTCCACAGCGGTTGCGGCGCGCCGCTCGCGACCGGTGCGGCGCGCGGGGGCTCGAGCGGCGCGTCCGCCGCACTCCCCGCCCGCGCGGCGGCGGCGAGCCCCGCCGCGTGACCCTCTTCGAGCGCCGCCGCGAGGTCGAAGCGGCCGTTCGCGGCGCCGACAGACGTGATCGGCGCCGGCGAGCCGTCCGGGACGAAGGCCGCGAGCGCGTCGTCGTAGCGGAGCTTGCCGCGCGCCTGCGAGTGCAGGTGCACCGCGGGATTCCAGCCGCCCGACAGGGCGACGAGATCGCACCCGATCTGCCGGACGGGGCCGCCCGCCACCGGCGCGACGCCGACCGCGGTGACGTGGCGCGTGCCGTGCGCGCCGGTCACCGCGGACTTCGCGACGATCGGCAGACCGGCCTCGCGCGCCGCCAGCGGCCACGCGCCTTCGAGCGCCGTTCCGGACCTCGGGTCGACGATCGCCGCGATGGCGACGCCCGCACCGTGCAACGCCAGCGCCGCGGCGTAGGCGCTGTCGTTGTTCGTGAACACGACGGCGCGCGATCCGGGCCGCACCGCGTACCGCTGGACGTAGCCGCGTGCGGCTCCCGCGAGCAGCGTGCCCGGAAGATCGTTGTTCGCGTACGCGATGCCGCGCTCGTGCGCGCCGGTCGCGAGCACGACCGATTTCGCACGGAGCTTCCACAGCCGAAGGCGCGGCTCCCATTCCGGCGGCGCGGGAAGGTGGTCCGCGATCCGCTCGGCCAGGCCCACGAGATTGCCGTCGTAGCAGCCGAACGCGGTGGTCCGGGGCAGCAGCGTGACGTTGGGGAGGGCGGCGAGCTCACCCACCGTCGCGGCGATCCAGGCCGGGGCGCTCACGTCGTCGATCGTCGCCGCCGTGCCGACGAGGCCGCGGCCGAAAGCCGGATTCTCGTCGCACAGGAGCACGCGCGCGCCGGTGCGCGCGGCGGCGCGCGCGGCGGCGAGGCCCGCGGGTCCCGCTCCGACCACGAGCACGTCGCAATGCGCGTACTGGTGCTCGTAGCGGTCGGGGTCGGGCTCGCCCGACGCCTTGCCGATGCCGGCGGCGCGGCGGATCAGATGCTCGTAGCGCAGCCACCATTTCGGCGTCGGCGGCCACATGAACGTCTTGTAGTAGAAGCCCGCGGGGAGGAGCCGGGACGCGAGATCGTTGAACGCGCCGATGTCGAACGAGCGGGACGGCCAGCAGTTCTGGCTCCTCGCGACGAGTCCGGCGTAGAGCTCTTGCGTAGTCGCGCGGACGTTGGGCTCGGCGCGCGCGCCGCGGCCGATGCCGACGAGCGCGTTCGGCTCGTCGACGCCGATGCCGACGAACCCGCGCGGCCGGTGGTACTTGAAGCTGCGGGCGACGAGATGCACGCCGTTGGCGATGAGCGCCGAGGCGAGCGTGTCGCCGGCGAAGCCCTCGTATCGTGTGCCATCGAACTCGAACGGCAGCACCTCTTCGCGATCGATGCTGCCACCCTCAGGGAGGCGAAAGGGCTGCGTCACGGCGTGCGCTGCGGCGAGGGCGCGCCCGGAGGGGCGCTCCCTGAAATGTCGTGATTGCGCGTGTCCCGCGTCACCCGGAACCACTGTCGGCAGCCGGCGCTGTGCAGCCACCATTCCTCGTGCGGCCCCATCGGATTGTCGCGGATGTAGACGTAGCGGACCCAGTCCGCCGCCGGCGCGTCGGCCGCAGGGCGCCGCACGGTCGCGTCTC
Source organism: uncultured beta proteobacterium (assembly GCA_963724545.1). Classification (GTDB taxonomy): domain Bacteria; phylum Pseudomonadota; class Gammaproteobacteria; order Burkholderiales; family Casimicrobiaceae; genus CAIWHR01. The sequence goes on from CAVRVC010000001.1 coordinate 31,916, forward strand.
CCCCGTACGTGAACTCGACCTGGTTGCGCTCGCCGCACCAGGGACACGGGATCAGCAGCATGAGTGGCGCGCCCGGCCGCCCGAAGCGCACTCTGCGTCCCCTCGGGGGGCAGCGAACGTAGTGAGCGTGGGGGTCGTTCATCTAATCGCGCCCGGCCGCCCGAAGCGCACTCTGCGTCCCCTCGGGGGGCAGCGAACGTAGTGAGCGTGGGGGTCGTTCATCTAATGGGCCCACGCATAGGGACCCGCGCCCTTCTCGTCGATCGTGCGGCCCTCGGCGAAACGCTCGAGCGTGAACGCGGCGTTGAGCGCATGCGGCGCGTCGCGGGCGATCGTGTGGGCGAGGCAGAAGCCCGACGCCGGCGTCGCCTTGAACCCGCCGTAGCACCAGCCGCCGGTCATGTAGAGCCCCTTGACGGGAAGCTTGGCGATGATCGGGCTGCCGTCCATCGTCATGTCCATGATGCCGCCCCACGTGCGCATCAGCTTGAGGCGGCCGAAGCTGGGAAAGAGCGCGAGGCACGCCGAAACGACGTGCTCGATGATCGGCAGGTTGCCGCGCTGCGCGTAGGAATTGTAGAAGTCGAGGTCGCCGCCCATCACGAGCTCGCCCTTGTCGGACTGGCTGATGTAGAAGTGCACGGCGCCCGACGTGACGACGGTGTCGAGCACGGGCTTCACCGGTTCGGACACCATCGCCTGCAGCACGTGGGACTCGATGGGAAGCTTCAATCCCGCCATCGCGGCGACGTGACCCGAGTGCCCGGCGACGGCGAGACCGAGCTTCGGCGTCGCGATGAAGCCCTGCGTGGTCTCGACGCCGGAAATGGCTCCGTCCTCGATCCGGATGCCGGTCACGGCGCACTGCTGGATGATGTCCACGCCCAGCGCGTCGGCGCCGCGCGCATAGCCCCAGGCCACCGCATCGTGGCGCACCGTGCCGCCCCGCGGCTGCAGCAGGCCGCCCAGGATCGGGAAGCGGGCGTCCGCCGAGCAGTCGAGGTTGGGGATCCAGCGCTCGATGTCGTCGCGGGTCATGAACTTGGCGTCGATGCCGTTCAAGCGCATCGAGTTGCCGCGCCGCATCGCGGCGTCCACGTCGGCCGGCGAGTGCACGAGGTTCAGCACGCCGCGCGCGCTGTACATCACGTTGAAGTTGAGCTCCTGCGCGAGCTTCTCCCACAGCTTGAGCGAGAACTCGTAGAAGTGCGCGTTGGGATCGAGGTGGTAGTTCGAGCGGACGATCGTCGTGTTGCGCCCGGTGTTGCCGCCGCCGAGCCAGCCCTTCTCCAGCACCGCCACGTTGGCGAGGTCGTGCTCCTTCGCGAGATAGTAGGCGGTCGCGAGCCCGTGCCCGCCGCCACCGACGATGACGGCGTCGTAGCGCGGCTTGGGCGCCGGGCTGCGCCACGCGAGCGGCCAGCGCTCGTGGTAGCTCCGCGCGTTGCGCGCAAGCGAAAAGATCGAGTATTTCAACGGTCCCCCTGCCACCCGCGCCGGCGCGCACTGGTCTATGTAGCTGTCGCTCTCGGGCGGGATCGCTTATTCTAACGGCCCCGAGGGATGTGCGGGGCTTGCTGGCGAGCAGCTCGAAGCCCGCGATGCGGAGCGTTGATGGACCTGGCCCGATTCCTGAGCACGCACGGCATCGCCGCCGCGAGGCACGAGCATCCGCCGGTGATGACCGTCGAGGAATCGCTGCGTCTGGTGCCGAAGCTTCCGGGCGCGAAGACCAAGAACCTGTTCCTGCGCGACAAGAAGGGGCGCCGCCACTTCCTCGTCACCGTGCCGCACGATATCGCCGTCGATCTGGGCGCCCTCGGCGCGGCGCTCGGCGTCGGCGGGGTGGGCTTCGCGTCGGCGGAGCGGCTGCAGAAGCACCTCGGCATCAAGCCCGGCTCGGTCAGCCTCCTGGGCCTCGTCAACGACGAAGCGCATGCGGTCGAGTTCGTCATCGACCGCTCGTTGTGGGAGGCGGAGGCCGTGCAGGCGCACCCCCTGACCAACACGGCGACGATGGTCGTCGCGCACGCGGATCTCGAGCGCTTTCTCGGGGCGACCGGTCATCCGCCGCGGGTGATCGACGTGCCGGTCACCGCGTCGCGCTGACTCGCGAGAGCGACATTCCAGATCCGAAGGGACCGACGCGCTTGGCTACTCGAGCGCGTACATGTTGCCGTCGGTGCTGCCGAAATAGACCGTGCCGCCGACGACGAGCGGCGACGAGAAGATTGCCCCGATACCGAACTGCTTCGTCGTCGCGACGATCGGAGCCTCGCGCCAGCTCGAAGGGTAGAGCATCGACGTGTTGAACTTCCGGTCCGCGGTGAGCACCCAGCCCGCGTTGCGCTTCGACGTTTCGGTCTGATACTCCCACAGCAAATCGCCGCTCGCGAGATCGCGCGCTTCCAGCGTACCGTTGAGGACCCCGATGTAGACCGTGGAGCCGGCGACCGACGGCGACGAGAACATGTAGGCGAGCCCCTGCTTCCTGACGAGCTCGCGACCCGTGTCGGCGTCGACCGCGACGTAGAGGCTCGAGTCCGAGGTGCCGAAAAAGACCTTCCCCTGGGCGACCGCGGGCGAGCTGATCACCCAGCTCGCGCCCGCATCGAAGCGCCACTTCTCGCGGCCCGTCGCGGCATCGAGCGCGTAGAGCTTCGAATCGCGGCAGCCCGTGTAGACGACGCCGTTCACGACCGCGGGGGAGGACTGGAAGCCGACCTGGTTGTGGATCAGCGGATCCTCGCCGCCATGAAACCGCCATTTCTCCGCGCCGGTCTTCGCGTCGACCGCGTAGAAGTAGCTGTCCCAGCTGCCGAAGTACACGACGCCGTCGGCATACGCCGGCGACGCGTGCACGACGTCGCCCGTCCTGAACTTCCAGTTGAGCGCGCCGGAGGCGGCATCGAGCGAATAGACGTGGCCGTCCCCGCTGCCGAAATACACCGCGCCTCCCGCCAGAACGGGGCTCGACAGGAAGACGTCGAACGCGTCGGCGATCGTCTGGTTCCGCGGGAGCATGCCATGGAGCCCCTTCGCCTCGAAGCGCCGCTCGCCTTCCGTGGCGAACTTCCACTGGGTTTGGCCGGTCTTCGCGTCGAGCGCATAGAACTTGCCGTCGTAACTGCCCACATAGAGGCTATTTCCGGCGATTGCCGGCGTCGCGGCGACGGGCCCGCCCGTCCTGTATTTCCACAGCTGGCGGCCGTCGGCGGCATCCACGGCATAGACGTTGCCGTCGTCGCTGCCGAAGTAGATCGTGCCGCCCTGGTAGACCGCCGACGAGACGATCCGGTCGCCGGTCGGAAACTTCCATTTGACGCGATGGAACTGCCGCGGCCCGTCGGCGCGATAGGTGCCGTCGTGGGCGGCGTCGCCGCGAAACATCGCTTGTGCGAAAGCGCCGGCCGAGGCCAGCACGCCCGCGAGCGCGATTCCGGTGACCACGCTCTTCATGACGTCCTCCCGGCTGCGCGGCGCAATACCAGCGGCAGCTCGACGGGTCCGGCCTCGATGGTGCCCCGGATCTCGCCGGCCTCGCTGAACACGCGCCCCTCGAACGACACCCCGGTCGATTGCGATTCGACGCGCAGCAGATTGCCTTGCTGAACGACGAGATCGACCGGGAGGTCGTTGGTCATCTTGCCGACGATGACGAACTTGGCGCTCGCCGCGCCCCCGGCGTGATTCTCGAGGGTGATCGTGACGCGGCGCGGATAGCCGCCCTGCTCGTACTCGCCGTTCCACTGGGCCTCGAGATCGCGTGCGACCGGCGTGCTTCGCGGCGACGCTTCGACCTGGGCAGGCCCCACTCTGGCCAGCGCGATCGGCGCGACGTTCCCCGCCTGTCGCATTTCGCCCGTCATGCGGTCGGAAGCCGCCAGGCGCGCGTTGAACCTTGCGGGTCCGTAGCCCGGGCTGCCGAGCGCGCCGGCGATCTCGAAGGACACGTCGTTGCCCGACACGACGACGTTCGTCAGCGGGGCGCCTTTGACCCCGAGCCCGGGGATCACGACGGACCCCGCCCAGGCGCCGGTGCTGCTCTGCGCGAGGTCCACGACGACGCGGAAGTCGCTTCCCGGGATCTCCGCGCGACCCTCCCATCGACCCTCCGGGGGTGGCGTGACGCCACTCGCGAGGACGGGAAGGCAGGCGAGGAGGGCGATCAACGTTCGGCGCATGGGCAGTCTCCCCGGTCCAATGAGTGACCGGCGATCGTACTTCGAAGCCCGCGCGCGCGAGGCATCGCGCGACGGGCCGCGCCGCACGGCGACAGGACGCGCCGGCATGCGACGTTGCGGGTCCGGCGCAGACGAGGGGAGGCGGTGGCGGGCCCGTGTCGCGCGGTGCGACCCCCGTGACGGGCGCTTGAACCGGCGCGGGACGGTGTGAGACACTGCGGCGGCCCGTTTCCGCAACCACTCCGAGGTGTCCCATGTCCGTTTCGCGTTTCCTCGCCCGCGTTCCGGCGCGCGCCATTATCGCCGTCGCGCTCGCCGCGGTCGCCGCCGGCGCCACGCTCGCGCAGGACATCAAGTTCTTCCGCATCGGCACCGGCGGCACCGCCGGCACGTACTATCCGATCGGCGGCCTCATCGCCAACGCGATCTCCAATCCGCCCGGCTCGCGCGCCTGCGCCGACGGCGGCAGCTGCGGCGTGCCGGGCCTGGTCGCGACGGCCGTCGCGTCGAACGGGTCGGTCGCCAACATCAACGGCATCACGTCCGGGCAGCTGGAGTCGGGCTTCACGCAATCGGACGTCGCGTACTGGGCGTACACGGGCACCGGCGTGTACGAAGGCAAGCCGAAGGTCGCCGACCTGCGCCTCATCGCCAACCTCTATCCGGAGACGATCCACCTCGTCGCGCGCAAGGGCGCCGACATCAAGAGCGTCGCGGATCTCAAGGGCAAGCGCGTGTCGCTCGACGAGCCGGGCTCGGGCACGCTGGTCGACGCGCGCATCATCCTCGCCGCGTACGGGATCACCGAGAAGGACATCAAGGCCGAGTACCTCAAGCCCAACCAGGCCGGCGACAAGATGAAGGACGGCGGGCTCGACGCGTTCTTCTTCGTCGGCGGCTATCCGACGGGCGCGATCTCCGAGCTCGCCTCCGCGGGCGCCGGCATCGAGCTCGTGCCGGTCACGGGCCCCGAAGTCGACAAGATGCTGAAGGCAGTACGGCTTCTTCGCGCCCGACACCGATTCCCGCCAACACGTACAAGGGCGTCGGCGACGTCAAGACGATCGCCGTCGGCGCGCAGTGGGTGACGTCGACCAAGCAGCCCGACGCGCTCGATCTACGAGGTCACCAAGGCGATGTGGAACGACAACACGCGCAAGCTGCTCGACGCCGGTCACGCCAAGGGCAAGGCGATCCAGGCATCGATCGCGACGGCCGGCGCCGGCATCCCGTTCCATCCGGGCGCCGAGAAGTTCTACAAGGAAAAGGGCATGCTGAAGTAAGCGCCGGCGAGCAACGCCGGGCGCACTGATCGAAGCAGCGGGGCCGGGACGACGCCGGCCCCGTTGCATTTCCGCGGCGACAATCGCCAGGACGGGCGAGTGGCAGCCCGAGGGGGATCCGCGTGCAGGAAATCGACACGACGAAGGCGTCGAGCTCGAGGAGAAGTTCGACCCCGAGATGCGCTTCCGGCCGCTCTGCCGCCCGGCGAGCGCTCGTCGTCGACGGCGCTGCTGATCGTCCTGTCGTGCTTCCACTACTACACGGCGGGCTTCGGCCTGCTGCGCGAGACGACGCATCGCGGCGTCCACCTCGCGTTCGTGCTCGGCCTCGTCTTCCTCGTCTTCCCGCTGCGCAAGTCGATGCTGGAAGCCGCGCGCAAGCCGCGTGGCTGTCGCCCGGCGGCGTGCCGCTGCTACGACTGGCTGCTGGGCCGTCGCGATCGCGGCGTCGGTCCTCTACATCCCGTGCGATCTTCGAGGACCTCGCGTTTCGCGTCGGCAATCCGCTGCCGATCGACGTCGTGATGGGCATCGATCCTCGTCGTGCTGCTGCTCGAGGCGACGCGCCGCGCGATGGGCTGGCCGCTGCCGGTCATCGCGCTCGTCTTCATGATCTACGCGCTCGCCGGCCCGATCTTTCCCGGGCTCCTCAAGCACTCCGGCACGTCGTGGTCGAGCCTCGTCAACCACCTCTACCTGACGAGCCAGGGCATCTACGGCATCGCGGTCGGCGTGGTCGCGACCTACGTGTTCCACTTCGTGCTGTTCGGCGTGCTCGCCACGCGCATCGGGCTGGGCCAGCTCTTCATCGACATCGCCTCGTCGATCGCCGGCCGCTACGCCGGCGGCCCGGCGAAGGTTCGCGTCTTCGCCTCGGCGCTGTTCGGCATGCTGTCGGGCTCGTCGGTCGCCAACGCCGTGACCGTCGGCTCGCTGACGATCCCCGCGATGATCCGCCTGGGCTATCCGCGCCACTTCGCGGGCGGCGTCGAAGCGGCGTCGTCGACCGGCGGCCAGATCACGCCGCCGATCATGGGCGCGGCGGCGTTCCTGATGATCGAGTTCCTGAACCTGCCGTACCAGACGATCATCATCGCGGCGATCGTGCCCGCGTTCATGCATTTCTTCGGCGTGTTCATGCAGGTGCATTTCGAGGCCAAGCACACGGGCCTGCGCGGCCTCACGCAGGACGAGCTGCCGGACTCGGCGAAGACGCTGCGCGGCCAACTGGCCGACGCTGATTCCGCTGGTGCTGCTGATCGCGATCATCGTCACGGGCTCACGCCGTACCTCGCCGCGTTCACCGGCATCTCGTCGTGCATCCTGGTCGGCCTGTTCACCACGCGCGGGCCGCACGACCGCCGCTGCAATACGTCGCGCTCTGCGGTGATCGCACGCCGTCCTGCTCGCGCTCATCACCGGCAAGTTCGGCGAGCTACGACGTCTACGTGTTCCTCGCGATGCTGGTCGTCGTCTCGTTCGTCCACCGCGCGCTCGGCCGCGAAGTCGCGGATCGGCCACGCGGCGATCTCGTCGAGGCCTTCGAGACTCGGCGCCAAGTACGCGCTGGCGGTCGGCGCGGCGGCGGCGACCGTCGGCATCGTCATCGGCGTCGTCACGCTGACCGGCGTCGGCTTCAAGCTTTCGTACATCGTCACGTCCGCGGCGCAAACGCTCGCGTCGGGCATGCTGTCCGTGCTGTCCGACAGGCCTGGGCCGAGACCAAGACGCTGACGCTGCTCGCCGCGTTGGTCATGACCGCGCTCGTCTGCGTGCTGATGGGCTGCGGCATCCCGACCACCGCGAACTACATCATCATGGTCACGGTCGCCGCGCCGACGCTCGTGCTGCTCGGCGTGCAGCCGCTGGTCGCGCACTTCTTCGTCTTCTACTACGGCGTGCTCGCGGACATCACGCCGCCGGTCGCGCTCGCGGCCTACGCCGCGGCGGGCATGGCGGGCTCCGATCCGTTCAAGACCGGCAACACGGCGTTCCGCCTCGGCCTGGGCAAGGCGCTGGTGCCGTTCGTCTTCGTGTTCGCGCCGTCGCTGCTGCTCGTCACCGCCGGCTTCACGTGGCAGGAGTTCGCGCTCGCGTTCGGCGGCTGCGTGCTCGGCATCACGGTGCTGGCGGCGGCGCTGTCGAACTACTTCCTCGTGCAGATGCGGCCGTGGGAGCGCTGGGTGTGCGTCGCCGCCGCGTTCCTGATGGTCGCGCCCGAGCTCGTCAGCACGCTCGTCGGCATCGCCATGGTCGTGCCGGTGCTGCTGCGCCAGATCGCCACGATGCGAGGTGCGATGGCCGCGGCGCATTAGCGAAGCGTCGCCTTGCCCCCGCGTCCGATGCCACGAGGTCCGAACCTGTCATGCCGCCCCTGGTTCGCTTGAGGCTGCGGCGGGCGTTCTGCCGGTGGCTCGCGGTCGCCGCGCTGCTCGCCGGCTGCGCCGCGCACGCGCAACCCTCGCCGAATTACATGGGGCTCTGGTGGGCGGCGCCCGCCGGTTCCGAATCCGGCTGGGGCATCAACCTGACGCATCACGGCGACGTCATATTCGCCACGTGGTACACGTACGACGCGAGCGGCAGGGCCTGGTGGCTGTCGATGTCTGCCGTGCGGACCGGCGACCGCACGTACACCGGCGACCTGATCCAGGCCGCGGGCCCGGTGTTCAGCGCACAGCCGTTCGACCCTGCGACGGTAACTCGAACGCCTGTCGGTACCGGTACGCTCACGTTCGCGGACGCCGACAACGGGACGTTCACCTACCGCGTGGACGGCCTGCAGCAGGTGAAGTCGCTGGTCAGATTTTCGTTCGGTCCGGCGCCCGCGTGTGTGCAGATGCCGACGCCCGACTATGCCGCGGCGGCCAACTACCAGGGCCTGTGGTGGATCGCGGACGGCGCCGAATCGGGCTGGGGGATCAACTTCGCCCACCAGGGCGACGTGATCTTCGCCACCTGGTTCACGTATGACGTCGATCGCGCGCCGCTGTGGCTGTCCGTCACCGCGACGCGGCAGGAGGCGAGCAGTGTCTACCGCGGCGATATCCTGCGCACGTCGGGCGCGCGGTTCGATCGCTTCGATCCGGCGCTGGTGCAACGGCAGCAGGTAGGGAGCGCGACGATCACGATCACGGACGGCAACCACGCGACGTTCGCGTACTCGATCACCGACCCCGCGCTCGGCGGTCCGATCGCGCAGGCGAAAACGGTCACGCGCCTGACATTCGGGACCGGCGGCCCCACGGTCTGCTACGCGATCCCCGATCCTTCGTACCGGATCTCGCGCGCGTCCCCCTTTTCGGCCAGTTGCGACGGGACCGCCGCCGCCGGGACGCTGTACTCCAATTCGGAAGTCGAGCCCTACGTCGCCGTCGATCCGGGCAACTCGTCACACCTCGTCGGCGCCTGGCAGCAGGACCGGTGGTCGAACGGCGGCGCGAAGGGCCAGCTGGGCGCGGCGTCGTTCGACGGCGGTCGCACCTGGACGCCCTCGGCGGCGGCATTCTCGCGCTGCACGGGCGGCAACGCCGGCAACGGCGGCAACTACGAGCGCGTCACCGACCCCTGGGTCTCGATCGGCCCGGACGGCGTCGCTTACCAGATTGCCGCGGCCTTCGACAACGGGGGCAGCAACGCGATCCTCGCCAGTCGCTCGGACGACGGTGGCTTGACGTGGAGCGCGCCGGCGACGCTGATCCGCGACGGCAGCGATCCCTTCAACGACAAGGAGTCGATCTCTGCCGACCCCCTCGTCGCCGGCTTCGCGTACGCCGTCTGGGACCGTCTGTCGAGCACGGGCCACGGGCCGACCTACTTCAGCCGCACGACCGACGGCGGCCGCAGCTGGGAAACCGCGCGCCCGATCTACGACCCGGGCGGGAACAACCAGACGATCAACAACCAGGTCGTCGTGCTGTCGGACGGCGCGCTTGTCACGTTCTTCACGCGCTTCGACGCCGCCGCGAACGGCAACGCCACCGCGACTCTCGCCACGATCCGCTCGACCGACCATGGCGCCACATGGTCGGCGCCGAGCACGATCTCCGTGATGCAGTCGGTCGGCGTGACCGACCCCGAGAACGGAACAGCCGTGCGCGACAGCTCGAACCTCGGATCGATCGCCGCGGGACCCGGCAATACGCTCGTCGTGGCTTGGCAGGACGCACGCTTTTCCGCGGGCGCGCGCGAGGCCATCGCGTTCGCGCGGTCGACCGACGGCGGCCGAACATGGTCCGTTCCGGCGCGCGTCAACCGCGACCCGGGCGTGCAGGCTTTCGGGCCGACGATCGTCGTCCTGGCAGACGGGACGATCGGCATCACGTACTTCGACTTCCGAAGCAACACGACGGATTCGTCGACACTTTTCACCGACTACTGGCTCGTCCGCTCGAGTGACGGCGGCGCGACGTGGCGCGAGAGCCGCGTCGCGGGGCCGTTCGACCTCGCGATCGCACCGAACGCCGGCGGCCTGTTCCTCGGCGACTACCAGGGCCTGGCTGCGATCGGCACCGGGTTCGTGCCGTTCTACGCCGCGGTCAACACCGGTGATCTCGCCGACCGCACCGGCGTTTTCGCGTCACTCGTAAGCTCCGCTGGCACGGTCGCAGCCGCGGCCGCGCAGGCGGGAGGTGTCACTCCGGACACTTACCGCGCCGAGTCCGCATCGGCGTTGCGCGTGACGCCCGATCTGGGACACCGTTTGACGGCGAGTGTCGCGCGGACGATGAGCCGCCGGATCCCGGGCTGGTTGCCTGCGGCGTTGCGCGGCGGGGAGAACGGGTCGGTTCCCTGACCGCCGTCGCGAAGACCGTTCGCGCAAGGCAACCCTTTCGGTGGTCAATGCCGGCGGCCCGATACGCGTGCGAGGAGCGCGCGCAGGCGCAGGCCGTAGACGTTGTAGACGAGGCCCGCGAACACCAGCGCGACACCGCCGAGCTGCACCGGCGCCAACGTCTCGCCGAGAAAGAGAGCGCCGCTCGCGAGACCGGACACCGGGATCAGCAGCGCGAACGGCGAGATGAGCGCCGTCGGATAGCGGTGCAGCAGCGCGTTCCACGTGCCGAAGCCGAACAGCGTCGCACCGTAGGACATCACGAGCACGCATCCCCACGCGAGCGGGCTCATCCCGGCCACGGCGCCCGCGATGGCGGTGCCGCCTTCGAACGCGAACCCGAGCGCCAGGAGCGGCAGCGGCGGCACGAGGCTCGACCAGACGGTGAGGGCGAACATGTCGGCGCCATGAGCGCCGGCGCCGCGCTTCGCGATGATGTTGCCCGCCGCCCAGGCGATCGCCGCACCGATGACGAGCGCGAATCCGACCGCCGTCCCGGTGAGGCCGCTCGCGACCTTGTACGCGGCGAGCACGACCATCCCGGCGACGGCGACGATCGTCGCCACCAGGTTGTGGCGGTGGAAGTGCTCGCCCGAAAACGCGACGGCGAGCCCGATCGTGAAGAACACCTGCATCTGGATCACGAGCGACGACAAGCCCGCGGGCATCCCGAGCTTCAAGCCCAGGAACAGGAGCCCGAACTGGCAGACGCCGATCGCAAAGCCGTAGGCGACGACTTCGCGCCAAGGCATCCGCGGCGGGCGGATGAAGAAGACCATCGGCACCGCCGCCATGAAGAAACGGAGCGAGGCGAGCGTGAACGGGGGGACTTCCGCGAGCGCGACCTTGATCGGGACGAAGGTGTAGCCCCAGACGGCGACGACGGCGATCGTGAGCGCGAAGTCGCGCGGAGAGAGGTGGGTTTTCAACGGGCTTTTGCGGAAAGCGAAGAGGGCCGAGCGAGCGCCGATGCGATGATACCCGCCGCCGATCCGGACTCTGCTACGATCCGCCGTCGCCGTCATTGGACGCGCGGCGTGCCGTGCTCACCTGGAGGAGATGGATGAAGAGCTCGAGGAATGGAAGCGCCGCCGCGCGGCGCTTGGTGCTGAAGGCGGCGGGCGCGGCCATCGCGACCGCGGCGCTCAGCGGAATCGGAACCTTTGCCGCGTCCGCGCAGGTTCCGGCGATGCCGAGCGGCCCGGTGGTGATCAACATCGTCGACGTGGCCGGGGACCTCGCGCTGACCCAGGATGCGTTCGAGCTCTATGCGAAGAAGAATCCGAATCGTGTCTCCAGGTTCAACTTCACGAAGGCGCCAGCGCCGGAACTGCCGGGCAAGCTGAAAGCGATGCAGGCCGCCGGACGCACCGAAATCGACATCGTGCTGACCGGCGTCGGCTTTCTCGGCAACTCGATCGAGCAGGGGCTGGTGATGAAGCTCCTGCCCGAATACGCGGCGAAATTCCCCAACCTGATGAGCAACTACCTGCCGCCCGCCGCAAAGATGCAGGAGCTGGCGCAGAATCAGGGAATCGCGGTGGTGTTCATGCCTGCGGGACCGCTCATCGAGTACAACCCGGCCAAGGTCAAGCAGCCGCCGACCACGGCGCAGGAGCTCCTCGCCTGGTGCAAGGCCAATCCGAACCGCCTCATCTACGCGCGACCCGCCAACTCGGGGCCGGGGAACACGTTCATCACGGGCCTCCCCTACATTCTCGGCGACAAGAACCCCAAGGATCCCGTCAACGGCTGGGAGAAAACCTGGGCGTACCTCAAGGATCTCAACTCCTGCATCGAGTACTACCCAACCGGCACCGGCGCGGTGATGAAGGAGCTGGGCGAGGGCTCGCGCGACATGACGGTCACGATGACCGGATGGGACATCAACCCACGCGTGCTAGGCATCGTGCCCAAGGACTTCAAGGTCGCGCCGTTCAAGGGCATGACGTGGGTCAACGATGCGCACTACATGGTCATCCCGAAGGGCGTGCCGCCCGAGAAGGTGGCGGTGCTCCTCGACGTGATGGCGTTCATGCTCACGCCGGAAGCGCAGGCGTACACGTGGGACAAGGGATATTTCTATCCTGGCCCCGCGGTGAAGAACGTGCCGCTGTCGATGGCGCCGAAGGAAAGCCAGGATGCGATCAAGGAGTACGGCCGACCGGAGTACGAGAAGTGGCTCGCCGAATTCCCGCACACGCAGTCGCTCGAGCCGAAGGCGCAGGTCGAAGCCTACCGGATCTGGGATCAGCAGATCGGCGCGCAGAAGACCAAGTAATCGCTAGGGAGCCTCTGCACAAGTAGTCGCGATTGCGACGGCGGCGTTTCGGGATGGGATGTGCGAAGCGAGCCGAAGCGAAGGGTGGCTCCCCTTCGCGAGGCTTGCGCCAAAGCAGACCGCCCGAAACGCCCCGTCCCTTCGGGCTGCGGCCCGATGCGGCGTCTGCTGCGCCGGGCTCCTCGGCATCGTAGGCTCGGCTACGACCTTCGTCGCCCGCCTCGCATCCATCCGCATCGGGCGAAGCAGCGCAATCGTGACTACTTGTGCAGAGGCTCCCTAGGGCTTCGCCCTCGCGAAGTCGCCGGCGTACGACCAGGCGAAGCCGGGCGCAGCGACGTACTTGCGCAGCACGGCGTTGACGCGCTCGAGCGTGGCGTCGCTGATGCCGGCGTCGACCTTCGCCGCGTAGTCCCACGTGCGGCCGACGTATGCCTGCTGCACGAGGCCGCCGGCGAGGGCTGCGTCCTGCGCGCGCGCGATGCGCCGCGCCTGCAGCAGCGAGCGCTTGGCATCGGCGACCTCGGCCTCGGTAAAGCCGTCCTTCAGCGCGCGGGTCAGCTCCTCGGTGATCGCCGCGCCGACGCGTTCCTTGTTTTGCGGGGCGAAGATCGCGTAGAGATTGAGCAGCGTGTTGTCCTCGAAGCTCGACGGCACGAGCCAGGTCTGGATGCCGTAGCTCAGGCCCTCCTTTTCGCGCACGCGGTCGGGGATCCGCGATTCGGTCGACGCGCCGAGTATCCGGTCGACGATGATCAGCGCCGGCAGGTCGTCGCTCCTGTCGTTGATCTTGAGCGGCAGGCGACCGAACAACGTGGCATTCGCCTTGTCGGGCGTCTGCGCCGACAGCACCGTGGGCGCGGGCGCCCGGTAGGGATTGGGCACGCGCGTGAACGGCGACGGGCTCTTCCAGGCGCCGAAGAGCTCGGTGACGAGGGCGCGCATCGCCGCCGGATCGAAGTCGCCGACGATCGCGAGCTCCGCATGGGCCCCGCCGACGAAGCGCGCGTAGAACCGCTTCACCAGGTCGAGGTTCGCTCCCTTGAGCTCCGCGAGCTCCTCGTCGTACGTCGGCACGTAGCGCACATCGCCGTTGGGATACGGATTGTTCCAGCGCTCGAGCGCGCGCTCCGCGATGGCCTGCGGATCGGTCTTCTGCTCCTCGAGCGCGGCGAGCCGCTCGCGCTTCAGCTTCTCGAACTCGGCCGCCGGGAACGAGGGCTCGCGCAGCGCTTCGGCCGTGAGCCGCAGCAGGTCGGGGAGATGCGTCCGCACCGTCTGGCCGCGCACCGAGGCCTCCGTCTCGCCACCGCCGATCGAGAGCTTCGCGCGCAGCCGGTCGAGCGTGTCCTCGAACGCCTGCCGGTCGCGCTTCTTCGTTCCCAGCGCCAGCATGGAGGCGGCGAGGCTGCCGCGCGGCGACATGCCCTTGAGCGACGTCTCGTCGCCCTGGTGCAGCCGCATCTGGATCTGCACCGTCTCGCCGCGGGTCTTCTTCGGCAGCAAGGCCACCTTCATGCCGTTCGCCAGCGAAAAGCGCTGGGTGCGCGCCTCGAGATTGGCGGGTGTGGGCTCGAACGATTCGCCGGCGGCCACGCTGGCATCGCCCTTGTAGTCCTTGACCATCGCCGCGATGTCGGCCGCGGGCGGCGTCGGCGCGCGATCGGGTTTCGCGTCCGGGATGAACTGGCCGAGCGTCCGGTTCGAGGCCTTCAGGTACTCCTGCGCCACGCGTTGGACATCGGCGGGCGTGAGCTTGCGCCACTGATCGCGCTGCAGGAAGAAGAGGCGCCAATCGCCGGTGGCGATCGATTCCGAGATCGCGACACCGAGCTTCTGCGGATCGTTGAACGTCTCGTCGAACTGGCGCAGCGCCTTGGCGCGCACGCGGTCCACTTCCGTCGCGGTGATCGGCTTCGCGCGCACGCCTTCGACGGTGGCGAGGAGCGCGTCGCGCGCCGCGGCGAGCGAATCGGCCGGCGGCACCTGCGCCCAGAAGATGATGTCGCCGGGGTCCGCCAGCGTGAAGTTCCACGCTTCGACCGCGCTCGCCTTCTTCGTCTCGACGAGCGCGCGGTAGAGCCGGCCCGCGGGCTCGACGGTCATCACCTCGCCGAGCGCCTCGAACGCGACGGCATCCGGATGCGAGCCGGGCACCGTATGGTAGAGCGCGGCGACGTACTGCGTGCCGCCCACCCGGCGGACGGTGACCGAGCGCTCGCCGTCCTGCACCGGCTCCGCCGTGTACAGCGGCGGCAGCGCGCGCGTCGGCTTCGGGATCGGGCCGAACGTCGCCGCGATCCTCCCGAGCGTGTGCTCCGGGTCGAACCGTCCGGCGACGATCAGCACCGCGTTGTCCGGCTGGTAGTAGAGCTTGTAGAACGCCTGCAGCCGCGAGATGTCGACCTGCTCGATGTCCGAGCGCGCGCCGATCGTCAGGTTGCCGTAGTTGTGCCAGTCGTACGCGGCCGCCTGCAGCCGGCCCCACAGCACGCGCTGCGGGCTGTTCTCGCCGCTCTCGTATTCGTTGCGGACCACGGTCATCTCGGTGTCGAGGTCCTTCTTCGCGACGAACGAGTTCACCATCCGGTCGGCCTCCATCGCGAGCGCCCAGTCGAGGTTCTCCTCGGACGCGGTGAAGGTCTCGAAGTAATTGGTGCGGTCGAAGAACGTCGAGCCGTTGAAGCGCATCCCGCGGCGGCCGAGCTCCTGGAAGATGTTGGACATCGTGGGGGTGCCCTTGAACAGCATGTGCTCGAGCAGGTGCGCCATGCCGGTCTCGCCGTAGTTCTCCTGGCGCGACCCGACGAGATAGGTGACGTTGACGGTGGTCGTCGGCTTGGTTGCGTCCGGAAACAGCAGCACCTTGAGGCCGTTGGCCAGCGTGTATTCGGTGATGCCCTCGACGGTGGCCTCTTGCGTGACGCCGGGCGGAAGCGCGGCCCCGGCGACCGAGGCGAAGAGGGCCAGCAGGAGAAAGGCGGCTGCGGTCAGCGACCGGGCAGCGCGGTGACGGGCGAAGGACATGGTCGACTCGATGGTGAAGGGCAGTGAGCGGCGCGAGAGTATAGCCGTGCGGCGCGCGACGGGTCGGGACAGGCACGGCTCAAGGGGAGGTACGACCGCCGCCGGCGCGTTCGGTTCAGGCGGTCTGCCTCATCCGTCGGCGACGCCCTATCCGGGCTTGGCCGTGGGGTGAGGGCCCCGGGCTTAGGATGAGGCATGCGCCCGGTGCCCTCACCCCATGGCCAAGCTGCGCGCGCCTGTGGTCGGTGGGGCTGAGGCCAGGGGTTTGCGGGCGCATGCCTCACCCTAAGCCCGCAAACCCCTGGCCTCAGCCCCACCAGGGCTTCCAGTCAGGAAAGGAATGGTCAAGTTGACGTTTACGTAAACGTCATGTAGCGTCAGCGCATCCGTCGCAAT
>CAVRVC010000002.1:0-78338 GCA_963724545.1 uncultured beta proteobacterium
AGGGCCACCGGCTCGACGAGGCCGGCTATCGCGGCGCCTGCCTCGCCTCCCACGACCATGACGTCAAGGGCGACAACGATGTGCTGGTGCTCACGCAGCCCGACATCGTCCGCGCGATCCACGATGCGTATTTCGAGGCGGGCGCCGACATCGTGAGCTCGAACACGTTCAACGCGACGTCCATCGCGCAGGCGCGACTACGGGCTCGCCGGGCGCGCGCGCGAGATCAACGCGGCGGCGGCGAGGCTCGCGCGCGAGCGCGCCGACGCGTGGACCGCGAAGACGCCGGACAAGCCGCGCTTCGTCGCCGGCGCGCTCGGACCCACCAACCGCACGGCGTCGATCTCGCCCGACGTCAACGATCCCGGCGCGCGCAACGTGCGCTTCGACGAGCTCGTCGACTCGTACAGCCGAGGCGATCGAGGGCCTGGCCGAGGGCGGCGTCGACATCTTCCTCGTCGAGACGATCTTCGACACGCTGAACGGCAAGGCGGCGCTGTTCGCGCTCGAGACGTTTTTCGACCGCCTGGGCACGTCGCTTCCCGGTGATCGTCTCCGGCACCATCACCGACGCGTCGGGCCGCACGCTGTCGGGGCAGACGACCGAGGCGTTCTGGAATTCGGTGCGGCACGCCCGCCCGCTCGCCGTGGGCATCAACTGCTCGCTCGGCGCGGCGCTGATGCGCCCCTACATCGAGGAACTGGCGCGCGTCGCGGACACCTACGTCTCGTGCTATCCGAACGCCGGGCTGCCGAATCCCATGTCCGAGACCGGCTACGACGAGACCCCCGCGCAGACGGCCCGGCTCATCGAGGACTTCGCGCGGAACGGTTTCGTGAACCTGGTCGGCGGCTGCTGCGGCACGACGCCCGCGCACATCCGCGCGATCGGGGACGCCGTGGCCGCGCTGCCCCCGCGGAAGGTGCCGGTCCCCGAAACGGCGACGGCTTAGGGCGCCATGATCTCGGCGCCCGAGCGCACCGGAGTCATGCGTCTTTCCGGTCTCGAGCCGCTCAACATCGGCGACGACTCGCTGTTCGTCAACGTGGGCGAGCGGACGAACGTCACGGGCTCGCGCGCGTTCGCGAAGCTCGTCCTCGCGGGCGACTACACCGGAGCGGTGGAAGTCGCGCGCCAGCAGGTTGCGAACGGCGCCCAGATCATCGACGTCAACATGGACGAGGCGATGCTCGACTCCAAGGCGGCGATGGTGAAGTTCCTGAACCTGATCGCCGCCGAGCCCGACATCGCGCGCGTGCCCGTGATGATCGACTCGTCGAAGTGGGACGTCATCGAGGCGGGACTCAAGTGCGTCCAGGGCAAGGCGGTCGTCAACTCGATCTCGATGAAGGAGGGCGAGGCCGAGTTCCTGCGCCAGGCGAAGCTCGTCAGGCGCTACGGCGCCGCGGCGATCGTGATGGCCTTCGACGAGAAGGGCCAGGCCGACACGTTCGAGCGCAAGGTCGAGATCTGCCAGCGGGCCTACGACCTGCTGACGCGCCGCGTCGACTTCCCGCCCGAGGACCTGATCTTCGACCCCAACATCTTCGCGATCGCGACGGGCATCGAGGAGCACAACAACTACGCGGTCGACTACGTCAACGCGACGCGCTGGATCCGGCAGCATCTGCCGCATGCCAAGGTGTCGGGCGGCGTGTCGAACGTGAGCTTCTCGTTTCGCGGCAACGAGCCGGTGCGCGAGGCGATCCACACGGTGTTCCTCTACCACGCGATCCGCGCCGGCATGACGATGGGCATCGTCAACGCCGGCCAGCTCGGCGTGTACGACCAGATTCCGCCCGAGCTTCGCGAGCGGGTCGAGGACGTCGTGCTGAACCGGCGGCCCGACGCGACCGAGCGCCTTGTGGCGCTCGCCGAATCGTTCAAGTCGCAGGGGAAGCAGGTCACCGAGGACCTGTCGTGGCGCGCGGGGACGGTCGAAGACCGCCTGTCGCACGCGCTGGTGCGCGGCATCACGACGTACATCATCGAGGACACGGAGGAAGCGCGGCAGAAGTTCGCGCGGCCCATCCAGGTGATCGAGGGGCCGCTGATGGCCGGCATGAACGTCGTCGGCGACCTCTTCGGCACCGGCAAGATGTTCCTGCCGCAGGTGGTGAAGAGCGCGCGCGTGATGAAGCAGGCGGTCGGCCACCTCGTGCCGTTCATCGAGGCCGAGAAAGCCGCCTCCGGCGCCGGCGGCAAGCCGAAGGGCACGATCGTGACCGCGACGGTCAAGGGCGACGTCCACGACATCGGCAAGAACATCGTGGGCGTCGTGCTCCAGTGCAACAACTTCGCGGTCATCGATCTCGGCGTCATGGTGCCGGCGCAGAAGATCCTCGAGACCGCGCGCGAGCACAACGCGGACATCATCGGGCTGTCGGGCCTCATCACGCCGTCGCTCGAGGAGATGGCGCACGTCGCGCACGAGATGCAGCGTCTCGGCATGACGCAGCCGCTCCTGATCGGCGGCGCCACGACGTCGCGCGTGCACACCGCGGTGAAGATCGCGCCGAACTACGGCGGAGTCACCGTCTACGTGCCCGACGCCTCGCGCGCGGTGGGTGTCGCGAGCAACCTCCTGTCCGACGAGCTCAGGACGGCCTACGTCGCCGGGGTCGCCGCCGATTACGAGAAGGTCCGCGCCCAGCACGCGGGGAAGAAGGGTCCGGCCCTGGTCACGCTCGAGGCCGCGCGCGCCAATGCCTACCGGACGGACTGGGCGCACTACGTGCCGCCGGTGCCGATGGCCGTCGGCCGCCGCGAAATCCGCAACGTCGACCTTGCCGAAATCGCGCAATGCATCGACTGGGGCCCGTTCTTCCAGGCGTGGGAGTTGAGCGGTCCGTTTCCGGCGATCCTCGACGATCCCGTCGTCGGCGAGGCGGCGCGCGGCGTGCACGCCGAGGGGCAGGCGATGCTGAAGGACATCGTCGCCGGCCGCTGGCTGACGGCGAGCGGCGCGGTCGCGATCATGCCCGCGAACTCCGTCGGCGACGACATCGAGTTGTACGCCGACGAGGCGCGCGAGCGCGTGGCGCTGACCTGGCACAACCTGCGCCAGCAGAACGAGCGGCCGCCGGGCAAGCCGAACTACTGCCTCGCCGATTTCGTCGCCCCGAAGGAGACCGGCGTGCGCGACTACGTCGGCGCGTTCGCCGTCACGACCGGCCTCGGCATCGAGAAGCATCTCGCCCGCTTCGAGGCGGCCAGGGACGACTACAGCGCGATCATGCTGAAAGCGCTCGCCGACCGGCTGGCCGAGGCGTTCGCGGAGTGGCTGCACCGGAAAGTGCGGCGCGAGCTCTGGGGCTACGCGCCGGACGAAGCGCTCGACACTCCGGCGCTCGTCCGCGAGGAATACCGCGGCATCCGTCCGGCGCCGGGCTATCCGGCGTGCCCCGAGCACGCTGTCAAGGCGCCGCTCTTCGCTCTGCTCCGTGCGACGGAGATCGGCATGACGCTGACGGAGAATTTCGCGATGCTGCCCGCCGCGGCCGTCTCGGGCTTCTATCTGTCGCACCCGGAAGCGGTGTACTTCGCGGTCGGCAAGGTGGGCGACGACCAGGCCGCGGATTACGCGCGGCGCACGGCGGCGCGTCCGCCCGCCTGACTTCGCGCAGCGCTACGCGGCGCGCACGAGGCGCGCGGCCTTCCGCTTCGCGTCGGCGTCCCGCAGCGCGGTGCGCAGTCCTTCCTCCACCACCGGGTGATAGAACGGCATCGCGAGCGCCCGCTCGACGGTGAGCTCCGCCTGGATCGACCAGGCGAGGAGATGGCCGATGTGCTCGGCATCCGGACCGATCATCTCGGCTCCGAGGAGGCGTCCCCGCGCGATGTCGACGTAGACGTGCAGGCGGCCCGCGTTGCGCAGCATGACGCGGCTTCGTCCCTGATCCTCGAACGACACCTCTCCGGTGACGAACGTGCCCGGCGCCAGGTCCGCGTAGCGCGCCCCGGTCACCGCGAGCTGCGGTTCCGAGAACACGACTGCGAGCGGGGTGCGCCGCGGCGAATGCCGCACATCGGGGAAACGCGCGGCATTCTCGCCTGCGATGCGGCCCTCGTCGGCGGCCTCGTGCAGCAGCGGCAGGTCGTCGCCGGCATCGCCCGCGATGAAGATCGGCGAGGTCCCGCACTGCATCGTGTTGCGATCGAACCGCGGCACGCCGCGCGCGTCGAGCGCGAGCGACGTGTTCCCGAGACGGAGGCCGTTGACGTTCGGCGTGCGGCCGGTGGCGGCGAGCACGTAGTCGACGGTGGCGACGCGGTCGCTGCCGTCGCCGCCGCGATAGCGCACGTGCACGCGCTCGCCGTCGCGCTCGATGCTCCGCACATCGGCGTTGGATTCGAGGTCGAGCTCGCGCTCGAACGTGCGCCGCGCGTAGTCCTGGATCGCGGGGTCGGTGAAGGGGCCGACGTGGCCGTGGCGTCCGAACAGCACCACGCGCACGCCCAGCCGGTGCAGCGCCTGGCCGAGCTCGAGGCCGATGACGCCGGGGCCGAAGACGGCGACCGCCGCCGGCAGATCGTCCCATGCGAAGACGTCGTCGTTGACGACGAGGCGATCGCCCGCGGCACGCAGGAGCGGCGGGATCGCGGGCGACGAGCCGGTGGCGATGACTGCGCGGTCGAACGTGACGCGCGTGTGAGTGTCGACCTCGAGCGTGCGGTCGTCGACGAAATGCGCGGTTCCGCTGCAGGTGATCGCTCGGCGGAATCGCGGCCACCCCGTCCAGCACGAAGCCGACGAAGCGGTCGCGCTCGCGCTTGACCCGCGCCATCACGGCCTTGCCGTCGACTTCGAGCGAGCCATTCAGGCGAAGGCCGAATTCGGGCCACCGCGCGACGCCATGCGCCGCTTCGGCCGCCGCGATCAGGAGCTTGCTGGGCATGCAGCCGACGCGCGCGCAGGTCGTGCCGTGGGGCCCGCCCTCGATCAGCACGGCACGGCGTCCGCCGGCGATCGCGGCGCGATACGCGGCGAGGCCGGCGGTGCCGGCACCGATGACAGTCACATCCACGGTGAGATTCTTCATCGTTGTCTTGGTCGGTGTCGTGACTTGGGTCATTACAGATTGTTTTGGGGCCACGGCAGAGGGGTTCGCGGCGGGCTTAGGGTGAAGCATGCGCCCGCCTGCGAACCCCTCTGCCGCGCCCCTGCAGCGATCAAGCACACTCGCCTGGCAACGTTCAGGCCGCCTTGCGCGCCCAGCGTTCGAGCGCTTCGAGGCCGCCGATGCGCTTCCCGTTGATGAATACCTGGGGCACGGTGCTCTCGCCGGTCAGGGCGCCGACCGCGCGGCTTCGCACCGTGTGCGCGAGCGGCACTTCGGCGTAGTCGTACCCGAGGTTCGTCAGGAGCGCCTTCGCCTTCGCGCAGTAGCCGCAGCCTTCGCGCGTCAGGATCGCGACCTGGTCGGGCTTCTTCGCCTTCGGATTGATGTAAGCGAGGAGCGTGTCGGCGTCGGACACCTCGAACGGGTCGCCGGGCTTCTGCGGCTCGATGAACATCTTCGCGATGACGCCGTCCTTGACCAGCATCGAGTAGCGCCACGACCGCTCGCCGAAGCCGAGATCGGTCTTGTCGACGAGCATCCCCATGCCGGCGGTGAACTCGCCGTTGCCGTCGGGCACGACGGTGATGTTGGCGCACTCCTGGTCCTTCGCCCATTCGTTCATGACGAACGCGTCGTTGACCGACACGCACAGGATCGCGTCGACGCCGTTGGCGAAGAAGGCCGGCGCGAGCTCGTTGAAGCGCGGCAGGTGCGTCGACGAGCATGTCGGCGTGAAGGCGCCGGGAAGCGAGAAGACCGCGACGGTCTTGCCGGCGAAGAGGTCGGCGGTCGAAACGTTCACCCACTCGTTGTCGCGGCGGATGCGGAAAGTGACGTCGGGCACGCGCTGGCCCTCGCGGTTCTGCAGCATGGCATAGCTCCTTTGCGGATCTCTCACCGGGACAATTCCCGAAGCGATGGATCGGAATATAGGGACGGCGGCGGCGGCGGGCCAATACTTTGTTAGAATCGCCGCGATAGGCGCATCCTATCGATTCCCGAGCCGCCCGCCGCGACCCTCATTTGACTCTCACCGAGCTCCGTTATGTCGTCGCCGTCGCGACCGAGCGCCATTTCGGGCGCGCGGCCGAGCGCTGCTTCGTGAGCCAGCCGAGCCTGTCGGCGGCGGTGAAAAACCTCGAGGACGAGCTCGGCGTGGCGATCTTCGAGCGCGGCCATGGCGAAGTCCTGGTTACGCCGATCGGCGCCGAGGTCGTGGCGCAGGCGCGGCGGGCGCTCGACGAGGCGGCACGCGTCAAGGCGGTCGCGGCGCAGGGGAAGAACCCGCTCGACGGGCCGCTCCGCCTCGGCGTCATCCACACGGTCGCCCCCTACCTGCTGCCCGAGCTCGTGCCGGCGCTCGCGCGGTCCGCGCCGCGGATGCCGCTCGACATCGAGGAGAACCTGACGGCGAATCTCGACACGATGCTGCGCGGCGGCGCGATCGACGCCGCGATCGTCGCGTTGCCGTACGAGGCGCCGGGCATCACCGTCGCCGCGCTCTACAGCGAAGACTTCCGCGTGATCGTGCCGGCGAAGCACCCCTGGGCGCGGCGGCGCTCGATTGCGCCCGACGAGCTCGGCACGCAGCCGTTGCTGCTCCTCAACGTCGGCCACTGCTTTCGCGATCAGGTGCTCGACGCGTGCCACGAGTTCACGCGCCCGCCGGCTGCCGGCAAGGAGGGCAATTCGCTGGAGACGATCCGCAACATGGTGGCATCGGGCATGGGAATCTCGGTGCTGCCGGCGACGGCACTCACGCCGAAGTACGCGATGCCGCTCGTCAGGGCGATCGACTTCGCGCCGCCGCCGCCCTCTCGGCGCATCGTGCTCGCGAGCCGCGATGCGTTTCCGCGCCGGGCGGCGCTGGCCGCGCTTGCCGCCGCGATCCCGAAGCTCGCGTTGCCGATCGAGGCGGCGGCGTAGCAGCAGGTGCTATAGAATTCCGCCGCCCCGGTCCCGGATGAAACGACGCGGCGGTCTTGTTAGCGGTTCGCGGCCGGGCGTCGTCGTCGGCCCATCACCACCACGGAGAACGAAAATGAAGAAGATCCACCGGGTTTGCATCGTCGCCGCGGCGACCTCCGCCACGCTGCTCGCGGGAGGTCTCGTTCAGGCGCAACAGGGCAGCATGAGCTTCTTCGTCACCAGCGCAGGCTCCGGCAAGGGCGCGGATCTCGGCGGGCTCGACGGCGCCGACAAGATCTGCCAATCGCTGGCCCAGGCCGCCGGGGGCGGCGGCAAGACATGGCACGCCTACCTCAGCACGCAGGGAGCGAACGGTGTCAATGCCCGCGACCGCATCGGCAAGGGTCCGTGGACCAATGCCAAGGGCGTGGTCATCGCGAAGGACGTCGCCGAGCTCCACGGCAATAACAACCTGACCAAACAGACCGCGCTCACCGAGAAGGGCGCCGTGGTGAACGGCCGCGGCGACACGCCGAACATGCACGACATCCTCACCGGCTCCCAGCCCGACGGGACCAAGTTTCCCGACACGTCGGACATGACGTGCGGCAACTGGACGAAGAGCGGCGCGGGCGCCGCGATGACCGGCCACTCCGATCGCACGGGTCTCGACGAAAGCGCGCCGGCGAAGTCCTGGAACTCGTCGCATCCGTCGAACGGCTGCAGCCAGGACAACCTCAAGTCGACGGGGGGCGCCGGATTTCTGTACTGCTTCGCAGCGAACTAGCCTCCTGCTTGCCCGGCGTGGCGCCGCACGTCCGCCACGGACGTGGGCGAGGCGAAAAAATGCCGGGCTGGCAGGCGCCAGCCCGGCATCGTGACAGCTTCGTGCGGACGATTACTGGCCGTGCGCCGCCCGGGCCTTCTCGAGCTGTGCCTTGACCGCTTCGAGGTTGAAGCTCGCTCCCGGCTGCATCGGCGGGAACTCGATCGCGGTCTGCGCGATCTTGCCGACCTCCTGCTGCACGAACAGGAAGCGCCAGAACTCGTAGGCGAACCAGTTGTAGAACGCCAGCGATCCGTTTGCCCCGTTCGGCATGCCGGTGCGCTCGTACGGGTCGAGGCGCAGGTTGGTCAGGATCGGCCAGTCGACCTTGACCGTGCCGCCCGAGCCATCCGCCCGGCTGATCGGTGAACCGGTACTTGTAGTCGTCGATGCGCACGGCCGAGAGCGTGCCCTCGGTGAAGTAGAAGATCTCGTGCCGCGTCGACGGACCCTTGCCGGTGATCAGATCCATCTGGTTGTAGCCGTCGAGGTGCACCTTGTAGCGTCTTGTCGCCGAGTTGCTTGCCCTGCAAGAGCTCGTCGACGATGTTCGGGTTGCCGGCCGCCGCGACGAAGGTCGGAAACCAGTCGAGTCCGGACACGATGCCGTTCTCGACCTTGCCCGCCGGCACCTTGCCCGGCCAGCGCAGGATCATCGGCACGCGGAAGCCGCCTTCGAGCGCCGTTCCCTTGCCGCCGGCGAACGGCGTCTGGCCGCCGTCGGGCCAGGTGAAGTTCTCGGCGCCGTTGTCGGTCGTGAAGCCGACGATGGTGTCGTCCTCGAGGCCGTTGTCCTTCAGGTACTTCATCACCGAGCCGACGATGTCGTCGAGCTGCGCCATGCCGGCTTCCTGGATGGTCCAGCCGTTGTCGGAATTGCGCATCCCCTCGTATTTCGGAGACAGGTGCGTGACGACGTGCATGCGCGTCGGGTTGAGCCACAGGAAGAACGGCTTGTTGTCCTTGCGCGCGCCTTGTCGACGAACTTGAGCGCGAGGTCGAGGATTTCGTCGTCGACGGTCTCCATCCGCTTCGGATAAAGCTCGCCCGCGTCCTCGATCTTCTGCTTGCCGATCTTGCCCCAGCGCGGCTGCACGGTCGGGTCGTCGCGGTCGGTCGCCCACGAATGGACCATGTTGCGCGGACCGACCGTGGCCTTCAGCTTCTGCGGGTAGTTCGCGGTGGCAGGGATCTTCCATCGCGTCGAGGTGATAGAGGTAGCCGAAGAACTCGTCGAAGCCGTGCACGCGTGGGCAGGAACTGGTTCAGGTCGCCCAGGTGGTTCTTGCCGAACTGGCCGGTGGCGTAGCCCATCGACTTGAGCGCGGTCGCGATCGTCGGCGCCTGCGCGGGCATGCCGATCGGCGATCCCGCCTGTCCGACGGTCGTCAGGCCGGTGCGAATCGGCAGTTCGCCGGTGATGAAGTTGGCGCGTCCCGCCGTGCAGCTCGCCTCGGCGTAGTAGTCGGTGAAGCGCATGCCTTCGGCGGCCAGCCGGTCGAGGTTCGGCGTGCGGCCGGCCATGATGCCCTGGTTGTAGGCGCCGATGTTCGACCAGCCGATGTCGTCGCCCATGATGAAGATGATGTTGGGCTGTTTGCCCTGGGCCTGCGCGAAACCCGAGGCCGAAGCGAGAAGCGCGACCATGACGCCGACGACTGCGGCGCCGATTCTGTCTGACAATTTCATGTAGTCCCCGTGAGTTGTGGTCAATGGCCGGTGGGAAGAGTCACCGCGGCCGACTTCCGGTGAACCGGACCGAGGATCATACGCAGTATTCGGGGCGCGTGGAAATGGAAAGCCCGCCTCGGCGGGCTGCGGTCATGCAGGACCGTGCAACTGCGAAGGGATCAGCGCACGAAGAGCATGCTAACCTGCACCCGAATGGACAGACTCGAATTCAGCGGCAAGCTCGCACGCGACGCCGGCCGTCTCGCGCACACGGCGTTCGGCCAATCGGCCACCTCGATGAAGGGCCGCCACGACGTGCTGACGGCGATGGACGGCGAGGTCGAGCGCTTCATCAGGAAGGCGATCGCCGCGCGCTATCCGGACGACGCGATCATCGGCGAGGAGGAGGGCGGCCGAGGGCGGCGACCGCGTCTGGCTGGTCGACCCGATCGACGGCACCGCCAACTACGCGCGCGGCATCCCGCACTACTGCGTGTCCATCGGCTACCTCGAGCATGGCGTGCCGACGGTCGCGGCGCTGCACGACCCCAGTCACGACTGGCTCTACACCGCCGCCCGCGGCGAAGGCGCGGCGCGCGACGGCGTGCGGCTCGCCGTGAGCCCGTGCGACGACCTTGGTGCGGCGACGGTCGAGTGCGGCTGGTCGACCCGGCGCAGCACGGCGGACTATCTCGCACTGGTAAGCCGCGTGATGGGCGCCGGTTGCGCGATCCGCCGGGTCGGCTCCGGCGCGCTCGGCCTCGTGGACGTGGCCGCCGGCCGGAGCGAAGCCTACTGCGAGCTCCACATCAACGCCTGGGACTGCGCGGCGGGGATCCTGCTCGTCCGGGAGGCGGGTGGCTACACTAACGACTTCTTCGCGGGAGAGGGCCTCACGAAGGGCAATCCCCTGATCGCGACCAACGGTGCACTTTGCGCTAAGCTAGCCGACTTGATCGGCATACCCATCGAGGGCTGACTGGAGGAGAGAACCATGAAACGCGGCAACTGGCTTTACGGCATCGTCGGCGCAATCGCTCTCGCGGCACCCCTGACGGCCGCGGCGCAAGGCGAGCTCGTCCTGTACTGCACGGTGCAGGAAGAGTGGTGCCGGCCGATGGTCACGGCGTTCGAGAAGGCGACCGGGATCAAGGTGCTGATGACGAGGAAGAGCTCAGGCGAGTTCTACGCGCAGCTCAAGGCCGAGGCGGCGAACCCGCGCGGCGACATCTGGTGGGGCGGCACCGGCGATCCGCACCTGCAGGCGGCCGAGGAAGGGCTGACGGAGCCGTACAAGTCGCCCAAGATGGCCGAGCTGCAGGATTGGGCGGTCCGGCAGTGGGAGGCCTCGAAGGGTCGCACGGTCGGGGTTTACGCGGGCGCTCTCGGCTACAGCTACAACACCGAGCAGTTGAAGAAGAAGAACATTCCCGAACCCAAGTGCTGGTCCGATCTCACGAAGCCCGCGTTCAAGGACGAGGTCCAGGTCGCGAACCCGAACTCGTCCGGCACGTCGTACACGATGCTCGCGACGCTCGTGCAGATCATGGGCGAGGACAAGGCGTTCGACTACCTGAAGGCGTTGCACAAGAACGTCAACCAGTACACGAAGTCCGGCGCCGCGCCCGCGCGCGCCGCGGCCACCGGCGAGAGCATGGTCGGCATCACGTTCCAGCACGACGCCGTCGTCCAGGCGATCGGGGGCGCGCCGGTCAAGATCGTGTCGCCGTGCGAGGGCACCGGCTACGAGATCGGCAGCATGAGCATCGTCAAGGGTGCCAAGAACATGGAGAACGCCAAGAAGTGGTACGACTGGGCGCTGACCGCCGAGGCGCAGAGCATCGGCGCGCAGGCCAAGGTGTCGTATCAGGTGCCGTCGAACAAGAACGCGAGCGCGCCGCCCCAGGCGCCGAAGTTCTCCGAGATCAAGCTCATCAACTACGATTTCGTGAAATACGGCTCGTCGGCGGAGCGCACGCACCTGCTGACGAAGTGGGACAAGGAAGTCTCGACGCTGCCGAAGTGAACCGAGGCTGGCGGCCGCTCCAGTGCGCGCACGGCCGCCCGAAGCGCACTGTGCGCCCCCTCGGGGGGCAGCGAACGCAGTGAGCGTGGGGGTCCAAAAGTAATGGCTGCCGCGGCGCCCGCGCTCGCGCGGGCCGTCTTCGTGCCGATGGCGCGTGACCGCGCGACCGCGGTCGTCGCCGTCGTCGCGCTCGTCGCGCTTGCGGTCGTGCCGTGGGGGCTCGGCAGCAACGCGTCCGCCGCCACGCTCGCGTTCGCCGGATCGGCTTCGATGGCGGCGGTGGTCGTCGCCGGCGTTGCCACGCTGCTGTTCGCGGCACTCGGACGCGATCGCGAGACCGCGACCGCTTCGGGTCTGGCCGTTGCGGTCGGGATCGCCGCGGGGTTCGCCGCCGGCACCGACAGCCCGGCGTTCGGCGTCGGCGCCGCTTTCGCGTTGTGCGCGCTGACCGTGTGCTTCGCGCGGGCGATCGCGCGCCGCGGCCTTTTCGGCGGCGACGCGACGGTCGCGACGATCGTCGTCGTGATCGCCGCGCTCCTGCTGCTCTTCATCTTCTATCCCGTCGGCAGATCGCTCGCCTCGGCAGTCCTGGATGCCAAGGGCAATTTCGCGCCCGCGCTCGCCGCCGATCGGCTGCTGACCGCCGACATCTGGTCGATCGACTGCCTGCGCGGCGGCGCCCGCTGCGGCGTCGCCGTCAATTCGGCCATCCTCGCGGCGCTCGTCGGCGTGCTGTCGACGCTGCTCGGCCTCGTGCTCGCGCTGGTCGTACAGCGCGGCGGGCAGCGTTACGCCGGGCTCCTCAAGGTGATGTCGATCCTGCCGATCATCACGCCGCCGTTCGTGATCGCGCTGGCGCTCGTCGTGCTGTTCGGCCGGACCGGTCTCGTGACCGGCTGGCTCGATTCCGCGCTGGGGATTCCGCGCTCGCGGTGGATCTACGGCCTGCCGGGGGTGACGCTCGCGCAGCTCCTTTCGTTCTCGCCGATCGCGTTCATGATCCTGCATGGCGCGCTGGCGGCCGTCAGCCCCTCGCTGGAGGAAGCCGCGCAGACGCTGCGCGCGCCGCGGGGCCGCGTCTTCCGCACGGTGACCTGGCCGCTGCTCCGTCCGGCGCTCGCGAACGCGTTCCTGCTCGGATTCGTCGAGAGCCTCGCCGACTTCGGCAACCCGATCGTGCTCGCCGGCAACTACGAGGTGCTGTCGACGAAGATCTTCTTCGCGATCGCGGGCGCGCAGCACGATCCGGGACGCGCGGCGGTGCTGGCGTCGGTGCTGCTCGGCTTCACTCTCGTCGCCTTCTGGCTGCAGCAGCGCTGGGTCGGCCGGCAGTCGTACGTGACCGTCAGCGGCAAGGGCGACGGCGGCGTGCCCGCGCAATTGCCGCGCGGCCTGTGGCTCGGCTGCTTCTGGACCGCGGCCGCCTGGATCGCGTTCACCGTCGTCTGCTACGCCGTCATCCTCGTGGGTGGCTTCGTGAAGGACATCGGCCGCGGCGACATGACCGTGTCGTTGACGCACTTCGCCGCGGGCTTCGGCGTCGAGTGGGGATCGCGCGGGCTCTTCTTCGGCGGCTCCGCGTGGGACAGCTTCTTCACGACGATCAAGGTCGCGGCGGTGTCGGCGCCGCTGACGGCGGCGATGGGGCTCCTCGCCGCCTATGTGATCACGCGCCATCGCTTCGTCGGCCGCCGCGCGTTCGAGTTCCTGACGATGGTGAGCTTCGCGATTCCCGGCACGGTGATCGGCGTGTCGTACATCGTCGCGTTCAATGTCGCGCCGCTCGAGCTCACCGGCGGGATGCTGATTCTCGTGCTGTGCTTCGTCTTCCGCAACATGCCGGTCGGCGTGCGCGCGGGCGTGGCGGCGCTGGCGCAGATCGACAAGACGCTGGACGAGGCGTCGGCGACGCTTCGCGGCTCGACGGTGCGCACGCTGCGCAGGATCGTGCTGCCGCTGCTGCGGCCGGCGATCCTCGCCACGCTCGTGTTCAGCTTCACGCACGCGATGACCGCGGTCAGCGCCATCATCTTTCTCGCGACCGCCAAGTACAACCTTTCGACGGTGTATATCATCAACCGTGTCGAGGCGGGCGAGTACCCGCTCGCGATCGCCTACTCGACGGTGCTGATCTTCTTCATGCTGGCGGTGCTGCTGCTGGTGCAGAAGGCCGTCGGCGAGGCACGGCTCGGTCGCCGTCCCGTCAACCTGGTTGCAGCGGGGAATTAGGTCCTGATATGAGCAAGGCGTCCGGAGGGGTCGTCTTCGACCACGTGTCGAAGCGGTACGGTCAGCTGACCGTGGTCGACGACGTGTCGTTCACCGTGTCCCCCGGCGAGCTCGTCACGCTGCTCGGGCCGTCGGGCTGCGGCAAGACGACGACACTGAGGATGGTGGCCGGGCTCGAGCCGGTGTCCGCCGGCCGCATCGCGATCGGCGGCACCGACGTGACGCTGCGCGCCGCGAACGAGCGCGACGTCAGCATGGTGTTCCAGTCGTACGCGCTGTTCCCGCACATGACCGTGCTGGAGAACGTCTGCTACGGCCCGCTGTCGACGTCGTCCGACAAGGTCGCGGCGCGCAAGCTGGCGCACGCGAAGCTCGAGATGCTCGGGCTTTCCGGGCTCGGCGATCGGCTTCCGTCCGAGCTCTCCGGCGGCCAGCAGCAGCGCGTCGCGGTGGCGCGGTCGCTCGTGCTCGAGCCCGCCGTGCTGCTGTTCGACGAGCCGCTGTCCAACCTCGACGCGAAGCTGCGCCGCCGCGTGCGGCAGGAGATCCGCGACCTGCAGCAGTCGCTCGAGCTCACGGTGATCTACGTGACGCACGACCAGGAGGAGGCCCTCGCCGTCTCCGATCACATCATCGTCATGGAAAGCGGACGGATCGCGCAGCAGGGTACGCCGCACGAGCTCTACGAGTCGCCGGCAAGCCGGTTTCTGGCCGATTTCATCGGCGATGCCAATCTCGTCGACGGCGAGCTCATGACGGAGGCCGACGGCCGCGTGTTCGCGGCGGGCGGCGCGCGCATGCCGGTGCACGCGGACGGCATCGCGCCGGGACCTGCCACCCTCGCGGTACGGCCGAACCGGATCCGTCTCGTCGCGCTCGGTCCGGGCACCGTGCCCGGCGTGTGCAAGCGCGCGGCCTACCTGGGCAGCCGCATCGAGTACCTGGTCGATACGCCGTGGGGCGAGCTGCTCGTGTTCGACGACAAGGCGCGCGAGCCGCGTCCGCGCGACGAGAAGGTCGGCGTCACGTTCGATCGCGACGCCGCGATCGTGCTGCGGCGTTAGCTGCGTTCCGTCGTCAGGGATGCGCGGGCGGCGCAAGCCGGCGGGCTTCGTACTTCAGGCGCCCGCCGGCTTACGCCGCCCGCTCCCTCCTGCCGCCGTTCCGGCTTCGTCAGCCGAACGCGCCGAGGAAATCGCCCTTGCCGATCTCGATGCCGTTGTGGCGCAGGATCGCGTACGTCGTGGCGGTATGGAAGTAGAAGTTGGGCAGCGCGTACTGGAACAGGTAGTCGACGCCGGTGAACGTTCGCTCCGTGCCGCGGACCTTGCGCTTGATCTCGCGGCCTTCCGCACCCTCGAACTTCGCGGCCGGCAGCGACTTGACGTAGGCGATTGCCGCGTCGACCCGCGCCACCAGCTCGGCGAAGCTCGTCTCCTTGTCCTCGATCACCGGCGTCTCGACCCCGCAGAGGCGGGCGCTGGTCCCGCGCGCGAAATCGCTCGCGATCTGCACCTGGACCGTCAGCGGGAACATGTCCGGAAACAGCCGCGCGTTGAGGAGCGCCGACTCGTCGATCTTCTTCGCCGCCGCATGCGCGGCCGCCTTCTCGAGGATGCCCTTGAGGTTGCCGAGCATCCGGATGAATTGGGGGACGGAGGCCTGATACACATTGATGGACATTCGATGCTCCTTGTCGTGACGAGAGAAACCGAGGGAACTGCAGGGATGCCATGCCAGCGACACTGGCGCCCGGCGACCCCGCGAAGGCCCGCCGGATATTGCGGTGACCGGAGGAATGCCGCGCCCGCTACTTCGCGCCGAGGAGCTTGGCCGTCTTCGCGACGGCTTGCGGCTTGACCCAGAAGATCGCGCCGAAGCGACCCTTACCGGCGGTGACGGCATCGACCGCGATGAGGTTGATCTTCGCGGCGGCGAGCTTGTCGAAGACGCGCGTCATCGCGCCGACGCGGTCGTCGCCCTGGTACAGGAAGCCCGACTTCTTCACGGAGAGCTTGAGGCCCATCTTCTTCGCGGCGCGCTTCAATTTGGCCGAGTCCTCCGGCATGAGATCGAGCTGCGTCAGCTTGCCGCTGGGAAAGCCCGAAAACGCCAGCAGGTTGACGCCCTCCGCGGCGAGCCCTCCCGCGATCTTCGACGCCTGTCCGGCCCGGTTCGGAATCATCACGTGAAAGTAGTCGACCTTGCGCAGGCTGTTGCTCATGATGTTCTCCTCTGACAATTCGACGGCGGCGTTCCACATCCGCCGCCGCGGGCGGAGGTTGGCGCGCCGCCTCCGATTATCCTCCGTTCGGCGCTAGAATGTCGCGCGGCCGATCCCACGCGGGGCGTCCTGCAATTTCACGGGAGCACAGCATGAAGAGGTCCTGCACGGCAAGCATTGCCGCCGCCGCGCTCTGCCTCGCGGCATGTGCGCCGCCGGTCTCGGGCCCCGCCGAACGGGAAGAGCAGCGTCCGGCGGGGTTTCCCGATGCGTACTACCTCGACGCCGCGCGCCGCGGGCAGCCCGTCTACGAAGTCGATCCGGCGTACTCGCGCATCGTCATCGAGGTGCGCCGCGGCGGCGCGCTCGCGCAACTCGGCCACGATCACGTCGTCGTGAGCCACGACGTCGCCGGGTACGTCGCGCCGGTCGAGGGCCGGGCGGATCTCTACGTCCGGCTCGACCGTCTGGTGGTCGACGAGCCCGGCGGAGCGCGCCGAAGCGCGCTTCGAAAGCCAGCCTCCGGACGACGCCATCGCGGGAACGCGCGAGAACATGCTGCGCAAGCTCGACGCCGCCGGGCATCCTTTCGCCGTCATCGGTGTGCGCGGTGTGGACCGCGATGCGGCCGGTGCGTCGCTCGATGCGACGCTGGAGCTCAACGGAACCTCGCGCGCGCTCAGGATCCCGGCCGAGATCGTGCAGGCGCCCGATGGCGTGAGTGTCGCCGGCAAGGTCGCGGTGACGCAGACGAGCTTCGGCATCACCCCCTACTCGATCCTTGCGGGTGCGCTGCAGGTGCAGGACGAGGTGGCGATACGGTTTCGCATCCGCGCCAGGCGGATGCCGCTGTGACCGACGGCGCACACGCCGGATGAGCCGCAAGAAGAAGACGCCCGCGACGCGGCGCGAGCCCCGGGCGATGACCGCCGCCGCGGCGCCGGCGCCAACGCCGTCGCCTTTGGCGGCAGGGCCCGCGGCGCTCGAGCCGCGCCGGCGCCCCACTCGGGCATGGATCGTCGCAGCAGTCGCGATCGTCGTCGCGGCGATCGGCCTCGCCTGGCTTGCGCAGCGCGACCGCGGCTGGCGCACCGGCGCCTCCGCCGCAGGCCGTGGCGGCACCTGCCGCGACGTACGCGGGCGCCGCGGCCTGCGCGAGCTGCCACGCCAAGGAGCACGCGGCGTGGAAGGGCTCCGACCACGATCTCGCGATGCAGGTCGCGGACGACAAGTCCGTGCTCGGCGATTTCGCGAATGCCAGGTTCGCGTACGCGGGCACGACGTCGACGTTCTCGCACCGCGACGGGAAGTACTTCGTCGATACCGACGGTCCCGACGGCAAGCTCGCCGACTACGAGATCAAGTACGCGTTCGGTGTGCGCCCGCTGCAGCAATACCTGATCGAAATGCCCGGCGGCCGGCTGCAGGCGCTCGGCATCGCGTGGGACTCGCGGCCGAAGGCGCAGGGCGGGCAGCGCTGGTTCCACCTGTATCCCGGGCAGAACATCAAGGCGGGCGATCCGCTGCACTGGACGGGCGTGCAGCAGAACTGGAACTTCCAGTGCGCCGAATGCCATTCGACCAACCTGCGGAAGAACTTCGACGCCAAGGCGGGCACGTTCGACACGAAATGGAGCGAGATCGACGTCGCGTGCGAGGCGTGCCACGGTCCCGGCTCGAATCACATTGCCTGGGCGAACCGCCAGGGTAGCAACGGCGGCTACGAGGCGCTCGCCGCGACGAAGGGCCTCGCCGTGGCGCTCGACGAACGGAAGGGCGTGACCTGGACGCCGATCGCCGAAACCGGTAACTCGAAGCGCGAGCGCGCCGAGGCCGACGTCGCGCGAGATCGACACCTGCGCGCGATGCCATGCGCGCGCGAGCCGCATCTCCGACGAGTACGTGCACGGCAAGCCGCCGCAGGACACGCATCGGCTCGCGCTGCTCGAGGACCATCTCTACTGGAACGACGGGCAGATGCGCGACGAGGTCTACAACTGGGGCTCGTTCGTGCAGAGCCGGATGCACGCGCAGGGCGTCACGTGCTCCGACTGCCATGACCCGCATTCGCTGAAGCTTCGGGCACCGGCCAGTGCCGTGTGCGCGCAGTGCCATCTGCCCGCGAAGTTCGACACCGCGCGGCACACCCACCATGCCGAAGGCACTCCCGGCGCAGCCTGCGCGGCGTGCCACATGCCGACGACGACCTACATGGGAGTGGATGCGCGCCACGACCACTCGTTGCGCATCCCGCGTCCCGACGTCTCCGCGGCGCTCGGCACGCCGAACGCCTGCACCAGCTGTCACGCGAAGCAAACCGCGCAGTGGGCCGCCGACGCGATACGCCGCTGGACGGGCAAGCCTCCCGCGAGCTACCAGGACTTCGGAGCCGCTCTCCACGCGGGATCGCTCGGTGCGCCCGGTGCGCGGGGCGCGCTGCTCCGGCTGATCGAAAACAGGGCCGAGCCGGCGCTGGTGCGCGCGAGTGCGATCGAGCGCCTCGGCCGCCTGGCCACGCCCGTCATCGTGGAAGCGCTGGCGCGCGAGCTCAACGATCCGGATCCGGTGGTGCGCCTTGCGACGGTCGAGGCGCTCGCCAATGCCGAGCCCGCGACGCGCCTGCGCTATCTGCCGCGGATGCTCGCCGATCCGGTGCGCACGGTGCGGATCGAGGCGGCACGCGCGCTCGCGGGACCGTCCGAATCCCAGCTCGCCGGGAGCGACCGCGCGGCGTTCACGAAGGCGCTCGCCGAGTACGTGGCGGCGCAGACCTACAACGCCGACCGGCCGGAGGGGCGCATGAGCCTCGGCAACCTCGACGCGCAGCGCGGCGACGCCGCGGCCGCCATCGCCGAGTATCGGAAGGCCATCGAGATCGACCCCACGTTTCTGGCCGCCTACGCGAATCTCGCGGACCTCTATCGCGCGCGCGGCGCCGAGGGCGAGGCCGTCGCGGTGCTGCGCGAGGGGCTCGCCCGCAATCCGCGGGGGGCGGTGCTGCACCACGCGCTCGGTCTCGCGCTGGTGCGCCAGAAGCAGACCGCGGAAAGCCTGAAGTCGCTCAAGGCGGCCGCCGATCTGGCGCCGGAGAATGCGCGCTTCGCGTACGTCTACGCCGTGGCGCTGAACGGTGCCGGAAAGACGAAGGAGGCGCTTGCGGTGCTGGCCGGCGCGCGCAAGCGCGAGCCTTACGATCGCGACGTGCTGTCCGGGCTCGCGTTCTTCACGGCGCAGTCCGGCAATCGCGAGGCCGCGCTGGGTTACGTCAAGGAGCTGCGGGAGCTCGATCCGGACAATCCGGAGTACGCGCGCATGGCGCAGCAGTTCGGCGGCGCCGCTGCGCCCAAGTGAACCGGACCGCGCCCGCCGCGACTCCTAGAGCTCGACCATCTTTCGCGAGCGCAGCGATTCGGTGACGGCGATCCCGATGCGCGTCGCCTCGGTCGCGTCGGCGAGCGTCAGCGGCGGTGCGGCGTCGCTGCGCACGACGTCGACGAATGCCTGCGCCTCCAGCAGGAAGGCGTCCTCGAACCGCTCGTAGAACGTCGGCGTGCATTCGTTCCTCACGCCGTGCCCGTCCGAGATCTCGACGCGGTTGATCCGCGGGTTCTGTCCGACCGTGAGCCGTCCCCCGGTGCCGACGATCTCGGTCAGCGTCTCGTGGCCGTGCGCCATCGTCCGCGACGCATAGATGGTCGCGATCTCGCCGCCCGCGAACTCGATGGTGGCGACGGCATTGTCGACGTCGCCGACCTCGCGCAATCCCTCGTGGACGGCGATCGTGCCGGTGGCGAACACGCGTTTCGCCCCGCCCGCGCCCAGGAGCCAGCGCACGGTGTCGATGTCGTGCACGCTCATGTCGAGCAGGATCCCGCCGGAGGCGCCCGCGTAGCGCACGAAGAAGCCGCTGGCGTCGTTCTGGTCCGCGGTCTGCGAGCGGGCGCGGAACGGCCGGCCGATCGCGCCGGCCTTGATCTTGTCGTACGCGTCGCGATAGCTGGGGTCGAACCGGCGCACGTATCCGATCATCGCCTTCTGCCGCGGACGCCCGGCCGCGACGGCTTCGACGCGCAGGCAGTCGGGGAGGTTGAGCGCGAGCGGCTTCTCCGAGAACACGTGCTTCCCGGCTTCGAGAGCGCCGATGATCTGGTCCGCGTGCAGCGTGGTGGGCGTGGCGAGGAACACGGCGTCGAGACCCGGATGCGCGAGCAGCGCGGCGTAATCCGTGTAGCCGGCGGCGACGCCCAGCGTGTCGCGCGCCCATGCGAGCTCGTCGGCGACGGGGCTGCATGCCGCTACGAGCGAGGCCCCCTGCACACGCCGGGCGAGATTGGTCGCATGGTGGCGGCCCATGCGGCCCACGCCGGCGATGCCGATGCGCACCGGAGAAGCGTTCATCGTGGAGGTCCTTTCGGGAACGACGGAGCGGGGAACGTTCCCCGCCGTCAACACTGGAGGTCGGCGGTGATGCGCCGCTCGCGCAGCATCTTCGCGAACGTGTGCCGCGCGCGCAGCCGCGGCTCGTTGACGATGCCGCCGATCGTCCCGGCGATCACCATCACGACGCCCGCGAGGGGCAGCACCAGGATCAGCCCGGGAATGCCCGCCACCGCCCCGCCGAGGAAAATGAGGAGCACCGTCGGCAGCGGATGCATGTGCAGGCTCCGGCCGACCGTCAACGGCATGAACACGAAATCATCGAGCAGGCGGACGAACAGGAAGAGCCCGATGGCGGCATACACGACCCAGGGGCTCGACGGAAAGTCGGTCGCGGCCACCAGCACGACGATGACGCAGCCGATGACCGAGCCGACGAAGGGCACCCACGCGAGCACCGCCGCCATCAGGCCGAGCGCGAACGCGCTTGGCATGCCGATCGCCGCGAGGCCGAGCGCGAGGCAGATCGTGTCGATCATCGTGAGCTTGAGGAGCCCCTGGAAATAGGCGCGCGCCGTGCCGTCGACGCGGTCGATCATGTAGAGCGTACGCTCGAAGTAGGCGTTCGGCACGCCCTCGGCCAGGTACCGCAGGAACCTCCGGCCGTCGCGCAGGAAGAAGAACGCGAGGAACGGCGCCAGCAGCAGCGCGGGAAGCCATGCGGCCGTCCCGAGCAGCACGTCCGCGAGGTGCTCCTTCACGTAGGTGCCGCCGAAATCGGACATCTTCCGGCTCATCTCGGCGTGGAAGTCGAGCTCCTTCAGGAATCCGAATTGCGATTCGAGCATCGCGAGCGAGCGCTCGACGAGCGATCGGCCGCCCGCGAGATACCGGAAGAGCGCCTCCTGGCCGCTGATGGCCTGCGCGGCGAGCCAAGGCAGTGTCGGCACCATCGCCGCGATTGCGATCACGAGCGAGCCGCCCGAGACGAACGCCGCCGCGGTCTCGCGCTCGACCCCCGCCAGCGTCATGCGGCGCACGGCGGGGAAGAGCGCGTAATACAGGATGATCGCAAGGAGGAACGGCACGACGAGCCAGAGCGCCTGGCGCAATGCGACGAGGAGCAGCGTCGTGCACACCATCGTCGCGACCCACACCAGCGGCCCCGTCGACAGGTACCCCCTCGCGCTGGGCAGCGCGGCCCGCGCCGCCTTCATAGCGCCCTGCGCTCGGGCGCCGGGGACCGATCGCGCAGTTGGCGGCCGAGCTGGCGCGCGAGCTGGAGCAGGATCTTCGAGGCGATCACCGCGTGCGTGACCAGGAGGCTTTCGAGGTCGCCGCGAGACAGCGAGGCGAGCACGCTGTCCTCCTCCGCCCGCGCCTGCAGCGCGCGCGGCGCATTCTCGAGGAGCGCGAGCTCGCCGAACGCGACCCCGGCGTCGATCTCGGTGACGCGACCGCCGATCGGGTCGCCCTGCTTGCAGATCAGAACGCGGCCCGTGATGACGACGTGCAGCGCCTGGCCCTCCTCACCTTCGTCGAAGATGATCTCGCCCTTCAGGAACCGGCGCTCGTGCAGGAGGCCGTCGACGACGCGAAGCTCGAGGCGCGACAGCGTCGAGAACAGCGCGAGCTGGCGCAGCGTGCCGAGCCGAGGCGCTTCCTTGCGGCCCTGGAGAAAAGCTAGCATCGTCGTCGCCACTCCGAAGCAAGAAAAACCCCGCGCGTTCACGCGGGGTCATGGTTCTGCCGCAAGCGCCGCGGGTCAGACGCGCTCGATGATCGCGGCGATGCCCTGGCCGCCGCCGATGCACATCGTGATGAGGCCGTAGCGGCCGCCGGTGCGGTGAAGCTCGTACATCGCTTTCACCGTGAGGATGCAGCCGGTGGCGCCAATCGGGTGACCGAGCGCCACCGCGCCGCCGTTGGGATTGACCTTCTTGGCGTCCATCCCGAGCTCCTTGGCTACGCCGAGCGCCTGCGCGGCGAACGCCTCGTTCGACTCGATGACGTCCATCTGGTCGAGCTTGAGGCCCGCCTTCGCCAGCGCGCGCTTCACGGCCGACACCGGTCCCAGGCCCATGATCTTGGGGTCGATCCCGGCATGGCCGTAGGCCACGAGCCGCGCCATCGGCTTCAGGCCCTTCTTCGCCGCCACCGACTTCTCCATCAGCACGACCGCCGCCGCCGCATCGTTGATGCCCGACGCGTTGCCGGCCGTTACGGTGCCGTTCTCCTTCACGAACGCGGTGCGAAGCTTGGCCATGCCTTCCGCCGTGGATTCGCCGCGGACGTGCTCGTCGGTGTCGAACATCACCGGGCCCTTCTTGCTCTTGAGCTCGATCGGCAGGATCTGGCTCTTGAAGTGGCCGGCCGCCGTCGCCGCCGCGGCGCGCTTGTGGCTCTCGACGGCAAAAGCGTCCTGCTGCTCGCGCGTGATCCCGCACTTGTTGGCGACGTTCTCGGCGGTGATCCCCATGTGCACGGTGTCGAACGGGTCGGTCAGCGCGCCGACCATCATGTCCATCATCTTCGCTTCGCCCATCCGCGCGCCCCAGCGCGCCGACGGCACGCAATAGCCGCCGCGGCTCATGCTCTCGACGCCGCCGGCGACCGCCGCATCGGTGTCGCCGAGCAGGATGTATTGGGACGCCGAGACGATCGCCTGCATGCCGCTGCCGCAGAGACGGTTGAGCGTCAGCGCGCCGGTATCGTGGGGCAGCCCGCCGTTCACGCAGGCGAGCCGCGAGATGTACATGTCCTTGGGCTCGGTGTGGATCACGTTGCCGAACACGCATTGGCCGACGTCTTTCGGGTCGATCTTGGCCCGGGCGACGGCTTCCTTGACGACCCGCGCGGCCAGATCGGAGGGGGCGATGTCCTTGAGGCTGCCGCCGTAGTCACCGATCGCCGTACGCACGCCACTCAGAATGACGACTTCTCTTTGCTCGCTCATGGTTGGGTTCTCCGGATGGGAGTGCAATTATCCCGCGAATCGCCGCCCGCCGCACTAGGGGCCCCTAGCCGGCGGTCGCCGGCTTCACGCCGAAGCTTCCCGGGCCGTAGTTCGGCGCGTTGACGTCGGCGAACGCGAGCATCGGTCCCATCTTCCTGTCGGCGCCCGCCGCGAAGCCGCATTCGCCGCGAAATTCGCGCGGATTCCGGAACGTGCCGAACAGCATGTCCCATGCCGTGAGATCGGCGAAGTTGTAGTAGTGGAGTCCCAGCCGGTGGTGCACGCAGTGCGCTTCCGGCCGCTGGATGAGGTAGCCGATCCACTGCGGCGTGCGGACATTCCAGTGCTGGAAGAAGCTGTTGAACGCGACGAAATAGCCGGTGAGCGCGGCCGCGAGCGGATCGAGCCCCAGCACGATCACCGTGACCGCAAGCTGCAGCAGCGTCTGCACGACGATTTCCGTCGGATGAAACACGAGCGAGCCGGCGATGTCGACGCGCTGCGGGCCGTGATGCATCTGGTGGAAGCCGCGCCACAGGACTCCGAGGGTGTGCGCCGAACGGTGCCACGCGTAGACGACACCTTCGAGCACGACGATGCCGACGAGCGTCCCGCCGGCCACGCCGAGCCCCGTGCCGTCGAAGAGGCGGTGCTGCGCGAGCCACTCCCCCGGAACGAGCAGCGGGACCACCGTCGAGATCGTCATGACGAGCACGAGAAATCCGATGCCGATCCACTGCCAGCCGGGCCGCGGCGGAAACTGGCGCGCCGGCCACAGCCGTTCGGTGACGAGAAAGACGAAATAGGTGACGGGAACGAGCAGCCCGACGATGTCGACCGTGTCCATGGAGGTCTCCTCGAGCGAAGGCCGGCCGCTCCGCGGCCGGAAACCTGTCACGGGACTTACAGTGTAAGACTGTTGCGCCACTATACACTTACAACGTAAGATTGCAATCGAGAGGATGGATGTCGAGACCGGAAGCTTCCGAAGCCGTCGCGGATGGCGTCCGCCCGTCGGGAAACGACGGACGTCCCGCCGTCGCGGCCGGACGCGTCGAGCGCACCGGGCCGCGGCCGCCGCTCTCCGCGGAGCGCATCGTCGCCGCGGCGCTCGCGTTGATCGAGACGCACGGTCTGCCCGCGTTCACGTTTCGCCGGCTCGGCGAGGCGCTCCGCTGCGAAGCGATGAGCGTCTATCACTATTTCCCGAGCAAGCGGCATCTGATGGATGCCCTGGTCGCGCACGTCCTGGCCGGCATCGGCGAGCCGCCCGCGGATCTCGACCCGATCGGCCGGCTGCGCTTCATCGGCTGGGAGTACCGGGCGATGGCGCATCGCCATCCGCGATTCTTCCCGCATGCCGCGCTGCACCGCCTCAACATGCCCGCGGGCGTCGCCTTCATCGAACGCATCCTCCGGCACTTCCACGCGGCGCTCGGGGACGACCGGCTCGCCGCGCAGGCATTCCGGATCTTCGGCTATTACGTGATCGGCGCGGCGCTCGACGAGACGGCGGGCTACGCGGCGGGGCCTTCGTCGGCGTCGCCCGTCGCCGACGATTACATCGCGCGCGAATGCCCGCGCCTCGCCGCGTCGGCGCCTTATTTCAAGCCGGCGTACTTCGATTCGACGTTCGAGCTCGGCCTCGAGATGATGCTGAAGGGCATCGCCGATCTTCGCGCCGGCCCGCAGGCGGCTACTCCCTTGCCGCGCGCGCCGAAGCCCGTCGTGCGGCCGAAGACGTGATACGTTCCGCACCATCCATGAGATCCAGCGAACGCGGCGCGGTACTCGGCAGCATCCTCGGCATCTTCGTCTGCGGAGTGACCGGCGGCCTGACCGCCTGGTCGGCGGTGAGCGCGCTGGACCTCGACGGCGTGCCGGGCGCGTTGGTCGCCGCCGTGATCGGCATGGTGGTCGCGACCGCCCTGTGGGCGGGCGGCTCGACGCTGCTGCGGGCGCTCGGCTTCCTGCGGTGACGAGCGCGCGCGCCGACGTTGCCGCGATTGCCGGCCGTCTCATCGCCGCGTACGACGGCGCCACGAGCATCGCGCCCATCACCGCGGGAGACCCTGCGTTCGACGTAGCGGCGGGGTACGAGGTCCTGCGCGAGATCGAGGCGCGCCGCATGGCCATGGGCTGGCAGCCTGTCGGCCGCAAGATCGGCTTCACCAATCGCACGATCTGGCCGCGCTACGGGGTCTATCTCCCGATGTGGGCGCACGTGTGGGCGCATACCGCGCACCGCACGAGCGAGAACCGCGCGACGCTCTCGCTCGCACCGTTCGTGCGGCCGAGGATCGAGCCCGAGGTGGTGTTCGGGCTCTCGGCGCCGGTGCCGGCCGGCGGCGATGCGAACGCCGTGCTCGCGTGCGTCGAGTGGATCGCCCCGGGCTTCGAGATCGTGCAGAGCCACTTCCCGGACTGGAAGTTCGCGGCCGCCGACTGCACGGCGGCATTCGGCCTGCACGGCGCGCTCGTCGTCGGCGCGCCGGTTCCCGTCACGAAGCGCAACCGCGCGCTCCTCGCCGACACGCTGCCGGGGTTCGCGCTCACGCTGCGGAGCGCGGGCGAGGTGATCGACACCGGCGTCGGCGCCAACGTCCTCGACAGTCCGGCGCTGGCGCTCGCGCATCTCGCGCGCGTGCTCGCGGGACAACCGCAATTTCCTCCGCTCGCCGCCGGCGAGATCGTCACGACCGGCACGATCACCGACGCGTGGCCCGTGGCGAAGGGGCAGACCTGGACGTCGGATTACGGGACGCTCGGACTTCCCGGCATGACGCTCACGTTCGCCTGAAGCGGCGCTCGCGGCGGCGCGGCCCCGCTACTTCACGGTGAGGCCGCGCTTCGCGTGCCAGTCGGCGATGCCCTCGTCCGGATATTCGCGGAAGTGCGTGTGCCCGCGTCCCTTGGGAATCGCGCACCACGGCGCGGCGAAGTCGAGCATGATCTCCTGCTCCTCGGGCGGCTTCGGCAGCGGCGTGTCGATCGCGGAAGCGAACGGGTAAACCCACTCGGCCCACCGCGGATCCCAGACCCAGAGCGCGCTCCCGCATTTCGCGCAGAAGTGCCGGCGGCCGGGCGAGAGCGTGCCGCGCGGATTGCCCTTGTCCCGGATCCGCGCGCGAAACACGCTGACGAACTTCTTGCCGCGCACGGAGAGCGATTTCGCATCGCCCATGATGTTGATGGCGTAACCGCCGCCACCGCCGGTCTTCCGGCAGATCGAGCAATAGCAGCGCATGTACGGGTACGGGGTATGCGACTGCACGGCGAATTTCACGGCCCCGCAGTGACACGAGCCTTCGAGCTTCATCGCAGCCTCTCCTCGCCGAAATGAATTCTTTTGTATGATGCGAGGTCGGGTCCCTCCGGTCAATCGGCGGGGCCGCTGCGACGATCTCCGCAGCGCGCGGCCGATGCCCACGCTGCACGACGAAGAGGGGGGACCGATGCCGAGCATTGCATTGCACGTGAACGGCGAAGCGAGGACGGTGGAGGTCGACGATCCGAGCGAGCCTCTGCTCTACGTCCTGCGCAACACGCTGGGCCTCACCGGCGCCAAGTACGGCTGCGGCCTCGGACAGTGCGGCGCATGCACGGTGCTGATCGACGGCGAGGCCGTGCGCTCCTGCGTGCTTCCGGTCGCGCGCGCCGCGGACCGCAAGGTGACGACCGTCGAGGGCCTGGGCGCGCCGGAAAAGCCGCATCCGTTGCAGGCGGCCTTCGTCACCGAGCAGGCGGCCCAATGCGGCTATTGCGTCACTGGCATGGTGATGACGGGCGCGGCGCTGCTCGCAAAGAAGCCCAACGCTACCTTGGAGGAAGCCAAGGAGGCGCTCGCGGGCAACCTCTGCCGTTGCGGCACCCACCAGCGCATCCTGCGGGCGATGATGCGCGCCGCGGGCAGGAGCGTCACATGAGCAGGATTCCGAACGTCTCCCGACGCGAGTTCCTGCAGGCGACGGGCGCGCTCGTCGTCGGTTTTTCGCTCGCCGGCGAAGGTGTCGCGCAGCGGTTGCCCGCGGCCGAGGCAACGCTCGGCAAGACACTCGATCCGAACGAAGTCGATGGCTATCTCGCGATCGGCGCCGACGGCAGGGTG
Source organism: uncultured beta proteobacterium (assembly GCA_963724545.1). Classification (GTDB taxonomy): domain Bacteria; phylum Pseudomonadota; class Gammaproteobacteria; order Burkholderiales; family Casimicrobiaceae; genus CAIWHR01. Next base: position 27,390 of record CAVRVC010000002.1, read on the forward strand.
ACGATCTTCTGCGGGAAGGTCGACTTGGGCCAGGGCCTTCGCATCGCGATCCCGCAGATGGCGGCGGAGGAGCTCGGCGTCGGCGTCGAGCGCGTCGCGATGATCGAGGGCGATACCGCACTTACGCCAGACCAGGGTCCCACGGCCGGCAGCACGGGCATCATGCGCGGCGGCGTGCAGATCCGGCAGGCGGCCGCCACCGCCCGGGAAGCGCTGATCGGATTGGCGGCGACGCGCGCGGGCCGGCCGGCCGCCGAGTTCAGCGCGATCGACGGCGAGATCCGACCGAAGGACGGCGGAAAAGGCTACCCGATCGGCGAGCTCGTCGGCGCGCGGCGATTCGGCCTGAAAGTCGATCCCAAGGCGCGGCTCAAGGATCCCGCGGCGTACGCGGTCGTGGGCAAGCCGCTCCAACGCCCCGATGTCCCCGGCAAGGTCACCGGCCGCCATGTGTTCATGCATGACTTCAAGGTCGACGGCATGCTGCATGGCCGCGTGCTGCGGCCCGCGAGCGTGGGCGCGAAAGTGAAGGAGGTCGACGAGAGCTCGATTCGAGACATTGCCGGCGCGCGCGTGATCCGCATCAACGACTTCGTCGCTGTCGTGGCGGCCAGCGAATGGGCGGCGATCTCTGCCGCGCGGAAGCTGAAGGTCACCTGGTCGGACGAGCGTTTGCTCGTCGGCGACGACGGCGTGCGCGCATGGTTGCGCGCGGGTCCGTTCGAAGCGGACGAATTCGTGCTGAAGAAGGGCGATGGCAAGGAGGCGTTCTCCGGTGCCGCAAAGCGCGTCGCGGCCGAATACTACTGGCCGATGCAGTCGCACGGCTCGATGGGGCCGTCCTGCGCGATCGCCGACGTGCGCGACGGCAAGGCGACGATCTGGAGTGCGTCGCAGGCCACGCATCGGTTCCGGGCGACGATCGCCAAGGTGCTCGGCCTGTCCAGCGAAGCGGTGCGCGTCGTCTACCTCGACGGCTCCGGCTGTTACGGCATGAACGGCCATGACGACGCCGCGGCCGATGCGGCGCTCCTGTCGCGCGCGGCCGGCCGGCCGGTGCGCGTGCAATGGATGCGCGAGGACGAGCACGGCTGGGACCCGAAGGGACCACCGCAGCTCCTGTCCCTCGAAGGGGCTCTCACCGGCGACGGCAAAATCGCTGCCTGGCGGACGGAAATGTGGTTGCCGAAGGCGACGGCCAGCCTGCCGAACATGCCGCTCCTCGCTCCGGACGCCGCGGGGATCGCACAAACGCAGGGCATCACGACGGGCCTCATCAGCCAGAACGGCAATCCGCCGTACGCGGTCGCGAGCCAGGAAGTGCTCGTGCACTGGATCAAGACCTCGCCGCTGCGTCCATCCAACATCCGCGCACCGGGCAAGGTCGCCAACTGCTTCGCCGTCGAGAGCTTCACCGACGAGCTCGCCGCGGCGGCGGGCCGCGATCCTCTTGCCGTCAGGCTGGAGGGAATATCGGACCCGCGCGGGCTCGAAGTCCTGCGCCGTGCGGCCGCGTTGATCGGCTGGCAGTCGCGGCCGGCGCCGGCCAAGAGCGGTGTCGGGCGCGGCATCGCCTACATTCATTACAAGAACAACGAAAGCTACGTCGCGATCGTCCTCGAAGCCGAGGTGGAGCGGTCCACCGGCGCGATCCGTGTGCGCCGCATCGCGTGCGCGCACGATTGTGGGCTCGTGATCAATCCCGATGCACTGCGTGCACAGGTCGAGGGCAACATCCTGCAGACGCTGTCGCGCACGCTGCACGAGGAGGTCAGGTTCGATCGCTCGCGGGTGACGAGCGTCGACTGGGCGAGCTACCCGATCCTGACGTTTCCCGAGGTGCCGCAGCTCCTCGTCGATCTCGTCGACCGGCCGAAGGAACCCCCGCTCGGCGCGGGCGAGGCGGCGGCGACACCGGTGCCCGCGGCGCTCGCCAATGCAGTGTTCGATGCGACGGGCGTGCGCCTGCGCACGGTTCCGTTCACGCGGCAGCGGGTGCGGGCGGCGCTGGCATGAGGGATTGTTCGCGGCGATGAGCGAGGGCGGAGAGGACGCGCTCGATCTGCCCGCCTACCTGCGCCGGATCGACTACACCGGCCGGCGCGCGCCGGACAAGGACGTCCTCGACGCGTTGCACGAAGCGCACGTCACGCACATCCCGTTCGAGAATCTCGACATCCTGCTGGGCCGCGCGATCGCGCTCGATCTCCCCAGCCTGCAGGCGAAGCTCGTCGCCGGGCGGCGCGGCGGCTACTGCTTCGAGCAGAACCTGCTCTTTGCCGCGGTGTTGCGGGCGTTCGGTTTTGCCGTGACCCAGCTCGCCGCCCGCGTGCGGCTGGGGGCCGACGGGCTGCGCGCCCGCACGCACATGACGCTCATGGTCGAGGCCGGCGGCCGGCGATGGCTCGCGGACGGCGGATTCGGCGGGTCCGGCCCGCTCCTGCCGGTGCCGCTCGGCAGCGGCGAGCCGTCGCGCCAGGGCGCGTGGGCTTTCCGGGTGGCCGACGAGGCGGGGCAGTGGGTGCTGCAATCCTCTCGCGGCGAACGGTGGGAGGATCTCTATGCGTTCACGCTGGAGCCGCAGCACCGCGTCGACTATGAGCTCGCGAGCCACTACACGGCGACGCATCCGGCGTCGAAGTTCACGCAGGTCGCGACCGCGCAACGCATCGCGCCGGACGTGCGCTACACGCTGCGCAACCGCGACTACACCGAAGATCGCGGCACCGGGATCGTGCAGCGCACGCTCGCGGACGACGACGAGGTGCTCCGCGTGCTCGCTGGGACGTTCGGGCTCGAGTTTCCGCCGGGCACCAGATTTCGGCCGCGCAACCCTTCCATGATTTCCGGGAACCCTCTCCGATGAATTCCTTCGCCCCGATCACCGCGCACCCCGCGCTCACCTGCGCCGCGCTGCTCACGCTGTCGAACCTCTTCATGACGTTCGCGTGGTACGGCCATCTCAAGCACCTGCAGGGAAGCCCCTGGTGGACGGCGGCGCTGGTGTCATGGGGGATCGCGCTCTTCGAGTACCTGCTGCAGGTTCCGGCGAACCGCGTTGGCTACGGCGTGATGTCGCTCGCCCAGCTCAAGATCCTGCAGGAAGTGATCACGCTCTCGGTGTTCGTGCCGTTCGCGGTCATGTACATGGATCAGCCGGTCAAGCTCGACTTCCTGTGGGCCGGCCTGTGTCTGCTCGGCGCCGTCTACTTCATTTTCCGGAGCTGACGGACTTGCCCGCCTTGCGCGCCTCGATGAACGCGAGGAGCGCCGCCTCGGCGTGCGCGATGTGCGCCGTCAGGAGCTTGCAGGCCGCGGCCACGTCGCCGGCGCGGCACAGCCGCACCATCGTCGCGTGCTCCTTTTCGGCGCGCGTGCGGCTGCTGCCCGTGAGCGAGAGCTGCAGGCGCGTGTAGCGGTCGGTGTTCTGCAGGAGCGCCGTCACGATCGCGAGCGTGCGCGGCTGCTCCGCCCGCGACACGAGATGGAGATGGAGCCTCGTGTTGAGCTCGCCCCAGCGCGCCGGGTTCATCGCCCGGATCTCGGCGCGGTATTCGGCGTTGATCGCGTCGAGCGTCCTGTAGTCCTCTGCCGTGAGCCGCGGAGCGGACAAGCCAAGCAGGCGGGGCTCGAGCAGCGCGCGCAGCTCGAAGAGCTCGCGGATCTCCGCGGGCGACAACTCCGAGACCTGCGCGCCGCGATGCGGCAGGATCCGCACGAAGCCTTCGCTCTCGAGCTGCACCAGCGCCTCGCGGATCGGGATGCGGCTCATCCCGAAGTCCTCGGCGAGGGCGTCCTGCTTCAGCTGGAAGCCCTCGGGGTAGTCGCCGTTGGTGATGCGCCGCCGCAATTCGTCGGCGGCGGCGAGCGCCATCGTCCGGTGGCCGAGGGACGTCAAAGAGGCCCCACGCTTGCGGCTGTCGCCGCTGCGCTGCCCCCCAAGGGGGCGCAATGAGCGCCTTGGGGCGGCCCTGCGGCGCTCATGGGGCAGACGTCACGCGGCCGCTCGCAGCCCCACGTCGGCCAGCGCCGGGCGCGCGGCGAGCGCCTTCTTCATGATCGCCTCGATCTCGGCGGTTTCCTTCGCGTCGAGCGCCTGCCGCGGCGGGCGCGTCAGGTGCGTGCCGCGCCCCATGATGTGCTCGCAGAGCTTGATGCACTGGACGAGATCCGGGCGCGCGTCGAGGTGAAGGAGCGGCATGAACCAGCGGTAGAGGCTCATCGCCTCGGCGTACCGTCCCGCGCGGGCGAGGCGGAACAGCGTCTCCCCTTCGCGCGGAAACGCGTTGGACAGGCCGGAGACCCAGCCGGTGGCGCCGACCATGATGCTCTCCACCACGACGTCGTCCAGCCCCGCGAAGAGAACGAACCGGTCGCCGACCATGTTGCGGAGATCGGTGAACCGGCGCGTGTCGCCGGAGGATTCCTTGAAGCAGACGATCGTGTCGCAGTCGGCGAGCGAGGCGAGGATTTCCGGCGTGACGTCGTTCTTGTAGATCGGCGGGTTGTTGTAGACCATGACCGGCAGGTCGGTCGCCTTGGCGACGGTGCGGAAATGCGCGGCGGTCTCCCGTGGCTTCGACGAGTAGACGAGCGCCGGCATCACCATCACGCCGTCGAGACCGATGCGCGCGGCCTCCTTCGCCATGCCGATCGCGAACGCGGCGGTGAACTCGGCGATGCCGCAGAGCACCGGCACGCGCCCGCGTGCGACCGCCTTGCCCGCTTCCATCACGGCGATCTTCTCGGCTCTGTCGAGCGAGCAGTTCTCGCCGACGGTGCCGCAGACGATGAGCCCCGACACGCCGTCCCGGATGAGGCCCTCCATCACGCGCGCGGTGGCGTCGATGTCGAGCGAGAGGTCGTTCTTGAACTGCGTGGTGACGGCGGGAAAGACGCCTTCCCAGGTGACGTGCTGGCGCATGGCGGGCTCCTGTGATCGCGCCCCGGATATCGGGCTTGATTTTAAATTGTATAACATATATTGTCAGAAACGCGACCCCCCGCAGGCGGCAGCCGAACCGCGCCGCGGTCGGGGCCGCGGCAGCGCGAGGGCGTCCGGCGTCCTTCCGCGACGTCATCCTGCATCCGCTTCATTCCAGAGGGAGTTCATCCATGTTTAGCCGTCCCGGACTGTTCTTCGCCATGCTCGTCGGCATGGCGGTCGTGATGCCGGCGCAAGCCGACAAGCTCGACGACATCATCGCTTCGGGCAAGCTGCGCTGCGCCGTCGTGCTCGATTTCCCGCCGATGGGCTCGCGCGACGAGAAGAACCAGCCGATCGGCTTCGACGTCGACACCTGCAACGATCTCGCCGCGGCGCTCGGCGTGAAGGCCGAGATACGTCGAGACGCCGTTCCCCGATCGCATCCCCGCGCTGATCTCGGGCGCGCGCCGACGTCGGCGTCGCCTCGACCTCCGACACGCTGGAGCGCGCGCAAGACGATCGGCTTCTCGATCCCCTACTTCGCCTTCAAGATGGTCGTGCTGACGAAGAAGGGGATCGGGATCGACTCCTACGCGAGCCTCAAGGGTCGCAAGACCGGCTCGGTCACCGGCACGTTCGAGGCGATCGCGCTCGAGAAGGACGTCAAGAAGTGGAACGATCCGAAGGGCTCGTTCCGCGCCTACCAGACCCAGGCCGACGTGTTCCTGGCGCTGGCGCAGGGCCAGATCGAGGCCACCGTCGTGACCTCGACCGTGGCGGCGGCCACGGTGAAGACCGGCAAGTTCAAGGACCTGCAAGTCGGCAAGGACGCGCCGTACGACATCGACTACGTGTCGCTGATCGCGCTGCGCCAGGAGTACGGCCTGCTCAACTACCTGAACCTCTTCGTCAACCAGCAGGTCCGCACCGGCCGCGCGCAGGAGCTCTACGAGAAGTGGGTCGGCGGCACGCTGCCCGACCTGACGATCAAGGGCGTCTATCGCTGAGTCGACGCGACCGGCGCCGCCGGTGGCGGCGCCGGGCACAAAACGCTGGCCGGCGCGGGTCCCGCTCGTGAAATGAACTACACGTTCCACTGGCACCAGGCGTTCAACGCGCTGCCGGAGATGCTCGTGGGGCGCGCTCGTCACCCTGGAGATCGCGCTGCTGTCGATGGTGATCGGCGTCGCCATCGGCGTCCTGCTCGCGCTCGGCCGCAACTCGAAGCACAGGGTTCTGCACGGCTTCGCCACGGCCTGGGTCGAGATCGCGCGCAACACGCCGGCGCTGTTCCAGATCTACATGGCGTACTTCGGCCTGGGCTCGCTCGGCATCTTCGTCGACTCGTTCCCGGCGCTGCTCATCGGCATCTCCTTCAACAACGCGGGCTATCTCGCCGAAACGTTCCGCGGCGGCCTGCGCGCCATTCCGCCGACCCAGATGCGCGCGGCGCGCTCGCTCGGCATGAGCGCGCCGCACGGCGTTCCGGCTGATCGTCCTGCCGCAGCTCTTCCGCACGGTGTTCCACCCGATGACCAACCAGATGGTCTGGGCGATCCTGATGACCTCGCTCGGCGTCATCGTCGGCGTCAACACCGACCTCACCGGCGTCACGCAGGAGCTGAACGTGCGCACGTTCCGCACCTTCGAGTATCTTCGCCATGGCGGCGGTGATCTACTACCTCATCACCAAGCTCGTCACGCTGTCGGCCCGCGGCGCTCGCGTCGCGCCTGTTCCGGTACTGAGCGGCCCGCGATGTTCGACAGGTTCCGACTTCGGTCTGCAGGAGCTTCTGCTGATGCTCCAGGGCGGCGGGCGTGACGCTCGCGATCACGTTCTGGGCCGTCCTCGGCGGCACGCTGCTGGGTGTCGTCTTCGGCGTCGTGCGCGCGGTCGCGCCGTGGTGGATCAACTGGCCGCTGGGCGCCGTGCTCGACGTCTTCCGCTCGGTGCCGCTGCTGATCCAGCTCGTGCTCGCCAACTCGTTCAAGTCGATCCTCGAAGCTCGACGCGTCGGCGTTCGTCGTGAGCTGCGTGGTGCTCGCGTTCTACACGTCGTCCTATTGCACCGAGATCGTGCGCGCCGGCGTGCAGGCCGTGCCGCAGACGACGCGCCGCGCGGCGCGCTCGCTCGGCATGACGTGCTGGCAGGACATGAGCGAGATCGTCTTTCCCATCGCGCTCCGCGTCTCGCTGCCGTCGTGGACCGGCCTGACGCTCGGCGTGATGAAGGACACGGCGCTCGTGCTGTGGATCGGCGTCATCGAGCTGCTGCGCACGTCGCAGGTGATCGTCACCCGCATCCAGGAGCCGCTGCTCGTGCTGACGATCTGCGGGCTCATCTACTTCGCGCTGAGCTTCCCGATCTCCCTCCTCGGCGCGAAGCTCGAGACGCGGTGGAGGGACCATGATTGAGATCGACAACGTCCACAAGTCCTTCGGCTCGCTCGAGGTGCTGAAGGGCGTCTCGATGACGGTCGCGAAGGGCGAGGTCGTCTCCGTCATCGGCGGCTCCGGCTCGGGCAAGTCCACGCTGCTGATGTGCATCAACGGCCTCGAGCCGATCCAGAGCGGCCGCATTCTCGTCGACGGCACCGAAGTGCACGCGCGAGGCACCGATCTCAACCGCCTGCGGCAGAAGATCGGCATCGTCTTCCAGCAGTGGAACGCGTTTCCGCACCTGACCGTGCTCGAGAACGTGATGCTCGCGCCGCGCAAGGTGCTGGGGAAGAGCCGCGAGGAGGCGAAGGACATCGCCGTCCGGCAGCTGAAGCACGTCGGCCTCGCGGAGAAGCTCGACGTCTACCCGTCGAAGCTCTCCGGCGGCCAGCAGCAGCGCATGGCGATCGCCCGCGCGCTCGCGATGTCGCCCGACTACATGCTGCTCGACGAGGTGACGTCGGCGCTCGACCCGCAGCTCGTGGGCGAGGTGCTCGACACGCTCCGCATGCTGTCGGGCGAAGGCATGACGATGATCGTCGTCACGCACGAGATCGCGTTCGCCCGCGAGGTCTCGAACCGCGTCGCGTTCTTCAAGTCGGGGCTCGTCCACGAGATCGGGCCGCCGGAGCAGGTGATCGGCAACCCGCGCGAGCCCGAGACCATCCAGTTCATGAAGTCCGTGCTGTCCAACACCGCGAGATAAGGCGTCCGTGAAGATCACCGCGATCAAGGCATGGCAGGTCGACCTGCCGCTGAAGGAAGGCCGCTACAGCTGGTCGAACGGCAATTTCGTCGAGGTGTTCGACGCGACGGTCGTCGCGGTCGAGACGGACGCGGGGATCACCGGTTACGCGGAGTGCTGCCCGCTGGGCTCCGCGTACCTGCCGGCCTACGCCGCGGGAGTGCGCGCAGGTCTCGCGGAGATCGGACCCAAGCTCCTCGGCCTCGATCCGCGCGATCTCGGCGTGCTCAACCGGCGCATGGACGCCGTGCTGCGCGGCCATGCCTACGTGAAGGCGCCGATCGACGTCGCCTGCTGGGACATCCTCGGCAAGGTCGCCGGACTGCCCGTCTACACGCTGCTGGGCGGCGCCGAGCAGCAGGACATCGTGCTCTATCGCGCGATCTCGCAGCTGCCGCCCGACGAGATGGCGAGGAACATCGCGGGCTACCGGCGCGAAGGCTATCGCAAGTTCCAGCTGAAGGTCGGCGCCGATGCGAACGACGACATCGCGCGCATCCGGGCGTGCCGCGGCATGCTCGAAACCGGCGACGTGCTCGTCGCCGATGCCAACACCGGGTGGACGATGCACGAGGCGGCCCGCGTCGTCGCCGCGGTGCGCGACGTCGACGTCTACATCGAGCAGCCGTGCCCGTCCTACGAGGAATGCCTGTCGATCAGGCGGCGCACCGGATTGCCCATCGTGCTGGACGAGGTGATCACCGGCGCCGACGTGCTGGTGCGGGGCATCGCCGAGAACGCGATGGACGTGATCAACCTCAAGATCTCGAAGGTCGGCGGCCTCACGAAGGCGCGGCTGATGCGCGATCTCTGCGTCGCGTCGGGCATCCCGATGACGATCGAGGACACGTGGGGCGGGGACATCGTGACGGCTGCCATCGCGCATCTCGCGCGCTCGACGCCGGCCGAATTCTGCTTCTCGGCGACGGACTTCAACAGCTACGGCACCGTCACCATCGCCGACGGCGCGCCGGCGCGAGTCGACGGCAGGATGACCGCGCCGGATCGGCCGGGCCTGGGTGTCGCTCCACGCTTCGACGTGCTCGGCGATCCGGTCGTGGTCGTCGGCCCCCGCTGACGCGTCCGGGAGTCCGCCATTCGCTCGTCCACGATCATCCACGTCGTGAGCTGCCACGCCGAGGGCGAGGTCGGCGACGTCATCGTCGGCGGCGTGGCGCCGCCGCCCGGCGAGTCGATCTGGCAGCAGTCGCGCTTCATCGCGCAGGACGAGACGCTGCGCAACTTCGTGCTGAACGAGCCGCGCGGCGGCGTCTTCCGGCACGTGAACCTGCTGGTCCCGCCGAAGGATCCGCGGGCGCTGACCGGCTGGATCGTGATGGAGCCCGCGGACACGCCGCCGATGTCCGGCTCGAACTCGATCTGTGTCGCGACCGTGCTGCTCGACACCGGCATCGTGCCGATGGTCGAGCCCGAGACGAGATTCGCCGTCGAGGCGCCCGGCGGCATCGTCGAGATCATCGCGGAATGCCGCGCCGGCAAGGCGCAGCGGATCACCGTGCGCAACGTGGCGTCGTTCGCGGACAAGCTCGACGCGAAGCTCGAGGTCGCGGGCTTTCCGACGCTCACCGTCGACACCGCGTACGGCGGCGACAGCTTCGTGCTGGTCGACGCGCGCGCGCTCGGCTTCGCCCTCGGGCCCGACGAAGCGCGCGAGCTCGCGGAAACGGGGTTGAAGATCACGCGCGCGGCCGACGAGCAGCTCGGGTTTCGCGCATCCGGAGCTGCCCGAGTGGAATCACCTCTCGTTCTGCCAGTTCGCGGCGCCGCTCGAATACGACGAGGGTGTTGCCGTGGGCCGCAACGCCGTCGCGATCCGCCCCGGCAAGATCGACCGCTCGCCGTGCGGCACCGGCTGTTCGGCGCGCCTCGCGGTGCTGCACGCGAAAGGGGTGCTGAAGGTCGGCGACCGGTTCGTCGGCCGCTCGATCATCGACTCGGAGTTCCGGTGCCGCATCGAAGCGGAGGCGCGCGTCGGCGGCCGTCCGGCGATCGTGCCGTCGCTCTCGGGCCGCGCGTGGATCACCGGCACGCACCAGCACATGCTCGATCCGGACGATCCCTGGCCGTCGGGGTATCGTCTTTCCGACACGTGGCCGATGTCCCGCTGCTGACGCGGTCGCCCTACTCCACGGAACGCCTTCTCACGCATGCACAGGATAGAGGTCATCGATTCGCATACCGGAGGCGAGCCGACGCGCGTCGTCGTCGCCGGCGGTCCCGATCTCGGCACCGGCGCGCTCGCGGCGCGGCGCGAGCGATTCCGCCGCGATTTCGACGGCTTTCGCCGGGCGGTGGTCAACGAGCCGCGCGGCTCGGACGTGCTGGTGGGCGCGCTGCTCGTCCCGCCCGAGGATCCCTCGTGCGCCGCCGGCGTGATCTTCTTCAACAACGTGAGCTACCTCGGCATGTGCGGCCACGGCACGATCGGACTCGTGGTCACGCTCGCGCACCTCGGCAGGATCAGGCCCGGCGCGCATCGGCTCGATACGCCCGTCGGCGTGGTCACGGCGACGCTGCATCCGGACGGCGAAGTGTCGGTGACCAACGTGCCGAGCTGGCGCACGCACGCCGCGGCGGCGGTCGACGTGCCCGGCATCGGCATCGTCAGGGGCGACGTCGCGTGGGGCGGCAACTGGTTCTTCCTGATCGCCGATCATGGGCAGGATCTCGCGCTCGCCAACGCCGAGACGGCTGACCGAGTATTGCTGGCGCGTCCGGCAGGCGCTGAATGTCCAGGGGTTCCCCGACGTCGATCACGTCGAGCTCTTCGGGTCGCCGACGACGGCGCAGGCGAACTCGCGCAACTTCGTGCTCTGCCCGGGCAAGGCCTACGACCGCTCGCCGTGCGGCACGGGAACGAGCGCCAAGCTCGCGTGCCTCGCCGCCGACGGCAAGGTGGCGGAGGGCGACGCGTGGGTGCAGGAGAGCATCCTCGGCAGCACGTTCACCGGCCGGTTCCGCTGGCTCGACCGCGCGGCGGGAAAGGTCGAGCCGTCGATCACCGGGCGGGCGTACGTGAACGCCGAGGCCACGCTCATCGTCGACGACCGCGACCCGTTCGCGCACGGCATCGGCTGAGCCGATAACCGCAATGAGCAAGCGGGTCGTCATCGTCGGTGCCGGCGTCATCGGCCTGTGCACGGCGTATTACTGCAGGCGCCGTGGCCTCGCGGTCACGCTCGTCGACCGCAATGCGGCGCGCCGCGACGGATGTTCCTTCGGCAACGCGGGGATGCTCGTGACGAGCCACTTCGTGCCGCTCGCGGCGCCCGGCATGGTCGCGCTCGCGCTCAAGTGGATGTGGAATCCCGCGTCGCCGTTCTACGTGAAGCCCCGGCTGTCGCCGGAGCTCCTCGCCTGGGGATACCGGTTCTGGCGCGCGGCCACCCCTGAGCACGTGCGCCGTTGCGCGCCGCTGCTGCGCGACCTGAGCGAAGCGAGCCACCGCTGCTTCGACGAGCTCGCCGCCTTGCCCGGAAGCGATTTCGGCCTCGTCAGGAAGGGCCTGCTGATGCTGTGCCGCACGCGCCATGGCCTCGACGAGGAGAGCGAGACGGCCGAGATGGGCCGCGGTCTCGGCATTGCCGCCGAGGTCCTGGATGCGAAAGCCGTGGCCGCGCTCGATCCCGGCATCCGGATGGAAGTGGAGGGCGCCGTGTACTTTCCCGGCGACCGCCACATGACGCCCGACCGCTTCGTCGCCGAGATGCAGGATCGCCTCGCCGCGGACGGCGTCGAATTCGCGTGGAACACCGAGGTCACGGGGTGGCGAATCGAGCGGGACCGGCACGTGCGTGCCGTCACGACGCGCGACGGCCGCGAGATCGAAGCGCGACGAATTCGTGCTGGCCGGAGGCGCGTGGACGCCGCGCATCGCGCGTGAGCTCAACCTCGCGCTGCCGATCGAGGCCGGCAAGGGCTACAGCCTCACGCTGCCCGCGCCGCCGCGCCTCCCTGCGATCTGCGCGATCCTGACGGAGGCGCGCCTCGCCGTCACGCCGATGGGCGGCGCGCTGCGCTTCGCGGGGACGATGGAGATCGCCGGCCTCGACGAGGCCATCAATCCGGTGCGCATCCAGGGCATCATCGGCGCGGCGACGAAGTACTATCCCGAGATCACCGCCGCGGACTTCGACGGCATCGCGCCGTGGCGCGGCCTCCGGCCGTGCTCGCCGGACGGGATGCCCTACCTCGGCCGCACGAGCCGGTACGCGAACCTCTCCATCGGCTCCGGCCATGCGATGATGGGCATGAGCCTCGGTCCGGTGACCGGCCAGTTGATCGCCGAGATCCTCGCCGGCGAGACGCCGCGCGTCGACCTCGCGCTCGTGTCGCCGGACCGCTACGCGAGGCGGTAATCCACCGCCGCGGCTGGTCCCGCCCATCGCCCGATTCACTTGACGCGCCGATGCTGCACTCCACACCCGGGCTGAAAGCGCGCCACGTCTTCGTCGCGTTCTGGGCCGCGTATCTGATGTCCTATCTCTACCGGACGATCAATGCCGTCGTCTCGCCCGAGCTGACGCGCGACGTCGGGCTCGCCCCCGGCGCGCTCGGCCTCTTGACCAGCGCCTACTTCGTCGCGTTCGCCGCCGTCCAGCTTCCGGCGGGCGTGCTGCTCGACCGCTTCGGCCCACGCCGCGTCGAGCCCGTGCTGCTGACGGTCGGCGGCGCGGGCGCGCTGCTGTTCGCCTATGCCGAGAGCACCGGCGGTCTCGTCGTCGCGCGTGCGCTGATCGGCGCAGGCGTCGCGGTGTGCCTGATGGCGCCGCTCAAGGCCATCGCCGCGTGGATTCCGCGCGAGCGGCAGGCGTCGTTCGCGGGCTGGGTGATGACCGCCGGCAGCGCGGGGGCACTGGTGGCCGCCACGCCGACGGAATGGGCGCTGCACTACGTCCACTGGCGCACGCTGTTCGTGGGATTGGCGCTCGCGACCTTCGTCGTCGCGGCCTGGATCTGGTGGCGCGTGCCGGACACGCGGAAGCCGGTCGACGCCGCGGGCCTCGCGGCGCAATGGGCCGGCGTGCGCACGTTATTCGCGCATCCGAGGCTCTGGTGGATCGCGCCGCTCGCGAGCGCCTGCACCGGCGCGTTCTTCGCGATCCAGGGACTGTGGTCGGTGCCGTGGCTCACCGAGGTCAACGGCTACGATCGCGGCGTGGCGGCGCAGCACCTCTTCGTGATGGGCATCTTCATGCTCGCGGGCTACCTGGGGCTGGGGCTGTTCGCGACGCGCCTCGGCCGCTTCGGCATCGGCCCCCGGCATCTGTTCGCCACGGGATTCATTCTCAACATCGCGGCGTTTGCCGCGATCGTGCGGGAGCTTCCGGGGACCTACGTCTGGTGGACGCTCTACGGCCTGGGCGCCGCCACCAACGTGCTCGCATTCAGCGTGCTGAACGAGGGCTTCGCCGCCGAGTTCGCGGCGAGAGCCAATACCGCGCTCAACCTCCTGATGTTCGGCGGCGGCTTCGCCGCGCAGTGGGGCATCGGCCTCGTCGTCGACGCGGCGCACGCGGCGTTCGGCGTCGATACGGCGGGCGGTTTGCGCTACGCGTTTTCGCTCGCGCTGGCGCTCGACGTGCTCGCCTACGCCTGGTTCGCGTGGGGCTGGCAGCGGCATGCGCCGCTGTCGAGTTCGTCGGTAGCCACCACGGTCAACCCGCGGACGTGACGCGCGTCATGCACCTCCACATCCTCGGCATCTGCGGCACGTTCATGGGCGGGATCGCCGCGATCGCCAAGCGCATGGGGCTCGAAGTGACGGGCTGCGACGCGAACGTCTACCCGCCGATGAGCACGCAGCTCGAGGCGCTCGGCATCGCGCTCACCGTGGGGTACGACGCCGCGCAGCTCGAAGGGGTCGCGCGCGGCGCGGATGTCTTCGTCGTCGGCAACGCGCTGTCGCGGGGCAATCCGCTCGTCGAGGCGATCCTCGACGCGGGCCTGCGTTACCAGTCGGGGCCGCAGTGGCTCTACGAAAACGTGCTCCACGACAAGTGGGTGCTCGCTGTCGCGGGCACGCACGGCAAGACGACGGCGACGTCGATGCTCGCCTGGATTCTCGACCACGCCGGGCTCGATCCGGGATTCCTGATCGGCGGTGTGCCGCTCAATTTCGACCTGTCCGCGCGGCTCACCGACAGCGCCATCTTCGTCATCGAAGCCGACGAATACGACACCGCGTTCTTCGACAAGCGCTCGAAGCTCGTCCACTACCGGCCGCGCACGGCGATACTGAACAACCTCGAGTTCGACCACGCGGACATCTTCGCCGATCTCTCCGCCATCGAGACGCAGTTCCACCACTTCGTCCGCACGGTGCCGCCGTCCGGACGGCTCGTGGTCAACGCGGAGGAGCCCGCGCTCGCGCGAGTGCTCGCGCGCGGCGCGTGGTCCGGCATCGAGCGTTTCGCGGGCGCGGATTTCTCGGCGTCGGGCGCAACGAGCCCCGAGTGGCGGATCGACGACGACGGCGTCGTGTTCCTTCGCGGCGCCCCGCAAGGACGGCTGCGCTGGCCGGCGCAACGGCCGCAGCTTGGCCGTCACAACCGGTTGAATGCGCTCGCGGCGCTCGCGGCGGCGCACCACGCGGGGGTGCCGACGGCGGAAGGCCTCGCGGCGCTGGCCGAATTCGAGGGCATCAAGCGCCGGCTCGAGCTCCGCGGGACGGCGGCGGGTGTCACGGTGTACGACGATTTCGCGCACCATCCGACGGCGATCGCGACGACCGTGGACGGACTTCGGCGCGCGGTGGGCGGGGCGCGCATCGTCGCCGTGCTGGAGCCGCGGTCGAACACGATGAAGCTCGGCGCCGTGAAGGAAGCGTTGCCGGGAAGTCTCGCGGCTGCCGATCTCACGTTCTGCTACGCGGGGAAGCTCGGCTGGGACCCGGCCGCCGCCCTGGCGCCGCTCGGCTCGAAGGCGGCGGTGTACGACGATTTCGACGCGCTCGTCACTGCGATCGTCAGGGAGGTGCGCGCCGGCGACCACATCCTCGTGATGAGCAACGGCGGCTTCGGCGGCATCCACGACAAGCTGCTGCAGCGCCTCGCCGGACGCGGCGCCTAGGATCGCGCACGTTGCCGACGATCGTCTACCTGCACGGATACAACTCCGCTCCGGGGTCGGTGAAGGGGCAGATGCTGGCCCGAGCGGCAGCGGCGCTTCCCGACCCGCCGCGCTTTCATCTGCCGCGGCTTCACCATCGTCCCGCGCGCGCGATGCGGGACGTGCGCGAATGGGTCGACCGCGAGGCGCCGGCGCGGCGCGATCTCACGTTCGTCGGCAGCTCGCTCGGCGGGTTCTATGCGACGCATCTCGCCGAGCAGTACGGCGTGCGCGCCGTGCTGATCAATCCGGCGATCCGGCCGCACGAGGATCTCCGCCGTTTCGCCGGGCCTCAGTGCAACCCATACACCGGCGAAGTGTACGAGCTCACGCCGGCGCATTTCGGCGAGCTCGCGGCGCTCGCCGTCACGCGCATCACGCGGCCGGAGCGATACTTCCTGCTCGTCCGCACGGGCGACGAGGTCCTCGACTGGCGTGAGGCGGTCGCGTTCTATGCGGGCGCGAAGCAGTACGTCGCCGGCGGCGGCGACCACGGCTGGACGGACTTCGCGGACGAGGTGGCGCCGGTGCTGCGGTTCGCGGGGTGCCGCACATCGACTGGCCCGGCTACTTGAGCAGGATGTGTACGCCAGGAGGTACATCGGCCTCGTCGATATAGCCGATCGCGCCGGGAGTGGAATTGACGTAGTTGATGACATCGGCGCTGGTGGGCAGTTCGCGCGGCGACGCCCCCTTGCCGATGTAGCGGCGCACCGTCCAGTACGCGGTGTACTTGTCTTCGTCCTGATGGAGATACGCTTGCAGGAAGCGATCCCGAATGGAGCTCCCTCGGCTGGCGTTGACCGCAATGACCGCTATGCCGTCGACCTCGATGACTCTGCCCGTGTAGATCTTCTCGAGTGTCTGCGGATCCAGCTTGGCAAGACGCCCGTCTCCGATCACGACGACGCCACCCGTCGCGCGCGCATCGCTCGCGATCAGCGCAAGTGCGACGAGGAGCATACGAAGGCGAGGCTTGTGCATGCGCGGTGCGGTCAGAACACGAAATTGTACGAAAGCGAGAATACGTTGATATTCTGATTGCGGATGTTGCCTCCGGGCGGCGCGTCGACCAGGCTCGACATCTGGCCGATACGCGAACGCATGTACTCGCCTTTCAAGATGCTTGTCGCGGAGAAGGAGTACGATGTTCCCACCGACCAGGAGTGCTGGTCCCAGGAGATAAGGTGATCCGCAGCCGTGCGTTGCGAAGGATTGATCAGCGCAGCGCCGGGGATGAATTCGGGTACCGTGTTGTAATTCACGTTGTTGTACAGGTTGCGCACGTCCGGCGTCGAGCGCAGGAACGCGTAGAGGACATACGGCGTCCAGTTGTCGATCCGCTTTAGCAGCGAGGCATAGCCGCGCGCAGAAGCGGTCGAGTAGTCGGTGTCGGGTACGAACGTCCGTGCGAATTCTCCGATGACTCGGAAGCCGGAACCTAGGCCCACGTCGACCCCGAGCGTAACGAGCGTGCCGGTAAGGCTTGCCGTCGTCGGTATGCCTGGACCCGGCAGCGCGGGATCGACCTGGTAGTAGCCGATGCCGGGTGCCAGGGCGACGAAGGGGAAGGTGGTGGGAAGCGGTTCTCCGCTTCGAAGCGTGGCCCGAACTCGGTGCAGTCCGGCGCGAAACGTATTGTCGTCCCGTTTGTACGAAAGGACGGCTCCTCCACCCTTGACATCCTGCTTGTCGAATACCGCGCCCGCCATTTGTACTGGCGGAATGTTGTCGCGTATCCAGAAGCGGTAATCGGAGGTCGACTTGCCGCCGTAGGCGTCGAGCGCGAGCTCGCCGTTTTGCACGTTCCAGGTCTTGTTTAACGAAATGCCTACGAAATCATTGCTCGGGATGACCGAGTACATCTCCGTCGGCAGGCGGGCAAAGGCGTAGGTGACGCCCACGTCCACGCTCTCGGAATATAGGTAGAGCGGAATGCGCTGCTTGCCCGCTCTGAAGAGCCAATCGTTGGTTGGCCGCCACGACAGGAACGCCCACGATACGGTGCCCTTGTACTCGCTGTCGCTGTCGGACGCGGGTGCGAGCTTGAACTGAGCCGTGGCCCCGAATTTGTCGGCGAATGTGGCATCCACCTGAAGGCCGGCGACCGTGTCCCGCCAGAACGTGCCGCTGTCGTCGATGAAGCGCTGGTAGGTGTACGGCTGGTTTGAGCGCGCATATCCCACCGTGCCGAACCCTGACACAGAAAAATCGATGGCCGCAACCGGGAGGCGTTGCCAAGCCCATCATTGCCGCGAGCGGCAACGTCCCCCAATGGCTCGTCACGATGGACCCGAAATCCCTCTTGTGATGCGCGGCGGCTTCATTGTCGGGTACCCGCACCTGGATTGGCGAACCGTTGTCCTGAGTTCTCCGGCAGCAGACTCAATGCCGCGTCGAATTCGAAGTTTTCCAGGGCCAACGAGATGCGCTGCACGACGTTCAGCGGCAATTGCGCGTCGATTTCCGACGGCCGCGATCTCCAGAGCTCCCTGCCCTCGACGTCGGCTTCTTGCAACAGCGAACGGAAGCGACGAAGCCAGTCGGTGACGTCGACGCGCGCGGCATCGAGGCCGCTCGACTTCGCGTGTCTCGCGACGTCGCCATACGGCGCGGCAACGACAGGATCCTCCATGCGGTAGTGGAGGCGCAGCGCCGCCAACAGCGGCACCAGGAATTCGAGCGTCGTCGCCAGGTTGTTCCGTGTTCCCACTACGTCATGCGCTTGCGCCGCGAACTCCAGCGCGGCTGCACGCGGCTGCAGCTCGGTCGCGCCGAGGCTTGCCGCAAGGCCCTTCAGCGTATGCGCCTGCCGTCTCACGTCCTCCCAGTCGCCCGCCAACAGCCTTGTCTCCACGGACTTCGCAAACGTCGCGAAATCGCTGGCGAACCGTTGCAGCAACTGTGAGTACAGCGGGAGCTTGTCCCCCGCGTGCCTAAGCCCCGAACGGACATCGAGGCCGACGATCTCGGGCAGACCGGAATCGTCTGCGGCCGATGCTGCCTCCAGTCGTCCCGCAGGCGCGGTTGTCGGGCCGGGACGCATGGCAGGGGCGTGCACTTTGTACTCCGCCAGGGTGGCATAGAGCATTTCGGGATCGATCGGCTTGCTCACATGTCCGTTCATGCCGAGCACCAGGCAACGCGCCCGTTCGTCGGCCATCGCGTGGGCTGTCATCGCGACGATGGGCAGCCTGACATAGCGCGAATCGAGCCGGAGCAGGCGCGTGGCTTCGTAGCCGTCCATCACGGGCATCTGGAGGTCCATCAGCACGACCGAGAAATAGGTCGGGTGATGCGCATTGATACGCTCAATGGCATCCTGACCGTTGTTGGCCACGACCACGGTCACGCCACGCGTTTCCATCAATTCGACGGCAAGCTGCTGGTTGATCGGATTGTCCTCGACCAGCAGTACCCGCAGCCCGGCGACATCGGCGGTTGCCCCCGCCTTCTGCTCAAACGGTGCGAAGGCTGACTCATCCCCTGCGAGCCACCTGATCAGGTCGCGCAGCGACTCGGGCAGCACAGGCTTGGGCAGGAAGTGGTGCGCACCGAGCTCCTCCGCGGTGTTGTGCATGATCTCCGAGTCGTAGGCGGAAACGATCACCGGTAACGGCGATTTGGTCCGGACGCGCGTCTTGAGCGCCTTCAACACGGCTGCGCCATCGAGGCGCGGCATCACCCAGTCGATCAGCAGCAGATCGTAGGGACGCCCATCGGCGTCGGCGCGGTCGATCATCGCCAGGGCGGTGTCGCCGTCGTCCGCGCGATCAATGCCACCGGGAAGCGTGGTACCGACACCGAGCGCGCCCAGCAAATCGGCCAATGCCACGGCGGCGTCGGCCTGGTCATCGACCACGAGCACGCGCATCGAGTCCGCTTGCGGCAACGGCGGCGAGGGCGGCGCCGGGGGTTTCGTGAACGCGAAGCGGGCGGTGAAATTGAAGCTCGAGCCCGCGCCGGGCTCGCTTTCGACCCAGATCCGACCGCCCATCAGCTCGACGATGCGCTTGGAAATGGTGAGGCCGAGGCCGGTTCCGCCGTATCGGCGCGTCGTGGAGCCGTCGGCCTGGGTGAACTCCTCGAACAGCCTTCCGATCTGCTCGCGGGTCATGCCGATTCCGGTGTCGCGTACGGTGAAGCGCAGTGTGACTCCGTCCGCATCGCGCGTGTCGACGCTGATCAGGAGCTTGACGTACCCGCGGTGCGTGAATTTCACCGCGTTGGAGAGAAGGTTGGTCAGCACCTGGCCGAGGCGCAGCGCGTCCCCCATGAGCGCCCCGCCTTCTCCGAGAAGGCGTGAATCGGTGACATCGAACAGCAATTCGATGTCCTTCTCGTGCGCGCGCTGCCGGAGCAGCGAAAGCGAATTTCCCGCCACGTCCTCGATCCGGAAGCGCCCCTCATCGAGCTCGAGCTTGCCCGCCTCGACCTTGGAGAAATCCAGGATGTCGTTGATGATCGCGAGCAGCGATTTCGCCGCGTTGTGGATCTTGCTCACGTAATCGTGCTGTCGCGGCGTGAGGTCGGTCTTCAGCGCCAGATAGGCCATGCCGAGGATCGCGTTCATCGGCGTGCGGATTTCGTGGCTCATGTTGGCGAGAAACATGGACTTGGCATGCGTCGCGTCCTCCGCCTGCTTGCGCGCCGTCTCGAGCTCTTTTTGCACCGCGTGGCGCCGTTGAATGTCGCCCTCGATCGAATGAGCCATCGAATCGAAGGTGCTGCCCAGCGTGGTGAGCTCCTCGACGCCTTCCAGGGCGCCAATGCGCGTCGCATAGTCGCCTCCGGCGAGCCGGCCCGCGCCTTTGTCGAGCCGATGAATGGGCACGAGCACCTGCTGCCGCACGACGCGCAGTGCCAGTATTGTCATGACGATGGTGGCTCCCATGCTGAACAGCGAGAGCAGGATCCAGCGCTCGAGCGCCCTGCCGGCCGCCTCGACTTCGGCCCGGGTACGCCGGTCGGTCATCGTCACCAATCCCGCGACTGCGGTGGAGAGGTCGGCCTTGAGCTGATTGTAGCTGTCGCTGTTGACGAGCTTGCTGGCGAAGTCGAGCCGAGGCGGGCCGTCCGAAACGAATTCCTTCGTCTCCGGGTTGTACAGCCCCTGAGTCGCGGCGAACGCGATCTGCTCGATCTTGTTCATCTCGGTCGTCGCGCCGATGACCCGCTTCAGCGCCTGCAACTCGTCGCTGGAAAAGCCCTGCGACTTCATGAGGTCGGCGATCGAACGCTTCTTGCCGTCCGCTGGAATGGCATGCTTGATGCGTCCGGCGATAACGTCATCCCAGTAGGACTTGGGGTCGAAGTCGGCCGGGGCGGGCTTTTCACCCTGGCGCACTCCGAGAATATCGTAGTAGTAGAGCAGGTAGCGCGGTTCACCGGTGACCGTGTACGCGCGTACGAGGCGTGCGAGTTGCTCGGTCTCCTGATACAGCTCGTTTGCGAGATCGAGTGCGCGCTGGCGGTGCTCCTGTGCGGCGACCACGCTGTCGTAGGACTGCTTGATGAGGACCAGCAACAGCATGTTCGCGGCGAGCGCGAACAGCACGATCGGGAAGAACCAGGAAGAGACTTTGCGCAGGCGCATGCTCAGCCGGACATCTGGTCGGGAGCTTCGACGCGGCCGCTCACGGAGTACGCCGGGACCGGTCGATGAAAGCCCTTCAGGGCGAGCGGGCCGATCGGCTCCGTGCGTGCCAAATGCGCGACGCGACCCTGCACCCGCTGCGAGATGAGGATCTGTCCGCCCGCGGCCTCGCCGCACAGGCGCGCCGCGAGATTGGTCACGGTGCCGATCGCACCGTAGTCGCGGCGTCCTTCGAACCCGATGGCGCCGATCGTGGCGAACCCCTGCGCGATGCCAATACCCATCCCGATCGCATAGCCGCGCGCATGCCAGCCTTGCGCGAGTGCCGCAAAGCGTTCCTGCATGTCGATCGCCATTCGCACCGCGGTGGCGGCGGGATTGTCGATCTCGACCGGATCGTTGAAGAAGATCATGATGCCGTCCCCCGCGAAACGCTCGAGCGTGCCGTCATACGCCGCGACGAGCCGCCCCATCGCGTTGTGATACTCGCCGATGACGCCCATCACGTCTTCGGGGTCCGACGTCTCGGTGAACGCCGTGAATCCGCGCAGGTCGAGGAAGACGGCCGCGATCTCGCGGCGGTGGCTCTTGAGCGGGTCGTCGGCGGAGCCCGAGAGCAGCAGATCCACGACCGACGGCGAGAAGAATCGCTTGAGACGTCCCAACCGGTCGACCTTGCTCACCTCCTCGGCTACACGCTGTTCGAGGGTGCGATTCCATTCCGCGAGATCGCGCGCCTGCGATTCGAGCCGGGCGATCAGCCGCCGCATTTCCCGGGCCTGCTCGTAGAGCGCGAGGTGTGTTCTTACCCGCGCCTTGACGATGGGGGCGCTGATCGGCTTCGTGACGTAATCGACGCCGCCGAGCTCGAGCCCGCGCATTTCGTCCTCCACCTCGCTCATCGCGGTGACGAAGATGACCGGGATGTCCGCCGTCGCCGGGTTCGCCTTGAGCTTCCGGCATACCTCGTAGCCATCCATGCCGGGCATCATGATGTCGAGCAGGATCAGGTCCGGCGGGGAGTCCGAAAACGCGACCTGCAGCGCCTTGTCCCCGCTGACGGCCGCCTTGGTGCGGTAGTCCGACTTCAGGACGTCGCTCAGGAGCGCGAGGTTGGCGGGGGTATCGTCGACCACAAGTATCGTCGACTTGTCGGTGGCTGCAGTCATGGATTCCACCCGGTCACCATCGATTCGACCTGACGTGGGTCAGGTTGCATGCAACGACGTGGGCGGCGCATTGACCCGCCACGGTTGGTCGCCATCGGCTTGCACGATTATGACCCAATGCATCGGGCTCCGCCTGGCCGGGAAGTGCCGGCGAAGCTTCGCTGCGTCCTGTTCGAACGACATCGGCACCGATGTGGCGATGGACTGGACCGGGCTCTCCTGGGCGCCATCGCGACGGAACGGGGGCCGTGGGCGCCGCGCAGCCCCGCTCGTCCGGCGGGCATGTCTTTTGCGTCCCGACCTCAGGGCGTGGTACGGTTGGAGTTCAATCCGTCGGCAACAGGGGGGACACCATGGACATCGGCAAGGCGCTGATCGTCGACGATTCCAAGGTCGTGCAGTTCAAGCTGAAGCGCATGCTCGAGGCGCGCGGCCTGGGCGTGGACACGGCCTCTTCGGGTCATGAAGCGCTCGATTTCCTGAAATCGCACGCGCCGGACGTCGTGTTCATGGATTTCATGATGCCGGACATGGATGGTTACGAAGTGACCGGAATGATCACGGCGAACCCGGCGACGGCGACAATTCCGGTCGTCATGTGCACCGGGCACGACACGCCGCAGGACCGCGCGCGGGCGAAGGAGAGCGGCGCCAGCGGCTTCGTGACCAAGCCGGTCGATGATTCCGCGCTCGACGCCCTGCTGGCGGAATTGCGGGAACGCGCGCCGAGCGAGGCGGCGGCCGTCCCCGCCGAGGCACCCGAAGAAGGCGAGGCGACGGTCGTCATCCCGCCGCCGGTCGTGACCGCAGCGCCGATCGCCCCGCCCCCCTCGGTCAGCCCGGCCCCGTTTGCGGCGCCGATGTCCGCTGCCGCATCGGCGGCCGCGGCACCGGTCCACACCGACGACGTCGCGCGGATCGCCGAGCGCGTCGCGCGCGAAGTCGCGGAAAAGGTCGTGCGCGAAGCCGTGGCCGCGCTCCATGCAGCCGTGGAACAGGCATCCCGCACGGCGGCGCAGGACGTTGCGACGCGCGCCACCCAGGAAGCGCTGGCGTCGCTGCGCGGCGAGTTGGCGTCGAGCCACGAGCGCGCCGAGCTCTCGGCCGTCGCGGCCGCCACGCGCGCTGCGCGCGAGTCCGTGCAGCCCACCGTCGAGGCGGCGGAGGCGGCGCGCAAGTCGGCGGCGATGGCGACCGATGACAAGCTGCGCGAAGCGCTCGCCAGCGTGCATGCGACCGCGGAGCGTGTCGCGCGCCAGACGGTCGACTCCGCCAAGTCGACGATGGAGGACGCATCGCGGAAGATTCTCGAGACGGCTCGCGCGGAGTTGCAGGACACGGCTCGCTCGGCCGCCGAGATTGCGGCAAAACCCATCGCCGAGACCGCGGCGCGAGCCGTCGCCGAGCAGCTCGTCCGGGTCACGCTCGCCGCCGTACTCGAGGACGAGACGGCCATGCGGGCCGAAGTGGAGCAGGCGGCCATCACCGTGGCGGAACGGGTTACGCGCGAGACGATTCAGCCGGCCGTCGACGCGGCCGAGGCGGCGCGTCAATTGGCGGTGACCGCCGCCGAAGAGAAGCTCGCGGCGTCGCTCGACACGGTGCATGCGACCGCGGAGCGCGTCGCGCGCGAGGCGCTCGATTCGGCCAAGGCGACGATGGAGGACGCATCGCGCGCCATTCTCGACAATGCCCGCGCCGAATTGGAGGAAAGCGTTCGCGTCACGACCGAGGCCGCCGCCAGGCCGGTCGCCGAGGCGGCCGCGCGCACCGTCGCCGAGCAGCTCGTGCGCGTCACGCTCGCGTCGGTCAAGGACGACGAGGCCTTGCTGCGCGCGGACGTGGAGCAATCGTCGGCGCAGGTGGCCGAACGCGTGGCGCGCGAGCTCGTGCAGCAGGCGAATGCGGCCGCGGAAGCGGCGCGCGAAGAGGCCGCGATCGCCGCGGAAGACAAGCTGCAGGCCACGCTCATGAGCGCGCATTCGACGGCCGAGGAAGTGGCGCGCCAGACGCTCGATGCCGCGAAGGCTGCCATGTCGGAAGCGTCGCGCGAAGTGCTCGAGTCGGCGCGCGCGGATCTGCAGGAGAGCGTGCGTGCCGTCGCCGAAGTCGCCTCCAAGCCGGCGGCGGAAGCCGCGGCGCGCGCCGTGGCCGAGGACGTCATGCGCGACGCGCTCGCGGTCACTCGCGAGGAAGAAGCTGCCTCCCGCCAGCGCGTGGAGGAGAATGCCATTGCGGTCGCGGAGCGCGTCGGCCGCGAGCTCGTCAAGATGGTTTTCAGCGCCACATCGCTCCAGCGGACCGGCGGCGAAGGCGAGGCGGGCTTCGGCGCGCACGGCATCGCGGGCTGGCGCGGCAGGCTCGGCGGAGTCCGGCAAGGCGCCGGTGCCCGAGACCCCGCCCGCGACTTCCGGCCTGGCGAAGGGCGCGGTGCCGTGGCTTGCCGGCCTCACGGTTGCGGTGCTCTATCTGTTGTATCGAACGTTCGTCTAGCCGCGCGGGCCGGAGCGGCCCGCGGCGGACCCGAGGAGGAGCTGGATGAAGATCGCGTTGGTGGGATCGCGCTATTTCGGGGCGGCGGCCTTCGAGGCGCTGCGCAAGGTAAACGGGGTGGAATTCTCGAGCGTCGTCGTGCCGGCGGCCGACGATCGGCTGGCCGTCGCGGCCAACGCGGCCGGGGTTTCCGTCCACGTGCTCGAGAATCCGAAGATGGTGCCGGGCGATGCGGTGCCCGCGGGAACGGATCTCGTCGTGGCCGCGCACACCCACGCGCGGGTGAGCAACGAGGCGCTCGCGCACTCGCGCCTCGGCGGCATCGGCTACCACCCGTCGCTGCTGCCGCGCCACCGCGGGATCGCGGCCGTCGAATGGACGATCCAGGAAGCCGACCCGATCGCCGGCGGCACCGTCTATCACCTGGCGGATGGCTGGGATGCGGGCGCCATCGCCGCGCAGGAATGGTGCTTCGTCGGCAAGGGCGAGACGGCGCGCGAGCTGTGGGAACGCGCGCTGGCGCCGATCGGCCTCGAGCTCCTCGCGAAAGTTGTCCGGCACGCGATCGAGCACGACAGCGTGCCCGCCCGTCCGCAGGATTCGCGTTTTGCGACCAAGGCGCCGATGATCAAGAAGCCGGCCGCCTGAACGGAACCGGCGCCAATTGATGTCGAGCCACATCGTACTCACGTCCCACCCGCTCGGGCGCACCGCGGGACAGTCGCCGCCTCTTCGCTGGGGCGCGGTGAGTGCGTCGGCGCGAGGGCCGATCGTGGCGAGCCTCACCAATCCCGCGCAGCGCAACGCGATCGGCACGCACTCGGGCGCTTATGCGCTGTATCGGGCGCTCGCGGTCGCCTCCGGACGGCTCGATCGCGACCATCGGCCGGACTTGACCGACACGTCGCCTGCCGAGGTGATCGGACCGCACCCGCAGTGGGCCGACCCGGACAAGATCGTGTCGCTCGATCCGTGGGGCCACATGGTCGCGACGGCGTTTGCCTCGGAGATCGCCGCCGGCGTGGACGTGCGCCCGTCGATCGCGGTGACCAAGGCGCGGATCAACATGCCGGAGCTGAAGGACGCCGTGATCGCCGGGCGCCTCGTCCCGGACGGCACGATCCTGCACGAGAACGGCGACGTGCGCGTGACGAAGGCCGCGATCGATCCGGTCTGGCACCTGCCGGGGATCGCGCGACGCTTCAACGTGGCCGAGGGGCAGCTGCGGCGCGTGCTGTTCGAGCAGACCGGAGGCATGTTTCCCGAGCTCGTCACGCGGCCGGATCTGCACGTGTTCCTGCCGCCGATCGGCGGCATGACGCTCTACTTCTTCGGCGACGTCGGCGCGCTGGGACGCGCCGCCACGCGGGTCGCGTGCCGCGTGCACGACGAGTGCAACGGCTCGGACGTCTTCGGCTCCGACATCTGCACGTGCCGGCCGTATCTCGCGCACGGGGTCGAGGTCTGCATCGAGATGGCGCAGCAGGGCGGAGTCGGCCTCGTCGTCTACAACCGCAAGGAAGGCCGCGCACTGGGCGAAGTGACCAAGTTCCTCGTCTACAACGCGAGGAAGCGCCAGATCGGCGGTGATCGTGCCGCGACGTACTTCGAGCGCACCGAGTGCGTGGCCGGCGTGCAGGACATGCGGTTCCAGGAGCTGATGCCCGACGTGTTCCACTGGCTCGGCATTACGCGCATCGACCGCTGGGCGTCGATGAGCAACATGAAGCACGACGCGCTCACCGCGCAGGGCATTTCCGTGGTCGAGCAGGTCGCGATTCCGGACGACCTCATCCCCGCGGACGCCCGGGTCGAGATGGACGCCAAGAAAGCCGCCGGCTACTACGCCCCGGAGGGAGCCGAGGCGCGGGTCGGAGAGATCGCCAAGGGGCGCGCGCTCGACGATTGATGAACGGCCCCCACGCTCGCTTCGTTCGCCGCCCCCAGAGGGGACGCACGGTGCGCCGCAGTTGCGCTTAAGCGGCCGTGCGCGCACTGAGGCCGCATCCGGCCGCGGAATTGCTCACCGCGAGCGCCGTGCGCACGCGTTGCGCGATGATCATGGCGGCCGCCGAGCGCGGGCAGACGCGGCATCTCGAATGGCGTCCCGAGCGGCTTCCTGCCACTGCCGCGTACGTGGCGGACACGATCCGGCAGCGCTACCCCTCCCTCGACGTTCCCTATCACAGCCGCTGGCGCCACTTCGAGGCGGGCGGTGTCGATCGCTGGGCGGAGATCGCCTCGACGCTGCCGTCCGGGCGCGCCGAACGGGCGCGCACGCGCATCGACCTTGCGATCACGAGCGTGCTGCTCGATGCCGGCGCGGGTGCCGCGTGGCGTTACGTCGATGCGCCGACCCGAATGACGCTCGCGCGCTCGGAAGGGCTCGCGGTGGCAGGGTTGCGGCTCTTCACCGCCGGCGCGTTCTCGTCGCACGCCGATCGCCCTTGCGCGGCCGATGCCAGTGCGCTCGCGAAACTCGGGACGGCGACGCTCGCCGCGGGATTCCAGGTGCGCGCGGACAATGCCCTCGTCGGCCTCGAGGGCCGCGCCGCATTGCTGCGCCGTCTCGGCGACGTCGCCGCGGCAACGCCTGCGGTGTTCGGGACGCCGGCACGACTTGGCAACCTCTACGACTACCTCGCCGCCCACGCGCGCGACCGCACCGTCGGCGCGGGATTCCTTCTCGCGACGCTGTTGCGTGCGCTCGGGCCCGTCTGGCCGCCGCGACTCGCGCTCGACGGCGTGCCGCTCGGCGATTGCTGGCGGCATCCGGCGGCGCGCACGCCCGATCCGACCGATCCGACCAACGGGTACGTTCCGTTCCACAAGCTCACGCAATGGCTCGCCTATTCGCTGCTCGAGCCTCTGGAGGAAGCGGGGCTCGCGGTGACGGATCTCGACGACCTCACGGGCTTGCCGGAGTACCGCAACGGCGGGTTGATGCTCGATCTCGGCCTCGTCGTGCCGAAGCAGGACGACTTTCTGCGCCGGACGCACGCGGTCGGCGACGAAGCCATCGTCGAATGGCGCGCGCTGACGGTGATCGCGCTCGATCGCGTCGCCGAGGCGGTGCGCCGGGAGCTTCGCGTGACCGCCGAGACGTTTCCGCTCGCGCGTGTGCTCGAGGGCGGCACGTGGGCGGCCGGCCGGCGCATCGCCGCGGAACGCCGCGCCGGCGGCGGCCCCCCGGTCGCGGTCGACAGCGACGGCACGGTATTCTGAACCCAGTCCCAACCCAACAAGCGAGACCTCCCATGTCGGACACGCTCACCGTCGTCGGTCATCCGCTGATCCTGCACAAGCTGACGCACATGCGCCGCAAGGACACGTCGACGGAGATGTTCCGCCGTCGCCTGCGCGAGATCGCGCAGCTCCTCGCCTACGAAGTCACGCGCGACCTGCCGCTCGAGTACGTGCCGATCGAGACGCCGCTGACGGCGACGAAAGCGCCGCAGATCAGCGGCAAGAAGCTCTGCCTCGTGTCGATCCTGCGCGCCGGCAACGGGATGCTGGACGGGATGCTGGAGATCCTGCCGGCCGCGCGCGTGGGCCACGTCGGCCTGTACCGCGATCCGGCCACGCTCGTCCCCGTCGAGTACTACTTCAAGGTGCCGGACGACATCGCGGACCGCCTCGTCATCGTCGTCGACCCGATGCTCGCCACCGGCCACTCGGCCGTCGCGGCGCTCAATCGCCTCAAGGAGGCCGGCGCGGTGACGATCAAGTACGTGTGCCTGCTCGCCGCGCCCGAAGGCATCGCCGCCCTGAAAGCGGGCCACCCGGACGTCCCGATCTACACCGCGGCCGTCGACGACCATCTCAACGACCACGGGTACATCATCCCGGGCCTGGGCGATGCCGGCGATCGTCTCTTCGGTACCAAATAGGATTCGTCGCCACTTTGTGCGGCTTTTTCCGTTCGGGCCAAGTGCCCCGGTGGAGGAGTGCCTCGCGCCGGCGAGGAATCCTCCACTGTCGAGAATTCTTACAATCGCCACATGCCGAGGAACGCACTCTTACCCCAATTTGTTGATCCGAAACGATATGCGAGAAGAGGCACGATTCATGCGAGGCCCCAGCTGAATCGCGCGATGGGGAACGCAGGAGCCTTTCTGCGCTTGCGTCGAACTCTCGCAAACTTACCTTGGGGAAACCTATGCAAATCCGTAAGTCGCGCTCCATTGCCGGCTGTCTGGCGGCCGTTGCCCTGATCGCAAGCGTGGCGGCCAACGCCGTGCCCCATGAAGTATCCAACGGCGGATTCGAAAGCGGCGATTTCACCGATTGGACGCAGTTCGGCGACACGTCATTCAGTGGGGTCGATACTTTTGCTCCGCATTCGGGTACCTATGCTGCCTTCTTCGGGCCGGTCGGCTCCCCGGGCGGCATCTTCCAGACCATCGAAACCACGCCCGGACGCGACTACACGATCGACTTCTGGCTGATGAACGAAGCCGACGCATTTGGAAGCGCCACGCCGAACTTCTTCTCGTTCAACTGGGACGGCGGAGCGGCCGAGTTCACGCTGACCGACGCGCCCGCGTCCGGCTACACGCACTATTCGTTCCTCCTTCCCGCGACATCGGCGGCGACCGATCTGCGCTTCAGCTTTGAGCATGGCCCCGCGTTCTGGGACCTCGACGATGTCTCCACGACGGTTCCGGAGCCGGGATCCCTCGCTCTGGTGACCTTGGCCGGCGGCCTGGTCGCGCTTGCCCGGCGGCGCCGTAACGCCTGAACGGCGTCGCAAGTCATCGCGGCGCAGACCGATCGTTCTGCAATCAGAAAAGATGTTCCGTCCGGAGAACAGCCGGCGGGAGCGACCGATTCCGGGCTCGCTCGCCGCCGGTTGATGCTTATGGCGTCAGGAAAAAAGCAAGAGTAGAGTGCGAAGTTTCCAAAAGCAGCAACGTAGTCGCACCGACAACGAGGAGGAGTTCATGAGGAGATCGTTTGTGAGACGCGCAACGTTTTTCGCCGTGGCGGCGACGCTTGGGTTTGCCTTCGGCGTGCACGCGCAGGCCCTGGATTCGATCGAGGCAATTACAGGCGATACCGCGGTGGCGCCGTATGCGCCACGGACGGCCCACGGGATACGCAAGACGGTGATCGTGCTCCTGTCCGGCGATTCGGTGGCGGCCCTGCAGCAACGCTTCGGTAGGGAACTTTCCCAGGCCGAGAGGAATGCGATCAAGGTGGCGCGCGCCGCCGATCATGCCGTGGCGAAGCGGGAGATCGAGCGCCGCGGCGGAGACGTCCTCGCCACGTTGTACGGCGCGCTGAACGGCATCAAGGTCTCGATCCCGGAGAGCCGGCTGGCGGCGCTGCGAGCGATGCCTGGCGTCGTCGCCGTCAAGTCCGTTGGTACCTATGAGCGAACCAACGCGACGAGCGTCCCGCTGATCGGCGCCCCGCAGGTCTGGCAGGGGACGGCGCACTTCCAGGGACAGGGCGTGAAGATCGCCGTCATCGACACCGGCATCGACTACACGCACGCGAACTTCGGCGGCCCGGGCACCGTCGCCGCATACACTGCCGCGAAGGCGACCAATACCTCGCCGGCCGATCCGTCGCTCTTCGGCCCCGCGGCGCCGAAGGTCAAGGGCGGCACCGATCTGGTGGGTGACGCCTACAATGGCGGCAACACGCCGGTTCCCGATCCGAATCCCCTGGACTGCGAGTTCACGAGCGGCAGCGTGGGCCACGGCAGCCACGTCGCCGGCACCGCGGCGGGCTTCGGCGTCAAGGCCGACGGCACGACCTTCGCCGGTCCTTGGAACGCCGCCGCGTACACGCCGGGCGCGTTCAGCATCGGCCCGGGCGTGGCGCCCCAGGCGGAGGTCTACTCGGTTCGGGTCTTCGGCTGCTCCGGCACGACCAACGTCGTTGCGGAGGCGATCGACTGGGCGGTGGCCAATGGCATGAACGTGATCAACATGTCGCTCGGGTCGAGCTACGGCAACATCGGCAACGGCGATGCGGGTAGCCTGGCCGAGCAGACCGCTGTCGCCAACGCCGCCGCGGCCGGCATCGTGGTCGTTGCCTCTTCGGGCAACGCCGGGCCGACGCCCTACATCACCGGCGCGCCGGCAGTGTTTCCGGGCGCGATCTCGGTCGCGGCGACCGATGCGCTGGCCGATATCCCGTGGCCACCCTGGCGCTCACCGGAGGACCGACGATCACGGTCCAGAACTCCAACAACGCCATCTTCGCCAACGGCAGCCAACTGGCCGATCGTCGTGCTGCGCAATCCCAACGGCACGGTGTCGCTCGGCTGCAATCCGGACGAGTACGACAAGACCAAGAACGGCGGCATCGACATCACCGGCAAGCTGGTGGTCACCGTGCGCGGCACTTGCGCGCGTGTGTTCCGCGCCGGAGCGGCCCAGCATTTCGGCGGCGCTGCCGCGGCGATGATCAACACTCGCCGCGGGCTATCCGGCCTACGAAGGTCCGATTCCCGGTGGCGCGCCGACTCCGGCCGACGGCAACATCTACGAACCGGTGACGATCCCGTTCTTCGGCGTTTTGCAGTCCGACACCGCGGCGCTGACCGGCCCGATCGGCGGCCCGGCGCCCGCGAGCGCGCTGGCCAACAACGCCGGCCTCCTCGCCAATCCCGGCTTCGAGAGGGTCGCCAGCTTCTCGTCGGCCGGACCGCGCATCGGCGACAGCGTCCTGCGGCCCGGCGTCACGGCCCCCGGCGTGGCGACGGTGTCGACGGCGTCGGGAACCGGCAACGGTTTCGAGATCCTGTCCGGAACGTCGATGGCCGCCCCGCACGTCGCGGGTGTCGCGGCGCTCGTCAAGCAGGCCAATCCGACCTGGTCGGTGGCCGATCTGCGCGCGGCGCTGGTCCAGACGGCGAGCCCGAGCCCTGCATGCAGGACTATTCGCCTCGCAACGAGGGCTCCGGACTGGTGCAGCCGCTCGCCGCGGTCGGCACGCAGGCGGTGGTGCGCACGCCCGACGAGAGCCTGTCGTTCGGGTTTGCCGATCTGCTGACCGATTTCAGCGCGACCAAGCAGGTGACCGTGCACAATGCCGGCCCCAAGGCGGTGCAGTTCAACATCGCCGTCACCAAGAGCGTCGGTCCGGCCAGCGTCACCGTGACGGCGCCGCCGTCGGTCATCGTGAATGGCAACAGCGACGCGCAGTTTCCGGTGACCTTGAGCGTGCCGGCCAGCGCGGGCACCGGCGGCACGTCGTTCCAGGACATCGGCGGCTACGTCCAGCTGACACCGTCCAGCTCGCGGCTGAACGGCAACGTCAAGCTCTCGGTGCCCTACTACCTGGTGACGCACGGCCGTTCCAACCTGGCGGCGTCCCTGGCCGCCGGCAACCTGGGCTTCACCAACGTCGGGCGGTGCCCTCAGCGGGACTCCGGGCTTCTACACCTGGGGCTTGTACCAGCCGGTGCCGCAAAACATCGCTCAGAACGACATTCGTGCGGTGGGTACGAGGTTGTCGGGTACCAACGTCTTCTTCGGCGTCAACACCCACAACCGCACGTCCACCGCCTTGGCGTTCCAGGAAATCGACGTCTGCATCGACACCAGCGGCGGACCGGGATTCACGCCGAACAAGGTCCTGATCGGCATCAATCAGGCGGCGTTCAGCTCGACCCTCGCCAACACGGCGTACGCGACGGCCCTGTTCCCGACCGATGCGAACTGCAACATCAACGGCAACGGCAGCCTCTTGTTCAACATCACGCAGCCGACCGACAACTCCACCGTGCAGCTGGCGGTTCCGAGGGGGGGTACCGGTACCGCCGGCCTTGCCCTGACCGCAGGCGAACCCGCGATTCAAGTATCGGGTGTACTACTACGGCACGGATGGCTTCGGCGCGGTGATGCCCGGCGTGGGCACGTTCAATGCGTTCACTCCTGCCTGGACTTTCGGCGCGGCGCCAGTCGTTGCGCCGAACGGAACGGGGGCCGCGACGGCCACCCTCAACGCCGCCGAAGCCGCGCTGTCGCCCTCGCTGGGGGTGATGGTGTTTGCTCCGGACAACGTATACGGCGCGAGCCAGGGTCTGCTGATTTCGGCGCCATAAGTCAGCAGGCGCTGGCCGCAAGGCGCGGCCCGGCGGGGTAACCTGCCGGGCCTTTTGTTACACGGAAGCCCGCCGCGGCACGCGCAGCGGCGATCGCGTCAGTCGACGGGCCCCTTCGATCCTGGCGCGTGCTGCGCAGCCGGCATGCCCGGCCGCGATTCGGTGCCGCACCGGTCCCGGGGCTGCCGGAAGGCGCGCAATAGGCGCCCGGATCGGTGACGAGCATGCAGTCCGACCGCATGCCAGGGCGTAGACGCGCCGGCGGCGGGAGCGGTGCCGTCGCCTGCCGCCGCCTCGCGGAGCGCGGTCGCATCGGTCCGCTTGGTGGACCAGGCGAGATACGCTTCGGGTCCGCCGCAGGCCTTCGCTCCAATGGCAATGGTGCGACATTGGGCGTCGCTATCGCATGCGGCGTCGCCGATCAGCGCGCGAATCTTCTCCATCGGCGCCTCCGCGCCCGCAGGCGCATCCGCGGCCGCGCAGCCGCAGGCCAGCCACAGCGAGGCGAAGGCGATCAGCAGACGGGACGCCGGGCCCGCGCGGGTGGCACGAGTGGATTGCATGGTTGCGACATTTCCTGTCGTGACACAACGGGCGGAGGATGCTATCACGGCCGTCGCTCCGCGGCAATGATTCCCGATGGCGCGGCGCGATATTGCCGGGGCGCGGTCGGCAAATCCCCGATAAAATGTCGTTTCCGCGCGGCATACGGCCTTCGGCGCGTCGGAGACGCCGGGGCGAATCGACCTGCCCGCAACCTCCCCTCGAAAGGATCGGCTCCATGAACGTTTCGCAAACCAACCGAAGAAGAGCGCTCGGCGCACTGCGCGGCGCTCGCGTTCGGCGTGTCGCTCGTCGGCTCCGGCGCGGCGCTCGCGCAGCAGAAGATGAAGGTCGCGGCGATCTACACGGTCCCGGTCGAGCAGCAGTGGGTGTCGCGCATCCACAAGGCGCTGAATGCCGCCGTCGCGCGCGGCGAGATCGAGTACAAGTTCTCGGAGAACGTCAGCAACGCCGACTACGAGCGCGTGATGCGCCAGTACGCGGAGCAGGGCAACGCGTTCATCATCGGCGAGTCGTTCGCCGTCGAGGCGGCGGCGCGCAAGGTCGCGAAGGACTATCCGAAGGTGTCGTTCCTGATGGGCTCGTCGGGCAAGCCGCAGGAGCCCAACTTCGCCGTGTTCGACAACTACATCCAGGAGCCCGCGTATCTCTCCGGGATGATCGCCGGCGGCATGACCAAGTCGAACGTCATCGGCATGGTCGGCGGCTATCCGATCCCGGAAGTGAACCGGCTGATGAACGCGTTCATGGAAGGCGCGAGGGAAACGAACCCGAAGGTGAAGTTCACGATCAGCTTCATCGGCTCGTGGTTCGACCCGCCGAAGGCGAAGGAAGCGGCGTTCGCGATGATCGACAAGGGCGCCGACGTGCATGTACGCCGAGCGCTTCGGCGTCTCCGATGCCGCGAAGGAAAAGGGCAAGCTCGCGATCGGCAACGTGATCAACACGCAGGACAAGTATCCCGACACCGTCGTCGCCTCCGCGCTGTGGAACATGGAGCCGACGGTCGACCGCGCGCTGAAGGCCGTGAAGGACGGCAAGTTCAAGGCGGAGGACTACGGCCCGTACTCGATGATGAAGTACAAGGGCTCGGAATTGGCCCCGCTCGGCACGTTCGAGAAGAAGGTCCCCGCCGACCTCGTGAAGAAAGTGAAGGACAAGGAAAAGGCGATCCAGGACGGCAAGTTCACCGTCAAGGTCAACGACGCCGAGCCGAAGTCCACGCTGTAGCACGGCGCGCGCCGGCGGAGGGCTAGACCCTGGAACCATCCGTCCCCGGTTCCGTTCTCTCGCTGTCGGGCATCACCAAGCGCTTCGGCGCGCTGGTCGCGAACGACGCCGTGTCGCTCGACCTGGCGCGCGGCGAGGTGCTTGCGCTGCTGGGGGAGAACGGCGCCGGCAAGTCGACGCTGGTGTCGATCCTGTTCGGCCACTACGTGGCGGACGAGGGGACGATCACGGCATTCGGGAAGCCGCTGCCGCCGGGCGATCCGGCCGCGGCGCTCGCCGCCGGCATCGGCATGGTCCACCAGCATTTCACGCTGGCCGACAATCTCACCGTGCTCGACAACATCCTGATCGGCACGGAGCCTCTGTGGCAGCCGTTTTCGCGCCGGCGCGCGGCGCGCGCGCGGGTGCGGGAGACCGGCAAGCGCTTCGGCCTCGCCGTGACGCCGAACGCGCGCGTGGCCGACCTCTCCGTCGGCGAGCGCCAGCGCGTGGAGATCCTGAAGGCGCTCTACCGCGGCGCGCGCGTGCTGATCCTGGACGAGCCGACGGCGGTGCTGACCCCGCAGGAAAGCCGCGACCTCTTCGCGACGCTGACAGCAGCTGGTGCGCGAGGGGCTGTCGATCATCTTCATCAGCCACAAGCTCGACGAGGTGCTGGCCGTGTCCGACCGCATCGCGGTGCTCCGGAACGGCCGGCTCGTCGCCACGCGGCCGGCGCATGGCGCGACCAAAGGCGAGCTCGCCGTGCTGATGGTCGGGCGGGCGGTGACGATGCCTACGCGCCAGCGCCGCGCCGCCGGCGCGACCGTCGTCGACATTCGACGGCGCGCGCGTCCGCGACGAGCGCGGGCATCGCGTTCTCGACGGTGTCGACCTGACCGTTGCGGCGGGCGAGATCGTCGCGATCGCCGGCGTGGCGGGCAACGGACAGACAGGAGCTCTCCGGACTGCTGTCGGGCACGCTTGCGGCGGACGGGGGAACGATCACGCTCGCCGCGCGAGCGATGACGGCGAAGCCCCGCGCAGTTCGATCGCGGCGGGCGTGGCGCGCATACCCGAGGACCGCCACGCGGTGGGCGTGATCGGCGATCTCGCCGTTTGGGAAAACGTCGTGTCGGAGCGGCTGCGCACTCCGGAGTTCACGCGCGCGGGGCTCGTTCGTCGCGCGGCGGGACGCGCGCATGCGCGGGAGGTCGTGCGGCGCTTCGACGTTCGCGGCTCCGGCATCGACGCCCCGACGCGGGCGCTGTCCGGCGGCAACATGCAGAAGCTGATTCTCGGCCGAGCGCTGTCGGTCGCGGGCGGCGCGACGCCGGTGCTCGATCGTCGCCGACCAGCCGACGTGGGGGCTCGACATCGGCGCAGTCGCCTACGTGCATCGGCGCCTGCTCGACGCTGCCGAAGCGGGCGCGGCGGTCCTCCTCATCTCGGAGGATCTGGACGAGATCTTCGCGCTTGCCGACCGGATCGGCGTGATGCACCACGGGCGGCTATCCGCGGTGCGGCCGGCGGAGGCGTGGACGCTCGCGGAGATCGGGCTCGCGATGGCAGGGTCAGCCACAGCGGCCGAGGCTTCGCATGCGGCTTGAAGCGCGGGCCGAAGTGTCGCGCACGATCGCAGATCGCGGCGCCGTTCGCCGCGGTCGCGGTCACGCTCGTCGTCTGCTCGCTGCTGGTCGCGTGGGCCGGCGTTCGCGTCGGCGGCGCCTACCTGCTCCTGCTCGAAGGCGCGGCCGGCTCGGCCTTCGCCGTATCGGAGACGCTGACGCGCGCGACACCGCTGATCCTCACCGGGCTCGCCGTCGCGGTCGCCTTCCGCGCGCAAGCTCTACAACATCGGCGCGCGAGGGCCAGCTCTACGTCGGCGCGCTGGCGGCCGTGGCCGTCGCGCAATGCGCCGCTGTCGCTGCCGCCCGTCGTCATGTACCCGCTGATGATGGCTGCGGCGATGGCCGCCGGAGCGCTGCTGCTGCTCGGACCCGCGTGGCTCAAGACGCGGTTCGACGTCGACGAGGTCGTGACGACGCTGCTGCTCAATTTCATCGCGCTGCTGTTCGTGTCGATGCTGCTCGACGGTCCGATGAAGGATCCGGGCGCGCTGGGTTGGCCGCAGTCCGTCGCGATCCCCGCCGAGCTCGAGCTGCCACGGCTCGCGGCGCGCTCGCGCGTGCACTCGGGACTTCTCATCGCGCTCGCGCTCGCCGGAGTCGTCTGGGCCGATCGGACGCTTCACGGCGTTCGGCTTCGAGATGCGCGCCGTCGGGGCCAACGCGCGCGCCGCGGCGTTCGCCGGCATGCCGGTGCGCGCCGTCGTGGTCAAGACCGCCCTCCTGTCGGGCGCGCTGGCCGGGCTCGCGGGATGCATCGAGGTCGCGGGGCGCGCCGGTTACGTGACACTCGACATGTCGCCGGGCTACGGCTACAGCGGCATCGTGATCGCGATGCTCGCGCAGTCTGAACCCGATCGCCGTGGTGGCGGCCGCGGTCTTCGTCGCGGGCATTCTCGTGGGCGCCGACAGCATGAGCCGCGCGATCGCGGTGCCGACGTACATCGCCGACGTCATCGTCGCCGCGTCGCTCATCTCGATGCTGGTGGCGTCGCGTCTTCGCCCGCTACCGGGTCCGCTGGCGCTGGACATGGCCAGCGACATCCTCGACATCGTCGCGAGCGTCCCGTTCTGGGTCGCGGTGCTGCGCATCGCGACGCCGCTCGTCTTCGGCACGCTCGGCGTGCTCCTGTGCGAGCGGGCGGGCGTGCTGAACCTCGGCATCGAGGGCATCATGGTCGTCGGCGCGTTCACCGGCTGGCTCGCCGTCTACCAGGGCGCGGGATTGTGGACCGGCGTGCTCGTCGCGGCGCTCGCCGGCTCGGCGCTCGGCCTGCTGCACGCGATCCTGACCGTGCCGCTCGGCCTGTCGCAGCACGTGTCGGGCCTCGGCGTGACGCTGTTCGGGACGAGCCTCGCCTCGTACGCCTATCGGCGTGCTGCTGCCGCGGGTCACCACACCGCCGACGATCGAGCCGTTCGCGCCGATGACCTCGCTGGGCATACCGGTGCTCGACGGCGAGACGACCGCTCACGCTCCTCGCGCTCGTCAGCGTGCCGATGCTCGCGTACGTGCTCGAACCGCTCGCCGCTGGGACTCGCAGTGCGCATGGTCGGCGAGAATCCCGGCGCGGCGGAGGGCCAGGGCATCGACGTGATCGCCGTACGGATGGGCACCGTCGTCGCGGGGTCGGCTCTGATGGGCGTGGCGGGAGCGTTCCTCACGCTCTCGGCGTTCAACGCGTTCTTCTTCAACATGGTCAACGGCCGCGGCTGGATCTGCGTCGCGCTGGTCGTGTTCGCGTCGTGGCGACCGGGCAAGGCGCTCGTCGGCGCGATCCTGCTCTTCGCGGCGTTCGACGCGCTGCAGCTGCGGCTGCAGCAGGCGAGCGGCGCCAAGCTGCCCTACCAGGTCTACCTGATGCTGCCGTACGCGCTGTCGATCCTGGCGCTGGTGCTGATGGCGCGCCGCGCGGCGTATCCGCAGGCGCTGATGAAACCCTATCGCAAAGGTGAGCGATGAAAGCCAAACCCGCCGCTTCGGCGCATTACGAGCTCGTCGTGCGCAATGCCGCCTTGCCGGACGGCCGGACGGGAATGGACATCGCGGTGCGGGACGGCACGATCGGGGCCGTCGCGCCGCACGCCGAGCTCGGCGCGGTGAAGGGGGCGGTCGAGCTCGATGCCGGGGGCCAGCTCGTCACGCCGCCGTTCGTCGACGCGCATTTCCACATGGACGCGACGCTCTCGTACGGGCTGCCGCGCGTCAACGCGTCGGGGACGCTGCTCGAGGGCATCGCGCTCTGGGGCGAACTGAAGCCGACGCTGACCGCCGAGGCGATCGTCGAGCGGGCGCTCGACTATTGCGACTGGGCTGTGGGCAAGGGCCTCCTTGCGATCCGCTCGCATGTCGACGTCTGCGATCCGCGGCTGCTCGCCGTCGACGCGCTCGTCGACGTGCGCGAGCGCGTGCGTCCGTATCTCGACCTGCAGCTCGTCGCCTTTCCGCAGGACGGCCTGCTGCGCTCGAAAGGGGCGATCGACAACCTCGAGCGGGCGCTCGACAAGGGCGTGGACGTCGTCGGCGGAATCCCGCACTTCGAGCGCACGATGGCCGAAGGTGCGGAGTCGGTGCGAATCCTCTGCGAGATCGCCGCGAAGCGCGGGCTGCGCGTCGACATGCACTGCGACGAAACCGACGATCCCAATTCGCGGCACATCGAGACGCTGGCGCATGAGACGCATCGCCTCGGTCTCGGGGGCGCGTCAACGGCTCGCACCTGACGTCGATGCACTCGATGGACAACTACTACGTGTCGAAGCTGATTCCGCTGATCGCGGAAGCAGGCGTGTCCGCCGTCGCCAATCCGCTGATCAACATCACGATCCAGGGGCGGCACGACACCTATCCGAAGCGCCGCGGCATGACGCGCGTGCCGGAGCTGATGGCGGCGGGTGTGGACGTCGCGTTCGGCCACGACTGCGTGCTCGACCCGTGGTATCCGCTCGGGTCCGCCGATATGCTGGAAGTCGCGCACATGGGCCTGCACGTCGCGCAGATGACCGGGCAGGCGGCGATGCGCGCGTGCTTCGAGGCGGTCACGACGACGCCGGCGCGGATCCTCGGGCTCGAAGGCTACGGGCTCGCGCCGGGCTGCCATGCGGACTTCGTGCTGCTGGACGCACGCGATCCGGTGGAGGCGATCCGCCTCGCGCGCGGCGAGGCTCGCCGTCGTGCGCCGCGGGCGCATCGTCGCGCGCACGCCGTCGTCCGCCGCGACGCTCGACCTTCCGGGCCGTCCGACGGCGACCCGATACCGGATTGGAGGGTAGGACATGAGCGCCGCAGGGCCGCCCCAAGGCGCGAATTGCTGCGGCCTCCGCAGTGTCGTGCCGAATCGATGCGCCTCGAGGTCGGCCGCCACCCGCGCTCGCAGACGGGCCCTGCGGGCCTTGGCTTCGCCCTGCTCGCACGGGCGTCCCTCGGAGGGAAGGCGCGTAGCGCCAAGGGTGCACTCATGAGTCTTTCCGTCATCGTGATCACCAAGGACGAGGAAGCCGCGATCGCGCGCACACTGCGACTCGGTCGCGTGGGCGGACGAGATCGTCGTCGTCGATTCGGGCAGCACGGACCGCACCGTCGAGATCGCGCAGGGAGCGGGGCGCGAAGGTCGTCGCGACGCCGGACTGGCCCGGTTTCGGCCCGCAGAAGAATCGCGCGCTCGATCTCGCGACCGGCGACTGGGTGCTCTCGCTCGACGCCGACGAGTGGCTGACGCCGGCGTCGGCGGAGGAGATCAAGGCGACGATCGGCGCCGGCGCCGGTGCCTGCCGCGTATCGGTTGCCGCGCCGGTCGAGCTTCTGCGGGCGCTTCATGCGCCACTCGGGCTGGTGGCCGGATTACGTGGTGCGTCTCTTCCGCCGCGGCAGCGCGCGCTTTTCCGACGACATCGTGCACGAGCGCGTGATCGTCGACGGGCGCGCTCGGCACGCTGCGACGAACCGATCATGCACGAGACCTTCGTGGACCTCGACGATCTGATCGGGAAGATGAATCGCTATTCGACGCTGACGGCGCAGCAGCTGCGAGCAGGCCGGCCAGTCGGCCGGGCTCGGCGAGGCGGTCGCGCGCGCGCTGTGGGCGTTCATCCGCACCTATCTGTTCTGCGCGCCGGATTCCTCGACGGCCGCGAAGGCTTCATGCTCGCGCGTGGCCAACGCCGAAGGCACGTACTACCGTTACGCGAAGCTCATGCAGCTGCGCGCGGCAAGTGACCGCGCGCCTCAGATGTCGTCGAGCCCACGCTCGAAGGCTACTCGGGCCACTGCCACGCGCTGGTCTCGAGCCTCGCCCGTGCGGCCGCGGCTCGATGCGATCGACCTGTGGAGCGGCAAGGGCTCGGCGGCCATGGCCTTCGGCCCGCACGTGACGGTCCATCCGGTATTTCGGCGCCGGACGAGGCTGCCGCAGATGCTGTTCCTCCTTCGTCGTCTGCTGCGCGCAGCCCGAGCCCGTCGTCGTCACCACGGCGCGGCGAAGCGACCTGGCGCTCGTCGCTCTCGCGGCGCCGCGGACGCGTGCCGCCCGATCGGGTCTTCCTGTATTTCCACTGGTTCCGCGAATACGCCCGCAAGCTCCGTTCCTGCGCTGGTGGCCGCACGGCAGCCGGACATCGTGATCCTCGGCACGACCGAGCAGCGTGGTCGACGCGTTCCGTCGCTGCGGTTTCGCGAACGTGGTGCTGCTCCCGTATCCCGCGCCCGCGCCGGCGGGCGAGACCGGCACGGTTCCGTTCCGGCGGTTGCTCTATGCGGGCGCCGCGCGCCAGGACAAGGGCTTCGGGATCGTCGTCGATCTGGTGCGAGCTGCTCGCTGCGCGGAAGGCAGACATTCCGATCGCCGTCCAGATCACGCCGATCATTACGGCAAGTACGACGCCGCGACCCGCGCGGACATCGCGCGTCTCGAAGCGATGCGCTACGCGCCGCTGACGCTGATCCGGCGAGACGCCGTCACCCGAGGAGTACGCGGCGAACTTTCCGGGCAGCATCTGCCTGCAGCCGTACGATCGTGCCGAGTTCCGCGACCGCGTCAGCGGCGTGACGCTCGACGCGCTGGCGCACGGCTGTCCGATCGTCGCCACGACCGGCACCTGGACGCGCTGCGCTGATCGAGCCGTTCGATGCCGGCATCGCGCTCTCCGATCTCGACTGCCGAAAGCCTGTATTCCGCCGTCAGGCCGCGCTACGGGCCGATATCCGCGCTATCGGAGCCGGCGCGCTCGCGGCGGCGCGCGCGAGCGGACGGCGATTCCTGGCGCTCCGCTGCTCGATCGGCTGCGATCGCTGACGGGCGCATCGCGCGTCGCACGATTGCTGCTGCACTGCAGCAGGCGCTTTTCGGCGCGTAACGTGTAGAATTTGCGCACGCGCCGGGCCTCTCCCGGCGCGTCGTTTTGCGACTGCGCCGACTGCATCGAGCCGCGGCCACGAGCCGAGCCCGATCTGGCACGTCTCCTGCTCCGCATGCGAGCAGGAACCCGACTCTCACAAGGAGCAGCGGTATGGATACCCGTTTCCCCGCCGGCGCGACGCCGGCTTCCGGCGTTCCGCCGTCCCCCCCGCGATCGCCCGCGAGCGCCGCTACGCCGCGCGCAACTACGATCCGCTGCCCGTCGTGCTCGCGCACGGCGACGGCTGCTGGCTGTGGGACGAGCACGGTCGCCGCTATCTCGACATGATGAGCGCGTATTCGGCGGTGAGCCACGGCCACGCGCATCCGCGCATCGTGCGCGCGCTGGTCGAGCAGGCGCAGCGGCTCGCCGTGACGTCGCGCGTCTTCCACAACGAGCTCCTGCCGGCGCTTGCTGCAGCGGCTTGCCGAGGTCACGGGACTCGACCGCGCGCTTCCCGCGAACGGCGGCGCCGAAGCCGTCGAGACCGCGCTCAAGGCCGCGCGCAAGTGGGGCCACAAGATCAAGGGCATTCCCGCCGACTCGCGCCGAGATCATCGTCTGCGCCGGCAATTTCCACGGCCGCTCGATCACGATCGTCGGCTTTTCGTCCGAGCCGCAGTATCGCGACGGCTTCGGGCCGTTCGCGCCGGGCTTCCGGCCAGGTTCCGTATGGCGACGCCGATGCGCTCGCGCGCGCGATCGGCCCCAACACCGCCGCGTTCCTCGTCGAGCCGATCCAGGGCGAGGGCGGCATCATCGTTCCGCCGGCCGGCTATCTCGCGCAGTGCGCGCGCATCTGCCGCGAGAA
This sequence comes from uncultured beta proteobacterium, assembly GCA_963724545.1. GTDB lineage: Bacteria > Pseudomonadota > Gammaproteobacteria > Burkholderiales > Casimicrobiaceae > CAIWHR01. Next base: position 69,559 of record CAVRVC010000002.1, read on the forward strand.
CAACGTGCTCCTGATCTGCGACGAGATCCAGACCGGCATGGGCCGCACCGGAAAATTCCTCGCGTGCGAGCACGAGAACGTGCAGCCCGACGGCGTCATTCTCGGCAAGGCGCTGGGCGGCGGACTGCTGCCGGTGTCGGCGCTCGTCGGCACCGACGACCTGATGCAGGTGTTCGCGCCGGGCGATCACGGCAGCACGTTCGGCGGCAATCCGCTCGCGTCGGCGGTGGGGCTCGCGGCGCTCGACGTGCTGTTCGACGAAGGCCTGATCGCGCGCTCGGCGGAGCAGGGCGCGCATCTGCTCGACCGGCTTCGCACGGTGAAGAGCCCGCTGATCCGCGAGGTTCGCGGCAAGGGACTCTTCATCGGCGTCGAAGTCGATCGCGACCGGATCACCGCGCGCGATGTCGTCGACCGGCTGCTCGCGCGCGGCATCCTGTCGAAGGACACGCACGGCACCGTCGTGCGGTTCGCGCCGCCGCTCACCATCGACCGCGAGACGCTCGACTGGGCGGTCGAGGAAGTGCGCGCGGTGTTCGTGGAGCTGGGCGGCGGATTGAGGCGCGCGGCGTAGACCGTCCCCGCGCCGCCGCTGGTCCCGTGCGCGCGGCGCTATACTGCGCGCATGGGGAAGCCCACGCTCGCCGGCAAGCTCGTGGTGGCGATTTCGTCGCGGGCGCTGTTCGACCTGACCGAGAGCCACCGCATCTACACCGTGCGACGGCGTGGACGCCTATCACCGCTACCAGGTCCTGCACGAGGACGAGATGCTGGCGCCGGGCCCGGCGTTCGTGCTGGTGAAGAAGCTGCTGCGCCTCAATCGGCCGGACAAGCAGTACGTCGAGGTGATCCTGCTGTCGCGCAACTCCGCCGACACGGGGCTGCGCGTGTTCAACTCGATCAAGCACTACGGCCTCGACATCACGCGCGCGGCGTTCACCAAGGGCGAGCCGACGTCGCGCTACGTGCCGGCATTCGGCGCCCATCTCTTCCTGTCGGCCGATCAGGGCGACGTGCGCCGCGCGCTCGACGAGGGCCACGCGGCCGCGACGATCTTCCCGAGCGCCGTCGGCACGAACGAGACCGACGAGCTGCGGATCGCGTTCGACGGCGACGCCGTGCTCTTTTCCGACGAGGCGGAGCGCGTCTACCAGGCGGACGGGCTCGCCGCGTTCTCGCAAAGCGAATCGCACTCGGCGCTCGAGCCGCTGGTCGGCGGGCCGTTCAAGGAATTCCTGGCCGGATTGCATCGGATCCAGGCGGATTTCCCGGAGGACAAGAGCCCGCTGCGCACCGCGCTCGTCACCGCGCGCAGCGCGCCGGCGCACGAGCGCGTGATACGGACGCTGCGCGCCTGGAACATCCGGATCGACGAGGCGCTGTTCCTGGGCGGTCTCGACAAGGGCGAGTTCCTGCGCGCGTTTCGCGCCGACATCTTCTTCGACGACCAGCGCACGCACGTGGAGTGCGCGCGCAAGCACGTCGCCGCCGGCCACGTGCCGCACGGCGTCGCCAACGAAGAAAAGCTGCCGACCCGGTGAGCGCGCCGGCCAATCCGTTCACGCTGGCCGACTGGCGCCACACGGTCGCGGAGCATTACGCCGCGGTGCGGGCGCTGGCCGGCAGCGACGCGCCGGCGGCGGCGGCGCAGTTTCGCGCCGCGCGCGGACGCCTGATGCGCGAGCATCCGGACAGCCCGATCGTGCCGGAGCGCCGCGCCACGTGGGACGGTCCGCGCTGGTATCCGCTACGACGCGGCGTTCCGCGTGCGCGGCGTGATCGACACGACGGCGCCGCGCGAAACGTTCGAAATCTCGCTCGCGTCGGACGGGATGCTGCGCTGCACGCGCGTCGGCCACGCGCGATTTTCGCTCGCCGGCCACGAGTCGGCGCTCGCGATGTACTGGCTCGAAGGCTACGGCGGCGGCCTGTGGCTGCCGTTCTCGGACGCCTCCGGCGGCAGCGAAACGTACGGCGGTGGCCGCTATCTCTACGACACGATCAAGGGCGCCGATCTCGGCATCGCCGGCACCGCGATCGTGCTCGACTTCAACTTCGCGTACAACCCGTCGTGCGCGTACGACGACCGCTGGTCGTGTCCGCTGTCGCCGCCGGAGAACCGCTTGCCGTACGCCGTGACGGCGGGCGAGCGGATGCCGGTCTGACGCGACGCGGAGCGGGGTCGCGGGAAGGGGCAGCCTCGCGGGCGCATGCATCATCCTAAGCCCGCGCGCGGCCCCTGCCGCGTCGCGCTGCAGACGCTCAATCGTCGACGATTCGCCCGAAGAACGGATACTGCGGATCGTTGTAGCCGGGCGTCGACGGATGCCCGGGCGTCACCAGCGAATCGACGAGCGCCTCGTCTTCCGCGCTCCACTTCGTGCCGAGCGCGCCGACGTAGTCCTGCCACTGCTCGAGCGTGCGCGGACCGGCGATCACCGAGGTCACGATCTCGTTCGCCCACAGCCACGCGAGCGCGAACTGCGTCAGCGTGCGGCCGGTTTTCCTGGCGTGCGCCGTCGAGCTTCTGCGCGATCGCGATCGATTCCTCGCGGAACTCCGTTTCCATCATTCGCGCGTCCTTGCGCGCCACCCGCGAACCCTCGGGCGCGACGCCGGGCCGGTACTTGCCGGTCAGCACGCCGCGCGCGATCGGCGAGTAGGGGGCGACGCCGATTCCGTAGTGGTCGCAGGCGGGCAGGATCTCGACCTCGGGCATCCGGTTCAGCAGGTTGTAGTAAGGCTGGCAGACGACCGGCAGCGGCACGCCCTGCGCCTCGCATTCGCTCACGACCTCCGCGATGCGCCAGCCGCGATAGTTCGACACGCCGAAATAGCGGATCTTGCCGCTCCTGATCAGGTCGCCGACGGCGCCCACCGTTTCGGCGATCGGGGTGTGCGGATCGTCCTTGTGCAGGTAGTAGATGTCGATGTAGTCGGTGGCGAGGCGCGCGAGGCTGTCGTCGCACGCCTGCAGCACCCAGCGTCGCGACAGCCCGCCGTCGTGCGGCTTCTTCGTCAGCGGATTGCCGACCTTCGTGGCCAGGATCCATCGCCGCCGGTTCGCCTTGATCGCGGCACCGACGATCTTCTCGGAGGCGCCGTTGCCGTAGGCGTCCGCGGTATCGATGAAGTTGATGCCGGCGTCGAACGCGGCATCGATGATCCGCTGCGACGTCGCGGCGTCGGTGCGGTCGCCGAACATCATCGTGCCGAGGCAGATCGGCGAAACCTCGAGCCCGCTCGCGCCCAGCCGCTGGTATTCCATGATCATCCTTTCGCGTCGGTGCGGCGGACGGCGTTTGGCTCCCGCGCGTCACGCCCGCGTCACCCGCGGGCGGTGCGCCGCAGGCGCTCCATGTTCGGTATCGGCAGCGCCCGCCGCAGCACCGTTTCGCCGAGCCATTCGGCCGCGCGTTGCGCCCGGCCGGCGACGGTTTCGGGCGGCATCTGCAGGTAGTCGTCGTTGTACACGTCGAAGCTGTAGTCGCCGCAATAGCCGATCGCGTCGAGCTTGGTGATGAAATCCGCGAGCCCGTCGCTGTGCGCGCCCTCGCCGGGAAAGACGCGAAAGTGCGTCGCCGTCGCCGCCTGCTCTTCGGTCGAGCGGATTTCCTGCCACATGTAGTCCGACAGCTGGACCAGGAAGATCTGCTGCGGATCGATGGCGTCGAGCTCCTCCCGCGAAATGTGCGCGGCGATCACGTCGAAGGCGTCGATGGCCACGCCGAGGTTCGGGCAGTTGGCGCGGAACACGAGCTCGCCCGCCGCGGCGAAATCCTTGGTCGGTGCGGCTCCACGCCATGCCCTTGTAGGCGATCCGTATGCCCATCGGAATCGCCAGGATCGCGAGCATGCGCAGGTCGCGGGCGATGCGCTCGGCGTCCGCGGCGGCGTGCGTCGAGGTCGACGCCTCGACCAGCAGCAGGCGTCCGCCGAGCCGGCCGCAGACTTCGAGCATCGACTTCGCGACGTCCACCTTGTACGCGTGCATGCGGCCGTCGAGACCTTCGAAATCGCGCAGCGCCTCGAGACCGGTGACGATGAGGCCGCTCTCGCGCACGGCGCGCACGCCGGCGTCGACGCCGGACGGATGCCCGACGACGTCGCTGGCCGAGATCATCACCTGCGAGAAGCCCGCCTGACGCACCGCGGCGAGCTTGCTCTCCAGCGAGCCCGCCAGCGACGCGGTGTCCATGCCGAAGTCGTGGAAGATCATCGCGGCACCGCGGCGTCCGCGGGCACGTTGTGCACGAGCTCGAACATCACGCTTCCCAGCGACGCGGTCGTGAGGGCGCCGCGCTCGCTGGCGTGGACCTTCTCGGAGACGAGGAACTCGACGCCGCGCTTCTGCAGGAGCTCCACGGTGCCCAGCACGTCGGGCGTCCCGAAGCCGATGCGCTGCAGGTGCTCCTCGGCCGGAGCGAACCGGGCGACGTCGTCGGGCTCGATCAGCTGGAGGTAGAACGTGCGGCACGGGCTTTCGAGCAACAGCCCCTTGGGCAGGATGCCGAAACGCTTGCTGTCCGGCAGCGGCGCGAAGCCGAAGACCTGCGAGTAGAACTCGACCCAGTCCGCGGTGCGGTCGGAATCGATGTACTGGACGAGCCCGAAGAAGTGCAATCCGCCGAGCGCCGGCGGATGCGGGTCGACCGTCGGAATGGCGCGGAAGTCGATGTCGTAGATCGAGAATTCGTCGTGCCGGTCGACGAAATAGATGAGGCTCTCGCCGACGCCGTGAATCGCGGGGATGTTGAGCTCCATCGCCCGCGCCCGCACGGGGATCTCCCAGGCGCCGAGCTCGAGCGCCCGGCGGAACGCGGCGTCGGCATCGCGGACGCGGACCGCGAACGCGCTGATGATGGGACGCTCGGTCGGCTGCACCGTGCGCGGGACGTCCGCCGCCTGCGCGTTCACGATGATGTTCATCTTGCCCTGGCGATAGAGCTCGACCTCGCGGGAGCGATGGCGGGCGATCGGGCGGAATCCCATCCGTTCGAGCACGCCGCCCAGCGCCTGCGGCTTGGACGTGGCGAATTCGATGAATTCGATGCCGTCGATGCCGAGGAGGTTGTGCGGCTCCGCGACCGCTTCGCGATCCAGTGAGTTCGTCATTCCGATACCTCGTTGCTAGAGACCACAGACTGGCCACGCGACATCATAGCCCAGTCGTATGCACGACGCAGCCCGACTTCGCCGCCTCGACGATCGCGTCGACCACCCGCAGGTTCTGCAGTCCGTCGCGCGCGCTGACGAGCGGTGCTGCCTTGCCGCGGATCACGTCGGCGAAGTGCGCGATCTGCCGTTCCAGGGGGTCGACGGCGGCGAGCTCGACGACGCTGCGTTCGAGCGCCTTGTGCCACGACCGGTCGGCGCCGGTCGCATATCGCTGCAGGCGCATCGTCGGAATCGACAGCGAGCCGAAGGTCCCGGCGACGACGTAGCAGTCGTCCCTGTCGGTGTGTCCCTTCGCAAAGCGCGGATCTTCCCCGGAGGCGTGCTCCCAGCTCCGGTCGGAGGCTGCGGTGTCGGACAGCATGAAGGTGCCGAGCGCGCCGTTCGCGAAGCGCAACGCGATGGCCACGGTGTCCTCGACCGGAAACTGGCGGGTGGCGGTCGACGTGAACGCCTGCACCGCCACGATTTCGCCGCACAGGGAGCGCAGGTTGCCGACCTCGTGAATCATGTTGAGCAGGATGGGGCCGCCGCCGGGTTCCCGCCGCCACCTGGAGGCGCCGTCGTAATAGCCTTCGTTCTCCGGCTTGTAGAAGAGCGCGGTGCCCACGACGGCGACGATTCTCCCGAGCGTTCCGCTCGCGACGACCTCGACGGCCTTGGCCATGATCGAGCTGTGACGGCGATGATGGCCGACCAGCACCGGAACGCCGGCCGCCTCCGCCGCCGCGCAGAGCCGCATCCCCGCTTCGAGCGTGTGCGCCAGGGGCTTCTCGACGAGTGTCGGCACACCCGCGGCGATGCATTCGAGCGCCTGGTCGACGTGCATCTGATTCGGCGTCGCGAGGACCACGCCATCGGGGCGGTCCCTGGCGAAGAGCTCGGCGAGCGACGCGCGGACCGGGACGTGGAGCGTGCGCGCATAGTCGGCCGTCGCGGGCGCGGGGTCGACGATCGCCGCCAGCTCGCATTCCGCATTCTTCACGACGGCCTCGATGTGGCGCCTGCCTATCTGGCCGGCGCCTGCGACGGCGATGCGAAGCTGCATTCGGGACTCGCGAAGAACGGGGGCGTCAGCCTCCACGTGCGCGGCGGATCACGTCGTACACGGCGTTGAGATCGGCGATCGGCATCTGTCCGGGTGCCGAGCTCCCGGCGCCGACCGCGAAGCTCAGCGCCGATCCGAACACACCGCCGACCATTCGAGTGACCGTGCCCAGCGGCCCCATCGACATGCTGATCAGCGGGATGCGCGCCTTCGCGTCCGCCTGCGCCGTCGCCGCGAGCAGCGTCAGGACGTCGGAGCGATCGCGAGGCATCACGGCGACTTTCCCGACGTCGCCTCCCAGCCGTTCCGCCTCCTGGAAACGCTGCACCAGGATCTCTTGTCCCGGCGTATAGCTGAAGTTGTGATACGAAAGGATGACGCGCGTCGCCTCTTTGCGCGCCGCGGCGACGACGCGCCGCACGTGCTCGGCATCGTTGCTCATCTCGAAGTCGACGAAGTCGACGCTGCGGTCTTTGCCGATGGCGTCGTAGAGCCGGACGACGCCCTCGTCGTCGAGCGCGTTCGGCTCGCCGCCTTCGCGGACCGACCGCCGCGTGAGGATGATCGGCGTGTCGCCTGCCAGCTTGCGGATCGCGCGCGCGACCTCCAGGGCTGCGGGCATATCGGCGATGCCATCGAAGTAGTCGATGCGCCACTCGATGACGTCGGGCCGTTTCGCGAGCACACTGGTCGTTTCGGCGAGTACCTGCTCGCGCGTTCGCCCCACGAGCGGCGTGCAGATCAGCGGGGTTTCCCCGCCCAGTTTCCTGCCTCGGACGTCGATGATCTTTTCCGGCATGCTGGCCTCCGGGTTTGGAAGTATCGCGATTGTATCCGGCGGCCCGAGGTCTAATTGCCGAGATAGGCTTCCAGCACCTGCCGGTTCGCCTGGACTTCCTGCGGCGGGCCCTCGGCCAGAACCTTGCCCTCGACCATGCAGATCACGTGAGGGCAAAGCTTCATGATGAAGTCCATATTGTGCTCGATGACGACGAAGCTGCCGCCCTGCGACCTGTTGAGCTCGACCAGGAGCTCGCGCAGCTGGTCGACGAGGCTCGGATTGACTCCCGCGCACGGCTCGTCGAGCAACACCAGCCGCGGCGCCGGCATGAACGCCATCGCGATGTCGATGAGCTTCTGCTGGCCATAGGACAGGCTGCCCGCCGGCAGGTGCGCGACGTGCGTCAGGCGGAAGAGCTCGATCATTTCGTCGGCGTGGCGGCCGAGGCCTGCGTCGGGCGCGGCGAAGAGCCGGCCGGGCAGCGTGCCCTTGAACTCCTGCGCGGCGACGATCAGGTTGTCGCGCACCGACAGATTGCCGAAGACCTGCAGCGTCTGGAACGTGCGGCCCACGCCGCGCCGCGCGAGCTCGAGCGGCGACATGCCGGTGATGTCCTCGCCGCAGAACTCGACGTGCCCGGCCGTCGGCTGGATCTGGCCGAGGATGCTGTTGAAGAGCGTCGTCTTGCCGGAGCCGTTCGGACCGATCACGCCGACGATCTTGCCCGGTCCCACGGACAACGACACGCCGTCGACGGCGCGAATCGCACCGTAATGCTTGCTGACGTCCTTGACCTCGAGGAAGGAAATCTCGGCGGCGCTCATTTCGGAGGCGCCGCGCGCTTGAATCGTTCCGGGATCGACAGCAGGCCGCCGGGCAGCCAGACCATCAACGCGACCACGGCGACGCCGAACACGGCCAGGTACCAGGTCTGCATGAACTTGAGCCATGGCGCGCTCGAACCGCGCAGGAGCTCCGGCAGGAGAACGATGATCGCCGTTCCGAGCGCGGGACCGAAGAAGCGCCCCGACCCGCCGACGATGACCGCGAGGAGCATCGTCAGCGAAGTGGAGAAGTGGAACGGCCCCGGCTCGATGAACTCGACGAGCGACGCGAAATAGACGCCGCCGACGCCGGCGCAAGCGGCGCCGATCGCGAACGCGAGCAGCGTGTACGCCGTGATGTTGACGCCGAGGCTCTCCGCGCGGATCGGGTTGTCGCGGAGTGCGGCGAACGCGCGGCCCCACGGCGAGCGCAGCAGGAATCGCAGCACCAGCCCGAGTACGACCAGCGATGCCAGCGTGAAGTAGAAGTAGGCGAGATGTCCGCCGAAGTCGACGCCCAGCACCGTCGGCCGCGGGATGGCGGAGATGCCGTACGTGCCGCCGGTGATCGCCTCCTCGTTCCGCATCAGCAGGAAGACGAGGACGTTGAAGCCGAGGGTGGCGAAAGCGAGGTAGTGGTGCTGGACGCGCAGCGCCGGGAAGCCCAGCGCGAGGCCGAGCGCGAAGCACGCAAGCGCGGCGACGGGCAGCACGACGAAGAACGGCAGGCCGAGCTTGAGCAGGATCGCCGCGTGGTACGCGCCGATGCCGAAGAAGGCCGCGTGGCCGAGCGACATCTGTCCCGCGTAACCGACGGTCAGGTTGAGCCCCATCGTCGCCATCAGGTAGACGCAGTACAGGGTCAGCAGGTAGACGTCGCTGCGCTTCAGGAAGACCGCCGTCCCCGCCACCGCGGCGAGGACGACGGCGAACGCTGCGGCCTTGATCCGCG
>CAVRVC010000003.1:0-77053 GCA_963724545.1 uncultured beta proteobacterium
CCCTCATTGCAATCCGAAGGAAAACCCACCGCAGCGCCAGCCCGAATCCCGTTTGATCTCGGACCGCGCGCGGCATTAGAATGTCACGTTCGACGACACTTTCATTCCCATCGACAGGAGAACCTCCTCGCCATGCTCTCCGTACTCCGCCGCAACGCCGGCTCCTGGGCCATCAAGATCATCCTCTCCTTCATCGCGTTGACCTTCATCTGGTGGGGAGTCGGCACCTACTCCGAACAGGGCCGGAACGTGGCTGCCACCGTGGGCGGAGAGGCGATCACGACGAACGAGCTGGCCGAGGCGGTCGCCGGCCTCGAGAAGTCGTACCGGGAGGTGTACGGACCCGCCTTCACGCCGGAGATGGCCAAGGCGCTCAACATGAAGAAGCAGGCGATGGAATCCCTGGTCCAGCGGAAGCTCCTGCTCGAGGAGGCCGCGACGATGGGGCTGTCTGCCACGGACGAGGAGGTGCAGCGGGAGATCGCCGCCATCCCCGCGTTCCAGCAGAACGGGCAGTTCCGGGACGACCTGTACCGCTCGGTCCTCTCCTACAACCGTGTCGGCGTCGCCGAGTTCGAGGCCTCCAAACGGGTCGAGATCACGTTGAGGAAGGTCGAGGGTCTCCTCGCCGCCGGGGCGCTCGTCCCGGAAACGGAAGCGAAGGAGCTGTTCCGGATCGCGTCGCGGAAGGTCGGCTCGTCGTGGTGACGGCGGATCCCGGGAAGGTGAAGGGCGCGCGCCGACCGACGGAGAGATCCTCGCGAAATACGAACAGGCGAAGGAACGTCTCCGCACTCCCGCGCGGGTGGGACTCGTCGTCGCCGCCTCGCTCCCGATCGCTTCGGCGGGAGTCAACCCGTCGGAGATCGAGATCAAGGCGTTCCACGAGGCGAACTCCGACCGGTTCCGCACCGAGGAGCAGCGGCTGGTCTCGCGCATCGTCCTTCCGTTCGGAACGAAGGACCGGGACGCGGTGCGGAAGAAGGCCGCGGAGATCCTCGCCAAGGCGTCGAAGGGGAAGACCGATTTCGATGCCCAGGCGAAGGCGCAAGCCCGCGGGAAAGGCGGGGAGGCGTGGCTCTCGCGCAAGGACGCCGGCGAGGCGCTCTCGGGGCCCCTGTTCCAGGCCTCCGTCGACACGGTGGTCGGGCCGGTCGAGCTGCCGGGAGGACTTCGTCATCGCCCGCGTGGAAGCCGGATCCGTTCCCGGAAGCGCTCCCCCTCTCCCAGGTCCGCGACCACGTCGTCGAGCAGATCCGACGCGAGAAGGGAAAAGACCTGGCCGTCGTCAAGGCGTACGAAGCGCAACCGAAGGCCGCCGCCACGAAGAGTGTGAAAGCGACGGCGGCGGCGTTCGGCGTGCCGGTCGTGGAGACCGGCTGGGTAGGGGCGGAAGGGGCGCCCGGCGTCCCCGCGGCGCTGGTGCAGGACGCGCTGCTGCTACCCTCGGGCGAGGTGGGTCCCGTGAAGACCGTGGGGGATACCCACTACCTCTTCCAGGTGACGGCAAAGGAGGATTCCCGCGTCCCTCCCCTGTCGGAGGTGCGTGACAAGGTCGTCGCGGAGGTCTCCCGCGAGAAAAAAGCGGCCGCGGCGCAGGCGGCCCTGCAGCAGGTCCTCGCGGCCTCGAACACGGGGGCGGAACTCGAAGCGAACGCCAGGAAGGCGGGGCTTCCGTCCTCCCTCTCACCCGCTGGTTCGCCCCCTTTCGGAACCCGTCCCAGAGGCGCTTGCCGGAGCCGGAGACCTCCGGAAGAACCTTCCACCCTCTCCGCGAAAGCGCCGGTCCCCCGGAAGGTGTACCAGGGACGGGATGGGATTCCCCTCGCCGTGGCGTTTTCCGGCGAGCAGCTTCCTGACGCGGAATGGGAACAGAAGAAGGCCGGCCTCCTGAAGGGAATGGCGGATGAACTCCGTATGCAGCTCCTCGATGCTCACGCCCCGATTGGCGAGGCAGCCGGAGAGATCGCGCACGATGCCGGGCCGGTCGTTGCCGACGAGCTCCAGCCGGACGATCCGCTGCGGGGCCGGCACCGCGCCGGCGTCGCTCTCGGCGATGACGACGACGAGATCGGCGGAGGCGAGACCTCGGAGCGCGGTTGCGAGCGGCTCGAGTTTCTCGTCCGGCACCTGGAAATGGACGATGCCCGCGAACTGCCCGGCGAGCCCCGCCATGCGGCTTCCCGCCCAGTTCGCGCCGAATCGCTGCGCGACATCGGACAACCGGTTGACGATCCCCGGGCGGTCCTTGCCGATCACGGTCAACACCAGCGACTTCGACACGACGATTGTCCTCTGGATGGCGTAACGGGCGAATGATAGCGGTTTCGGCCGCGCGCCGCGGGCCGGCTCTCGCTATCGCGGATAGATCGCGCCCAGCACGCGCGATCCCCGCGCGCCGGTCACCGCCGGCAGATTGCCCGGCCGCCCGCCGAGCGCTTCGCGGGCGAGCCACGCGAACGCCAGCGCCTCGACATGCTCGACGGCAACGCCGTGCACCGCCGTCGTCGCGGTCGCCCGAGGGGCAAGCAGCGCGGCGAGCGCTTCCACGAGCGCCAGGTTGTTCGCGCCGCCACCGCAGATCAGCACTTCCTCGCTGGCGGCGCAGTGTGCGGCGATCGCGTCGGCGATCGACCGTGCCGTCAGCGCGACGAGCGTCGCCTGGATGTCGGCCGGCGCAACGTCGCGACCGGCGAGCCGCGTCGCGAGCCATTCGGCGTCGAACAGATCGCGACCCGTGCTCTTCGGCGGCACCCGCTCGAAGTACGGCTCCGCGAGCAATGCCGCGAGCAGTGCGGCGTCGGGGCGGCCCGTCCGTGCCCACGCACCGTCCCGGTCGAAACCGGCTCCCCGATGGCGCGCGTGCCAGAGGTCGAGCAGGACATTGCCGGGGCCCGTGTCGAATCCGCGCACCTCGCCCCGCACCGGCAAATCGGTGACGTTGGCGATGCCGCCGATATTGACGACCGAGCGGTGACGTTGCCCTCCGAAGAGCGCCGCGTGAAAGGCCGGGACCAGCGGCGCACCCTCGCCACCGGCAGCGACGTCGCGACTCCTGAAATCGGCGACGATCGAGAGGCCCGTCCGTTCGGCGATGCGCGCCGGATTGTTGAGCTGCAACGTCCAGCCTTCGTCGGGCCGGTGGCGCAGCGTCTGGCCATGCACGCCTGCCGCGATGACGTCCTTCGCCGCGAGTCCCGCGAGTCCGAGCGCGGCCTCGATCGCGTCCGCGCACGTATCCGCCAACGCATTGGCGGCACGCGCGGCGCGTGCCAGCTCATCGTCGCCGGACCGTTGCAGCGCCGCCAGCCCGGCGGCGAGGTCCGGGGCGAAAGGAACGTGCGATGCGGACAGCAGCCGGCAGGGCCCGGCCCCGGTCGGAGCAAAATCGGCGACGACGGCGTCCACACCGTCCATGCTGGTGCCGGACATCACGCCGGCGTAAACCTCGCGCATGGCAGCGCGCGGCCGGCGGCTAATCGTCCGAGGCGAGCTGCGCGCTCGAGAGCGTCTGCGCCAGCGTGAGCTGCGCGATGGCGGGCGCCGTGCGCTCGGCGAATTCCTGCCGGTATTGTGGCGCGAGCGGCTCGCCCGTGGGCAACGCCACCGTCAGCGGATTGCGCTGCTCGCCGCCCACCCGGAACTCGTAGTGCAGGTGCGGCCCGGTCGCCCAGCCGGTCTGCCCGACATACCCGATCACGTCGCCCTGCGCGACGCGCACGCCCGTCCTCACCTGCGGCGCGATCCGCGACAGATGGGCGTACAGCGTCGAGAACGCACCCTGATGCTGCAGCTGGATCACGTTGCCGTATCCGTTCTGCGTGCCGGCGAAGACCACCTTCGCGTTGCCGGTAGCGCGCACGGGCGTTCCCGTGGGCGCCGCGTAGTCGACGCCCTTGTGGGCGCGCCAGGCCTGCAGGATCGGGTGGAAGCGGGCGTTGGAAAAGCCCGAGGTCACGCGGGAGAACTCCATCGGCGAGCGCAGGAACGCCTTCCGCATCGGAGCGCCGTCGGCCCCGAAGTAATTCACGCCGCCGTCCTCGCCGCGCCAGAGATACGCACGGAACGCGCGTCCGCGATTGTCGAACTCGGCGGCCACGATGGCGCCCGCGCCCACCGGCTCCCCGTCGACGTATCGCGCTTCGTACACCACCGTGAAACGATCGCCGCGCTGCAGATCGTGATAGAAGTCGATGTCGCCCGCGAAAACGTCGGCCAGCTGCAGCGTGACGGCATCCGGCAGGTTCGCCTCGTCGGCCGCGGCAAACAGCGATGACCGGATCTCACCGGTCGCCATCTTCCACCGGATCTCCGCCGGCGCGGCCGCTGCTTCGGCGGTGAGCCGGTCGCCGTCGCGCGCGATCGACAGCCGCTGGCCATCGGGGGTCAGGAAACGCAGGTTGACGAGCCGGCCGTCGTCGTCGGTCTCGACCGTCAGCGGCTTGCCCGGCCGCAGCTGATACAGGGGCCGGGCCGCCGGGTTGGTGCGCAGGAATTCGAGCGCCGCCGGATCGGCGACCCCGAGGCGGGCGAGCACGCTGCCGATCGTGTCGCCGCGGCGTATCCGGTCTTCCCGCCAGTACCCCGCGGGGTCTTCAGCGACCACCGATACGTCCGGTTGAGGCAGGTCGAGGCGTATCACCTCGACGGGCGCAAGCTCCGGGGCGGTGTTGGCGACGAGCCCGAATGCCGCGACCCAGCACGCGGCGAACAGCCCGACCGCGAGCCACTGCCCGGCCGCACGCGACGCCACCTTCCGGCGCGCGGAAGCGCGGACGCTTTGCGTTAGAATCAACGATTTGTGCGTGACCATTGGCAGCCGGCCCGGAGGGCGCAAGGTTGCGATTCTAGCAAAAGTCGCCCCGGACGCCAGAAGCCCCTCTCCCGCACCCTTTCAGGGCGGCATCGCGGCCCCCGTCCGGACCCCCAGGAATCGCGCCGCCCATCCCGATGAACGTCGATATCCCACACCAGCTCGCGGTCTTCCGCCGCGGCGCGGACGAGCTCCTGGTCGAGTCCGAGCTTGCCGCCAAGCTCGGCCGCGGCAAGCCGCTTCGGATCAAGGAAGGCTTCGATCCGACGCGTCCCGACCTGCACCTCGGCCATACGGTCCAGTTCAACAAGCTGCGGCAGTTGCAGGACCTCGGCCACCAGGTCCTGTTCGTGATCGGCGACTTCACCGGCATGATCGGCGACCCCACCGGCCGCAACGTGACCCGCCCTGCGCTGTCGCGCGAGGAGATCGAGGCCAACGCCAAGACCTACACCGACCAGGCCTTTCTGATCCTGGACCGGGAGCGGACCGAGGTCGCGTTCAACTCGACGTGGCTGATGCCGCTCGGCGCCGACGGCATGATCAGGCTCGCGGCGCACTACACGGTCGCGCGCATGCTCGAGCGCGACGACTTCGGCAAGCGGTATCAAAGCGGGCAGCCGATCGCCATCCACGAGTTCCTCTACCCGCTCGCGCAGGGCTACGACTCGGTGGCGCTGAAGGCGGACGTGGAGCTGGGCGGCACCGACCAGAAGTTCAACCTGCTCGTCGGCCGCGAGCTGCAGCGCCACTACGGGCAGGAACCGCAGTGCATCCTGACGTTGCCGCTGCTCGAAGGCCTCGACGGCGTCAACAAGATGTCGAAGTCGCTCGACAACTACATCGGCATCACGGAGGCGCCGAGCGAGATCTTCGGCAAGCTGATGTCGATCTCGGACGAGCTGATGTGGCGGTACTACGATCTGCTGTCGTTCCGGTCCTCGGAAGACATCGCAATGCTGAAGCGCGAGTGCGCGGAGGGCCGCAACCCGCGCGATGCGAAGGTGACCCTCGCACAGGAGATCGTCGCCCGCTTCCACTCGCAGGCGGCGGCGCAAGCCGCGCTCGCCGAGTTCGAGGCGCGGTTCCGGCAGGGCGCGCTGCCGGACGACATGCCGGAGATCGCGCTGTCGGCGCCGCCCGGCGGGATGCCGATCGCGCAGCTCGCGAAGCAGGCTGGCATCGTCGACTCGACGTCGGAGGCGCTGCGCCTCATTGCGCAACGCGGGCTCAAGGTCGACGGCGACGTGGTGGGCGACAAGGCGCTCTTGATACCGGCGGGCCGGACGGTCGTCGTCCAGGCCGGCAAGCGCAAGTTCGCGCGGGTGACCGTGAAGTAGCCTGCGTTCTGAAACGGGGCGAACGGGCTCTCGCGATGCGCCGGCCGGGTCGCCTTTTGCGAACCTATTCCAGCTCGATCGCGTCGCTGATGGCGGCGATCCCGGCCCTCGCGCAAACCTCGTCGGCATCGCCGCCCGGGGCGCCGGAGACCCCGATGCCTCCGACCAGCGAACCCTTGGCGCGAATCATGAGACCACCGCCGAGGGCGACCACGTTCGGCAACTGGCGGACGCCGCTTTGCGGCTTGCCCGCCTGCGTGATCGCGGCGAGCTCGGTGGTGTCGGTGCGAAAGGTGACGGCGGTCGCCGCCTTGTTCACGGCGGTCCGGGTCGTGTGTACGCCGGCGAGGTTGTCGCGCAGCACGGCCAGCGGCTGCCCGCCACGGTCGACGACAGCCGCGGCGACGGTATAGCCATCCTTTTGACATCGCGCCAGCGCGGCCTGCGCCGCCTGCTGCGCGGCCGCGGTCGTCAGCGTGGGGTAATTCGCGAGCAGCTTTTGCCCCGGCGCGGATGTGGCACCGCCCGCGACCATCACCGCAACGGCAATCAGTATCGGTCCCTTCAAACGCATGAGTTCTCCCGCCGTTTTCGTCTCGATCAAGCCATGCCCGGGTTGCCCGCCGCGCCTTCGACGCGGGGCAGATTGAGCGCGCGCCGCGCAACGGTCTTCTGCGCACGCAGGTAGCGGGCGATCACGTCCCATATCGGCTCGTTGCCCGCCGACCTCGCCTCCTCGGCGACCGGCGCCCAGCCGGCAACCTTGTATTTCTTCGCCGCATCGAGCGGCTTGCCTGCCGAGCGCCATGCCCGATGATGCGGCTCGCCCATCTGCGCGCGCGGATCGCAGGTGTAGGCAGAGACCGCCGACGCGCACCATGTCGCCGCCCTGCTGGTAGTACGGATCGGGATTGAAGAGATTGTCGGCAACGTCCTCGAGGATCGTCTTGATCGTCTCGCCGGTCAACTCGCTGACGGTAACGTACGGATAGGTGATCGCCGTCTGGTCCATCAGGTGCTCGCAGCGTGATCGTCTGCCCCGGCAGGAGCGACGTGCCCCAGCGGAATCCCGGCGAGAACGCGATTTCCGCGTTCTTCTCCGCCATCAAGCCCTCGAGCAGCAGCTGGTCGAACGTCCCGTTGAAATTGCCGCGCCGGTAGAGCAGGCCCTCGGTGACGCGCGAGCTTTTCCTCGAGCTTCGCCTTGTACGGCAAGCGCGCCTTTGCGATCAATGCGCCCATCGCCGGATCGGCGGGCAGCAGGTTGGAGAAGACGGGCAGCAGCCGGTAGCGGAAATCGGCGACCTTGCCGGCCTTGACGTCGAGGTCGAGCACGCCCGAGGAACTTGCCGTTGCTGCCGGCGTTGGTGACGAGCGTGCGGCCGCCGCGCGTTGGCGACGATCATCGGCGCGGGCACGCCGTCGTGCGTGTGCCCGCCGAGGATCGCGTCGATGCCGCGCACGCGCGAGGCGAGCTTCAGGTCGACGTCCATGCCGTTGTGCGACAGCAGCACGACGACCTGCGCGCCCTTGGCGCGCGCCTCGTCGACCACCTTCTGCAGGTTCTCCTCCTGGATGCCGAAGGTCCAGTCGGGGACGAAGTAGCGCGGGTTGGCGATCGGCGTGTACGGAAACGCCTGGCCGACGATGGCGACCGGCACGCCGTTGACCTGGCGGATCACGTAGGGCGGAAACACCGGGTCGCCGAAGTCGGCGGTCTTGCACGTTCTGCGCGACGAAATCGACGCTGCCCTTGAAGTCCCTGTCGACGACCTCCTTCACGCGCTCGGCGCCCAGCGTGAATTCCCAGTGCGCCAGTCATCACGTCGACGCCGAGCAGCTTGCAGGCGTCGACCATGTCCTGGCCGTTCGTCCAGAGCGCGGTGGCCGAGCCCTGCCAGGTGTCGCCGCCGTCGAGCAGCAGCGCTCCCGGCCGCGTCGGCCTTCAATCGCTTGACCAGCGTGGCGAGGTGCGCGAAGCCGCCGACCTTGCCGTAGGTTCCGCGCAGCGCGGTCGAAATCGAGATACGTGAACGCGTGGGCTTCGATGCGTGCCGGGCTTGATGCCGAAATGCCGGAGCAGCGCCTCGCCGACCAGGTGCGGCGGCCTGCCCGAGAGCTCGCCCACGCCGAGATTGACGCTCGGCTCGCGAAAGTAGATCGGCAGCAGCTGCGCGTGGCAGTCGGTGAAATGCAGCAGGCTCACGTTGCCGAACGGGGCGAGGTCGTACATCGCTGCCGCGGCGTTGCCCTGCGCCAGCGCGTCACGGGACGACAGCGGGAAACCGGCGGCCGCACCGGCAGCGAGCACGCTCAGGAATTCCCGGCGATTCATGTTCTCGGGGATCTCGGGGAAGGGTCAGGGGCGGGCGAAGCGGGCCAGCGCCTGCACGTCCTCGGGGAACATCTCCTTCGCCTCCTTGAACACGATGCGACCGTCACGGTCCACGACATAGAGCTCCGGCAGCCCGTACCGCGGCCCGAACCATTTGTCGCTCTGCGTCGTAGCCATCGCCGCGGGAAAGGTGTACCGATGCTCCGCCATGTAGGTGCGCGCCTTCGCGGGCTCGCGATCGATGGAAAACGTCAGGAACGAGAGGCCGCGCTCCGAATGCGCCTCGTAGAGCTCCTGGAGAAGGGGATTCTGCCGGGCACAGAACGGGCACCACGAGGCCCAGATCTCGACCACGACGACGCGACCCGTCAGCGCGCGCGCGGGCACCACGCGGCCGTCCGAGCAGCGTGACGTCGGCCCAGTCGACCCGGTCGCCGACCTCGGCCGCGAGCGCGGATACGGGCAGGCCGGCCGCTGCGACGGCGAGCATGGTCACGAATTCGCGTCGGTTCATGGTGCGCAGCGACGAGGTCAGGGGCCGAGGCACGCGCGCGGGCGCGCCGCACAACGCGGGCCGGCAACGATGCGCGATCTGGCTGACGTCCGGGCCCTAGTTGTTGACGGGCGAACGCGGGTCCAGCAGCAGCGACATGAGGTCGCGGAGCTGCGCTTCGTCAAGCAGCTTCATGTGGCCGAAGCGCGGCATGTTGGAGCAGGCCATGTAGGCCTTGCTGTTCCACAGCTTGCCCCAGGTGTACTCGATGACTGTCGCAGAAGACGGGTCGGTCAGGTTCTTCACGCCACGCAGCTTCCCGTAGTTGTAGAGGCTCGGGCCGATGGTGCCGAACGAGATTTCCTGCTTCTCGATCTGGTGGCAGTTGTAGCACTGGCCCCCGTTGCCCTTGGGGTTGGTGCTCTTGTCCGACCAGGTCATGCCGACGCCGCTCTCGGCGAGCTTCTGGCCGGTCGTCCAGTCACCGAAATACTGCCCACCGGCAGGCCACCTGAGGGTTGCCAATGCCTCGGCCTCGATGCGCTTGATCACCTCGGGGCTTGGCGGCTTGGCGGACGAGCAGGCGGATTGTCCCAGGTCCTGCTGGAGACGGTCGGCCTTGGCGATCCCCTCGTCGCGGAACGAGGACTTCATCATCGCCGCGAACTCGGCATCCAGATCGCCGCCCGGGCCGACACTGGCGCAACCTGCAATCAGCGCAGCGGCCACAAGACTGAAGAGCACGTACTCGGTCTTGATTCTCATGGCGTCGCCTCCTTCAGCGCTTGAGGGCCGGCGCGATGGACTTCGCGCCCTTGGCATTGACACCCATGTAGACCTCCAGGGCTATGGTCGCGTCCGAGGCAAAGAGCGGGAACGGGAAGCGCTGCAAACGCAGGCAATCCTGCAAACGCCGCTGCATCGTCCACATTTGACCGTTTGACACGCGGTACGCCGGCCACGCGGCGATGCCCAAGCCGTCGCCCGGGTTCTCATAGAGCGCCGGCAGGTCCTGCAGACGGATTCGCTTGTGCTCTTGGCCATGGCAGCTGGCGCAGGAAAAATCCATCGGCCCCGCACGGTAGTAGAACGCCTTCTCGCCCAGTGCATAAAAGCTGCGCTCCAGCGGGTTCTCCTGCGGCAGCGCGAAGCGCATGTCCCGCGACTGCCCCGAGATCCAGGTGGCGAGCGCCGTGATGGTGGCCATCTCGCCCTTGTCGAACGGCGTCCTGGCCAGTTCCTCGGCGTTGAAGCCCTGCAACGTCGACATGCACGTCACCAGGCGCGACTCCACATCCTGGACCCGTCCGGTGTCGGTGAAGTGACGGGGCAACTCTACCCAGGCCCCCTTGACGACCCCCGGTCCCTTGCCGAGATCGCACCTTTCGAGGCTGACTTGCTTGGGACCGCGCGGGGTCTTCCAGAGCTCTTCACCCTTGGCCTCGAACAATTCGGCAGGGTTGCCGTCGGCCAGCGCCTGACGATATTTCTCGATCTCCTTGATCGAGTCCTGGCCAAAGGCCAGGGAGGAGACACATGCGGCCACAAGCGCAGCGGCCGCCACGCGTTGCACACGTTTTCTCACGTCAACCTCCGAAGTGTGATGCGCAACCTGCCGCACGTCGTCGAATCGAGGCCCACTTTCCCGCGCCTCGTCACGCGGGCGGACGCCGTGTCCCCGGCGCGGCCGCACCGCGCCCGCTAGGCGATCGTCGCCTCGTCGGTACGCTTTTCGCCCCTGTTGTCGACCCACGTCACCTGCACCTTCTCGCCCTTCGCGCCGCCCTTGAACTTGAACGACAGGAACGGATTCTTGGCGACCGCCGGGCCCCATTGCGCATTGAGCACGGTCTTGCCGTTGTGCGTCACGGTCACGGTTTGGATGAACCAGGCCGGGATCGCCTTTCCGGCGGCATCCTTGCGTTGACCGGTCTCCATCTCGTGGCTCATCAATACCTTCACTTCGGTCGAATCGCCCACGACGCTTGCGCGGATCTTCATCGGATCTGGCATTTCAGGCTCTCCTGATCAAGTCGAAATTGTCCGCTAACCGCCGCAACCGCCGAGCGTGACCTTGATTTCCTTCGACGCGACATAGTACTTGCCGTCCGCCTTCACCAGAGCGTAGACGTTCGAGGTCTGCCCCATCTTCACGCGCGTGGTCACCGCGGGGTCGGTGCCCGGGGGAATGTCGAAGCTCGCCGCCAGCATGTTCGGGTTCTTCTCGATCAGGATGGCGATCGACTCCGTCTTGGGTACCGAGCTCGTGATGCCGATCGGAACCACCGCACCATTCTCGGCGATGTCCGGCGTCGAGACGAATGCGATACCCGTGCTTTGCGCCGGCGCCCCGCCGCCGAACGCCTTCATCGTTTCGTCCATGGTCTTCGCCTCGAACGCGCCCTTGTTCCAGGTTTGCGCCGAAGCATCGCCTGGCTTGAGCCAACCCGCCGCAGCGACCAACGAGAGCAATGTGAGGCCGCCGCCTTTCATCAGGACATCCCTGCGTGCTTCATTCATGCCATTGCCTCCGTGAGTCGGAACTCGGATTGTAGTACGCCGGGCGCGGCGCAGATCGTGCCCTTCCGGCAAGTCGTGAACGTATCACGGCGCACCTGCCAGGATCCACCGGATGACGGCCTGGGCGTCGGCCGGTCCGACCTGGGGCTCAAGACGGGAGGCGCCGGCGCCTGGGACGCGACTCCGATGCCGGGCCCACCTGGCGCGACCTTCCGTCAGTCCGGTCATTCCCATTCCTCCACCATCCTGCGCCAGCCGTGCACGACGTCGCTCGGGCGGGCGCGCGGACGTTAGTGCTGCCGCACGAAATCGAGCAGGTCGTCACGCAGCGGCGTGCTCGCGTCGATCCGGCCGGCGATGTGCACACACACCGTCCGGCAGACCTCTGCAAACACCCGATCCGTCACGCCGTAGTAGACCGCGTTGTGTTCCTTGCGCCGGCTGACCACACCCGCCATGTGCAGCAGCGCAAGATGCCGCGAGACGTTCGACTGCGTCGCCCCGGTGGTGGCGACGATCTCCGACACCGAGTGCTCGGCGCTGCAGATCGCATGGAGAATCTTGAGGCGAGTCGGCTCCGACAGCAGCGCGAAATACCTGGCGACGGCAGCAAACACGTCCTCGAGCTCGTCGAGGGCGCGCGGTGCGGAGGATGGTCGGCGTCTCATAAGTGCATGAACATATGCACATATGCGCGGGAAGTCAATGGCGCGAACCGGCAGGGCCCTTCGAGGACCGTTTGTATAATGAGCATTGCCTCGGGAGACCCGTATGACGCGCAAATGCTCCTCGTCGCACGCCAGCCGCGGCCGGCGCGGCGCAATACGCGCGATCATCGTGACCGCGGCGTTTCCCTTCGCGCGCGCAACGGCGCAGCCGGCGGCGATGCCACCCACGCCAAGCCAGGCCGAGGGGCCGTTCTACCCAAGGACGTTTCCCGCCGACCGCGACGCCGACCTGACGCAGGTTGCCGGCCGCGCGGCCAAAGCCAAAGGCACGCCGCTCTACTTTTCCGGGCGTGCACTGACGCGCGACGGCCGCCCGCTCTCCGGCGCGACCATCGAGCTCTGGCAATGCGACGTGTACGGCCGCTATCACCACGCCGGCGACGAAGGCGTTCCGCGCGACGACAACTTCCAGGGGTACGGTGTTTTCGTCACGAGCGCCGACGGTCGGTACGCCTTCAAGACGATCCGGCCCGTCCTCTATTCCGGCCGGCCGGCGCACCTGCACATTCGCGTGCGCCCTGCGAGCGGGCCGGCGCTCACCACGCAAATCTACATCGTGGGCGATGCCGTGGGAGGCGATCCGGTGCTGGCGGGCTCGCCCAAAGGGACGCTCGCCCTGCTGTCGATGCCCCTCGGATCGGCCACCGGAAGAGAGCCCGACGCGCTCGAAGGGACTTTCGATTTCGTGCTGCGTTAGCGTCGATGCCCGCGGCGCGGCCACGATCCGCGCGCGGGGTCCGCTCAGTGAATCGTCGCGCTCGACAGGAACCGCAATTGTGCGCCCGAGCGCAGGCGATAGATCCCTTCTCCCAGGTGCTCGGCGCCATCCATTTCCTCGCGCGTGAAGGTGATCTCGGTGTCGCCGTGCTTCGCCTCGAGCACGACGTCGTCCGCGACCGTTCCCTCGTCGGGAACGCGCGTGTACTCCGTCGCGAAGACGACGCCGTCGACCAGCACGAAGTCGGCGTTGTCCATCGCGTTGGCGAGGTTCGTCAAGTTGACACCCGTTGCCATGATCCCTCCGCGTCAAGGCCGGCGGAATTCGCCCTGCCGTACGACTGGCATATGCGGCTGCCGCCGGCGAGCTTCAAGTCCATTGCCCCGTGACCATGCAAATACCAACGCGGCGGCGGCGGCGTGCGTTGACGCGGCTGAGGTGGTGCCGGCCGCCGTGAGACCCGTGGGTCAGCCCGCGACCAGGTCGCGGACAAAATTGGGCAGCGCGAGGGCCGCCCGATGCATGTCGCCGTTGTAGTAGCGAAGCTTCGAGATGCCGCGCGCCGCGATGCGGCGCTCGACCTCGCCGGCATCGAGGGAGCGCGGATCGAGCGTGGCCGAGGCGCAGGCCATCATCCAGAGACCGCCGTACAGCGGGATCGACGTGAGATAGGGCGTGACCACGGGAAAGGCCTGCCGCAACGCGGAGAGCGTCGTCCGGATGCGCTCCGGATGCGCGACGGGGCTCGCGATGTGAAGCGTCATCGCGCCGCCGGCCTCGAGCCTCCTGGCGCAGGCCCGATAGAAATCCGTCGTGTAGAGAGCCTCCGACGGCCCGCCCGGGTCGGTGAGGTCGAGCACGATCAGATCGTAGCGGTCCGCTGCCGATCGGACATACGCGAAGCCGTCGCCGATCCGCAGCGTCAGCCGCGTGTCGTCGAACGCGCCGCCATGGACCGAGCGGAGATGCGTGCGCGAAATGGCGACGACCGAGGCGTCGATCTCGGCGAGCGTCACCGACTCGATCGACGGATGCTTGAGCAATTCCTCCGCCGAACCGCCGTCGCCGCCCCCGACGATGAGCGCGCGCGCGGGCTTCGGGTGCGTCAGCGCCGCCGGGTGCACGAGGTTCTCGTGATAGAAGAACTCGTCCTTCTCCGACGTCATGAAGTGTCCGTCGAGCCGGAACAGCCGGCCGAACGGCACGGTATCGTGCACTTCGACCGCCTGGAAATCGGACGTGAACCTCTCCAGCTCTTTGGTGGAGCGGACGACGAACCCCCACTCCGGCGTGAGCTCCTCGTAGAGTACGTCGGGCGGAAATCCCTGCGGGGCGGCGAAGGCGCGGTCGCGAGTCCCGTCAGTCATCCTTGCCGCCGCGAACGATGGCCTGGTACTTCGTGCGCTTCGGCTGCATCGCCGTCTCGAGCGCGTGGAACAGGCGCTTCGCCTTGTCGCTGTTGTCCGTCGCGAGATTGCAGACGTAGACGTCCACGGTCGCGAAGCCGTATTCCGGCCACGTGTGGATCGCGAGGTGCGATTCCGCGAGGAGCACGGTTCCCGTGACGCCCTGCGGCTCGAACTGATGGAACGAATCGCCGACGACCGTGAGGCCGGTCGCGCGCACCGCGTCCAGGCAGAGCTTGCGCAGCGCGTCGGCGCGGGTGAATTCCGCCGTACGCGCGGGGCACCCGTACCACTCGCCCAGAAGATGGATGCCGTCCATGTCGTCGCCCCCCTTGCACTCCCGGCCGGCGCATGCGACCGGGCGCTCGATCGCATCACCGCGGCCTCTTCGCAGCGCTCTTATGCCCGCACTGTTGCCTGGCGGCGCCGAAGAAAAAGCCCCGCTTCCCGCAGCACAGGAAGAAGGGCGCCCGCCGACGACCGCCGTCACAGGCGAGCGCCGCTCCAAACGTTCGATTATTGCACAAAGCGCTGTCGGGCGCGATAATTTCAGCTTCCCCGCGCAGCGAAGATCGGCCGTCGCCGTCACGCTTGCCTCGGATTCTTGCAAGAAAAGCACCCGACCGCGGAGCTTCCCGCTCCGCACCGCTCCACTCCCGCGCGCCTTCCTTCCCGCCCCGCCATGACCGACGTCGCCGCGACCCCCCTGCTTGCCAACGCGATCCGCGCGCTGGCGATGGACGCCGTCGAGGCGGCGAAGAGCGGTCATCCCGGCATGCCGATGGGAATGGCCGAGATCGCGGTCGCGCTGTGGAACCGACACCTCGTTCACAACCCGGCCAACCCGCACTGGGCGAATCGCGATCGCTTCGTCATCTCCAACGGTCACGGCTCGATGCTGCTCTACGCGCTCCTGCACCTCACGGGGTACGACCTGCCGATGGAGGAGCTGAGGCGTTTCCGCCAGTTGCATTCGAAAACGCCCGGCCACCCCGAATACGGACCGACCCCCGGCGTGGAGACCACGACGGGCCCGCTCGGTCAGGGTCTTGCGAATTCGGTCGGCATGGCGCTGGCCGAGCGGCTGCTCGCCGCTCAATTCAACCGGCCCGGCCACGCGATCGTAGACCATCGCACGTACTGCTTCGTCGGCGACGGATGCCTGATGGAGGGCATCTCGCACGAGGCAGCCTCGCTCGCGGGCACGCTGGGCCTGTCCAAGCTCACCGTGATCTACGACGACAACGGCATCTCGATCGACGGCGAAACGAAGGGCTGGTTCACCGACGACACCCCCGGCCGCTTCCGGGCCTACGGATGGAACGTGATCCCCCACGTCGACGGGCACGACGTCGAAGCGGTCGACCGCGCGATCCGCGACGCGCACCTCGTCACCGACCGGCCCACGCTCATCTGCTGCAAGACCGTCATCGGCCGCGGCGCGCCGCACAAGCAGGGGACGGCGGAGGCGCACGGAGCCGCGCTCGGCGAAAAGGAAGTGGCGTTGACGCGCGAAGCGCTCGGCTGGACCTACCCTCCGTTCGTGATCCCCGACGCGGTTTATGCCGGCTGGAATGCGCGCGAGCGCGGCGCGGCGGCCGAGGACGCCTGGGCCAAGCGGTACGCGTCGTATCGCGAGGCGCATCCCGATCTCGCCGCCGAATTCACGCGGCGGATTCACGGCGAGCTTCCCGCCTCGTGGCACGAGACGACGGCGGCGTTCGTCGCCGCGCAACAGGCGAATGGCGAGACCGTCGCGACGCGCAAGGCGTCGCAGCAGGCGCTCGAGACCTACGCCAAGGCGCTTCCGGAGCTGCTGGGCGGTGCGGCCGACCTCACGGGCTCGGTGTTCACGAACTGGTCCGGAAGCAAGGCGGTCACGCACGACGCGCCGGGCAACTACATCAATTTCGGCGTGCGCGAATTCGCGATGTGCGCGAGCGCGAACGGCCTCGCGGTGCACGGGGGATACATCCCGTACGTCGGCACGTTCCTCACGTTTTCCGACTATGCGCGCAACGCGCTGCGCATGGCGGCGCTGATGAAAGTGCGCACGATCTTCGTGTTCACCCACGATTCGATCGGGCTGGGCGAGGACGGGCCGACGCACCAGTCGGTGGAGCACGCGGCGAGCCTGCGCCTCATTCCGCACATGGACGTCTGGCGCCCGTGCGACACCGTCGAGACCGCCGTCGCGTGGGCCGCCGCGATCGAGCGCGCCGACGGCCCGTCGTGCCTGTTGCTCACGCGGCAGAACGTGCCGTTCCAGCCGCGCGACGACGGCCAGATTGCCTCCATCCGCCGCGGCGGCTACGTGCTGGCGGACTGGGCGGTTGCGGGCAACCGGCGCGCCGTGATCATCGCGACCGGCTCGGAGGTCGCCCTCGCGATGGGCGCGCGCACGGCTCTCGCGGCCGAGGGGTTCGCGGTTCGCGTCGTGTCGATGCCCGCAACGAGCATCTTCGATCGCCAGGACGCGTCGTACCGGGCGAGCGTGCTGCCCGCGGGCGTGCCGCGCGTCGCGGTGGAAGCGGGATCCACGTCGGGCTGGCACAAGTACGTCGGCGCCATCGACTACGGACACGGCGCGATCGTCGGCCTCGACAGGTTCGGCGAGTCCGCGCCGGCCGGCATTCTGTTCAAGTTCTTCGGCTTCACCGTGGAGCACGTCGTTGCCGCGGTGAAACGAGTCACCGCATGAGTGCACAGCGTCTTGCCGTCCGCCGCGCCACACCCGGCGATGCGCCGGGCATCGCACGCGTGCGCGTCGAAAGCTGGCGCTCGACCTATCGCGGCATGATCCCGGATGCCTATCTCGACGGAATGAAGGTCGAGGCGAGCACGGCGCTCTGGGATCGCGTGCTGGCCGCGGGTCCGAACACGACTTGCGTGTTCGTCGCGGAACATGGGACGGACATCGTCGGCTTCGCCGCGGGAAACCGGTTGCCGGACGCGAAGCACGGCTTCGACGCCGAGCTCACGGCGGTCTACCTGCGGCGCGAGTTCCAGCGTGCGGGTCTGGGCCGGCGACTCGTCGGCGCCGTCGCCGACGCACAAATCGGGCAAGGGGCGACGGGTCTCCTGACCTGGGTCATTGCCGGCAACAAGCCCGCGCGCGCATTCTACGAAGGCTTGGGCGGAGAAATCGTCGTCGAACAACCGTTCCAATGGGACGGCATGGATCTGGTGGAGGCAGGGTATGGCTGGCGCGATCTGTCCGCGCTTGCCGCCGCCTGCACCACAGCTTTTTCGGAAACGGGAATCTGAGTTAACTGGAGACACGAATGACCATCAAAGTCGCCATCAACGGCTACGGCCGCATCGGCCGCAACATCCTGCGCGCCCACTACGAATACGGCAAGAAGCACGACCTCGCGATCGTTGCCGTCAACGACCTCGGCAGCCCGGAGACGAACGCGCACCTCACGCGCTACGACACGGCGCACGGCAAATTCCCGGGCAAGGTGGCGGTCGACGGCGACGCGATGGTCGTCAACGGCGACCGGATCAAGGTGCTGGCCCAGCGCAATCCCGCCGAGCTGCCGTGGGGCGCGCTCGGGGTCGACGTGGTCCTCGAATGCACCGGGCTCTTCACGACCAAGGAAAAGGCGTCGGCGCATCTCAAGGGCGGCGCCAGGAAAGTGATCATCTCGGCGCCCGGCGGCAAGGACATCGACGCGACCATCGTCTACGGCGTCAACCACGGCACGATCAAGGCCTCGCACACGGTGATCTCGAACGCGTCCTGCACGACGAACTGCCTCGCCCCGATGGTGAAGCCTCTGCACGACAAGATCGGAGTCGTCAACGGACTGATGACGACGATCCATGCCTACACCAACGACCAGGTGCTGACGGACGTCTACCACGAGGACCTGCGCCGCGCGCGCTCGGCCACGATGAGCATGATCCCGACCAAGACCGGCGCCGCCGCGGCGGTGGGTCTCGTGCTGCCGGAGCTCAACGGCAAGCTGGACGGCTTCGCGATCCGCGTGCCGACGATCAACGTGTCGCTCGTCGACCTCTCGTTCATCGCGGCGCGCGACACGACGGTCGACGAGGTGAACGCCATCATGAAGGCGGCGGCGGATACCGGACCGCTCGCCGGCGTACTCAACTACAACACGGCGCCGCTGGTATCGATCGACTTCAATCACGATCCCGCGTCCTCGACTTTCGATGCGACGCTGACGAAGGTGTCGGGCCGGCTCGTCAAGGTCTCCGCGTGGTACGACAACGAATGGGGATTCTCCAATCGGATGCTCGACACGACGGTCGCGATGATGACGGCGAAATAGCCCGGCCGGACGTTCCGCGATGGCCAATCCATTCACCGCACATCCGGCCGCGGTCGGCGAGACCTATCTGCAACACTTCGCGTTCGCGTTCCGCTTCGGCACGCGCATGCTCGCGGGCGGCGCCGCCGCGACGATCCACTCGGTCTTTCCGTTCCTGTTCGTGACGACGGCGAGCCGCATCAACGACCAGCTGGTCGAGATGCGGGCCGCGTCGCGCGGGCGCAGCGTTCGTCTCGTCGACACCGAGACCATGCAGCCGCTCGACTATCACATCTGACTGCCATGACATTGCGCCGCCTCGCTGAAACCGACGTCCGCGGCAAGCGGGTCTTCATCCGCAGCGACATGAACGTGCCGCAGGACGACGCGGGCAACATCACCGACGACTCGCGCATCCGCGCGTCGGTACCCGGCATCCGCGACGCGCTCGCGCGCGGCGGCGCCGTGATGGTGACCACCCACCTCGGCCGCCCCAAGGAGGGCGAGTGGAGCGAAGCCGACTCGCTCGCGCCCGTCGCGAAGCGGCTGTCCGAGCTCATCGGCGCTCCGGTGCCCCTCATCCGCGACTGGGTGGACGGCGGCGCGTGGCATTCCGCGTTGCAGCCGGGAAGCCTCGTCCTGCTCGAGAACTGCCGCTTCAATCCGGGCGAGAAGAAGGACGACGACGCGCTCGCGCGGAAGATGGCGCGCCTGTGCGACGTCTACGTCAACGACGCGTTCGGCACGGCGCACCGCGCGGAGGCGACGACGCACGGGATCGCACGCCATGCTCCGGTCGCCTGCGCCGGTCCGCTGCTCGCGGCGGAGCTCGACGCGCTCGGGAAGGCGCTCGCGGATCCGGCGCGCCCGCTCGTGGCCATCGTCGGCGGGTCGAAAGTGTCGACGAAGCTCACCGTGCTGAAAGCGCTTGCCGCCAAGGTGGACGCGCTGATCGTCGGCGGCGGCATCGCCAACACGTTCATCCTCGCCGTGCACGGCCACGTGGGCAAGTCGCTGGTCGAGGCCGACCTCGTCGGCGAGGCGCAGGCGATCATGGCAGCGTTCCCGGGCAAGGTTCCCATTCCGGTCGATGCCGTCTGCGCGAAGGAGTTCTCCGCGACGGCGAGCCCCGTTCTGAAAGCGATCGAGGACATCGCGGCGGACGACATGATCCTGGACCTCGGCCCCAGCTCCGTCGCCGCGCTGAAGATGATCGTCGCCAAGGCGGGCACGATCGTCTGGAACGGTCCGATCGGCGTCTTCGAGTTCGATGCCTTCGCCGCCGGTACCCGCGCGCTGGCGGACGCGATCGCCGCCTCGTCGGCGTTCTCGATCGCCGGCGGCGGCGACACGGTGGCCGCGATCCACAAGTTCGGCATCGCGGACCGCATCTCGTACATTTCGACCGCCGGCGGCGCGTTCCTCGAGTTCCTCGAAGGCAAGACGCTGCCCGCGGTGGCGATCCTCGAAGCCCGCGCGGCGAGCTGAATCGCATTTCCCCAAGGAGATTCCATGCCCTTAGTCTCGATGCGCCAACTGCTCGACCATGCGGCCGAGCACGATTACGGGCTGCCCGCGTTCAACGTGAACAACCTGGAGCAGGTGCAGGCGATCATGGAGGCCGCGGCCGAGACCGACAGCCCGGTCATCATGCAGGCCTCCGCGGGTGCGCGGAAGTATGCCGGCGAGACGTTCCTCCGCCACCTGATCGAGGCCGCCGTCGAGAGCTATCCGAACATTCCCGTGGTCATGCACCAGGACCACGGCCAGTCGCCGGACGTCTGCCTGCAGGCGATGCGCCTCGGGTTCTCGAGCGTGATGATGGACGGGTCGCTGCAGGCCGACGGCAAGTCGATCGCAAGCTACGAGTACAACATCGACGTGACGAAGAGGGTCGTCGGCATGGCGCACGCGATCGGCGTCACCGTCGAGGGCGAGCTCGGATGCCTGGGCTCGCTCGAGACGATGAAGGGCGACAAGGAGGACGGCCACGGCGCGGAAGGCACGATGACGCGCGAGATGCTGCTGACCGACCCCGACCAGGCGGCCGATTTCGTCCAAGCCACGCAGCTCGACGCGCTCGCCATCGCGATCGGCACGTCGCACGGCGCCTACAAGTTCACGCGCAAGCCGACCGGCGACATCCTCGCGATCGACCGGATCAAGGCGATCCACGCGCGCATCCCCAACACGCACCTCGTGATGCACGGCAGCTCGTCGGTGCCCCAGGACCTGCTGCAGATCATCCGCGACAACGGCGGCGAGATGAAGGAGACCTACGGAGTGCCGGTCGAGGAGATCCGCGAGGGCATCAGGCACGGCGTGCGCAAGATCAACATCGACACCGACATCCGCCTCGCGATGACGGCGGCGATCCGGAAGTTCCTGAACGAGAAGAAGAGCGCGTTCGATCCGCGCGACTACTTGAAGCCCGCGCGCGAAGCCGCGAAGGCGATCTGCAGGCAGCGCTACGAGCAGTTCGGCTGCGCGGGCCAGGGGCCCAGGATCAAGCCGATTCCGCTCGACAAGGTCGCCTCGAAATACCGCTCGGGCGAGCTCGCGCAGATCGTCAACTAGCGTCAGCGCGCGCACGGCCGCCCGAAGCGCGCTGGGCGCCCCCGCGGGGGCAGCGAACACCAGGCCGAAGGCCGCAGGACAGCCGAAGGCTGGTCCCGCGAAGCGGGATGCGGCGAAGCCGCACACAGTAAGCGTGGGGGCCGTCACATTCCGGCCGCGCACCGGGCGGCCAGCGGCAGCGCCAGCGCCTGCAGCACGTCGCCCGCTCCCGGATTCTGCACGAACGCAACGATCGTCGACGCGCTGCCCTTCTCGGGAGGCAGCGGCAGGGCGACGGTCCATCGGATGTCGCCGTTGGCGTCCGCCGACGGACCCTTGCGCAGTTCGCGCACCACGTGGTCGTGCGTGAGGCGAGCGCCGGCGTTCTCGCCCGCCCTGACGTCGGACGCCAGGCCGTCGTCGGCCAGGGCGACATAGAGAACCGCACCATTGCGATCGGCACCCGAGGGCACGCGCGCCGTGGCCTTGACGGCGATCGAACCGCCCTCCCGCTGCGCTTCGAGCGCGATCTCGGCACGCGCGGGATTCGCGGCCGCCGATGCGAGCGCAGCCATCGCCCGGCGGTCGTGCCATTCCGGAAAGTCCCGGCCCTGCACCAGCACCTGCGGCGTGTAGACGAAGCGCGCGCGGTTCGCGCGCATCCCGGCGTACTGCCGCTCGGTGAAGGCCGGCGAGGCAAACCTGTCGGTCCAGCCGAGGCGGTCCCAGTAATCGACGTGGAAGGCGAGCGCAATGCCCGCGGCCGGTGCGGCGCCCTTGCCGAAGGCCGACGACAACCAGCGGTCGGCCGGAGGGCAGCTGCTGCATCCCTCCGACGTGTAGAGCTCGACGAGCGGAACGGACTGCGGTCCGCTCCTCGCGTCGCAGGCGGCGCCGAAGACAGGCCCCGCGGCCAATCCGACGACGGCGCATGCGGCCGCGAGGCGATCGGACCACGCAAATACCGGACGATGAAAGTTGGACATGAACGCTCCAGAGTCGACAGCAGCGTGGCGGCGGCCGGCGCACCGACCGTCGCGCGGTTCCCCAAGAGGCGGTCGTCGCTCGAGTCCGCCCCCACCTTACACCCGCGCGCCCCGGCCCAGGGGCTTGTGCTAGGATCGCCGAAGCCCGGAGCGGACACCACACGGGAGCACACCCGGGCCATTCGAGATCGCGCGAGCGCGCGCGGCCATCCACTCATCTACCGGGGGGACAGCATGGGCATCATGGGGTTCATCTGGACCGTCGTCGTCGGCTTGATCGTTGGCATCCTCGCACGCTGGCTCTATCCCGGCCCCGTGCCGATGGCATGGTGGCTTACAGCGCTGATCGGCATCGCGGGCTCGATCGTCGGCGGCTTCGTGAGCAGCGTCATATGGAAATCGCCGGACGGCAGGTTTCACCCGGCCGGCTGGATCATGTCGATCCTGGGCGCCTTGGTGGTGCTTTGGGCCTACCTGCGATTCGCCCCCCAGTAGGCGGCGCACGCGGCGGCGTCGAACGATGCGCGAGAAGATCATCGAGTTCGACAAGGTCGTGGCCGGCTATTCGCCGAGCCTCACGATCCTGAACGAGACGACGCTCGACGCGAGAAAAGGAGAGATCACGCTCCTGATCGGTCCGAACGGCGCGGGCAAGTCGACCGTGCTGAAGACGCTGTTCGGGATGCTCGTGCCGCGCTCGGGCGAAGTCCGCTTCGAGGGGAAATGCATCAACGGCAGGACGCCGCGGGAGCTCCTCGCCGATGGCATCGCGTTCGTCCCGCAGGGAAGAAATCTGTTCGGCTCGCTCTCGGTCCGACACAACCTCGAGCTCGGCGGCATCACGCTGCCGCGCGGCGAACTCCCCGGCCGGATCGAGGAGGCGCTCGCAAGGTTTCCGCGCATCCGGGAGCGGATCGACAACCAGGCGTCGACGATGTCCGGAGGCGAGCAGAAGCAGCTCGAGATCGGCCGGGCGCTGCTGCTGCGCCCGCGGGTGCTGCTGATCGACGAGCCGTCGATCGGCCTGTCGCCGAAGCTCGTGCAGGAAGTGATGACGCTGCTGCGCGGGCTCGCCGACGCCGGCACGACGATCCTGATGGTGGAGCAGAACGTGCGGACCGCCCTCAAGTATTCGAGCCGCGCGCTCGTGCTCGAGATGGGGCGGCTCGCCCTCGACCGTCCCGCGTCGGAACTGCTGCACGATCCGAACCTCAACCGGCTCTTCCTCGGCGGTCACGCCCCCGCCGTCGCGGCGCGCGCCTGACCCGGTTCGCAGCGCCGCGATCATCGAGGTGACCCCGTGAACGACGCCTTCCTCTGCGCCGCGGTCCGCACGCCGATCGGCCGCTATGGCGGAACGCTCGCCACGGTGCGCACCGACGACCTCGCGGCCGTGCCGATCCGGGCGCTGGTCGAACGCCATCCCCGCGTCGACTGGGCGGCGGTCGACGACGTCATCTACGGCTGCGCGAACCAGGCGGGCGAGGACAATCGCAATGTCGCCCGCATGGCGCTGCTCCTCGCCGGACTGCCGACCGACGTCGCGGGCACCACCGTCAATCGCCTTTGCGGGTCGAGCCTCGACGCGATCGCGATCGCCGCGCGGGCGATCAAGTGCGGCGAGGCGTCATTGATCATCGCCGGCGGCGTCGAAAGCATGTCGCGAGCGCCGTTCGTGCTGGCAAAGGCCGACTCGGCGTTCTCGCGCGCCACGAAGATCGAGGACACGACGATCGGCTGGCGCTTCGTCAACCCGTTGATGAAGGCGAAATTCGGGATCGACAGCATGCCCGAGACCGCGGAGAACGTCGCCGCCGAATTCGGCGTCGGCCGCGCCGATCAGGATGCGTTCGCGCTGCGGAGCCAGGCGCGCGCGGCGGCGGCGATCGCCGCCGGAAGGTTGGCCGACGAGATCGTCCCCGTGCTCGTTCCCGCGAAGAAGGGCGACCCGGTCGCGGTGACGCGCGACGAGCACCCGCGCGAGACCACGCTCGAGGCACTCGCGAAATTGAAGGGGATCGTCCGCCCCGACGGCACGGTCACCGCGGGCAACGCATCGGGTGTCAACGACGGCAGCTGCGCGACGCTCATCGCCTCCGCCGAGGCGGCGCGCCGCCACGGCCTCACGCCGCTCGCGCGGGTGGTCGCCTCCGCCGTCGCGGGCGTCCCGCCGCGGATCATGGGTTTCGGCCCGGCGCCGGCCATGCGCAAGGCGCTGGCGCTCGCGAAGCTCACGCTCGCGGACATGGACGTCATCGAGTTGAACGAGGCCTTCGCGGCGCAGGCGCTCGCCGTCACGCGCGACCACGGTCTCGCCGACGACGATCCGCGCGTCAACCCCAACGGCGGCGCGATCGCGCTCGGACATCCGCTCGGTGCGAGCGGCGCGCGACTCGTCACCACGGCGCTCCATCAATTGCGCCGCACCGGCGGCCGTTACGGGATGTGCACGATGTGCATCGGCGTCGGACAGGGGATCGCGATGGTCATCGAGCGCCTGTAGGGGCGCTTCAAATCGTGCGGGGCACGCGCGTCGTGCGCGGCGCGGGTCAGCCCGACCCGACGACGTCCGGCGGGCCGAGGATCTGCTCGCGCAACTCGCGATAGCGCGGCAACTGCGGCGGATAGACGCAGATGTACTTGACCTGCGCGGCCTGCAGGCAGCGCTGCTTGATGATCTCGAGCTTCTGCTCGCGCGGATTGACGACGGCGTCGGGTTCCTTCGTGTCGATGATCGCGAGGATCGTCATGTCGCGGTCGCACAGCAGGAAGCCCACCTGCTGATCCGCGATCTTGCGGAACATGCGCAGCCGCTCCATGCCCTGCGGACCGATCTTCACCTGCAGCACGTCCGACAGGCGCACGCGCGCGAAGATCTCCTGGCGCGGGAAGGCTGCCCGCAGCAGCATGTAGACGACGCTTTCGGCCTTGCTCAGGAACCTGGGGCGCAGAAGATAGAGGCCCGGCGTTTCGGCCGAGGACAGGAGACGCGTCGTCTCGCCCTCGGTCCACTGGGCCGCAGTATCCGGCGAATCGCCGGACGCGCCGCCGCGACCCGACGCCTTGCGACGACGCGCCACCATCCCGTAAATGATGACGAACGCGAGTGCGCCGATTGCGAGCGCGAACAATATTCCGGAAGCCATGGGCGAGGCAAGTTTAAGGCATTTTTGCAACTCCCGGGCCTTGTCGTCCCGGTGCGGAAAGCGTCGATGCCGCACATCGCAGGTAGAATTGTGCGCATGCACACGTGCCTGCGCCGAGCCATCCGCTCCGGCCTCCTGCTCGTGGCATTCGGCGGTCCCGGCCTTGCGGCGCGTGCCGCCGATGTGCCGTTCGCGGTCGGGGGGGTCTACAGCCACGGCAACGGCACCGACATCTACGGCGCGCAGGCGGTCTGGTCGCCTCCGGGCGACAACGAATTCCTCGATCGTCACGACCTCGCCCTGCACCTGACCGCGCAAGTCTCGCGCTGGGTGGCCCGCGAAAACCAGGCCCAGTACCATTCGCTGACCGACGGCAACGTCATGGCGGAGCTTCGCTACTGGCTCACCCCGATGGCATCGGTGCGCCCGTTCGTCGAGGCCGGATTGGGCTTCCACTTGCTGTCGCATGTCCGCATTGCCGATCAGGACATGACGACCGGGTTCAATTTCGGCTCGCAGGCAGCGGCGGGGCTCCTTTTCGGCGAGCACGAGAGCTACGAGCTTTCCGTCCTGATCCACCACGCGTCGAACGGGGGCATCAAGGAACCGAACGACGGGTTGACCTACGGCGGGATCCGCTTTCGCGTCATGCTGCCGTAACGCCCGCGCCGCCAGCGCCCGAAGAACAAAGCCCCGCCGAAGCGGGGCTTTGTACTGATGGAGTCGGGCCCGACCGTGGAACGTGTCGTGCCTCGTCCCGTCGGTCGTCACATGTCCATGTCGCCCATGCCGCCCATCCCACCCATGCCGCCACCACCACCGCCCATGCCCTTTTCGTCCTTCGGCAATTCGGCGATCATGGCTTCGGTCGTCAGCAACAGCGATGCCACCGACGCCGCGTTCTGCAGCGCGAAGCGCGCGACCTTCGTCGGATCGACCACGCCCATCTCGACCAGGTCGCCGTACTCCGACGTCTGGGCGTTGAAGCCGAAATTGCCCTTGCCTTCGACGACCTTGTTGACGACCACGCTCGGCTCGTCGCCGGCGTTGGCGACGATCTGGCGCAGCGGCTCTTCCAGCGCGCGCATGACGATCTTGATACCTGCGTCCTGATCCGCGTTGTCGCCCTTGAGGTTCTTGATGTTGGCACGCGCACGAAGGTACGCGACACCGCCACCCGCGACGATGCCTTCCTCGACGGCCGCACGCGTCGCGTGCAGCGCGTCCTCGACGCGCGCCTTCTTCTCCTTCATTTCGACTTCCGTCGCCGCACCGACCTTGATCACCGCCACGCCGCCGGCGAGCTTCGCCACGCGCTCCTGCAGCTTTTCCTTGTCGTAGTCGGACGTCGCGTCGTCGATCTGCTTGCGCACGTTCTTCACCCGCGCCTCGATCGCCGCCTTTTCACCGGCGCCGTCGATGATCGTCGTGTCTTCCTTGCCCACTTCGATCTTCTTCGCGCGGCCGAGGTCCTTCAGCGTCGCGTTCTCGAGCTTGAGTCCGAGCTCTTCCGCGATCACCGTGCCGCCCGTGAGGATCGCGATGTCTTCCAGCATCGCCTTGCGGCGGTCGCCGAAGCCCGGCGCCTTGACGGCGGTCGTCTTCAGGATGCCGCGGATGTTGTTGACGACCAGTGTCGCCAGCGCTTCGCCGTCGACGTCCTCGGCGATGATGAGCAGAGGCTTGCCTGACTTGGCCACCTGCTCGAGCAGCGGCAGCAGATCGCGGATGTTCGAGACCTTCTTGTCGTGCAGCAGAATGTACGGGTCCTCGAGCAGCGAGACCTGCTTGTCGGGGTTGTTGATGAAGTACGGCGAGATGTAGCCGCGGTCGAACTGCATGCCCTCGACGAGATCGAGCTCGTTCTCGAGACCCTTGCCGTCCTCGACGGTAATCACGCCTTCCTTGCCGACCTTGTCCATCGCCTCGGCGATCGTCTTGCCGATCGCGTCGTCCGCATTGGCCGAGATGGCGCCGACCTGCGCGATTTCCTTGCTGGTCGTGCACGGCTTGCTGATCTTCTTGAGCTCTTCGACGACGGCGACCACCGCCTTGTCGATGCCGCGCTTCAGGTCCATCGGGTTCATGCCCGCGGCGACGTACTTGAAGCCCTCGCTGCAGATCGATTGCGCGAGGACGGTGGCCGTCGTCGTGCCGTCACCGGCGACGTCGGATGTCTTGGACGCGACTTCCTTCACCATCTGCGCGCCCATGTTCTCGAACTTGTCCTTCAGTTCGACTTCCTTCGCGACCGAAACGCCGTCCTTGGTGATCGTCGGCGCGCCGAAGCTGCGCTCGAGCACGACGTTGCGGCCCTTCGGGCCGAGCGTGACCTTGACCGCGTTGGCCAGGATGTTCACGCCGACCATCATCTTGTTGCGTACGCCTTCGCCGAAGCGGACGTCTTTGGCTGCCATAGAGGTTCTCCTGATTGCTTGTGCTTGGGGAAGGGGGGATTAGTCGACGATGCCGATGATGTCGTCTTCGCGCATGTGCAAGAGATCCTGCCCATCCAGCTTGAATTCCTGGCCCGAGTACTTGCCGAACAGCACCTTGTTGCCGGGCTTGACACCCATCGGGATGACCTTGCCGTGCTCGTCGGTCTTGCCCGGGCCGCAATAGACCACTTCACCCTGCGAGGGCTTCTCGGCGGCCGTGTCGGGAATGACGATGCCTCCGGCGGTCTTCCTTTCTTCTTCGAGGCGTTTGACGATCACTCGATCGTGCAGCGGACGAATCTTCATGGTAAGCGCTCACTCCTATGAAATGTTTTACTGCTGAATCAGTTACTTATGAGATTTGCCATTCGGCCGCTCGGCCAATGGACTTGATCAGCGCCACCGCGTTGTTAGCACTCAGCGCCAGCGAGTGCTAATCATATGGGCTGGCGGGCGGGAAAGCAACCCCTGCGTCTGCTTCACCGTCCGTTCGATGTCCCGGAGGCGAACCGCCCGCGTGCTACCGTAGCACGCGTCAACCTACGTCTCCCGAGGCCCCGATGGTCGATACGACGCCGCCGCAACCCGTTTCCGCTTCGAGTGCCGCTTCGGCCACGACGAAGACCCCGCCGGCATCGGTGGCAGCGGGCAACGGAATCGCCTGGTGGAGCGAGGCTTGGCGCCTGTTCGCGTTGTCGCCGTGGGTGTGGATCGCGATCACCGTCATCTTCTTCGTGATCGTCGTCTGCCTCCACTTCGTTCCGCTGCTCGGCAGCGTCGCGTCGACGGTCCTCTCGCCCGTTCTCGCGGCCGGGGTCATGGCCGGATGCCGGGCGCAGGATCGCGGCGGCGAGCTGACGATCAACCACCTCTTCAGCGGCTTTTCCGACCGCCTCACCCCGCTCCTCGTCCTCGGCCTCCTCTATCTCGCTGGCACGATGGTCATACTGCTTGTCGTGTTCGTCATCGCGGTCGGGACCATCGGGATGAGCGGTATCGGCGTCCTCATGGCCGGCGATCCGGCCCAGGCGACCCTCGCCACGTTCGCGACGCTCGGATTCGGCGCGCTGCTGGCGGCGCTGGTGGGCACGCTCATCGCGTTGCCGCTGATGATGGCGTACTGGTTCGCGCCCGCGCTCGTCATGCTGCGAGGCGACGAGCCGGTCGCCGCGCTGAAGGCGAGCTTCTTCGCGTGCCTCGCCAACGTCATGCCGATGCTGGTGTACAGCCTCATCGGTCTCGTGCTCGCGATCGTCGCGTCGATTCCGTTGGGCCTCGGCTGGTTCGTGCTCGGTCCGGTGTTCGCGGCGAGCGTCTACGCGAGCTACAAGGACATCTTCGGCGCGGCTGCGTAGAGACCAGTCCTAGTGGGCCTGCTCCCAGTTGGGGCCGACGCCGACGTCGACGACGAGCGGCACCGACAGCGCGGTCACGCCGGTCATCCGCAGCGGCAGCTCGCTTCGCACGCGCGCGCGCTCGGCGTCGGGAACTTCGAGGACCAGCTCGTCGTGGACCTGCAGCACGAGCTTCGTCGCGAGCCGCTCGGCGCGAATCCAGTCGCGCACGGCAATCATCGCGAGCTTGACGAGATCGGCCGCCGTCCCCTGCATCGGCGCGTTGATCGCGGCGCGCTCGGCCCCCGCGCGGCGCGGGCCGCCGGCGGCGTTGATGTCGGGCAGCCACAGCCGCCGCCCGAACACCGTCTCGACGTAACCGTGCTTGCGCGCGAATTCGCGCGTCTGCTGCATGTACGCGGCAACGCCGGGGTACTGCTGGAAATACTTGTCGATGAACTGCTGCGCGGCGCCGCGCTCGATGCCGAGCTGCTGCGCGAGCCCGAACGCGCCCATCCCGTAGATCAGGCCGAAGTTGACCGCCTTGATGTAGCGCCGCTGGTCGGACGTGACCTCCGAGACCTTCACCCCGAAGATGTCGGCGGCGGTCGCCTTGTGGATGTCGGCGCCTTCCTGGAACGCCTTGACGAGCGCCGGGTCCGACGACAGGTGCGCCATGATGCGGAGCTCGATCTGCGAGTAATCCGCGGAGACGATGACGCTTCCCGCGGGAGCGATGAAGGCCTCGCGGATGCGCCGGCCCTCCGCCGTGCGCACGGGAATGTTCTGCAGGTTGGGATCCGAGGACGC
Source organism: uncultured beta proteobacterium (assembly GCA_963724545.1). GTDB lineage: Bacteria > Pseudomonadota > Gammaproteobacteria > Burkholderiales > Casimicrobiaceae > CAIWHR01. Next base: position 29,901 of record CAVRVC010000003.1, read on the forward strand.
GAGCCGGCCCGTGACGGCCGTCGCCTGGCTGAACGTCGTGTGCACGCGCCCGGTCCGCGGATTGACCATCTGCGGCAGCTTGTCGGTGTACGTCGACTTGAGCTTCGACAGCGCCCGGTGCTCGAGGAGCACCTTCGGCAGCGGATAGTCGGCGGCGAGCTCGGTCAGCACGTCCTCGTCCGTCGACGGCTGGCCCGTCGCCGTCTTGCGCACCGTCGGCAGCTTCATCTTGTCGAACAGGATCTCGCCCAGCTGCTTCGGTGACGCGAGGTTGAACGGCTGCCCCGCGAGCTGGTAGGCCTCGTTCTCCAGCGCCATGACCTTGGCGCCGAGCTCGCGGCTCTGCGCCGCGAGCAGCGCCGTGTCGAGCATCACGCCCTCGCGCTCCATCTCGAACAGCACTTCGCGCACGGGCATCTCGATCGTCGCATAGACGCGGTCGAGCTTGGGGTCGGCCGCGACCCGCGGATACAGGAACCCGTGCAGCTGCAGCGTGATATCGGCATCCTCGGCCGAGTAGGCGGTGGCGTCGTCGATGCTCACCTGGTCGAAGCCGATCTGCTTCGCACCCTTGCCGGCCACCTCCGCGTAGGTGACCGTCTTGACGTTCAGGTGCCGCCACGCGAGGTTGTCCATATCGTGCGGCCGGTGCGCCTCGAGCACGTAGGACTGGAGCAGCGTGTCGTGCGCGACGCCCGCGAGGACGAGGCCGTGATTCGCGAGCACGTGCTGGTCGTATTTCACGTTCTGCCCGACCTTCTTCCGCGACGGGTCGGCGAACCAGGGGGCCAGCCGCGCGAGCGTCGCGTCGAGCGGCAGCTGGTCCGCCACACCGGGATAGCGGTGCGTGAGCGGGATGTAGCACGCGAGCCCCGGCTCGACGGCGAACGACAGACCGACGATCTTCGCCTGCATCGGATCGAGGCTGGTGGTTTCGGTATCGAAGCACACGAGCGGAGCGCGTGCGATCGCCTGCGCCCAGCGCTCGAACGTGGCCGCGTCCAGCACGGTTTCGTAGCGACGGGGAACGGCCGGCGGCGGATCGGACGCCGCTTCCGCATCGCGCGCGGCCGGCTCGGCGAAATTGCGCGTGTCCTGGCGCGGCGCGCGAGGGGCAGTCGCGGCTTCAGCGCGCGGCCCGGCGCCCCTGTCGTCCTTGAGCCAGCTCTTGAATTCGAATCGCTCGTAGAGCGGCCGCAGCGTGTCGGCATGCGCCGCGCCGCGCTTCAAGTCGGTCGGCGCGACGGGCAATGCGCAATCGGTCTTCACGGTCAGCAGGCGTTTCCCCTGCGGCAGCCAGTCGAGCGTCGCACGCAGGTTTTCGCCCACCACGCCGGAGATCTCGCCGGCGTGCCCGATCACCGCGTCGAGCGTGCCGTATTGCCCGAGCCACTTCGCCGCCGTCTTCGGGCCGACCTTCGGGACCCCCGGCACGTTGTCGACGGCGTCGCCGGTGAGCGCGAGCAGATCGAGCACCTGATCGGCGCGCACGCCGAATTTTGCGAGCACGCCCGCCTCGTCCAGGCTCTCGTTGCTCATCGTGTTGACGAGACGGATGCCGGGACGCACGAGCTGGGCGAGGTCCTTGTCCGACGTCGAGATCACGCAATCGATGCCCGCCGCCGCGGCCCGTGTCGCGAGCGTGCCGATCACGTCGTCCGCTTCCACGCCTTCCACCATCAACAGCGGCCAGCCGTTCGCCCGGACAACGTCGTGCAGCGGCTCGATCTGCCGGACGAGGTCTTCCGGCATCGGCGGACGCTGCGCCTTGTACAGGGGATACCAGTCGTCGCGGAACGTCTTGCCGGGAGCGTCGAAGACGACGGCGAAGTAGTCGGGCTTCTCGTCTTCGGCTATTCTGCGCAGCATGGACACCACGCCGCGCAGCGCCCCGGTCGGCTCGCCGCGCGACGTTCGCAAGTCGGGCAGCGCGTGAAATGCGCGATACAGGTACGACGACCCATCCACCAGAACGAGCGTAGGCATGTATCAGACCACCAAGATCCCGGAGCTCATCGATCCGCAGGCGACGTACACCTCCAACGGACAGGAGGCGTGGCGGGTGCTGGGGATTATGGCAGAGTTCGCCGCGGCCACCGAACGGCTGCGCGGCGTGCGCCCCGCGGTTTCGATGTTCGGCAGCGCGCGCATCAAGCAGGATCATCCCTATTACGCCAAAGCCGAGCGCATCGCGCGTCTTCTGTCCGACGCGGGCTTCGCCGTGATCTCCGGCGGCGGTCCCGGACTGATGGAAGCCGCGAATCGCGGCGCGTTCGCGGGCAAGTCGCCGGCGATCGGCCTCAACATATTGCTGCCGAACGAGAAGGGCGGCAACGAGTTCCAGGATGTCGGATTCGACTTCCGCTACTTCTTCGCGCGCAAGATGATGTTCGTGCGCTTCGCGTCCGCCTATGTCGTCCTGCCGGGAGGCTTCGGCACGCTCGACGAGCTCTCCGAATGCCTCACGCTGGTGCAGACCGGAAAGAGCCGCCGCATTCCCATCATCCTCGTCGGCGGAGAGTTCTGGCGCGGGCTCGTGGACTGGATGCGCGACAAGCTGGTCGGTGAAGGCATGGCCGGAAAGGACGACCTCGACCTGATGCAGGTCATCGAGGAGCCCGAGGCCATCGTCGAGGCGATCTTCGATTTCTACGAGTCGCGCGGCTTCCAGCCGACGCGCGAGGAGCGTCAGAAGATGCTGAACCTGTAGGGGGGAGGATCGCGGCGCGGTGGATCGTCCCGCGTCGCCGGGCGGATGCGACCGACGGCACGGCGGGATCGCGCTCTGCTAAAATTACCGGATATCGGTCCCGCATGAATCGCCTCCGGTCATCGTTGCGCCACGCTCTCGCCGTCGCGTTCCTCACGGCCGCCGCGGGCGTGTTCGCGCAAGCTGCGAGCCCCCCTCTGCCGCCGGTCCTGGAGCCGCTGCCGGAGATCCCGCCGCCGCCGGAGATCGCGGGCGACCCCGATCTCGAGCCGCAGATCACCATCAAGAACAAGGAAGGCGAAGTCATCGAGGAGGCGAGGGTCAACGGCCAGTTGAAATGGATCAAGGTGACGCCGCGCCACGGCAGGCCCTATTTCCTGATTCCGGACGTTGGCGGCCAGACGTTCGTCCGGCGCGACAGCCTGGATACCGGGCTCAAGGTTCCGATGTGGCTGCTCTTCGAGTTTTGAGCTGATTCTTCAATCCCGCGAGTCTCCGACCGGCGAGCCGTTCGCGCGCCGTGGTGCCCGATGTCCGTCTATACGCCCGTAACTGCCGAGGAACTCGAAGCCTGGCTCACGCGCTACGCCGTCGGCGCGCTCGTCCTGCAATCGCCGATCGCGACCGGCATCGAGAACACGAACTATTTCGTGACGACGACGAAGGGCCGCTACGTGCTGACGCTCTACGAGCGCCTGCCCGCCGGAGAGCTGCCGTTCTACCTCAATCTGATGGCGCATCTCGCGCAGGCCGGCGTCGAATGCCCGGCGCCGATCCGCGACCGCACGGGCACGCTGTTCGGCACGCTGAACGGCAAGCCGGCGAGCCTCGTCACGCGGGTCGAAGGGGCACCGGTGCAGGCGCCCGACGTTGCGCATTGCGCGGCGGTGGGCGCTGCGCTCGGGCGTCTCCACGTCGCGTCGTCCACCTATCGCGCGCGCCTCACCAATCGCCGCGGGCCGGCATGGTGGCGCCAGGCGGCGCGCGCGGTTCGTCCCTTCATCGATGCGGACCAGAATGAATTGCTGGCGTCGGAGCTCAAGTTCCTGACCGGCTTCGCCAGGGTCCGGATGCCGCGCGGCGCGATTCACGGCGATCTCTTCTGCGACAACGTCCTCTTCGCCGGCGAGCGTGTGTCGGGCATCATCGATTTCGGATTCGCCGCGACGGATTTTCTCGCCTACGATCTCGCGATCACGGTCAACGACTGGTGCATCGACCGGCAGGGGGACGGCGCGCTCGCGCCCGCGCTCGTGGCAGCGCTGGTCGATGCATACGACGGCGTGCGGACGCTGACCGCGGACGAGCGCGCGCAGTGGCCCGCGCTGTTGCGCGCCGCGGCGCTTCGCTTCTGGCTGTCGCGCCTCTACGACCTCCACCTGCCGCGTCCCGGCGAGCTCGTGCACGCGCACGACCCCGCGCACTTCGAGCGCATCCTCCGGAACCGGATACTGCACCGGGGCTCCCTTCCGGAGCGGCCGGCGAGCCCGCCGGGATCGCCTTCGCCGACATGAGCGCGAAGGGCCGCCCCGAGCGCGAATACCGGAGCGCGCAACGCGAAGGTAGTCCAGTGAGCGCGCTCGGCCGCTCCGAAGCGCTCATCCCGGAGCGCGTAGCGCGAAGGGTAGTCCAGTGAGCCCGCCGCCCGTCACGATCGATTTCGTGCGCTACTCGGGGCGCCGCGGCGGCATCTGGCTCAAGGAAGCCGCGGCGATGCTCGCGCGGGCCCGGGTCCCTTGGCTCATGCTGCTCCTGCTCTACTATTTGATCCAGCTCCTCGTGAGCGTCGTCCCGCTCGCCGGTCCGCTCGCCATGATGGTGCTCCGTCCCGTCTTCACCGTCGGCTTTCTCGCCGCGGCGTGGACGCAGGAGCGCGGCGGCGTGCCGGAGCTCCGCCATCTCTTTCGCGGCTTCGGCTCGAACCTGTGGGCGTTGCTGCCGGTCGGCATCACGTTGATCGCGGGCTTGATGCTCGCCGTGCTGTCGACCGCTCTCGTCGACGGCGGCACGCTGCTCGACGCCCTCACGTCGAACGCGAAGCCCGACGAGGCGCTGGTGGTCGACTCGCGAGTCGAAAGCGCGATGCTGCTGGGCATCCTGGTCGCGCTCCCCACGATCCTCGCGATCTGGTTCGCGCCCGCGCTGATCGTGTTCCAGGATTGCGGGCCCGGTCAGGCCATGCTGACGAGCCTTCGAGCCGCGCTCGCCAACTGGCGGCCCGTCGCGATGTACGGCCTGCTGCTCTTCTTCTTCGGAGCGGTCCTGCCCGGAATGGCCACGGCCATCATCGCGCTCGTCGTGCCGCAGCCTGCCGCGCCCTACGTTATCGCGCTCACCGTCGTGCCGTATCTCGTGCTGTTCGCCGCCGCCCAGGCAATCTCGGACTACGTCGCCTACCGCGACCTGTTCCATGCGGGCGAGGGGAGCACGGAATCGCCTCCGGCCGACGCGTAGCGCGGAGCCGGCGCCGTTGCCGCCGGTTCTGCCTGCCACGTCAGGCGGCCTCGAGCTTCGCGTATTCGAGCGCGAGCCACTTGACGCCGGCGTCGCGAAAGTTGACCTGCACCCGCGAGTCGCCGCCACGCCCCTCCGCATCGATGATGATGCCGATCCCGAATTTCGCGTGGCGCACGCTCTGCCCGATGCGCCATCCGGGTGCCGCATCTTCGCGGCTGCGCGTCGCGGGCGTGCGGTCGACGCCCGGGGAGATCGCCGCGGCGCGCTCCTTCCATTCCGCGGGATCGAGGTCGAGGGCCACGCCGCCGCGGCTTCGCGGCGGCGACAGCCACGACACGATTTCGCGCGGCAGCTCGGAAAGGAAGCGCGAGGCGATGTTGTAGCGGACCTGGCCGTGCAGCATCCGGCTCTGCGCGTGCGTCACGTAGAGGCGGCGGCGCGCGCGCGTCACCGCGACGTACATGAGCCGGCGCTCTTCCTCGATGCCGTCATACTGGTCGCGGCTGTTCTCGTGCGGAAAGAGGCCTTCCTCGAGGCCCGTCACGAACACCGTGTGGAACTCGAGGCCCTTGGCCGCGTGCACCGTCATGAGCTGCAGCGCCGGGCGGCCTTCGGCCGCCTGCGTTTCCCCGGCCTCGAGCGCCGCGTGGGCCAGAAAGGCCGTCAGCGGATCCGTCGCGCCGACCGCGGCGGCCGTGTCGACGTCGGCGGTGCCCGGGGCCACCATCGGCGCGTCCACCGCGAGGTCGGCTTCGCGCAGAAAGCTCTGCGCGGCGTTGACGAGCTCGTCGAGGTTGTCGAGCCGATCCGCTCCATCCTTTTCGTTGCGGTAATGCGCGACGAGGCCGGACGCGACGATGACGTGCTGCACCGCCTCCGGCAACGGCAGCCCGGCGGTCGCGGCGCGCATGTCGTCGATAAGCTTCACGAACGCGGCGAGGCTCGCGTTCGCCTTGCCGCCCGTCCTGCCGCCGGCGCACGCCACCTGCCAAAGGCTCGTCCCCTGCGTGCGCGCCGCGTCGGCGAGCGTCTCCAGCGTGCGCGCGCCGACGCCGCGCGGCGGAAAGTTGACGATGCGCAGGAAGGCGCCGTCGTCGATGGGCGTCGCCATGAGCCGCAGGTACGCGAGCGCGCTCTTGATCTCCGCGCGCTCGAAGAACCGCATGCCGCCGTAGACGCGGTAGGGCACGGCCGCGTTGAACAGCGCGTGCTCGAGCACGCGCGACTGCGCGTTCGAGCGATAGAGCACGGCGACCTCCGACAGCGCGACGCCCTCCGCCGCGAGGCTCTTCGTCACGTCGACGACGAACGCGGCCTCGTCGATGTCCGACGGCGCCGCCAGCGCGCGCACGGGCTCGCCCTTGTCGCCGCTCGTCCACAGGTTCTTGCCGAGCCGCGTCTGGTTGTGCTTGATGAGCGCGTTGGCGGCGTCGAGGATGTTGCCGTGGGACCGGTAGTTCTGCTCGAGCTTCACGAGCTCGACCGGCATGTCCGGCCGGGAGAAATCGCGCTCGAAGTGCTGCATGTTCGCGACGTTCGCGCCACGGAAGGCGTAGATCGACTGGTCGTCGTCGCCGACCGCGAACACCGCCGTGTCGGGGCCGGCCAGGAGCTTCAGCCATTTGTACTGGAGGACGTTCGTGTCCTGGAACTCGTCGACGAGCAGGTGCGAGAAGCGGCGGCGATAGTGCTCGCGCAGACCGTCGCGCTGCGCGAGGAGCTCGTAGCTTCGCAGCAGCAGCTCGGCGAAGTCGACCACGCCTTCGCGCTGGCACATCGCATCGTAGAGCGCGTAGTGCTCGACCAGGCGCCGCGTGAGCTCGTCGCCCGCCTCGACCTGGTTCGGGCGCAGGCCCTCCTCCTTCGCTCCGGAGACGAATTGCTGCAGCTGCCGCGGCGGAAACCGCTCGTCGTCGATGCCGTGCGCCTTGTACAGCCGCTTGATCAGCGCGAGCTGGTCCTGCGTGTCCATGATCTGGAAGAGCTGCGGCAGGTTCGCGTCGCGGTAATGCGCGCGCAGCATCCGGTTGCACAGGCCGTGGAACGTGCCGATCCACATCCCGCGCACGTTGACCGGCGTCATCGCCGTCAGCCGCACCAGCATCTCCTTCGCCGCCTTGTTCGTGAACGTGACGGCGAGAATCGACAACGGCGTCGCCTGGCCCGTCGCGAGAAGCCACGCGAGGCGCGTGGTCAGCACACGCGTCTTGCCGCTGCCGGCACCGGCCAGGATCAGCGCCGACCGATGCGGCAGCGTGACGGCGGCGAGTTGCTCGGCGTTGAGGTTTTCGAGAAGGGAAGCGGTCATGGCGCGGAACGTTCGATTATACGGGCCCCCGGGGGCTATAATCCGCGCTCGTTCGCGCCACGCCGCTCGTCCCGCGGCGCCTTTCCGATGCCGCCGAATCCCACCGCCGCGCCACCCGCCCATTCCGCGACCACGCGCGCGTTCGTCCAGTGGATCCGCTCGGCGGCGCCGTACATCCATGCGTTTCGCGGCAAGACGTTCGTCATCGCGTTCGGCGGCGAGGTCGTCGCGGACGACACGTTTCTCGGCATCATCCACGACCTGAACCTGCTGCACAGCCTCGGCGTGCATCTCGTGGTCGTGCACGGCTCGCGTCCGCAGATCGAGGCCATTCTCGCGCAGCAGGACATCGCGAGCCGCTACGCGTTCGGCCTTCGGATCACGGACGCCGAGACGATGGACTGCGTGCTCGAAGCCGACGGACAGGTGCGCTCGCGCATCGAAGCGCTGCTCTCGCTCGGCATCGCGAACTCGCCGATGGCCGGCGCGCGCATCCGCGTTTCGACCGGCAATTTCATCACGGCGAAGCCGCTCGGCGTGCGCGAAGGCACCGACATGCAGCTGACCGGCGAGGTGCGCCGCGTCGATACCGAAGCGATGCGGGCACGCCTCGACGACGGCGACATCGTCCTGATCTCGCCGCTCGGCTACTCTCCGACCGGCGAGATCTTCAACCTCGCGCTGGAGGAAGTCGCGACCCAGGTCGCCGTGCGCATCGCTGCGCACAAGCTCATCTTCCTGATGGAGACCGAGGGCGTGCGTCGCGGCCGCCAGCTGCTGACCGAGCTGTCGACCAAGGACGCCGAGTCGCTGCTGACGAAGAATCGCGGCAAGCAGCCCGCCGACGTCCTGCACTACCTGCCGTGCGCCGTCCGCGCCTGCGACAACGGCGTCAAGCGCGCGCACCTCATCAGCCGGCACGTCGACGGCGCGCTGCTGCTCGAGCTCTTCACGCGCGACGGCGTCGGGACGATGATCGCGTCGGCGCCGCTCGCGCACATGCGGAGCGCCACGATCGACGACGTCGGCGGCATCCTGCAGGTCATCGAGCCCCTCGAGGAGCAGGGCATTCTCGTGCGCCGCTCGCGCGAGCGGCTCGAGATGGAGATCGAGCGCTTCGTCGTCGCCGAGCACGACAACGCGATCATCGGGTGCGCCGCGCTCTATGCCTTCCCCGACGAGAAGGCCGGCGAGCTCGCCGCGCTGGCCGTGCACCCCGATTTCCGGCGCGAGGGCTATGGCGAGGCGCTGATGCTGGAGATCGAGACCCGCGCGCGAAAGCTGAAGCTGGCCAAGCTGTTCGTGCTGACGACACGCGCGTCGCAATGGTTCCTCGAGCGCGGCTATCACACGGCCGCGATCGCCGACCTGCCGCGGCAGAAGCAGGCGCTCTACAATTTCCAGCGCAAGTCGCAGGTTTACCGCAAGAACCTCTAGGAGACAGACGATGGCGCGCATGGTCCAATGCGTCAAACTAGGCCGCGAGGCCGAAGGGCTCGATTTGCCGCCCTACCCGGGTCCGCTCGGCAAGCGCATCTACGAAAACGTGTCGAAGGAAGCCTGGCAGGCGTGGCTCAAGCACCAGACGATGCTCGTCAACGAGAATCGCCTGTCGCTCGCCGATGCCCGCGCGCGCAAGTGGCTCGCCGAGCAGATGGAGCAGCACTTCTTCGGCGGCGGCGCCGAGATGCCGTCGGGGTACGTGCCGCCCACGACGTAGGATCAGGGGCGCGGCGCGGCGCGCGTGTTGAGGAACACCGAGTACAGCGAAGTCGTGCCGCAGATGAACAGGCGATTCAGCTTCGGCCCGCCGAAGCACACGTTGGCCACGGCTTCGGGAACCAGGATCTTGCCGAGCAGCGTGCCGTCGCTCGCATGGCAGTGCACGCCGTCTCCGGCAGACAGCCACAGGTTGCCGTGCACGTCGACGCGAAACCCGTCGTAGAGGCCCACCGGGCACGTCGCGAACACCTCGCCGCCGGAGATCGACGCGCCGTCGGCCGACACCTCGAAGCGCCGCACGTGGTGCGGACCGTCCTCCTTGTGCGTGAGGCCGGTGTCGACGATGTACAGCAGTGACTCGTCGGGCGAGAACGCGAGGCCGTTCGGCTGCACGAAGTCCGAGGCCACGACGGTGACGCGTCCGCTCGAGGGATCGACGCGATAGACGTTCCAGGCGCCGATCTCGCTCGGCGAGGCGTCGCCCTCGTAGTCCGAGTCGATGCCGTAGCTCGGGATCGGTGAACCAGATGCTGCCGTCGCTCTTGACCACCACGTCGTTGGGCGAGTTGAACCGCTTGCCGTCGTAGCGGTCGGCGAGCACCGTGCGCGTGCCGTCGAACTCGGTGCGCGTCACGCGAGCGGCTCCGGTGCTCGCACGAGACGAGGCGGCCCAGCGAGGTCGACGGTGTGGCCGTTGCTGTTCATCGCCGGCTGGCGGAACACGGACACCGAGCCGTCCGTCTCGTCCCAGCGCAGCATGCGGTCGTTCGGGATGTCGGACCAGACGAGGTAGCGCCCGGCCGCGAACCACGCCGGTCCCTCGGCCCAGCGGCAGCCGGTGTGGAGCTTCTCGACGTGAATGTACGGAAGCGCGTACCTGCGAAAGCGCGGTCCGCGACTTCGAAGCTGGACGTGAGCTCGAGGGCCATCGTTGGCGTGCTCCGATCGAAGAAGTGGGGTCCTACTCGGAATGCGGCCGGCCGCGGCCGTAGAGCAGCAGCATCGCGATGATCACGATGCCGTAGGTGACGTGGCGGCCGAATTCCTCCATCTGCATCACCGACAGGATCGACTGCAGCAGCGTGATCAGGATGACGCCGGCGACCGTGCCGAGGTAGCTGCCGCGGCCGCCGAGGATCGACGTGCCGCCCAGCACCACGGCGGCAATCGCGGGAGCAGATACGGATCGCCCATCGCCTGCGCCGCCTTGCTCGCGTAGCCCGCGAGCAGCACGCCGCCGAAAGCCGACAGCGCGCCGGACAAGGCGAACGCCGCCATCACGACCAGGCGAGTGCGCGCGCCGGAGAGATAGGCCGCACGCTCGCGGTTGCCGATCGCGTAGACCGTCCGGCCGAACGTCGTGCGCGTCAGCAGAAAGACGGCGGCTACACCGATCGCCGCCCACACCACCAGCGCATTCGGAATGCCGAGCACGCTGTGGCCCGTCGCGAGAAAGCGCATGGCCGGCGACGACGAGTCCTGCGGCGAGAATCCGCCGGTGTGCACGACCATCAGCCCCTGCGCGACGGCGTTCACCGCCAGGGTGACGACCATCGACGGCAGGCGAAGGAACGCGACGCCGACGCCGCTGACCAGTCCCAGCGCGATGCCGCAGCCGACGCCCACCGGAATCGCGAGCGCCTCGCCGAGCGGACCCCAGCCCGTCGCCGCGGTCGCCATCATCCCGCCGACGGCGACGACCCACGGCACGGACAGGTCGATCTGGCCCAGCAGGATGACGATCATCATTCCGGTCGCGATGACGCCGAGGAAGGACGCGACCTTGAGCTGCTGCAGCAGGTATTCCGGCGACAGGAAGCTCGTCGAATAGAGGCTGCCGACGAGCAGCACGATCACGATGCAGCCGAACGCCGACGCGATCGCCGGGTCGATGCGACGGCGCATGCGGGCCGCATCACGGCGCCGGTCGCGCTGCCCGAATCGCCGGCCCGAGCCCGCGCGTCAGCCATACAGGTCGAGCCGATTGCGGATGCGCAGGAGCCGCAGCGAGCCGAGGCAGACGGCGGCGACCAGCACCACGCCCTGGAACAGCGGCTGCCACAGCGGCTCGACGTTGAACACGAAGAGGAGGTCGCCGATGGTGCGGAACATCAGCGCGCCGAAGATGGCGCCGATCGCGCTGCCCGAACCGCCGAACAGCGACACGCCTCCCAGCACGACGGCCGCAATCGAATACAGCGTGTACGTGCTGCCGTTGGCCGCGGACGCCTCGCCCGAGTAGGTGACGCACGTGAGGAACAGCCCGGCCACCGACGCGAGGAGGCCCGACAGCGTGTAGGCGGCGAACTTCGCGCGACGGATCGGCACGCCGGACATGTACGCGGCGACCTCCGACGATCCGACCGCATAGGCCGCGCGGCCGATCGCGGAGCGCCGGAACGGCACCCATACGATCACGACCAGCGCCAGCAGCAGCACGAGGCTCGCCGGCACGCCGCCCGGCAACTGGCCCGTCAGCGCATCGGCCAGCGTGGAGTCGACATCGCCGCCGGGAACGCGCCGGAGCGCGAGCGCGGCCCCGTAGTACACCGCGCCGGTGGCGATCGTCGTCACGATCGGCTGCAGCCGTCCGTAGATCACGATCAGCCCGTTGATCGCGCCGCACAGGCCGCCGACGAAGAGCACGCCCAGCACGCCCAACGGCCGTCATCGCAGGCGTGCCGACCACGATGCGTGGAAGCGAGGCAGTTGGCGAGCACCATCACCATTCCGACCGAGAGATCGATGCCCGACGTCAGCACGACCAGCGTCTGCGCCATGGCGACGATCGCGAGCAGCACGCCCTTGTTGGCCGCGGTGGTCGCGACGTTGGCGTTGAGGCCCGCGGGATGGTTGGCGGCGTAGATCGTGAACATCGCCACGAAGGCCGCGAACGCGAGCAGCGTCCCGCGGTGCTCGCGCAGCCAGTAGGACCAGTCCCCCGTCACGACCGCGGCACCTGCGTCGCGCCGGCGCCGCTGCTTTCGGCACCGATATTGAGGGCGCTGCGATGAGCGCACGTTCGGTGATTTCCGCGCCGACGAGCTCGCGCCTGATCGCGCCGTCGTACATCACGAGCACGCGATCGCAGCAGCCGATGAGCTCGTCGTAGTCGGTCGAGTAGAAGAGGATCGCGGCGCCGGCGTCCGCCAGCTCGCGCAGCAGCTGATACATCTCCTGCTTGGTGCCGACGTCGATGCCCCGCGTCGGATCGTTCAGCAGCAGGATGCGCGGCGCCATCATCAGCCACTTGCCGATGACGACCTTCTGCTGGTTGCCGCCGGACAGCGAGCCCGCCGGCAGGTCGGTGCCGTCGGTGCGCACCGCGAGGAGCCGCACGATCCGGTCCACCGCGTCGCGTTCGGCCGCCTTGTCGACGATGCCCCAGCGGGAGAGGCGGCCGAGCGCCGCGAAGGAGAGGTTGTCGCGCACCGACATCGGCAGCATCAGGCCCTCGGTCTTGCGGTCCTCGGGGATCAGCGCCATGCCGATCTCCTTCCGCTTCGCGACGTGCGGACCGGTGATGACGACGGGCTTGCCGTCGATCGGCGACCTCGCCCGTCGTGCCGTGCAGCACCCCGAAGAGCGCGAGCAGCAGCTCGCGCTGGCCCTGGCCGTCGAGACCGCCGAGGCCGATCACCTCGCCGGCGTGCAATTCGAGCGAGATGTCGCTCAGCCGATCGGCCCAGCCGAGATGGCGCACCTCGAGGCGCGGCGCCGCATCGCTCGCCGATTCGCGCGGTCCGGGCCGGAAACACGGCGTTGTACTCGCGGCCGATCATGAGCTCGACGACTTCGTTGTCGGTCTTCGTGCCAGCGGCGTAGCTCGCGACGCTCCTGCCGTTGCAGAACACCGTGCACTCGTCGGCGAGCTCGGCGATCTCGTGCATCCGGTGCGAGATGTAGATCAGCGCGAGCCCTTCGGCGCGGAGGCGCTTCAGCACGCCGTAGATCTTGGTGACGTCGGTGGCCGTGAGCGCCGACGTCGCTTCGTCGAGGATCAGGATCCGCGGCTTCCGCGCGAGCGCCTTCGCGATCTCGACCATCTGCCGTCGCGACAGCGACAAGTCCTTGACCAGCGCCGACGGATGGATGTTGTCGGCGCCGGCGCGCGCGAGCGCTTCCTCGGCCATGCGGCGCTGCGCGCGACGGTCGATCAAGCCGAAGCGGCGCGGCGGATTGCTGATCGCGATGTTGTCGGCCACCGAAAGGTCGGGGATCAGCGACAGCTCCTGGAAGATGCAGGCGATGCCGGCGGCGTTGGCCGCCGCCGGCGACGCGAACGAGACAGGCTCGCCGTCGAGCAGCATCCGGCCCTCGTCGGGCGCGACGACGCCCGCCATGATCTTGATCAGCGTCGACTTGCCGGCGCCGTTCTCGCCCAGCACCGCATGGATGCGGCCGGCCTCGATCGCGAGGTTGGCGCCCTCCAGCGCGCGCACGCCGCCGAAGCGCTTGGAGACGCCCTGCATGACGAACAAGCTCATATGGTCGTGCGGGGACCGGGAGTCCCCGCACCCGCGCCTACTTGTTCGCTTCGGACTGCCCCATGATTTCCTGCGCGGTGAAAGTGATGCCGCAGGTCGGGAACGCGTTGCCGACGAAGAAGTTGTCGCTCTGGGCGGGGTAGTAGTCCGATCCCTTCCTTCATGTTGGGGATACTCGGCCTTCGCGAGCGGCAGCTTGACCGACTGCGGCACGACCTTGCCTTCGAGCGCCGCGATGGCCGTCTTGATCGCCACGGCGACCTGCGCCGGGCCGGTGCCGGCCGACGCGCACTTCAAGCCCTGCGCCCCGTACTTGCCGCAGAACTTGCGGAAGCCGTTCTCGGTCTCGCCGCCGAACGGCACGAACGGATGCTTGGCATCGATCATCGCCTGCACGACGCCGGTGTCGCCGCCTTGCGCGGTGATCGCGTCGAACTTCTTGTGCACGGCGATCGCGTCGGCCGTGACCTTCTGCGCCGTCGGGTCGTCCCACTTGCCGATCACCTCGACCGTGTCCCACTTCTTGCCCGAGGCCTTGAACACTTCCTGGATGCCCTCGTGCCGGTCGCGATCGACCGAGGTGCCGGACACGCCGCGCACCTCGAGCACCTTGCCGCCGTTCGGCACGTTCTTCACCAGCCATTCGGCCCAGTACTTGCCGAGGCCCTTCTGGTCGACGTTGACGTTGATCGCCTCTTCGGTGTCGAGGATGTTGTCGAACGCCACCAGCACGACGCCCGCGTCGTTGGCGCGCTTGATCACCGGCTTGAACGCCGCCGGATTCTGGGCGTTCACCACGATCGCGTCGTAGCCCGAGTCGATGAAATTGTTGATCGCAGCGATCTGCGCGGCGACGTCCTCGCCGGTGGACACGACCTTGAACTCCTTGAGCTTCGCGGCCACCTCGGGCTGCGCGGCATAGGCCTTGGCCGTCTTGATCATCTGAATGCGCCAGGTGTTGGCGATGTAGCCGTTGGCGAGCGCGATCCGGTAGGGGCCTTTCTTCGCCGGGTACTGGAACAGCTTGGTGTTGGCGGCCCACGGCGCGAAGCACTTGCGGATCGGAGTTGGGCGCCGTCACCACCTTCGGCGGCGCGGCGGTCGCGAGTCCGGCGGCAACGAGGGCTATCGCGGCGGCAACAGGGGTGCGGTATCGCATCGGAGCCTCCTTATTCGATTGGGAATTGCGGCGGCCGGTGCAACCGATGCCTGTCGCAATTGGCGTCTTGCTCGAGACCGTACGCCTGACGCCGGAGCGGACGCCTGAGGATACATTCGGCGATCCAAACATACAAATCGCAGACCCGAGGCGGGAGACCTGCATCGGCTGGGCGAGCTACAGTCGCTCACGTGGCGCGCTGCTCATGCACCGCGGCAATAGTGTATCGCGCGCCGTGCAGACCTTGCGCCATCCAAGAACCGGACGTTCAATCGCGATCAACGCGCGGCGTTTGGCTACTGAATTATGTCATCTGACCGCAGCAGCACTTTCATCGAGAGGGTCGGCGTAGGTGGCAGCGGGGAGCCGCCCCATGCCAAAGATCACGACAATCCGAGGTCTCGCCTGCACAGCGATGTTGGCGATGCTGCTTGCGACGAACGCCGTGACCCCCGTGACAGGTGCCGATGTCCCGGCGCGGGCACTGCGCGTCGGCATGCCGCTGATCCCCGATACGCTCGATCCCGCACGCGCAGACAATATGCAGGCGATGTATCTGATGGCGGCATCTATGACACCCTGTTCGTGCTCGACCCAGTGGCGCGACCGGCGTTGATCGTTCCCATGGCTGCTGCAACGCTCCCGGAGATTTCGGCCGATTACCGCACGTTCACGATCCGCGTCCGGCCAGGGATCTTCTTCACGCCGCATCCGAGCTTCGGAGGCAAGCCGCGCGAGCTGACGGCTGCCGATTTCGCGTACGCGTTCAAACGCATCGTCGATCCGAAGATTCGATCGCCGGGACTGTACTTCGTCGAAGGCAAGATCGAAGGGCTCGACGCCCTTGCGAAACGGGCACAGGATGCCGGCACCGGGCTCGACTACGACGCGCCGGTGCCGGGGCTTCTCGTCGTCGATCGCCACACGCTGCGCATCCGGCTCAACGCGCCGGAACCGATCTTCCCGTTTCTGCTTACGTCGGCAGTCTTCGCCAGCCTCGCGCGCGAGGTGGTCGAAGCCGAAGGCGAAACGTACGGCCAGCGCCCGGTGGGCACCGGGGCATTTGCGGTGGCGGCATACGTCCCGGGCCAGCGCCTCGAGCTCGCGCGGAGCCGCTCAGTTCGCTCTTTGCGTTGGGAGGACCTGCTGACATCGGCGTCGCGAGCGGTGCAGCCCATGCTGTCGAAGGTGCGACATCAAGTCGTGCCACCAGGCATCGACGGCTTCATACCAGGTTACCGCAATCCGAACATGTACGATCTCGCGACCGCGAACGCGCTCCTCGATCGCGTCGGTTACCGGCGCAGGCCGGACAACTATCGGCGCAATCCCGATGGCTCGGCGCTGACGGTGCACGCGCTGATCGGGACGTCGTCGGATGCCCGGAAGAGCGCCGAATTCAGCAAGCGGATGCTGGATCGCATCGGCGTTCGCGTCGGGTTCGAGACCTTGACCTCATCGGAGAGGCTGAAACGAATGACCCATTGCCGCTTCGGCATGGCCGTAATGGACTGGGCACTCGACGTGCCCGACGGCACGAACGTGATGGGGATGTTCTACAGCAAATCGATCGGCAGCATGAACATGAGCTGTTTCGCCGACCCGGTGTTTGACGCTGCCTTCGAGAGAGCGCTGGTAACGCCGTCAGGTCCTGCGCGGACAGAACTGTTCCGCACAATGCAGACGCGCCTCGACACGATGGCGCCAATGCGCCCACGTCCGGTGAGCGATAACTTGCTGCTGAAACGCGGAAACATCCTCGGGCCGTTCGCGACGAGCAACGACTGGATTCAGGTGATCACGCTCGGAGTCGAACCCAAAGCGACGCCCACACCCATGCGCTGAACAACAGACGCGGTCATCACTTACGCAGTTGCTGGGGAGCGCGAACGTGTTCGGCGCTCTGCTTGCGCACGAGCCTAGCGGCCTCCGCGAACGTGTCCGCGTAATGCCTGAGCAGGCCTGTCTCGGCCTCGTGCAACGCCGCCAATGCCTGCTGTGGCGTGGGCGCCATGGCAATATGGGCGCAGCCCTGAAGGTAACACCTCATCGACTGCTTTGTCGCGGTCCAGCCAAAATGCTGCCACTCCTGCGCCCACCCGACTGCGGCAGCGATGGGTTGGCTAGGTTCGATTCTCATACCGCCCTTGGCCGCAAGAAGAATGCCAATGGCGCGTAGCACCGGCGGCTGCGGAACAAGGGTAATGCCCCCTAGGAGCCACGAGCCGTGGCGCCTCCCGCGCGGGCTATCTATCGCGCGGTCGGGCGGCAGGTGCTGACGCTTTGCGGCAGCCGGGTCGTGCTCAGCACCCAGTACCAAGGACGCAGTCACGACGTACTCAGAACAGAACGAGGTGCCGGCGATTGGGGCCGAAGTTCTTCACCTGACCGCCGGCGGCGAAGTCGTGGCACCTCGAAGTGCCGGACGCAAGGACTGACGTGGCCGCAAGCGGTCATTGCAGCGCGCGGACGCTGACGTGGGCGATCACTCCTGCGACGATCAACGCGGACCCAAACGTTAGCGTGGCATCTTCGTCATCGACGGGCACGACCGTCCGCTGGGGAAAGGTGCCAAGCGTTGAAATGGGGTCTGATCCTACTCTTTAGCGCTTGCGCGCGGGCAAGGGCTCTCGCGTGAGAACCGGCCGCTCGCCGAACTCCGGCACGCCGGGTTTGGTCTTCTCGATCAGGTCGAGCGCGGTTGCGAGCGACACCTCAAGTTGGCGGTCGCGGCCCTCGCGCGCGTCCTGCGGCGCGTTGTCCACTTCGATTTGCGGATCGGTGCCGTAATTCTCCACGCCGAACCCCACGTCTTCGAACCAGAACGAGAACTCCGGCTGCGTTGTCTGCGTGCCGTCGACAAGCGTGTGGCGCGGCCAGATGCCGACCACGCCACCCCATGTGCGCGTGCCCACGAGCGGACCGAGGCCCATCAGCTTGAAGTTGTGTGAGAAGATGTCGCCGTCCGAACCCGCGTGCTCGTTGGTGAGCGCGACGACCGGACCCACGACCGCCTCGTCCGGGTATGGCGACGGCCTCATCCAGCGCGACAGCGCGTACCCGCGCCGCTTGCGCGCAATTTTCTCGAGCAGGAGCTGCGAGACGTGGCCGCCGCGGTTGTAGCGGAGGTCGACGATCAGTGCATCGCGGTCGCACTCGGCGCTGAAGTAGCGGTGGAACTCCGCGTAACCCGCGGACTGCATGTCGGGTAGGTGGAAGTAGCCGACGCGTCCGTTCGACTCTTCGTGCACCCACGCGCGATTGAGTTCGACCCACTCGCGGTAGCGCGCTGGCACTTCGTCTGGCACCGTGGTCGCGACGACCGTGCGGCGGCCGTTCGCGCCGTCAACGGTGAGCTCGACTTTTGCGTTCGCCTGATGCACGAGCAGAGCCTGCGGCGGCACGGCGCGCGACAGCGGCTGCCCGTTCACCGCCACGATGCGCTCGCCCACCCTTACCTCGACGCCGATCGCGTTGAGCGGCGAATCGGCGCCTGGGTCCCACGGATCTCCGGACACGATGCTCGCGATCTCGTAGCTCGCGCCGTCGTCCGCGAGCTTGTATTGGGCGCAGAGGTGGCCGAGCGGCCACGCCGGCGGCTTGCGGTGATCGCCGCCCATCTCGTACGCATGCGACGTGCCGAGCTCGCCCTGCATTTCCCAGATGAGATCGGACAGCTCGCCGCGCGACGACACGCGCGCGAGCAGCGGTGAGTATTTCTCGTACACGGCGTTCCAGTCGACGCCGGACATCGAGGGCGTCCAGAAGTGGTCGCGCTGCAGGCGCCACACTTCGCGCAGGATCTGGCGCCACTCGGCGCGCGGTTCGACGGCGGCGCGAATGCGGTCGAGATCGATCCAGCCAGTCTTGCGCGACGGCGCGTCCGAGTGCACCGCCGGATCGCGCAGGTCGTGCTTCATGTTCGCCGCCATCGCGCGCAAGCGCTTGCCGTCGCGCACGACGAGCGTCAGGTGATCGTTCGCGAGCGCGAAGCGTTCGACCTTCTCGCTCAGCACCTCGGTACCCAGCGTGTCGAAGTCGAAGAGCTCGAGCCGGCCCGGTCCTTCCTTGTGACCGCCGCGTCCGTGTGCGCCGACGATGGGCATCACGGTCCACACGACCTTGCGGCCGGCGACAGCCGCGAGCTGCCCGAACTTGTTCTCGGCCACCGGGAACGCGCTCACGCGCCGCGCAATGCCATCTAGATCCACGCGAACAGTGTCGGCCTCGGCAGGCTTGTCACCGTTCATGGCGAACTCCGGCGGCGGCTCCGGCTTCATGCCTTTCAGCGGGGGATCGAAAGGCGGTGCGCCTCCGTTCTGCAGTGCGATGAGATACGGCCGCGCAGCGCGCGGGAACGAAAGCTCGAACTGCACCGCGTCGTACACGGGGTCGAAGGTCCGCACCGACAGGAAGTAGAGGTACTTGCCGGTGGGATCGAACGACGGCGAGTAGTCGCGGAACTCCGGTTGCGTGGCAAGCGTGGACAACTTCGCCTTCACGCCATAGAGCTTGATCGCCTGGTGGCGCGCATCGGTCACGGAAGTGTACGCAAGCCACTGCGCGTCGGGTGACCATGCGAGGTCCTCGGTGCGCCCGTGCTCGCTTTTGTCGATCACCGAGACCTCGCCGGTCTCGATGTCGCCCACGATCACTTCGTTGCGATGATTGCCGATGGCGACCAGCGTGCCCTTCGGTGCGGCGCGCATCGTGATCGCGCGGCCGATGTCCCACGGCAGCGGGCGCGTGACGCCGTCCTTCCAGATCTGAACGCGCTCGTCGCCGGTTTCGTCGCTCACCGCGACGACGGTTGCACCGTCGGCGAGCCATTGCGAATGGCGATGGCGCGCGCCATCAGGACGCCCGAGCTGGCGCACCGCGCCCTCCCACAGTCCCATCGTGAAGAGCTTGCCGCGCACGTCGAGCGCGAGGCTGTGACCAGCCGGATGCACGTCGAAGCCGCCTAGGTAGTCGCCGGTAGCCACGAACTTGCGCGCCGCCTGCGTACGATGCGCGGGGACGCGGATCGGCACCTTGTTCGATTGACCCTTCGCGGGATCGAAGAGGTACAGGTCGGCGCCCGTCTGGTACACGATGCGCTTGCCGTCCGTCTGCGCGTGACGCGCGTAGAAATCGTCATGGTCAGTGTGGCGCGTGAGGCCGGAGCCGTCGGGCTTCACCGAGTAGAGGTTGCCCACGCCTTCGCTGTCCGAGAGGAAGTACACGCGCTCGCCGACCCACATCGGGCTCGTGATGTTGCCGGTGAGCTCGGTCATGCGGCGGAACGTCCCACTGCCGTTGGCGTCGATCCAAAGATGTCCCGCCGTGCCGCCGCGATAGCGCTTCCACCGCGCGGGGTCGGCGGTGTTGCGTCCGATCACCATCGCCTTGCCGGGACCGGACGACAGATGGTTCACCTGACCGAGCGGCAGCATCTGCGGCAATCCGCCCGCAGGATCAAGCGTATACGCGCGGTAATTGCGGAAGAACGGTTGTCCATGCGTAGTGACAAACAGGATTTGGCCGTCGGCCGTGAAGCCGCGGACCATCACATCGGGGCCGAGCCACGTCATGCGCCGCGCGGGCCCGCCTTCCGCCGGCATGAGGTACACCTCAGGATGCTGCTCGTCGCGGCTCACGAACGCGATCCACTTGCCGTCCGGCGACAAGCACGGCGTAGTGGGCTCGCCCAGACCCGCGGTGAGCCGGCGCGCGGTACCACCTTCGGCTCCGACGCCCCACAGATCGTCGTCGCACACGAAGACGATTCCGTCCCCGCGTATCGCGGGATATCGCAAATACCCTTGATCGATCATGGAATCCTGTTGCAATGGAATGAAGCGCGCGCGCTCCGAGACCAAGATAGTAGCGGAGACGGGATATCCCTGGTCGACCGTAGAGGCTCAAGCGTGGGTGGCACGCGCGGGAAGCGTGGGGCTGAACTGCATTGGCTGACGACCCGGTGGCGACGTGGGATTGCTGGGCGTTGGCCGTCTCGTCAACGCCTGTTTCCTGGCAAATTGAGTGGCGACTACGACCGGCTGGCCGATCTCTGCCGCTCATGGGGCGGCCACGTGCCGCCCTCACGTCCTGGATTGGTCTGTTCCTGGCTGGTAGACTCGTTCGCATGACCGCCCCTCCCATCAGCCGCTACCCGGTCCCGAAACTCGAAGACCTGCCCGACGACATCCGCGCGCGAATGCTGGGGGTGCAGGAAAAGGCGGGATTCATCCCCAACGTCTTCCTCGCACTCGCGCATCGTCCGGACGAGTTTCGCGCCTTCTTCGCGTACCACGACGCGCTGATGCTGCGCGAATCGGGGCTCACCAAGGCCGAGCGCGAGATGATCGTCGTCGCGGTCGCCGGCGCCAATGACTGCCTCTACTGCTTCGTCGCCCATGGCGCCATCCTGCGCGTCTACGCGAAGGCGCCGCTCGTGGCGGACCAGGTCGGCGTCAACTACCGGAAGGCCGACATCACGCCCCGGCAGAAGGCGATGCTAGCGTTCGCGCTCAAGGTGTCGGACCGGAGCAGTGAGATCGATGACGACGACTTCGCGGCGCTGCGCTCGCACGGCTTCAGCGACGAGGACATCTGGGACATCGGCAACATCTCGGCGTTCTTCTGCCTGTCGAACCGGATGGCGAACCTCATCGCCCTGCGTCCGAACGACGAGTTCTTTACGCTCGGCAGGACACCCAAACCACGCACGTAGGCATCGCGCGCACGACGCGGCACGCGACGGGGCCTCAGGCTTGGCAGCCCGCGACGACGAATTCAAGCAGCTGCGCGACGCAAGTCTCGATGTCCTGCGTTTCCGTGTCGATCACGATGGCTGGCCCTTCCGGCGGCTCGTACGGGGCGTCGACGCCGGTGAAGTCCTTGATCTGTCCGGCGCGCGCACGCGCGTAGTGTCCCTTCGGGTCGCGCCGCTCGCACGTCGCGAGCGCCGATTTGACGTAGACCTCGAAGAACCGCCGGTCGCCGGCCGCCTGCCGGGCGCGGGCGCGGTCCGCCCGACAGGGGGAGATGAACGCGACGATGCACACCGTCCCGCGTCGGCGAAGAGCGTCGCCACCTCGCCGATGCGGCGGATGTTCTCCTCGCGGTCGTGCGGCGAGAAGCCGAGATCCGCGCTCAGGCCGCGCCGGACGTTGTCCCCGTCGAGCGTGTAGACCTGCCCGCCGAGATCGAACAGGCGCCGCTCAAGTGCCATCGCGAGCGTCGACTTGCCGGAGCCCGGCAGGCCGGTGAACCAGAGGACGGCCCCCGCGTGGCGCGCCCGCCGCGTGCGCTCGCCGGCCGTGACCTGGTGCCGCACGGGAACGATGTTGCCGACAGTGGAGCGCACGGCGTCGGGGGCGTCTGGTGGTGGCACAGGCGGGAACCTGGGCAAGGCTCGAACGAAGCTCAGGCCTCGTGGACGATGCGTCCGGCGACGAGCGTCGTGCGCACCCTGCCGCGCACTTCGAGGCCGAGGTAGGGCGTGTTCTTGCCCTGGCTCCTGAGCACCGACGGCTCGACCCGCCAATCCTCTTCCGGGTCGAAGATGCAGATGTCCGCCGGCGCGCCGACGGCGAGATGCCCCGCGTCGGTTCCCAGCACCGAGGCCGGTCGCGCGGTGACGCAAGCGATCGCCTCGGGCAGCGCGATGCGATCCTCGTGCGCCCATTTGAGCGTCAGCGGCAGCAGGAGCTCGAGACCGGTGGCCCCGGGTTCCGCTTCGCCGAACGGCACCTGCTTGCTGTCGTCGTCGACCGGCGTGTGATCCGAGCACACGAGATCGATCGTGCCGTCGGCGAGACCGGCGCGGAGCGCGTCGCGGTCGCGCGTGCCGCGCAGCGGGGGAATGAGGCGGCATTGCGCGTCGAACCAGCCGATGTCGACGTCGCACAGGTGCAGGTGATGCACGGCGACGTCGCAGGTGACGGGCAGGCCTTCGCGCTTCGCGGCGCGCACCATCGCGACGCCCTCCGCGGTCGAGAGCCGGCAGAGGTGGATGCGCACGCCCGTGTGGCGGACGAGCGCGAAGATCGACGCGAGCGCGATCGTTTCCGCCGCCGCCGGAATGGCCGGCAGCCCGAGACGCGTCGCCACTTCGCCGTCGTGCGCGACGCCGCCACGGCCGAGATACGCGTCCTCCGCGCGAAGCCAGACGCGGTGACCGAACGTCGCGGCATACTGCATCGCGCGCAGCATGACCCCCGTGTCCGTCACCGGCATCTCCGCCTGCGAAAAGGCGACGCAGCCGGCCTCGGCCAGCTCGCCCATCTCCGTCAGTTCCGCTCCCGCGAGCCCGACGGTCAGCGCGCCGATCGGATAGACATGCGCCTTGTGCAGCGAGCGGGCGCGATGCTTCAGCATCTCGACCAATCCCGGCTCGTCGAGCGGAGGATCGGTGTCCGGCGGGCAGGCGAGGCTCGTCACGCCTCCGGCCACCGCGGCGTCCATCTCGGATTCGAGCGTCGCCTTGTACTCGAAGCCGGGCTCGCGCAGCCGGGCCGAGAGATCGATGAGTCCCGGGCAGACGACGCGCCCGCGCGCGTCGATCACGCGCTCCGCGGCCCAACCGGCCGGCGCGGCGCCCATCGCCGCCACCCGGCCCGCCGCGACATAGATGGACGTTTCGCGGTCGACGCCGTGCTTCGGGTCGATCACACGGCCGCGGCTGATCTCGATCTTCATCGTCAGTTGCCCGCAACGATGCTGAGCACGGCCATCCGCACGGCGATGCCGAACGTCACCTGCGGCAGGATCACGCTGCGCTCGCCGTCGGCGACCGCCGACTCGATCTCGACGCCGCGGTTCATCGGCCCCGGATGCATGACGATCGCATCGGGCTTCGCGAGCGCGAGCTTCTCGGCGGTCAGGCCGTAATGCTTGTAGTACTCGCCCGTCGACGGCAGCAGCGCGCCGCGCATCCGCTCGCTCTGCAGACGGAGCATCACGACGACGTCGCATCCCGCGAGCCCCTCGCGCATGCCGTGGTGCACCCGAACGCCCAGCGCCTCGACCGAGGACGGCAGCAGCGTCTTCGGACCGATCACGCGCACTTCGGGCGTGCCGAGCGTCGTGAGTCCGTGGATCAGCGACCGCGCGACGCGCGAGTGGAGGACATCGCCGACGATCGCGACCGTGAGATTGCGGAAATCCTTCTTGTAGTGCCGGATCGTGAAGAGGTCGAGCAGCCCCTGCGTCGGATGCGAATGGCGGCCGTCGCCGGCGTTGACGACATGGACGTGCGTGCGGCCCATCCGGTTCAGATGCGCGGCGATGAGATGCGGCGCGCCGGACTGCGCGTGCCGGACGACGAACATGTCGGCGTTCATCGCGACCAGGTTGTCCACGGTGTCGAGGAGCGTCTCGCCCTTGCTCGTCGACGACACGCCGATGTTGAGATTGATGACGTCGGCCGACAGCCGCTTGGCGGCGATCTCGAACGTGGTGCGCGTCCGGGTCGAGTTCTCGAAGAACAGGTTGAACACCGACCGGCCGCGCAGGAGCGGCACCTTCTTCACGTCGCGCTCGGCGATCGACGTGAACGGCACCGCGGTATCGAGCACCCGGGTGATGATCTCGGCCGGCAGCCCCTCGAGCGTGAGCAGGTGGGTGAGGCCGCCGGCGGCGTTGAGCTGCGGGTTACGCACCGGAGGCCTCGGTGGTCAGCGCGAGCGTGCCGTCCGCCGCGCGCGACAGCACGACGGAGAGGTTCTTCGCGACGGCGAGCCTCGCCCCCGCGTAGGTGGCCTCGATCGGCAGCTCCCGGCCGCCGCGATCGATCAGCACGGCGAGCTCGACGACCGCCGGGCGGCCATAATCGAACAGCTCGTTGATCGCGGCGCGCACGCTGCGTCCGGTGTAGAGCACGTCGTCGATCAGCACGATGGTCGCGCCTTCGACTTCGAACGGCAGCTCCGTGCGCTTGACCTCCGGCTTCAACCCTTTGCGGCTGAAATCGTCGCGATAGAACGAGACGTCGATGAAACCGACCGGGTGGTCGCCGGGGATGGCCTGCGCGAGCCGCTCGGCCATCCAGGCGCCGCCCGAGTAGATGCCGACGAACTTCGCGTCGAAGGCGACGGCGCCGCGCATCCGCTCCACCAGCGCGGCGAGCGTCGCCTCGGCGTCAGGCAGGGCCATCGGCGTGGCTCCGCGCGGGGTCGTCGAACCAGGATTGCAGGATGAGCTGCGCCGCGACACCGTCGCGCGACGCCTTGCGCTCGCGGGCCGGAACGCCTGCCGCCGCGAGCGCGGCGTCGGCGCCCTCCGTCGTGTATCGCTCGTCCACGCACACGACCTTCAAGCCGAAGCGGCCTTCGAGCTGCCGCGCGAAACGCAGCGCGCGCGCGGTCATCTCGTGCGGCGTACCGTCGCCGTGCACCGGCTGACCCACGACCAGCATGCCCGGCCGCCATTCGTCGATCAGCGTCTCGATCGCGGCGAACCGAACGGCGTTCGCATCGCTCGCGATCGTGGTCAGCGGGCGGGCGACGCCCGTGATCGAATTGCCGACCGCCACGCCGATGCGCCGCGTTCCGAAATCGAACGCGAGCACCGTGCGGGTGTCGGTCGCGGTTGCGCTCGCCACGCGTCAGGCGTGTCCGACGTCGTCGGACAGGCGCGAGAAATCGATGCCAAGGAGACGCATCGCCGCCGGAAGCCGGGCTTCGACGGGCGTCTCGAACAGCACGCCGGGATCGGCCGCGACGGTGAGCCAGGCGTTCTGCGCGATCTCCTGCTCGAGCTGTCCCGCCGACCAGCCGGCGTAACCGAGCGACACGAGGACGTCCTTCGGTCCTTCGCCGCGCGCGACCGCCTCGAGCACGTCCTTCGACGTGGTGAGACCGACGTCGTCGTCGACGGCGAGCGTGGATTGCCAATTGCCGAGCGGCCGGTGCAGCACGAACCCGCGGTCGACCTGGACCGGCCCGCCGAAATGCACCGGCATGCGGCGCAACTCGGCATTCGCGAGCGGGACGTCGATCTGCTCGAACAGCGCGGAGAGCGTCATGTCGGTCGGCTTGTTGACGACGATGCCGAGCGCGCCTTCCGCACTGTGCTCGCAGACGTAGGTGAGCGTGTGCGAGAAATGCGGGTCCGCCATCGCCGGCATGGCGATCAGGAAGTGGTGCGTGAAATTGGCAGTTCGCGTCCCGATGGCGTCACCCACGGCTGCAATTGTAAACGCCGGCTCCTCTGGGCACAATTGGCGCCCAGGCGATCGCCGGCCCTTACCCCACGAGAGCCCATGCGCCCCTCCGCTTCGCCGACGCACCCGCCTGCCTCTTCCCATCGGCGCGGCAATGCAGGATTCGTCGCCGTCGCTCGATCCTCGACGCCGCGCTCGCGATGACGGGCGACCGATCGGGCCGGGCGCTCGTCTGGTTTCGCCGCGATCTCCGCTCGTTCGACCACGCCGCGCTGTCGCGCGCGCTGCGGGACGCCGGGGAAGTCCACTGCGCGTTCATCTTCGATCGCGACATCCTCGATGCGCTGCCTTCTCGCTCCGATCGTCGCGTCGAGTTCATCTGGGAGAGCGTGGCCGAGCTCGAATCGGCGCTGCGAGCGGAAGGCGGCGCCCTGATCGTGCGCCATGCCGTTGCACGCGAGGAAATCCCCCGCCTCGCGACGGAGCTTTGCGCGGATGCGGTCTACGCGAACCACGACTACGAGCCGGCGGCCGCAGCCCGCGACGACGCCGTCGCGTCTGCGCTGGCTGCGCGCGGCATTGCATTCCACACCACGAAGGACCAGGTGATTTTCGAGCGCAACGAGGTGTTGACTCGCTCGGCGACGCCGTTCGGCGTGTTCACCCCTTACCGCACCGCGTGGCTCGCGGCGCTGACGCCGGCCTGCCTCGCGCCCCATCCGATCGAACAGTACATCCGAGCGCTGGCCGCGCCGCCGCCCGCCGTCTCCGCGACGATGCCGTCGCTCGAGGCGATGGGCTTCCGGCGCGCCGGGCTCGCGGCGCTGGGTGTGGCAACCGGCATGCGGGGAGGTGCGGCGCTTTTCGCGGATTTCAGAAAACGCGTCGACCGCTACCGGGACGCCCGCGACTATCCGTCCGTCCGGGGACCGTCCTACCTGTCCGTGCACCTGCGCTTCGGCACCGTGTCGATTCGCGAGCTGGTCGCGTTTGCGCATTTTCGCTCGCTGCAGCCCGGCGGCGAAGGCGCGGCGACGTGGCTCTCCGAGCTCGTCTGGCGCGAGTTCTACTCGCAGATCCTCTGGCATCATCCGCATGTCGTCGGACGCGCGTTCAAGCCGGAGTACGACGCGCTTGCATTGCCGAACGATCCTGCGAAATTCGCGGCGTGGCGCGAGGGCCGCACGGGCTATCCCATCGTCGATGCCGCGATGCGGCAGCTGAACGCGTCCGGCTACATGCACAACCGGCTACGGATGATCGCCGCCTCGTTCCTGGTCAAGGACCTCCTCGTCGACTGGCGCCTCGGCGAGCGCTACTTCGCCGAGCAGCTCATCGACTACGACCTCGCGTCCAACAACGGCGGCTGGCAATGGGCGGCGTCCACCGGCTGCGATGCGCAGCCCTACTTCCGCATCTTCAATCCGGTGACGCAGTCGGAGCGCTTCGATCCCGGAGGGGCATTCATCCGGCGCTACGTTCCCGAGCTCGCGGCGCTCGGTGACGGTGAGATCCACGCGCCGTGGCGCGTCCCGCCCCACATTCTGCGGACAAAAGGCATCGGGCTCGGCCGCGAGTATCCCGCGCCGATCGTCGATCACGCGGCCGCACGCGCCGAAGCGCTCGCGTTGTTCAAGGCAGCGCGGGGTTCAGCGCACCGCTGACTACTCGTCCTCGTGCTTGCGCGATTTCTTGAATTCCGCGACGAGCTGCTGCTGCAGGTTGGGCGGCGCCTGCTCGTAGTGGGAGAGCTGCATCGACCATGAGCCGTGGCCGCCGGTCACCGACTTCAACCGTGCCGAGTAGCCTTCGAGCTCGGCCAGCGGCGCGAGCCCGGTAATCGCGAGGACGCCCGGCTGCAGGCCGCGCGTGCCGGTGACCTGGCCGCGGCGCGACGAGAGATCGCCGGCGATGTCGCCGGTGTTCGTTTCCGGGCAGATCACCTCGACTGTGACCACCGGCTCCAGCACGATGGGCCGCGCCTTCTCGATCGCGTCGAGGAACGCCTTCTTGCCGGCGGCGACGAACGCGACTTCCTTCGAGTCCACCGGATGATGCTTGCCGTCGTGCACGATGACGCGCACGTCCTGCAGCGGAAAGCCGGCGATCGCGCCGGTGACGAGCACCTGCTCGACGCCCTTCTGCACGGCCGGCATGAACTGATGCGGGATCACGCCACCCTTCGTCTGGTCGACGAACTCGAACCCCGCGCCGCGTTCGCGCGGCTCGACGCGCAGCGACACCTCGCCGAACTGCCCGGCGCCGCCCGTCTGCTTCTTGTGACGGTGGAACCCCTCCGCCTTCCCTGTGATCGTCTCGCGATAGGGGATGCGCGGCGGCCGCGTGTCGACCTCGAGCTTGAACTGGCTCGCCATCCGCTCCAACACCGAGCGCAGATGGAGATCGCCCAGCGCGCGCAGCACGGTTTCGTTCGTCGTCGCGTCGTGCTCGACGACGAGCGTCGGGTCCTCGGCGATCATCCGGTGCAGCACTTCGGAAATCCGCTGCTCGTCGCCCCGCTTCCTCGGCGTGATGGCGACTCCCTGCATCGGCGTCGGGAACTCGAGCGGCCGCATGTGGATGTGGTCCTCGTCGTGCGAATCGTGCAGCACGCAGTCGAACTCGATATCGTCCACCTTCGCGACCGCGGCGATGTCGCCCGGCACGGCACGCTCCATCTCGACGTTCTTGCCGCCCTGCAGCATGAAGAGATGCCCGACCTTGAACGGCTTTCTGCCATCGCCGACGAAAAGCTGCGTGTCCTTGGTCACCGTGCCCTGGTGCACGCGGAATACGCCGAGCTTGCCGACGAACGGGTCCATCACGACCTTGAACACGTGGGCGAGCACGTGCTTCTTCGAATCCGGCTCCGAGCGGAACTCGGTCGCCGCGTCGCCTTCGCCCTTGTAGAAGAGCGGCGGATTGCCTTCGGCGGGGCTCGGCGCCAGCTTGACGAGCACGTCGAGGAGCTCCGCGACGCCGGCGCCCGTCTTTGCCGAGACGAAGCACACCGGGACGAGATGGCCCTCGCGCAACGCCTTTTCGAACGGCGCGTGGAGCTCGTCCGGCGCGATCTCGCCCTGTTCCAGGTATCGCGCCATCAGCGCCTCGTCGACTTCGACCACCTGGTCGACGAGCTTGCCGTGGGCTTCCGTCACCGACGAGAAGTCGGCTTCGCCATCCGGACTGAAGAAGCAGTCGACGACGCGCTTGCCGCCGCCGGCCGGGAGGTTGATCGGCAGGCACTCCTTGCCGAAGAGCGTCTGGATCGACGCGAGCAGGCTCGGCAGGTCGACGTTCTCCGCGTCGATCTTGTTGACGATGACGAGGCGGCACAGGCGGCGCTTCGCCGCCCAGTCCATCATCCGCGACGCGATCATCTCGATGCCGGATTGCGCACTGACGACTACCGCCGCGGTCTCGACGGCGTCGAGCGCGCCGATCGCCTGGCCGATGAAATCCGGAAAGCCGGGGGTGTCGACGAGATGCACCCGGGTGTTCTGCGTGTCAAGATGGACGACCGACGCGCGCAGCGAGTGCTGCCACGTCTTTTCCAGCGGATCGAAATCGCTGACCGTCGTGCCGCGCTCGACGGTGCCCGCTTCCTTGATCGCGCCGGACGCGAGCAGCAGTGCCTCGGCAAGCGTGGTCTTGCCCGATCCGCCCTGACCGACGAGCGCAACCGTACGAATGTCGCCGGTGGCGTAGTTCGCCATGCTCCTGTCCTCCTCCGATGGATGTTCCGCAAATTATACCGGCGCCACAGGCGGAGCCCGCTACGGACGGGCATTCAATTGCGCTGCCCGAGGCCGCGTGGGCGTCTGGTCCATCGTTGGAAGGCGGCATGGCCGCTATGGCGAACGGATCGTCTTCGCCCAAGTCAAGGCCCGCTGCGGGGCCCCAGGGCAGGCCGTACGGCTAAGGCGTCAGCGCGAGCATCTCGCGCAGGTGGCGCAGCAATTCCTCTTCCTGGAACGGCTTGCCGAGGTAGAGGTCGACGCCGAGGTCCTTGGCCATGTTGCGGTGCTTTTCCGCAGTGCGCGAGGTGATCATCACGATCGGGATGCGCGCGTGCTTCGGGTTGGCCTTGATCGTCTTGGTGAACTCGAACCCGTCCATGCGCGGCATCTCGATGTCGAGCAGGATCACGTCGGGCATCTCGGTCTGCAGCAGCTCGAGCGCATCGACGCCGTCACGCGCCGTCAGCACCTCGAAGCCTTCGCGCGACAGCAGCCGGCTCGTGACCCGGCGCACCGTCAGCGAATCGTCGACGATCATCACGAGCGGCTTGCCCGCCTGCACGACGGCCATCTTCGGCACTTCCGGCGCGACGCGCTCGACGCTGGGATCGAACTCCGGCACGTCGGTGCGCTGCGCGATCTGGACTGGATTGATGATCAGCACGACCTCGCCGTTGCCGAGCACGGTGGCCCCGGCGATCCCGGAGACGCGCGCGAGCTGCGGGCCGATGTTCTTCACGACGACTTCCTGGTTGCCGACCATCTCGTCGACGTGGATGGCCGCCACGCTCTGGCCGCTTCGCAGCAGCAGGACCGGATTGTTGCGCGTCGACTCGGGAATCTGGTGCGGGTCGCCGAGCAGGCGAGGCAGGTAGTGGAACGGATAGAGGACGCCCTGGTTCTCGACGCGCCGCTGCACGTAGAAGTCGACGAGCACGTCCGCCTTCACGTGCTGCACCTGCTCGACCATCGGCGCCGGAAGCGCCCACAGCCTGCCGCCGGCGCGCACCATGACCGCCTGCGCGACCGCGAGCGTCAGCGGCAGGTACAGGAGGAACGTCGTGCCGTGCCCCACTCGCGTCGACACCTCGACGCGGCCGCCCAGCGCGGTGATGTCGGAGCGCACGACGTCCATGCCGATGCCCCGGCCCGATACCTGGGTGACCCGCGACGCCGTCGAGAATCCCGGCTCGAAGATGCACTCGATCAACTTGGCGTCGGTGGGTTGGGCATCCGCGGCGATGCGGCCCTGCGCGATCGCCTTGGCCCGGACCCCCTCGAGGTTGAGGCCGGCGCCGTCGTCGGCCAGCTCGATCGCGATTTCGTTCGCGACCTGTCGCACGGTCAGCGTGATCTCGCCGGTCTCCGACTTGCCGGCCTTCGCGCGCTGCGCGCGGTTCTCGATGCCGTGGTCGAGCGCGTTGCGCAGCAGGTGCTCGAGCGGCCCGACGAGCTTCTCCAGCACCGCGCGGTCGAGCTCGGTCTGACCGCCGCGGATTTCGAGGTTCGCGCGCTTGCCGAGCTCGCGCGCGGTCCCCCGCAGGATCCGGTAAAGGCGTTCCGAGAGGCTGCCGAAAGGCACGGTGCGGATCGAGAACAGCTGCTGCTGCACGTCGCGCGCGAACCGGCCCTGCGCGCTCAGCGCGGCATCCGCGACGTCGAGGTTCTTCAGCAGCGACTGCTGGACCGTCGACACGTCGTTCACGCCTTCGCCCAGCGAGCGCGCGAGCTCCTGGAAGCGCGTGTAGCGGTCGAATTCGAGCGGGTCGAAGCCTTCCTGGCCCTCACCCACCTGCATCAGGCGCGACTGGATCTGCGACTCGGCCTGGATCTCGATCTCGCGCACCTGCGTGCGCAGACGGATCACGCTGCCGGTGAGCTCGAGCAGGTTCGCCTTGAGCGCACGGAGCTCGTTTTCGATACGCGCCCGCGCGATCGCGACCTCGCCCGCCTCGTTGACCAGCCGGTCGATGATGTCGGCGCGCACGCGCAGCATCGAGCGGGCACCCGCTTCGACGTCGACGGCATCCGCTGCCGCACGTTCCGCGCCCTCGGGCGACGGAAGCGACACCACGACGGTCTTTTCCGCGGGGATGGCCGCCGGCGCATCGGCGGCGGCATGGCCCGGCTCCGCGCCCGCGGCACCTTCGTCCTTGTCGCCCCACGACAGCGCAACGTTGGTCTTGCCCTCGCGAAGGGCGTCGAGCACGAACGCGATGCGGTCCAGGTCGCCGTCGAGCGCCTCGAAGAGCTCCGCCGATCCCGGCACGGCCGCGCCGTCGACGTCGAGACGCGATTCCATCAGGTGCACGAGCTCGCCCAGGCGCATGGCGCCGGCCATCCGCGCGCTTCCCTTGAACGTGTGGAGGGTACGGCGCAGCTGGCGCGCACGCGCGTCGTCGCCCGGCGCGCGGCGCCATGCGCGCACGCGTTCGCCGGCCTGCGGATAGAGCTCCGCGGCCTCTTCGAGAAAGATCGGCAGCACCTGCGTGTCGACGTCGTCGCGTATGTCGGCGAGCGGGTCCTGCGGGACCTCCCGGCGCGGCGGCTCCTGAGGAGGCGCCGGCGCCCGGGCGGAAGGCAGTGTCGCCACGACGTTTTCGCGCGACGCCGCCACGACAGGCTCCGGGACGACGTCCGGGGCGGCGGTCTCCGCCGCCTCGGACGCGACGCTTTCGGCGATCACAGGCTCGACCGGCAGCTCTTCGGTCAGGGACGGTGCAGGCTCGACGCTCGCGGGCTCCGCGCTTGCGACCTCGACGCTTTCGGGCTCGCCGCTTTCGGGCTCGACGATCGTGGGCTCGACGCTTGCGGCCTCGACGCTCGCCGCAACCGACGGCTCGACGCTTTCCGCATCCGTCGACGCGATCAGGTCCTCGATCACCGGCAGCGCAACCTCCTCGGGCGCCGGGGCTTCGGCCACCGGCGCGGGTGCGACCTCCTCGGCGGGTGGCGCCGTTGACGCGGGCGATTCGATCACCGTCGCCGTCCGCTCGGCCGCCGCCTGACGCACGGACTCGAGCTCCTGCTGAATCTCGGCGGCGATCGCGACGTCGGTCGCGTTGAAGGTTCGCCGCTCGGTCACTCGGACGAGGAATTCCCGGAGTCCGGCAACGGCGTCGGCCAGCGCCGGCAACGCCTCGGCAGGCAGCGGAGGCGGCAACGGCTGCAGCGCGAGCAGGCATTGCTCGAGGGCCTTCGCCGTCAGCGCGATCAGCTGAATGCCGCCGGCGCGATGAATGCCGCACAGCGTGTGGCTTGCCCGGACCATTTCCGCGGACGGCATGTGCCGCGGATCGAGCTGCAGCAGCGAGAGCTCGTGCTCCAGCGTCGCGAGATGACCTCGCGCCTCCTCGACGATGACCGCATAGAGATCCGCCGGCATCGAGACTTCGCCGATCGTGACGACGTCGGGCGGCGGGCGGCGCGCCGTCGTCGGCCGCGACGCCGGCGGGCATCTCGCCGACGGGCGCGAATTCGATGATCTCGGCGCCGGCGTCGTCATCCTCTTCGGCCGACTCCACCCACGCGACGGGCTCCGCAGCAGCCATGATCGAATCCGGTTCCGGCACGAGATCGGCGGCGGGCACCTCGACTTCGGTCGGCAGCGGCGGCGGCGGCAGTAGCTCGGCGACCGGGGCAACGAGCGCGGGTGCGGCCTCCGGCGCGGGCATCGCCTCTGCCGGGCGTGCGACGACCTGCGCGGGCGGCGCCGACGGGTGCACGTCGGACTCGAATTCGGACGGCAGGTCCGCTTCGACGCGACCGATGGCGGCGTAGAGCTCGGCCGGATCGGCGTAGACATCGCCCTTGTCCTGCAGCGCCCCCACCCAGCGCCGGAAGTTCGCCTCGGCGACGTCGAGGAGATGCAGCATCGCGGGCGTGACGTCGCGCTCTTCCTCGAGCAGACGATTGTGGATCTTCTCGACGTCGTAGGCGAGCTCGCCCAGCTCGTTCAAGCCGACCATCCGGCCGCTGCCCTTGATCGTGTGGAACTGCCGGCGCGCCGACCGCAGCGCCTCGCGATCGCCGAGGTTCCTTGCGAGCTCCGCGCGATTCTCGACCACCTTGTCGAGCACCTCGGTGGCCTCGATGAGGAAGATCTCCATCAATTCGGCGTCGAGGCGGTTGGCGTCCGTCGCGAGCAGGCGCTGCGTCTCCGCCGACAGCGCGGGCGCGGGTGCCGCCGCGGGTGCGCCGCTCTCGGCGATCGCGCTGACCGCGGCCTCGAGCGCGACCGTGCCTTCGCTGTCCGCCTCTGCCAGCGCCTCGAGCTCGGCAAGCGCCTCCTGCGCCTGCGCGACGAGCTCGGAATCGTCGATGAGCGTGGCGTCGTCGACGAGGTCCTTGAGCTTCGCGGTCAGCGTCGCGCGGGCCGCGGCGTCCGCCGGCGCGCGCCGGATCTCGGCGACGAGCTTGGGCAGGAGGCCGCGCAGGTCCTCGACCGCATCCTCGACGGTCTCGGCGCCGCGATCTTCCTCGACAGCCGGCGCCTCGCCGAGATGCTTGGCGAGGAGCGGAGCGATGAAGCGCCCGCGATCCGAACGTTGCTGCTCGAGCGCCTCGACGAAGAATCCCATGCCGGACAGCGACTCGGCGAGGAGCTCGAGGTCGTCCTCGACCACCGGCGTATCCGGGTTTGCGTAGCTCTCGATCTTCGCCTGGCAGAGGCCGAGCAGCCGCCCGGCATCGTCCTGCTCCAGCATCGTGAGCGCGCCGCGGATCTGATGGAGGTCCTTGCCGAGCGTCGCGATGTCGGCGCGCTTCGACGTGTCGCGGAAGAACGCGTCCAGCACCTGCTCGACGTGCCGCAGGTTCGCCTGAATCTCGCGGGCGACCTGCGCGAGCAGCACGCGCTCCTGCGCGCGGCGAAAGATCCCGTCGACGAGCGCGCCGGTCCCGGCGGGAATCGGGCGCGATTGGCGCGCCGCCTCGAGCCGCGTCAGCATCGCCGCGACCTGCTTCGGGAAATTGCTGGCCAGGCTGCCGTACGTCGTCACGGCGCTCTCGGCGAGCAATATGCCCGTCGCGTACTCCATCGCGAGCACTTCCGGAACTTCTCCCGACTCCGGGATCGTGTCGACGCATGCGACGAGCGCCGCGGTGAGGTCGGTGAGAGCCGCATTGCCGATGGCGACGGCGTTGCCGTGGACCGCCTGCAACGTTTCGCGCAGCTTCGGCAAACTGTCGGCCCGGCCGAGCGTGACCCGCAGCCAGATGTTCTTCGCGGTGCCGAGCTCCTCGCGGACCTCGCGCAGGATCGGTTGCAGCCGCACCAGGTCCGCGTTGAGCGCCTCGGCCGAGGGGATGAGGCCGGCGAGCCGGTATCCCTTCTGCACCGCTTCGACCGTCGGCGTCACCGGCGCGCTCACCGCGACGTAGTACAGCACCTCGCGCCGCAATCTCGTCGCGACCTTGAGCGAACCCTCCACGACGCGGCGAATCTGCAGGTCGAGGCGCGCCGCGAGCTGTTTCGCGCCGAAGCCGGCGTCGAGCCCGCCCCCGACCAGCGCCTCGAAGAACGCGCCGACGGTCCACCAGAAAGCCCGCGCCGATTCCTGCGTGCTCACCCGCTCCAGGCCGGCCGCGGCCTCCCGCATCTTCTTCGCGCCACCGGCGTCGCCGCGCAGGAACGCGAGAAGACCGTTCTGGTAGACGCGGCGCTGCTTGACGAGATGCTCCGCCAGTTTTTTCGGAGCGACGGGCAGAGGCGCGCCCGGAAGCGGCGCGGAGAGCCGCATTTCCGGGAAGAAGAGATCGGTCGCGGCGGCGGCCTTGACCCCGCGCAGCCGTTGCATCGCCTCGTATTCGGGAAAGAGCCTGAGCGGCACCGGCGGAGCGCCGGCCACCACTTCATCGAGGAAGATCGCGAGCTTCCGGCAGGCGCGATCGATCGTCGCGCATGTCGAACCGACGTCCGCAGCCGGCATCTGCTCGAGGCGGCCGAGCTGGCGCTCTAGCTCGTCGGTATAGGCGACGGCGGCCTCGAGCCCGACCATCTGGATCGCGCCCACCGCCTGGTGAATCTGGTTGCGCGCCTGCCGGAGCAGTGCCGGATCCGTCGGCGTCGCCCTGAAGGCGGCGAGCAGATCGAGACCGCGCGCGAGCGCGACGCCGATCTCGACCTGAACCCAGGACAACGGCCCCAGATCGAAGTCGGGAACGCTCTCGGCAGCGTCGGCGGTGGCGGCTTGCATCGTCAGATAGGCGGTCGTTTGCTTGCGTCGGGCGCGCACTGCGCGCGGTTCCGCGGCAGGGTCGTGGCGTCAGACCTTGAAGCCCGCCACCGAGCTGCGAAGCTCGGCCGCGAGCTTCGTCAGCTGTCCGATCGAAACATTGGTCTGCTTCGTGCCTTCCGTCGTCTCCTCGGTGATCTGCAGGATCCCCTGCATGCCGCGGGTGACGTCGGAGACCGACGCCGACTGCTTCTGCGTCTGGGTGGAGATCGCGCCGATCAGCTCGGCAAGCTCGCGCGACACGCGCCGGATCTCGTCGAGCGCGCCGCCCGCGGCGTCGGAGAGCTTCGTGCCCTCGACGACGCCGACCGTCGATTTCTCCATCGCCGCCACCGCGTCCTGCGTGTCCGCCTGGATCGTCTTGACGATGGCGTCGATCTGCTTCGTCGCCTCGCCGGAGCGCTCCGCGAGACGCTGCACTTCCTCGGCCACCACGGTGAAGCCGCGGCCCGCCTCGCCGGCGGACGCGGCCTGGATCGCAGCGTTGAGCGCCAGGATGTTCGTCTGCTCGGTGATGTCCGCGATCAGCTCGACGATATCGCCGATCTCGAGCGAAGATTCGCCGAGCCGCTTGATCCGCTTCGACGTGTCCTGGATCTGCGCGCGGATCTCGTGCATGCCGGCGATCTGGTTCTGCACCGACTGCGCGCCCTTCTCCGCGGCGGCGAGCGACTGCTGGGCCACCTTGGCCGATTGCCCGGCCGATTGCGACACTTCGTTGATCGACTGCGCCATCTGCAGCACGGACGCGGAAGCCTGCTGGATCTCGCGGTTCTGCCGCTGCGACGCCTCGTACAGACGGTTGGAGATCGCCTGCGCGTCCTGCGTGGCCTTCGCCACCTGGTCGGTCGCGGAGTTGATGCCCTTTACCAGCGTGCGCAGTTCCTCGATCGTGAAATTGATCGAGTCCGCGATCGCGCCGGTGACGTCCTCGGTCACGGACGCCTGCACCGTGAGGTCGCCGTCCGCGAGGTTGCCCATTTCGTTCAGCAGCCGGAGGATCGCCTCCTGGTTGCGCTTGTTCTCCTGCTCGCTTTCGAACGCGCGCACGCGGACGTCGTCGAGGAACACCTTGCCGAGCAGCAGCAGAGCGGCCAAGGCCAGCAGCGCGAAGAAGATCGCGAACCACATCGGGATGCGCGACTTTCCGCTCCCCTTGTAGATCTCGGCGAGCTTCGTCGTATCCGAGAGGAGGAATTCCGCCTCGTTCGTGACCGCGCGCACCGCCTGCTTCGCGGACACGAGCCGCCCCGTGTGCTGCAGCACCGCGGCGAGCCCGGCGTCGAAGGCGGCGGCACGCTTCGCCAATTCGATGGCGACCACGCGCGTGTCGTCCGTGCGCGGGGTGTTCGAGCGCGAAGGTGGCGCATCGCCGCCGCGGGCAAGACCGCTCTGCGCCTCGCGGAACGCGCCGGCGTCGCGGGCGAGCAGCGCGGCCAGCTCGGGGTCGCTCTCCGTCGAGGATACGAGCGCGGCGGCGTTCTTGGCGATGCGCTGGCTCAGGAGCGCGAGCTGATTCGCGTACTCGACGTCGCGCGGGCTCGCGCCCTGCTGCCCCGCGCGTTGCGAGAGCTCGACCAGCTGCTTGCTGCCCTGCGCGACCGTGGCCGACCCTTTTGCGACGTCGATCAGGCGCTGCTGGTTGTCGAGCAGCTGCTCGACGCTCGAATCCATGCGGTCCCATCGCGCCTTGATTCCCTGCAGCAGCATGTGGACGGCGTCGTCCTGCACCGCATCGAGCGTAACGCCCTTGATCGTCCCGCCGCGCTGCAGCGCGTCGAGATCCGCCTTGAAGCGCTCGCGGGTGTCCCGCACCGCTTCGAACGCGGCCGGCCGTCCCAGCAGCGCGAGCGTCGAGCCGCTGGAGAGGCGCTGCGACAGCATCTGCATCTCGGTGGCCGTGGCCGTGGACGCCGCCGCCTGGGCGGCGGTGCGCACGTCGAACGACATCACAAGGGCCGCGAAAACCAGGAACGCGACGAGCAGGACGCCCAGGACGTGGAACTGCCGTGCGATCGGAAGATGGCCGATCAGCGGCACCTTCCAGGGCGTGCCCGCGCTCCCCATCGTCGTTTTCATCTGGTCCAGCAGCGACACGGATGCCAGCGGATCGTAGCCGCGGTCCGCGCCCGCGACCCGCACGTCCGTCCTCGGCTCCTCGACGTTCGCCGCGACGGCCGTTCCGGGGTCGACGTGCAGCGGTTTTCGCAGATTCATTGCAAACGCCATGGTGCCTCCAGATGGCGCGACTGGGCGCCCATGCGTACGATCATCCGTCGCGCCCGGTGCCGCTACAGTCCGACCCGCAGAAATGCCGGATCGGCCGCGAGTCTCGCGAGGTCGAACTCCTGCCACTCGACCCCGTCGGGATCCGCCCACCGCTGGCCGTACCATTCGGGCGCGTCGGGGACCGCCGGCACCGGCATCAGGTCGGCGACGTTGCGCAGGCCGAGCACGCTTTGCACGACCACGCCCGCATTCATGTCGCCGGCGCGCGGCCCGAACAGGATGAGCCGGCTTTGCCCGCCCGAACCATGCGGCAAGACGGTTTCGCGCCCGAGGAATCCCGCGAGATCGACGACGCTGTAAAGATTGCCGCGCACGTTGGCGAGGCCCAGGAACCAGGGCTGCGTCAGCGGAACCGCGGCGAGCGGCGGCACCGCCACGACCTCGGCGGCGTCGGCGAGCCGGATGAGCCAGCGCTCGCCGGCACAGCTCAAACCCAGACGCGACGACTCCACCTGCGCGGTCGTCTTGCTGGCGAGCCGGGTCGCGAGCTCCTGCTGGAACAGGCGAAGGTCGATGCGGGCGGGACGTGCCATCGTTTTGCCGGAGTGAAGGAAAATGAGGGAAGATGACGATTGGGGATCAGCCAAGCGCGGTGATCTTCGCCAGGAGTTCGTTCTTGTCGACGGGCTTCACGACGTAGTCGCGGGCGCCCTGCCGCATGCCCCAGATCTTGTCGGTTTCCTGGCTCTTCGACGTGCAGAGCACGATCGGGATGTGCTTCGTCGCGGCGTCGCGGCTGATCGCGCGCGTCGCCTGAAAGCCGTTCAACCCGGGCATCACGACGTCCATGAGAATCAGGTCCGGCATCGTGAGCCTCGCCTTGACGATCGCGTCGTCGCCGTTGTCGCAGGACACGACCTCGTACCCGGCCTTCGTCAGGAGCGAATTCAGCACATGCCGCTCCGTGGGCGAATCGTCGACGATGAGTATCTTCTTGATCGACATGTCGGCTCGGGTAATCCTGTTGGCGGCGCTTTTCGTCAGCTTGCGACGGACGCCGGCGCTCCCACCGGCCGGTTGACGTGCGTGGCGACGGTCTTCAGCAGGCTTTCCTTCGTGAACGGCTTCGTGAGGTACTGGTCGGAACCGACCATCCGGCCGCGGGCACGGTCGAACAGCCCGTCCTTGGACGAGAGCATGATCACAGGCGTGCCCTGGAACTTCGAATTCTTCTTGATGAGCGCGCACGTCTGGTAGCCGTCGAGCCGCGGCATCATGATGTCGACGAACACGAGATTCGGCTGGTGGTCGGCGATCTTCGCGAGCGCGTCGAAGCCATCCTCGGCGAGGATCACCGTGCATCCTGCCTGCAGCAGGAAGATCTCGGCGCTGCGGCGAATGGTGTTCGAGTCGTCGATCACCATCACCTTGACGCCCGACAACGTGTTCTGGTCCGACAAGATGCGCTCCTTTCGGCGAGTACCTCGTCCCGGTTCAGCAAATTGTGGGCCACAAGCGGCGTCGGACAGTTTGCCACGGGGTCCGGCAGTTGACCAGAGCATAAAGTTTGCCTGAATCGGCATCGGCAGCGGAATCCCGGGGTTTTGTGGCGGCGGAACAACTTTTCGCCATGGCCGCCTGCCGCGGGAGGGCATTCCCTGCCCTTTCCCGTCCTGCCGGGGCCAACCCCTCCAACCCCTGCGGGGCGACGAGCGCCGGTACCGCCGGCCTACTTGCCGAGGAACATGCGGTAGGCTGGATTGCCGGTTTCCTCGACGCAGTCGTAGCCCAGGCGAACGAGAAACGCGGCGAACTTGCGCTTGTCGGAAGCCGGCACCTGCATGCCGACCAGCACGCGACCGTAGTCGGCGCCGTGGTTCCGGTAATGGAAGAGGCTGATGTTCCAGCCGCGGCTCATGCTGTTGAGGAATGTCATCAGCGCGCCCGGGCGCTCCGGAAACTCGAAGCGGTACAGGATCTCGTTGTCGGCGGCGGGCGCGTGCCCGCCGACGAGATGCCGTACGTGGAGCTTCGCCATCTCGTTGTCGGACAGGTCGTGCGCGTCGATCCGGCGATGCTTGAGCTCGGCCAGGAGCTGGTCCGTCTCGCGGCGGTTCGCGACCTCGATCCCGACGAACAGATGCGCGACCCGCGCGTCCGAATAGCGGTAGTTGAATTCGGTCACCTGCCGCTTGCCCAGCAGCCGGCAGAATTCGCGGAAGCTGCCCGGACGCTCGGGGATCGTCACCGCGAGCACGGCCTCGCGCTGCTCGCCCAGCTCCGCGCGCTCGGCCACGAAGCGCAGCCGGTCGAAATTCATGTTGGCGCCGCAGGCGATCGCGGCGTACGTGCGGTTCTTCGTCCGGTGCCGCGCGACCCACGACTTCACGCCGGCGACGGAGAGCGCGCCGGCGGGCTCGAGAATGGAGCGAGTGTCCTCGAAAACGTCCTTCAGCGCGGCGCAGATGGCATCCGTGTCGACGCGCACGATCTCGTCCACGTATTGCCGGACGAGGCGAAATGTCTCCTTGCCGACCTGCTTCACCGCCACACCGTCGGCGAACAGGCCGACGTGCGCGAGCTTGACGCGCCGTCCGGCCTCGAGCGAGCGCGCCATCGCGTCCGAGTCCACGGGCTGTACGCCGATCACCTTGACCTCGGGCCTCACGCGCTTCACGTACGCGGCGATTCCGCTGGCGAGCCCGCCGCCGCCGATCGCGACGAAGATCGCGTCGAGGGGACCCTGGTGCTGCCGCAGGATCTCCATGCCGATCGTGCCCTGGCCCGCGATGACATCCGGGTCGTCGTACGGATGTACGAACACCGCATGCGAGCGCTTCTGCAGCGAGAGCGCATGCGCGTAGGCGTCGCTGTAGGAGTCGCCGAACAGGACGACCTTCGCGCCGCGCGCCTCGATCGCGGCGATCTTGATGTGGGGCGTGGTCACCGGCACGACGATCGTCGCCGCGCAGCCGAGCCTCTGGGCGGCCAGCGCCACGCCCTGCGCGTGATTGCCGGCGGACGCGGCGATGACGCCGCGCGCGCGCTCGGCGGACGTGAGGTGCGCCATCTTGTTGTAGGCGCCGCGGAGCTTGAACGAGAAGACGCTCTGCTGATCCTCGCGCTTCAGGAGCACGCGGTTGCCGAGCCGGCGCGACAGTGCCGGAGCGAGCTCGAGCGCCGTCTCGACGGCGACGTCGTAGACTTTCGCCGTCAGGATCTTCTGAAGGTAATCCGTGGCCATCGCCGTCAGGCCGCCACCGGCTGCGCCGCGGTGTCGTCGTCGGCGTCGGCATCGGCTCGGCACCGGTCGCAAGCCGCAGCCACACGCAGCGCCCGGTCGTCTCCTTGTCGAGCGCCGCGAGATACTCGCGGTGGGCCGCGAGCTCGTCCTCGGTCGGCGCGACCATCAGCAGCGCCGCGCGCGGGGGGACCCGCCGACGCGATGCCGACGGCGATGGCCGCGCGCGGAGGCGGCGCCATGTCGATCGTCAGCGACTCCTGCCCGCGCGTCATCGTCAGGTACACGTCGGCCAGCAGCTGGGCGTCGAGCAGCGCGCCGTGCACCGACCGGTGGGCATTGTCGACGCCGAAACGCTCGCAGAGCGCGTCGAGGCTGTTGCGCTTGCCGGGGAACATCTCGCGCGCGAGCGCCAGCGTGTCGACGACGCTCGAATGAAGCTCGGCGCACGCGGGAAGCGAGGCACGCTCGAGCTCGGCGTCGAGAAAGCCGATGTCGAACGGCGCATTGTGGATGATCCATTCCGCGCCGCTCGCGAACGCGATGAATTCCGCGGCGACCTCCGCGAATTTCGGCTTGTCCTTGAGATCGTCCCAGGTCATCCCGTGCACTTCGGTCGCGCCGGCGTCGATCTCGCGCTCCGGGTCGATGCGGAAATGGACGGTGCGACCGGTCGCGCGACGGTCGGCAATCTCGAGGGCCGCGAGCTCGATGATCCGGTGGCCCTGCTTCGGGTCGAGACCCGTGGTCTCCGTATCGATGATGATCTGGCGCATGCGGATGGCGGTGGCGGGCCGGCGCGCTATCCCGATCCGCGCGGTCGCGGACCGGCGGCGCGGCCCCGCGAATGATACGCCGAACTTCGGGAAACTTAGCGCCGGTAGCGGCGGATCGACGTCCGGATCTCGTCGATCGTGCGCTCGATCTCGTCCTCGGACAGGTCGCGCTCGACGCCCTTGCGGTCCGCGAGCGATAGGGTCGAGTCGATCTGCGTCGCGAACTCGCCGAGCGGCAGCGTCTCGGTGATCGTCGTCGAGGGCTCGTCGAGCTCGGTCTCCAGTCCCCAGCGCACGACGATCGCGGACAGGTTGTCGCCGTCGGGACCGCTGCGCCGCTCGGCCTCGCGCATCATCTCGGGGGCGGCCTTGAGGATCGGCGCGGACGCGAGCCACGTCGCGATTTCCTCGCTCGGAAGCGGGCCCCACAGGCCGTCCGTGCACAGGACGAGGACGTCGCCGTCCCGCAGAAGCGTCCGGTTCGAGAGATCGATGACCGGATCGACCATGCCGCCGAGGCAGCTGTAGACCTTGTTGCGGTCCGGATGCTCGGACACGTCGCCCGCGCGGATCAGTCCCTGGTCGACGAGGTACTGCACCTTCGAATGGTCGCGCGTCTGCGTCAGGAGCGCGCCTCGGCGATAGAGGTAGAGGCGCGAATCGCCCACGTGCACCCAGTAGGCGTGGCCCGCTTGCACGATGCACGCGACGCACGTGGTGCGCGGGGTCTCCAGCATCGAGAACTGCGCCGAGTACGAGCCGAGCGCGGCGTGCGCCTTCACCATCGTCTCGTGCAGGAAGGTCAGCGGGTTCTTGAGGATCGGCGTGGCTTCCTGCTGGAACCGCTCGATGAACAGACGCACGGCGATCTGCGCCGCGATCTCGCCGCCCGCGTGCCCGCCCATCCCGTCGGCGACGACGAGCAGCAGCGTGTCGCGGCTGTACGTGTAGGCGATCCGGTCCTGGTTGAGCGAGCGCGCGCCCTTGCGCGACTCCTGGAAGATGGTGAAGCGCATGGAGTCACGCACCCATTTCGGTAAACAGCTTGCGTTTCAGGTTGCCGAGCACGGTGAGCTTGCGCTTCTTCGGCGGAATGTCGCGGATCGCCTTCTGCAGCGCGAACACCGACTGCGGACGCTCGAGCGGATCGAGCCGCAGGCACCAGTCGATGACCTCGAGCACGTTGTCGGAGTACTGGCCCGCCCAGATCCGCTTCGCGGAGACGAGATGGTCCTCCTGCAGGCGCGCGTCGGCCGCCTGCGGCGCGAACGCGGCGAGGCAGGCGAACATGCTCGCTCCGGTGCCGTACACGTCGGTCCAGGGGCCGAGACGATCGGGCTCCTTGTACTGCTCCGGCGCCGCG
This sequence comes from uncultured beta proteobacterium, assembly GCA_963724545.1. Classification (GTDB taxonomy): domain Bacteria; phylum Pseudomonadota; class Gammaproteobacteria; order Burkholderiales; family Casimicrobiaceae; genus CAIWHR01. The sequence goes on from CAVRVC010000003.1 coordinate 73,478, forward strand.
AATCCGGGCGTGTACATCGGCGCCAGCTTCGGCCGCTGCGTGGTCAGCGTCTGCCGCGCCGCGCCGAAGTCGAGCAGCACCGGGCTGCCGTCGGTGCGAAGGTAGATGTTCGCCGGCTTGATGTCGAGGTGCAGCAGCTTGTGCGTGTGCACCTCGCGCAATCCGTTCAGGAGGTGCATGAACACGTGCCGCACGAGGCGCTCGGACATCTGGTCCTGGCGCATCTGGATCTGCTGCTGCAGCGTGCGGCCGCGCTCGTAGCGCATGACCATGTACACCGTCTCGTTCGCGCGGAAGAAGTTGAGCACGCGCACGACGTTCGGGTGATTGATCTTGGCGAGCGCGCGGCCCTCTTCGAAGAAGCACTTCATGCCGTACCGGAACGACGTCATGTTTTCGGCCGACGTGGCGCGCACGATGTCGCCGTCGGTGCGCAGCACCAGTGACGATGGCAGGTACTCCTTGATCGCGACCGGCACCCCGGTTTCGTCGAACGCGCGATACACGATCGAGAACCCGCCCCGGCTGATCTGCCGGTCGATCCGGTAGTTCAGCAGCTGGTACCCGCCTGAGAGGGCTTGATTGGTGACGGGCATGGTTGCATAGAATGACGGTTATCCGCGGAACTCGCTTGCAATTCGCATGCCAACGGGAGTTCGCGCGCTTGCGCGTGTAGCAGATAACGCATACATTCTCCGGATGAAGGCGGCCAAAGTAAAGTCGCAAAAATGGCCTGAATCCGGCGGGTTTCGGCGATGATCGTCAGCATGACCGGCTTCGCGGCAGTTGCCGCGGAGCTGCCGGGCGTGGCGCTCTCGGTCGAGCTCCGTTCCGTCAACCACCGATTCCTCGACGTCCAGCTCCGCCTTCCCGATGAACTGCGCGGCCTCGAGGCGGCGCTTCGCGAGCGCATTCTTGCGGAATTGAAGCGCGGCAAGGTCGAATGCCGGATTTCGCTGACTCGAGCCGCCGCCGGCGCCGTGGGCCTCGCGGTCGATCTCGCGCGAGTGGGCGAGCTCGCGAAGGCGGCCGCGGACGTCGTTCGCGGTGCACCGGGCGCGCGCCCGCTGTCGGTCGGCGAGATCCTGCGCTGGCCGGGTGTGCTGGCCGAGCCCACCGTCGCGCCCGAAGCGCTCGCGGAGAATGCCCGACGGCTGGTCGACCAGGCGGTCGCCGAGCTGTCGGCATCGCGCGCCCCGGGAAGGCGCCAAGCTCGCCGCCATGCTCATCGAGCGTTGCGACGCCGTCGAGCGCGAGGTCGCGCGCGTCGCGCCCAGAATCCCGGCGTTGCAGGCCGCCTATGCCGAGAAGCTCGGCACGAGGCTCAAGGAGGCGGGCCTCGATCCCGACGGCGACCGGCTGAAGCAGGAGCTCGCCCTGTTCGCGACCAAGGTCGACGTGGCAGAGGAGCTCTCGCGGCTTCGCACGCATCTCGCCGAGACCCGGCGCGTGCTCGCGGCGGGCGGCAGCGCCGGAAAGCGCCTCGATTTCCTGATGCAGGAGCTGCATCGCGAGGCGAACACGCTGGGCGCCAAGTCGGTCGACGCCGAGCTCTCGCAGGCGTCGCTCGAGATGAAGGTCGCCATCGAGCAGATGCGCGAACAAGTGCAGAACATCGAATGAGCAAGGCGGGCGAGCGTCAGCGAGCCAAGGCGGAGGAGGACACCTTCGCGAGTTGGGCGAAGCCCAGGCTCGAAGAGCGCGTCAGCGAGCGAAGGTGGCGGCCGTCAAACGAACACCCCGGAATTGTCAAGGACGGCACGTCGGCCGCGCGTCGCCGAGCGATTGAGCGCGGCCGACAATGCGGCGCGACGCAACACGCGAAACGTCCGGAGGCCGCGAAGTGAGCGCCGCAGGGCCGTCCCAAGGCGCGAACAGGTCCCTCTCGGAGGGAAGGCGCGCAGCGCCAAGGGTGCACCTATGAGCGCCGCGGCACTCACCCCCACGAAAGCGCCGCCGGCGTCCGGCTGCCTCTTCGTCCTGGCGGCGCCATCGGGCGGTGGCAAGACGAGCCTCGTCGCGGCCCTGCTCGAGCGCGAGCCCGGCATCCGCCTGTCCGTGTCGTACACGACGCGCGCGCCGCGTCCCGGCGAGACGGACGGCGTGCACTACCACTTCGTCGACGAGCCGCACTTTCTCGCGTTGAAGGACAAAGGCGAATTCCTGGAGCACGCGTTCGTGCACGGCCACTGGTACGCGACCTCCGCCACCTGGCTTTCCGACCAGGTGGCCCACGGCCACGACGTCCTGCTGGAAATCGACTGGCAGGGCGCGGCGCAGGTGCGCCGGCTGATGCCGGACGCTGTCCACATCTTCATCCTGCCGCCCTCGCTCGCCCTGCTGCGCGAGCGGCTCGAAAAGCGCGGCCAGGACTCCCCCCAGGTGATCCTGCGCCGCCTGGACGCCGCGCGCGAAGAAATGCGCCACTGTGCCGACTTCGATTATGTTATTATGAATCAGGACTTTGCACGAGCAGTCGACGACCTGTGCGCGATCGTGCGCGCGGCACGCCTGACCGCTTCGCGGCAGATGGTGCGTCACGCGCAGCTACTGCAGCGATTGCTGGAAAATTGACCGACCCAGAGGATTCCCATGGCCCGCATCACGATCGACGATTGCCTCGAAAAGATTCCCAACCGGTTCGAGCTCACGCTCGCGGCGACCAACCGTGCCCGGCAGATCTCGGCCGGCAGCAGCCCGCTGGTCGACACCGACCGCGACAAGCCGACCGTCGTGGCCCTGCGCGAGATCGCCGCGGGCAAGGTCGGCATCGAAATGCTGCTGAAGGCTCAAAGCTAGCCCGGCTGTCCAGTCAGCGGCGGCGATGGGGCATGTCGGAAATCGCGGAGTTCACCCGACACCTCGGCAATTACCTGCCGCCGCCTGATATCGCGCTCGTCGAGCGCGCGTTCAAGTTCTCCGACTCGGCCCATCGCGGGCAATTCCGGAAGTCGGGCGAGCCGTACATCACGCATCCGCTCGCGGTCGCGAGCATCCTGTCGCAGTGGCGGCTGGACGCCGAGGGCCTGGCCGCCGCGCTGCTGCACGACGTGATGGAAGACACCGCCATCACGAAGTCGGAGATCGAAACCTCGTTCGGCAAGCTCGTCGCCGACATGGTCGACGGACTCTCGAAGCTCGACCAGATCGAGTTCAACTCGCGCGAGGACGCGCAGGCCGAGAGCTTCCGCAAGATGCTGGTCGCGATGGCGCAGGACGTCCGCGTCATCCTGATCAAGCTCGCCGACCGGCTGCACAACATGCGCACGCTCGACGCGATGGCGCCGCCGCACCGGCGCCGGATCGCGCACGAGACGCTCGACATCTACGCGCCGATCGCGAACCGGCTGGGGCTCAACTCGCTCTTCCTCGAGCTGCAGGACCTCGCGTTCAAGCATCTCTATCCGATGCGCTTCCGGATTCCTCGCCAACTCGATCAAGGCGGCGCGCGGCAACCGGCGCGAGGTGATGAACCGGCTGCTCGACGTCATCCGCGACGGCTTCACCAAGGCGGGCATCACGGCGGTCGTCACCGGCCGCGAGAAGACCATCTACTCGGTCTACAAGAAGATGCTC
>CAVRVC010000004.1:0-202118 GCA_963724545.1 uncultured beta proteobacterium
GCGCGCCAGCACGAACAGGAGGTCGGACAAGCGGTTCACGTAACGGCGCGAGGCATCGCTCACCGGTTCGGTCGACGCCATGTGGACGAGAGCGCGCTCCGCTCGCCGGCACACGGTGCGCGCGACGTGCGCGATCGCCGCCGCACGCGTCCCGCCGGGCAGAATGAACTCCTTGAGGGCACCCAGATCGGCGTTGAATCGTTCGACCGCGGCCTCGAGGCGCGCGACGTGGGCGTCGCCGACCGCGGCATGGCCGGGGATCGACAGCTCGCCGCCCAGATCGAAGAGATCGTGCTGGACGCTGGTGAGGCACGCGGCGATCGCCTCCGGCAGCGACTCGGCGAGCAGCAATCCCAGCGTCGAATTGAGCTCGTCGATGCCGCCGATCGCCTCGATGCGCGCCGAATCCTTGGCGACCCGCGAACCGTCGCCGAGGCCGGTCGTGCCGGCATCGCCGGTGCGGGTGACGATCTTGGAAAGGCGATGGCCCATGGTTGGCTTTCGTGCCCGCCCGGCCGCCCGAAGGGCGCTGACCGCGCCAGGGACCGGCCATCGCAGCGGGTGGCGGGGCAGCATACGAGAAGCTGCGGCGAGGGGCAAGCGAGGTCCGGCGGAGTTGTCTCCCAGGACAATACGTCGGCGGAGCGCGGATGGATGCATCGAGCGCAGTATCATTGTTGCCTGCCTCGACGCAGGTTCCCGCGCCCCCCCGGAATCGCCATGACCCGCCCCAATCCGTTCGAACGCGACCTCGATCGCAATCCGGCGAACTACACGCCGATGACGCCGCTGTCGCTGATCGCGCGCGCCGCCTACACGTTCCCGCGACGGCTCGCGGTGGTCCACGGCGATCGGCGCTATACATGGGCGGAAACCTATGCGCGAAGCCGGCGGTTCGCCGACGCGCTGGCCAAGGCCGGCGTCGGCGTCGGCGACACGGTGGCGCTGATGGCCGCCAACACTCCGGAAATGGTCGAAGCGCATTTCGCGGTGCCGATGACGGGCGGCGTGCTCAACACGCTCAACACACGGCTCGATGCGGACGCGATCGCCTTCATGCTGGAGCACGGCGGGGCGAAGGTGCTCGTCACCGACACCGAGTTTTCGCTCACGATCGAGCGGGCGCTGGAACAGCTCCCGGCGAAGCCGCTGATCAGTCGACATCGTCGATGCGCAGGGACCGGGCGGCAAGCGCCTCGGCGCCGTCGACTACGAGGCGTTCATCGCCGACGGCGATCCGGAATTCGCGTGGCAGCATCCGGCGGACGAGTGGAATGCGATCTCGCTCAACTACACGTCGGGCACGACGGGCAATCCGAAGGGCGTGGTCTACCATCACCGCGGCGCCTATCTCAACGCGCTGTCCAACATCATCGACTGGGGCATGCCCCGGCACGCGGTCTACCTGTGGACGCTGCCGATGTTCCACTGCAACGGCTGGTGCTTCGTCTGGACGATGGCCGCCAACGCCGGCGTGAACGTCTGCCTGCGCAAGGTCGAGGCCAAGGCGATCTTCGACGCGATCCGGACGCACGGGGTCACCCACTACTGCGGCGCGCCGATCGTGCACCTGACGCTCATCAATGCGCCGGCGGAACTGAAGACGGGCATCGACCAGCAGGTGCATTGCTTCGTGGCCGGCGCAGCGCCACCGGCCGCCGTCATCGAAGGCATGGAACGGATGGGCTTCGACATCACGCACGTGTACGGCCTGACGGAGACCTACGGCCCGGCGGCGGTGTGCGCGAAGCACGAGGAATGGGATGGGCTCTCCATCGCGGCGCGTACCGAGCGCAACGGCCGGCAGGGCGTCCGGTACACGGTCGAGGAGGGCATGACCGTGATGGATCCGGAGACGATGGCCGAAGTGCCGTGGGACGGCGAGACGATGGGCGAGATCATGTTCCGCGGCAATATCACGATGAAGGGCTATCTCAAGAACCCGAAGGCGACCGAGGAAGCGTTCGCGGGAGGCTGGTTCCATTCGGGCGATCTCGCGGTGATGCAGCCCGACGGCTACGTGAAGATCAAGGACCGCTCGAAGGACATCATCATCTCGGGCGGCGAGAACATCAGCTCGCTCGAGGTCGAGGACGCGCTCTACCGGCATCCGGCCGTGCTCGCGGCGGCCGTCGTCGCGCAGCCGGACCCGAAATGGGGCGAGACGCCGTGCGCCTTCGTGGAGTTGAAGCCCGGCGCCGCGACCACCGAGGACGAGATCATCGCCCATTGCCGCGAGCACCTCGCGCGCTTCAAGGTGCCGAAGCGCGTGATCTTCGGCGAGCTGCCGAAGACGTCGACCGGCAAGATCCAGAAGTTCCTGCTGCGCGACAAGATCAAGTCGGCGGAAGCCATCGAATGAACGCAGCCCATCCGCCGGGAAGGCGAATACGAGCGCGAAGCGCGAGGTGCGACTCCCCTCGACCGCCCGTTCGTGCTCGCCGCGTCGCGCGACGGCGTGGCGACGCTGACGTTGAATCGCGGCGACCGGTACAACGCGCTGTCGCGCGACATGATCGCGGCGCTCGAGGCCGAGCTCGACCGGCTTGCCGCCGACAAGGACACTCGCGTCGTCGTGCTGGCCGCGAACGGCAAGGGATTCTGCGCGGGCCACGACTTGAAGGAGCTGCGCGCGCATCCGGACGCCGTCTGGCAGCGCGAGCTGTTCGACGCCTGCAGCCGGATGATGCTGAAGCTGACGCGACTGCCGCAGCCGGTGATCGCCCGCGTGCACGGCATCGCGACCGCGGCCGGCTGCCAGCTCGTGTCGATGTGCGACCTCGCCGTCGCCGCGGACACCGCGACGTTCGCGCTGCCGGGCGTCAACGTCGGCGTGTTCTGCTCGACGCCCGCGGTGGGTGTGGGGCGCAACGTCGCGCGCAAGCGCGTGATGGAGATGCTGCTGACCGGCGAGCCGATCGACGCGCCCACCGCGCTCGCCTGGGGCCTCGTCAACCGGGTCGTGGCCGCCAGCGAGCTCGATGCCGCGGTCGCCCGCATCACCGACATCATCAGGGCGCGCAGCCGGAGCGTCGTGGCGATGGGCAAGCGCGCGTTCTACGAGCAGATCGACCGCGCGCTGCCCGACGCGTACGTGCTGACCGGCGAGGCGATGGCGTGCAATCTCGCCGACCCCGATGCCGCCGAGGGCATCGACGCGTTCCTCGGCAAGCGGCCGCCGCGCTGGAACGTGTAAGGGCCAGGACGGCATGCCCACGTCGCGATGGTGCGTATGACTCGGTGATCTCGCGGTCGGATCGGTTTTCCGAATCGAGCCGGGTTTCTTGTCCGCAACGGTCGCACCGCCTTCGAAAGGCCCGTTTCGATAGCCGAATTGGGCATCTGTGGTCTTGCGGTTGATCTAGATCAACTACGGAATGCGGGTTGCGTGCGCAAATCCGGACTGCGGCATGGCGAGACTGGCGGCAGTGGTGCCGGTCGGAATTGCCAGCCGGACCCGCAGCCAGCGGCAGTCGATCCAGCGTCGCAAGTGTTGTGCGATGGAGTGGTCCGGATTGGTGTCCCAAGCACTCCGGAGGGGACGGCCACCGGCGCCGGGGGCCTCGGATCGATGTCCAGGAGTACAAAGGAGAGCGTCCGATGTCTGAATTATCCGCGGGCAAGATCCAGAGCAATCCGAAATATCACCGGCTGATCAAGGAACGGGACACCCTGGCCTGGACCCTTACGGTTCTGGTGCTGATAATTTATTTCGGTTTCATCCTGGCGGTTGCGTTCGCGCCGGAGTTCCTCACGCAGCCCATTTCAGCGACCAGCGTGATTCCGGTCGGCATGCTGATCGGGGTCGGCGTCATCGTGGCGTCCGTCGTGCTGACCGGCATCTACGTGTACAAAGCCAACAGCACCTTCGACCCGCTCATTCGCGAGATCATCCAGGAAGCCTCCAAATGAGAGCTCTGAAGACTGTGCTATCAGCGCTGTTGGCTACGATCGCCGTCCAAGCTGCCCAATGCGCTTGGGCCGCTGATGCGCCGGCCGCCCCGCCGGCGGAGCCGCCGGTCAATTGGCACGCGGTGGTGATGTTCATCATTTTCGTTTCCATCACCCTGATGATCACCTACTGGGCGGCGAAGCGGACCAAGACGGCGACCGATTTCTACGCCGCCGGACGGGGTATCACCGGTTTCCAGAATGGGATGGCCATTGCGGGCGACTACATGTCAGCGGCGTCATTTCTCGGTATCGCCGCGCTGGTCTACTTCAACGGCTTCTATGGCCTGATTTTCTCGGTGGGCTGGCTGGTCGGGTGGCCGGTCATCCTGTTCCTGATCGCGGAGCGGCTGCGCAATCTGGGGAAGTTCACGTACGCCGACGTGGCTTCGTTCCGCCTGCAACAGGGCCCGGTCCGTACCATGGCCGCGATAGGCTCGCTCATCGTGGTGATCTGGTACCTGATCGGGCAGGCGGTGGGCGCTGGGCAGTTGCTGCATACCCTGGTCCCGCAGATCTCATACCGGGTGTCCATCGTCATCATCGGCGCGCTGATCATCATCTATGTCACTTTCGGCGGCATGAAGGCCACGACATGGGTGCAGATTATCAAGGCCGGCCTGCTGCTGGGCGGCGCCACGCTGATGGCGCTGGGCGTGATGGCGCACGAAGGCTGGAGTTTCAACAAGCTTTTCTCCGATGCCGTCGAGCTCCATCCGAAGCACCTGGAAATCATGAAGTCCGTGGTGCCCATCGGGGCGAAATCCAATCCGATCGAGTCCATTTCCCTCGGCCTGACGCTGATGTTCGGGACCGCCGGTCTGCCGCACATCCTGATGCGCTTCTTCACCGTCGGGGACGCCAAAGCCGCGCGCAAGTCGGTGTTGTACGGCACCATTTTCATCGGCTACTTCTACATCCTGACCTTCATCATCGGTTTCGGCGCCATCGTTCTCGTGGCGAACAATCCCGAGTATGTCGTGGACGTCACCAAGAACGTCCTCAATCTCAAGGGCGGCAGCAGCATGCCGGCGGTCTATCTGTCGCATTCGCTGGGGGGAGATTACTTCCTCGGCTTCATCGCCGCGGTGGCCTTCGCCACCATCCTCGCGGTGGTGTCCGGGTTGACGCTCGCCGGCGCTTCGGCGCTGTCGCACGACATCTATGCAAACGTGATCATGAAGGGGAAGGCCAGCGAGACCCAGGAAGTATGGGTGTCGAAAATGTGCGTGATCGGCCTTGGCGTGCTGGCTGTAATCCTGGGTATCGCCTTCGAGAAGCAGAACGTCGCCTATATTGTCGCGTTGACGTTCTCGATCGCCGCCTGTGCCAACTTCCCGATTCTGGTCCTGGCCGTGTTCTGGAAGGGGCTGACAACGCGCGGGGCGGTGCTCGGCGGCTACACCGGGATTTTCGGGTCAATCATCCTGCTGATCATCGGTCCGACGGTGTGGACGAAGGTGCTCGAAATGGGGCCAGCGATCTTCCCGTACGACTTTCCGACTTTCGTCGTGCTGCCGGCGGTGCTGATCGTCGCCTGGCTGGCGTCCGTGACCGACAGGAGCGCCAGCGCGGACAAGGAGCGGGCAGCCTTCGAGGCGCAGATGGTCCGCTCGGAAACCGGCCTGGGGTCCGAGGTTGCATCGGCGCACTGACGGCTAGGCCGTCTCGCCAGGAAGGGCCGCCGGGGTTGCCCCGGCAGCCCGTGCTCTCGACCCTGCGACCGCTTGGGGTAGCTCGAACGGCTTCCGCGGCGCAGGCCACGCTCGAGTTCCATGCCCGCACGATCTCCCACTACCGAAGCGACGACGGAATTCCTTCGTCGCTACGCGCCGTTCAACCGGATGAGCGATGCCGCGTTCGCGCTCCTCGTCCCGCGGCTGACGCACGTCCACTTCGCAAAGGACGCGACGATCCTCGCCACGCACATGGGGCCGGTCGCAAACCTGCACATCGTGCAGCGCGGGCTCGTCGGCAGCCGGCCCAACAACACGCAGGCCGACCCGGACCGCACGCTGGGCCCGGGCGAGCTGTTCCCGGTCGGCGCGCTGTCGGCAGGCGGCACGACGACCAAGGTGTTCTTTGCGCTCAAGGACACCTACTGCTACCTGCTCGCCCGCGCGGATTTTCTCGAGCTGCGGCAGGCATCGCCGGAATTCGAGCGCTACTGCACGCAGGCGATCACCGAGACGCTCAAGCAGTCGCTCGAGAGCCTGTACAGCCAGTACAGCCAGCGGGCCGCTGAGCAGCAGCTGCTGACCCGCACCCTCGGCGAGCTGGTGCGCAACGAACCGGTCGCCTGTCCGGCGACGGCGACGCTGCGCGAAGCGGCGCAGAAGATGGCCGACGCGAAAGTGCGCACGATCATCGCACTCGACCGCCTCGGCGCGCCGGTCGGCATGTTCACCCTCGTCGACCTGCTGCGCCGGGTCGTGCTGCCGGGGCTTCCGCTCGATGCGCCGCTTGCGGAGGTGATGACGGCGCCGATGGTCACGCTGCCTGCGTCGGCGACCGCCTCCGAGGCGATGCACGTGATGGCCGAGCGGGGCATCCGGCAGGTCGTGGTCGTCGACAATGGCCGCCTTTGCGGTGTGATCAACGAGCGCGACCTGTTCGCCCTCCAGCGGGTGAGCCTGCGGCAGGTGAACGAGGAACTGCACGCCGCCGAGACGCTCGAAGCGCTGCAGCGCGCGGGCGAGGACATCCGCCGGCTGACGCAGAACCTGCTCGCGCAGGGCGTGGGCGCGGAGACGCTGACGCGGACCATCACCGCGCTGAACGACGCCTTGTCCCGCCGCGCGATCGAGCTCGTGCTGCAGCGGCACGATCTGTCCGACATCGACTGGTGCTGGCTCGCGCTCGGCAGCGAGGGTCGCGGCGAGCAGACCTTCGCGACCGACCAGGACAACGCGCTGCTCTTCGCCGCCGCCGACGCGGCCGACGCGCAACGCCGGCGCGAGCGGCTCCTGGCGTTCGCGCGCGACGTCAATGCGAGCCTCGATGCGCTGGGATTTCCGCTGTGCACGGGGAACGTGATGGCGAGCAATCCGGACCTCTGCCTGTCGATGGGGGAGTGGAAGGACAAGTTCCTCGCGTGGATCCTGGAGCCGACGCCACAGGCGCTGCTCAACGCGAACATCGTCTTCGATTTCCGCCCGCTGTACGGCGACACCACGCTGTGCGACGCGCTGCGGGAATGGCTGTTCGGCCATTCGAAGTCCGGGCCCATGTTCCTGCGGTTCCTGGTGCAGAACGCGCTCGACGTCGAGCCGCCGCTGGGGCTGATCCGCACGTTCGTCGTCGACGACGGTCCCGGCGTCAAGGGCACGCTCGACCTGAAGGCGCGCGGCACGCGGCTGTTCGTCGACTGTGCGCGGGTCTTTGCGCTCGCGCTCGGCATTGCCGACACCGGCACGGTGGTGCGGCTCCGCCGCGCCGGCGAGCGTCTCCACGTCGCGCCCCGGCACGTCGACGCGACCGTCGAGGCATTTCAGTTCCTGCAGCTCCTGCGCCTGCGGCAGCAGGACCGGCCCCCCGTGCCCGGCCATCCCAATCGCGTCGACCCCGGCACGCTGCACGAGATCGACCAGCGGATGCTGAAGGAGGCGTTCCGGCAGGCCAAGCACCTGCAGGAGCGTTTGCGCCTGTCGTATCGCCTGTGATGGCTCGTTCGTGCGCTGCCGGGGCGCGGGACGATGCCGCGTCGGTTCTTGCTACTATGCGGCCATGTTGACGGACCCCCCGGGGGAAGCGTCACCGATGACCCGCTCTGGCATCAAGGGCCGGCGGCTGGTCGTGCTGTTCCTGTTCGGCATGCTGCTGTTCAACTACCCGCTGGTCGCGCTGTTCAACCGGCCGGCCCAGGCATTCGGCATACCCTTGCTCTATGCGTATATCTTCGGCATGTGGGCGCTGCTGATCGGCCTGCTCGCGCTGGTGATCGAGCGCTCGCGTTAGCCCGAATGCCCTGATCGCGCGGGACCGCCATGCTCCAGAGTTGGGTGATCATTCCGGTCTCGCTCGCGTACCTCGGCATGCTCTTCGCCATCGCGTACTACGGCGACCATCGGGCGGACCGGGGTCGCTCGATCATCGCCAACCCGTACATCTACTCGCTGTCGCTCGGCGTCTACGCCACCGCATGGACGTTCTACGGAAGCGTCGGGCGCGCGGCGGCCGACGGCGTCGGCTTCCTGCCGATCTACCTCGGCCCGACGATCCTGATGGCGCTCTGGTGGCTGGTGATCCGCAAGATCATCCGCATCAGCAAGACGAACCGCATCACGTCGCTGGCCGACTTCGTCTCGTCGCGTTACGGCAAGAGCGCGCTGCTCGCCGGGCTCGTCACGATCATCGCGGTCATCGGCGTCGTTCCCTACATCGCGCTGCAGCTGAAGGCCGTCTCGCACAGCTTCACGATCCTCGCCCAGTATCCCGACGTGGTGCTGCCCGCGCAGCGCGAGCCGGTGCCGGTGCTCGCGGACACCGCGTTCTGGATGGCGCTGGTGCTCGCCACGTTCACGATCCTGTTCGGCACCCGACACCTCGACGCTTCCGAGCGGCACGAGGGCCTGGTGGCGGCGATCGCGTTCGAGTCGCTGATCAAGCTGGTCGCGTTCCTCGCCGTCGGCGGGTTCGTCACCTGGGGCATCTACCATGGGCTCCCCGACGTCTTCGCCCGTGCCGCCGCGCACCCCAAGCTCTCACCGCTGGTTGCGCCGCTCGACGGCGCCGCCGGGAGCTACGCGAGCTGGGCATGGCTCACCGTGCTCTCGATGCTCGCGATCATGTTCCTGCCGCGGCAGTTCCAGATCGCCGTCGTGGAGAACGTCAACGAGAACCACCTCGGCAAGGCGATCTGGCTGTTCCCGCTCTACATGCTCGCGATGAACCTGTTCGTCGTTCCCATCGCGTTCGGCGGCGTCATGCACCTCGCGGCGGCCGGCGCGGATCCGGACACCTTCGTGCTGACGCTGCCGATGGCGGAGAAGCAGGAGGCGCTCGCCCTGCTGGTGTTCATCGGCGGGCTGTCCGCCGCCACCGGCATGGTGATCGTCGAGACCATCGCGCTGTCGACGATGGTGTGCAACGACCTCGTGATGCCCGTGCTGCTCCGCATGCGGTCGATGCGGCTCGCGGAGCAGAAGAACCTCACGGGCATGCTGCTCGGGATCCGCCGCGGCGCGATCATCGCGGTCCTGCTGCTCGGGTACTTCTACTACCGCCTCGCCGGCGAAGCGTACGCGCTGGTGGCGATCGGGCTCATCTCGTTCGCCGCGGTCGCGCAGTTCGCGCCGGCGGTCATCGGCGGCATCTATTGGAAGGGCGCCACCCGGGCGGGAGCGCTCGCGGGCCTCTGCGCGGGCTTCGCCGTCTGGCTCTACACGCTGCTCCTGCCGTCGTTCGCCAAGTCCGGATGGCTGCCCATCGGCTTCCTGAACGACGGGCCCCTCGGGATCGCCCTGCTCAAGCCCTACGCGCTGTTCGGGCTCGCGGGCCTGAACGACATCACGCACGCGATGCTGTGGAGCATGGTCGCGAACATCGGCGCCTACGCGGTGGTTTCGGTGTTCACGCGGCAGGACGTGGCCGAGCAGGCGCAGGCGGCGCGGTTCGTGGACGTGTTCCTGCGCGCCGGCGAAGGGCCGGACGTGCACGTCTGGAAGGGCGAGGCTTCGGTGCCGGACCTGCTGGCGCTCCTCGCCCGGTTCCTCGGCGCCGAGCGCGCGGCGGCCGCGGTCGGCGCCTATGCGAAGCGGCGGGGCTACGCCTCGCCCGCGGAGATGCCGGCGGACGCCGGGCTCGTCCAGTTCGCGGAAACCGAGCTTGCCGGCGCCATCGGCGGCGCGTCGGCACGGATCATGGTGGCGTCCACCGTCAAGGAGGACGCGCTGTCGATCGACGAAGTGCGGACGATGCTGGACGACGCGTCGCGGGTCATCGCGTACAGCCACGAGCTGGAGAAGAAGTCGCGCGAGGTCATGGCGGCGACGGCCGAGCTCCGCGCCGCCAACGAGCGTCTGAAGGAGCTCGACCGGCTGAAGGACGATTTCGTCTCCACGGTCACGCACGAGCTGCGCACGCCGCTCACGTCGATCCGGGCGTTTTCCGAGATCCTGCACGACAATCCCGGATCTCGCCGTCGACGAGCGGCAGAAGTTCCTCAACATCATCATCCAGGAGAGCGAGCGGCTGACCCGGCTCATCAACCAGGTGCTGGACCTCGCCAAGCTGGAGTCGGGCCGCGCCGAGTGGCGGGTCTCGCAGGTCGACCTCAGGACGGTCATCGAGGACTCGATCAACGCGACGAGCCAGCTCTTCCGCGCGAAGAACGTCCGCCTCGAGAAGCGGCTGCCGCCCGGCGTTCCACCGATCCAGGCCGACCCCGACCGCGTCGTGCAGGTGCTGATCAATCTGCTGTCTAACGCTGCGAAATTCGTCGAGGCCGACTCGGGACGGGTCGTCGTCGAGCTGTTCCGCGACCCCGAGTCCTTGCGCGTCCAGGTCTCGGACAACGGGCCCGGCATCAGCGCGGAGAATCAGAAGGTCATCTTCGAGAAGTTCCGCCAGGCGGGCGATACGATGACGGAGAAGCCGGAAGGCACCGGCCTCGGGCTGCCGATCAGCCGGCAGATCATCGAGCACCTCGGCGGCCGGCTTTGGGTGCGAAGCGAGCCCGGAGCTGGCGCTACGTTCGCGTTCGCGCTGCCGACCTCGGAGGCGACTGCGGCGCGGGACGCGGCCGTCGCTGCGGCGGGCGGCGCATGATGCCGTGTGTCCGAATCAATACGTCTCGCGCCCGCGCGGCGCCGGAGGAGCGATGGGCAAGAAGATTCTGATCGCCGACGACGAGCCCAACATCGTGGTCTCGCTCGAGTTCCTGATGAAGCAGAAGGGCTACGACGTCCGGGTGGCGAGCACCGGGGAAGAGGCGCTCGCCGCGGTCGGCGAGTTCGCGCCGGACCTGATCCTGCTCGACGTGATGATGCCGCGGATGAGCGGCTACGACCTGTGCCAGCGGGTGCGGGAGAACCCCGCCTGGCAGGGAGTCAAGATCATCATGCTGTCGGCCAAGGGGCGCGACATCGAGGTCAGCAAGGGGATGGCGGTCGGCGCCGACGCGTACGTGACCAAGCCCTTCTCGACGAAGGATCTGATCGCCAAGGTGCAGGAACTGCTGGGCGACTAGCCGATGTCCGGACAAGACGCGATTCGCGCTGGCGCTCCTCGCCGCGTGGGGATTCGTCGTGCTGTCGATCGCGGCGACCGCGCTGCTGGTGGCCGCCGATCTCACCGCGCAGGAACGGCGCTGCTCGCGCCCGTGCTCCGGGACCACGCCGCGGACGCGATCGTGATCGCCGTGGCGCTGGTCTTTCCGCTTGGGCTCGTCTTGCGGGCGCTGTTTCGCCGCTACGTCGAGGCGCCCGCGCAGCTCGACGGCGACGCGCAGGGTCATGCTGGCCGCCAATCCTGCGCACCGGGCACCGCTGCGCGGCGCCGCGGAGATCCGGCGGCTCGCCGAGAGCGTCAACGCGTTCGCCGCCGCCAACGAGGCGCTGCAGCGCGACGTCGACCGGCGCGTGCGCGAGGCGAACGAGCGCATCGAGCAGGAGAGAAACCGGCTGGCGGCGCTGATGTCGGAGCTCGCGCAGAGCGTGATCATGTGCAACGTCGAGGGGCGCATCCTGCTGTACAACGCCCGCGCGATGCAGCTCCTGCGCAAGCCGCTCGACAGCGCCGCCGCGGCCGGGAAGGCGCACAGCCTCGTCGGGCTCGGGCGCTCGATCTTCGCGATCTTCGACCGCAACCTCATCATCCACGCGCTGGAAAGCATCCACGACCGGCTGCGCCAGGGCGTCCGCAGCCCGACCGCGAACTTCGTGACGACCGCTCCCGCGGGCCAGCTCGTGCGCGTGCAGATGGCGCCGGTGCTCGGCGCGCCGTCCGCCGCCGACCGACGCCGCGGCACCGGACGGGATTTCGGGGTTCGTGCTGATGCTCGACAACATCACCCGCCGGATCGAGACCGGCAATCGCCGCGACCTCCTGCTGCAGACGCTGACGCAGGGCACCCGCGCGTCGCTCGCCAGCATGCGCGCCGCGATCGAGACGATCGCGTCGTTCCCCGACATGGACAAGGCGGCGCGCGACCGGTTCGTCGGCATCATCGGCGAGGAGGCGCAGCGCCTGAGCGGCCGGCTGGACGAGACGGTCGGCGAGTTCGCGGATTCGCTGCGGACCGAGTGGCCGCTCGAGGACATGCGCGGCGCGGACCTGATCGCGGCGGCGCGGCGGCGGATCGAGAGCAAGCTCGCGCTGCCCACGAAGCTCGAGACCGTCGACGAATCGATCTGGCTCAACGTCGACAGCTATTCGCTGATGCAGGCCATTTCCTATCTCGTGACGCGGTTGCGCGAGGAGTTCGGCATCCGCGAGGTCCGCTTCGGTCTCGAGGCGGCGGGTCCGCTCGCGCATCTCGACGTGATCTGGACCGGCGCGCCGCTCGGCACCGAGACGACGATGGCCTGGCCGACGGATTCGATGGAGCTGGGCGGCGAGCCCTGCCCGCTGACGTTGAAGCAGATCGTCGAGCGGCACAACGGCGAGATCTGGTACCAGATCCACAAGCCGTCGCACCGCGAATTCTTCCGGATCGCGATCCCGGTCGACCAAGCCCGAGGAGTCGCCGTGGAATGCGCCGCCGTCCGGCGAGAGCCGGCCCGAATTCTACGATTTCGATCTCTTCCATCAGCCCGGCCAGTCGCCGGAACAGGACAACCGGCCGCTCGCCGCGTTGAGCTACACGGTGTTCGACACCGAGACCACGGGGCTGCAGCCGTCCCAGGGCGACGAGATCGTGTCCATCGGCGCCGTCCGCATCGTCAACGGCCGCCTGCTCGAGCAGGAGGCGTTCGAGCAGCTCGTCGATCCGCGGCGCGCCATGTCGCCCGAGGCGAGCAGGATCACCGGCATCGAGTCGTCGATGCTCGAGAACCAGCCGACGATCGACCGGGTCCTGCCCGCGTTCGCGGCGTTCTGCGAGGACACGGTGCTGGTCGCGCACAACGCCGCCTTCGATCTGCGCTTCCTGCGCCTCGAAGGAGGAAGCGACGGGCGTCCGGTTCACGCAGCCGGTCCTCGATACGCTGCTGCTGTCGGCCGTGATCCATCCGCAACTGGAGTCGCACGGCCTGGAGGCGATCGCCGAGCGGATGGGCGTCAATCCGATCGGACGGCACACGGCGCTCGGCGACGCGATCATGACCGGCGAAATCTTCCTGCGCATGATTCCGCTGCTCGCGCAGCAGGGAATCCGGACGCTGGGCGAGGCGCGCGAGGCATCGCAGAAGACCTACCTTGCGCGTGTCGAATACTGATCGCAGTCCGACGGACGCCGCGCCGATGGCAGGCAGCCGCGAAGCATTGCCATCCGGTCCGGCGTCACCCATAATCCCCGACCACATTGAAGGCGGAGCGGTGCGCCGTATGCGTGCCGGCGCGGCATGGCCGACGACACCATTCTCGAGACACGGCAGCTCACCAAGGAGTTCAAGGGCTTCGTCGCGGTCAAGGACGTGAGCCTCTCGATCCGCAAGGGAACGATCCATGCGCTGATCGGCCCGAACGGCGCCGGCAAGACGACCTGCTTCAACCTGCTCACGCATTTCCTCACGCCGACCCGCGGCCAGATCTACTACAAGGGACGCGAGATCACCGGGTCGCGGCCGGCGGCGATCGCCAGGATGGGCCTCGTCCGCTCCTTCCAGATCTCCGCGGTGTTTCCCAACCTCACGGTGCTCGAGAACGTCCGCATCGCATTGCAGCGGCGCCATGGCCACTCGTTCGATTTCTGGCGTTCCGAGGGCAAGCTCGCGGCGCACCATGATCGTGCGCTGGAGCTGATCGAGGCGGTGGGTCTCGACCGAATTCACCCATACCCACGCCGGCGAGCTGCCGTACGGCCGCAAGCGTGCGCTCGAGATCGCGACGACGCTCGCGCTCGATCCGCAGATGATGCTGCTGGACGAGCCGACCGCCGGCATGACGCACGAGGATGTCGCGCGCATCACCGAGCTCATCCGCAAGGTCGCGGTGAACCGGACGGTGCTGATGGTCGAGCACAATCTGTCGGTGGTCTCGACGCTGTCCGACCACATCACCGTGCTGGCGCGCGGCGAGGTGCTGGCCGAGGGCGATTACGCGCACGTGTCGAAGCATCCCGACGTGGTGCAGGCCTACATGGGAACCGCCGATGCCTGACGCCCCTGCCGTCGCGACTGCGCCGAGCGCCCCGGCGAACGCCGGCGCCGCGCTGCTTGCGGTGCGGGAGCTCAACGCCTGGTACGGCGAATCGCACGTGCTCCATGGCGTCACGTTCGACGTCCTCGCGGGCGAAGTCGTGACGCTGCTCGGCCGCAACGGCGCCGGCAAGACGACGACGCTGCGGTCGATCATGGGCATCGTGCCGCGGCGCGAGGGCTCGATCGCTTTCGAGGGCGACGAAATCGTCGCCCTCGCGTCCAACCGGATCGCGCAGCGCGGCATCGCGTATTGCCCGGAGGAGCGCGGCATCTTCGCGAGCCTCGACGTCGAGGAGAACCTGCTGCTGCCGCCGATCGTGCGCGAAGGCGGCTTGTCGGTGGCGCAGATCTTCGAGCTGTTCCCGAACTTGAAGGAGCGGCTGCACAGCCAGGGCACGAAGCTTTCGGGCGGCGAACAGCAGATGCTGGCGATCGGCCGCATCCTGCGCACCGGCGCCCGGCTGCTGCTGCTCGACGAGCCGACCGAAGGTCTGGCGCCGGTGATCGTCCAGCAGATCGGGCGCACGATCGCGAGGCTCAAGGCGCAGGGCTTCACGATCCTGCTGGTCGAGCAGAATTTCCGCTTCGCGGCGACGGTCGCGGATCGGCATTACGTGATGGATCACGGTCGCGTCGTCGACATGATTCCCAATGTCGAACTCGCACGCGAACATGGCGAAGTTGCACGACTATCTTGGTGTCTAGCATCCACCGAGCCACGAACCCGCGCGCCGCGTGAAGGCGCGCGCAACGCCACACCATAAAGGAGAAGCGATGAATGCATTCAAACGAACCCTCGTCGGATTGGCGGTCGCCGCCGCCCTCGGGTCCGGCGCGGCGCAGGCGCAGATATCCGACGGCATCGTCAAGATCGGCGTGCTGTCCGACATGTCGAGCCTGTACGCTGACCTCGACGGCGCCGGATCCGTCCTCGCCGCGCAGATGGCGGTCGAGGACTTCGGCGCCGCGAGCGCAAGGGCATCAAGGTCGAATTCACGTCGGCCGACCACCAGAACAAGCCGGACGTCGCCTCCAACGTCGCGCGGCAGTGGTACGACGTCGACAAGGTGGACCTCATCACCGGCACGACGAACTCGGGGGTGGCGCTCGCCGTCAACCAGGTGACGAAGGACAAGGGCAAGGCGTTCATCGTCTCGGGGGCGGCGTCGTCGGATCTCACCGGCAAGGCGTGCACGCCCAACACGATCCACTGGACCTACGACACGTGGATGCTGGCCAACGGCACCGGCAACGCGATCGTCAAGACCGGCGGCGATTCGTGGTTCTTCATCACCGCCGACTACGCGTTCGGCCACGCGCTCGAGCGCGACACCGAGGCGGTCGTGCTGAAGAGCGGCGGCAAGGTGCTGGGCAAGGTGCGCGCGCCGCTCAACACGCAGGACTTCAGCTCGTTCCTGCTGCAGGCGCAGGCGTCGAAGGCGAAGATCGTCGGCCTCGCCAACGCCGGCGGCGACACGCGCAACTCGATCAAGCAGGCCGCCGAGTTCGGCATCGTCAAGGGCGGCCAGAACATGGCCGGGCTGCTCGTGTTCCTGCTCGACGTGCACGCGCTCGGGCTGCCGGCCGCGCAGGGCCTGATCTTCACCGAGACGTTCTACTGGGACATGAACGACCAGACGCGGGCGTTCACGAAGCGCTTCGCCGAGCGCAACAAGGGCATCTACCCGACGATGATCCACGCCGGCGTCTACTCCGGCGTGCTGCACTATCTCAAGGCGGTGGAGGCGCTGAAGTCCGACGACGGCACCAAGGTCATCGCGAAGATGAAGGAGATGCCGACCGACGACCCGCTGTTCGGCAAGGGCACGGTCCGCGCCGACGGCCGCAAGATCCACCCGGCCTACCTCTTCGAGGTCAAGAAGCCGTCCGAGTCCAAGGGACCCTGGGACTATTACAAGGTCCGCGCGACGATTCCGGCGGACCAGGCGTTTCGTCCGCTGAAGGACGGCGAGTGCCCGCTGGTGAAGTGACGGTTATCCGTCACGCCGACGGGTGGCGCGTTGATGGCGAACGGCCTGCCGCCGTGACGGAACGAACTGCGCGAATTGGAGCGGCGCCCTGTCGCCGCTCCAAGCGCGCTCTTCGCTGCAGACCCAGGTTGGGCGGACGATAGTGCACCCATGACTGAATTGTTCGGCATGCCGACGCAGGCGCTGTTCGGGCAGCTGCTGATCGGACTCATCAACGGCGCGTTCTACGCGATGCTCTCGCTCGGGCTGGCGGTGATCTTCGGCCTGCTCAACATCATCAATTTCACGCACGGCGCCCAGTACATGATCGGGGCGTTCTGCGCCTATTTCCTGTTGCAGCACGCCGGCGTCGGCTATTGGTGGTCGCTGCTTGCTCGCGCCGGTCGCCGTCGGGCTGACGGGCGTCGTCATCGAGCGGACGATGCTCGCGCGACTCTACAAGCTCGATCACCTGTACGGGCTGCTGCTGACGTTCGGCCTCGCGCTGATCATCCAGGGCGTGTTCACCAACTACTTCGGCTCGTCGGGCATCCCCTACCGGATCCCCGACGAGCTCAACGGCGGCATCAATCTCGGCTTCATGTTCCTGCCGAAGTACCGCGCGTGGGTGATCGTCGCTTCGATCGCTGATCTGCGCCGCGACGTGGTACCTGATCGAGCGCACGAAGCTGGGCTCGTACCTGCGTGCTGCGACCGAGAACCGGGCGTTGGTGCAGGCGTTCGGCATCAACGTGCCGCGGATGATCACGCTGACCTACGGCGTTCGGCGTCGCCCTCGCGGCGTTCGCGGGCGTGATGGCCGCGCCGATCTACCAGGTCAGTCCGCTGATGGGCGCCGACCTCATCATCGTCGTCTTCGCGGTCGTCGTGATCGGCGGCATGGGCTCGATCCTCGGCGCGATCGTCACGGGCTTCGGGCTCGGCGTCGTCGAAGGGCTGACCAAGGTGTTCTACCCCGAAGCGTCGAATACGGTGATCTTCGTGATCATGGTGATCGTGCTGCTCATCAAGCCGGCCGGACTGTTCGGGAAGGAGCGCTGAGACCGTGGCGCGATCGGCTCCCGGCGTGACCACCGCGACGGCTACGGTCGCCGAGTCCGTGACGTCGGGCGCGTCGGCCGTGGATACGGCATCGCGCGAGCGGCGGCGCTTCGTCGTCGCGACCGCGGCGATGGCCGCGGCGCTCGCCGTGGCGCCGTTCGTCGGCATCTATCCGGTCTTCCTGATGAAGGCGCTCTGCTTCGCGCTCTTCGCCTGCGCGTTCAACCTGCTGATCGGCTTCGGCGGCCTGCTGTCGTTCGGCCACGCGATGTTCCTCGGCATCGCCGGCTATGTCTCGGCGCACGCCGCCAAGGTCTGGGGATTCCCGCCCGAGCTCGCGATCCTCGCCGGCACCGCGGCCTCGGCGCTGCTCGGCGT
The DNA here is from genome assembly GCA_963724545.1 of uncultured beta proteobacterium. Classification (GTDB taxonomy): domain Bacteria; phylum Pseudomonadota; class Gammaproteobacteria; order Burkholderiales; family Casimicrobiaceae; genus CAIWHR01. Next base: position 17,663 of record CAVRVC010000004.1, read on the forward strand.
CGTTTCGGGCGCGCTCGCGATCCGGCGCCAGGGGATCTATTTCGCGATGATCACGCTGGCGCTCGCGCAGATGATCTACTTCTTCTGCCTGCAGGCGCCGTTCACGCACGGCGAGGACGGCATCCAGGCCGTGCCGCGCGGCAAGCTCTTCGGCGTGCATCGACCTCTCGAACACGCTCACGATGTACTACGTCGTGCTGGCGATCTTCCTCGGCCGCGTTCCTGCTGATCTTCCGCGTGATCCACTCGCCGTTCGGCAACGTGCTGAAGGCGATCCGCGAGAACGAGGCGCGCGCCATTTCGCTGGGCTACGACGCCGAGCGCTACAAGCTGCTGGCGTTCATCCTGTCGGCCACGCTGGCCGGGCTCGCCGGCGCGACGAAGGCGATCGTGTTCCAGCTCGCGTCGCTGACCGATGTGCACTGGACGATGTCCGGCGAGGTCGTGCTGATGACGCTGCTGGGCGGCATGGGAACGATCTTCGGGCCGGTCGTCGGCGCGTTCACGATCATCGGCCTCGAAAACTATCTCGCCGGCTTCGGCCAGTGGGTGACCGTGATCACCGGCACGATCTTCGTCGTGTGCGTGCTCGCGTTTCGGCGCGGCATCGTGGGCGAGCTCGCCGCGTGGCAGGCGAAGCGCAAGCCCTGAACGGCGCGACGCCGGGGCGGGAAGCGGGTGCGGGAATGACGAAGCAGCGAGCGCGCATGGTGTTGGCCGCGGCGGTGCTGGGGGCTCACTCGGGGTTGTCCGCGGCGCAGCCGACGGACCTGGTCGCGAGCGTGGCCTGCCGCGACGGCGCGCCGAACGGCGCCTACGAGCTCCGCATGCCCGACGGGCGCCTGCGCATCGTCGGCGCCTTCGCGAAAGGCCGGCGCACGGGAACTTTCCTGTTCTGGGGGTCGACCGGCGAGCGCATCGCCGTCGTGCCCTACGACGACGACGCGAAGGTCGGCACCGTCGCGGTGTGGTATTCGTCTCCCGGTCCGCAGGGCGAGCCCCGGCGCAAGCTGGAGGCGGCCTATGCGGCCGGCGTGCGCCACGGCATCACCCGGTCGTGGCACGCGAACGGGCGGCGGCGAACGGAGTATCTTTACGAGCGGGGAGACCTGGTGACGGTCGAGGCCTGGAGCGATTCGGGCGTACCGCTTCCCGAGCCCGAGGCGCGCCGGGTCGCGGAGCGCGATGCGGCGGCCGACGCGGACTTTCTCGCGGGACTCGAGCGGACGATCGCCGAGAACGCGCGGCGCTGCGATTGACGACCGTGCACGAACATCGAGGAGCATGACCATGGCCGAAATTCGACGCCGAGACGTCCTCAAGACGGCCGCCGCGCTGGCAGCGGGTGGCGCGGCGAGCGGGGCGCTGCCGGCGCACGCGGAGGCGCCGCGCACGCCGTTCGCGGTCGCGCAAACGTTCATCCCGATCGCGGGTTCCGATCAGCTCTTTCCGGTGCGGCGCATCTACTGCATCGGCCGCAACTACGCGGCGCACGCCCGCGAGATGGGCTCGGACCCGAACCGCGAGCCGCCGTTCTTCTTCCAGAAGCCCACCGACGCGATCCAGATCGCGCCGCCGGGAGAGACGATCGATCACCCGTACCCGACGCTGACGAAGAATTACCACTACGAAGTGGAGTTGGTGGCGGCGCTCGCCAAGGGCGGGCGCGATGTCCCGATCGAGCGCGCGCTCGATCTCGTGTACGGCTACACGGTCGGCCTCGACATGACGCGGCGCGACCTGCAGCGCGCGATGGGCGACGAGAAGAAGCCGTGGGAGATCGGCAAGAGCTTCGACCACTCGGCGGTGCTGGGGCCGCTGCAGCCCGGCGCGAAGGTCGGCCACTTCGTGCAGGGGGCGATCTGGCTCAAGGTGAACGGGCAGACGAAGCAGAATGCGAACTTGAACCAGATGATCTGGAACGTCGCCGAGCAGGTGAGCAACCTGTCCCGGGCCTTCGAGCTGATGCCGGGCGACATCATCTACAGCGGCACGCCCGAGAACGTCGGGCCGGTCGTGAAGGGCGACGTGATGGACGCGCACATCGACGGGCTGCCGGACCTCAAGGTCAAGGTGGTCTGATCGTCCGCCTCCCGGGGCCGGCGGGGCGCCGCACTCCCGCCGCCACGCGTCGAAGTCTTTGACGCTCGCGAGCGTTTCGCGCTAGATTGCCGCCGAGCCTGCCGCATGCTCCGAGAGAAGCGGGCCGAATCCCCTTCCCGTTCTTCGCCGAGGCCCGTCCCATGCGCCATTCCCCTGTCCGCACCTTGTTCTCTGCCGGCGCCTTCGCCCTGGCCCTGATTGCCGCGACGCCGTCGCCCGAGGCGGCCGCGCAGGAATTGAAGATCGCCGTTGCCGCGGACATCACGTCGATGGACCCGCACTTCTTCAACCTCTTCCCGAACAACAACATGGCCGAGCACATCTTCGACAAGCTCGTGCAGATGGACGCCGATTCGAAGATGATTCCCGGCCTCGCGACGTCGTGGAAGGTGATCAACCCGACCACCTGGGAGTTCAAGCTCCGGAAGGGCGTCAAGTTCCACGACGGCAGCGAGCTCACGGCCGAGGACGTCGCCTTCTCGATCGACCGCGTTGCGCAGATCCCGAACAGCCCCGGCCCGTTCGTCGCGTACACCAAGGCGATCATCGCGAAGGAGATCGTCGATCCCTACACGATCCGCTTCAAGACGGCGACGCCATACCCGCTCGTCGCGTACGGACATGTCGACGATCTACATCGTGTCGAAGAAGGTCGCGACGGGCGCCACGACGGAGGACTTCAACACCGGCAAGGCCGCGATCGGCAGCGGACGCTACAAATACGGCCGCTACGTGTCAGGCGATCGTGTCGACCTCGTGCGCAACGACAACTATTGGGGCGACAAGGCGCCCTGGGACAAGGTCACGTTCAAGATCATCAAGAACGAGCCCGCGCGCGTCGCGGCGCTCCTGTCCGGCGACGTCGACGCGATCGAGCAGCCGCCGACCGCCGATCTCACGCGGATCAAGGGCGATCCCAAGTTCACGGTGACGTCGAAGATCTCGCACCGCGTCATCTACTTCAACTTCGACCACCTCGACCGGGTGAGCCCGTTCATCACCGACAAGGCCGGCAAGCCGCTCGCGAAGAATCCGCTGCTCGACGTGCGCGTGCGCCGGGCGATCTCCAAGGCGATCAACCGGCAGGCGATCGTCGACCGCGTGATGGAGGGGCAGGCGATGCCCTCCGGCCAGCTCGTCTCGGAGAAAGCTGTTCGGCAACGTGCCGGGGCTCAAGGCCGACGCGTACGACGTCGAAGGCGCGAAGAAGCTGATGGCCGAAGCCGGCTATCCGGACGGCTTCAACCTCACGATCCACGGCCCGTCGGGCCGCTACGTCAACGACGAGAAGATCGTGCAGGCGGTCGCGCAGATGCTCTCCCGGATCGGCATCACGGCGAAGGTCGAGACCGCGCCGATGGGGCCGTACTCCGGCCGCGCGTCGAAGCAGGAGTTCAGCTTCCACATGGTGGGCTGGGGCGCGTCCACCGGCGAAGCGTCGAGCCCGCTGCGCTCGCTGCTCGCGACGTTCAACCGCGACAAGGGCCTCGGCGCCGTCAACTGGGGTCGCTACAGCAACGTCAAGGTCGACTACCTGATCGAGCAGGCGCTGCAGCAGGTCGACGACGAGAACCGCCGGGTGATGCTGCAGAACGCGACCAAGCTCGCGATGGAGGACCTCGGCATCATGCCGATCCACTTCCAGTTCACGATCTGGGCGACGAAGAAGAACGTCGCCTACACGCCGCGCACGGACGAGTACACGCTGGCGTTCCAGTTCAGGCCGGTGGGTCCGAAGCTCTGATGGAGTGATCGCGTGGACCGCCGGCGGCTCCTCGTCGCGGGCATCGCCGCCGCCGTCGGCAGCGGCAGTGCCTTCGGGGCCGCGAAGCGGGACGCGCGTATCGGCTATCTCGAGTTCGTCAAAGGATCGGACGGCGAGATGCTGTACCGGGAATTCGTCGAGGGCATGCAGAGCCACGGCTACGTGGAAGGTCGCAACCTGCGGGTGCTGCGCAAGTCCGCCGACGCACGCGCCGAGCGGCTGCGCACTCTCGCGGCCGAGCTCGCCGCGGCGAAGGTGGACGTCATGCTGGCGGCCTCGACGGAGGCCGCGAAGGGGGCCAAGTTCGGTGCCCCCAAAGTCGCGACGGTGTTCGTGATATCGGGCGATCCCGTGCACGAAGGGCTGGTGCGCAGCCTGTCCCGGCCGCACGGCCAGTTGACCGGCCTCACATCGCACGGCGAGGATCTCACGGCCAAGCGCATGCAGTTCCTCAAGGATGCGTTTCCCGGCATCCGCAGCGTCGCGGTCGTCGGTTCGAACGTCAGCATGTCCGGCGTCGCCATCGACGAGCCCGCGCGGCGGCTGCAACTGGAGATTCTGCGGTTTCCCGTGAATCAAGCCGCCGACTATCGCGACGCCGCGGCAGCGATCACACGAAGTGCCGCCGACGCCGTCCTCGTCGTCGAGGACGCCGACGCCGTGACCTTCCTGAATGCGTTCACTCGCCTGATGATGGCGACGCGCCGGCCGGTGATGTTCAACGCCGATGTCTTCGTCGACGGCGAAGGCTGGGGGCTCATGTCCTACGGTGTGAGCCTGCGGCAGCAATACCGGCGGGCGGCGTTCTTCGTGGCGCGGCTGCTCGAAGGCGCCCGGACGGCCGATCTTCCGGTCGAGCAACCCTCACGCTACGAGCTCGTCGTCAACCTTCGCGTCGCGGAGGAGTACGCGATCGTGCTGCCGCGCGAGTTCCTGGCCCGTGCCGATCGGGTAATCCGATGATGCCCCCGCCTCGGACGGAGGCCCTGGCCGTGGCGCACCGGCGCGTCCGGCCCTTCCCGCGCTGACCTTTCCCGCCGCGGACGCCGGACCCCATGCTCGTCTTCATCATCCGCCGCAGCCTGCAGAGCATCGTCGTGCTGTTCGTGATGTCGCTGCTGGTCTTCGTCGGCGTCTACGCGGTCGGCAACCCGATCGACATCCTGATCAGCCCGCAGGCCGACCAGATCGACCGCGAGCGCGCGATCGCGGCGCTCGGCCTCGACAAGCCGCTGTGGGCGCAGTACTGGAGCTTCCTCCAGGGCGTCGCGCACGGCGACCTCGGGCGCTCGTTCGTGCACAGCACGTCCGCGCTCGGGCTCATCCTCGAGCGGATGCCGGCGACGATGGAGCTCGCGCTGACGGCGATGGTGATCGCGATCGTGCTCGGCATTCCGCTCGGCCTGTGGGCGGGGCTGAAGCCGAACGGCATCGCCGGGCGCTCGATCATGGCGGGCTCGATCCTCGGCTTCTCGCTGCCGACGTTCTGGGTCGGCCTGATGCTGATCATGGTGTTCTCGGTGATGCTGGGCTGGCTGCCCGTCGAACGGCCGCGGCGAGACGACGCTGCTCTTCGGCTTCCTGCCGGTCTCGTTCCTGTCGGTCGACGGCTTGCGGCATCTCGTGATGCCCGCGACGAACCTCGCGCTCTTCAATCTCGCGCTCCTCATCCGCCTGACGCGCGCCGGCGCGCACGAGGCGCTGCTGCAGGACTACGTGAAGTTCGCGCGCGCGAAGGGCCTCACCAACTCGCGCGTGATCGGCGTGCACGTGCTGCGCAACATCCTGATCCCGATCGTCACCGTGATCGGGCTGCAGTTCGGCGCGCTGATCGGCTTCGCGATCGTCACCGAGAGCGTGTTCGCGTGGCCCGGCATGGGCAAGCTGCTGATCGACTCGATCGGCGTGCTCGACCGGCCGGTGATCGTCGCCTACCTGCTCGTGATCGTGACGGTCTTCATCGTCATCAACCTGCTGGTCGACGTGCTGTACTCGGCGCTCGATCCGCGCGTCCGGCTGACGGAGGTCAAGGGTTGAGCCGCCGGTGGCGCCAGCCGAGACGCCGTTCCAGCGCGATCGTCGCCGACTTCGTCGCGAATCCGGTCGCGGTCTTCGGGCTCGCGCTGCTTCGGCGTCATCCTGTTCCTCGCGCTCTTCGCGCCGCTGATCTCGCCGCAGAACCCGTACGACCTCGCGCAGCTCGACGTGATGGACAGCCGGCTGCCGCCGGGGTCGCCGGCCCCGTCGGGCGGCACGTTCTGGCTCGGCACCGACGACCAGGGCCGCGACATGCTGTCGGCGATCTTCTACGGGCTGCGGATCAGCCTCGGCGTGGGCATCGCCGCGACGGTGCTGGCGCTCGCGATCGGCCTCGCGCTGGGACTCGTCGCCGCGTACGTCGGCGGCCGCGTCGAGACGCTGATCATGCGCATCGTCGACATCCAGCTGTCGTTCCCGGCGATCCTGATCGCGCTGATCCTGATCGCGGTGCTGGGGCAGGGCACCGGCAAGGTCATCGCCGCGCTGGTGACCGTCCAATGGGCGTATTACGCACGGACGGTCCGCGGCGCGGCGCTGGTCGAGAAGCGCAAGGAGTACATCGAGGCGGCGCATTGCCTCGCGCTGTCGCCGGCGCGCATCGTGTTCCGGCACCTGCTGCCGAACTGCCTGCCGCCGATGATCGTCGTCGCGACCGTGCAGGTCGCGGCGGCGATCGCGCTCGAGGCCACGCTGTCGTTCCTCGGGCTCGGGCTGCCGATCACCGAGCCTTCGCTCGGTCTGCTGATCGCCAACGGCTACCAGTACCTGCTGTCCGGCAAGTACTGGATCAGCTTCTTTCCCGGGATCGCGCTGCTGTGCACGATCGTCAGCATCAATCTCGTCGCCGACCAGTTGCGCGACGTGCTGAATCCCCGACTTGCAGCAATGACCGCGCAGCTGCTCGAGGTTTCGACGGCCTGCGCACGCATTTCTTCACCCGGGCGGGCGTGGTGAAGGCGGTCGACGACGTGTCGTTCACCGTGACGAAGGGCGAGGTGATGGGGCTGGTCGGCGAATCGGGCTCCGGCAAGTCGATGACCGGCTATTCGATCATGGGACTCGTCGATCCGCCGGGTCGCATCGTCGACGGCACGATCGCGCTCTCGGGCCGCGATCTCCGCGGGCTATCGCCGGAGGAGCTGCGGCAGCTGCGCGGCAACCGGATCGCGATGATCTTCCAGGACCCGATGATGACGCTGAATCCGGTCCTGTCGATCGCCGCCCAGATGGTCGAGGCGATCCTCGCGCACGAGCAGCGTGACGCGCCGCGACGCGCTCGAGCGCTCGCGGGCGGCGCTGGTGAAGGTCGGCATCCCGTCGCCCGACGAGCGGCTGCGCGGCGTATCCGCACCAGTTCTCGGGCGGCATGCGCCAGCGCGTGGCGATCGCGATCGCGCTCCTCAATCATCCGGACCTCATCATCGCCGACGAGCCGACGACGGCGCTCGACGTCACGATCCAGGGCCAGATCCTGTTCGAGATGCAGAAGCTCACGCGGGAAACCGGCGCGGCGATGATCTGGATCACGCACGACCTGTCCGTCGTCGCCGGGCCTCGCCGATCACGTCTGCGTCATGTACGCGGGAAGGATCGTCGAGCAGGGGAGCGTGGTCGACGTGCTGACGCGGCCGCGGCATCCCTACACGCAGGGCCTGCTCGACTCCGTGCCGTCGCGCGAGCGTGCGCGGCGCGCGGCTGCGCAGATTCCGGGCATGACGCCGTCGGTGCTGAACCTGCCCGCGGGCTGCGCGTTTCGCGAGCGCTGCGCTCGCGCCTCCGCGCTGTGCGCGACGATGCCGGCGATGCTGCCGGGCGGCGCGGCCGGGCGCGCCGTCCGCTGCCACCACCCGCTGGACTCGCCATGAGCGCGAAGGGCCGCCCCGAGCGCGAATACCGGAGCGCGAAGCGCGAAGGTAGTCCAGTGACCCCGCCCGCGAGCCCACCGCTGGTCGAGCTCGTGCGCGTGTCGAAGCAGTTCGTGAAATCGCTCGACGTCGCCGCGCGGATCGGCAACGTGCTGGGCGCGGGCCTCAAGGAGGAGATCGTCCACGCCGTCGACGGCGTCGATCTCGCGATCCGTCCGCGCGAGGTCGTCGGGCTCGTCGGCGAATCCGGCTGCGGCAAGTCGACGCTCGGTCGCCTCGCGGTCGGCCTTCTGCCGCTGTCCGCAGGCGAGCGCCGGTGGCAGGGCAAGTCGCTCGCGGGGCAGACGCCCGAGGCGGCGCGCGCGCAGCAGCTCAAGATGCAGATGATCTTCCAGGATCCCTACGCGTCGCTCAATCCGCGCATGCGCGTCGTCGACATCGTCGGCGAGGCGCCCGTCGCGCACCGGCCTGGTCGCCGCCGGCGGGCAATCGGAGTACGTCGCGGCGCAGCTCCATCGCGTCGGGCTCGACGGCTCGCTGATGCGGCGCTTCCCGCACCAGTTCTCCGGCGGCCAGCGGGCGCGGATCGGCATCGCGCGCGCGCTCGCGGTGAAGCCCGAGTTCCTCGTCTGCGACGAATCGGTGGCGGCGCTCGACGTGTCGATCCAGGCGCAGGTGCTGAATCTCTTCATGGAGCTTCGCGTCGGCGCTCGACCTCACCTATCTCTTCATCAGCCACGACCTCGGCGTCGTCGAGCACATCAGCGACCGCGTCGTCATCATGTATCTGGGCCGCGTCGTCGAGTCGGGACCGACGCCGGAGCTCTTCGCGGCGCCGAACCATCCGTACACGCAGGCGCTGCTGGCCGAGGCGGGCAAGGTCGAGCCGGGCAAGCGCACGTTCGTGCCGATCAAGGGCGAGATCCCGTCGCCGCTCGCTCCGCCGCCGGGCTGCCACTTCCATCCCCGCTGCCCGCAGCGCGATGGCGATCTGCCGGACGACGGCGCCCGCGCTGCGCGAGATCGCGCCCGGCCGCTGGTCGTCCTGTCACCTGAACGACGCCGTGAGCGCCAGCGACCGCAGCGACGTCGGAGCGGCGCCCGCTCCTCGCGCCATGGTGCGCCCGCGATGCCGATGCGCCGCGGTGGCCCGCTCGTCGCTCGATTCGCCGCATTCGGGCGAGCACTATCCGGCCGATTTCGACCACGTCCCGCCGCGCGCGATCGTGCGGCACGCCGAGGACACCCACGTCGCGCGCCTTACCGCGCGCGCGCACCGCGATCGGGCGCGACGCTGATCGAGGCGACATTTCCCGCGCGCGTACATCGACGCGAACCGCAGCCTCGCCGATCTCGATCCGGCGCTGCTCGCCGAGCCGTGGCCCGATCCCGATCGCGCCGTCGCGCAAGACCGAGCAGGGCATCGGCCTCGTCTGGCGCGTCGCGCGCGGACGGCGCGCCGATGTACGGCGCGCAAGCTCACGGTCGCCGAGGTGCGGCGTCGCATCGAGGGCTGCTACCTGCCGTACCACGCGGCGCTGTCGCGGCGGAGCTCGACGATGCTGCATCGCGCGTTCGGCGCCGTCTGGCACATCAACTGCCATTCGATGCCGGCGGTCGGCGATGCGAACGCCGACGATCCGGGGCGCGAGCGCGCCGATTTCGTGCTCGGCGATCGCGACGGCACGACGTGCGCGCGCGGATTTCACGCCGTCGTCGCGCGACGTCTCCGCGAGCACGGGTTACTCGGTCGCCGATCAACGATCCCGTACAAGGGCGTCGAAATCGTGCGGCAGGCACGGCCGGCCGCGTACGGCGGCACAGCCTGCAGATCGAGATCAATCGCCGACTCTACATGGACGAGGCGACGCTCGAGCCCAACGCGCGCTACGCGAACCTCGAAGCCGATCTCGGGCGCTTGCTCGCCGCGGCGTCGGGCGCTTCGTTCGCGCCGCGATTGGTCAGACCACTTGACCGGTTCGTGCGCCGCTGCCACACTCCGCCCCATCGCCGGACGGCTCCGCTGCCCGCCACGGCGGCGTATTGCGCATCCGATCGCAGCCTTCACGGAGGAATCATGACCAAGTTTTCGCCGCGCAATCGTCGTCGGCGCTCGGCGCCTTGCTGTTCGCCGCGGCAGGGCAGGCCGCGTATCCGGAGCGGCCGATCACGCTGATCGTCCCGTGGGCGCGCGGGCGGCGGCACCGACGCCACCGCGCGCATCATCGGCACGCTGCTCGAAAAGGAGCTCGGCCAGCCGGTCAACGTCGTCAACCGCGTCGGCGGCAGCGGCGTCGTCGGCCACAGCGCGATCGCGCAGGCGGCGCCGGACGGCTACACGATCGGCATCATCACCGTCGAGATCGGGATGATGCATTGGCAGGGGCTCACCGATCTGACCGGCGCGTCGTACACGCCGATCGCTCTCGTCAACGCCGATCCGGCCGGCGTGCAGGTGGCGGCCGATTCGCCGTACAAGAGCGTCAACGAGCTCGTCGCGGCGATCAAGGCGAACCCCGGCAAGTTCAAGGCGTCGGGCACGGGGCAGGGCGGCATCTGGCATCTCGCGATCGCCGGCATGCTGCAGGACCTCAAGGTCGATCCGGCGAGCGTGCCGTGGGTGCCGTCCGGCGGCGCCGCACCGGGCCTGCTCGATCTCGTGGCCGGAGGCGTGCAGATCGCGCCCGTGTCGCTGCCGGAAGCGCGCGCGATGATCGACGCCGGCAAGGTCAAGAGCCTCGCGGTGATGGCCGACAAGCCGGCCGCGCTCTATCCGAACGTGCCGACACTGAAGGCGGCGACCGGCAGCAACTGGACGATGGCCGCATGGCGCGGCATCGCGGCGCCGAAGAACCTTCCGCCCGAAGCGCGCGACAAGCTCGTCGCGGCGCTGCAGAAGATCGTCGCGAGCAAGGACTACACCGATTTCATGGCGCAAGCAGGGCTACGGCGTGATCTACGCGGCGCCCGACGATTTCGCCAAGTTCATGGCCAAGTCGGACGCCGATCTCGGCGCGACGATGAAGGCGGTCGGCATCGTCAAATGACGCGGTCGTTCCGCTGCGGCCCGGGTTGCACGGGCCGCGACGGAGCGGCCTTGCGTCCGGCGCCCGGCGCTGACTGCGGCGTGAAGCTCAACGACGCCGTGTGGGGCGCGCTGCTGCTGCTGCTGGCGGCGGCGGTCCTCGTCCACGTCCAAGCGTTCGGCACGATCCCGGGCCAGAAGTACGGCCCGGCGATCTTCCCGGGCCTCGTCGCCTGCGGCATCGCGATCTGCGCCGTGCTGCTGATCTTCAACGGCCTCGCGGCGCGAACAGCGAACGGCGCGCGCGAGCGCGTGGGTGACGCTCGCGCCCTGGACGCGTTCGCGCCGGCACGTGCTTCGCCTTCGCGCTCGCGATCGGCGTCAACGTCTTCTACATTCTGTCTCGTCGACAGGCTCGGCTTCATTCCGACGGGCGTCATCTACCTCGCCGCGCTGTTCGCGGTGTTCGGCGTGCGCCTCGGCCTGGATCCTGCCGCTCGCGCTCCTGCTGACGCTGGCGATCCACACCGCCTTCTACAAGCTGCTCAAGGTCCCGCTGCCCTGGGGCATGCTGCAGGGCTTCATCTGGTAGCGCGCGATGGAGACAGGTCACGATGAGCGGCGCCTGGGCGCAGGCCTTTTCGATGGTGCTCGAGCCGTACAACATCGTCGTGATGCTGGCGCGCGTCGCTGTTCGGCCTCTTCGTCGGCGCGATGCCCGGCCTGACCGCGACGATGGCGACGGCGCTGCTCGTGCCGGTCACGTTCTTCATGGCGCCGATCCCGGCCATCGCGGCGATCGTCACCGCGACCGCGATGGCGATCTTCGCCGGCGACATCCCGGGCTGCCTGCTGCGGATGCCCGGCACGCCGGCGTCGGCCGCCTACACCGACGAAGCCTACGCGATGACGAACAAGGGCCAGGCCGAGCTCGCGCTCGGGGCCGGCCTCGTCTTCTCGGCGATCGGCGGACTCTTCGGAACGGCGGTGCTGATGATCGCGGCGCCGACGCTCGCCGAGTTCGCGCTGAAGTTCAGCTCGTTCGAGTATTTCTGGCTGGTGCTGATGGGGCTGACCTGCGCCGTGTTCCTGACGTCGGAGCGCCCGCTCAAGGGCTTCGTCTCGCTCTTCCTCGGGCTGCTGGTCGCGAGCGTCGGCCTCAACAATCCGGCGGGCATTCCCGCGCTTCACCTTCGGCAGCGTCGAGCTGATGGGCGGCATCGGCCTCGTCCCGATGATGATCGGCATGTTCGCGATCTCCGAGATCATCCGCTACGCGGTCGACACCGATCCGCGCGCCGATGATCGTCGACCAGCCGATCGGCAACGTGTTCAAGGGCATGTGGCGTCTGACCGTCAAGTACCCGATGCAGATCCTGCGCGGCAGCGCGCTCGGCACGCTGGTCGGCGCGCTGCCGGGCGCGGGCGCCGACATCGCGGCGTGGATGTCCTACGCGATCAGCAAGAAGTTCTCGAAGGAGCCGGAAAAGTTCGGCACCGGTCACGTCGAGGGCATCGTCGAGTCCGGCGCCGCCAACAACAGCGCGCTGGCGGGCGCGTGGATTCCGGCGCTCGTGTTCGGCATTCCCGGCGACTCGATCACCGCGATCGTGATCGGCGTGCTGTACATGAAGAACATGAATCCCGGGCCGGCGCTCTTCGTCAACAACCCGCAGAACATCTACGCGGTGTTCCTGCTGTTCATCATCGCCAACCTGATCATGATTCCGCTGGGCTATGCGTGCATCAAGGCCTCGAAGCAGATCCTGAAGGTTCCGCGCAACGTGCTGATGCCGGTGATCATGCTGTTCTGCGTCGTCGGCGCCTTCGCGATCAACAACACGCCGTTCGACGTGGGCGTGATGGTGATCGCCGGCGTCGTCGCGTTCGTGCTCGAGGAGAACGGCGTGCCGATCGCGCCGGCGATCCTCGGCGTCGTGCTGGGCGGGATGCTCGAGGACAACTTCGTGACGTCGATGATCAAGGCCGACGGCGATCTGCTCGCGTTCTTCGATCGGCCGGTGGCAGCCACGCTCGGCGCGATGACGCTCGCCGTCTGGTTCCTGCCGCTGCTGATGCGCCGCCTGCGCCGGCTCGCCGGCGTCTGAGCCTTGCCCCTGGTGGGGCGCCGCACGCCGTCGCCACGGGCACGCGTTGCCCCCTCTTGCCGCGCTGCGGTATAATTTCGAGGTTTTGCAGCCCCATCCCGGGGTAGGCCGGGCGGCGCGATGACGTTGCGGGCAGCAAGGAGCTCCATCGCGATGCGCGGCAAATTCGTCGTCGGCAACTGGAAGATGAACGGCGGGCTCGCGGCCAATGCGGCGCTGCTCGCCGAGCTCGCGACCGGATGGACGCCCGAGTCTGGCCGCGGGATCGCCGTGTGCGTGCCGTACCCGTATCTGGCGCAGGCGGGTGCGGCGCTGCGGGCGACGACCATCGCGTGGGGGGCGCAGGACGTGAGCGAGCACGAGTCCGGGGCGTTTACCGGCGAAGTGTCGGCGCGGATGCTGGTCGAGTTCGGTTGCCGTTACGCCATCGTCGGGCACTCGGAGCGCCGGCAGTTCTACGGCGACACCGATGCCGTCGTGGCCGCGAAGGCGGTGGCGGCGCTCGCGGCGGGGTTGACGCCGATCGCCTGCGTCGGCGAGACGCTCGCCGAGCGGGACGCCGGGGCGACGATGGCGGTGGTGTCGCGGCAGCTCGACGCCGTGCTGGCGGCGGTTGGCGCGAACGCGGCGAAGATCGTCGTCGCCTACGAGCCGGTCTGGGCGATCGGCACCGGGCGAACGGCGTCGCCGGACGCCGCGCAGGAGGTGCACGCGTCGCTGCGCGGGCGGTTGGCGAAGAGCGGTGCGGCGGACGTTGCGCTGCTGTACGGCGGGAGCGTCAAGGCGGACAACGCGAAATCGTTGTTCGCGATGGCGGATATCGATGGTGGCCTGATCGGCGGCGCGTCGCTTCGATCGGCGGAATTCTTGGCGATCGCGCGCGCTTGACGCGCGGAGCTGGAGCAATTGCATGAGCATGCTTGAAAGCGTATTGCTGGTCCTTCATGTGCTGGTCGCCGTGGCGATCTGCGGATTCGTCCTGCTGCAGCACGGCAAGGGTGCGGACATGGGCGCGGCGTTCGGCAGCGGCTCGTCGGGCAGCCTGTTCGGCGCCGCCGGATCGGCCAATTTCCTGTCGCGCACGACGGCGATTCTCGCCGCCGTGTTCTTCGCCTCGAGCCTCGGTCTCACGTGGTTCGGGTCGCATCACAGCGGCGGCCCCTCGGGCGTCATGCAGCAGGGCGTGATCGAAAAGGCGGCACCGAAGTCATCCGACACGAAGTCCTCCGACATTCCCGCGGCCCCGGCGGCGTTGCCCGCCTCGCCGCCGGCGCCGGCGGCGGACGCGAACAAGGCACCGCCCGTGCCTCCCGCAAGTGACGGCTCGAAGTCGGGCGAGGTGCCGAAATGAACAAGCCGACGTGGTGAAATTGGTAGACACGCTGTCTTGAGGGGGCAGTGGCGTAAGCCGTGGGAGTTCGAGTCTCCCCGTCGGCACCAGTAGTTGTTGTGCAACGAGAACCGAATCGCGCGCGAACGGCCTAAGACGGAGCTAAGGCGGAAGGCGGCAAACGATGCTGGAGCAGTATTTTCCCGTCCTCCTCTTCATCCTGTTCGGGGTGACCGTCGGCGCCGTGCTGCTCGCGGTCGGCACGCTGCTGTCGCCGAACCGGCCCGACGCCGAGAAGCTGTCCCCGTACGAATGCGGCTTCGAGGCCTTCGAGGACGCGCGGATGAAGTTCGACGTCCGCTACTACCTGGTCGCGATCCTGTTCATCCTGTTCGACCTCGAGATCGCTTTTCTCTTCCCGTGGGCCGTGGTGCTGCCCGGCATCGGCTTCTCCGGCTTCGTCGCGATGATGATCTTCCTCGCCGTGCTCGTCGTCGGGTTCGTCTACGAATGGAAGAAGGGCGCCCTGGACTGGGAATAGGATCGACCATGGCGATTGAAGGCGTCCTCGAGAAGGGCTTCGTCACCACGTCGCTCGACAGCGTCATCAACTGGTGCCGCAACGGGTCGATGTGGCCGATGTCGTTCGGCCTCGCGTGCTGTGCGGTGGAGATGATGCACGCCGGCGCCTCGCGCTACGACCTCGACCGCTTCGGCGTCGTCTTCCGGCCGAGCCCGCGCCAGTCCGACGTGATGATCGTCGCCGGCACGCTCTGCAACAAGATGGCGCCGGCCCTGCGCAAGGTCTACGACCAGATGGCCGAGCCGCGCTGGGTGATCTCGATGGGCAGCTGCGCGAACGGCGGCGGCTACTACCACTATTCGTACTCCGTCGTGCGCGGCTGCGACCGCATCGTGCCGGTCGACATCTACGTGCCGGGCTGCCCGCCGACGGCCGAGGCGCTCCTGTACGGCATCCTGCAGCTCCAGAACAAGATCTGGCGCACCAACACGATCGCGCGTTGATGGCCACGAAAAGCGAAGCGTTGACGGCAGCTCTTGCCGGTGCGCTGGGGGACCCCGCGGGTGCGCTCTCGGTGGCGCTGGGCGAGGCGACGCTCGCCGTGCACCACGACAGCCTCGAGACGACGCTGCGCACGCTGCGCGACCACCCCGCGCTGTCCTTCGAGCTCATGGCCGATCTCTGCGGCGTCGACTATTCGACGTGGGGCGGGCAGGAGCGCACGGGACCGCGCTTCGCCGTCGTCTACCACCTGCTGTCGCTCGCGCACAACTGGCGGCTGCGCGTGCGCGTTTTCGCGCCGGACGACGCGTTTCCGGTCGTCCCGAGCGCCGTGGACATCTGGCCGGGCGCGAACTGGTTCGAGCGGGAGGCGTTCGACCTCTTCGGCATCATGTTTCCCGGGCACCCGGACCTGCGCCGCATCCTCACCGACTACGGCTTCGTCGGGCATCCGTTCCGCAAGGATTTCCCGATCTCGGGCCACGTCGAGATGCGCTACGACCCGGAGCAGCGCCGCGTGATCTACCAGCCGGTGACGATCGAGCCGCGCGAGATCACGCCGCGGATCGTCCGCGAGGACACGTACGCGACGGGTAGCTGATGGCGGAAATTCGTAATTACACGATGAATTTTGGCTCCGGCCGGCCTTCGGCCTTAACTTGCTCGCGCAAGTTAGCCTGCGCCGAAATTCATCTGCGACTGCGCTAAATGGCGGAAATCCGCAATTACACGATGAATTTTGGGCCGCAGCATCCGGCGGCCCACGGCGTGCTGCGGCTCGTGCTGGAGCTCGACGGCGAGGTCATCGAGCGCGCCGACCCGCACATCGGACTTCTGCACCGCGCGACGGAGAAGCTCGCGGAGCACCGGACGTTCCTGCAGGCGCTGCCGTACATGGATCGCCTCGACTACGTGTCGATGATGTGCAACGAGCACGCGTACTGCCTCGCCATCGAGCGGCTGCTCGGCATCGACGTGCCGCTGCGCGCGCAGTACATCCGCGTGATGTTCGACGAGATCACGCGCATCCTCAACCACCTGCTGTGGATCGGCTCGCACTCGCTCGACGTGGGCGGCATGACGACGTTCCTCTACGCGTTTCGCGAGCGCGAGGATCTGCTCGACGTCTACGAGGCGGTGTCGGGCGCGCGGATGCACGCGGCCTACTATCGCCCCGGCGGCGTCTATCGCGATCTGCCCGAGCGCATGCCGCAGTACGCCGCGCAGAGGACGCGCAACGCGCGGGCGATGCAGGAGATGAACCGCAACCGGCAGGGCACGCTGCTCGACTTCATCGAGGACTTCACGCGGCGCTTTCCCGGGTACGTCGACGACTACGAGACGCTGCTGACCGAGAACCGCATCTGGAAGCAGCGCACGGTGGGCATCGGCGTCGTATCCGCCGAACGCGCCATGGCGCTCGGCTTTACCGGACCGATGCTCCGCGGGTCGGGCGTGCCGTGGGACCTGCGCAAGAAACAGCCGTACGAGGTCTACGACCGGATGGATTTCGACATTCCGGTCGGCACCAACGGCGACTGCTACGACCGCTACCTCGTCCGCGTCGAGGAGATGCGGCAGGCGAACAGGATCATCCGGCAATGCGTCGACTGGCTGCGGGCGAACCCCGGTCCCGTGATCATCGCCGACCACAAGGTGGCGGCACCCCCCCGCGAAGGCATGAAGACGAGCATGGAGGATCTCATCCATCACTTCAAGCTCTTCACCGAGGGCATGCACGTGCCGGCCGGCGAGGCGTACGCGGCGATCGAGCATCCGAAGGGCGAATTCGGCATCTATCTCATTTCCGACGGCGCGAACAAGCCGTACCGCATGAAGATCCGCGCGCCCGGCTTCGCGCATCTGTCGGCGCTGGACGAGATGGCGCGCGGCCACATGATCGCCGACGCGGTCGCGATCATCGGCACGCTCGACATCGTGTTCGGGGAGATAGACAGATGAGCGCCGCCGGGCCGTCCCAAGGCGCGAATTGCGCCCCCTCGGGGGTGTGGGGGTCGTCCTGAGCGCCGCCGGGCCGTCCCAAGGCGCGAATTGCGCCCCCTCGGGGGGTGTGGGGGTCGTCCTGAGCGCCGCCGGGCCGTCCCAAGGCGCTCGCCCCCCTGGGGGGGAACGGCGCGCAGCGCCGATCGGGGGGGATCATGCAAGCGACGGAGGCGCGACGTGCTGAGCGAAGCCGGTCTGCGCCGGATCGATCGCGAGATCGCCAAGTACCCTCCCGACCAGAAGCAGTCGGCGGTGATGGCGGCGCTCGCGGTCGCGCAGGACGAGCAAGGCTGGCTTTCGCCGGAAGCGATGGACTTCGTCGCGAGCTATCTCGGGATGCCGCCCGTGGCCGTGTACGAGGTCGCGTCGTTCTACGCGATGTACAACCGGAAGCCCACCGGCAAGTACAAGATCACGATCTGCACGAATCTCCCGTGTGCGCTGCAGGATGCGGTCAAGGCGGCGGAGCACCTGAAGGCGAAGCTCGGCATCGGCTTCGGCGAGACGACGGAAGACGGCCTCGTGACGCTGGTGGAGGGCGAGTGCTTCGGCGCCTGCGGCGACGCGCCGGTGCTCCTCGTCAACAACAAGCGGATGTGCGGCCTGATGGGGACCGACAGGATCGACGCGCTGCTCGCCGAATTGCGCGACACGGGTGGGGAGAGGTGATGCGCGCAGGCATCTCCGCACATGCAGCGACGTCCGGGTACCCGGCGGGCGCATGCCTCACCCTAAGCCCGCCGGGTACCCGGATGCCGCTGCATACGAATTGGGGACCTCGATGAGCGCCGGCAACGGTCTCCTCGACTACGGCCCGGACGCCATCCTGATGGCCGGGCTCACGGGCACGAACTGGCGGCTGGCCGACTACGTGGCCCGCGGCGGCTACGAGGCGCTGAAGAAGATCCTCGCCGAGAAGATCCCGCCGGCGACGGTGATCGCCGAGGTCAAGAAGTCGGCGCTGCGCGGCCGCGGCGGCGCGGGGTTCCCGACGGGCCTCAAGTGGAGCTTCATGCCGCAGCAGTACAAGGGCGAGAAGTACCTCGTGTGCAACTCCGACGAGGGCGAGCCCGGCACGTTCAAGGACCGCGACATCCTGCGGTACAACCCCCACGCGCTGATCGAAGGCATGACGATCGCCGCCTATGCGATGGGGTGCACGCGCGGCTACAACTACGTGCACGGCGAGATCTGGGAGGTCTACGAGCGCTGCGAGGAGGCGCTCGCCGAGGCGTACGAGGCGGGATTCGTCGGCGACGACATCCTGGGCTCGGGCTTCGGCTTCCACCTCTTCAACCACCACGGCTACGGCGCCTACATCTGCGGCGAGGAGACGGCGCTCCTCGAATCGCTGGAAGGCAAGAAGGGCCAGCCGCGCTTCAAGCCGCCGTTCCCGGCGAGCTTCGGCCTCTACGGCAAGCCGACGACGATCAACAACACGGAAACGTTCGCCGCGGTGCCGTGGATCATCAGGAACGGCGGCGACGCGTTCCTCAATCTCGGGCGGCCGAACAACGGCGGCACGAAGCTCTTTTCGGTCACGGGCGACGTCGTACGCCCGGGCAACTACGAGGTCCGGCTGGGAACGCCGTTCGCGAAGCTCCTGGAGATGGCCGGCGGCATGCGCGACGGCCGTCCGCTCAAGGCGTGCATCCCGGGAGGCTCGTCGATGCCGGTGCTGCCGGGGGCCATCATGATGGCGACCGACATGGACTACGACTCGATCGCCAAGGCGGGATCGATGCTGGGCTCCGGCGCGGTGATCGTGATGAACGACACGCGGTGCATGGTGAAGTCGCTGCTGCGCCTCTCGTATTTCTACTACGAGGAGTCCTGCGGCCAGTGCACGCCGTGCCGCGAGGGCACCGGATGGCTGTGGCGCGTGGTCGACCGGATCGAGCACGGCAAGGGCAGGAACGAGGATCTCGACCTCCTGCTGTCGGTCTCGGACAACATCGCGGGCCGGACGATCTGCGCGCTGGGCGACGCCGCGGCGCTGCCGGTGAAGAGTTTCGTCGGGCACTTCCGCGACGAGTTCCAGCACCACATCGACCACAAGCGGTGCCTCGTGCCGACCTACACATGAGATCCCCCCGCAACTCGCTGCGCTCGTCTCCCCCCAGGGGGCCGGTGCGCCCTTGGGGCGGCCCGGCGGGCGCACGATCCCCCCGCAACTCGCTGCGCTCGTCTCCCTCTTCATGCTGACTCTCGAGATCGACGGCAGGAAGGTGGAAGTCGCGCCCGGCAGCACGGTGATGGACGCCGCGAACGCGCTCGACATCTACGTCCCGCACTTCTGCTATCACAAGAAGCTGTCGATCGCCGCGAACTGCCGGATGTGCCTCGTGCAGGTGGAGAAGGCGCCGAAGCCGCTGCCGGCGTGCGCGACGCCCGCCGCCGAGGGCATGAAGGTCTGGACCCAGTCCGAGCAGGCGAAGAAGGCGCAGCAAGGTGTGATGGAGTTCCTGCTCATCAACCATCCGCTCGACTGTCCGATCTGCGACCAGGGCGGCGAATGCCAGCTGCAGGACCTCGCCGTCGGCTACGGCGGGTCCGCCTCGCGCTACACCGAGCCGAAGCGTGTGGTCTTCCACAAGAATCTCGGCCCGCTCGTGGCGGCGGAGGAGATGACCCGCTGCATCCAGTGCACGCGCTGCGTGCGCTTCGGCCAGGAGATCGCCGGCGTGATGGAGCTCGGGATGATCGGCCGCGGCGAGCATGCGGAGATCGTCGCCTTCGTCGGGCAGACGGTCGATTCCGAGCTGTCGGGCAACATGATCGACGTCTGCCCCGTGGGCGCGCTGACGTCCAAGCCTTTCCGCTACGCGGCGAGGACCTGGGAGCTCGCGCGCCGCCGCTCGGTGTCGCCGCACGATTCGCTCGGCAGCAACCTCATCGTGCAGGCGAAAGGCGACCGCGTGCTGCGCGTCGTCCCGTTCGACAATCCGGCAGTGAACGAATGCTGGATCTCGGACAAGGACCGCTACTCGTACGAAGCGCTCGCGAGCGAGGATCGGCTCACCGCCCCGATGATCAAGGAGGACGGGCAGTGGAAGACCGTCGATTGGGCACAGGCGCTCGACTTCGTCGCGCGCGGCCTGAAGACGGCCACCGCGAAGCACGGCGGCGCCGCGCTCGGCACGATCGTGTCGCCGCACGCGACCCTCGAGGAGATGGCGCTGGCGGCGCGCCTTTCGCGCGCGCTTGGTTCGGACAACGTCGACTTCCGCCTCCGGCAGAGCGACTTCCGCGGCGACGGGCAGGGCGCCGGCATCCCGTGGCTCGGCATGCCGATCGCGGATCTCGACACGCTGGATCGCGCGCTCGTGGTCGGCAGCTTCCTGCGCAAGGACCATCCTCTCGCCGCGCAGCGCCTGCGCCACGCGGCGAGGAAGGGTGCGGACGTCATGCTGCTGCACTCGGTGCACGACGACCCGCGGATCCGCCTTTCGCACTCGTTCGTCGCCGCACCGTCGCTGATGCCCTATGCGCTGGGGGAAATCGTCGTCGCCGCGGCGAAGGGCGCCGGCAAGCCCGTTCCGGCGGTGCTCGAAGGCATCGAGCCCGTCGCCGCCGCGCAAGTGATCGCCGCGAGCCTCCTCGGCGGGCACCACAAGGCAATCCTGCTCGGCAACTACGCGGAGCAGCATCCGGAAGCCTCGCAGCTCTTCGCGCTGGCGCAAACGCTCGCCGAAATCGTCGGCGCGAAACTCGGGTGTCTCACCGAAGCCGCGAACAGCGTCGGCGGCCATGTGGCCGATGCGCTGCCTCGCACCGAGGCGGGCCTCAACGCGCGCGCGATGTTCGCCGACCCGCGCCAGGCCTACGTCGTCCTCGGCGCGGAGCCGGAGTTCGACTGCGCGAATCCGGTCGCGGCGCGCGCCGCGCTCGAAAAGGCCGAGTTCGTCGTCGTCATGTCGCCGTTCCGCCACGGGATGCCCTACGCCGACGCGCTGCTGCCGGTGAGCCCGTTCACGGAGACGGCCGGGACTTTCGTCAACTGCGAGGGCAGGCTGCAGCTTTTCAACGGTGTCGTGAAGCCACTGGGCGAGACCCGTCCCGCGTGGAAGGTGCTGCGCGTGCTGGGCTCGCTGCTGGAAGTCCCGGGCTTCGACTTCGAGACGATCGACGACGTGCGCACGTCGCTGCCGACGGGCACCGACATCGCGTCCATGCTCGGCAACGGCACGGAGGTCGCGATCGTGAAGCCGGCCACCCGCGCCCCGGGGCTCGAGCGGGTCGCCGACATTCCGATCCACTTCGCCGACCCGCTCGTCCGGCGCGCCCCGGCGCTGCAGCAAACGGCCGATGCGAAGCCGCCCCGGGCGCGGATGAACGCGCTGACGCTGGCCGAGATCGGCGTCGCCGAGGGCGCGCAGGTGAAGGTGCGGCAGGCGCGCGGCGAGGCCGTGCTGACGGCGACGGTCGACGCGGCCGTACCCGCTGGCGTGGTCCGGATCGCCGCTGCGCACCCGTCGACCTGCGGCCTCGACGGCCTGTCGGGGCCGATCACCGTGGAGCGCGTGTAGCGTGGACGCGATGCAAACGCTGACCGCCCCGGTCGAGGCGCTGCTCGGGCCCGCGTGGCCCGTCGTCTGGACGCTCGTCAAGATCGTCGTCATCGCCGTGCCGCTGATCCTGGGCGTCGCCTATCTGACGCTCGCCGAGCGCAAGGTCATCGGCTGGATGCAGGTGCGCATCGGCCCGAACCGCGTCGGGCCGCTCGGCCTGCTGCAGCCGTTCGCCGACGTGTTCAAGCTGATCTTCAAGGAGATCATCGTTCCGGCCGGCGCGAGCCGCGCTCTCTTCTACATCGCGCCGATGCTGGCGCTCGCCCCCGCGCTGGCCGCGTGGGCGGTCGTGCCCTTTGCCGACGGCATGGTGCTCGCCGACGTCAACGCGGGACTCCTCTACCTCGTCGCGATGACGTCGATCGGCGTCTACGGGATCATCCTCGCCGGCTGGGCGTCGAACTCGAAATACGCGTTCCTCGGCTGCCTGCGCTCGGCGGCGCAGATCGTGTCCTACGAGATCGCGATGGGCTTCGCGCTCGTCGGCGTGCTGATGGCGGCCTCGAGCCTCAACCTGTCGGACATCGTGCGCGGGCAGGAGGGCGGCGCCGCCCACTGGTACGTCTGGCCGCTTCTCCCGCTCTTCGTCGTCTACCTGGTGTCGGGGATCGCCGAGACCAACCGCCATCCGTTCGACGTCGCGGAAGGCGAATCGGAGATCGTCGCGGGATTCCACGTCGAGTACTCGGGCGTCACGTTCGCGCTCTTCTTCCTGGCCGAGTACATGAACATGATCCTGATCGCGACGCTGACGTCGATCATGTTCCTGGGCGGCTGGCTCGCGCCCTGGCCGCGCCTCAACGACGTCGAGATTTTCAGCTTCCACCCGTTCGGCGACGGGCTGCCGTGGCTGCTGGTCAAGGCATGCGGCGTGCTGTTCATCTTCCTCTGGATACGGGCGACGTGGCCGCGCTATCGCTACGACCAGATCATGCGGCTCGGCTGGAAGGTGTTCATCCCCGTGACGCTCGTCTGGATCGTGTTCCTCGGCGCGATGATGCAGACGCGCTGGGCGCCGCTCTTCCACTGAGAGAGGATGGCCATGCTCTCGCGCGTGAAAGGACTCTTCGGCACCTGGCTCCTGCTCGAGCTCGTGCAGGGCCTGATGCTGACCGGCCGGCACATGTTCGCGCGCAAGATCACCGTGCAGTTCCCCGAAGAGAAGACGCCGATGAGCCCGCGCTTCCGCGGGTTGCACGCGCTGCGCCGGTATCCGAACGGCGAGGAGCGGTGCATCGCCTGCAAGCTGTGCGAGGCCGTCTGCCCGGCGCTCGCGATCACGATCGAGTCCGAGCAGCGCGCCGACGGCACCCGGCGAACGACGCGCTACGACATCGATCTCGCGAAGTGCATCTTCTGCGGCTTCTGCGAGGAGAGCTGTCCGGTCGACTCGATCGTCGAGACGCGCGTGCTCGAATATCACGGCGAGAAGCGCGGGGATCTCATCTACACGAAGGAAATGCTGCTCGCGGTCGGGGACCGCTACGAGGCGCAGATCGCCGCGGATCGCGCGGAGGACGCGCGATATCGATGAACCCGGCGCAAGCGCCCGCAAGGCTTCGCCGCCGGGCGGGCGCCGAATCTTAATAACAATGACATTCCAGACCGCACTCTTCTACATCTTCTCCGCGATCCTCGTGTTCGCGGCGCTGCGCGTCGTCACGTCGCGCAACCCCGTGCACGCCGTGCTGTGGCTCGTGCTGGCGTTCTTCACCGCCGCCGCGCACTGGCTGATGCTGCGCGCGGAGTTCCTCGCGATCGTGCTCGTGCTGGTGTACGTCGGCGCGGTGATGGTGCTGTTCCTGTTCGTCGTGATGATGCTCGACATCAATTTCGACAACCTCCGGAAGCAGATCCGGAGCTACATCCCCGTCGGCGCGACGGTCGGCGCGCTGGTGCTGGTCGAGATGGCGCTGACGCTGGTCGGCGGCCGGTCGGCGACGGTCGCCCCGGCGGCGGACGCGGCGGGAGCGGCGGGCAACACCGCGGCGCTCGGCGCCCTCGTCTACACCGAGTACGTCTATCCGTTCGAGATCGCGGCCGTGATCCTGCTCGTCGCCATCATCGCCGCGATCGCGCTCACGCACCGGACGCGGCGCGACAGCAAGTACCAGAAGCCCGGCGATCAGGTGAAGGTCCGGGCGCGCGATCGGCTGCGCGTGCTCTCGATGCCGTCCGAGAAGCGGGAGCCCTAGGCGATGATCTCGGCACCGACGCTGTCGCACTACCTCGTACTGGGCGCGATCCTCTTCGCGATCAGCATGGCCGGCATCTTCCTCAATCGCAAGAACGTCATCATCCTGCTGATGGCGATCGAGCTGATGCTGCTCGCCGTCAACATGAACTTCATCGCGTTCTCGAGCTTTCTGGGGGACATGGCCGGACAGGTCTTCGTGTTCTTCATCCTCACCGTCGCCGCCGCGGAGTCGGCGATCGGCCTCGCCATCCTGGTGCTCCTGTTCCGCAACGTCGGCTCCATCGACGTCGAGGACATGGGCAAGCTCAAGGGCTAGCGGATGGACATCCAGGCCCTCTACCTCGTCGTGCCGCTGGCGCCGCTCCTCGGCGCGATCGTCGTCGGGCTGTTCGGCCCGCGGCTGGGCCGCGCGGCGTCGCATTGGCTGTGCATCCTCGGCGTGGCCATCGCGATGGTCGCGTCGTACTTCATCTGGGGCGACGTGCGCGCCGGCCATGTCTTCAACGGCGACGTCTACACGTGGCTGCAGTCCGGGGACCTCAAGGTGTCGATCGGGTTCCTGATCGATCCGCTGACCGCGACGATGATGCTCGTGGTGACGTTCGTGTCGCTGATGGTGCACATCTACACGATCGGCTACATGGCCGACGACGACGGCTACACGCGCTTCTTCTCGTACATCTCGCTCTTCACGTTCTCGATGCTGATGCTCGTCATGAGCAACAACTTCGTGCAGCTCTTCTTCGGCTGGGAGGCGGTCGGTCTCGTGTCGTACCTGCTGATCGGTTTCTGGTACACGCGGCCGACGGCGATCTACGCGAACCTCAAGGCGTTCCTCGCCAACCGCGTCGGCGACTTCGGCTTCGTGCTCGGCATCGGCCTCGTCCTCGCGCACTTCGGGACGCTCGACTACGCGCCGGTCTTCGCGCAGGCGCCCACGCTGGCCGGGACGACGATCAACCTGTGGGGCGCGGACGCGTGGTCGGTCCTGACCGTCATCTGCATCTGTCTTTTCATCGGCGCGATGGGCAAGAGCGCGCAGGTGCCGCTCCACGTGTGGCTGCCCGATTCGATGGAAGGCCCGACACCCATCTCCGCGCTGATCCACGCCGCGACGATGGTGACCGCCGGCATCTTCATGGTGGCGCAGGATGAGCCCTCTGTTCGAGCTCTCGGACACCGCGCTGTCGGTCGTCACGATCGTCGGCGCCACCACCGCGCTGTTCATGGCCTTCCTCGGCATCGTGCAGAACGACATCAAGCGCGTCGTCGCGTACTCGACGCTGTCGCAGCTCGGCTACATGACGGTGGCGCTCGGCGTGTCCGCCTATTCCGTCGCGATCTTCCACCTGATGACGCACGCGTTCTTCAAGGCGCTGCTCTTCCTCGGCGCCGGGTCGGTGATCATCGCGCTCCACCACGAGCAGGACCTGCGCCGGATGGGCGGACTTCGCAAGTACATGCCGATCACCTACTGGACCGCGGTCGCGGGTTCGCTCGCGCTGGCGGGCATTCCGCCGTTCGCGGGCTTCTTCTCGAAGGACGCGATCATCGAGGCGGTCCACGCCTCGTCGGTTCCGGGGCACGGGTACGCCTACTTCGCGGTGGTGGCGGGCGTCTTCGTCACGGCGTTCTATTCGTTCCGCATGCTGTTCCTCGCGTTCCACGGCAAGGAACGATTCGCGGAAGAGGCGCACGGCCACGACGCGGCGCACGACGACCACGGGCACGACCATGGACCGCCGAAGGAAAGCCCCTGGGTGGTGACCGTGCCGCTGATCCTCCTCGCGATCCCGTCGGTGTATGCCGGCTGGGTGTACATCGAGCCGATGGTGATCGGCGACTATTTCGGCGGCTCCATCGTCATCCGGCCCGAGCATCCGGCGCTCGAGGAGCTGCGCAAGGAATGGCACGGCGTCGGCGCGTTCGTGCAGCACGGACTCCTGAGCCTTCCCTTCTGGCTCGCGATCGCCGGAATCGTGTCGGCGTGGTACTGCTACCTCGTCAACCCCGCGCTGCCGGAGAGGTTGAAGCGCGCCGCCGGCCCGATCTACACGCTGCTCGACCAGAAGTACTACTTCGACCGTTTCAACGACTGGTTCTTCGCCGGCGGTGCCCGTGCAGTCGGGACCTTCCTGTCGAACGTCGGCGATCGGACGATCATCGACGGCTTCTTCGTGAACGGCGCGGCGCGCGTCGTCGGCTGGACGGCGGCGCTGATGCGACACATGCAGTCGGGCTACGTGTACCACTACGCCTTCACGATGATTCTCGGCGTCTTCGCGCTCCTGACGTGGTGGACGCGGTGAGCGCGCGATGATGCCGTACCTTTCGCTCGCCATCTGGGTTCCGATCGCCGCGGGGCTCGCGGTGCTGGTCGTCGGCCGCGACCGCGACGCCGCCGCTGCGCGATGGATCGCGCTCGCGGGCGCGATCGCCGGTCTCGCCGTGACGCTGCCGCTCTGGTTCCATTTCCAGACGGGCACCTCGGATATGCAGTTCGTCGAGCTCGCCGACTGGATCCCGCGGTTCGACATCCACTACTTCCTCGGCGTGGACGGCATCTCGATGCTGTTCGTGCTGCTGAACAGCCTGATGACGCTCGTCGTCGTCTGGTCCGCCTGGGAGGTGATCCAGGTGCGCGTCGCGCAGTACATGGCGGCGTTCCTGATCCAGTCCGGCCTCATCAACGGGGCGTTCTGCGCGCTGGACGGCATCCTGTTCTACATGTTCTTCGAGGCGATGCTGATTCCGATGTACATCATCATCGGCGCCTGGGGAGGGCCGAACCGCGTCTACGCGGCGGTCAAATTCTTCCTCTACACGCTGCTGGGCTCGCTGCTGATGCTGGTGGCGCTCATCTATCTGTACGACGTCTCCGACACGTTCTCGATCGTCGAGTGGTATCACGTTCCGCTGTCGCTCAAGGTACAGGTGCTGCTCTTCATCGCCTTCTTCCTGTCGTTCGCGGTCAAGGTGCCCATGTGGCCGGTGCACACGTGGCTGCCGGACGCGCACGTGGAGGCGCCGACCGGCGGCTCGGTGATCCTCGCGGCGATCACGCTCAAGATCGGCGCGTACGGGTTCGTGCGCTTCATCCTGCCCATCGTGCCGGATGCGTCCCGCTACCTGTCGGGCTTCGTCATCGCGCTGTCGCTCATCGCGATCATCTACATCGGATTCGTCGCGCTGATGCAATCCGACATGAAGAAGCTGATCGCGTATTCGTCCATCTCCCACATGGGATTCGTGACGCTCGGCTTCTTCCTGTTCAGCCAGCTCGGCATGGAGGGCGGCCTCGTCCAGATGATCTCGCACGGCTTCGTGTCGGCGGCGATGTTCCTGTGCGTCGGCGTGATGTACGACCGCATGCACAGCCGGCAGATCGCCGATTACGGCGGAGTGGTCAACACGATGCCGAAGTTCGCGGCCTTCATGATGCTGTTCGCGATGGCGAATTCCGGCCTGCCGGCGACGTCGGGGTTCGTCGGCGAGTTCATGGTGATCCTCGCCTCCGTCAAGGTGAATTTCTGGCTGGGGGCCGCCGCCGCGACGATCATGATCGTCGGCGCCGCCTACACGCTGTGGATGTACAAGCGCGTGATCTACGGCGCGGTGGCCAACGACCGGGTCGCGGCGCTGACGGACCTCAACCGCCGCGAGTTCTGGCTGCTCGGAGCGGTCGCGCTGCTGGTGTTCTGGATGGGCGTGTGGCCCAAGCCCTTCATCGACGTGATGCACGGCTCGGTCGCGGACCTGCTCGCGCACGTGGCCCGCAGCAAGCTCTGACCCATGACGACGAACGTCGATTTTGCCGCAGTCCTGCCGGAGATCCTGCTTCTCTGCGGCGCCTGCACGGTCCTCCTCGCCGACCTCTTCGTGTCGGATGCCCGGCGCAACGTCTCGTTCTGGCTGACGCAGGCCACGCTCTTCGTCGTCGCGTGGAGCGCCCTTGCCAGCTTTCCGCTCCAGCCGGCGGGCGCTTTCTCGGGCATGGTCGTCGACGACATGCTCGCGGACACGATGAAGTTCCTGTGCACGGTTTCGGTGTCGCTGATGCTGTTCTATTCGCGCGGCTACAGCACGGCCCGCGGCCTGTTCCGCGGCGAGACGTTCGTGCTGTCGCTGTTCGCGCTGCTCGGCATGATGGTCATGATCGCCGCGGGCAGCTTCATCACGCTGTACCTCGGGCTCGAGCTCCTGAGCCTTTCGCTCTACGCGATGGTGGCGATGTACCGGACGTCGAACCGCGCGACCGAGGCGGCGATGAAATACTTCGTGCTCGGGGCGCTGGCATCGGGGATCCTGCTCTACGGGATGTCGATGATCTACGGCGCGACCGGCTCGCTCGACATCGTGACGGTCGCGAAGACGCTCGCGACGGGGCAGGGCGAGCGGACGATCCTGATCTTCGGGCTCGTGTTCCTGGTCTCGGCCGTGGCTTTCAAGCTCGGCGCGGTCCCGTACCACATGTGGGTGCCGGACGTTTACGACGGCGCGCCGACTGCGGTCACCCTGCTGATCGGCACCGCGCCCAAGCTCGCCGCCTACGCCTTCATGCTCCGCCTGCTCGCCGTGTCGCTCGGCAACCTGTGGTTCGACTGGCAGGGCATGCTGATGGTGCTCGCGGTCCTGTCGATGATATTGGGCAACGTCGTCGCGATCGCGCAGACGAGCATGAAGCGGATGCTCGCGTACTCGTCGATCGCGAACATGGGCTTCATGCTGATGGGCTTTCTCGCCGCCAATCCCAGCGGCTACAGCGCGGCGATGTTCTACGCCATTGCCTACGTCCTGACGAGCCTCGCATCCTTCGGCATGATCATGCTGCTGTCGCGCGACGGCTTCGAGGCCGACCAGCTCGCGGACTTCAAGGGCCTCAACCAGCGCTCGCCGTGGTGGGCGTTCATGATGCTGCTCGTCATGTTCTCGCTCGCCGGCGTCCCCCCCACCGTCGGGTTCTACGCGAAATTCGTCGTGATCCAGGCGGCCGTCGACGCCGGTTTCGTCTGGCTGGCCGTGGTCGCGGTGATGACGTCGCTGATCGGCGCGTTCTACTACCTGCGCGTCGTCAAGCTGATGTATTTCGACGACGCGACCGACGACGCTCCGATCGAAGCGCGGGCAGACAACCGCTGGGTGCTGTCGGCCAACGGCATCGGTTTGCTCGCCTTCGGCATCTTCCCGCAGCAACTTCTGGGCATCTGCGTCCTCGCGCTCGCGAGCTCCGGATTGCTCTAGATTTCCTAGTGGATGCGACGGGAGGCTTGCCTCCTGACTGCAGTGGGCACGGAGTGCACCGCTTGCTTCTCGCTTAGGGTGCCGCGAATCGCGTCCGCCTGCGGGTACCCGGTGCGGCCGGCGGTCGGACACCCAGGTCCGACGCGCGGCCGTACCACCCGCGACGGCGGACCGCGGCACATGCGCTCGCCCCATGCGGCGCACTCCACGCTTCGACACGCCGGTGGCTGGTGCACGTGAACAGCGCGCGCGCCGGCGAATCGTTCGACCTTGAGTCGGGCTACTTCGAGTCGGCAAGATGCGTCGAGGCGTGGCGGGAGGTTTGCCGGACGGGCGCCTCAGCCGCGGTCCGCCGTCGCGGGTGGTACGGCGGCGTGGGGGCCGTGGGTGGCCACCCGCCGGCCGCACCGGGTACCCGCAGGCGGACGTGATTCGCGGCTGCGAAGCCTGGAGGCAAACCTCCCGCCGCGCCACGCGAGCAATGCGCAAGCGCGACTCGCTGCACGCCGTGCTCAAGACAAGGATCGGCCCACTCCGCGTGCTAAGATGACCACGTCCCGTTGTTCCGAATTTCAGCGCCTGATGCGTGTCGGCCTATTCGTCACCTGCCTCGTCGACCTGATGCGCCCGTCGGTCGGCTTCGCCGCCATCCGGCTGCTCGAAGCGGGCGGGGCCACCGTGTTCGTCCCGCCGACGCAGACCTGTTGCGGACAGCCGGCGTATAACTCGGGTGATCGCAAGAACGCCAAGGCGCTCGCGGAAAAGGTCGTCGCCGAATTCGAGGACTGCGACTTCCTGGTCGCGCCGTCCGGTTCCTGCAGCGGCATGATCCGCACGCATTACGCCGACCTGTTCACGGACGATCCCGCGATGGGCAAGCGCGTCGACGCGCTCGCCGCCAAGACGCGCGAGCTCACGGATTTTCTCGTCAACGACTTGAAGCTCGACCATGTCCCCGGCCGTTTCGACGGCAAGGTGACCTACCACGACTGCTGCGCGGGTCTGCGCGAGATGGGCACCAAGACGCAGCCGCGGACGCTCCTCGCGAAGGTGCCCGGCCTCTCGCTCGCCGAGATGGCGGAGTGCGAGACCTGCTGCGGCTTCGGTGGAACGTTCGCGATCAAGTTCGGCGAGATCTCGGCGCGCCTCGCCGACAACAAGTGCGGGCACATCGCGGCGAGCGGCGCCGAGGCGGTCGTGCTGGGCGATCTCGGCTGCATGCTGAACATCGAGGGCCGGCTCCGCCGGCTGGGCGACGGCAAGACCCAGGTGCTGCACGTGGCCGAGGTGCTTGCGGGAGAGCGCCCCGTCTGACGGCGGGGCGCGACGGACTCCGGGGACGCCATGCAGATCGCATCGATGCATTTCAAGGAGCGCGCGCACGCCAATCTCAACAACGAGGGGCTGCAGCACAATCTCAAGAAGCTGCAGACCAAGTTCGTCGCCAAGCGACGGGCGTCGCTCTCCGAGGTCGACGACTTCGAGGCCACGCGCGAAGCCGGCAAGGCGATCCGCGACCGCGCGCTCGAGAATCTCGACGTCTGGCTCGAGATCTTCGAGCGCAACGCCGCCGCCCGCGGCGCGACGGTGCTGTTCGCCGAGACGCCCGCCGACATCAACGCGCTGGTGCTGGAGATCGCCGCGAAGCACGGGGTGCGGAAGATCATCAAATCGAAGTCGATGGTGTCCGAGGAGTCGGCGCTCGACCATGCGATCGAGGCCGCGGGCCTGACGGTCGTCGAGACCGACCTCGGCGAGTACATCCTTCAGATCAACCACTACGAGGCCCCGTCGCACATCATCGGCCCGGCGCTGCACAAGTCGAAGGAGGAGGTCGCGGAGCTCTTCCACACGACCCACGGCACGCCGATCAAGACCGGCATCGAGGAGCTCTGCCTCGAGGCTCGCGGCGTGCTGCGGCAGCACTATCTCACCGCCGACATGGGCATCTCCGGCGGCAACTTCTTCGTGGCGGAGACCGGGTCGGTCGTGCTGGTCACCAACGAAGGCAACGCGACCTTGACGACGACGCTGCCGAAGGTCCACGTCGCCATCTCCGGCATCGAGAAGCTCGTGCCGACGCTCGAGGACGTCGCGACGCTGATGCGTCTCCTCCCTCGTTCCGCCACCGGACAGTCGATCTCGAACTACGTGGACGTGCTGACCGGCCCGAAGGGCGAGGGCGAGTTCCACGGTGCCGCGCACATGTACTTCATCGTCGTCGACTGCGGCCGCACCGACGTGCTCGGCAGCGACGTCCGCGACGCGCTGCGCTGCATACGCTGCGGCGCCTGCATGAATCACTGCCCCGTCTATCAGAACGTCGGCGGACACTCCTATGGCTGGGTGTACCCGGGGCCGATCGGCTCGATTCTCACGCCCATGTACATCGGCCTCGAGAAGGCGCAGGACCTGCCCGCGGCGTCGACGCTGTGCAACCAGTGCGGCGTCGTATGCCCGGTCAAGATCCCGCTGCCGGACCTGCAGAGGAAGCTCCGCGAGCACGCGTTCGAGGGCGGCCTTCGGCCGTGGTACGAGCGCCTCGGCCTTGCCGTGTGGGCGTGGGCCGCGCGGCGTCCGGCGCTCTACGGCCTGGCCGCCGGCATCGGCGTGCGCGCGCTCCGGATGATGGGCGGGCGCGAGCGGCTGATTCACCGCCTGCCGTTCGTCGGCGGGTGGACCGAAGGCCGGGACATGCCGGCGCCGGCGGGACGAACATTTCGCGAGCTGTACCGGAAAGGCAGCGGGACGCATCCATGAACGCACCGAACGACACCACGCTGACGGCGGCGAAACTTTCGCGGCGCGCCGAATCGCTCGGCACCGAGAACGCCTTCGTCGTGCTGGCGGAGGTCAACGCGCTGGTCCGGCAGGGCAAGGACATCGTCTCCTTCTGCATCGGCCAGCCCGACTTCCCGACGCCCGAGAACATCCAGAAGGCGGCGATCGAGGCGATCAGGTCCGGCAAGCACGGCTACACGCCGTCGGCCGGCATCGACGAACTGCGCGCGGCGGCCGCGCACGACCTGGGCTCGCGACGCGGCCTCGAGTTCCTGCCCGAGGACGTCGTCGTCGGCGCGGGCGCGAAGCCGTTCATCGCGTACACGATCGCGTCGGTCACCGACTACGGCGCGGGCGACGAGGTCGTCTATCCGGTTCCCGGCTTTCCGATCTACGAGTCGCAGATCCTCGCGAATGGCGCCGTGCCCGTGCCGATCTATCTCCGCGAGGCGCGCGAGTTCGCGTTCGACCCGGCCGAGCTCGAGGCGAAGATCACGCCGCAGACGAAGCTCCTCATCCTCAACACGCCCCACAATCCTACGGGAGGCATGCTGCTCGCCTCGGACCTCGATGCGATCGCGGAGATCCTCGAGCGGCATCCGCAGGTCTGGGTGTTCGCGGACGAGATCTACTCGCGCCTCGCGTACGCCGGCCGGTTCGATTCGCTGGCGAGCCGCCCCGGCATGCAGGCGCGCACGATCGTCTCGGACGGCGCGTCGAAGACCTGGGCGATGACCGGCTGGCGGATCGGCTATGTCGCCAATCGGACGCTGGCGCCGGTCTTCACCCGATGGATCACCAACACGGACTCGTGCGCGTCGCAGATCTCGCAGTGGGCGGCCGTCGAGGCGATCACCGGTCCGCAGGATGCCGCCGACGCCATGCGCGCGAGCTTCCTCGAGCGGCGCGACCTCATCGTCCGCCTCCTCAACACGGTGCCCGGCATCGCGTGCAAGACACCCGGCGGTGCGTTCTACGCCTGGCCGAACGTCACCGAGGCCTGCCGGATGACGGGGTGCGCCGATTCCGAGGCGTTTCGCAAGCGATTGCTGACCGAGGCCGGCGTGGCGGTGCTGGCCGACATCCATTTCGGACGCCGCGTTCCCGGGGACGGCCAGCACATCCGGTTTTCCTACGCGGCCTCGCCCGCCGCCATCGAAGACGGCATACGACGCCTCGACGCGTTCGTGCGCCGGCACAAGTAGGCCATTCGATGCCGACTTCGCTCGCAGGCAATCGGGCGGCGCGCGATGCCGTGCTGGCGCGCACGAAGAAAGCGCTCGGCAAGGACGGTCGAGCGGGCGCGCGCGGCGACGCGGAGGCCTACCTCGCCGCGCATGCGCACGGTCCGCGACCGACGATGCCCGCGGACCTGGTCGCGCGCTTCCTGTCGCGCGCGACGGACATGCAGAGCAGTGTCGAGCGCCTCGCCGATCGGCGCGACATTCCTGCGGCGGTCGCGCGGTACGTCGACGCGCTCGCGCTGCCGCCGCTCATCGCCGCGCAGAAGTCGCGTACCGGCGTCTGCTGGCCCGAGTTCGCCGACCTCGACTGGGCGGCGGCGGGTCTCGCCATCGAGGCGCGGCCCACGAAGGGCCAGGACCGTCTCGGCGTCACCGGCACGTTCTGCGCGATCGCCGAGACGGGGACGCTCGTCGTGCTGGCGGGCGCCGACACGCCGACCGCCACGACGCTGCTGCCCGACACCCACATCGCCGTCGTGCGCGCGGATCGCATCGTGTCCGGCATGGAAGAGGCGTTCGCGCTCATCCGCAGCGAGCGCGGCAAGCTGCCCCGCGCGGTCAACATGATCTCCGGACCTTCGCGCACCGGCGACATCGAGCAGACGATCGTGCTCGGCGCGCACGGACCGTTCCGCGTCCACATCCTCGTGCTGGGCTAGCTGTGAACTCGCCTCAGGGGCCGAGCCAGACGACTGCCACCACCGCGAGCAGCGGCAGCAGGACGATCGACGCGTAGAAGAAATAGGCGAAGAAGCTCGGCATCGCCACGCCGCGGTCCTCGGCGATCGCCTTGATCATGAAGTTCGGCGCGTTGCCGATGTAGGTGAGCGCGCCGAAGTAGACCGCCCCATCGACAGCGCCGCGAGCGCCTGCGCGTGCTCGCGCATCAGCGCCGCCGCGTCGCCGCCGGAGAGATTGAAGAACACGAGGTAGGTCGGCGCGTTGTCGAGGAACGCGGACAGGAGCCCGGTCAGCCAGAACACCATGACATTGTCCCGGTTGCCCGCATCGTCGGTCACGAGCGAGAAGATCCCGGCGAGCGCGCCGTCGCGCCCGGCCTCCAGCATCGCGAGCACCGGGAAGATCGTGATGAAGATCGCCGCGAAGAGCTTGGCCACCTCGACGATCGGCGCCCAGTGGAACTGGTTGTGGAGGCGGACGGCGGGTGGCGTGAGGGCGAGCGACGCGACGCCGAGCAGGACGAGGAGGATGCTGCGCACCGCGGCCGGGAGCTCGACCGTCGCGCCCGCGATGTCGAAGCGATGCCGGGATCCCACAGTCCGGACACGAGCACGGCGGCGATCACGCCGGCCAGCAGCAGGAAATTCGGCGTGCCCTCGAGCGACAGCGGCGTCCGCTCCGCGGGCGAGACGGCTGGCGGCGATTCGCGACGGTACAGCATCGCGTCGAGCGCGTAGAACGCGGCGAGCAGCACCGCGCAGAGGAACAGC
This sequence comes from uncultured beta proteobacterium, assembly GCA_963724545.1. GTDB lineage: Bacteria > Pseudomonadota > Gammaproteobacteria > Burkholderiales > Casimicrobiaceae > CAIWHR01. The sequence continues at coordinate 52,412 of CAVRVC010000004.1, forward strand.
GTCGGGAGCGCAAGCGCGCGGGTCGTCCAGAAGAAATCGACGCCTTTCAGGAAGCCGATGAAAAGCGGCGGGTCGCCGAGCGGGGACAGCGCGCCCCCCACGTTGCCGACGAGCAGGATGAAGAACACGACGGCGTGCACGCGATGGCGCCGCGTCTCGTTGGCGGTGAGGAGCGGCCGGATCAGCAGCATGGCCGCGCCCGTCGTTCCCATGATGCTCGCGAGACACGCGCCGAGGGCGAGGAGCCCCGTGTTGACCGCGGGGGTTCCGGCGAGCGTGCCGCGAAGGCAGATGCCGCCCGCGATGGTGAAGAGCGCGAACAGCATGGCGAGGAACGGAACGTACTCGAGCAAGATCGCGTGGGCGACGTTGTGCAGCATCTCGCCCGCGCCGAACGTCGCGCCGAACGGGACAGCAGCAGGAGCGTCCAGACGGCCGCGCATTTGCCGTAATGGTCGTGCCAGAGCCTGGGTGCGAGCAGCGGGGCGAAGGCGATGGAAAGCAGCAGGCCGGCGAACGGCAATCCCCACAGCAGCGACAGCGCGGCCCCGTCGAAGGCCGAGAGCACGTGCGACTGGGCGGCGGAGAGCATCGGTGACGGGGGAAGGAAAGGGGCGGCCCGGCAGTGCCGTCGCGGTCGACGCGCACGCGGGCGGCAAAGGATAGCAAACGGGGACCGCGGCGGCGTGCCGGGGTCCGCCGCCGGCACGGTATAATTTCCTTTTTTCCAGCCGTGAGCCCCCCATGAAAGTCCTCGTGGCCGTCAAGCGCGTCGTCGATTACAACGTGAAGGTCCGGGTCAAGGCCGACGGCACCGGCGTGGACACCGCCAACGTCAAGATGTCGATGAATCCCTTCGACGAGATCGCCGTCGAGGAAGCGGTCCGCATGAAGGAGAAGGGCGTTGCCACCGAGATCGTCGCGGTCTCGTGCGGCGTCACGGCGTGCCAGGAGACGCTGCGCACGGCGCTCGCGCTGGGCGCCGACCGTGCGATCCTCGTCGAGACCGATGTCGACCTCCAGCCGCTCGCCGTGGCGAAGGTCCTGCGCGCGGTGGTGGCCAAGGAGTCGCCGCGGCTCGTCATCCTCGGCAAGCAGGCGATCGACGACGATGCCAACCAGACCGGCCAGATGCTGGCGGCGCTGCTCGGCTGGCCGCAGGGCTGCTTCGCGTCGAAGATCGAGATCGGCGGCGAGCGCGCGACGGTGAAGCGCGAAGTGGACGGCGGACTGGAGACGGTCGAGATCGGGCTGCCGGCGGTCATCACGGCCGATCTGCGCCTCAACGAGCCGCGCTATGCGACGCTGCCGAACATCATGAAGGCCAAGAAGAAGCCCATGGAAACCACGACTCCCGCGGCGCTCGGCGTCGATGTCACGCCCCGGCTTTCCACGCTCAAGGTCGCCGAGCCGCCGAAGCGCAAGGGCGGCGGCAAGGTCGCCGACGTGGCCGAGCTCGTGGCGAAGCTCAGGAACGAAGCGAAGGTGATCCCATGAGCGCGCCGGGCCGCTCCCAAGCGCGAATAACCCCGAAGCGCGAAGCGCGGAGGGTAGTCCAATGACCACGTTGATCCTCGCGGACCACGACAACGCGTCGCTGCAGGCGGCGGTGTTCAACACCGTCACCGCCGCACAGCGGATCGGCGGCGACATCCATGTGCTGGTCGCGGGCTCCGGCGCGGGCGGCGCGGCGCAGGCGGCGGCGGCGATCGCCGGCGTGACGAAGGTGCTGCACGTCGATGCCCCGCACTTCGCGAGCCCCACTGCGGAGAACGTCGCCGCAGTGGCGGTGGCGGCCGTCAAGGCGGGCGGCTATTCGCACGTGCTCGCGCCCGCGACGGGCTTCGGCAAGAACGCGATGCCGCGCATCGCGGCGCTGCTCGACGTCGCGCAGATCTCGGAGATCGTCCTCGTCGAAAGCCCGGACACCTTCGTGCGTCCGATCTATGCGGGGAGCGTGCTCGCGACGGTCAGGAGCTCCGACGCGATCAAGGTGATCACCGTCCGCGCGACCGGCTTCGACGCGGCTCCCGCGACCGGCGGCAGCGCGGCGATCGTCGCCGTCACCGCGGAGCCGGACACCGGCCTTTCGCGCGTGACGGGCCAGGAGCTCTCGAAGTCCGAGCGCCCGGAGCTCACGAGTGCCCGCGTCGTGATCTCCGGCGGCCGGGGGCTCGGCAGCGCCGAGAACTTCAAGCTGCTCGAAGCCCTCGCGGGCAAGCTCAACGCGGCGCTCGGTGCGTCGCGCGCGGCGGTGGACGCCGGCTATGTGCCGAATGATTACCAGGTGGGGCAGACGGGCAAGATCGTCGCCCCCGATCTCTACATCGCCGTGGGCATTTCCGGCGCGATCCAGCACCTCGCCGGCATGAAGGACAGCAAGGTGATCGTCGCGATCAACAAGGATCCGGAGGCGCCGATCTTCCAGATTGCCGATTACGGTCTCGTGGGCGACCTGTTCCAGATCGTTCCCGCGTTCACCGCGGCGCTCGAGTGACGCCGCGCCATTCGAGCCGGGGATTGCGATGAGCCAATACCGCGCGCCGCTCGCCGAGATGCACTTCGTGCTGACCGAGGTTGCCGGTCTCGACCAGGTCGCGCACGCTGCCGGGCTACGAGGAGGCGACGCCCGACGTCGCGGCGGCGATCCTCGACGAGGCCGCCAAGTTCGCGACGAACGTGCTCGACCCGCTCAACGTCGGCGGCGATCGCGAAGGAGCGCGCCTCCAGGACGACGGCACGGTCAAGACGCCCGCGGGATTCAAGGACGCGTACCTGCAGTTCTGCGCCAACGGCTGGAACGGGCTCACCAAGTCGACGGAGTACGGCGGCCAGGGGCTGCCGCACCTTCTCGGCACGGCGGTCGAGGAGATGTGGCATTCGTCGAACCTCGCGTTCAACCTGGTCGCGATGCTGACCCAGGGCGCGATCGAGGCCATCGACCTCCGCGGCACGCCGGCCTTGAAGCAGCTCTACCTCGAGAAGATGGTGGCCGGCACGTGGACCGGCACGATGAACCTGACCGAGCCGCAGGCGGGCTCCGATCTCGCCGCCGTGCGCACGCGCGCCGTGCCGCAGGGTGACGGCACGTACAAGCTCTTCGGCCAGAAGATCTTCATCACTTACGGCGAGCACGATTACACCGAGAACATCGTCCACCTCGTGCTCGCGCGCACGCCCGACGCGCCCGAGGGCGTCAAGGGCATCTCGCTGTTCGTCGTGCCGAAATTCCTGGTCGACGCCGACGGCAGCCTCGGCGCGCGCAACGACGTCCACTGCGTCTCGCTCGAGCACAAGCTCGGCATTCACGCGAGCCCCACGGCCGTGCTGGCGTATGGTGACAAGGGTGGCGCCGTTGGATATCTCGTGGGCGAGGAGAATCGCGGCCTCGAGTACATGTTCATCATGATGAACCTCGCACGCTTCTCCGTCGGGATGGAAGGCGTGGGCATCTCCGAGCGCGCCTACCAGCGCGCGGCGGCGTACGCGAAGGAGCGCGTGCAGGGCCGACCGGTCGGCAACGACCGCAATGCCGCCGGCGGCTGCGATCATCGAGCATCCGGACATCCGGCGGATGCTGATGACGATGCGCGCGCATACCGAGGCGATGCGCGCCGTCGCGTACGTGACGGCGGCCGCGATGGACAATGCGCATCGGGAGCCCGATCCGGCCGCGAAGGCGCGCCACCAGGCGTTCGTCGACTTCATGATCCCGATCGTCAAGGGCTGCAGCACCGAGACCGCGCAGGAGGTCGCTTCGCTCGGCATCCAGGTGCACGGCGGGATGGGCTTCATCGAGGAAACGGGCGCCGCGCAGCATTATCGCGACGCGCGGATCATGACGATCTACGAGGGCACGACGGGCATCCAGGCGAACGATTTCATCGGCCGCAAGACCGCGCGGGATGGCGGCGCCGTGGCGCGGCACATTGTCGATGAGATGGCGAAGGTCGCCCGCGAGCTCTCGTCCTCCGGCGACGCGACCCTCGAGGTCATCGGGAGACGCCTTTCCGACGGTGCGGCGGTGGCGCGGGCGGCCGCCGAATGGATGGTCCCCGCCTTCGGCGCGAGCCCGCGCGTCGCGCACGCGGTGGCCGTGCCTTACCTCGAGCTGTGGGGCCTCGTGACCGGCGGCTGGCAGCTCGGCCGCGGCGCGCTGGCGGCGGCGCGGCACCTCGCGGCGGGCACCGGCGATGCGAGCTTCCTCGAGGCGAAGATCGCCACCGCGCGTTTCTACGCCGAGGCGCTGATGCCGCAGGCGGCCGGGCTCGCGCAGGCCGTGACCGGGGCCGGCGAATCGGTGCTCGCCCTCACGGCAGAGCAGTTCTGACGATCGAGCCGCCGCCATCCGGGCGCCCGAGTGATGCGGTTCGGCGCGCGGAAAGGTAGAGTAGTCGTGGTGAACACTCGTTGGCGGCGAGGTGCGTGGTTCCTGTTCGCGTGCGCGGCGGCCCTCGGCATGCTCGGGGCCGAGGCGGCGACCGTGTTCGCGGTGACCGAGCCGTGGGTTCGCGTCGCGCCGGACGGCCGATCGGCGGAGGTGTTCATGCAGTTGCGAAGCTCCGACGGGGCCGCGGTCGTCGGCGTCAAGAGCGAGGTCGTTGCGGGCATCACCATGCGACCGGCCGGTACGGGTCGCGCGCCGGTGGAGCGGATCGTGCTGCCGGCGGGCGAGACTGTGCTGCTTGCGCCCGGCGCACAGCGGTTCGCCATTCCGAAGCTGCCGAAGCCGCTCCGGCTGGGCGACCGCGTGCCTCTCGTGCTCGTCGTCGAGGGTGCGGACGGCGGCACACGCGAGATCGCGGTGAATGCCGAAGTGCGGCGCCGCTCGCCGACCGACGACCATCGCGTTCCGCACCAGCATTCGCAAGATGGCGCCGGCCGCGCGGACGTGCTGGCGCGCACGGACCCATGCAGCGCAAGCTGACCGTCATCCTGTCCGCCGACGTCGCCGGCTACAGCGGGCTCATGGAGGCCGACGAGGCGGACACGCTCGCACGCCTCAAGGTCAATCGCAGCGCGATCTTCGATCCCTGCGTGGCGACGCACGGCGGGCGCACGGTCAAGCTCATGGGGGACGGCGCGCTCGTCGAGTTTCCGAGCGTGGTGGCGGCCGTCGATTGCGCGCTCGCGATCCAGAAGGGGACGGCGCTGGCCGAGCCCGAACGCGCGGAGGCGACGCGCATCCGCTACCGGATCGGCATCAACCTGGGCGAGGTCATCGTCGAGGGCGACGATCTCTATGGCGACGGCGTGAACGTGGCTGCGAGGCTGCAGGCGCTGGCGCCCGTCGGCGGCATCGCGGTGTCGCTCACGGTGCGCGACCAGGCCGCGGGCAAGGTGGCCTGCGCGTTCGAGGACCTGGGCGAGCACACCGTCAAGAATATCCAGCGGCCGGTGCACGTCTTCTCGCTGCGCCCGCCCGAGGACGGGGTGCCGAAGCACAGGGCCGATAAGGATCGCCTCGCCATCTGCGTGCTGCCGTTTGCCAACATGAGCGGCGATCCGGAGCAGCAGTACTTCTCGGACGGGATCACCGAGGACATCATCACCGACCTCTCCAAGGTGTCGGCGCTCTGGGTCGCGGCGCGCAATACGGCGTTCACGTTCAAGGGCAAGCACGTCGACGCGCCGCAGGTGGCGCGGCAACTCAAGGTGAGCCACCTGCTCGAGGGGAGCGTGCGCAAGGCCGGGGGGCGCGTCCGGATCACGGCGCAGCTCATCGACGCCACCGGCGGCCACGTGTGGGCCGAGCGTTACGACCGCGACCTGAACGACATCTTCGCGCTGCAGGACGAGATCTCGCAGGCGATCGTCGCGGCGCTCAAGCTGAAGCTGCTGCCCGAGGAGAAGAAGGCGATCGAGCAGCGCGGGACGTCCAATCCCGAGGCGTACAAGATCTATCTGATGGCGCGTCAATACAGCATCACCGGCAACTTCGGGGATGACCGCCGGAACGAAGCGATCATCCGACTGTGCCGCCGCGCCATCGAGATCGATCCGAACTACGCACGGCCCTGGGCGCTGATGGCGAGCGCGCAGGTCAGCCTGCGCTTCTTCTCCGGGTCGAAGGGCGACGACGGCTCGACCGCGGCCGAGCGGGCGCTCGAGCTCGACGCGAACCTGGCGGAGGCGCATGCGGCGAAGGCCCGCATCCTGGCGCAAAGCGAGCGTTTCGAGGAGGCGACGCGCGAAATCGAGATCGCGCTTCGCCTGGATCCCGAGTCCTACGAGGTGAATCACGCGGCGGGACGCCTGCGTTACGGGATGCGCCAGTTCGACAAGGCGATATTCCATTTCGAGAAGGCGGCCACGATCGTCGAGACGGACTACGCATCGGCCGGCATGCTCGTCAGCTGCCATATTGCGGCGGGCGACAGGGAGGGCGCCCGTCGCGCCGCTCGGCGGGCGCTCGAGCGCTGCGAGAAGATCGTTGCGGCCGAGCCGGACAACGGATCGGCGATGGGGTTCGCCGTTGGTGCGCTGGCCACGCTGGGCGAGGCCGAGCGCGCGAAGGAATGGGCCGAACGCGCGCTGCTGCTCGATCCGGACAACGCAAACCTGCGCTACAACTTCGCGTGCACGTTGATCACCGAATTGCACGACGTCGACGCCGCGCTCGACCTGCTCGCCCCTGCGCTCGAGGCGATGCGAATCGAAGCCATCAACTGGGCGAAGGCCGATCCGGATCTCGATGCGATCCGCGAACATCCGCGCTTCAAGGCCATGCTGTCCGCCGCAGAGGCCCGGCTCGCGAGGGGCGACCCGACAGCGGGATGACGCCGTCGTTCGGCCGGTCTGCGGCAGGAAATCGGAGCGTAGAATGCGCTGCGGCACGGGCTCGCCGGAGCGAGCCCGGAGTGCCGATTTCCAGGGAGACCGTCGATGTCCGATGCCGCCCCACCACGCTACGACGGCCCGCGCGCACTGGCCGAATCGCTGTCCGCGTTCGCGCGGGCGAGCGCACCGGACGCGCGCTGGAATCGCGAAGGCCTGCGCGAGGATTCGGAGTACCGCGATCTCGGCCTCGCCGCCGCCACGGGCGGCCGCATCGGCGTCAAGCACATCCGGGCGCTGAAGCCCATGGCGGCGCCCACCGGCTGGCACTGGCACGACATGACCGCGCACTACGTCTACGTGCTGCGCGGCTCGCTCACGTTCCGCTTCGCCGGCGTCGAGGGCGACGTGACGCTGCGCGCGGGCGACGGTCTGTCGCAGCCCGCCGGCGTGCCGCACAACGTCGTCGCGCGCTCTCCCGACCTCGAGGTCATCGAGATCAACGAGCCCGCCGAATACGGCACGTGGAACCTGTCGGAGCCGCCTGCGCCATGGCGATGAGCGAATCCCGCGGCCGCGCGGTCGCCTCCTGGCTCGGGCAGCGTGGCGGCGCGCTGACGATCTTCGTGCTGCTGTTCGTCGTGTGGGAGGCGGCCGTCCATCTGACCGGCGTCAAGGAATACCTGCTGCCGCCGCCTTCGAAGGTGTGGACCGAATTCTGGAAGCGTCACGACATGGTGATGGGCGGCGCGTGGGTGACCACGCAGGAGATCCTCGCCGGGCTACGCCGTCGCGGTCGCGGTCAGCATTCCGCTGGCGCTCGCGGTTGCCTATTCGCGCTTCATGGAACGGGCGGTGTACCCGGTGATCGTCTTCCTGCAGATCATCCCGAAGATCGCGATCGCGCCGCTTGTTCATCATCTGGTTCGGCTTCGGCTTCACGCCCAAGCTGCTGCTCGTGTTCCTGCTGTCGTTCTTCCCGATCGTCGTGTCGAGCATCGCCGGGTTCAAGAGCGCCGACCGCGACGTGATGGACTTCGCGCGCACGACGGGCGCCGGCGGCATGCGGCTCTTCTTCAAGATCCAGCTGCCGCAGGCGCTGCCGCACATCTTCACCGGCTTGAAGGTCGGCGCCGCGCTGGCCGCCACCGCAGCCGTCGTGGCCGAGTTCGTCGCGTCCGACCGCGGCCTGGGCTACCTGCTGCTGCAGTACAACGGCCAGCTCGACACGCCGATGGTGTTCGCGACCATCGTCCTGCTGTCTCTGATCGGCCTCATCGTCTATTATTCCGTCGAGATCGTCGAACGTCTCGCCATCCCGTGGCACGTCTCGCAGCAGGCCTCGGCGAAGGACGCGACCCTTTGAACACATGATCCACGCAAGGAGGAACCCATGACCTTTGCCCGCTTCGCCGCGCTGTGCGCGGCCGCTCTCGCGCTTTGCGGCGCGCCGCCGTCCGTCGCCCAGGACAAGGTCTCGCTGCGCCTCAACTGGTACCTGGGCGGCCTGCACGTGCCGTTCTACTACGGCAAGGACCGCGGCTTCTACGCGGCGGAAGGCATCGACCTCACGATCAACGAAGGCCGCGGGTCGGCGAACACGGTGCAGGTCGTCGCGGCGGGCTCGGACACGTTCGGCCTCGCCGATTCGTCGTCGGTGATCCTCACCGCGGCGAAGGGCGCCGACGTGAAGAGCGTGATGTCGCTGCTCAACACGACCGGGTTCTCGGTGGTGTCGCTCGCCGAGGCGCCGATCAGGACGCCGAAGGACCTCGAAGGCAAGAAGGTCGCCGTGACCCCCGGCGATCCGCTGGGGCAGTTGCTCCAGGCGGTGTGCAAGGCCAACAACGTCGACTGCGCGAAGATCAGCATGATCCAGGTCGACCCGGCGGCCAAGGTCGTCACGGTGCTCGAGAAGAAGACCGACGCGCTGCTGGGCGGCGCCGACGACCAGTACTTCCTGATCAAGTACAAGGGCGCGAACCCGGTCGCGATGCGCTACGCCGATTTCGGCGCGAACATCGTCGGCATGACGATCATGACGTCGGGCGACACGATCAAGAAGAACCCGGACCTCGTGAAGCGCTTCGTGCGGGCCACGGCCAGGTCGTGGGAGGAGGCGAAGAAGAACCCCGGCGCCGCCGTCGATGCCGCGATGAAGGCCAAGCCCGACCTCAACCGCCAATCCACGCTCGACCAGCTGATGGTCGACATCGACCTCCTCGATTCGAAGAACTCGAAGGGCCGCATCGGCTGGGGCGCGCAGGGCGACTGGGACCAGACGCTCGCGATCCTCAAGAACTATCGTGAGCTCTCGACCGACAAGGGGTGGACGACGTTCCACACCAACGAGTTCCTCCCGTAGTCGATGGCGGCGGGTGCCGTCGGCGGGGCGCGCGCGGCGACAGCGGAGGCGGGCCGGCCGTACGTCGAGATCGCAGGCGTCGGCAAGACGTATCGCCGCGAGCGGCGGGAAACGCACGCGCTCGAGCGGATCGACCTCGAGGTGCGGGCGGGCGAGTTCCTCGCGATCGTCGGTCCGTCCGGCTGCGGCAAGAGCACGCTGCTGCGGATCGTCGCCGGCCTCAATCCGCCGACCACGGGTGAAGTGCGCGTCGCGGGCCGGGGCGTGGCCGGGCCGCAGACCGATCTCGGCATCGTCTTCCAGAGCCCGGTGCTGCTCGACTGGCGCACGGCGCTCGCCAACGTCCTCGTCCAGGTCGAGTTGCGCGGCATGGACCCGCGCGCCTATCGCGAGCGTGCGCTCGACCTCCTCGCGCAGGTGGGGCTCGCGGACTTCGCCGACCGCTATCCGCACGAGCTGTCCGGCGGCATGCGCCAGCGCGTGGCGATCGCGCGTGCGCTGATCCACGACGCGCCGCTCCTGCTGATGGACGAGCCGTTCGGCGCGCTCGACGCGCTGACGCGGGAGCAGATGCGGCTCGACCTCGAAGCGCTGTGGCTCGCCACCCGCAAGACCGTGCTGTTCATCACGCATTCGATCGACGAGGCCGTGCTGCTCGCCGATCGCGTCGTCGTCATGTCGCCGCGCCCCGGCAGGATCGAGCAGATCATGGACATCGGGCTGCCGCGTCCGCGCGGGCTCGCTGCGCGGCGCGTGCCGGAGTTCAGCGCGGCGACCGAGCACATCACCGACATCTTCCTCGCGCGCGGCGTGCTGCACGGCGCCGCGCCACTCACGCCCCGGGACTGACCGCCATGGCCACTTTCAAGCTCGAAGGCATCGTCGCCGCCCCCGTGCTGCCGATGCTGCCCGACTTCTCGATCGACTGGACGTCGCTTCGCTCGTACATCCGCTGGATCGCCGAGCAGAGGCCGACGGCGATCGCGATGAACATGGACGCGAGCGAAGGTCCCTCGCTGGAGCACGACGAGCAGATCGAGGTGCTGCGCGTCTGCGGCGAGGTCATCGCGGGCACGGTGCCGCTCGTCTCCGGGCTGATCGCCGGATCGACGCAGGCGGCCGTGCGCTGGGGCAACGAGCTGAAGCGCGCGGGCGCGCAGGCGCTCGCCGCTCTTTCCGCCGTTTCCGGTGTTCCTCGGCAATCCGGTGCCCACGGAGATGATCTACGCGTATCACAAGGCGATCGCCGACGGCGTCGGACTGCCGCTGATCGCGTTCCAGTTCCCGAAGGCGTTCGGCCCCGACTTTCCGCCGGACACGCTCGCGCGCCTCGCGACGATCCCGGAGGTGATCGGTTTGAAGGAAGCCTCGTTCGACACGCCGAAGACCGTCGAGACGATCGCCGCGGCGCGCGCGTTGCCGCGCAAGCTCGGCATCCTGACCGGCAGCGACACGTTCATCTACGAGGCGATGGTCATGGGCTGCGACGGCGCGCTCATCGGTTTCGCCTGCACGGCGACCGCGCAGCTGATCGACATGCAGCGGCGCGTGGCGGCGAAGGACTATGCCGGCGCGTCCGCGCATTGGGAGCGCCTCGGTCCGCTCGCGCGCTACGCGTGGCGCGCGCCGATCCGCGACTACCGGCCGCGGATGAAGGAAGTGCTGAAGATGCAGGGGCTGATCGCGCACGCGACCGTGCGGCCGCCGCAGCTCGGCGTCGACGATGCCGAGCGCGCGGAGCTCCGCCGCCTTGCCGTGTTTGCCGGATTGCTCGAAGGCGGGCCTCTGGCCCGTGATACCAGCTAGCGCAAGCGATTTGTTCACCGTAGGTCTTAGGTTGACCCTACTCGGTCCTGCGCCTGACGGATCCGACGTCCGCTACGCCGCGATGGTGGACATTGCGCCGACGCCGGTCAACTGGAGCTATCGGCCATCTGCCGTCGCTCACCGCCGGCGGCTTACGGGCGGCTCAACGTCATCGCCGCCAAAATAAGGGCGCCGTTCAGCGAACGCGTCCTCACGCGTCTAGGTCTGCGGGCGCGGGCACCGCCCAGTGCTTTGCCGCCCGAGAACGTGCCGCTGCGAGCGGCCTGACCGCAGCCAAATCATCGCGATTGGCGTAGCCCAGCGCCTGGAGGCTCTGCTCGTAGATTCCAGGGCCGGGGCGAAGCAGTTCAATCTTCCGGGCAGACCCGTAAACACCCTTCTAATGGACCTCAGCGGCCGTGTTCAACGCCGCGCAGCGGGCCACTGTCGACCCCAACGACTGCAATTATTGAGCTTTACGTAACCACGTGACATCAGAAGAGTTCAGCTTGCTGCCAGCACGAGGCAATGATGACGCTGCGGCGCTGTGCCGACTTGAGCTTGCCGCGCGCAGTGTGTCGCAGCTCGGCGAAGCTATCGGGACAGTAGTTGGCCAGTGCGTGCCGCTTAAGCCAGGCCCACAGAAACTCGACCGGATTGAGGTCAGGCGCATAGCCGGGAAGGAAGTGCAGCTTGATGCGGCCTTGCGTCGAGGCGACGTAGTCGCGCACCAAGTGGCTGCGATGTGCCTGAAGGCTGTCCCACAGGATGAGCAGCGGCCGGCGCCAGTGGGCGAGCAGCGCCTTGAGGAACTCGACCACCTCTTCCTTCGCGATCGTCCCGTCATGCAGGCGGAAGCACACGCCGTTGAAATGCATGCCGGCGATCAGCGACAGCTGATGCCAATTGAAGTGAAACTGCACGACTGGCGTTTCGCCTTTGACGGCCCAAGTCCGCACCCGGGTAGGGCGCTCCGAGACGCCAGATTCGTCGACGAAGACGATCAGTCGTCCCTCGCGTCTGGCGTTTTTTTTAGCGCCGGCCAGGTGCGCTTGCGCCACTCCTCGATGGCGACGGCATCGCGCTCCAAGGCACGCCGCTCCGGCTTCTGGTTGGAGAACCCCAACTGCCCCAGCAACCGCCAGACGTGCACCTCGCTGTATCGGACGCCGAACTCGCGCTCGATCCACAAGCGCACCCGCTTGAGTGTCCACACCGGGCTCGTAAAGCCGTGCAGCTCGGGGCCCTCGAGCAGCGCCACGTACAACCGCGACAGCTCGGCCGCGCCCAGCCGCGCCGGTCGCCCGCCCTTGCTCATATCGCGCAACGCGTCGATCCCGTCCGCGTTGAGCACGTCGCGCCAGCGGTATACCGTCTGCCGTGGCGCCCCAACGGCGCGCGCCACTTCCGGTGGCGTCTTCCCCGCCAGCAGCAGGCGCCCAGCTCGTACCCGCCGCTTCGTCGCTTCGTCCAGTTTGCTCTTTCCCGCCATGCCCACTCCTCGATGTCGAGCCGACATCGATACAACGCATGATAGGCGAATCGGTTGTCACGAGGTTACGTAATTCTCAATAGTGGCGTTGCCAGACGTTCTCCTTCCTACAAGCGATCTTTCGTTCGCTCAACTACTTGGTCCTGGGGCCCGCAGACGACTCGCACGCCTTGGGGTGACGCCGCTCCCATGAACCGCAACCATGGGACGCGCTTTTGACCCCCAATATCCAGCGGAAACTCAACCCCGCCAACAGCAATGAGAGCCTCGACTGACAGAACTGTCCGGACCGGACGCACGAAAGGGCGCTCATGCGACCTATCATCCCTGTTGCGCGGGACGGCGGACGTGGAACTGCCAAGGATCTGACAGTAATCGGCATCCGGCGGTGGGAAGCCGCGCGTCAGCTGCGACGCCGCTTCCTCGCCCCGACAGCTCCCAGCAACCCTATCGCCACAAGTGCCAGGGAGGCGGGCTCCGGAGCCGGATTGATCACCACGCTGCCTTCCAGGCCTTGCACAAAGGCCAAGTCGAATCCCGGAGACCCGCCCAGGTTATCGAGGCCGACGACTTTCACGGCGTTGACGTTGCCGGTGTAGCCGATGGCAGCGAAGTCGAATCCGGATACCGTTGCCGTGGTTGCTAGCCCGAGGAATGTGAAGGTCGAGCCGAAGTCGGACGAGATGAAGACGTTCGCAAGCTCATCGGATCCGCCGACTTCCGAGACGAACAGATCCAAGCCGGGGCCATCGAAGACGAAGCCGCCGCTGAAGCCGAGGGTGATGTAGGAATTTGTCGGGAGCGAGACGAAAGTCGTGGCGTCCCCATCCGTAGCGTAGCTGAGAGGCACCACCACTGGGAAGCTCCCGGGGAATGTCCCGCCATAGGAGCCGGTTGGGAAGGAAGGATTGGCCCCTGAATTGAAGAAATCGATGACCGTATCGGCGACGATGATCGCTGCTCTGGCCGGCGTGAATGCGACGAGCGCCGAGACTGCCAGGGTTGCGGCGGCGGCAATGCGTTGGAGGCGCATGGGTGGTACTCCCGTGATGTCAAAGCCAAGTTCCGGTCAATGATGTTTACGGACTAATATCGTTACCGAACGCAAGTGCCATGCCACGGCGTGCGATCGCAGTGTTGACAATGACTTAGCGGCGATTGGCGCGTGTGTCGACGTCGCGCATGTCAAATATCCCGACAGCAGACAGGCCGGTCTCACGGCAGCGCGCCGAACAGCCGGGCCAGAAGCGGGAAGCTCAAGAGCGCCAGCGCCGTGCTGCTCATGTTTGATGCGCGCGATGCGCCCCTTGTCGGGGCGAAGCGCTCGACCTACCGCATCGCCTTCGGCCCGAGCGCCGGCGTTTCCAGCTTGCATGCCTCGGTGCGATGCGCCGCGGACGAACGCAAGTCGCTGGGGCAACTGTGCCGCTACATCACGCGGTCTGCGCTGGCCAACGAATGCGTGCAATGGAACGCCGGCGGGCAAGTCGTGCTCTAGTTGAAGACGCCCTGGTGGTGATGTCGCCGCTTGAGTTCATGCAGCGCTTGGCGGCGTTGGTGCCACGACAGCGGTTGCACGCTGGTCCGCCCGTTTCTCGCCGTTGACCGACGGCTTTGTGGAACCGAGTCGCACAACGCGTACTGCCGCTTGGGGTCGATAGCGCCATGTCGACCATCAGCGGTGACCGGCTCCTTACCGTCGTCGTGTTCCTGACGTTCAAACAGCTCGATCAACCGCATAGCAGCTCCTGGCCGGATCCCGACGAATCAGTTTCAGGTCGGCGCGGCGACCGCTAGTCGCGGCAGCCGCTCCTCCGGCACGTGCGCGCGAAGGTCGGCGACGAGATCCTCGCGCAGCGCGCGCTTGCCCGGGATCGTCCCACAGATTCTCCCACTGCTCGGGATCGTTGCGCACGTCGTAGAGCTCGCCCTCGCTGCCGTCGTATTGCGGCACGCGCGAGCCGCGCAACCACAATGCCGTCAGCAGCGGAAAGCGGCCGCCGCGATCGCGGGTGCTGCGCTCGTAGGACGTGCATATCATTCCGTCACGGTAGATCGAGCGCAGATGCATGCCGACGCGCGCGAACTGGCTGTCGAACGTCGTGATCACTCGCTCGCGCCGGCTGCCCGGCGCGATGGGCAATGGCTCGCCCTGCATCGCCGCCGCGGGTGCGATCCCGGCGATGGCGCAGAACGTCGGCGCGAGGTCGACGTGTCCGACCGGCTCGTCGATGACGGCGGGGGCGAGCGCCGCACCGGGCGCCGGCCGCCAGATGAGCGGCACGCGCATCAGCGCATCGACGTGATACGGACCCTTGAAGATCAGTCCGGCATGGCCCCCAAGATCGCCGTGATCGGATGTATAGAACACGTCCGTGTGCTCGTCCTGGCCGCGCTCGGCGAGCACGGCGAGCACGCGGCCGAGCGCGTCGTCGACGAGCTCGTTCTTGACCTGGACCGCGCGGTCGATCTCGCGGTGCTGGTCGTCCGTCATGCGCGCCGGCACGAAGCTCGTCGGCCCGCCCTCCGGATTGCGGAAGCGCCCCTCGTAGAAGTCGAGCCAATGCCGCGGCCTCTTCGCGAGGATTGCGCGGATGCGTTCGGACGAGCCGGGATGCCCGCTCGGCAGCGGACGGTCGCGGAAGTCGCCGCGCTTTCGCACCTCGTCCCGCGGCGGATCGAACGGATGGTGCGGATCCGGAAAGCTCATCCAGCAGAAGAACGGCGCGTCCGCATCGAGCGAGCGCAGCCAGGCGATCGCGCGGTCGGCGACCCAGTCCGTGTGGTAATGCGAGCGCGGGATGGGGTTGTGCGCGACCTCTGGCGCCCCGGTGTCGCCGCCGCCGGCGCCGGTCAGCACCGCGCCGAAACCGGCCACGTCCTCGGGGTGATGCTCGTACAGCCACGCGGCGTAATGGTGGCCGCCGATCGGGCCGTGCGCCGCGAGCTCCACGTGGTCGAAGCCGCGCCAGCGGCTCTCGTCGCGCTCGGCGGCGCGCCGGTTCTCGGGGAAGCGCAGCAGGAGATCGAGGTGCGGATCGAAATGCGCCTTGCCGAGCAAGGCGGTGTGGTACCCGGCGGCGCGGAGCAGCCGCGCCACGTTGGGCGCGCCGTCGTCGAGCGGGATCCCGTTCGAGACGACGCCGTGCGTCAGCGGATGCTGCCCGGTCAGCATCGTCGCGCGCGACGGCATGCAGACGACGTTCTGCACGTGCGCGCGCCGATAGATGAGGCCGCCCCGCGCCAACGCGTCGATGACCGGGGTACGCGCGAGCGAGTGTCCGGTGATGCCGAGCGCGTCGTACCGCTGCTGATCGACGGTGACGAACAGGATGTTGCGGCGGCGGGGTCCCGGAGGCGATTGCGGGAACGATGGCGGCGGCCCGCGGCCCGGCGCCAACGCGCGCCGCGCGAGGAAGGCGCCGCGCGAGAAGAGCCGGATCGCGTGCGCGACGGGAGTCAGATCCACGCCGCCATGCTACGCCAACACGGAGCCCCGCCACGCCCGCCCCGAGCCCCCGGTCGAGTCCGCCAGCCGCCGTCGGCGTGTTGCTTCGCCTATTCCTGCGCGACGGCGACCCGCGCGGGCGCCGTGAAGCCGAAGAACGCGGCGATGAGGCCCAGTGCCAGGTGCAGCCAGACGTCGTTGCCGTAGATCGGAACGAGGCCGAACAGCGTGTTGGTTGCCGGAAAGAGGCCGAGTATTACCAGGAGGCCGTAGGAGATCGCGACGATCTGCGCATACAATCGCGGCGCAAAGAGGCCGGCGAATGCGGCGATGCCCATCACCCCGAACAGGACGTGCACGAGATTGTGGAGCAGGTTGACCGGCAGCAAGCCCAGCACGAGCCCGTAACCGTTGTCCACCGTCAGCGGCGGAGCGTCCACGGGAACGGGATGCAGCAGGCCCGGGACGAATCCGCTGATGCCGGCCAGCAGGAAGACGATGCCGAAAACGAGTGCGAAGGCCTACTAACCATGGACGTAATGCCGTTCCGAGAAGCACGGTGCGCGAAGTGACGATCCCCGCATTGCCGGAATTCCTCCGGGGTATCGGCGTGCGGCAGGTCCGGATCGCCTGCGGGTTGATCCTCTTCTCGTATCTGCTATCGCATTTCTCGAACCACGCGCTCGGCAACATTTCGTTCGACGTGATGTCGGACTGGCTCGACGTGCACATGGCGTTCTGGCGGCATCCCGTCGTGGCGGCTATCTTCTACACGGCGGGCATCACCCACTGGTCGCTGGGGCTGTGGGCGCTGTACGAGCGCCGGCAGTTCCGCTACCGGCTTCCGGAATGGACGCAGCTCGTGCTCGGACTCTCGATTCCCTTCCTGCTCGTCACGCACTTCGTCGGCGTGCGGCTCCAGGCGCCGCTGTTCGGGCGCGACTCGTACTACGCTCAGGTGTTCGCCAACTGGATCAATCGTCCGTACCAGGAATGGGTGCAGTTCACGCTGCTGCTCGTCGCGTGGGTGCACGGCTGCATCGGGCTCTATTACTGGCTTCGACTGAAGCGCTTCTTCACGCGCGCCGCCCCCTGGCTGCTGGTCGCGGCCACGCTGCTGCCGACGCTGGCGCTGCTCGGGATCATCCAGGGTGGGCGCGAAGTCGCTGCGCTCGCGAAGCTCCCCGAATGGAGAGCGGTCAACCTCGCGCCGGAACGCCTGGCGACGGCGCCGCAGCGCGCCTTGCTCGACGCAATCATCTTCTGGTTCATGATCGCCTACGCTGCCGTCCTGGGCCTGATCTTGGCGGCGCGCGGCGGCCGCGCGCTCGCCGAGCGGCGCGGCGGGATGATCGCGCTCTCGTATCCGAACGGCGTGAAGGTCAGCGTGCCGAAGGGTGTGAGCGTCCTCGAGGCCAGCTTGCGGAACGGCATCCCGCACGCGAGCGTATGCGGCGGCAAGGCCCGGTGCTCCACGTGCCGGATACGGGTCGTCGGCGATCCGAAGACGCTGCCGCCGCCGTCGAAGCGCGAGAGCTTCGTGCTCGAGCGCGTGGGCGCCGGGGCCGATCCCGCCGTCCGCCTCGCGTGCCAGTTGCGCCCGGAGCGCGACCTCGCGTTCTTCCTCGTCTTTCCGCCGAAGACCAACGCGTCGACGATGCGTGCCTCGGGCCGGCTTCGCGTGGGCGAGGAACGTCACGTCGTCAGCATGTTCGTCGACATGCGCGGGTCCACCCGGATGGCCGAGAAGCGCCTGCCGTTCGACACGATGTTCATCATCAATCGCTTCGTCGCGGCCGTATCGAGCGGAATCGAGCAGGCGGGCGGGCGGCCGAACCAGTTCGTCGGCGACGGCATCCTCGCGCTGTTCGGCCTCGACACCGACCCTGCGACCGCAAGCCGGCAGGCGGTCGACGCGCTCGGGAAGATCGCCGCCAACGTGGAGCAGCTGAACCGCGACCTCGCCCAAGACCGGAAGGAGCCGATACGCTTCGGCATCGGCGTCAACGGCGGCGACGTGATCGTCGGGGACATCGGCTATCGCGAGCATGTGGTGTTCACGGCGCTGGGCGATCCGGTCAACGTCGCGGCGCGGCTGCAGGACATGACCAAGGAGTTCTCGTGCGATGCGGTGATTGCCGAGGACGTCTGCCGCAACGCGGGGCTGCCGCCCGATCCGGCGTCGACGCGGGAGGTCACGATACGCGGCCGCGACCGTCCGCTGACGGTTCGACTCGCGAAAGGAGCGATTCATGAGGTACATGATTGAGGTGGAAGACGACAAGGGGCTCTGGACCGATGTTCGCGGCGAGGATGGCAAGAAGCTCGTCTTCGAATCGGAGGACGCCGCGCGGGCGGCATTGGTCGAGCGCTTTCCCGTGCTGGTGCAGATGGAAAAGTACGCCGGCGGCAAGCGCACGCGCGTCGTCCGCATCCTCGAGGACGAGGACGACTGGCCGAAGCCTTCGGGCGCCGGCGGTCGGGCGTGATGTGCCGCGGCCTACGAGCTCCAGGCTTCGACGACCTGATCGAGGCCTTCCCGATAGGTCGGAAACGCCGCCTTCCATCGCGGCACGCGCGGCATCGGCAGCTGCCGCGGCATGGCGAGCGCCGTTTGCTGCATGTGCTCCTCGCGAATGATGACCCGGGCGAGGAGGCTCGCGAACTGCGGCAGGTGAAGCGGCGTTCGTCGGCCCACCCGGTGCGCGAATCCGTCCATGAACTGCATGAACGACGCCGGGAGATCGTCGGTGGCATAGAGGATCTTTCCCGCGTTGCCGGGTCGGCCCGCGGCCAGCAGGGCCGCGGCGGCATCGAAATGATGGAGGTGGTACTGGAGCGCCTTGCGCGCACCCGACCAGTAGGGCCGGCCCAGGCGAAACGCCTTTCGATAGGCGCGCAGATCGTCGCTTTCCGGGCCGTACAGGTAGCCGAGGCGCACGACGCACGCGGGCGCCGGACCCGACAGGACCAGCGCTTCGCACTCGAGGATGGCGTCGACCGCCGAACGCAGGGGCTCGGCCAGTCGGGCGCCGCGTTCCACGGCGTGCACGAAGGCGAAGCTGGCGTGGACCAGCATCGGAGCGCCGAGCGGTCCGGCCGAGCGAATCGCGCGGCGCGTTCCGGCCCGCGCGGTGCGGGCGAAGTCCTTCCAGGCATGGCCGTCGTGGAGCAGGCTGTTGGCCCGCTGGCCGGCAAGGTTGACGTGGAAGCTCCCGGGTGCGCTCGCCGACTGCCGCGCGAGGACGCCACCGAGTTCGGAGCGCGCTCCGGTGATCGAGACGGTCATGTCATGTTTCCAATTCAGAATGATCCTATTTGAATCGGGCGCCGGAAACTGTACGATTCCAGACATAAGGAGCCCGCGCAATCCCGCGCCCGCACGACAACTCCCAGACAGGAG
The DNA here is from genome assembly GCA_963724545.1 of uncultured beta proteobacterium. Taxonomy (GTDB): domain Bacteria; phylum Pseudomonadota; class Gammaproteobacteria; order Burkholderiales; family Casimicrobiaceae; genus CAIWHR01. Next base: position 71,703 of record CAVRVC010000004.1, read on the forward strand.
AAGCCATGGCCACCCGCCGCACCACGATGAGAAGCCGTTCCGGTACCAAGCTCTATGCCGTCCGCGACGAGAGCGGTCAGTTCAAGGACATCCAGACCTACAAGCGCGCCCATGCCGCCGACCTGCGCCACAAGTCGAAAGCCGAGAAGGAAGCCGCGCAAGGACCCATCGAGAAGAAGGTGAGAAAGGCGGCGAACGATGCCGTCAAGTCCGTGAAGAGCTCGGTGAAAGGCGCCGTCGCGGCGGTGCAGCGTGCGGCGAAGCGGGCCGTGAAGCAGGTTTCGAATGCACAGCCGGGCCCGAGAAAGAAGGCGAAGACGACCGTCCGGAAGCCTGCCGGCAAGCCGGCCGCCAGGAAGACCGGCGGCAAGACGGCGGCGAAAAAGACTGTGAAGAAGGTCGCCCGGAAGACCGCGAAGAAGACCGCGCGGAAGTCGGCCGCGAAGAAGACCTAGTCGCGGTCGGACCGGTACTCCGGTCACCGCCTGTTGCCGCTGCTGCTTTCCTTCCCGGCGCTGCTGCTCTCCTTCTCCGGGCGCCGCAGCAGCAGCGACGGGTTCTCCGTGACCTTCTCGGTCAGGCCGCCGACGCTCGTCACGACTCTCTTGACCTGGTCTTCGATCGCGGAGAATTTCGCGACCAGCTTGGGTAGGTCGTCGAGCATGGCCCGGAGGCCGACCCTTTCCGAGGGAATTTCCGGGACGCTGCCGCCGGGCGTGACGGCAAGCAGGGTCTGCGCCACCGGGTCTCCGCCATTGAGCTCGATGAAGGCGACGCCCGTGATGCCTTTCATCGCAAGGCTCGCGCGCGTGTCGGTCTTGACCGGCGCTGTCTTGCGCAATCTCACTTCCACCAGCACCAGGCGTGAGTTCTCCGGATCGATGGCGATCGACTTGACCGTGCCGACATCGACGCCGCGGAATTTCACCGGATCGCCGACCGCGAGCCCGCTGACCGAATCGGGGAAATGGATCCGGTACACGACATCGTCGCGTTGGCCGGGGCTGCCGATCCAGACGGCAAAGACGGCGGCGGCAACGGCGAAAGCGAGGATGAACAGCCCCTCGAAGAAGTAGTGCTGGTCAGTTTCCATGGCCCATTTTCCTTGCGTTCATTGCGCCTTCCGCCCGCGGCCCGTGAAAGAACTCGTGAATCCACGGGTGGTCCGATTTCATCAGCTTGTCCGCCGTGTCGACCGTAACCTTCCTGTCGACGAGCACGGCGATACGACCGCAGGTGGTCAACAGCGTCGTGAGATCGTGCGTGACGATCACGACGGTAACGCCAAGGCTGTCGTTCAGCTGTCGAATCAAGGTGTCGATGCCGCTCGCCGCGATCGGGTCGAGGGCGGATGTCGGCTCGTCGAGAAAGAGTATCTTCGGATCGAGCGCGAGTGCCCGGGCGAATGCGGCGCGCTTCACCATCCCGCCCGACAGTGCGGAAGGGAATTTGACCCCGGTGTCCGCCGGCAATCCGGCCAGCGCCAGTTTCATCGCCGCGATCTCCTCCTGCTCCTCTTTCGGGAGCTTCGTGTGCTCGCGCATCGGCAGCATGATGTTCTGCGCGACGGACAGCGACGAGAACAACGCTCCCTGCTGGAACAGCACGCCGATGAGGGCCGCCCTGTCTGCAGCGCCGATGCTTCGAACCGCCTTGCCGTTGAGGAGCACTTCGCCGGCGTTCGGCGGGTGCAGGCCGATCAGCGTCTTCAGCAGAACCGATTTGCCCGATCCCGACCCTCCGGCAATGCCGATGATTTCGCCGGGCACGATGTCGAGGCTGAGGTGGTCGTGCACCACCTGCTTGCCGAAGCGGTTGACGATGCCTCGTGCACTCAGGATCGGCTCGACATGCGCCTTGCTGCGCGTGGTCATAGGCCCAGCCGCTCGAACAGGATGGAAAAGAGGGCGTCGAGGACGAGGACCAGGAAAATCGCCTTCACGACCGCGCGAGTGGTTTCCCGGCCGACACTCTCCGCCGAGCCCGTGACCCGGAGTCCGTGCATGCAGCCGACGACGGCAATGAAGAACGCAAAGACAGGCGCCTTGAACAGGCCGACGAAGAGATCGCCCCCGTCGACCACTTGCGGCAAACGCGTCAGGTATTGCGTCGGCGACACGTTGAGCAGGTACTGGGAAATGGCGGCGCCGCCGACCAGGCCCATGATGTCCGCGAAGAAGGTGAGGAGCGGCAGGGTGATGACGAGAGCGATCACCCGGGGCACGACCAGCACCTGCATGGGCTCGATTCCCATGACCTTGAGCGCATCGACCTCCTCCCGTGTCTGCATGACGCCGATCTCGGCGGTGAAGGCGGCGCCCGAGCGGCCGGCGACCATGATTGCCGTGATCAGCACGCCCATTTCGCGCAGCACCGACACCGCCACCAGGTTGATCGTGAAATCCTCACCGCCAAAGGGACGCAGCTGGGCGACGCCCTGGTAGCCGATCACGACCGCTATCATGATGGCCATCAGGCCGATGATCGGCAGCGCATTGATGCCAGTCTCCGCAACGTGCCGCGAGATCGCGGCCGGGCGCAGGGACGCCGGGCGCAACAGCGATCCCGCGGTCCAGCTCGCTGCGCGGCCGACAAAGGTCACGACGCCAAGCGCCTCGTGCCTCGCGTCGTGCGCACCCTTTCCGATCAGGACGACGATCTGGCGCCACCGTGGAATGGAAGCCACTTTCGGTAGCGGCTCGAGGTCGAGTCCGCGGATGAGATCGAGCAGCGCGCGGTGCTCAGCGCGCGCACCGGTGAGTTCCACGCCCCGGTCAGCCAGGCCGCACAGGAACAGCGCACCCGGCGTATCGAGGCGGTCGACGCCCTTGATGTCGAGCGAGCGGGATGGGCCGTTCTTCGACCACTTCGCGAGCGATTGCCGGGCAACGGCGAGCGTGACGAGGTCAAGGTCGCCCGCGAGTGCGAGACGATCGCCGTCGCCGCTGACGATGACCGCCGCTCGGGACGGATTCGCGTCAAGATGCTGCGTGTTGGTGGGCGCGCTGGTCACGGTTCGTCGTTGGCTCGAAAAGAGAGATTCGGTGCAGGTTGCAGACACGACCCGCCCTGCATCGGCAAGGACGCATCGCAGCGTTCACAGGCTATTCGAAATGGCGGGCGGTCTCTGTGCGGTATCGAACATCCCGCGCCGCCGTCACGTGCGCCGCGCCTAATGGGTTTCCAGCGTCTCCACCCACACGATCTCGCACGCGCCGTCGCCCGTGTCGTTCCGCGTGAGCGACGTGTTCCAGTAGAAGCCGCCCGGCCCGCGGATGTCGACGAGGTACCCGCCGATGGTCACGATCTGGCCGGGTCGCAGCTTCCGTGCGCGGCTTTCGAGAGCCTTCGTCGCCGGAATGAGGTGCATTTGCGCACCGTGCGCGATCAGCGCTTCCGGGCCCAGCGGAAACGTCGCGAAATCCTTCGGCTTCCAATAGAAGAACCGGCCCATCTGCGAGAAATCGAGCTGGTCGATGATGCGCGAGTCGGAAAGCGGACCCCAGCCGACGGCGAGGTCCACCGGGGCGAGCGCGGCGCCGCCGTCGACGCGATAGATCTCCCTGCGCAGCACGCGGGCGGTGATGTCGTAGCGCGCGCGCCGAATGAAGCGATAGCCGCGATCGTCGAATTGCGGCGGCGGATCGAGATCCTGCTGCCGCGGCTCCGCGGCGACCAGCACGCCGGGCGGGCGCGACACGCTGCGCTCGTAGACCCACCAGTTGATCCCGCCCAGCAACGCCGCCACGAGCAGGAGCCAGATCCAGCGGGGCATGAAGTCAGGCCATCGAGACTCGATGCGCCGTCGGACGCCGGACCGAGGGCGCCGCGAATCTCACCGGACGGCCGTCGCGGCGGCGGGGATCACTACGACCCCGTGGTTCGCGAGCGCGACGCCGACGGACGCGCCGACGGCGAGCGGCCGGTCGACGGCGGTGGAGATGACGAAGAGCGCGCCGATCGGCGTGTCGAGCGTGTACTCCATCAGCTGCCCCAGGTAGGACGCCTTCTTCACCGTCGCCGTGAGAGGGGCGTCGTCGTCGTACCGGAGCTCGATCGCTTCGGGGCGGATCGCGACCTCGCATTCGCCGTCGGCGGCGCCGCCGTGCGGCAACGACAGTCTGACCGGGCCGAGCGTGACGTCGGCGCGCACGGCGTCCCGCCTCGTGATCCGCCCGCGCACGCGGTTGGCATCGCCCATGAATCCGGCGACGAAGGCGTCGCGCGGCTGCTCGTAGAGCTCGCGCGGCGCGCCCTCCTGCGCGATGACGGCCTTGTCCATGACGATGATCCGGTCCGAGACCGCCATCGCCTCCGACTGGTCGTGCGTGACGTAGACGACGGTGAGGCGGAGACGCTGCTGCAGGTCGCGTATCTCCTCGCGCATCTGGCGGCGCAGCCGCGCGTCGAGATTCGACAGCGGCTCGTCGAACAGCAGCACCGACGGCTCGAGCACCAGCGCACGCGCGACGGCCACGCGTTGCTGCTGGCCGCCGGAGAGCTCGGAGGGCAGGCGCGCGTCGAGGCCGGTCAGCCCCACGGTCGCGAGCGCCGCGCGCGCACGCTCATCCGCTTCCGGCTTCGACTTGCCCGAGACGACGAGGCCGTAGCGCACGTTCTCCAGCACGCTCATGTGCGGGAACAGCGCGTAGCTCTGGAACACCATCGACACGTCGCGCTCGGCGGCGGCGCGCGACGTGACATCCTCGCCGCCGATCCGGATCGTGCCCTCCGACGGGAGCTCGAGGCCGGCCAGCATCCGCAGGATCGTCGTCTTCCCGCAGCCGGAGGGTCCGAGCAGCGTGACGAGCGTTCCCGCGGCGATGGTGAACGAGACGTTGTCGACGGCGACGACGTCGCCGTAGCGCTTGGTCACCTGCCGGAATTCGATCGATGCGGCTTTCATGCGGATTCCAGTGTGCCGACTAGGCTTGCGCGGTGCCGGCGCCCAGCTGGCCGAGCGACGTCGGCGCGACGCCCGCGGCCCGGCGGCCGAGGCGGCGCTCGCCGACCGCCCACTGTATGACGAAGATCACGGCGAGCATGAGGACGATCAGCACCGAACTGTACGCGATCGCCACGCCGTAGTCGCCGTTGACCACGCGGTTGATGATGTAGGTCGTCGCCCATTCGTACTCCGCCGAGACGAGGAAGATCACGGCGGAAAGCGTCGTCACCGCGCGCACGAAGCTGTACACGAGCGCGGCTATGATCGCCGGCTTCAGCAGGGGCAGCAGGATCGTGCGGAGCGGGGTGAAGCCGCGCGCGCCCAGCACGGTCGACGCCTCGTCGAGGCTCTTGTCGATCTGGCTCATCGCCGCCATCCCGGCCCGCACGCCGACCGGCATGTTGCGGAACACGTTGCAGACGATGAGGATCAGCGCGGTGCCGGTGATCTCGATCGGTGGCACGTTGAACGCGAGAATGTACGCAACGCCGATCACGGTGCCCGGAATGGCGAACGACAGCATCGTGCCGAACTCGAACGCGTCCCGACCGACGAACCTCTGCCGCGTGAGGAGGTAGGCGGCCAGGATGCCGAGCGCGGCAGTGACGGGCGCCGCGATGGCCGACAGCTTGATGGTGGTCCAGAAGGAGTTCCACGCGGCCCCGGTCCACAGGAGGCCATGGCCGGTCCATTCGAGGCCGAACGCCTTCGTGTAGTGCCGGAGCGTCAGCGTGTAGTCGCGGCCCCACGTCTCGACGAAGCCACCGGCCAGCGCCATCGCGTAGATCACGGCGGTGAGCGCCGCCCACGGCAGCGCGATGCCGTAGCAGATGCGGCGCACCGGGTCGGGGAGCTGCGTCGGCAGCCCGGCGTCCCCCTTGCCGGCGAGCGACGTGTACACCTTGCGTCCCTGCACCGCGCGCTGGAGGAAGAACGCGCCGAAGGCGATGACGAGGAGCAGGATGCCGAGCGTCGCCGCGCGTCCCTGGTCGAGCTGCGCGCCGACGACCGAGAAGAAGATCTCGGTGGAGAGGACGCCGAAGTTGCCGCCGAGCAGGATCGGATTGCCGAAATCGGCGATCGACTCGATGAAGCTGATGAGGAACGCGTTGGCGAGGCCGGGCCGCATCAGCGGCAGCGACACGTCGGCGAATACCCGCCAGCGGTCGGCTCGCAACGTCTGCGCCGCTTCCTCCATGCTCGGCGACACGCCCTCGACGACGCCGATCAGCACGAGGAAGGCGATCGGCGTGAACGCGAACACCTGCGCGACCAGGATCCCCTGCAGGCCGTAGATCCAGCGCCCGAGCTGCCAGCCGAACAGGTACTCGAGCAGCTGGTTGACGAGTCCCGAGCGGCCGAAGATCAGGATGAGCCCGAGCCCGATCACGAAGGGCGGCGTGATGATCGGCAGGATGGTGAGCACGCGCAGCGCGCCCTTCTGCCTGAAGCCGGTGCGCGTCGCGATCAGCGCGAACGCGAGGCCGAGCGTCGTGCATCCGGTCGCGCACAGGAACGCGAGCGGCAGCGTGTTCCACGCGACGCCGCAGCGCGTGTTGCCGGCGATGCATCCCAGGCCCCAGATCTTCTCGGTGAACAGGCGCTCGGGGAGGGCCGTCAGCGAGTACGCGCCCGCGCTGTCCTGGATCCCGGAGACCAGGATCCGCGCGACCGGGAAGAACGTGAAGCAGACGACCAGCGCCGCCAGCCCGAGGACGCTTCCCGCGATGAACGGATCGCCCTTGAAGTAGCCGCGGCCCGCGACACCCAGCGCGACCAGCATACCGAACGAGGCGGCGACGAGCGCGGCGCCCAGCCCCATGCCGTACTGCCCGCGCGGCAGCGCCGGCAACGTCGCGGTCAGCGCGTCGAAATACCAGCCGGAGGGACCGATGGCGAAGCCCTGCGCGAAGAGATAGAGGAAACCCGCCGCGCCGATCGCGATCAGCGCGCGGTCGCGCGCCGTGCGATTGGTCGCCAGCGCGGCGACCGCGATGCCGGCGGCGAGCAGGAGACCGATCGGGGCAAGGAAGCCCCGGCCGTGCGCCGCGACCTGCAGCAGCGCGGGCGCGGCCTCCTTCGTCGTGAAGCCTGCAATCCAGGAGAGCCCGAACACGCTGTCCGGGAGCGCGTACCAGGGAACGAGCAGGAAGCCGACCGCGCCGACGGCAAGCCACACTTGCACCGGGCGGCGCGAAGGGGTCATCGCGGCGCTTGGCCGATCTCCTTCTCCCAGCGCTCGAGCAGCCGCTTCCGGGTCTCGCTCGAGCCGTACTTCGCGAAGTCGTAGTTGATGACCTTGAACTCGGTCAGGTTCGGCACCGTCGCGGGGAGCGGCACGTTCTTGTTGGTCGGGATCGCGTACTCCTTGACCTCGAGCCCGATCTTCTGGGCGTCCACGGTGAGCGCCCAGTCGACGAACTTCTTCGCGTTGTCGAGGTTGCGCGCGCCCTTGATGATCGCCATCGAGCCGATCTCGTAGCCCACGCCCTCGCAGGGCAGCACCGGCTTCACCGGAAAGCCCGCGACGATCTCGTTGATCACGCCGTGGAGCACCGTGCTGCCGACGTAGATCTCACCCTGCTTCACGGCCGTCATCGGCCCTATCCCGGAGCGCGCGTACGAGCTCACGTTGGCGTTCAGCGCCTTCATGTACTTGAACGCCTCGTCCTCGCCGAACACCTGCACGAGCGACGCCAGCATCAGGTACGCGGTGCCGGAGCTGTTCGGATTGCCCAGCATCACCTCGTTCTTGTAGACGGGATCGAGCAGGTCTTTCCAGCACCTGGGCACCGGCAGCTTCTTCTTCGTCTGCAGTTCGGTGTTGTAGCCGAGCGAGAGAATGCCGCCGTACACGCCGGACACGCGCCCCTGCGAGACCGCGGTGATGCGCTGCGCCCAGTCCTGCAGGTCCTTGACGTTGGGCGACGTGTACGCCTCGAGCAGGCCTTCCTCGGCCGCCTGGAGATAATTGTCGGCGGCACCTGCCCACCAGATGTCGCCTTTCGGATTGGCCCGCTCCGCCTTGACCTGCGCGAGCATTTCGCCGGTCGCCTTCTGGACGACCGCGGCCTTGATGCCCGTCGTCTTCTCGAAACCGTTGGCCATCCCCTGGCACCAGGCGGTGTTGGGCGAGCTGCAGTAGAGATTGAGTTGTGCCGCCGCGGGCAGGGCGGCGGCGAAGGCGGTTGCGGAGAGGATCGTGACGACGAAACGGCGAAGCATGTGGGACTCCAATCGTGGGCCGGGAGCGAGAGGAAGGTGAGGGGCCGGGGAATTATCGCTCATTTGGCGACGGGGCCGACCTACGTATCTGTCCTGCTCGGAATTGGACCTGACGGACACTGTCCATTCGGATCGAACCACCAGCCAAGCAGAGAGCGGTCACCTATTTTCAGTCGTGGGTGGGCGCTATCGACCCACTCCGGCCATACGTGCTCGCAGAAAGCAGCCGCAGGATCGTGGTCGCGTCCAATCGCCAGGGACATCAGAACGGTCAGCCGGAGCAGGTGTGCTTATCCTGAATTGGCGGGCATTTGACCGAACCGAACGAACAGAACATGCAGCAATCGCCCGGTTTCGGACGAAGGACTGTCTTGCAGTTGCGGCACTCGTAGAAAAACAGGCAGGCGTCCGTGGGCATGGTTTCCTGCGCCGCAAAGCCACAGTACGGACAGGTCAGTACCGATTCAAGCACGACTCGGTGATCTCGAATTGCACCGGCCGCTGGGTCTTCTTCTGCATGACAATCGCGCGGGCGGCGACATGGCTGCCCTGGACCAACGTCGTGGACACGAAGCCCAACCAGATCGCACCCGCGTAGCTTGCTATCGATGGCGAGATTGAACGGCTGCGCTCAATGCCTACTTCTTCGCCTTCTGAGGATCGTCGTCGGGGTTGATGTAAGTTATGTTGAATGGCCCCATCCCGTTGACCTGAACCACCGCCTGAGCCTTCGCGAATGCGTAATGGTGGTCCCCCCCGAAAGAGCATGGAATCCTCCCGCGTTGAGCGCGTGCGCCTTGCTCATCTCGATCTTGTCTCCCGTGCCGAAATAAAACGTGCCGGAGATCACGGTAAGACTCTCGTCCTGCGAATGCGCGTGCGGCGGAAGCTTGAAGCCAGGGGGCAACATGAGTCGGATGACGAATGGCCCCGGTTTGCCCGGATCGCCTTGCAGGACGGCGAGCTTTGCGCCCTTGGGTATCGAAGGTGGAGCGTCGCCCCATTTGATGTCCTTCGAATTGATGAATACCTCTTTGCCGCTCGTGCCCTGGGCTAACGCCGGGGCCGCCATGGCCAAAGCGATGCAGCCAACGCCACTGCGGCGGTCTTCCCTGACGTGTTCATGGGTTCTCTCCGATGCGGCGACAAAGGTTATCGAATCCACGGGCCCCGCTGTCACGCCATGGCGGCCCGCTAACGTACTCCAATGAGAGCACTCCGTTGATGATAGCAAAACTAGCTGCGCCGATAGATGATGGCCAGTCGAGGTAGCGGCGGAACTACCACTCCACATGTTCGGGCACCGGCCCATCGTCATCATCGACTTCGCGGACTACGGGTGCGCCAGGTCGCGAGGTGCTCCTGGACCGCGATAGAGCACCTCTGGCTTCGGCGGCGTGGCTGGTTACGCCCGGGTTGACCGCGATCGCAAAGCCGAGCGACCCACGTCTCTAGCTCTCGGCGTCCGGCTTCGGCGGCGTCGAGCCGCTCGATGACGCGCAGCCGCCGAACGACTAGCTCGTCAATTTCCAGTCGTCTGATTCGGGCTCGACCAATTGCCAATCGACCGATGGCCATAGCGCCGATAGCGATTGCGCCAATCGCCACTGCGCCCAGCGCCAGCGCGCCAACTGACAGCGATGCGCCGCTCACCGCTCGAAGTTCGTGGGGGTGCGAGGCGGCGGCTTCGTGAGGTAATTCGCCGACGGGATGCCGATTCACTTGATCGCGTGCACGCATTGTCACGAAATGGTACTCGCAACATCAGCGTTCGGCATGCGGCCTAACGAGAAAGGTAACCGGGGACCCCGGCCCGGGCGAAGCCCCGCCGGTGGGCATCCGTGTTGACCGAATAGAAAGGACTTCCCCTACTCGGGTTTGGTGGCGGGTTCGCGCCGCCATTCTTGAAATGTTGGTAGGCCATCGCCGAAGCGTACCCACGCGAGATCGTGACTAAGCCACGAGTGATGGGTTGGCGGAAATGATTCCGGATTATCGAGGCTACACGTAGTGACGTCGACGAATCCGACGGAATCCCTGTTCTCGTACGTGAGAGGAGTTCCGCAGGCTGCGCAGAAGGTTCGGCACACCGGCTGAGTAGAATGAAACGCCGTCGGCTGGCCTTGAAGCAGCTGAAATTGCGTGGTTGGGAACGTGACCCACGCGACCACCGGCGAAGCTGCAACTCGCCGGCAAGTCTGGCAATGACAAACCATACTGTTGGTCGGATTGCCACAAATGCGGTAGCGAATCGCACCGCAAATGCACCCTCCCTCAGCTACTGTCGTTGGCACATCGCCTCCTTCCGCCGCCTAACGAGCACGCCAACCGGCGAGTCGCGTCGCCGGTCGGCACGTAGAATCCATGAATCGGCGCACCATCGGGCCCAGTACGTCTCGTCAGCACTCACCCCATGAAGAACACGCTGAGCTTGTTGCCGTCAAGGTCGCGGAAATAGCCGGCGTAGAAATCGTCGCCACGCGGGCCAGCCGGCCCTTCGTCGGTGCCACCGAGTTCAAGCGCCTTCTTATACACACGATCCACGGTGGCGCGCGAGTCGACGCCCAACGCGACCATCACGCCGTTGCCGACCGTTGCTGGCTTCTTGTCAAAAGGCGTCATGATGGCGAGGCTCGGCTTGTCCATCGACTTGCCGTAGGCGTAGCCGCGGCCATAGTCCATCAATCGCTTGGCGCCGATTTCCGCAAGTAGGGCATCGTAGAAGGCCGCTGCTCGCGGCAGGTTGTTGGTGCCGAGGGTGACGTATCCGATCATTTTGAGCGCCCCGTGTTGGTGGAAGAAATAGCGAAACGCATTTTAGTCCCGCGGCGGGCGTAAGTAAGCGTCCTGCGCTCACACCTTTGCCCGCATAGCGCGGTAGGTCAGCATAGCGAAGACGACGGAGAGTATCGCGAAAAGTAGCCATCCCCGACGCTGAACGCTTCGAGATACGAGGCGAGCGACACGAGAAGAGGATCGCGCGAATCCACGGCGAACGTATACAGGCCGACCCACGCCACCAACGCCAGCAGTAGGCCGGCGAATGTGGAGAGGAAGGCCATGGTGGGGATTCTAACCCGTGCATGTTCGCGCAGGATCAATCACGGTAGTTGAGAGCGCGACGGCAATGTTGTCTCCCGCGCCCCGTTTCACTCCGTGATGTGTCCTGCTCGGAATCAGGCCTGTCGGACACTGTCCGTTCGGACCAAACCATCAGCCAAGCAGAAAGCGGTCACCTATCTGTGAGTCGTAGGTGGGCGCTATCGACCGAGCAGCCGTCGGACTTCTCCGAAGCAGCCGTTCGAGGAACCAAGGTCAATCGGCGAGGACGGCGAGCAGGGTGAACCGTGCGATCAATGCGCGGCGAGCCATCACTCTATCAACTCAGCCTGCACACGTAGCGACTGCGGGATCGTGAGTTCAAGGATCCTTGCCGTCTTGGGATTGATCACGAGCTCGAACGTCGTCGGCTGCTCGATCGGAAGATCCCCTGGCTTCGCGCCCTTGAGGATCTTGTCGACGTAAGTCGCGGCGCGCCGGAATAGCTCAATGAAGCTTGGCGCGTACGACAAGAGGCCGCCGGCCACGACAAAGATCCTCTCCTCGTACATGCTCGGGAGCCGGCTCCTCAAAGCAAAGTCCGCAATGAGCTGCCGATTCTTGGAATGAAGAGGATTGGCGTTGACATACAAGGCATCGGATCGGCTTCCAGTTACGCTCGCGAAGGCCGCAGCGTAGTCGTCCGAGGGATGCATCTCAATCGACTGGATCGTCGCCCCAGCCGAAGCCGCCGCCGCCCGCAGATCCACGAACCCGAGCTGCTCCGCCGGGCTCGCAGGAAACCACAGCACGGCCACATGGGAGACCTTCGGAGCGATTTCCTTGAGGTACTGAAAACGCTTGCCCATCAGTTCCGGCGCGATATTGCTCAAGCCTGTGACGTTGCCACCCGGACGCGCGAGGCTCTCCACGAGGCCGATCTTGTCAGGATACGCAGAGACCGCCATCACGATCGGAATGGTGCTCGTCGCCTGCTTGGCGGCTCGGGTCGCCTGGGTGCCCGCTGCAACGATGACGTCTGCCTTCAGTTGGACGAGTTCGGTCGCCAAGGTGGGGAGCCGTTCAGCGTTCCCCGACCATCGCCAGTCGATCATCACATTGCGGCCGTCGACGTAGCCCAGTTCCCGAAGTCCCTGGCGGAGCCCGTCCCAGGCCGGCGCGTCCTGGCCGCCAATGACACCAATGCGAGGAACCTTCGTGGTTTGCTGCGCAAACGAGGCCAAAGACGAGGCCAGGAGGCCACCCGCGAGCGTGCCGATGAATGTGCGCCGGTCGATCAATGAATCACCTTGTCGCTAATGGGAGGCCAGCCATGCTACGCCTACACGCCGGAAATGGACGCTACCAGGGGATGACCGGTTGTGGCCGCCTGCCGCCGGTGTCTCGGAATCCTTGAATGGCGGCTCTTGAACCTTCGGCCGCGGAAGCGGCCCGCAAGCATGGCCGAAGGACAACAGGCATCCGTCCCCATTCAGTCGCTGCTGATGCAGATTAACGCTGTCGTTGTCTGTTTGGTCAGAACGCAGTTTCAACACCGTTTCTCAACGCTCCAGCAGGCGCTTGCCATCGCGGCACCTTCGTGCCGCGTCAGGCGATGGTGATCGCTCGACAGGTAGACGTCCTGGATCGCGTTCAACAGCTTCACGCCGTCCGCCATCGGCTTCTGGAACGCCTTCCGGCCGCTGATCAGGCCCATGCCGCCGCCGCGCTTGTTGATCACCGCGGTCCGCACCGCATCCGCGAGGTCGTTCTCGCCCGACGCGCCGCCGGAATTGATGAGCCCGAGCGACCCAGGTAGCAGTTCGCGACCTGGTAGCGCACGAGGTCGATCGGGTGATCGGTCGCGAGCTCGGTGTACATCCGCTCGTCGTTCTTTCCGTACGGATTCGCCTTCGGGAGCGCCATGTAGCCGCCGTTGTTCTCGGGCAGCTTCTGCTTGATGATGTCCGCCTCGATCGTCACGCCGAGGTGGTTCGCCTGACCCGTGAGGTCGGCGGACACGTGGTAGTCCTTGTCGGTCTTGAACGCCGGATTCCGCAGATAGCACCAGAGCACCGTCGCCATGCCGATCTCGTGCGCCACCTCGAAGGCCTCGCTGACCTCGACGATCTGGCGGCTCGACTCGGCGGAGCCGAAGTAGATCGTCGCGCCCACGGCCACCGCGCCCATGTCCCTCGCCTGCTTCACGCTCGCGAACATGATCTGGTCGTACTTGTTCGGGTACGTGAGGAACTCGTTGTGGTTGAGCTTCAGGAGGAACGGGATCTTGTGCGCGTAGCGGCGCGAGCACGCGCCGAGCACGCCGAGCGTCGAGGCGACCGCGTTGCAGCCGCCCTCGATCGCGAGCTTCACGATGTTCTCCGGATCGAAGTAGAGCGGATTCTTCGCGAACGACGCGCCCGCGCTGTGCTCGATGCCCTGGTCGACCGGCAGGATCGACAGGTAGCCGGTGCCGGCGAGCCGCCCGTGACCGAAGAGCTGCTGGAGGCTTCGCATCACGGCGGGCGACCGGTCGCGACGGCGCGACGATGCGATCGACGAAGTCCGGACCCGGGAAGGTGCAGCGAATCGCGGGGGATGCCCTTGCAGACGTGCTGGAGGAGGCCGCGGCGTCGGCGCCCAGGAGGCTCATGATGTCGGTCATGGTCGGAAGTCCCTCGTGGAATTGGCGTTCATCGGAAGTGCGGCCATTATCGCGCCGCTGCGACGCCCGGACAACGTTTGCCCGGCGCCGACGCCCTACGCCGGTTCGCGCGCCTTCAGCGCGGCCTGGGCCGCCGCGAGCCGCGCGATGGGCACGCGGGGCGCCGAGCACGAGACGTAGTCGAGCCCGGCGTCGTGGCAGAAGCGGATCGCCTCCGGCTGCCCGCCGTGCTCGCCGCAGATGCCGACGACGAGGCCGGGCCGCGCGCCGCGTCCCCATTCGATGGCGAGCCGCATCAGGCGGCCCACGCCGTCGACGTCCAGCATCTCGAACGGGTTGTGCGGAAGGACGCCGGATTCGATGTACTGCGGCAGGAACTTGTTCTCGGCATCCTCGCGCGAGAACGAGAACGTGGCCTGCGTGAGATCGTTGGTGCCGAACGAGAAGAACTCGGCGACCTCGGCCAGGTCGGCGGCACGCATGCAGGCGCGGACGACCTCGACCATCGTGCCGAACTTGCATTCGACGCGCACGCCGTAGGTCGCCTCGACCTCCGGCTTCAGCGCGTCCACCATGGCCTTGACGCGCACGAGCTCCTCGGCCGCGCAGACCTGCGGCACCATGATCTCCGGATGCACGTCGATGCCTTCCTGCAGGCACTCGCGCGGCGGCCTCGAGGACGGCGCGGATCTGCATTTCGTAGATCTCGGGATAGGTGAGGCCGAGACGCACGCCGCGGTGCCCCAGCATCGGATTCACTTCCGACAGCAGGTGCACCTTCTTCAGCATCGCCTCGCGCCGTTCGAGCGCCGCGTCGCCGCGCTTCGCCTCGCGGTACTGCTCGAGGCTCTTCTGCAGCTTGCCGAGGCTCTCGACGTAATCGCGGGGCAGCTCCGGATCGAGCAGCTTCAGCGTGTCCGGCAGCTCGGCGACCGATTGCGCCGCCCGTTGCAGGTGGCGCAGATGGCCGATCTCGAATTCGAGCTGCGACGCCGTCGGCAGGAACTCGTGCATCGGCGGATCGAGCAGGCGCACGGTGACCGGCAGCCCCGCCATGCGCCGCGAAAATGCCCTTGAAGTCCGCGCGCTGGATCGGCAGCAGCCTGGCGAGCGCGGCGCGCCGCTCGGCGGGCGTGTCGGCGAGGATCATCTCCTGCACGATCGGCAGGCGATTCGAATCGTTGAACATGCGCTCGGTGCGGCAGAGCCCGATGCCCTTCGCGCCGTAGTCGCGGGCGCGGGCGGCGTCGCGGGGCGTGTCGGCATTGGCCATGACCTCGAGTCGCGCCGCCTCGTCGGCCCACGCCAGCAACGTGTCGAGCTCGTCGAAGAATTGGGCTTCGACGGTCGGGATCCTGCCCGGATACACGTCGCCCGTGGTGCCGTCGATCGTGATGACGTCGCCCTCGTGCAGGATCGTGTCGCCGATCTTCGCGGTGCGCTCGCGCACGTCGATCGCGATCGCATCGCAGCCGGAGACGCACGGCTTGCCCATGCCCCGCGCGACGACCGCGGCGTGCGATGTCTTGCCGCCGCGGCTGGTCAGGATGCCCTGCGCCGCGAAGAAGCCGTGGATGTCCTCGGGCTTGGTCTCCTCGCGCACGAGAATCACGTGCTCGCCGGCGCGGCCGCGCCGCTCCGCGGTGTCCGCGTCGAAGACGATGCTGCCCGACGCCGCGCCCGGCGATGCCGCCAGGCCCCGGGCCAGCGACTTCGCCTCGTGGCGCCGGATCGAGCGTCGGCACGAGAAGCTGTTCGAGCAGGAGCGGGTTGATCCGGTTGAGCGCCCGGTCCTTCCCGATCAGCCCTTCCTCGGCACATTCCGACCGACGTGGTCACCATGGCGCGCGCGTTCATCTTGCCGTTCCGCGTCTGCAGGCAGTAGAGCCGGCCGCGCTCGATCGTGAACTCGAAGTCCTGCACCTCCTTGTAGTGCGTCTCGAGCTTGTCGCGCAGTTCGACGAGCTGCCGGTAGAGCGCGGGCATTTCCTGCGCCATGGCCGCGATCGGCTTCGGCGTGCGGATGCCGGCGACGACGTCCTCGCCCTGCGCGTTCACCAGATACTCGCCGTAGATGGACGTTCTCGCCCGTCGCCGGGATTGCGGGTGAAGCCCGACGCCGGTGGCCGAGTCGTCGCCCATGTTGCCGAAGACCATCGTGCAGACATTGACCGCGGTCCCGTTGGCCATATGCCGGCGTGATCCTGAACTGGCGCCGGTAGTCGACGGCGCGCTTGCCGTTCCACGACTGGAACACCGCCTGGATCGCGCGTTCGAGCTGCACGTAGGGATCGGCGGGGAACGTCTCGCGCGTGTGCTTGCGGTAGACGTCGAGGAACGCCTCGCACGAGCTCCTGCAGCGCCTCGGCGGTCAGCTCGACGTCGTGCACGGCGCCGTGCCTGCGCTTGATCGCCGCCATCGCCGCGTCGAAGGCCTCGTCGGGGACGCCCATCGCGATCTTGCCGTAGAGCTGGATGAAGCGCCGGTAGGCATCCCAGGCGAAGCGCCGATTGCCGGTCTTGTCCGCGAGCCCCTGCAGCGTCGCCGCGTTGAGGCCGAGGTTGAGGATCGTGTCCATCATGCCGGGCATCGACATCGCCGAACCCGACCGCACCGAAACGAGCAGCGGGTTCTCCGGCCGAGCCGAATCCCTTGCCGGACTTCCGCTCGAGCGCGGCGATCTCGGTCCGGACGCCCTCCATCAGCCCGTCCGGCAGCCGCTGGTTCTCGAGGTAGGCGAGGCAGGCCGCCGTCGTGATGACGAATCCCGGCGGGACATTGAGCCCGATCTGCGTCATCGCGCACAGATTGGCGCCCTTGCCGCCGAGCAGCATCCGGTCGTTGCCGTCGCCCTCGTCGAACGTGAAGATGAACTTTGCTCACTCATGGCTCTTCCTCGACCCTCGTCCCCGGTGCGCAAAAGCACGGACCCATGCTAGCTGCCTCGCCCACTCGGGTGCGCACCCCAAGCCCATTTCTTGGCGGCGGCTATGGCCATCCGGATCGCCTGACCTTCGTCACAGCCCTCCGCCAGCATCGCGTTCGCGATTTCGATGGCTTTCGCGCGGACCTCCGCCGGCAGGCCCCCCATCGCCACCGGATATCGGTTTGCAGTCCATGGCATGCCGCAGCATAGGCATCGCATCGCCACCGTGCGTTGATCGACGTCAACGATGTCCGGAAGTTGCCGGAACACAATCCAAACTTGGCCGGTGGCCCGAATAGTGGGTATCGATAATGGGCGGGAACCGATGGCTTGGGAACACTTTTCTCACGGCGCCGACATCGGCGTGCGCGGCATCGGCGCGACGCGGGGCGAAGCCTTCGAGCAAGCGGCGCTCGCGGTGACGGCGGCGATCGCCGATCCGGCGCAGATAGGAGCCGACACGGTCGTCGAGATCCGTTGCGAGGCGCCCGACGACGAATTGCTGTTCGCCGACTGGCTCAACGCGCTGATCTTCGAGATGGCGACGCGCCACCTTCTTTTCGCACGCTTCGCGGTGTCGCTGCACGATCACGCGCTCGAGGCGAAAGCGTGGGGCGAGCCCGTCGACCGCCTCCGGCATCGGCCGGCCGTCGAGGTCAAGGGGGCGACGTACACGGCATTGTCCGTGGCGCAGGGGGGCGACGGCCTGTGGATCGCGCAGTGCGTCGTCGACGTGTGAGGGGGCAAGCGAATGGATCCCGGACGTCTGCAGCGCATCGGTGATTTGAATGGCAGTTGCCGCGGACGGGCGCGATGCGCGTTCCCGGAGTGATCTACGCGGACGAGGCGCTCGTCCGCGCCATGGACGACAAGGTGCCGGAGCAGGTCGCCAACGTCGCCGCGCTTCCTGGCATCGTCAAGGCGTCGTTCGCCATGCCGGACGCGCATTGGGGCTACGGCTTTCCGATCGGCGGCGTGGCCGCGTTCGATCCGGACGAGGGCGGCGTCGTGTCCGCGGGCGGCGTCGGGTTCGACATTTCCTGCGGCGTGCGCATGCTGCTGACGGGCTTGACGTGCGCGCAGATCGAGCCGGTCAAGCGGCGGCTCGCCGACACGCTCGCCGAGCGCATCCCGGCCGGCGTCGGCAGCACCGGCGCGCTGCGCCTCGACGGCCGACGAGATGGACGCGATGCTGCGAGGCGGCGCGCGCTGGGCGGTCGGAGCGCGGCTACGGGAGGGCCGAAGACCTCGAGCGCATCGAGGAGCGCGGCGGCATGGCCGGCGCACGGCCGCGCCACGTGTCGGACGCGGCGAAGCAACGCCAGCGCGACGAGATGGGCACGCTCGGCTCCGGCAACCACTACCTCGAGGTGCAGCACGTGGTCGCGAGTGTACGACTGACGACGGCCGCAGGCGTTCGGCTCGCGTCCGGGCGACATCGTCGTCAGCATTCACTGCGGGTCGCGCGGTCTCGGCCATCAGATCGGCACGGAATTCCTGCGCGAGATGGCGATCGCCGCGGCGTGCGCGCGGCATCCGGCTTGCCGGACCGCGAGCTCGCCTGCGCGCCGATGCGATCGCCGACTGGGCGAGCGCTATCTCGGCGCGATGCGCGCCGCGATCAACTGCGCGCTCGCCAACCGCCAGATCCTCACGCACCTGACGCGGCAGGCGTTCCGACGCCGTTCTGCCGGCAGCGCGATGCTCGCGCTGCTCTACGACGTGTCGCACAACACCTGCAAGGTCGAACGAGCACGTCGTCGAAGGCAAGCCGCGCCGGCTGTTCGTCCATCGCAAAGGCGCAACGCGCGCCTTCGGCCCGGGTCATCGCGAGCCTTCCGCCGGCCCTGCCGAGGATCGGCCAGCCGGTGCTGATCGGCGGCAGCATGGGCACGAGGTCGTACGTCCTTGTCGGCACGCGGGAGAGCGAAGGCGAGGCCTTCGGCTCCGCCTGCCACGGGGCCGGTCGTGCGATCAGCCGGCACGAAGCGACCCGCGCGCTGGCACGGCCGCGGCGTGGTCGACGAGCTCGCCGGGCGCGGCATCCTGATCCGCAGCCCCTCGTTGCGCGGCGTGGCGAAGAGGCTCCCGGCGCCTACAAGGACGTCGCCGCGGTCGTCGACGCGGCCGACCGTGCGAGACTTGCGCGCAAGGTCGCGCGCCTGGAGCCGCTGGTCTGCATCAAGGGGTGACGCGGTCGGGCGGCAAGGAGAAGCATGATCGAGCGAAGGCGATCTCCGGCTGTTCGCGCTCGGCGGCCAGCCGACCGTTCGGAGAGGCGGTCAGCCGCGGCGGCTCGCGATTCCGCTCAGCGGCGCACGAAGAGCGCGAGTTCGAGGACGGCGAGCACAAGGCGCGGCCGCTCGTGAACGTGCGCGGCCGCGACGTCTACGTCATCCACTCGCTCTACGGCGACGCGACGCAGAGCGCGAACGACAAGCTCGTCCGGCTGCTGTTCTTCCTCGGCGCGCTGAAGGACGCCGCCGCGCGGGGCGCGTCACGGCCGTCGTTCCCTATCTCGCCTACGCGCGCAAGGACCGCAAGACGCAAGCCGCGCGACCCGGTCACGACGCGCTACGTCGCGCAGCTGTTCGAGGCGGTCGGCGCCGACTGCGTCGTGACGCTCGACGTGCACAATCTCGCGGCGTACCAGAACGCGTTCCGCTGCCGCGCCGAGCACCTGGAAGCGAATCCGCTGTTCGTCGCGCATTTCGCGCCGCTGGCTTGCGCGACGCGCGACGTCAGCGTCGTCTCGCCGGACGCCGGCGGCATCAAGCGGGCGGAGGCAGTTCCGGCAGCGCCTGGCCGACGGCGCTCGGCGGCCGATCGGCGCGGCGTTCGCGGAGAAGTACCGCAGCGAAGGCGTGGTCAGCGGCGAGGCGCTGGTCGGCGACGTCGACGGCAAGGTCGCGATCATCGTCGACGACCTGATCAGCGGCGGCACGACGATCGCGCGCGACGGCGCAGGCGTGCCGCGAGCATGGTGCGACGACGCGTGTTCGCCGCGGCGTCGCACGGCGTGTTCGCGGCGCGCGGCCAACGCGACGCTTGCGGCAGAGCGGCGTCGAGCAGATCGTGGTGACGGACAGCGATGCCGCCGGCTGCGCGTGACCGATGCCGGCCTCCGGGCGAAGCTCGTCGCAGGTCGAGCACCGCGGGCCTGTTCGCCGAGGCGATCCGCAGGCTTCACGCCGGCGGCTCGATCGTCGAGCTGCTCGGTTCCTGAGCTCCTGGCGGGCCTCGGCGCCAGGCGCCGCATTGCGCGACGTGGTCGCGCGCGAGCCGGAGGTAATCGCGCGCCTGCGTCGTGCCATTTGGACGGATCGGCAGCGCCGGCTCCTTCAGGTGCCAGAGCGCGATCTTCGCGCGCATGCACGCGCGGTAGCTCTGGTAGAAATGCACGAGCGTGTCGGGCGGCGCATCGCCGGCTGAACTCGGCGTAGGCGTCGAAGATCGTGCGCTCGAGTCCGGCGGCGCGCCGAGGCGCTCGCATTCGAGCGCGAGGAAAGCGAGCTCGTCGGCCGGATCGAGGATGCGGAAGATCGCGCGAGAATTCGAGGCAGTCGATGATCTGCGGCTCCGGCTCGAGGCAGATGTGCTCGGGCCGCAGGTCGCCGTGGCCTTCGACGATCCGGCCGGCGCGCGCGCGCGCGTCGAACAGCGCGCGCCGCGCGCTCGAGGAAGGCGCGCTGCCGCGCGCACGTGGGCCCGAACAGCGCGACCGGCAGCGCGAACCCCGGCGCGGCGAGCTCCGCGCAGGTTGTCGGCGATGCCTCGCCGCGAAACGCTCGCGGTATTCGCGTGCGCCGTCATGGCGATCGGCGCGCAGTCGCGGTAGAAGCGGCAGAGCGTGCCCACGATGCGTGCGGACGTCGTCGGCGTGCACGCGCGCCGGCGCGGATCATGCGATCGAGCATCCGCTCGGCCGGCAGGCGGCGCATCTTGACCAGCCAGTCGACGACGGTGCCGTCGGGGCCCAGATCGCAAACCGGCCGTCCGCGTCGGCGGTCAACGGCACGACTTCGAGATACACGTCGTGCGTGAGGCGGCGGTTGAGCCGCAGCTTCTTCGGCGCAGTTCTGCCGGCGCGCGGGCTCGGTGCTGAAATCGAGGTAGCTCGTGGCGCACCGGCTTCTTGAGCTTCCACGCATGCGCGGTCCGTGAGGAACACCCACGACATGTGCGTTTCGATGGTGTCGACGCGGCCGGTCGGCCTCGGGGTAGTTCCGCGGCTCGGCCAGGAACCGCACTTTGGCGGCAAGCCCGGATTCGGGTCCTCCCGGTAGCGGCATGCAGCGACTCGCGATGGTGTTCATTGGCGTGGAGTGCTGCCGCCATTATGGCGTGCGCAGTCGCCGGCGGACAGGCGCACGATTCACGTCGCAGCGGCACCGCACGGCGCGGGCAACGTCGACTGCTTGGACCGCGAGAAGGAGGAGCGTGCTCGAGAAGGCTGACGACGGACTGCATCATCGCCGATCCCCCACGCCCCGACGCCGAGCATCCGGTGGATCGGTCGCAGGAGTTCTGAGCGGCCGTTTCCGGCGCGGAGTTGACTTGCGTCAAGCCGTGGCGTGGCGGCGGGGCTACCGTGCATTTGTGGCGCGCAGATGGGGAGAAGGATACGGCGCGCCTGCGACGAGGGGGCGGAAGCATGACGACGCTGACGACGCGGCAGACACGGCGGCTGGAGAGCGACTTGCTCAAGCAACGGAGCGGTGTACTGGCCGAGGCGCACGACGAAATGAGGCAGGCGATCGAGCGGTCGTACGCGGATGGCGCCGGAGACGTGCCCGACTTCGGCGATCAGGCCACGGCGGCGTCGCTTTGCGACTACAACGATGCCGTGGCCCGGCGGCAGGTCGAGGCGATCAGGGAAATCGACGACGCGCTGTCCCGCATCAGCGCGCATGAATTCGGGCGCTGCGTCGATTGCCGTGCCGGGATCTCGTTCGCCCGGTTGCAGGCGTTTCCCACCGCCCGGCGCTGCGCGGCCTGCCAGGTCATGCACGAGCGGACCTACGCCGTCAGCGCGACGCCGTCGCTCTAGCCTGCGGGGGCTCGCGTACGAGGGAGCGCGCTGGCTTCGTTGCCGCCGCGATGCGTCCGGCGAAGCGGCCGAAACGGCCTTGAATCGATCCGGCACGCCCTCACATGCGCGCCATGAGAATTTCCGCGGCTCCCGCAGTCGCCGGCATGGACCGCAGCAGGCCGCGGGGTGCGGCCGTGAGCGAGCATCTGCGCGTCGTCTGCCCGCACTGCGACACGATCAACCGCGTGCTGCGCGAGCGCCTCGGCCCGGGCGCGCATTGCGGCAGCTGCAAGCGGCCGTTGCTGTCGCGCCATCCGATCGAGCTCACGTCGGCGAACTTCGACGCCACCTCGAGAGCAACGATCTGCCGGTGGTGGTGGACTTCTGGGCGCCGTGGTGCGGGCCGTGCCGGATGATGGCACCGGCCTACGACCAGGCGGCGCTCGAGCTCGCGTCGGAGGCCCGGATCGCGAAGCTCGACACCGAGCGCGAGCCCGGACGCTGGCGGCGCGCTTCGGCATCCGCAGCATACCGACGCTGATCGCGTTCCGGAACGGACGCGAGGTGGCGCGGCAGTCGGGCGCCATGGACCTGCCCGGTCTCCTCCGGTGGATCAGGGCCAACGCTGACAGAGGAGAAGCGCCAATGTCATCACGCTTTCCGACGGATTGGATGTGGGCGCAGGCCTGCGAGGTGATCGAGGAGGCGGAACGGATGCATCGGCAGTTCTTCCGCCTGGCCGCCTCCGGGCGAGCCCGCGCGACATGGGAGCCGCCGGTCGACGTCTTCGAGGACGAGCTCGAGGTCGTCGTCCTCGTCGCGCTCCCCGGCGTGCCGGCGCACGGGATCGAGGTGACGACGGAAGCGGGCGAGCTCGTGGTGCGCGCCGAGAGGAGCCTGCCGTTCGCGGCGTCGCGCCGCGCGGTGCGGCGGCTGGAGATTCCGTATGGGTATTTCGAGCGGCGCATCCGGTTGCCCGACGCGCGGCTCGAGACCGGCACGCGCGAAGTGCGGGATGGTTGCCTGATCCTGCGGTTGCGCAAAGTGGCGCAGGGGGAGCGCGATGACTGCGAACGAACCGACGATACGGAACGACGACCCGTTGCAGCACCGACGCGCGCCGCAGGCGCCGATGCCGCCGCGACCGAGGGTCGGGCCGAGGGCGCGAGCACGTCGCGGCCGCTGCCCGACGACGCGCTGATCATCGTTCCGGTGCGCAACGTCGTGCTGTTCCCGGGCATGGTGTTCCCGCTGACCGTGGGACGCGAGCGCTCGCGCGCCGCCGCGTACGAGGCGGCCCGCCTGCAGCGTCCGCTCGGCGTCCTGCTGCAGAGCAAGCCCGACGTGGAGCAGCCCGGGCCGGACGATCTGCATTGGGTCGGCACCACGGCCAACGTGCTGCGCTACATCACGGCGCCGGACGGCGCGCATCACGCCATCTGCCAGGGCGTGCAGCGCTTTCGCGTGCTGCAGTTCCTCGAAGGCTATCCCTTCATGGCCGCGCGCGTGGAGCTCATCGCCGAGTCGCCGCACAGACCGACCCGGACATCGAGGGGCGCGCGCAGGCCTGAAGGCGCGCGCGGCCGAGAGTCCTGGCGCTGCTGCCGCAGGTTCCGGACGAGGTCGTGTCGTCGCTGCAGGGCATCGAGGGCCCGGCGCGGCTCGCGGACTTCATCGCCGGGCTGATGGACATCGGCGCCGAGGAGAAGCAGGCGCTGCTGGAGACGTTCGACCTCAAGACGCGGCTCGACAAGCTGCTCGACCTCCTGGCGCATCGCATCGAGGTGCTGAAGGTCTCGCGCGACATCGCCGAGCGCACGAAAGGCTCGCTCGACGACAGCCAGCGCAAGCACCTGCTGCGCGAGCAGATGCGCACGATCCAGAAGGAGCTGGGCGAGGGTGACGAGGGCGCGGCGGAGATCGCCGAGCTCGACCGCGCGATCGCCGCGGCGAAGATGCCCGAGGAAGTGGAAAAGCAGGCGCGCAAGGAGCTGAAGCGGCTCGAGCGCATGCCCGAGGGCGCCGGCGAGTACTCGATGATCCGCACGTATCTCGACTGGCTGATCGAGCTGCCGTGGGCCGCCGGCGACCCGAAGCGGCGATCGACATCGCCGAGGCGCGGCGCATCCTCGACGAAGACCACTACGGCCTCGAGAAGATCAAGAAGCGCATTCTCGAGTACCTCGCGGTGCGCAAGCTCAATCCGTCGGGCAAGAGCCCGATCCTGTGCTTCGTCGGCCCGCCCGGCGTGGGCAAGACCTCGCTCGGCCAGAGCATCGCCAAGGCGACCGGACGCAAGTTCGAGCGCCTGAGCCTGGGCGGCGTCCACGACGAGGCGGAGATCCGCGGCCATCGGCGCACCTACATCGGGTCGATGCCCGGCAACGTCATCCAGAGCCTGCGCAAGGCGGGCACGCGCAACTGCGTGCTGATGCTGGACGAAGTCGACAAGCTCGGCGCCGGCGGCTTTCACGGCGATCCGGCCTCGGCGCTGCTCGAAGTGCTCGACCCCGAGCAGAACGCGACCTTCCGCGACAACTACCTGGGGGTGCCGTTCGATCTGTCGGGCGTGATGTTCATCTGCACCGCGAACGTGCTCGACACGATTCCGGGCCCGCTGCGCGACCGGATGGAGATCATCCAGCTGCCGGGCTACACCGCGCAGGAGAAGCTGCAGATCGCGCGCCGCTACCTGGTCGCGCGCCAGCTCGAGGCGACGGGCCTCGCGGCGGAGCAGTGCGCGATCGGCGACGACGCGTTGAGCGGCGATCATCGACGACTACACGCGCGAGGCCGGCGTGCGCAATCTCGAGCGCGAGATCGGCAACGTGTTCCGCAACGTGGCGGTTCGCATCGCCGAGGGCGACACGCGAGCGCGTGACGGTGGGTCCCGATGACCTCGCGGCCATCCTCGGCCCGCGCAAGTTCGAGGCCGAAGTCGCGATGCGGGGCGGCGTGTCCGGCGTCGCGACCGGTCTCGCGTGGACGCCGGTGGGCGGCGACATCCTGTTCATCGAGGCCACGCGGATGCCGGGCGCCGGAAAGCTGATCCTGACCGGACAGCTGGGCGACGTGATGAAGGAAAGCGCGCAGGCCGCGCTGTCGCTCGTCAAGGCGCGCGTCGGACGAGCTCGGCATCGCGCCGGAAGTGCTCGAGAAATCGGACATCCACGTCCACGTCCCCGCGGGCGCGACGCCCAAGGACGGGCCGAGCGCGGGCGTCGCGATCTTCGTCGCGCTCACGTCGCTCCTCACCGGACGGATCGTGCGCAACGACGTCGCGATGACGGGCGAGATCAGCCTGCGCGGGCTCGTGCTGCCGATCGGCGGCGTCAAGGAGAAGGTGCTGGCCGCGCTGCGCGCGGGCATCGACACGGTGCTGCTCCCGGCGCGCAATCGGCGCGACCTCGAGGACATTCCGGCCGACGCGCGCGACAGGCTGAAGATCGTGTGGGTCGAGCACGTCGACGATGCGATCGCCGCTGCGCTGTCGCCGGCGCCGGCCGAGGTCGCGTCCGCCGAGCGCTTGCGTCGCCCGGGACGGCGTGCGATGGCAGCCGGCATTGACAGCCGTCAATGCGGAGTGATACATTGAGCGAGTAGCGTGTAGTGCACAAGAGCAATAGGCGTGCGACGGGGAGGCCAAGGACATGGAGGTGAAAATGGCTGCGCTCAACATTACGTCGTCGCCGCAGGTCGACGGCAACACCGTCGCCCCGCCGGCTCCTCAGGGCCCGGCGCCGCCAAGCCCGGGATCATTTCGGCGATGGCGTCGCAGGTCGCGACGGATCGTCCGGTCGACCCCGAAACGAAGCAGTCGATGATTGCGGAGGCCGCGTACTATTGCGCCGAGAAGCGAGGATTCGCGCCGGGCCACGACCTCGACGATTGGCTCGAGGCGGAAGCGACGATCGAGGCGGCTGACCGGCAAGTAGCGCTCGACGCGCCGCAGTTGCGGCGCCGGAGGCTGGATCGTGACGCGCGGCATGGTGATCTCGACGTGCTCGAGGCGCTCGTGGGCCGGAGCAGCGCCAAGCCCGCGGCCGGCTCGCTCACCAAGAGCACGCTCGCGCTGATCCTCGCCGGCGGCCGCGGCAGCCGCCTCGATGAGCTCACCAACTGGCGAGCGAAGCCGTCGCTGCCGTTCGGCGGCAAGTTCCGGATCATCGACTTCGCGCTGTCGAATTGCGTCAATTCCGGCATCCGCCGGATCGGCATCTGCACACAGTACAAGGCGCAGAGTCTCATTCGCCACGTGCAGCGCGGCTGGAGCTTCCTCGACGGCCGCTTCGACGAGTTCGTCGAGCTCCTGCCGGCGCAGCAGCGGATCGAGGCGACCTGGTACCAGGGCACGGCCGACGCCGTCTACCAGAATCTCGACATCCTGCGGCGGCACGATCCGAAATATGTGCTGATCCTCGCTGGCGACCACGTCTACAAGATGGACTACGGCCGCATGCTCGAGGACCACGTCCGGACGCGCGCGCAGATGACGATCGCCTGCATCGACGTCCCGCTTCGCGAGGCGACGGCGCTCGGCGTGATGGCGGTCGACGAGGAGCGTCGCGTCGTCGGGTTCGAGGAGAAGCCGTCGCGACCCCGCGCGATTCCGGATCGGCCGGACCGGGCGCTCGCCAGCATGGGCATCTATGTATTCGACGCCGCATTTCTGTACGACGAGCTGTTGCGCGACGCCGACGATGCGTCGTCCGGCCACGACTTCGGCCGGGACATCATCCCGCGGCTCCTGCGGCAGGAGGCCCGCGTAGCGGTGCACGATTTCGCCGACAGCTGCGTCAACATGAACGAGGGCATTCCCTATTGGCGCGACGTGGGCACCATCGACGCCTACTGGGAGGCGAACATCGCGTTGACCCACGTGGTACCGCAGCTCGACCTCTACAGCACGGATTGGCCGATCTGGACGTACCAGGAGCAGCTGCCGCCGGCGAAGTTCGTGTTCGACGACGACAACCGGCGCGGCACGGCGATCGACTCGATCGTCGCGAGCGGCTGCATCATCAGCGGCTCGACCGTGCGACGGTCTCTGCTGTTCTCGAACGTCCACGTCCACGACTTTTGCACGATCGAGGACTCCGTGATCCTGCCCAGCGTCGACGTCGGCCGGAACGCCGTCCTGAGAAAGGTGGTGGTGGAGAAGCATTGCCGGCTGCCGGAAGGACTGACCGTCGGATTCGATCCGGACGAAGACCGGCAGCGCTTCCACGTGACAAGGCGCGGGATCACGCTGATCATTCCCGAGATGCTGGGCCAGCAGGTCCACCACCTGCGCTGAACGGCGCACGCGCGCCGCTTCGCATCACGGTCGCGCGCGCGTTTCCGCGAGATCGGCGATCGCCTGGCGCGCGGCAGGCGTGGTCCACAGCGCCTTGACGCCCACGCGCACCTTGCGCCTCCAGTTGGGGCGCTCCGTGTCGGTGCCGGGCAGATTGAGCGCGGCGGTCTCCCCGGCGAGGTCGTCGGCCTGGAGCAGGACGAGCGCCGAGGCTGCCGCTCCGGCAAAGCGATGGACGGCCGTCGTGACGGCGTCGCCGAACGGTGCGTCCGCGGAAAGCGGAGCGCCCGCGGCGGCGCCGGCCTCGTCGATGGCTGCGACGAGCGCCTGCCTCTCCGCTCGCCGTTCGGACGTCGCGCTCGCGGCGACGGCGGCGTCGATCAGGCCGAGCGCGGACTTCTCGGCGACGTCGGCGCCCGCCCACCAGCCCGCGATCGTGGGCAGGTCGTGCGTGGAGACCGAGGCGACCGATCGGGCCGGATAACGCGCGGGCGGGATGAAGCGCATTCCGTCGCGCTCGAACCAAAGCACCCGATAGGACAGGATGTCGGCGGCCGCCAGGCGCTCGCGAAAGCCCTCCGGCACGGTGCCGAGATCCTCGCCGACGACGACGCAGCGGGCGCGGGCGCTCTCTTCGGCGAGCACGCCGATGAGTGTCTCCAGCGGATACCGGACATAGGCACCGTCGACGGCGGGTGCGCCGTCCGGGATCCAGAAGAGCCTGCCGAGCCCCATCACGTGATCGATTCGCAGCGCGCCGGCGTGCCGCATGTTGGCCGCGACGAGATCGCGGAATCCGCCGCTGCCCGGCGAGAGGAGCGCGTCGGGAATCGGCGGCGGCAGGTTCCAGTTCTGGCCGTCCCGCGCGAACGGATCGGGCGGTGCCCCGATCGCGACGCCGCGTGCGAACGCGGAGGGATTGGCCCACACCTCGGCGCCATCCGGTGCCGCGCCGACGGCGAGGTCGCGAAAGTATCCGAGCTCGAGTCCGCCCGCGCGCGCGTCGCGCGCCGCGGCGGCGAATTGGCGATCGGCGAGCCACTGCAGGTACAGCGCGAAGCGGATCCGCCGCGCGTGCCGGCGCGAGAATTCACCCACGCCGCTCGCGTCGGGCTCGCGCAACGCCTGCGGCCAGTCGTGCCACGACGCACGCGGATGCTCCGCCGCAATCGCCTCGAAGAGCGCGAAGCGCGCCAGCGCCGTCCCGCCGGCTGCGACGAACCGCTCGAACTCGGCCGCGAGCGGATCGCCCGGCGGGCGGAGATCGAAACACGCGAAGCACGCATCGAGCACGCGCTCCTTCACCCGCCAGACGGCGTCGTAGTCGACGTCCGCGCGCGCCGCGAGCGCCGCGATGCGCTCGCCCTCCCGCGCGAGCACCATGCGCGCCTCGTCCGAGAAGGCGAGGTCGGGCACGCGATCGACGTCGATGTAGATCGGATCGAGGAAGCGGCGATCGGAGGGATGGTAGGGGCTCGCGCGCTTCCGCTCCCGGGGAAAGAGCGCGTGCAGCGGATTGATGCCGACGATGCTGCCGCCCGCGGCAGCGGTCGCCGTCGCGATCTCGGCCAGCGTGGTGAAATCGCCGATGCCCTGGTCGCCCTCGCGCTTGAGCGCGTAGAGATGCGCCGCGAGCCCGAAGCGCCGCGCCCCCGTCAGAAGGGCGGGCGGCAGGAAGCATCGCGCAGCTGCCCCACCGGCATCGCGGTCGATCGCCGCGGCTTCCGCGGCGCGGGGCGCCCGCGGCCCGTGTCGCTCCATGAGGCTCGCCAGATGCGCGCGCGCATCGGCATTCGAGTCGACGCGCATTCCCATCGCGGCGAGCAATGCCCGCTTCGTCTCGTCGCCGACGACGTGCCGCTTGCCGCCGACATCCCACCACTCGGGAGCGATGCCGGCGGCGGCCCCCAGCGCGTCCAGCACGTCCGGCGACACGCCGTGGGCCCGGCGCCGGACGACGACTCCGGGCGCCTGCACGACGACGACCAGCGATCTCGCGGCGACGAGGGTCGCGTCGACCGCCTCGACCTCCGCGGTATCGGGCATCCCGGCCGGCAGCGCCGTGTCGATGCAGCAATGCCAGGCGAAGCCCTCGCGCGCGGCGGGCCAGCGCACGTCGGCCGGATCGTCGCCGGCGTTGCACGCGACGGCGATTTCGCCCGCGGCACCCGCGGACGCGTCGCTCGGCCGGAGCAGCATGACGAGCGCGCGGCCGTCGGCACTCGTCCAGTCGGCAGCCTCCATCGGCTGGCCATCGGGGCGCCGCCATTCGACGTCGGGCATCCGCTGCGCAGCGAAGGGCGCGCCGGTGAGCCAGCGGTCCTCGCGCAGCGCCGCGTACTGTTTGCGCAGCTCCACGAGCCGCGCCACGAACGCGATCCGCGAGCGATCCGCGCTTGGCCAGTCGATCCACGTCAGTGCGTTGTCCTGGGCGTACGCATTGTTGTTGCCCTGCTGCGTGCGCCCGAGCTCGTCGCCCATCGCGAGCATCGGCGTGCCGCGCGACAGGAAGAGCGTGGCGAGGAGGTTGCGCACGTCGCGCGCCCGCGCGGCGGCGATGGCGGCGTCGGTCGTCGGACCCTCGACGCCGTGATTCCACGAGTCGTTCGCACTGCTGCCGTCGCGGTTGCCTTCGCCGTTCGCCTCGTTGTGCTTGTTCGCGTACGACACGAGATCGGCGAGCGTGAAGCCGTCGTGCGCCGCGACGAAGTTGATCGAGCGCGAAGGCGGGCGATGGCGTCCGGCGAAGATGTCGGCCGAACCCGCGAGGCGGGTCGCCAGTTCGGCCATGCGCCCGGCGTCGCCGCGCCAGAATCGCCGTACGGCGTCCCGATATCGATCGTTCCATTCACCCCACACGGCGGGGAAAGCGCCGAGACGATATCCCCCCGATCCGACGTCCCAGGGCTCGGCGATGAGCTTGCGCCCGCGCAGCAGCGGGTCCTGCGCGATCGCCGACAAGAGCGGCGCCGCCGCGTCGAAGCCGTCGTCACGGCGGCCGAGTGTGGTCGCGAGGTCGAAGCGGAAGCCGTCGACGCCGAGGACGGTGTAATGAGCGAAGGACGTCGAGGGCGAGCCGCAGCACCGGCGCTCGATCGAGCGCGAGCGCGTTGCCGCAGCCGGTGTCGTCGACGTAACGCGCGCGGTCGGCGGCATCCGTCCGGTAGTAGGTCGCGTTGTCGAGTCCGCGCAGCGACACCGTCGGGCCGAGCGCGTCGCCTTCGCCCGTATGGTTCAGCACCACGTCGAGGATGACCTCGAGGCCCGCCGCGTGGAGCGCCGTCACGACCGCGTGCACGTCGTCGAGGCCGCCGGGGGCGAGCCGTGGATCGGGGGCGAACGGCGCCACCGGGTTGTAGCCCCAGCAGTTGTCGAGACCGAGCGCGGCCAGATGCCGCTCGTTGATCCACGCGGCGATCGGCATCAGCTCGATCGTCGTAACGCCGAGCGAGGTCAAGTGCGCGAGCGCGGCAGGATGCGCGAGACCCCGGAGCGTGCCGCGCAGCGGTTCCGGCACATCGGGATGGGCGCGGGTGAAGCCGCGCACGCCGAGCTCGTAGATCACCGTGCGGGACCACGGCACGCGCGGACGCGCCGACGTCGCGGGCGAGGGTAGGCGCGTCACGATGCCTTTCGGCACGAAGTCCGCGCTGTCGGTTTCGTCCCGCGTGGCCCGCGCCTCGCCGCCGCCGACCATCGCCGGCGCGAAGGCGAACGGCCGGTCGAGCGCCCGCGCGTACGGATCGACCAGAAGCTTCGCAGGGTTGAAGCGATGGCCGTTGCCCGGGTCGTAGGGGCCGTGCGCCCGGAGCCCGTAGCGCTCGCCCTCGGCCATGCCATGCACGAAGCCGTGCCACACGTCTCCGGTGCGCTTCGGCAGCGTGATGCGCTCGAGCTCGCGGCGACCGCTCGTGTCGAAGCGGCAGAGCTCGATGGCGCTCGCGTTCGCCGAGACCACGGCGACGTTCGCGCCTTGCGCCGTCGGCGTCACGCCGAGCGGCTCGGGGCTCCCGGGACCGACGCTCATGTGTGCTCCCTTGGCGCTTCGCGCCTTCCCTCCGGGAGGGAGCGATTCGCGCCTTGGGACGGCCCGGCGGCGCTCATGTTCAGGCCGCGCGGCGCGCCGCGACCGCACGGAAGAGCGCGGCGTACCGTTTCGCGGGGCGCGTCCAGCCGACGTCCGTGGCCATCGCACGTAGCTGCATCCGCCGCCACGCCATGCGGTCGCGCCGCAGCGCGCTGGCCCGTTCGACCGCGAGCTCGAGCTGGGCGCGTGTCACCGGCGAGAACTGAATGCCGGTACCGGCACCCGTGGCGAGCGCCATCTCGTTGGCGTCGACGACGGTGTCGGCGAGTCCGCCGACGCGCGCCACGATCGGGACGGCGCCGTAGCGCAGCGCGCAAAGCTGCGTGAGGCCGCACGGCTCGAACCGCGACGGGACGACGAGCGCATCGGCGCCGGCCTGCACGAGATGCGCGAGCGCTTCGTCGTAGCCGATGATCGCGCCCACGCGGCCGGGATGGCGGGTCGCGGCATGGGCGATGCGGTCTTCGAGCGCCTTGTCGCCCGAGCCGACGAGCGCCAGCGCGGCGCCGCGTGCGGTGATCGCCGGCAATGCCTCGACCAGCAGGTCCATGCCCTTTTGCGACGTCAGCCGGCTCACCACGCCGAGCACGAACGTCGCGGGATCGGCGTCGAGCCCGAACCGCGCCTGCAGCGCCGCCTTGTTGACCGCGCGGCGTTGCAGGTGCTTCGCGTCGAACGGCGCGGGCAGATGCGCGTCCGCCGCCGGATTCCACACGGTCTCGTCGATGCCGTTCAGGATGCCGGTCAGCACGTGGGCGCGCTGCCGCAGCAGGCCATCGAGCCCCATCCCGCCGTCGGGCGTGCGGATTTCCGCGGCGTAGGTGGGCGACACCGTGGTGATCCGGTCGGCGAGCGCAAGGCCGGCCTTGAGGTAGCCGATCGAGCCGTGATACTCGACGCCTTCGATCGAATAGGCGTGCGGCGGCAGGCCGATCCGGACGAGGAGGTCGCGCGGGTACTGACCCTGGAACGACAGGTTGTGCACCGTCATGATCGTTCCGGGCCGCGGCGTGCCGCCGTAATGCAGCAATGCGGGGACGAGGCCCGCCTGCCAATCGTGCGCGTGCACGACATCGGGCGCGTAGCCGGCGACGGCCCCGCGCGCGATCGCCGCGGCGCACGTCGACAGCGCCGCGAAGCGCAGCCCGTTGTCGGGCCATTCCTTCCCGTCGGGCCCGACGTAGATGTTGCCGGCGCGCGCGTAGAGATGCGGCGCGTCGAGCACGAAGAGATCGAGGTCCGCGGCGCGCCCGGAAAGAAGCCGGGCCGGACCGCCGTGGAGCTCGGCGAACGTGTGCGCGGTTCCGGTGACTTCGAGCGCCGCCAGCACCGGCGGGTATCCGGGGACGAGCGTGCGCGTATGGATGCCTTCGCGTGCGAGCGCCGGCGGCAGCGCGCCGACGACGTCGGCCAGGCCCCCGGTCTTGACCAGCGGAAAGATCTCCGACGCGACCGCGAGGACGGTGACGCGCCGCATTAGGACCTGTTCACACTATGGCCGCGAGGGAGAGCCGGTCGATCATCGGCTGCGTGATGAGGCAGATGCCGCGCGCCGTGCGGCGGAAACGGCGCGCGTCGAGCTCGGGATCGGCGCCGACTTCGAGGCCGGCGGGAATCCTGACGTTGGCGTCGATGATCGCGTTGGCGAGGTGCACGCGCCGCCCGATCTCGACGTAGGGCAGGACGACGGTGTTCTCGATGCTGCTGTACGAGTTGACGCGAACGCCCGTGAAGAGCAGCGAGCGCTTGACCGCGGCGCCGGACACGATGCAGCCGCCCGAGACGAGCGACGAGATGCCGATGCCGCGCCGTCCGTCCACGTCGTGCACGAACTTCGCGGGCGGCGTGATCTCGGCGTACGTCCAGATCGGCCAGTCGCGATCGAAGAGATCGAGCGCGGGAACGATGTCGGTCAGATCGATGTTGGCCTCCCAGTACGCGTCGAGCGTGCCGACGTCGCGCCAGTAGTCGCTTCCCTCCGCGCGCGATTTCACGCAGGACTGCGTGAAGCGGTGCGCGATCGCGTTGCCGTTCTTCACGATCCAGGGAATGACGTCGCGGCCGAAATCGCGGCTCGACGTCGGGTCCGCGGCATCGCGGCGCAGCTGGTCGTGCAGGAAATCCCGGTTGAACACGTAGATGCCCATGCTCGCGAGCGCCCAGCCGGGGCGGTCGGGCATCTCCGGGGGCTCCGAAGGCTTCTCGACGAACGACACGATGCGCCCGGTGGCGTCGGCGTGCATGATGCCGAAGCCGGTCGCCTCGGCGGCCGGCACCTCGAGGCACGCCACGGTCACGTCGGCGCCGGCGTTGACGTGGTCGACCAGCATCCGCTCGTAGTCCATCTTGTAGACGTGATCGCCGGCCAGGATGATGAGGTACTCGGGCGCGTAGCCGTCGACGATGTCGATGTTCTGGAACACGGCGTCGGCTGTGCCCGCGTACCACTGGTCCTCGGCCACGCGCTGGCTCGCGGGCAGGATGTCGAAGCTCTCGTTTCGCACGAGCTGGAAGAAGTTCCACCCGCGCTGCATGTGCCGGATGAGGCTGTGCGCCTTGTATTGCGTGGCGACCGCGATGCGCCGGATACCGGAATTGAGCGCGTTCGACAGGGCGAAATCGATGATCCGCGACTTGCCGCCGAAGTAGACCGCGGGCTTCGCCCGCCGTTCCGTGAGCTCCATCAGCCGGCTGCCGCGGCCTCCGGCCAGCACGTACGCCATCGACGAGCGCGCGAGCGGCGTCGAGTAGGTTACCTTGTCCATGTCGCCCCTTTCGTGCACGTTGCGGCCGGCGGGCTCGAAGGCGAGATCATGCCTCGCCCTCGTGCACGAGCCAAAGGGTTCCGAGCGGCGGCAGCATGACCTCGGCGGTGAAGGGAAGGCCGCCTCGGTCCCCGGCGAACGCGTCGACGCCTCCCGCGTTGCCGCTGTTCGACCCGCCGTAGATCGCGCTGTCGGTGTTGAGGACTTCGCGCCAGCGCCCGGGTTTCGGCAGGCCGATGCGGTAGCGCGGACGCGGCACCGGCGTGAAGTTCGCGACCGCGGCCATCGGCGGCGCGCCGTCGCCGGCGAAGCGGAGCCAGGCGAAGACGGAAGTGTCGGCGTCGTCGACCACGCTCCAGCGGAAGCCGTCGGGCTCGCAATCGCGCTCGTGGAGCGCGGGCAGATCGGCGTAGGCCCGGTTGCAATCGCGTACGAGCGCCTGCACGCCGAGGTGCCAGCCGACCGACAGCGAGGACCAGTCGAGCCCGGCGTCGAAATTCCACTCGCGGCCCTGCGCGAATTCCTGGCCCATGAACAGGAGCTTCTTGCCCGGGTGCGCCCACATGGCCGCATAGTAGGCGCGCAGCGTGGCGAACTGCTGCCAGGCGTCGCCCGGAATCCGGCCGAGGAGCGACTTCTTGCCGTGCACGACCTCGTCGTGCGACAGCGGCAGCACGAAATTCTCGGCGAACGCGTACATGAGCCCGAACGTCATCTTGTCGTGGTGCCAGCGGCGGTGCA
The DNA here is from genome assembly GCA_963724545.1 of uncultured beta proteobacterium. Lineage (GTDB taxonomy): Bacteria > Pseudomonadota > Gammaproteobacteria > Burkholderiales > Casimicrobiaceae > CAIWHR01. The sequence goes on from CAVRVC010000004.1 coordinate 106,428, forward strand.
CCGGATCCTCGCTCAGGTACTGGAGCGTGTCGTGCATCCAGCCCATGTTCCACTTGAAGCCGAAGCCCAGGCCGCCCGAGTAGGTCGGCTGGCTCACCGCGGGCCACGCCGTCGACTCCTCCGCGATCGTGATGGCCCCGGGATGCCGCGCGTAGACCTCTTCGTTGAGGCGACGCAGAAACGCGACCGCCTCGAGGTTCTGGTTGCCGCCGTGCGGGTTCGGCAGCCATTCGCCATCCTTGCGCGAGTAGTCGAGATAGAGCATCGAGGCGACGGCGTCGACCCGCAGCCCGTCGACGTGATACCGGTCGAGCCAGAAGAGCGCGCTTGCGACGAGGTAGTTCGCGACCTCGCGCCGTCCGAAGTTGAAGATCGCCGTGCTCCAGTCGGGGTGGAAGCCGCGCCGCGGATCGTCGTGCTCGTAGAGCGCGGTGCCGTCGAAGCGCGCGAGACCGTGCGGGTCCACCGGAAAGTGCGCCGGCACCCAGTCGACGATCACACCGATCCGCGCCCGATGGCAGCGGTCGACGAAACGGGCGAATGCGGCAGGCTCGCCGAAGCGGCTCGTCGGCGCGAAGAGACCGATCGGCTGGTAGCCCCAAGAGTCGTCCAGCGGATGCTCGTTGACCGGCATGAGCTCGACATGCGTGAAGCCCATGTCCGCCACATACGGCACGAGCGCATCGGCGAGCTCGTCGTAGGTGAGCCAGCGGTTGTCGTCGCCGCGGCGCCACGAGCCCAGATGCACTTCGTAGATCGACATCGGCGCGCGGCGCGGGTCGCGCGCGGCCCGCGCCCGCATCCATTCCGCGTCAGCCCAGGAGAAGCGCGTCGTGTCGCGCACCACCGACGCGGTCGACGGCCGGAGCTCCGCGCCGAAGCCGACCGGGTCGGCCTTCAGCGGAAGGAGCGCGCCGTCCGCGCCGACGATCTCGTACTTGTAGAGCGTGCCCTCGGCAAGCTCCGGTATGAAGATCTCGGAAACGCCGGTGCCCACCCGCATCCGCATCGTGTGCCGGCGGCCGTCCCAGCGGTTGAAATCGCCGACGACCGAGACGCGGCGCGCGTTCGGCGCCCATACGGCGAAGTGCACACCGTCGACACCTTCGTGCCGCATGGCATGCGCGCCCAGTCCGTCGTAGAGCTTCCCGTGCCTGCCCTCGCCGATCAGCCAGTCGTCGAGCGGACCCAGCACGGGTCCGTACGCGTAGGGATCGTCGACCAGCCACGAGTCGCTGCGATTCGCGGCGCGCAGCCGATACGCCGTGCGGCGCGGCACCGTGCCCTCGAAGAAGCCTGCGTCGTGGCGGCGGGCGAGGGTCGCAAGCCACGCGCCGTCGCGCGACAGCGCGTCGAGCGAATCGGCGCCGGGAACGAACGCCCGCACGACGAAGGCGCCGCCGGCTTCGTGGACGCCCAGCACCGCGAACGGGTCGGCATGGCGCCCTTCGACGATCGCGTCGATGGTCGCGGCGGGCAGCGATCCCTGCATCGAATCTCCAGGGCCCGTGAACAACGCCCTAGCCGGACAAGGCGGAATCCGCGCGCCAGATGTCCTGCGCGTAATCGAGGATCGCGCGGTCGGCCGAGAACCAGCCCATGCGGGCGGTGTTGAGCACGGCGACGCGCCACCACTCGCTCTTGTCCTGCCACAGCACGCCGACTTCGCGCTGCTTCGCCCGGTACGCGTCGAAGTCGGCCGCGACCATGAAATAGTCGTGGTGCCGGAGCCCGTCGACGAGCTTCCGGTAGCGGCTGCGGTCGTCCGGCGAGAACATCCCCGCTGCGATCGCCTCGAGCACCTCGGCAAGCGAAGGTGAGGCGGCGATGACGTCGGAAGCGTCGATGCTCTCGCTGCGGCGCGCGGCCACTTGGTCCGCGAGCAACCCGAAGATGAACATGTTCTCGCCGCCGACGTGATCGTGGATCTCGATGTTGGCGCCGTCGAGCGTGCCGATCGTCAGCGCGCCGTTCAACGCGAGCTTCATGTTGCCCGTGCCCGAAGCTTCCATGCCGGCGGTCGAGATCTGCTCGGAGAGGTCGGCCGCGGGAATGATCGACTCGGCGAGGCTCACGTTGTAATTCGGCACGAAGACGACCTTGAGCCGTCCGCGCACCGCCGGGTCGCGGTTGACCACGCGCGCCACGTCCGAGGCGAGCTTGATGATGAGCTTCGCCTGGTGGTAGCCCGCGGCCGCCTTGCCGGCGAAGATCTTCACGCGCGGCACCCATGCGCGCTGCGGCTGCGCGCGCATCGCGTTGAAGAGGGCGATCGTCTCGAGAATGTTGAGGAGCTGCCGCTTGTACTCGTGAATGCGTTTGATGTGGACGTCGAACAGCGCGTCGGGGTCGAGACCAAGCCCAGGCGCTCGGCGACGAGGCGGGCCAGCGCGACCTTGTTCCCGCGGCGCACGGCGGCGAAGCGTTCGCGGAACGACGCGTCGTCGGCGAACGCCTCGAGCGCCTTCAGCCGGGCGGCGTCGTCCTCGACCTCGGGACCGACGGCCTCGACGATGAGCTTGGTCAGCCCCGGATTGGCCTGGTAGAGCCAGCGGCGGAACGAGATCCCGTTGGTCTTGTTGACGATCCGGTCGGGATAGATCGCGTTGAGGTCCCGGAACACCGTCTGCCGCATGAGGTCGGTGTGCAGCGCGGACACGCCGTTGACGCGGCGCGAGCCCAGGAACGCGAGGTGCCCCATCCGCACGCGGCGCGTGTGGTTCTCCTCGATCATCGAGACCGACGACAGGAACGCGTCGTCGTCGTGGCCGGCGTTGCGCTGCGTGTCGAGGTGCAGCGCGTTGATGAGGTAGATGATCTGCATGTGCCGCGGCAGCAGGTTCTCGATGAGCGACACCGGCCACGTCTCGAGCGCTTCGGGCAGCAGCGTGTGGTTCGTATAGTTGAAGATCGACGTAGTCGTCGTCCACGCGAGCTCCCACGGCATCCCGTGCTCGTCGACCAGCAGCCGCATCAATTCCGGCACGGCGATCGCCGGGTGCGTGTCGTTGAGCTGGATCGACACGTGATCGGCGAGCGTCACGAGCTCGCCGTGCTGCTGCTTGTGCCGCCGCAGCAGGTCCTGCAGCGACGCGGACGCGAAGAAGAATTCCTGCCGCAGCCTGAGCTCGTGGCCGGCGGCCGTCTCGTCGCTCGGGTAGAGCACGCGCGAGATCGCCTCGAGGCGCACGCGGTCGGCGAGCGCGCCGACGTGGTCGCCCCGGTTGAAATCGTCGAGACGCAGCGGATCGGTCGCGCGCGCGGACCACAGGCGCAGCGTGTTGACGTGCCGGCCGCGCCAGCCCGCGATCGGCGTGTCGAACCCGACGGCATTCACGGTTTCCGCCGGCTCCCAGCGATACTTGGTGGTGCCGTCCTCGTGCTCGAGGCCCTCGACGGTGCCGCCGAAGCCGATCGTGTACGCGACCTCCGGACGCTCGAACTCCCATGGATTGCCGGAGGAGAGCCAATCCTCGGGCAATTCGAGCTGCCAGCCGTCCCGCAGCACCTGGCGAAAGATGCCGTGGTCGTAGCGGATGCCGTAACCGTGGGCCGGGATCCCGAGGGTCGCCATGCTCTCCATGAAGCACGCGGCGAGACGGCCGAGGCCGCCGTTGCCGAGCGCCGCGTCCGGCTCGAGCGCACGCAGGCGGTCGAGGTCCACTTCGAGTCCGCGCAGCGCCGCGCGCGCGGTGTCGGTGATGCCGAGGTTGCCGAGCGCGTCGAAGAGGAGGCGCCCGATCAGGAACTCGAGCGAGAAATAGTAGACCCGCTTGCGGCCGTCGCGATAGGTGCGGCGCGTCGCCTCCACCCAGCGGTCGACAATGTGGTCGCGCGCCACGAGGCAGGTCGCGACGAGCCAGTCGTGGTCGCGGGCATGGCCGGGATCCTTGCCGACCATGTACGTGAGCTTGTCGAGCACAGCCTGGCGGAACGCGGCGACGCTGTCGGTCGCCTTGATGCCGGCGGTGGTCGGCGTCTCCGGCGGAAGGTGCGCAGCGCTGTCGCGCGGTACGATGGCGGGTGGGGGAAGGTCGTTCATGATGGTCGCAATGACACGGTTTCCAATCCCGGGGTCGCCCGGCCGCGGGTGCGAGTGCGTCGATGCGTCGCGTGTGGCACCGGCGGCCCCGCGCCAAGTCTACCGCGTGCACCGGGCGTTTCGGGCAGCTTTACCTTGGCTAATGCAGGAAATGTGCCTGAAAAACAGGCGGGCGCAACGGCCGCCGCGCACGGGCACGCCGCATGGATGACCCGCATTTGCGGCTCGGCGTCGATCTCGGCGGCACCAAGATCGAGATCGTTGCGCTCGCCCGGGATGGCCGTGAGCTCCTGCGGCGGCGGGTGCCGACGCCGCGGCACGATTATGGTGCGACGATCGAGGCGCTCGCCGGCCTTGTCGCCGCGGCCGAGCACGACCTCGGCATGCGAGGGACGGTCGGCGTCGGCACGCCCGGATCGATCTCGCGCGCCACGGGCCTGCTGCGCGGCTCGAATTCGGTGTGCCTTAACGGGCAGCCGATCCGGCGCGATCTCGAGGCAGCGCTCGGGCGCGAGGTTCGCATCACCAACGATGCCAACTGCTTTGCGCTGTCCGAGGCGACGGACGGGGCCGCGGCGGGCGCAGCGGTCGTTCTCGGCGTCATCGTCGGCACCGGCGTCGGCTCCGGTGTCGTCGTGCGGGGCCAGGTGCTCGACGGACCGAATGCGATCGCGGGTGAATGGGGTCACAACCCGCTGCCTTGGCCGCGCGACGACGAGCGTCCCGGGGCGCCGTGCTTTTGCGGTCGATCCGGCTGCATCGAGACGTGGCTGTCCGGACCCGGCCTCGAGCGCGACCACCTCGCGGTCACCGGCGAGCAGGCCTTCGCGCAGGACATCGCCGCGCGCGCGGCCGGCGGCGACGTCGAATGCGATGCGACATTGGCGCGCTACGAGGAGCGCTTCGCGAGGGCGATCGCCCATGTGATCAACATCCTCGATCCCGACGTCATCGTGCTGGGCGGCGGCCTGTCGAACGTCGATCGGCTCTATGCCAATGTGCCGAAGCTCTGGGGGCCCTGGGTGTTCACCGACCGCGTCGACACGCGACTCGTCCGCAACGCGCACGGAGACTCGAGCGGCGTGCGTGGCGCAGCGTGGCTCTGGGACGACCCTTAGCCCTGCGCTGTTTCCCGCGATGGCGGTCTTTCTCGTAACCCTTTGACGCCCGTCAATCTCCCTGCTTGAAACGCGCCGGACGGAGCCCAAAATGGTGATTGGGGAAGGGTCCGAGGGTTCGGATCCGGAACCAAGGTCGCAGCAGAAGGAGGGCAACATGAACAACCTCGTATCGTATGATCCCTTTGTCGATACAGGCATGGACGAATTGTTCCGCGGGTTCTTCAAGCCGGTCCGGATGGAGGGCGCGCGCGCTCCGGTCACGATCAAGATGGACGTCACCGAGACCAAGGAAGGCTACATGGTCCACGCCGAAATGCCCGGCGTGAAGAAGGAGAACATCAACATCGAGATCGACCGCAACGAAGTCACGATCACCGCCGAAGTCAGGCGCGAGTCGGAGAAGAAGGAAGGCGACAAGGTGCTGCGCAGCGAGCGGTACTACGGCAACGTCTATCGCAGCTTCACCTTGCCCTACGAGCTCGACGAAACGAAGAGCGTCGCGAAGTACGACGGCGGCGTGCTCACGTTGACGTTGCCGAAGAAGGCAGGCGTCGCGGGCAGGAAGCTGCCGGTGATGTGATCTTCGAGGGGGAAGGGGCGGCACCGCCTCTTCCCTGTCCGGAGCGAGTCGGAAGGGGCCTCTGGCGAGGCCCCTTTTTTGTCGGCGGCGCCCGGGCGAGCGCGTTGGCGCCTCGCCCGAGGACTGGAGGCGCGGGCACGGACCGATGTATGCTTCCCTGGATCTCACTGGAGGGACGATGGCTACTGTCGCGCGCGGCGAGGAGTTTCGCGACGACCTGCGGCCGCGCGGCCCGGCCCCCGGAACGCGGCTGCCGCCGGGAATCGGCAATGCCTCGGCGCGGCGCGCACTGACGCCGCACGAGCTCGCCGAGCTCACGTCGTTGAGCGACGCGCGGTCGCTCTTCTCGGTCGCGACGACCGTGGGGATCATCGCGCTCGCGGTCGCGTTCGGCATCGCCGTTTGGCCGAGCCCGTGGATTGCCGTGTCGGTGCTCGTCGTCGGCGTGCAGCAGCACGCGCTGTTCATCCTCGCGCACGAATCCGCGCACTATCGGCTGTTCCGCTCCCGCCTCGTGAACGATGCCGTCGGCCGCGTCATCGGCATGAGCGGCGGCATCTCGATGTGCACGTATCGCGTGATCCACCGGCTGCATCACAACAACCTGTACACCGAGGAGGACCCGGACACTGCGATCCACGGCGGCTATCCGCGTGGCGTCGCCTATCTGTGGAAGAAGCTCGCACAAGACCTCGCCGGGCTCAATTCGTGGAAGACGTTCGCGTACTTCTTCGGCTCGCCTGCGATCAACGCCGAAACGAACCGCGCCGCGCGGCCGCTCGACGACACCTCGCCCGCGTTGCGGGCCAGCGCGCGCGCCGACCGCTGGGCGGTGGTCGGGTTCCACGTCGTCGCGCCGCTCGTCGCCTATGGGCTCGGCGGGGCGACTGTGCTGCTCCAGTATCTGGTGTTGTGGCTGCTGCCGCTGCTGACGGTGCTGCAGCCGATCCTGCGGCTGCGGGCGATCGCGGAGCACGGTGCGGTGACCGACCTGTCGTCGCCGCTGACGGCGGCGCGTTGCAATCGCACCACCGGGTCGATCGGCAATCTCGCCGGCCGGGCGCTGCTCTTTCCCCACCACGTCAACTATCACCTCGAGCACCACCTGTACCCGGCGGTGCCGCATTACCGCCTGCCCGCGCTGCATCGCCTGCTGCAGGAGAAGGGAGTGCTCGCGGGGGCCGAGGTCCGCGACGTGGCGGACACGATGCACATCGTGTTCGCGCCCCGCGCGTCCCGCCCACCCGAGCGGATCGCCCCGTCCGGGGGAAGTGCCTAGGAGCCTGTCGGACTTGCTTTCACGTATGCGTTGCTCGGCCAAAAAGCGATGGATGCGAGGCGCGAGGCGAAGCCAATATCGCGAATATTGGCGAGCGGAGCAACGACGCAGACGCGCTTTTTGGCGGCAACCCGTAGGGACGGGGCGACTTGGGCGCATTTCTGCGTTACTCGCCCTCGACATACTCGCGGTATGGCTTCGGGCTCGCGCCTTGAACTGCGCCCAACTCGCCGCCGTCGCATGCGCGAAAGCAAGTCCCACAGGCTCCTAGGTCACGCCTCCGCGGTCTTCCACCACCGCAGGTCCGGACCGGCCGGCAGCGATTCGGCCTCGCGCCGGCGCCGGATGCGGAGCACCAGCGCCCCGACGAGCAGGACGAGCGAGCCCAACAGAAGTGCCTCGCGCAGATGGTACGACGGGTCCAGTGCGACCACGTCCAACCCGGCCGCGAAAGCCGGCGTCGCGGCGCTGGCCCAAAGCACGGAGCCGGCGGCGATCGAGCGTCGAATCCCCTTCGTTGCATCGCATAGGTTCATCCTTGTTCTCCTGAGTCAAGCGGTGAGGCCAATGTAGGCGGCCGCGCGGTCCCGGGGTAATCGGCTGGCGCCCCATTCGCCTGTCGGACGGCCCCTACTGCGACCGGGAAGGGTTCGGCTGCAGGCCGCACCAACCGGGCAATTAGTTGACACAGTCAATCAATTGACCGACATTGGCGCATGGTGAAGAATTCTTCGGCGCGGGTCGATGCGGTACGGCGCTTCAACCGCTTCTACACGCAGCGCATCGGGATGCTGCGCCACGGCCTCTACGACAGCCCGTGGTCGCTCGCCGAAGTGCGCGTGCTCTACGAGCTCGCGACAGCGACGCAGGCGACGGTGGCAACCGATCTCGCCCGCAGGCTCGGGCTCGACGCCGGATACCTGAGCCGCATCCTGCGCGGATTCGTCGCCCGGGGTTATCTGCACAAGGCGCCGGCCCGTGACGACGCGCGCCGCTTCCTGCTCACGCTGACGAAGGCGGGCGGCAAGGCGTTCGCGCCGCTCGACCGTGCGTCGCACGACGAAATCGCGGCGATGCTGGCACCCCTGCCCGTGCCGGACCAGACGCGCCTCGTCGGCGCGATGCGCGCCATCGAGCGGCTGCTCGGCGATGCACCGCCGGCTCCGTCACCGGTCGTGCTCCGGCCGCATCGGCCCGGCGACATCGGCTGGGTGATCGCCTGCCATGGCCGCCTCTACGCCGAGGAGCATGGCTGGGACGAGACGTTCGAAGCGCTGGTCGCGGAGATCGCGGCGCGCTTCGTCAGGCGCTACAACCCGCAGCGGGAGCGCTGCTGGATCGCCGAGCGCGACGGCGATAACGTGGGCTCGGTCTTCGTGATCGAGAAGTCGCCCACCGTCGCGCAGCTTCGGCTGCTGATCGTCGCTCCGGCGGCACGCGGTGCCGGCACCGGCCGCCGGCTCGTCGCCGAATGCATCGCCTTCGCTCGCCGCACCGGCTACCGCAAGCTGATGCTGTGGACCAACGGCGGCCTCGACGCCGCCCGCCATCTCTACGAAGACGCGGGATTCCGCCTCACGCGCGAGGAGCGCCACCGGAGCTTCGGCAAGGACCTCACCGGGCAGACGTTCGTCCTCGACCTCGCCAAGACCCCGTCATGGGTGCCCGCGCCTTAACACGCGACGCAGTGCGAGCGCTCAATGCCTGGCGTCGGGAGGCTCCTTGAGCCTGGTTCGGCTCGCGTCCGCGAAAGGGTCATGGGAGAAAGGGTCATGGCGCCTGCGCTCGCGCCGTGCGGCGCGAACGCCCGACAGCAGGACGAGCACGAACACCAGGCCGAGCGCCCAGCCGACGACACCCAACAAAATCCAGACAGGGTCCATATTCAGGAGAAAAAAAAGAGCGGCCCGGACCGGGCTCGCCGACGGCTGACGCCGCGCCGAACCGGGTGCACGGACCGCAAGACCGACCAACGGATCGATGAGGTTTCCGCTATGCTAAGGCATCCGCAGCGCTGAATCTGCTGAAGATATTGCATAGGTGATATGCACGATGCTCAACCTTCGCGGCATCGATCTCAATCTGCTGCCGGTGTTCGAAGCGGTCTTCGAGGAGCGCAGCCTGTCGCGCGCGGCGGCGAGGCTCGCGATGACGCAGTCGGCGGTGAGCCATGCGATGTCGCGCCTGCGAGCCGTCTTCCGCGACGAGCTCTTCGTCCGGGAGGCAAGGGGGGTGCTACCCACGCCGGTGGCGGAAATGATCTACGCGAAGGTGCGCGGCGCGCTCGGATCGGTGCGCGAGTCGGTGGCCGAACGGCGCGGCTTCGATCCCCGGACGTCGCGGCGCAAGTTCTTCGTCGGCATTTCACACCCCCTCGGTCCGATGATCGCGGTGCGGCTGCGCGAACGGCTCGGGGGAGCCGCACCGGGCGTCGAAGTCGCCTTCAGCACGCGGTCGCGGCCGATCGAGCTCGAACGGGCGATGTGCGAGGGCCGGGTCGACGCCGCGGTGGACTGGCTCGTGCCGGCGCGCGGACCGTTCGAGGACATCACGCTGTTTCTGGATGCGCTCGTGGCTGTCGTGCGGAGCGGCCACCCGGCGCTGCGGCGGCCCCTGTCGCTCGCCGACCTGAGGCGGGGTGCGTTCGTTTCCCTGCGCCCGCGCGTCGAAGGCGAGCATCCGGTGGCGGGCGTCCAGGCGTGGCGGCGGCTGGAGCTCAACGTGGTGCTGGACGTCTCCGAGATCCTCGAAGTGTTCATGGTGGCCGCGCAGTCGGATCTCTTCGGCCTCATCCCCCGGAGCATGATGAAATTCGCCGCCGACGTCTTCGGGCTCAAGCCGCTTCGCGCGGGTCCCCGGAACGCGCCGGTGCCGGTCAAGCTGGTGTGGCACAAGAGCCGCGAGGCGGACCCGGCGCACGCCTTCCTGCGCAAGCAGATCCAGCTCGCGTCGAACGACGTCGTCCCGCGAGCCTCGCGGTAGTGCCTACTTTCGCTCGAGGTCCGCACCGCCGACGTACATCCGATTCCACGTCGGGCTGATCAGGATCTCGTTGACGCAGACGTGCGCCGGCTGCTCGGCGACCCAGCGGATCGCCTTCCCGACGTCGTCGGCCTGCAGCATCCTCGCGCGCTCTTCGGACGACGGCGGCACCGGGCGCCGGTCGAGTATCGGCGTGGCCACTTCGGCGGGACAAAGAGCGCAGGCGCGTATGCCGTTGACGCATTCCTCCATGTTGAGGGACTCGGTCAGCGCGACGACCGCGTGCTTGCTCCCGTTGTAGGCGGCGCCCGCCATCGCCAGCGTGTACCTGCCGGCCCACGACGCGATGTTGATCAGGAGCCCGTCCCTGCGCTCGCGCATGGACGGCAGCACGGCGCGGATGCAGTAGAACGTCCCGTCCAGGTTGATGCGGATGACCTCGTCCCAGCCGGCGACGGTTTGATCGCGCCACGAACGCCGCGGATTGTTGAGGCCCGCGCTGTTGACGAGGATGTCCACTCTGCCGTGACGGGCGAGGATCGCGTCGGCGACTCGCTGCACCGCGGCCGCGTCGCTCACGTCGAGCGCATCGGTCTCGGCCTTGCCGTCAGCGTTGCGGATGGAGGCCGCTTCGCGCTCCAGCACATCGGCGCGTCGCCCCGACATCACGACCGTCGCGCCAGCGGCCGCGAGCTGCTGCGCGCCCGAGAGTCCCATGCCGGAACCGGCGCCGGTGATCCACGCCACCTTGCCGCTGAGATTTCCCATCGAGCTTCTCCTGTGGATGTGTCCGGACGCTCCGGCCGCGTTCAGTCGGGAATCGTGACGATGTTGTCGGAAAACGTGATGAGATCCGCCGCGGCCGGCGCGGTGCGGATCGGCGGCAGGCTCGCTTTCGTGATGGGCGGCGCCGACCCGGCAGCGCCGCCGCGCGGCGTGGTGCGCACGACCTGCGAAGGCGGCAGCGGCACGCTTTGCGTGAGGTGCGCCCACATCTGGTCCATGGCCTGGACGAAGTAGTAATGCAGCGGGACGTAGAGGGCGTCGTAGCCGGGGAACGCGGCGTTGTCGATGAATGCGTCGAAATGCTGGGCGTTGAGCACTTCGATGTAGGCGAGCCTGCTCGCCGCTCCTTCGACGATCCGGTTCTGCCCGAAATAGGGCCGGGCGTTGAACGGCACCGGCACCTGCGTATCCGCGCGTCCGGCGACGATCACCGCGGGCTTGCCGCGCAGGTTGGCGTTGCGCAGCGTTTCCCTGATGCCGCTCTGTACCCGCGTTGCATTGGCGTCGCTGCCGGTGACGAGATTGCGATGGCAGAGCGCGCCGTCGACATTGAAATCCTGCCGCCCGGTGGAGGCCGAAACCGAGAGACCGGTGAGCAGCGGACCGCCGGGGTTGTTGTCGTTGACGATGTTGATCGTCGCGGTCGGCGGAATCCCGTTGCCGTTAGCGAAGACCTGGGCGAGCTGGGCGGCGGCGATCGTCGTCGGCTTCCCGGCGGCATCCGTGGGCGCGAAGGAGTAGCCGCAGAGTCGGTCGCGCACGCCGAATTTGCCGTAGCCGCTGGCGAACGTCACGACGACGGGCGAGATGCCGAAAGGGTAGTGCGACGCGTGCAGCACGTTCGATTCCGGCAGGTAGCCGAAGTCCTGCAGCGTGTCGATCGACTCCTCGGCCTGCTCGGCGGTCGTCGCCGTCTTCAGGAGTCCTTTCTCCCTCAGTGCCGCGCAGCGGTTCGTCGCAATCGCGGGATTGGGCAGGATGGCGGCAAGGCCCGGCGATCCCGCGGCGCGCTTCGACAGCGTCGCGCAAGGCTGGTACAGGTTGGCGAGCGTGTAATAGTCGAGCAGCGCCTTGCCGCCGCCGGTCATCGTCTTGCTGCCCTGCCGGACGACGAGGGCGGGATTGGCCGCCTGCTCGAGGACAGGCTCGCTGACGGCGATGCCGTCGATCAGTCCGTCGGCGTCCTGCTCGGCCGCGGCGATCGCGGACGCACCCCCGTTGGATACCGACGAGGCAATCACGATCGTGTTGTCCGCCTTGAACTTGACGGTCGTGTTGCCGTCGGCAGCCTTGGGCGCGAGCTGCTCGTTCAGCACGTAGAACGCGAAGCGAACGGCATTGAGCGTGTCGCTGCCCCAGTCCTTCTCCGGGTTCTGCTGTGAGTGCGCGTGCTTGAACGCTTCCCGGCTCGGGTAGCCGGCATTGAAGGTCGCGAGCTCCGAGGCGCTGCCCGCAGCGACGAAATTGGCCTTCGTTCCGGCAGCGTCGGCATCCGAGCGCGTGCCGTCCTGCAGATTGACGGTATTGGTGGCGAGGTCGTGGGTGCCCATGCCGGTGCCCTTGTCGGTGTAGGCGACGGCGCAGCCGTGTTTCACGCCCCACTCGCCGGCGGAGCCGATCGCGCCGTAGACGCCGCGCGATCCGGACGATGCGGCGGTGACGATGCACGGACGGTCCGGGTTGAACGACGACGGCACCTGCACCATCATCGTCACGTTCTTCCTGCCGGTGCCGTCGTCGGCATAGGCGAGATATTCGGTGCCCGCGACCTTGCCTTCGCCCAGCGTGTCGTTGCCGTCGGCGTCGATGTTCGGGCCGTACAGCGTGCCGTAGCCGCCCTTGGGGCTGATGTCGAGGATCGACCGGTAGTTGGTGAAGATCGCATTCCGGCGCAGCTCGGCCGCGGTCGGCGCAGCGGGATTGGCCGGCGCCGGCGCGGCGGCGGCGCCGAGCCCCGTCTTGCCGAGCCCTCCGGTGAGGAGGTCGTCGCTCGCGCCGTCGTAGAAGGTCTTCGTGATCGTGCCGACGAAAGCGGGCTTGGCGTTGGTCGACGGGGCGGGCCCGCCGGAGCCGGCGCATCCTGCGAGGAGGGCGCCGCCTGTCCATGCCGCCGCGATGCCGGCCATTCGCAGGACTCGCTGACCGAGTGCCGTCCCGTTCTTCCACGTCGCCATGGCGCACCTACCGAAGCTGATGGGCCTTCAAGGCTAGCACGATCGGCAGCCATCGGGCCGTGGCTCGGGTGCCGGCCATGAGAAGGTCGGCACCACGAGCAACCGTTACGCCGCCGGGAAGTGCGAGAAGCCGATCGATGCGATGAAGAGAAGCGCGCCGGCGACCGCAAGCGCATACGCGGCCGCAGTGGGCAGGCTTTGCCGCGGCGTATGCGGAAGGTCGAGGAGCTTGTTCACATTGGCGTATCGCGGATCGGCGGTGCGCGCGGGACCTTGATGCGCATGACGGTTGGACGTAGGCTCTCGTACTCTCCGCAGCAGCACGACGACCCAAGGCCAATCCGTCGAGAGGCTCGCCATGGTCACTGGCGCGCATGCACTCGCGGATCGTCCGGCGCCGCGCTCGACCTCGAGTCTCTTGTGCGACTTCATAGGAGAAGAAATCATGTCGAATAGGACCACCCAGTCATCTGTTTCGAAAGCCAGGGGCGTATCCCTGCACGTCGGCCTCAACGCCGTCAGCGCCGCCGCGTACGGCGGATGGGACGGGCCGCTCGCGGCTTGCGAGTTCGACGCCAACGACATGGCAGCCATCGCCAAGTCCAGGGCATGAAATCCACCGTGCTGCTGACTAAAAAAGCCACGCGCTCCAACGTGCTCGCGGGCATGCGCGCCGCGGCCAAGGCCCTGAAGACGGGCGACCTCTTCTTCCTCACCTACTCCGGCCACGGCGGACAGGTGCCCGACGTGACCGGCGAGGAACCCGACAAGCAGGACGAAACCTGGTGCCTCTACGACGGCCAGCTGATCGACGACGAGCTGTACTTCGAGTTGAGCCGGTTCGCGGCGGGTGTGCGCATTCTGGTGCTGTCCGACAGCTGTCACAGCGGGACCGTCACGCGCGAACGGCCGCCGCCGCCCGCCACTGCCCACCAGCGTCCGAAGCTGATGCCCGCGGCCGTGGCGATGCGTACCTACCGGGAGCACCAGGCCTTCTACGACAAGCTGCAGCTCGACCTCGCCAAAGCGGCAGGCGGGAGCGCAGGTGGATCCCGACACCGCGTTGGCGCAACGTCGCGGCCAGCGGACGCCTGACGGCGATCGTCAAGAAGTTCAATCCCGCGGTCGTGCTGATTTCGGGGTGCCAGGACAATCAGACGTCGATGGATGGCGACCACAACGGCGCGTTCACCGAGCAACTGCTGAAGGTTTGGAGCCACGGCACGTTCAAGGGCAACTACGGTGGCTTCCACGCGCGAATCAAGGCCGGCCTGCCGGCGACCCAGTCGCCCAACCTGTTCACGCTCGGCGAAGCGGGCGTGTTCCTGGCGCAGACGCCGTTCACGGTTTGACGAATACCGAGCGGGAGCGGGGCATTGCGATCGGCGCCCGCCGTTCCTCGCAAGCCACGCGGGCAAGTGAAAAAGGGATGAGCCGATGGCCAAGCCTTTGATCTTCGTCGTTTCGGGACAGGAACAGCCCGCCGGTGCGGTGGCTGCGCGCGGAAGCGGCGCACCCGAGCCGCGGCCAACGATTCCGCGCGGACGACTCAAGCAGTCCGTTCGTGTCGGTGCCCGGCGCGGGGCTGGCGGCGACGTGCGCGTCGCCGCCGAGCCTGGCAAGGACATCGTCGTGCTGCGGATCGCAGGCGGCCCGGCGCTTTACCTGCGGCCCGAGAGCGCCGTCGATCTCCTTCGAGCGCAGTCGAGGCCGCCAGGCAAGCGAGGCGTCGAAGAAAAAGAAGACGACATTCTCGCGAAAGGTGAGATACGGGTTCCGGCGACAGCTCCAGTGGCGAGGGCTCGAGAGCACCGCGACAGCCCGCAGCGGGGCTCAAGGCGGGCTCGGCGACGTGCTGCTCGAGGGAATCGACGTCTCACCGACGCGGCAGCCGACCTGACGGCGGATCTCGTTGTCCGCAAGGTCGACGACCAGGTGACCGAAGGCGTCTACCTGCTGCAGCGCGACGACCTGCCGAAGCTCAAGGAAAGCGGAGCCAAGCCGGCCAAGGTGGCAGCCGCGCCCAGGGATGATCCGGTGCTGGTCCTCGTGCACGGCACCTTCTCGAACACGAGCGGTACCTTCGCGAAACTCTGGAAGGAGCATCCGCAGCGCGTGGCCGCGCTGTTCGACCACTACGAGAACCGCGTTTACGCGCTCGACCATCGCACGCTCGGTGCAAGCCCGATTTCCAATGCGCTCACCCTCGCGCAAGCGCTGCCGAAGCATGCGCGCGTCCACCTTCTCACGCATTCCCGCGGCGGGCTGGTGGCCGAGGTGCTGGCACGTGCCTGTGCGAGCAAGGACCGAGCGGCCGATCTCAAGTTCTTCGCCGGGCAAGGCTACGAGCAGCACCGCAAGGACCTCGCCGGTCTCCACGAGCTGGTGACCCAGAACGACATTCAAGTCGGACAGGTCGTCCGCGTCGCCTGTCCCGCGCGCGGCACCCTGCTCGCCTCCAAGCGGCTCGATGCCTATCTGTCGATCTTCAAGTGGTCCCTCGAGCTCGCGGGCGTCCCCGTGCTTCCCGCAATCGTCGATTTTCTTGCCGAAGTTGCGACGCGGCGCGAAGATCCGGCGAAGATTCCCGGGCTCAGCGCGCAGATTCCGAACAGCCCGCTGGTGAAGTGGCTGCACTCGGCTCCGGATCCCATTCCCGGGGAGCTGCGCGTCGTTGCGGGCGACCTCGAAGGCGATTCCGTCGTCTCCTGGCTCAAGGCGCTGGTCGCCGACTCGTTCTATTGGACCGACAACGATCTCGTGGTGCAGACGCGCTCCATGTACGGCGGCGCGCCGCGCGACAGCGGTGCAACCTTCGTCCTGGACCAGAGTGGCAAGGTTTCGCATTTCAACTATTTCAGCAACGAGACCACCGCCGCGGCGATCGTAAATGCCCTGATCGGCGGCGACACTCGCAAGTACCAGCCGATCGGGCCGCGGTCGTGGGCCGGCGAGGTTTCGAGCGGTGTGCGCGCCCGCGCAACGCGCGATGCCGGGCCCGCGAGCGACAAGCCCGCCGTGTTCGTGTTGCCGGGGATTCTGGGAAGCAATCTGAAAGTCGACGGCAAGCGTATCTGGCTGGGTCCGCGAATCGTTTTCGGCCTGAAGCGGCTCGCGTTCGTCCCCGACAGCGACAACGTGCGTCCCGACGGCCCGCTCGGTCTCTACGATGACTTGTCCGACTTCCTGTCGGAAACGCACGAGGTCATCGAGTTCGGTTACGACTGGCGCCGGCCCGTGGAGGAGGAAGCCCGCCGCCTCGCCGACGAGGTGCGCGACGCACTGGCCGCCCGCGAGCACAGCGGACAGCCGGTGCGTCTCGTGGCCCACTCGATGGGAGGGATCCTCGCGCGGACGATGCTGCTGGAGCGCCCCGAGGTGTGGAAGCAGATGATGTCGCGAACGGGCGCGCGCGTCCTGATGCTCGGCACCCCCAACGGGGGCTCGTGGGCGCCGATGCAGGTCCTGTCGGGCGACGATACGTTCGGCAACTTCCTCGTTGCCATCGGCGCGCCGTTCCAGGGCTACGAGGCGCGCACGATGATGGCGGCGTTTCCAGGCTTCATCCAGCTGCAGGCCGGGCTGCAGGATGCCCATCTGGGCCTGGCAAGTGCCGCGACCTGGAAAAAGCTTGCCGCCGACGATCTCGCCACGGTGCACAGGAACAGCACATGGCATTCCGACGAGTTGCAGCTGAACGAATATCGCTGGGGTGTGCCTGCCCAGCAGGTCCTCGACCAGGCGGTCGCCCTGCGCCGCAAGCTCGACGCGCAGCGCGACACGACGCTCGGGGCGTACTCCGACAAGATCCTGCTCGTCGTGGGACAGTCCGAATTCACCCCGGACGGCTTTGACGCCGGCGGTCGCGAAGGGCTGGTGTATCTCAATGCCAAATCGGGTGGCGACGGCCGCGTGACGTGGGCGAGCGCGAGGCTGCCCGGCGTGCAGACGTGGAAGGTCGAATGCGAGCACGGGAAGCTGCCGGAAGAAAAAGGCGCGTACGGCGCGTACCTGGAGCTCCTTGAAAAAGGAACCACGACATCGCTCGGGCCGCTGCTCGAGGGACCGGGGACCCGAGGGTCGGCGGCGGCCGCCGAGTCCGCGCCGATGCACGTGCGCAGTCGTCCTGCGCGAAGCGGCTCGTCCGGCCGCCCGCCGACAGCCGACCGCGATCTGCTGGCACCGTCGGGCCGCGAAGCGAGGGAGAGCGCCAGGGATCCTGGGAAGGCACTGCACATTACCGTCACCAACGGCGATCTCAAGTTTGTACGACAGCCTCTCGTGCTCGGACACTACCGCTCCGTTCGCCTCACCGGGACCGAATGGGTGATGAACGAACTGATCGGCCATACGATGAGCGAGAAGGTCAAGGCGGGTTCGTACCCGGACGCTCCTGGCACCCATCAGGTCTTTACCAACCGGTCCATCGATGCCGACTATCCGGGCCGGATCCCAAGGCCGGAAGCCGTCATCGTCGCCGGCCTCGGCGGCGAAGGGGAGCTCCGCGCGGTCGAGCTGGCGCAAACCGTGAGACAGGCTGTCATCGAGTGGGCGCAGCGCGAGTCGGAGAAGCCGTCGGGGGGAGCGTCGACGTTCGAGCTTGCCGCCACGCTGATCGGAAGCGGAGGCAGCGGCATCTCCGCGGGACAGTCCGCACAGCTCATTGCGCAGGGCGTTCGTGAAGCCAACGAGCGCCTCGCGGAAGTCAATTGGCCGATCGTAAGTCATCTCCATCTCATCGAGCTGTACCTCGACCGGGCGACCGAAGCGTGGCGCAGTCTGCAGGTGCAGGCGAGCGCCACGCCGTCGCAGTATGTCGTGACAACCACGATCCAGTCGGGCAGGGGTGCCATGCGCAGACCGCTCGAATCGGGCTACCGCGGTGCCGACTACGACCTCATCTCCGCGATCTCCGATCGCGATGGGAGTGGCAACGCAGTGATCGCCTATACGCTCGATACCAGACGGGCGCGGACCGAGGTGCGTGCGCAGGCCACGCAAGGACCGCTGCTGCGCCGGCTGGTGGCAACGGCTTCGAATGACAAGAATACGGACGACCAGATCGGCCGCACTCTGTTCCGGCTGTTGGTGCCGGTGGAGCTGGAGATGTTCCTTGGCGGCTCGACGGAGATGGTCATCGAGCTCGATCCCGGCACTGCCGGCATTCCCTGGGAACTGCTGGACACCGTCGTGCCGGGGAGTGGCGACAAGCGCCCGTGGGCCATCCGCTCCAAGCTGATACGGAAGCTGCGCCTGGAAGGGTTCCGCAGCCAGGTGAAGGACGCGAGCACCGAGGAGAGGATCCTGGTGATCGGTGAGCCGATGAGCGATCCGAATACGTATCCGAGGCTGTCGGGCGCGCGCGCCGAGGCGAACATGATCGTCAAGCGCCTCACCGCTCCGGGAGCGCTCCCCGCCGACAAGGTCACCGCGCTCATCAGCCCCGACGACGAGGATCTCGCCGGACCGGACGCTCGCACCGTGATCAACGCACTCATGGCGCGCGATTGGCGGATCGTGCACATCTCGGGGCACGGCGAGCCGCCGAAGAAGGTCGGCCCCGAGCCGAAGACCTGCGACGATCCGGAACAGGAAGACGGCGATCCGCGTGGTGTCGTTCTGTCCGATTGCAGTTTCCTGGGCCCGCGGGAGATCGAGAACATGCGCGTGGTGCCGGAGCTGGTGTTCGTCAATTGCTGTCACCTTGCGGCGCGGAATACCGGACAGCTCCTCAGGAAATACGACAGGGCGCGCTTTGCGGCGACCGTGGCCGAGAAGCTGATCGGCATCGGCGTGCGCTGCGTCATCGCCGCCGGCTGGGCAGTCGACGATGCGACGGCCAACACCTTCGCCGCGACGTTCTACGACGCGATGCTGCGGGGGCGCCGTTTCCTGGAGGCGGTTGCCGATGCCCGGGAAGCGGCACACGCATCAGGCGGCAACACCTGGGCGGCCTATCAGTGTTACGGCGACCCCGACTGGATCTTCAAGCGGGAAGGCTCCGACGCGCAGGCGCCCTATCGCCCGCTCGCCGAACGATACGCCAGCATCGCTTCGTCGGTCGCGCTCGAAAATGCGCTCGAAACGCTTCGCGTCGAGAGCAAGTACCAGGGAAAGACGGGCGAAGAACAGCGCGTTCGAGTTCGCTATCTCGACGACCAGTTCGGATCGCGCTGGGGAGGCATCGGCAGCGTCGCGACTGCCTTCGCCCGGGCCTGGGATGCGCTCGGGGATCATGCCAACGCAATCGAATGGTACGAGCGGGCGATGGCCGCGCAGGACGGTACCGCGGCGACGTGGGCGATCGAACAGCTCGCGAACCTGCGGGTTCGCAAGGCCTGGAGCGATGTCGACCGCACTTCGAACGATGGGCGCGCGAACGCACGTGCGAAAGCGATTGGCGATGCGCGCAAGGAGATCGACAAGGGCATCGAGCTGTTGGAGAAGCTCATCTCCATCCAGCCTTCCATGGAACGCTGGAGCATGCTCGGATCGGCCTACAAGCGTCTCGCGATGGTCCTGGACGCCGCGGGGCAGCCTTCGAGCAACGCGATTGCCGACATGAAGGCGCGATATTCGGAAGCGGTGGACGCCGGGCGGAAAGCCAGGCTTCCAAACGTGTTCTATCCGATGCTCAATCTCATCGCGGCAGAGCTTGTCTCGCGCGGACGTGACCGCAAGCCGCTTGGCGCGGACGGGGTTGCGGAGATTCGCCAGGCATTGGACCTCCAGATGCGCGACGATCCGGAATTCTGGGCCGCGGCGGGACAGGTCGAGCTGTCGATGTACGAGGCGCTTGCTTCCCGCCAGGGTTTGCCTTCCAAGCTCATGCAAATCATGGTCGCCTACCGGGACCTCAATGCTCGCGTCAAGGCCAAGTCGATGTGGGCAACCGTCTACGATCAGGCCAGCTTCGTGCTTCCGAGGTCCATACCGCGAACCGCCAAGGCGGAGATCCGCGCGGCGGCGCAACTCCTGGAGCTTCTGCGGTCGTATACGTGAGCTCGCCGGCGAAACAGACGTCGAGCGCGGCCAGTGGCGGACTGTCGTTGGTGCGACGCGAGCGACTTGTCCGACGGTGCGCGTGCTGCTCTCCTCGGCGCGCATGGCGACGAGAGAACGGGTCATCCCCCCCGAAGATGGCGACCGTAGGTTTCGCTGGCATCGCTGCAGAGCTCGAGGATCGTGCGCGTCCGCTAGGTGAGGTCGAAGGCCGCGGGAAAGTGCTCTTCCTTGATCAACTTGTTACCCGCGATCACCCCGACCTCGTCGAGCTTGGGCATGTTCTTCGGTTCGTCCATGGCGGCGAGGGCAACGACCTCCGCGTCGGGCCAGTCGAGGTCGAGATGCTCGCGGAACCAGTCGGGCTCGAACCTCACGTTGTAGCGCAAGTAGGACAGACGCGCGGCGCCGCCGGACGCCGGCTCGACCTTGCCGAGCTCGCGATCGATTTCACGCGCGGTCGGGCTCTGCGAGAGCCACTGCATCGTCGTCTCCACGAGGTCGCCGCAATCGTCCATGACCGACGACAGGGCGCGCATCGCGTGCGCGAGCGAGGTCGCCCCCACCCCTTCCGACACACCGATGTCCGTACTCTTTCGACCGGTGCCCAGCGAGACGACGAGCAGACTCCTCCGTGCCCATGGACCAGTTGAACGCGTAGCCCTTGATCGTGGCCATCAACACGAGGGCGAGCGACGGATTGTTCGCGGGGCTGACGCCGCCATCGACGAATTCGCCGATCACGCCCTTCAACGCCCGCTTCGGGTCGCCGTTCTTGATGACGATCCTTTCCGGGCCGAAATAATACGGCGCGGCGGTGCTGGCGCGAACGACTTTCCACAGCGGGTACTCGCCGTTCGGAACGGTCGTCGAATCAGGGCGCAAGTTGAAGTAACGGGCCGCGGGATTGTTGCTGAGCGGCCACGGGCTCCCGGTATCCAGGCGCTTGCTCATCACCATGAGCCCTGTCCTGAAATCGCCGCTCGCGAGCGTGCGATCCTTGAACAGCGCCTTGAGCGCATTCGCCACGTTCTCGGAATCGTACTTCTGACGGACGGCACCGAGCCGGAGCAGGCTTCGCTTGAACGTCGCGTTTCCGAGAGTGAAATACTGGTTGCGCACTTCCTCCGCAGTCATCCCCAGACTTAGTCCGGCGGCGATGATCGAGCCGGTCGACGTGCCGCCGATCAGGTCGAAGTAGTCGGACAGACGAAAGTTCGGATCGCCGCCGGCGCGAGCGCGAAGCAGGCTCTCCATTCGCCGCAGCAGCCCCGCGGTGAGCAGGCCGCGGATTCCGCCGCCGTCGAGGGCCAGGATGCGTTTGGGCTTGAACGAAGGGTCGAGGTGCTGCTTGAACGTTCGATAGGTCGGCATGGGACGTTCCTTTCGTGTTCGACAGCATGCGACGCGCCCGGCAGGCCGGGAACGAGACTCTAGCTTACGCTCGGTGCGTGACCAATGGCCGCCTCCGCTGCATTGTCGGCCGCGGGTTGGATTATCATGGCGTGCGGATGGTGGGCGGACCGGAACGACAGCGGCGATGCCCGAGGCTCAGAGGCAATCGCATGCGCGCTTTTTTCGTCCGGCCGTTTGGCACGAAAGAAGGAATCGATTTCGACGAAGTCGAAAAATCACTCATCCGCCCGGCGCTGCTGCGTTTGCGGGACGAGCGCGACATCGCGATCGACGGCGGAACGACCGGCGAGTTCCTTCGCCAGGGCAACATCCGGGAAGACATGTTCCGGCTGCTCGTCACGGCGGATCTCGTCGTCGCGGACGTGTCGATCTACAACCCGAACGCCTTCTACGAGCTCGGGATCCGGCACGCGCTGCGCCATCAGCACACGTTTCTTGTGCGCGCCAAGGCGACCGAGGCCAAATACCCGTTCGACCTTCAGACCGACCGCTACTTCGCGTACGACTACGCGGATCTCCAAGGTGGCGTCGAAGCGCTTGCCGCGGCGCTGCGCTCGACGCTCGGCGCCGATCCGCAATACCGCGACAGCCCCGTCTTCCGGCTGCTGCCGAAGTTGAAGCCGCACGACCGCGCGGTGCTGATGCCGGTGCCGGTCGATTTCCAGGAAGACGTCAAGTTGGCGCAGAGGCGCGCCGAGCGTGGCGACCTGCGGCTGCTGGCCGAGGAGGTGCATGGATTCGAATGGGAAACGGAGGGACTGCGCCTCGTCGGAGACGCCCAGTTCAAGCTGAAGGCGCTCCGGGGCGCCAGGGAAACGTTCGAGACATTGCGAAGGGGGGTTCCAGGCGACGTACGCGCCAATCTTAGGCTCGGCACGATTTACCAGAAGCTCGCGGCTTTCGCCGCACTCGCCGACAGGGAAGAGTTCCTCACGCGGTCGGATCAGGCCATCCGCCGCGCGCTGCTGGCGGCCACCGCGCCCGCTGACCGTGCGGAGGGGTTTTCGTTGCTCGGGAGCAACGCGAAGACGCGCTGGCTCGACGACTGGCGCGATGTCGCCGCCGCTTCCCGGGGAAGCGCTGCGCTTCGCTCGGGGCATCTTGCCGATGCCCTCGACTCCTACCTCAAGGCATTTGCCGAGGATCTGGCCGGCTTCTATCCTGGCGTCAACGCGCTTGCGTTGCTCCGGATTCAAGCCGATCTCGCGAAGGGCGCGCCCGACGTTTGGGAAGCGGCGTTCGACGACTCCGACAGGGCCGCAAGCGCACTCCGGGATCGTGACGCGTGCGCGAAGCGAATCGCGGCTTCGCTCAGCCTGACATTGGGAATCGATCCGCTGTTCAAGGTCGACCGAGGAGAAGGGGACCCCTGGGCGGCGATCGCGCGCGCCGACGTGCTGTTCCTGACCGTCGACAAGGCGACCCGTGTCGAAAACGAATACCGCAAAGCGCTGGCGCGCGTCAGGGACGATCCCTTCTCCATTTCCGCCACGCGCCGCAACCTCGAGATCTTCGAGGCGCTCGGCCTGCTCGGCGACAACGTGAAGGCGGCGCTCGGGGTCGTCGAGGAGGCGCTGGCCGCCGCGGGCGCGAAGGCGGAGCAGGAGCGATTGTCGCGGGTGGTGCTCTTCACCGGGCACATGGTGGACGCTCCCGACCGGGCGCGGGAAAAGACGCGGTTTCCGCGAACGGCAAAAGCGGAGGCAACCGCGCGCGCGCTGATCGAACGGGCGCTGCGCGATGAAATGGCGGGAGGCGAGGGCGTGTCGCTCGGCATTGCCGGAGGCGCGTGCGGCGCCGACATCCTGTTCCACGAAGTCTGCGCTTCGTTGGGTATCCCCACCCGGCTCTACCTGGCCCTGCCGCGCGATCGATTCCAGGTCGAGTCGGTCCAGCCTGGCGGGCCCGACTGGGTCGAGCGCTACCGCTCGCTCTGCGAACGACTGCCGTGGCGCGTGTTGCAGGACGACAAGGCGCTCCCGCGCTGGCTCGCCGACAAGCCCGACTACGACATCTGGCGGCGAAACAATCTGTGGATGATGTTCAACGCGCTGGCGATCTATCCGAAGCATCTCGCGTTGATCGCACTCTTCAATCGGGAGCGCGAACCGGACGGTCCGGGCGGCACCGCCCATCTCGTTCAAACGGCGCAGAAGTGGGGATTCAAGACCGTCGAACTCGATGCGCGAGCGTTGCTGGAGCCGTAGGTGATCGCTGCCATCGCGCGCCTGTAGCTGACGGAGATGTCGCTCATCGCGAGTGCACGGATACGGGCGACACTTTCAGGAGTCGCGGGAAGTCAGCTGCGGGCCAGCAGCGACACGGCGGCACCGCTCTGACCGTCCTGCGGATAGCGCGCGGAATACGCGTAACGCTCCTGCAGGTCGGGGCGCTCCCACACCTCGTTGTACCGTGTGCGGTAGTTGAAGTGGAGCTCCGGACGCTCGCCGCCGTACTTGATGATGCGTCCGATCGCCTCCCGGTCGGGATGGCAGAAGTAATCGCCGTTGGTCGACACGCAGTACCGCTTGCAGTCGAGGAGCGCAAGGAACTCCGTGCTCAGGTTGTTCTGGCTGGCATGATGCGACACCTTGAGAGCATCGAGCTTCAGGCGGGGGACACCGCGTTGACGCAGCAGCCGGCGCACGCTTTGCGCCAGCACCGGATCGTGGGCATCGGCGCCGAACAGCACGCTCGCGCCGCCGAACTCGGCGAGGAGCGCGATGCTCGATCCGTTGGCCGGCGCGGCGTCGCCGGCAAATGGCGTGTCCGCCAGCTTGTCGACGTCGGTCGACGTGGACGGCGATCCCTTCAGGAAACGGCTGTAGTCCACGTGCGCGCCCGGCACGAGGCCCGCACGCTCGAGCTCCCGCTTCCACGAGGGCGCGAGCTTCGAGAGCTGGGCCGACGTGGGCGAGAGCAGGGTGAGCGTCATGCCGCCGGGCAGCTGGTGGCTGGGCAGATCGTCGCCGTCGACGACGATCGCGTGCCCCTGCCGCCAGGCATTCCACGGCAGGTTCAAGTCTTCTATCGCCGACGAGAACATCTCGCCCTGTTTGGCGCCGAGCTGGCCGGAGATGTGCCGCCAGCCGTTGAACCAGACATCACCGAATCGCAACCCCTGCTGGACGGCCTTCATCAGCGGCAGCGCGCCGCCGATGTGGTCGGAATCGATGTGCGACAGCACCAGCAATTCGAAATGCCGGTCGCTCTCCGGAAGCGATTCGACGTGGCGCAGAAGTCCGGCGGCGCTCGCCTGCGTCCCGCCGTCGATCAGCCATCGGTGCGTCGCCGAGGCGTCCCCGTACTCGATCCAGAGGCAGTCGCCATGCCCGGCGGGCAGCATCCTGATGTCGAAGAAGGGCGCTCTCCCGCCGCTTGCGCCGCGACGCGGCGGCGCCTACCCGCGCTGGGCACGGCGGGTACCGGATCGGCCGGCGTGGCCGCGGGAACGCCCATCGTCGGATGTTCGGTCGACGCCGAGGTCGGTCGGCGCCTTCCCGGGTGTGTTCGATGAATCCGGCAGCGAGGGGCCGCCTCGCTGCCGATCGGGGCTGCAGCACTTGCGATGATGCGAGCCGCGGTGTCGAGCAGTCCGCCGGGGAAGGCCCAGCGGGCGCGGCGCTCGAGGCCGTGCGCGGCGAGATCGCGCTCGAAACGCGGACTTGCCCCACCAGTCGACGTAGCGGGCGAATTGACGCCGGGTCGACGTGATCGGGAAAGCTTGCGCGCGACGGATACAAGCGCGCGAGTTCCGTCGCGTGACGGAGGGCGCGATCGCCAATTTCGCGAGCGCGCTCCTCGTCACCCTCGACGTCGGGGCGAGCCAGCCGGAGCAGCCACAGCTCCGCAAGGCTCCCGTGGGCCCAGGCGCGCTCCTCGATCGTCGCGATGCTCGGCAGTACATCTCCGCGCAGAGCTTCGCAGCTTCCCAGCGACCGTCGTCGCCGGGCTTGCCCAGCACCGCCGAAAGCGACTCGACCTGGACAGCGATCCAATGCAGCGTGGCGACCCGCTGCAGCGTCCGCCCGTCGTTGACGAGCAGAGCCGCGAACCGCGCGCTCGTAATCGAGCCACGCCTCCTCGAGCAGATCGCAGCAGTCTTTCTCCCACCGCCGACGTCCCCGGCGCTCCCTGCGCCGCGAGCGCGAAGGCGGCCTGCGCGAGCCGCTTGCGCGCGCTCGCGCGCAGGCCGATGCATTCGACGCCGTACGGACCGTCGACGGGAAGGTACGAGATGGCGTGCGACAAGGCCGGGTCGAGCGGGCCGGGTCGACGATCGCGGGGCGCTCGCGTCGGCCTCGCTGCACCGCAAGGTCGATCCGCTCCAGCGCCGCGTCGACCGCCCGCCTGGCCTGGAAATACCGGGTGCGTTCGAGTTGCTCGCCAAGCGCCTGCGGCAGCGCTTCGTAGACGACGAGGCTCGCCCAGTCGTGCCAGCGCGACGTGTAGCGCGCGTGCAGCTCGGCCCGGATCTGCTGGAGCAGCAGCAGCGGATTGCCTCCCCACAGCAATCCGCGGTACAGCGTCGCGACCAGCGGAACGGAACCCTCCGATGCTCAGCGGAAACTGCGACGCGACGACGAGCGGCACGCCGCCCTGATGGAGCGCATGGGCGAAGCTCGCGCCGGGACGCACCACGGATCCGACGTTGCCGCTGTCGCAGCTCGCCACGGTAATGACGGTCGGGCGATGGATGCGGCCGTCGCCGACGGTCGTGAGCGCACTGGAGAATCGCTCGCCCGGAGACGACGTCGGACTCACTCGTCCGGACCGCGCAGCACGAGTCCGTACGAATCGTGCGCCGCGTCGTCGAGGTCGCCGTGGGCTCAGCAGGTGGACGTGCGTGTACCGCGTTGCGCGACACTCCCGAAAGACGTCGGTGAGCGTCGGATTGACGAGGATGGTCAGCAACTCGCCGAACTGCTCGCGCGCGCCGTCGGACGAGACTGCGTCGCGTCGTCGCGTCCGGGATACATGAAGGGCTGGATCGCCCCGACCAGCGCGTCGCGATGCTCCGGAAGGGAACGGTGCCGGGATCTCCGGCCACGAACAGGATGCGCGGCTCGTGCGGCCAGACCACGCCTTCCGGAGACACGGTGCGGATGTTCCGGGTGAGGCAGACGGGCGGGCGGGTCTGGATGGCGAGCCAGCTCTCGGCCGTGGCTGTTCGGACCGATCGGCACCTTCGCGAACTCGAAAGGCAGCAGCGCGAGCTCGGAGGCCGACAGCGTCAGGCGCAGATGAACGAGCAGTCCCTCCTGGTTGGGATCGATCGTCAGGCTGCCGGGCAGGCCCGGAACCGAGCCGAGGATGCGGCCCATGTCGACGCCGATGTCGTGCAGCATGGCGAGACGATCGCCCGGATCGCCGGTCTCGTAGCGCAGCTCTTTCAGCTTGCGCTCGAACGTCGCGTGCTCGTACGGAACCGTCACGACGCCCGCGCCCGCATCGCCACAGACCGCGAGGTACTGCGTGAGCGGCGACAGCAGCTGGTTTTGCGGCGGTCCGGGGCGCAGGAACTCGACGTTGACGAGGCGAACCTGGATGTTCGTCAGCCATGGTCACTTTCTCCGAATGCCGCCTGCCATTCGCGGGACGAGCCGTCCCGTACGGGGCCCTCGTCGTGACGAACGGCGGAATCCGCCGTCGACCGACGATTGCCTATCGTGTTCCGAAGCGGCAAGATATGCAAATGGCATTTCCGGGAGCCTCGTCGAGCCGGCATGGATCGATCCGCCTTTCCTCGATCCGCGGCACCGGCGAACGTGTCCTCGGTCTCGCGCTGGGCACCGTGCGGCTGCGTGAATACACGCCGCTGTGGGCGGATCTGTTCCGCATCGAGGCGCACCGACCTTCGCAGCGCGCTCCGCGAGCTTGCGCTCGACGTGCAGCACGTCGGAAGCACGGCGGTTCCGGGACTGAAGGCGAAGCCGATACTGGATATCGCCGTGGCGATCCCCGCGCATGCGATCGTTTCCAAGTGTGCGACCGCTCGCTGGCGCGCCTCGGATACCAGTATGCCCATTGGGTCGACCTCGAAAACGACTTCACCTTCGAGAAAGGGATCGAGCGCACCCATCACGTGCACCTGGTCGAGCTCGACAGTCGCCAATGGAGCGACTACCTTCGGTTCAGGGACGCCCTGCGCACGAACGCGCAACTGGCGTGCGAATACGAGCGCATCAAGATCGAGCTCGGCGCGAGGTTCTGCCGCGATCGCGCGTCCTACACGCGCGCGAAGGCCGAATTCATCCGCCGCGTACTCTCCATGACCTGACGGCGCGGTCGCCCCTGCGCAAGCGACGCGGATCAAGGCGTCCGCGCCATGACTCGTGCTTTCATCATTCGGCCCTTCGGCACGAAAGGAGGCGTGGATTTCGACGCACATCGACGAGAAGCTCATCCAGCCGGCGCTCGACCAGATCGGCATCGCGGGCAGCACCACGACGGAGATCGTCGAGCAGGGAAACATCCGGGAGGACATGTTCCGGCTTCTGGTGTGCGCCGACCTCGTCATCGCCGACATCTCGATTCACAACGCCAACGTGTTCTACGAGCTCGGCATCCGGCACGGCATGCGGCCCAACGCGACGTTCCTGCTCCGCGCCAATGTCGACGAGTATCCGTTCGATCTGCGCACCGATCGCTATCTTTCCTACGATCGGAACGATCCCGCCGCCAGCGTCACGCCGCTGGCGCGCGCGCTCAAGGCGACGCTGGATTCCTCGCGCGATCGACAGCCCCGTCTATCAGGTGCTGCCGAACCTCAAGGCTCCGGACGCGACGGCGCTGCAGGTCGTGCCGAGCGATTTCCGGGAGGCGGTCGAGAGCGCCTTCGTCGCCGACCAGCGCGGAGATCTGCGCCTGCTCGCGCACGAGGCGTGCAGCTTCGAATGGGCGAGCGAGGGCCTGCGCATGGTCGGACGCGCGCAGTTCGAGCTCGAAGTCCAATCCGGGTGCCCGCGAATCGTTCGAGATGCTGCGCGAGTTGCGGCCCGGACGACGTGGAGGCCGATCAGCGCCTCGCGACGCATCTACCGGCGCCTCGGCGACTTCACCCGGTCGACCCAGGCGATCCAGCGCGTGATCGCGTCATCGCTGGCCGACCGGGGCCAGCGGGCCGAGGCGCTGGCGCTCTACGGAAAAATGGTGACGGCTCGTTGGCAGGCGAGCTTTGCCGGCCGCTCGGGCGAGGAGGCACGCACGACGGCGCTGCGCGCGCCCGAGCTCGACGAGGCGCTGAAGTGGTACGTCGACGCCTTCTGCCAGGACTTGAACCGCCCTCAGGCGGGTCTGGCCGCGCTGGCACTCCTTTGCGTGCGCAACGAGCTCGCCCATGGCATGCCCGCCACATGGGCCGAGCGGTTCGACAGCGACGACGATGCGGCGCGCGCACTCGCCGCGAGCGACGCCCAGTTCGCGCAACTTGCGAGCACGCTGCAGTTCTCGCTCAAGTCGCACCGCGAGGCGCTGCAACGGCAACCGGTGCCCGATGTCGAAGCCGTGGCGCGGATGGAGCTCCTCGAGGCCGACTTCGCGTTCTTCACGTCACCGCGTCCCAAGGCCGTTGCCCAGCGCTATCGGGACGCGCTTGCCGACCAGCCGATATCGCTGCTCGGCACCGTGCACGAGCAGCTCGCGGTCTTCTGGCAGCTCGGAGTGCGCAGCGACTTCGCGGCCGTCGTCGCTCGCGGCGCTTGCCGAGCTGATGGGGGGCAAGCCGGCGCTCGCGCGGGCGGCGTCGAACCGCCGACGCGCGTCCTGCTGTTCACGGGGCACATGATCGACGCGCCCTCCCGTCCGACGCCCCGCTTTCCTCCTACCAAGGCCGCGGAGGACAAGGCGCGCGAAATGCTGCGCCAGGCGATCGCGGCGGAGCAGGCGCTCGTGCAGCGGAAAGATCGTCGGCGTCGCCGGCGGCGCCTGCGGCGGCGACACGCTCTTCCACGAAGTCTGCGCCGAGCTCGGAATTCCCACGCGGCTGCATCTCGCGTTGCCGCGTGAACGCTATTGCGTCACGTCCGTCCAGCAAGGGGGCCCGAGTGGGTCGAGCGGTACTACAAGCTCTGCACGCGACTCGGTCCGCGCATCATGATGGAAAGCGACGAATTGCCGAAATGGCTGCGCGGCAGAGCGGGCTACGACGTATGGCAGCGCTCCAGCGTATGGATGCTGTTCAACGCGTTGGCGCTGCACGGCAAGGAGCTGACGCTCGTCGCCCTCTGGGACACGGGTTCCGGTAGCGGACACGGCGGCACGGACGAAATGGTGGCGCTGGTCGTCGCCAGCGGCCACAAGCTCCTGCGGCTGCCGGCCGAGGAGCTCAAGGCCTTCCGCTGAGCACGTCTCGGCCTCGGCGTCGCGTCGCTGCTTCTTGCCGGAATATGATGAGTGCATAATGCGTTCCGTTTGACTGGACGGAACAGGTGACAAGCCGGAGGACGAGGAGGTGCGTCGATTGAGGACGACGCGATGTCCATCGGAAAGGGAAATCGAAACGGATTGAGGAGTGGGCCATGAAGCGTGTTCTGCTCATCGCGTCAGCGCTCTGCATCGGTATCGCCGCTTTCGTCATCAACACGAATCCGGGCATCACCCAGGCCCAGACGGCCGCGAGCGTGGCGGCCGGAGCCAGGCCCGGCCGGTTCCGGAGGCGTCCGTCGTCGATCAGGACGCGCCGTACATCGAAGCCTGCGCCCGCGAGGGGTTGAGTCCGTCGGCCTGCGTGGGCCGCCTCATCTGGTACAAGGCCACCGCGCGGCAACGATCGATTCCACACCTACACCT
Organism: uncultured beta proteobacterium; assembly: GCA_963724545.1. GTDB lineage: Bacteria > Pseudomonadota > Gammaproteobacteria > Burkholderiales > Casimicrobiaceae > CAIWHR01. The sequence goes on from CAVRVC010000004.1 coordinate 136,600, forward strand.
TCCAGCAGCGCATCGGCGTGCTGGTCGACTGGTACCGCGTGCTGCGCTCGGATCAGCGCGACGACCGCTTCGCGGCGTGGGGCATCATCAACGATCCCGCCTGCTGCAAGCCCGGCGATCCGGATTGTCCCGCCAAGAGTCCCGACGAGACCTATGGCTTCGACTGGTGTCCGGGCGACGACGTCCTGCTCAAGTATGTCGGCAAGCACGGGGTACGTCGATCCGGCCTGCGGGCTCAAGGACGCGCCGCTCGATCCCGCAGGATCGCGCACACCAAGGGCGGGACGATCGACCAGCGCCATTCGGCGTGCGATCTCAAGTTCGGCACGTCCACGGGCGCGCTCGGGCCTGCGCAAGTTCCCGAATCCCGCGCTTCGACGCGCAGAAGTGGAAGCAGCTGAACGGCGGCAACCTCGCCAACTGGGACGGCTTCCGCAAGCAGATGATCAAGACGACCGGCATCCCGTCGGACGAACGCGTGAGCAAGCTCGCCGATGCTTCGTACGAACCGCCGTTCCTGATCGGCACGGCCTGCGGCTCGTGCCATATCGCGTTCGACCCGCTCAATCCGCCCAAGGATCCCGCGCATCCGAAGTGGGAGAACATCAAGGGCCTGGTCGGCAACCAGTATTCGCGCATGTCGGAGCTCCTGGGCTCGGGAATGCCGAAGACCAGCATCGAGTGGCAGATGTTCACCCACGCGCGCCCGGGCGTCACCGACACGTCGGCGATCTCGCACGACCAGGTCAACAATCCGGGGACGATGAATTCGATCATCAACCTGGCGCAGCGCCCGCTCTTCGCAGGCGAGGTCGTCACCAAATGGCGCAAGGCCGATACCTGCGGCGGCGAGAAGGACGAGGACAAGTGCTGGTGCGAGCCGGGTCGCGACAACAAGTGCTGGCTGCGCAGCACGCGCAGCGACGACAAGACGCTGGGCCGCGACGGCGTCCATCACATCCTGAAAGGCGGGGAGGACTCGATCGGCGGCCTCGAAGCGATCCAGCGGGTCTATTTCAACATCGGTTCCTGCGCGGAGGCGTGCTGGGTCAATCACCTGACCGACTTTCGCCAGGTCGATCCTGCGCAGCGCGGCTTCGGCCAGACGTCGTTTCGCATCGGCCAGTGCCGGCGCGACTGCCCGAACTTCCGCGCGATCGAGGACCGGCTCGGCAACGTGCTCGATTTCTTCATGTCCGCCGAGGGCGACGAGACCGATCTCTACGTCGCCCGCGATCGCGAGCGCAAGGCAAGAGACAGCCAGGCCCGCGACTACACGCGCCAGGACCTGATCGCCGATCTCGACCGCGAATTCGGCCCGGACGCCGTGCGGCGCGGCAGGGTGCTGTTCGCCGAAAACTGCGCGCGGTGCCATTCGAGCCTCCCGGACACGCCGGCCGACTCGTTCAAGACCCGCGATTTCTACGCCGTCGCGGAGGACCATCCGCGCAAGGTGCGCAAGGACTTCCTCGGCAACGACGCCTCCACGCCGGCGACCGAGGTGGGCACGTTCCGCTGCCGCGCGCTGCACTCCAATCACGTCGCGGGACATCTGTACTCCGAATACGGCTCCGAGACCCTGCGCGGCAGGCCGGTGGTCGCGGACATTCCGGAGCGCACGGAATCGAAGGACAACGGCCGCGGCTACTACCGCAACATCTCGCTGCTCAACGTCTGGGCGACGGCGCCGTTCATGCACAACAACGCGATCGGTCCCGAGGTGTGCGGCAAGCCGAAGAACGCGGAGAACGATTTCTTCCGCAGCCGCTACGTGGACGCCTCCGGCAAGCTCGTCGATCCGCAGCCCCAGTGCGTGGTCTACGACCCGAGCGTGGACGGCCGCTTCGAGCTCTACAAGAAGTCGATGCACGACCTGCTGCACCCGAAGGAGCGCGGCATCAAGCAGACGCTCACCGACTACGACGTGGTCGTCGACATCGGCCTGCGCACCTGGGACGGCAAGACGGAAAAGGCCGTCATCGGCACCGGCGTCGTGGTGCTTCCGAAGGGCAGCTCCGCCGGCCTGCTCAACGGCTTCGAGCACAAGCAGTTCATCGACGACCTCTTCCTCGCGAAGCGCGATCCCGCCAAGCTCGAGGCGGCCGGCAAGAAGGCGATCGTTCCCGAGCTGCAGGCGATCGCCGACGACATCGCGAAGAACCCGGCGCGCTTCGTCGACGTGCTGAAGGAGAAATCGGCGTTCATCCAGAAGAACTACGAGACGTGCACGCAGACGGTGGAGAACGAAGGTCACCGCTTCGGCGAGGACCTGCCCGAGACGGACAAGAAAGCGTTGACCGCGTTTCTGGCGACGCTCTGAGGGAGAACGATCATGCGACCGAAACCGTGGATCGCGTTCCTCGTTCTGCTGGGCGTGCTGCTCGCCGGCTGCGACTGGTTCAAGCCGAGCCCGCCGGACATCAAGTTCGCGCCGGACAACGCCGACTATCGGCTGAAGATGGACCTGGCCGAGGTCGAGTACAAATATCCGCTGCTGCCGGCGGATCTGCTCGAAGATCACGCCGGAGAATCTGGCCGCGCTCACCCAGGAGCAGATCGACCAGATCTATGCGCGCCTTTCCGCGGGTCCGATCCCGGACGGACCGTTCGACGGGGGCATCCTGTTTCCCCGCGGCAGCAGCGGCAAGTTCCGCGCCGCCGAGATCATGGGCGGCCTGACCGGGGCGGCGCTGCAGCTCAAGGGCATCGAGCTCGACGCGGTCGGCGAGAACCTGTGGCACGGCAAGGTGTTCTTTCGCGACGAGCGCGTGCTGCGCAATCGGATCGACGACCTTGGCGCCCTGAAGAAGCTGGGTCTGGTCGAGGGCGATGCCGAAGAAGATCTCCGTCAACGGCAAGGATGCGTGGCTCCTGTTCCCCGCCAAGCTCTATTGCGGCCAGAGCCTGTTCGACTCGCGGCGCGAATCGATCATCATCGACTACTTCTTCACCGAGGAGATTCCCGGCTATCAGGAGAAGCCCGATTTCCTCGCCGGGCGGCGCGGCGTGCGCGTGCGCGACGAGATCCGCATGGTGCGCCCGGGCTTCTATCTCGGCCGCGCGTATCTCGATCGCGTGTTCGGGTTGAATTTCACGCTGTACAACAAGGCCATCGCCGAGAAGGACGGCCCGGCGTTCGTGCAGACGGGACAGGTCAACGAAGATTGCTGGACGGGCACTCAGGCGCGCGCGTACGCGAGCCGGTAACGTCGAGACGGCGCGCTCCCGGCGATGAAGACGCGGCGCACATGGACAGCATCGATCTTGCTGGCGCTGTTGCGGCGTCCGGATGGCCCGGGATGAATGCTACGAGTCACGCGCTCGACGTCGCGCGACCCGGGCCGGTCGCCTCCACCGTGGCGCCGGACGCCGATCGTCCGGGCAGCGCGCACTGGGTGATCGACCCGACCATCGCGGGCGATGATCTGCCGGCCCGGGGCCGTTCGCTGTTCGATTTCCTCGTGACGCAGGAGCGGGCCGGCGAGCTCGTGCAGGATCGTCCCGTTTCCCTTCGCCGCGCTCGTGCGGCGCGTGGAGGCGCGGATGGGGCGCGAATCGCGCTCCAAGGCGACGAAGGCGCGTGCTCATTCCGCTCGGCCGCTCGCTGCAGCGAAATTCGGCGGCGCCCGATTACTTTGCGTCTCCGCGCGCCGTCGTCGCCGCCGTGGCGGAGCCCGCCGGCACCGGCGATCTCTACCTCAAGGACCGACTCTATCTCGGCTATCAGGAAAAGGCGAACGTCATCGAGGTCATCAGCTACAACGAGGACGCGGGACGATTCGAGTTCCAGGTGGTCACCGACTATCGTGCCGGCGGCACGCCCCGGGTCGCCTACGCCAACCGGACGCTGTGCGTCGCGTGCCACCAGAATGCGGCGCCGATATTTTCGCGCGCCGTCTGGGACGAGACCAACGCGAATCCGCGCGTGGCGGCGCTGCTCGCCTCGCAGCGCAAGGACTTCCACGGCATTCCGGTCGACCGCGGCGTCGACGTGCCGAATGCCATCGACGACGCGACGCTGCGCGCCAACGGCTTCGCAGCCTACCAGCTGCTCTGGAACGACGGATGCGGCGGCAACGACGAGCCTGCCGTGACGTGTCGCGCCGGATTGTTCGCGGCGCTGCTCCAGTACCGGCTCTCCGGGCAGCAGCAATTCGACCGCGCCGACGCGTCGTATCGCGACCAGGTCGCGGCTCGGCTGTCGGAGGCCGCGCGCCGGCAATGGCCGGACGGGCTCGCGATCGGCAATCCCGATCTTCCCGAATCGCAACCCGGTCCCCGCCGAGGCGCCGATGTCGCGCGCGATCGCACTTCGCGACGGCGCGAGCCTCGCGCATGTCGCCGCCGCGTTCGATCCGCTGCTGCCGCGCCCGCCGCTCGAGGTCTGGCGCATCGCCGGGCAGGACGACGTCGGCGCGTCTTGTCATCGGACTCTCCGATTTCATCGCCGAACCGGATGTGGAGCGCCTCGACAATGCGTTGTTCAGGCGAGCGGAGACCCTCGCGCGTCGCACGCCGGACGCTACCGAGGCACCTGCAGAGGTCGAGCCTGCTCCGGCGGCACGCGGCAGCCAGCGCATCGAATTCCGCTGCACGTCGCTGCCCGCGCCGGCCGATCGCGGCGTATCGCTGGAAGGCCGATTGTTCGTCGTCGGGCGCTCGGTGTCCCGGGGCGCGATCGATCGTCTCGAAATCGACGGCCAGCCGCCGCTGCGCGACCTCGATCTCGACGCGCGGCGCTCTCGACGCGCGGGGCGCAGGCGCGCGGCGGTGCTGACGCCGCTGCGCGGTCGCCTCCATGCGCGCGGCGCGGATGGCAACGCGCTCGAGCGCATCGAATTGCGCTGGGGCGATCGCGACGGGACGGCGAGCGTTGTCGTGCTCGACGATTTTGCAGCGGCCCGGAATGCGATCGACGCGCTTGGCGCGCGACAGCCTCGCGGGCAAGTTCGACGGTTTCGACGCCCTGGCATTTCGCCGCGCGCGCCTGATGCCGGCGATGCTGAGCCGCCTGGGTACGGCGGCCGGGGCGTGGTGCTGCCTCGACGCTTCCGGAATGCCGCCCGCACGGGCCGCGCGCACCGACAATCCCGAGCGGCCCGGCGGCGAGGCAGTCAAGTCCGCCACGGCCGCGTCGCATGCGGATTTCTATCGCTATTGCGCGGAATGCCATCTGCGGCGCCGAGCGGGCGCCGCCGAATTTCCTGCTCGGAGACGCCGACGAGGTGGAGGCCAAGATCCGGCACTGCGCGCCGCGCATCTTCTTTCGCCTCAGCATGTGGCACGGCGCGCCGGAGGCCCGGGCGAAGACTCCGATGCCGCCCGAGATCGCGCTGCGCCGCTTCAAGCTCGCGGACGCCGCATGGCGCGACGGCGGCGCGCTGTCGGGCCTCATCCTTGTCGGTGAGCGAGAGGCTGCGCGCCGAAGCGGGCGGCGCGCAGGGAGGCGACGCGCTCCTGCGCGCAGAGCTACGAGAGCCTGCGCGCGTGCCTGCCGGACGATGCCGCGGCGAGGCTGCCGGCGCCTCGGTTGCCTCAGACGCCAGACGCGGGACCCGCGCGACACACGGCAACGCTCGACCGGTAAGGGGAATTCATGAACCCACTCAGCGATGCGCAACAGGCTGCGAAGTGGCGCCGCCGCTTTCTCGTTCTCTGTCCTGCTGATCGTCGTCCCCGTGTGCCTGCTCGTGCGCTCTACCTGTTCCAGCGCTTCGGCGGCGACACTCCCGTCGACTACGCGAGCAACGAGGAGCACTTCAAGTACGGCTCCACCGGCGGCGAGCACGAGATGGGCTTCCCGTACTGGATCTGGCGGGCGCTGCCGCAGGTGTGCGCGGAGCACCTGCCCGGCCCAGGCTACGAATCGCTGGGCATGATCTTCGAGCCGGGCAAGGAGCTTCCCGTGGGCACGTCGCAAGCGCCGCTATCAGGGCGTGGATCGCGTGTTCCTCAATTGCGCGGTCTGCCATAGCGAGCACGGTGCGCACGGAAAAGGGCAGGGCGCCGATGGTCGTGTCCGGAATGCCGGCGAACAACTTCGACATCATGGCGTTCCAGAAATTCTTCTTCGCCTGCGCGGCGGATCCGCGGTTCCGCAAGGAATACGTGATGGCGGAAATCGACCGCCTCGGCGCGAACCTCGACCTGCTCGACCGCAGCGTCGTCTATCCGGTCGCGATCGCGATCATGCGCGAGCGGGTGCTGACGCTGGCCGGTCGCTTCGACTGGATCAACCGGGAGCCGGCGTGGGGCCCGGGACGCGTGGACACGTTCAACTCCGCGAAGGTGATCTTCAATTTCCCGATGGACGCTCTCCCGGCGACAGGAGATGTCGGCGCCGGCCGACTTTCCGTCGATCTGGAACCAGAAGCCGCGCCAGGGCATGAACCTGCACTGGGACGGCAACAACTCGCTGGTCGAGGAGCGCAACAAGAGCGCGGCCTTCGGCACCGGCACGACGCCGCCGACGATCGACATCGCGCGCATCAAGCGGGTCGAAGACTGGCTGCTCGAGGCGAAGCCGCCGGCGTTTCCCTTCGCGATCGACACCGGGCTGTCGGCCCAGGGGAGCGCGCTCTACAAGCAATACTGCGCGGAATGCCACGGGGCGAGCGGGCGCGACTTCAGCGGCGCGTACGTCGGCAAGGTCACGCCCATCGACGAGATCGCCACCGATCGGCGCCGGCTCGATTCGTACACGCCCGAGCTCGCCGTCAATCAGGCAACGCTCTACGCCGGCTACCCGTGGCGCTTCACGCATTTCCGCAAGACCTTCGGCTACGCCAACATGCCGCTCGACGGACTGTGGCTGCGCGCGCCTTATCTGCACAACGGATCGGTGCCGAGCCTGCGCGACCTGCTCGAGCCGGCGGCGAGCCGCCCCAAGGTGTTCTACCGCGGCAACAATCTCTACGACCCGGTCCGCGTCGGCTTCGTATCGAACGTGCCGGAGGAGGACGGCAAGCTCTACTTCGAATTCGACACGCGCGCCGACGGCAACGCCAACACGGGGCACGAGGGCAAGGCGTACGGCACCGAGTTGAGCCCGGACGACAAGTCCGCGCTCGTCGAATTCCTGAAGACCTTCTGACCTGACGGACAAGCTCTAACGGGAGACACGCCATGGCTGCCCGCTACGAATCCGGCCGCATCGCTCGGAGCCTTCAAGATCGTCCTGCTCCTGCTGCTCGTCGTCGGCGCCGTCGGCGCCTACGTCGCCTGGGATCGCGGGTTTCGCGAGCATCCGCAGCCCGACTGGGTGCGGGCGACGCCGGAGATGCGGTTCAAGTACGGCTCGCTCGGCGCGGAGAACGATGCCGGGCATTCCGTACTGGATCTTCTACGTGCTGCCGCGGATGTTTCCCGAGAAGCTGCCGGGCCCCGGCGGCTACGCCTCGCTCGGCGTTCCGTGGGAAGCAGGGGCAGGAGCTGCCGGTCGGCTTCACCAAGAAGACCATCGGCTTTCCGCGCGTCGCCAACAATTGCGCCGTCTGCCACACCGCCACGTATCGCACCAGGCCGGACGAGACCCCGGTCTTCGTCGTCGCGAGCCCGGGCCACACGACCAACGTCGAAGGCTTCTTCCGCTTCCTGATCGACTGCGCCAAGGATCCGCGCTTCAACGCCGACAACCTGATGAGCGAGATCAATCTGGTCACGAAGCTCGACCTGATCGACAAGATGCTCTACCGCTTCTTCGTCATTCCCGATCACCAAGAAGCGCCTGATCGAGCGCGAAGCCCAGTTCGCCTGGATCTACCGCAAGGATTTTCCCGACTGGGGCCGCGGCCGCGACGACGCGATGAACCTCACCAAGTACTTCATGGTGAAGCAGCCGATGGACGACACGTTCGGTCCGACCGACATGCCTTCGATCTGGAACCTCCAGAAGTACCAGGCGGACCAGGGCATGTTCATGAACTTCGCCGGCGACAGCCACGACGCGTACTCGGTGATCATGGATTCCGCGCTCGGCCTGCTCGGCGCCGCGCCTGCGCACAAGCAGGACTTCCTCGACCAGGTGGCGTGGCTGCACGAATACCTGACCAAGCTGCCGGCGCCGAAGTATCCGTTTCCCATCGATGCCGCGCAGCGCGGAGGCCGGCAAGGAGGTCTTCGCGAAGAATTGCGCCACGTGCCACGCGAGCGCGCGGACGGGAACGCGCATCCCGCTCGCCGAAATCGGCACCGACCGCAACCGCCTCGATTCCTGGAACAAGAACGCGGCGATGGTCGCGAACAAGGTCGTGACCGACATGGGGCTGCAGCGCAAGGGACTGGTCGAGGCGACGCTCGACGGCTACATCGCCGCGTTCCTCGACGGCATCTGGCTGCGCGCGCCGTATCTGCACAACGGCTCGGTGCCGAGCCTGCGCGATCTGCTCGAGCCCGCGGCGCAGCGGCCGAAGGTGTTCTATCGCGGCTACGACGTCTACGATCCGGTCAAGGTCGGGCTTCGTCACCGAAGGGCCGGAGGCCGAGCGCGTCGGCACCCGGCTCGACGTGACGCAGAAGGCCAACGGCAACCAGGGCCACGAGTTCGGCACGACGCTGCCTGCCGGCGAGAAGGATGCGCTGGTCGAATATCTGAAGACGCTTTAGCCGCTGGCCGGTTTGCAAATCGCGCGAAATGACTTATCTTCATCGCGCGCCTCGCCAAAACGGAGGATCCGCCGTGAAGTCGTGGAAGCCCGCGCCGAGGTCGATGGTCATCCTCTACTTCGGCGGCTTTGTCCTGCTGTGGAGCGGTGTCGCCGCAGGCTTGCTGGCGGGACGTGATTTCGCCGCACCCGAGAGCGTGCTGCCGTTCCGCGGCGTCCACCCGTATCTCATCCCCGGCATTGCCGGGCTCGCGCTGCACGCCGTGCTGATCGTGCTGCTCGCGTGGAAGGCGGATCGTTGGCTCTTCGCGCGTGGTCCGGTCGCCGTCGTGCTGGCCGGCGCGCCGCTGATTCCGCTGGTGGAGAACCTCTGGTTCGTGCCCGCGTTCCTCTACCTCATCGCGGTGCTGCACGTCTGGCTCGCATCGCTCCACGAGTCGCACGGGCGGCTGCAGGCGTCGCCCCGCCCTGCGCCCCGGACGAAGGCGCGAGACTCCGCAGCGCCGCCACGAAATCCCGGGCCGCCGGCGAGAGCAGGCGGTTCGCGCGCGTAAGGAGGTCCGTCGCGCTTCCTTGCACCGGAAAGTCGAGCGGCAGTCGCGCGAGCAATCCGTATTCCGCGTAGTGCGAGGCCAGGTCCAGCGGCAGCACGGATACGGCATCGCTGCCCTGCAGCAGCGCGAGCGTGGCGACGATCGACACGGTTTCGATGATGTCGCCGGGAAGCCTGAGCCTGGCGCGCGCGAGCAGCGCGTCGACGTCGGCCCGCATCCGGCTCTCGGGCGGATGCAGGATCCACGTCGTGCCGGCGAGTGAAGCGCCGTCGATCCGCGGCGCATGTGCCAGCGGGTGGCCCGCCCGCGCCACGAGGCACAGCGGCTCGTCGCGCAGCGGCAGGACGTCGAATTCGGCGCGCTCCGCATCCGCGGGCAGCTGTCCGATGGCAACGTCGAGCGTGCCCTGCCGCAACGCGGCGGCGAGCACGTCACTCGTGTTGACCAGCACGAACACCTTGAGGCCCGGGCGTCCCCGCCGCACCGATTGCAGGGCGGGGGCCACGAGGCCCGGCACCGCTCCGGTCACGGAACCGATGCGCAGCTTTCCCTTGGCGCCGGCGGCGAGCGCCGCGATCTCGTCGCGGGCCTCGGACAGGTCGGTGAGGACGGCGCGCGCGTAGCGGATCATCGTTTCGCCATAGGGGGTGGCCTGCATGCCCCACGCGAAACGGTCGAAGAGCGGCACGCCGAGGGCATCCTCGAGGTCGGAGAGCATCCGCGTGGCCGCGGGCTGCGTGACGGCGATGTGCTGCGCCGCCTGGCGCAGGCTGCGATGCTCGGCGATGGCGACCAGCAGCGCGAGCTGCCGCGCCTTCAGCCGCGAGCGCAGATGCCAGTCGGGAGGAATGGTTCGCTTCATGGAGAGCCTCCGCGTTCGTCGGTACGGCAGCGATACCAATAAGTTATCGCATGTTAGCAAAACACGATTGGACGGTTATTGCCGGCCGGCATAGGATCCAGGGGACGGCGCAATGACCCTCTGGACCCGCCCCGGGTCCGAATTTGGCAATCGGCGGCCGCGAACACGAGGAGAGGACGATGCAGGCACTACTCAGAATGGCGGGTGCGATCTTGGCGGTGGCGGTGGCCGCCGGCGCGGCCGCGGCCGATCCGGCCTGGCCGGCACGGCCGGTCAGGATCATGGTCGGCGCGAATGCCGGCGGCGGCACGGACATCATCGCGCGGATGCTCGCGGAGAAGTTCCAGGAGTCGCTGAAGCAGCCGTTCGTCGTCGAGAACAAGCCCGGCGCGTCGAACACGATCGCAGCGGACGTGACGGCGAAGGCGCCGCCCGACGGCTACACGCTGCTCGTCGCCACGAACACGGGCCAGGCGATCGCGCCGCACCTCATCAAGCTCGGCTTCGATCCGCTGAAGAACATCCAGGCCGTGGGCCTCGTCGTCGTCGTGCCCAACGTGCTCGTCGTCGGTTCGGTGACGCCGTACACGAGCGTCAAGGACCTGATCGCGGCCGCCAAGGCGAAGCCCGGAGACATCAAGTACGCGTCGTCGGGCGTGGGCAGCACGCAGCACATTGCCGGCGAAGCGTTCGATCTCGCGGCGGGCATCAAGACCACGCACATCCCGTACAAGGGCAGCAGCCAGGCGCACGTCGACCTCCTGTCGGGCGAGGTGCAGATGATGTTCGACACGACGTCCTCCGCGATGACGCAGATCAAGGCGGGCAAGTTCCGGCCGCTCGCGGTGACGAGCACTACGCGTTCCGCCGAGCTGCCGAACGTGCCGACGATCGCCGAGGCGGGCTATCCCGCGGCGGAGATGACGACGTGGTACGGCCTCTTCGTCACCGGCGGCACGCCGAAGCCGATCGTCGATCTGCTCCATGCGGAGCTCGTGAAGGCGCTGGCGCTGCCGGATGTCCAGGCGCGGCTGAAGGGCCTCGGCGGCGAGCCCGGCAAGCTCACCGTGGATCAGTTCGCGCAGATGAACAGGGACGAGTACGACCGCTTCGGCAAGCTCATCAAGACGGCGAACATCCGTGTCGACTGAGCCGCGGCGAACGGCCGCCGTTGCATCCCGCCGTCCTCGCCTCGCGGTGCTGCTGGGCGACCCCAACGGCATCGGTCCGGAAATCGCGGTCAAGCTCCTCGCGCGGCGCGAGACGCACGCGATCGCGGATGTTGTCGTGTACACCGATCCCGTCATGCTGGCCGAAGGCGAGCGTGTCGCCGGAATCCGCGTCGACATGCGACGCTCGGCGCCAGGACTGCTCACCTTCGAGCCCGGTCGTCCCACGCTAGCGCCGCTCGATCTCGTCGCCGCCAGGGATCTGACGCCAGGCGAGGCGACGCAGGCGGGCGGCCGCGCCGCGCTGACCGCGCTCGAGACGGCCGCCGACGCCGCGAAGCGCGGCGAAGTCGACGGCATCGTGTTCGCGCCGCTCAACAAGCACGCGATGCGCCTGGGCGGCCTCGCGCAGGAGGACGAGCTTCGCTACCTGCAGGAGAGATTCGGCGTGACGGGGTTCGTCAGCGAGTTCAACGTCACCGGCGCGCTGTGGACCTCGCGCGTCACGTCGCACATTCCGCTGCGCGACGTGGCCGACGCGATCACGGTGGAGGGCGTCCGCGCCGCGGTGAGCATCGCCGACCGCTACCTCAAGACCGCAGGCGTTGCGGCGCCGCGCATTGCCGTCGCGGGCCTCAATCCGCACGCGGGCGACGGCGGGTCGATCGGACGCGAGGAAATCGACGTCATCGCCCCTGCAGTGGAGCGCTCGCGCCGCGACGGCATCGACGCCCGCGGGCCGCTGCCGCCCGACACGCTTTTCCTCGCCGCGCGCCGCGGCGATTTCGACGCGGTGGTGTCGATGTATCACGACCAGGGCCAGATCGCGATGAAGCTGATGGGCTTCGACCACGGGGTCACGCTGCACGGCGGACTCCCGGTGCCCGTGACCACGTGCGCGAGCGGCAGCGCGTTCGACATCGTCGGCCGCAACGTGGCCAAGGCCGATGGCCTCGTGGAGGCGTTCAACCTCGCGGCACGCATCGCGGCGCGAACCGTGCCGGGGCATTGACGGGGGCCAGTGGACTGACCGGATCGGGCGCCATTCCCTGAGTGCTGGTGGCACAGGTTATGCTTCACACTGGGGACCCAAGACTTGGCAGGCGCTCGCATGTTCGGCTTTTTGACTTCCGCAAGACCCGGAGCTGCCGGGCCGCTGACCGATACGGACGCGGCCGAGGCGTTCTGGCGCACCTTGCCGCATGAGGACCCGATCGCGGCGCAATCGGCCGTGTGCGAGACGCTGGCCGACCCCATGACCCGCGGGGGCCCCAACCTCGACCGGCTGCAGGCCCTGCTGGCGCTCGACGAGGGCGCGCGGACGCTCGTCGATGCGCTGCTCTTCAATGAAGTCGCGGGGGGCCCCCAATCCGCCGCGCTCGTGACGCAATACTGGCAAGCGGCCTTCGAGCTTTGCCGGTCGTTCGGCCGGGTCCACACGCAGTTCCTGGGATCGATGCGCAACAGCCCGCGGTTCAAAGGCTGGCGCGAGCACCTGCCCCTTGTCGTGCTGCGGCTGTTTCAGCACCGGCAGTTCGAGCTGACGCTGCGGCCGTTCGTGGACGAGCGGTCCACCCGGTTCCCCTGGAAGGAGCTGCACGACGTCTACCGGTTCGCGCAGTCCCGCGAGCTGCTCCAGGACCATCTTCCCATCAACCGTCGTTACTCCGCGAGCGCCCTCGACACCACGCTGGAGCGCGAATACATCCACGTGATGTTGCACGGCCTGCTGAACGACGGGCATTTTCCGCTCTACGACGCACTCTGGATCAGTCAGAACCTCCCGCGTTGGTCAGGAGCGCTTGCGCTGGAGTCTCGCGAGGGTCCAAAGCCGGCAGCCTGTTTTGTCGTCAATTCGGGCGGGGACTCGGGCCTCGCGCGTTCGCATCCCGATTCGCAGGGCTCGAGCGTCCATCTCGATACGGCTTCCTTGATCGCGTCGATACAGGACGAAATCGCGAAGCTTCGCGACGTGCCCGACCGCCCTAGCGACGGTTTATCACTGGGACCCAGACGCCAGCTCAAGCTGCTCCGGAAACTCGGCGACATTTGCTTGCCGGAGCGGCAGGTGATCGCGCGCCGGGGCGAGCGCCGGCCGATGGCAATGACGGTCGAAGTCGCCGTGGGATTGCCGCAAATTCTCCGCACGATGCGCAACAAGCCCGAAGTCACCGTGGCCGCGGCGGCGAGGACCACGGCGGCGACGACCGCGGCGGCGAGGACCGCGGCAGCGGCCGAAGGCATCACGATCATGGGGTACGGCGGGCTCGCCGGCGATCCGGCGGAGGGCAATCTGAGTGGCGGCGAAAGCACGATAACCCAGTGGTCGACACCGGGCGCCATTGCGGCGCACCCGCCATTGACGATGGTGGACCAAAGCGATTCGGGCTGCCGGTTGCATGGACCGACGCTCAGTACGAATCCGATCATGCCCGGCACGTTGATTGCGTTCCGCGAAAATGTCGCCGCACCGTGGACGGTTGGTGTCGTGCGGCGGGCCAAGAAGAGGCTGGCCGGAAAGCGGGTCGAGATCGGCGTGGAGTTCCTCGGCAGGGATCCGCGCTGGGTCGTCGTCGTCGTCCCCGATGCCGAAACGAGCTCCGATAGACCGTCTGAAAGCGCAGCCCCGCGATTCGCGGCGCTCTATCTTCCGCAGAGCGCAACCCATCCGGTGCTGCCGATGAAGACGCTGATCCTGCCGACGCGCGGGCTGGCGCCCGACGATCGCCTTTCCGTCCGCTCCCGCACGTCCGTGCACACGATCCAGCTGAAGGAGCCGCTCGACGAGCAAGCCGAATTCATCTGGTCGCCGTTTGAGGTCCTCGAACGCTGGCTCAAGGACCAGCCTGCATCGACCTGAGTTCCCTCGGGCGAGCGCCGGATCAAGAGCCTCCAGCGGGCCCGCCCGGACCCGCTACATATTCGAATAGTTCGGTCCGCCGCCGCCCTCGGGCGTGACCCAGTGGATGTTTTGCAGCGGGTCCTTGATGTCGCACGTCTTGCAATGCACGCAATTCGCCGCGTTGATCTGCAGCCGCTTCGGAGGCCGGGCGATCGCTTTGTCGCCTGCGTCGCCGACTCCTCGCTGTACTACTTGTACTATCTCGTCGCCGGCTCCTTGCCTTCGCGCGCTCGTCCCGGCCTCCGAACCGGCTGATGTGCCTTCATCGGCATCTACAAATTCATAGACGCCGGCGGGGCAGTAGCGCTGTTCCGGGCCGTCGTAGAGCGCGAGATTGATCGTGACCGGTATCGAAGGATCGCGCAGCTGCAGGTGCACCGGCTGGTCTTCCTCGTGGCTCGTGTTCGACAGGAACACGCTCGACAGCTTGTCGAACGTCAGCACGCCGTCGTACTTCGGGTAGTCGATCTTCGGCATCTCGGCCGCGGACTTGAGCGATGCCGCGTCCGGCTTGTCGTGCCGCAGCGTCCACGGCACCAGCGCGCCGAGGCCAAGGTCGTTCAGCCACATGTGGATGCCCCCGTGGATCGTCCCGGTCCACATGCCCCACCCGAGACCCGGCTTCACGTTGCGCACCTTGTAGAGGTCCTCGTAGACCCAGGACTTCCGGAACGCGTCCTGATAGGTCGCGAGCTCGTCGCGCTCGCGCCCGGCCGCGACCGCGGCGAACGCCGCTTCCGCGCCCAGCATCCCGGTCTTCATCGCGTTGTGCGAGCCCTTGATGCGCGGGAGATTGACGAATCCGGCCGCGCAGCCGATCAGCGCACCGCCCGGAAATGCGAGCTTCGGCACCGACTGCAGCCCGCCTTCGTTGATCGCGCGGGCGCCGTACGCGAGGCGCTTGCCGCCTTCGAACATGCCGCGGATCGCGGGGTGCGTCTTGAAGCGCTGGAACTCGTCGTACGGCGACAGGTGCGGATTCTCGTAGTTGAGGTGCACGACGAATCCCACGGACGCCAGGCCGTCGCCGAAGTGATAGACGAACGAGCCGCCGCCGGTCGAAGGATCGAGCGGCCAGCCCTGGCTGTGCAGCACGAGCCCCTGCTGATGCCGCTCCGGCGCCAGCTGCCACAGTTCCTTCAAGCCGATGCCGTACTTCTGCGGATCGACGCCGTCGCGCAGGTTGAAGCGCTGCATGAGCTCCTGCGACAGCGAGCCGCGGCAGCCTTCGGCGAAGAGCGTGTACTTCGCGACGAGCTCCATGCCGGGCTGGTACTCGCCCTTGTGCGATCCGTCCTTCGCCACGCCCATGTCGCCGGTCGCCACGCCGCGCACCGCGCCCTTGTCGTCGTAGAGGATCTCCGCGGCCGCGAAGCCGGGATAGATCTCGACGCCGAGCGCTTCCGCCTGCTGCCCGAGCCAGCGGCACACGTTGCCGAGGCTCGCGATGTACATCCCGTGGTTGTCCATCAGGCGAGGCAGCGCCCAGTTCGGAATCCGGTACGACTTCGCTTCGGTCAGGATCACGAAGCGGTCCTCCGCAACCGGCGTCTCGAG
Source organism: uncultured beta proteobacterium (assembly GCA_963724545.1). Taxonomy (GTDB): domain Bacteria; phylum Pseudomonadota; class Gammaproteobacteria; order Burkholderiales; family Casimicrobiaceae; genus CAIWHR01. Next base: position 152,247 of record CAVRVC010000004.1, read on the forward strand.
CGGCGCGCCCTGCGCCTTCCAGTCGGGCAGGAGCTCGTTCAACGCGCGCGGATCCATGATCGCGCCCGAGAGGATGTGCGCGCCGACCTCCGAGCCCTTCTCGATGAGGCACACGGAGACCTCGCGGCCCGCGGCGGAGGCGAGCTGCTTCAGCCGGATCGCCGCGCCGAGGCCCGAGGGGCCGCCGCCGACGATCACGACGTCGAATTCCATGGCTTCGCGTGGCACGATGGAGGTCCTCCTGCGGTGCGCTCGTACGAGCGTGCCGAATTGTATAATGCGCGAGCTTGAGACGATGCCCGATTTCCTGCCGCAGAAGACCCCGCGACGCGGCACGGCGCGTCGCACGCACGCCATGACGTCCAAACCGAGATTGCTCGTCCACACGTCGCGCCAGGCGATCCGTTGGGCCGACATGGTGAACGATCGCAAGTACGCGGACGGTACGGCGAAGAGGGTCTGGATCGATCTCGCGAGCGGTCGCAGCGTGCCGCTGCCGGACACGGTCGCTTCGCGCGTGAGGGACCACCGATGACCACCGAAGCCACGCTGTGGCAACCGTCCGCCGAGCGCATCGCCGCGGCGAACATCACGGACTTCGCGCGCCGCGTCGCGGCCGCGACGGGGCAGTCGTTCCCGGACTACGCGTCGCTCTGGCGATGGTCGACCGACGATCGCGAGGCGTTCTGGCGCGCGGTCTGGGACTTCGCCGGCGTCGTCGGGACGCGCGGCGAGCGTACGCTCGTCGACGGCGAGCGCATGCCCGGCGCCCGATGGTTTCCCGACGCGCGCCTCAATTTCGCGGAGAACCTGCTCGCGCGAAGCGCCGCCGCCGGGACCGGCGATGCGCTCGTGTTCCGCGGCGAGGACAAGCTCGTGCGCCGCGTCTCGCACGCGGAGCTCGTCGCGACCGCCGCGCAGGCGGCCGCGGCGCTGAAGGCGATGGGCTTGACGTCCGGCGATCGCGTCGCCGCGTACCTGCCCAACATGCCCGAGACCATCGAGGCGATGCTGGGCGCGACGAGCCTCGGCGCGGTGTGGTCGTCGTGCTCGCCCGATTTCGGCGTGCAGGGCGTGCTCGACCGCTTCGGCCAGATCGAGCCGCGCGTGCTTGTTCACCGTCGACGGCTACTGGTACAACGGCAAGCCGCTGCCGATCCTCGACAAGGTGGCGGCGATCGTCGACCGCGCTGCCCACGGTCGAGCGCGTCGTCGTCGTTCCGTACCTCGAGCTCACGGGCCAGGGCCCGCAGGACCTGTCGCGCATCCGCTCGGCGCGTCCGCTGGGATGCCTTCGTCGGCGCGCACGCGGCGAGCGCCGATCGAGTACGCGCGGCTGCCGTTCGACCATCCCCTGTACATCCTCTATTCGTCCGGCACGACGGGCGCGCCGAAGTGCATCGTCCATGGCGCCGGCGGCACGCTGCTGCAGCACTTGAAGGAGCACCGGCTGCACGGCGACCTCAAGCCGGGCGACCGGCTGTTCTATTTCACGACGTGCGGCTGGATGATGTGGAACTGGCTCGTGTCCGGCCTCGCCGTCGGGCGCGACGCTGCTGCTCTACGACGGGTCGCCGTTCATCGACCGCGGCAAGGTGCTGTGGGATTTCGCCGATGCCGAGCGGGTCACGCACTTCGGCACGTCGGCCAAGTACATCGATCACGCGAAGAAGATCGGCGTCGTTCCGCGCAAGGATTTCGCGCTCGCGCACCTCGAGACGGTGTTCTCGACGGGCAGCCCGTTCGCGCCCGAGAGCTTCGACTACGTCTACCAGTGCGTGAAGGACGACCTCTGCCTGTCGTCGATCGCCGGCGGCACCGACATCGTTTCCTGCTTCGCGCTCGGCAACCCGACGCTGCCGGTGTGGCGCGGCGAGCTGCAGTGCCGCGGCCTCGGCATGCGCGTCGACGTCTACGACGACGACGGCAAGTCCGATCCCGCCGGGCACGCACGTCAAGGGCGAGCTCGTCTGCACGGCGCCGTTCCCGTCGATGCCGATCGGGTTCTGGAACGACCCCGGCGACGCCAAGTACCGCGCCACCTACTTCGAGCGCTTTCCCGGCGTCTGGTGCCACGGCGACTACGTCGAGCTGACCGCGCACGGCGGGGTCATCTTTCACGGCCGCTCCGACGCGACGCTCAATCCCGGCGGCGTGCGCATCGGCACGGCGGAGATCTACCGCCAGGTCGAGCAGCTGCCGGAGGTCGTCGAGAGCCTCGTCATCGGCCAGGACTGGCCGCCCGGCGAGGTCGGCGACGTGCGCGTGATCCTGTTCGTGCGCCTGGACGACGGCCTCACGCTCGACGACGCGCTCATCGACCGGATCAAGCAGCACGTCCGCGCCAACACGACGCCGCGGCACGTGCCGGCGAAGGTCGTGCAGGTGACGGACATTCCGCGCACCAAGAGCAACAAGATCGTCGAGCTCGCCGTGCGCAACGTCGTGCACGGCCTGCCGATCAGGAACATCGAGGCGCTCGCCAATCCCGAGGCGCTCGAGCAGTTCCGCGACCGGGAGGAGCTGAAGACGTGAGCGCGAAGCGCCGCCCCGACGCTCGACTGTGTGGGCGTGCGTTCGCGCGAAGGGCCGCTCCGCGCGAACTGCGCCCTCGGGGGGTCGTGGGGGTCGTCGTGAGTCGGCGCGAAGGGCCGCTCCCGAGCGCGAACTGCGCCCCCTCGGGCGGCCGGGGTCGTCGTGAGTCGGAGATGAACGTCATCGCGATCCTCGCCGCGCTCGGCCTCGAGCAGTGGCGTGCCTTTCATTGGCGCGCGGCGCTCGAGCAGTATCTTCGTCCGCTACGCGCGCACCCTCGAGCGCAAGCTCAACGGCGGCAGCGCGCAGCAGGGCGTCGATCGCCGACGCTCGCGGCGGTGGCGCCGCCGGTGCTGGTCGCCGCCGGCGTGTACTGTCGCGCTCGACGCGCGTGCATCCGTTGCTGGGCCTCGTCTGGAACGTGGCCGTGCTCTATCTGCTGATGGGATTCCGCCGCTTCAGCCACGCCTACACCAGCGTCGAGGCGGCGCTGAAGGCCAACGACCTCAATGCCGCGCGGCGCGCGCTCGCCGCGTGGCGCGGCGTGCGCCGCCGGAGAGTTGTCGAGCGGCGAGATCGCGAAGCTCGCCATCGAGCGCGGGCTCATCGATTCCTATCGGCAGGTGTTCGCGACGCTGTTCTGGTTCACCGTGCTGCCGGGACCGGCGGGCGCCGTGCTCTATCGCGCGGCCGCGCTCCTCGCGCGAGGAATGGCGAGGCGAGGCGAGGGCGCGGACACGACGCCCATCGCGCCAGTCGCGCGCGGTGTTCGGCCGTCCGGCGCGCGCGCTGCTCTGGCTGCTCGACTGGATTCCGGCGCGGCTCACCGCGTTGTCGTTCGCGATCGTCGGCGACTTCGAGGACGCCGCGCTTCTGCTGGCGCACGCAGGCGAAGGCGTGGGCGGACGAGGAGGGCGGCGAGCATGCCGGCATCGTGCTCGCGAGCGGCGCCGGCGCGCTGGGCATGCAGCTCGGCGGTCCGATGCCCGACGGTCGGCGGCGAGCCCGACGACCGGCCCGACCTCGGTCTCGGCGACCTGCCGGAAGCCGATCTCCTGCCGAGCGCGCGTCGGACTCGTCTGGCGCGCGCTCGTGCTCTGGCTCCTGCTGATGCTGCTGCTCACGCTCGCGAACTGGGCGCCGTAGCGCGGGCGGCGCGAGGGCTGAGCCCTCGGGCTTCGTACCCCAGGCGCCCGCAGGCTCAGCCCTCGCGCCACGTCGCTCACAGCACGACCTGCGAGCCCAGCTCGACCACGCGGTTCGGCGGCAGGTTGAAGTAGTTCGCGACGCTGCCCGCGTTCCGGTACATCGCGACGAACAGCTTTTCGCGCCACAGCGCCATGTCCGCGCCCACCGTCGGGACCAGCGTCTCGCGGCCGAGGAAGAACGACGTGTCCATCATGTCGAGCCGCAGGCCCTGCTCGGCGCACCACTCGAGCACCTCCGGCAGGTCCGGCTCGTCCATGAAGCCGAAGAAGACCTTGACCTTGTGGAATTGCGCATTGATCGATTCGACCGTGACATGCTGCGCCGGCGGCACGTGCGGCACGTCGAGCGTGATCGCCGTGAGCAGCACGACCCGCTCGTGCAGGCTCTTGTAGTGCTTGAGGCTGTGCAGCAGCGCGTGCGGTACCGCGTCGAGGTTGGCGGTCATGAAGACGGCGGTACCGGGAACGGTCGTGCATCCCAGCGACGCGCTTTGCACGAAATCCGGCAGCGGAATCGAGTCGGCCGCGATGCGCTCGATGGAGCAGCTCCCGGCCGCGCTTCCAGGTCGACATCAGCACGAACACGCCGAGGCCGAACGCCAGCGGAAACCAGCCGCCTTCGACGATCTTCACGAGATTGGCGCTGAAGAACCCGACGTCGACGAGCAGGAACGCGCCGAAGAGCGCGACGCACGCGGGCAGGTTCCATGCCACATCCGCCGCGCGACGACGAATGCCAGCACCGTCGTGATCGCCATCGTGCCGGTGACCGCGATGCCGTAGGCCGCCGCGAGGCTCGTCGACGATGCCGAAGCCCAGCACCAGCGCGACGACGCCGACGAACAGCGTCCGATTGATGCCGGGCAGGTAGATCTGGCCGATTTCGTGGCTCGACGTGTGCTGGACCTCCATCCGCGGCGCATAGCCCAGCTGCATCGCCTGCTGCGTGATCGAAAAGGCGCCGGAGATCACCGCCTGCGACGCGATGATCGTCGCCACGGTCGCGAGCGCGACGAGCGGGTAGAGCGCCCACGCCGGCGCCAGCAGGTAGAACGGATTCTCGACCGCCTTGCGGATCGGCGATGAGCAGCGCGCCCTGGCCGAAATAGTTGAGCGCGAGCGCCGGCAGCACGAGCGCCGACCACGCGAGCCGCACGGGCCGGCTGCCGAAGTGCCCCATGTCCGCGTAGAGCGCCTCCGCGCCGGTGACGACGAGCACGACCGCGCCCAGCGAAAAGAACCCGAGCGCGCCGTGCGTCGCCAGGAACCCGATCGCGTACACGCGGATTGAGCGCCGCCAGGACCTGCGGCGCCCGCAGCGATGCCGATCACGCCCAGCAGCGGCGAGCGTCGACGAACCAGACGATCATGATCGGGCCGAACAGCGCGCCGACGCTTCCGGTGCCGCGCTTCTGGACGACGAACAGCACGACCAGGACGATCAGCGTGATCGGGATGACGTACGGCTTGAACGCCGGCGTGGCGACTTCGAGCCCCTCGACCGCCGAGAGCACCGAGATCGCGGGCGTGATCGATGCCGTCGCCGTAGAAGAGCGCGGCGCCGAACAGCCCCATCAGCATCAGGACGCGCGCGCGCGCCGGATCCTTCTCGCCGCGCAGCACCAGCGCCATCAGCGCCATGATGCCGCCTTCGCCCTTGTTGTTCGCGCGCATGATGAAGACGATGTACTTGATGGACACGACGATCATCAGCGCCCAGAACACGAGCGACAGGATGCCGAGGACGTTCGCCTCGTCGATCGGCACCGGATGGTGCGCGCCGCCGAAGACCTCCTTCAGCGCGTACAGCGGGCTCGTGCCGATGTCGCCGTAGACGACGCCCAGCGCGGACAGCGTCAGCGTGGCGAGGCGCCCGCGCCGTCGATGTCCGGACGTTTCGGCATCGATCGGATCCTTGCGGTTGTTGTTGTCGCGCGGGCGCCGTCTACGGCTGGAAACGGTAGCCGACGCCGGTCTCGGTCAGGATGTGGCGGGGTTGCGCGGGGTCCGCTTCGAGCTTCTGCCGCAGGTGTCCCACGTAGATGCGGACATAGTGATTGCTCTCGACGTAGCTCGGTCCCCAGACTTCGCGCAGCAGGTGGCGGTGCGTCAGCACCTTGCCGGCGTTGCCGATCAGCAGCGTGAGCAGCCGGTACTCGATCGGCGTGAGATGCAGAACGGCGCCCGCCTTGCGCACGACCCGGTTGGCCTGGTCGACCTCGACGTCGCCGAAGCGGAACACGCCGTCGCCGCCGGCGCGAGGCCGGCGCCTGCCGCCGCAGCGTCGCGCGGACGCGCGCGAGCAACTCGCCGACGCCGAACGGCTTGGTCAGGTAGTCGTCGGCGCCGGCGTCGAGCGCGGCGATCTTGTCGGTCTCGTCGACCCGCGCCGACAGCACGATCACGGGAACCGACGACCAGCCGCGAAAGGCGTGGATGAAGTCGATGCCGTTGCCGTCGGGCAGGCCGAGATCGAGAATGACGAGGTCGGGCTTGCGCGTTCCGGCGTCGATCAGTCCCTGCTTCAGCGTTTCGGCCTCGACGACGTGCCAGCCCTCGGCCTCCATCGACGGTGCGGACGAAGCGCCGGATCTGCCGTTCGTCCTCGACCAGCAGCGCGACCGGCGACGTGGCGCTCACGGGTGCGCCCTCGCGCTGCGGCCTCGCCTGCGCTCATGGCGCGCGATCGCGCTACCCGGCGCTCGGGCCTCCTCGCGCGGCGCGGCGGGCGGCGTGCCCAGCGGCAGCGTGAAGCAGAAGCGGGCGCCTCCCGCCGGAGTGTTCTCGGCCCAGATCCTGCCGCGATGCGCTTCGACGATCGCGCGACTGATCGCGAGCCCGAGCCCGACGCCGGGGGTCGCCGATTCGCGCGCGCCGCGGACGAATTTCTCGAAGATCGCCTCTTCCTGGCCCTTCGGAATGCCCGGCCCGCCGTCGCTGATCGCCACGAGCAGATCGGTGCCCGCCACTTCCGCCGTGAGGCGGACGAGCGTCCCTTCCGGCGTGTACTTCCCGGCATTCTCGAGGATGTTGTAGAGCACGCGCTCGATGAGCGTCGCGTCGAGCTCGACCAGCGGCAGATCGCGGCCGAGGTCGACCTCGACCGGGTGCCGGACGAGCGCCGATTGCGCCGACTTGAGCGCGCTGCCCACGACCTCCTCGAACGGCAGCCACTGCCGGCGCAGCTTCACTTCGCCGCTCTGGATGCGCGCCATGTCGAGCAGGTTGTTGACGAGCGCGCTCATCCGGCGCGCCTCTTCGGCGATGGCCTGCGCGGTCTCGAGCTGCGTTCCGGACAGGGCCGGCGTGGTCATCGCGAGCGATTCGGCGAGACCGACCAGCGCGGCGAGCGGCGTGCGCAGGTCGTGCGACAGCGCGGCGAGCAGCGAGTTGCGCAGCCGCTCCGACTCCATCTGGATGCAGCACCTGCTGGGCCACCTCGACGTAGTGCACGCGCTCGAGGGCGATCGCCGCGAGCGCCGCGAACGTGTCGAGCTGCCGCTGCTGCTCGGGGACGAGCAGCACGCGGCGATTCTCCGGTCTGATCGCGAGCACGCCGCGCGTGCGCATCGGCGCGCGCAGCGGCAGGTAGAGGAACGCGTTGCCGGCGAGCGTGTCGGTGCCGAGACCCGCGGGCTGCGCCTTGTCGTACGCCCACTGCGCGGCGCCGACGTCGACGGCGAGCGCCGCGCCGCCGTCGCTGCGGACGGCGACCCGCTCCTGCTCGTCCGGAACCAGCACGGCCACCTCCGCCCGGAACGTCTGGGCGATGAACGCGGGCGGTGGTGTCGACGACCAGTTGCGTCTCGAGCAGGCTCGACAGGTCGCGGGCGAATTCGTAGAGCGAGCGGGCGCGCTCCTCGCGATACGAGGCGATGCGCGCCTGGTAGCGGAGGCCGGCGGTCATCTGCCCGATGATGAGCGCGACGGCGAGCATCACGGCGAACGTCAGCAGGTACTGGGCGTCGCTCACCGCGAACGACAGGCGCGGCGGCACGCAGAAGAAGTCGAACGCCGCGACGCTGACGAAGGCCGCCAGGACCGCCGGGCCGCGCCCGAACTTGAGCGCGACCAGCACGACCGTCAGCAGGAACAGCATGACGATGTTGGCGAGCTCGAAGTAGGGCAGGAGCGCGGTGGCGACGAGCGGTGGTGAACGCGCACGCGGCCACGGCCCACACGTAGCGCAGGCGCTTGACGTCGCGCCGCGGGTCGTCCGCTTCCGTCGCCGCGGCGCCGGGCGGCGGCCGCTCGGTCGACCGTCGCTTCGCCGCGGCCGATCTCGATCAGGTCGATGTCGGGCGCGAGCGTCGGCCACGCGCTGCGGCAGCGTCCGCGTCCACGGCCACGGCGCTTGGCCTGCGCCGCGGCCGACGATGACCTTCGAGCAGTTGTGCGTGCGCGCGTAGTCGACGACGAGCGCCACGGGATCCTCGCCCGCCAGGATCGCCGTCTTCGCGCCGAGCTCGTGCGCGAGCTTGACCGTGCGCAGGATGCGCTCGCGCTCGGCGGCGGGCAGCCGCTGCAGTGCCGGCGTCTCGACGTAGACGGCGGTCCATTCGACGCCGAGCTGCGTCGCGAGCCGCGCCGCGCTCCGCACGAGGTAGTCGCTTCCGGCGCGCGGACCGACGCAGCAGAGGAGCGACGCTTCGGTCTTCCAGACGCGGTCGATCGCCTTGTCCGAGCGATAGGCCTGGACGTCGTCCTCGACGCGATCCGCGGTGCGGCGCAGCGCGAGCTCGCGCAGCGCCATCAGGTTGCCCTTGCGGAAGAAGTTGCGCGCCGCGCGCTCGATCTGCTCGGGAAGGTAGACCTTGCCGGCCTGGAGGCGCGCGAGCAGATCGTCGGCGGGAATGTCGACCAGCATCACCTCGTCGGCATTGTCGAAGAACGTGTCGGGAACCGTTTCCCAGACCGTGATGCCGGTGATGCCGCCGACGACGTCGTTCAGGCTTTCGAGATGCTGGACGTTGAGCGTCGTGAAGACGTCGATGCCGCTCGCCAGCAGCTCTTCGATGTCCTGCCAGCGCTTCGGGTGGCGCGATCCCTCGACGTTGGTGTGCGCGAGCTCGTCGACCAGGATCAGCGCCGGGCGGCGCTTGAGCGCGGCGTCGAGATCGAACTCGGTGAGCTTGCGCGCCCTGATACTCGATTTCGGCGCGCGGCAGGACGTCGAGGCCCTGCAGCAGCGCTTCGGTTTCCTTGCGGCCGTGGGTCTCGACGACGCCGACGACGACGTCCTTGCCTTCGTTGCGGAGCGCTCGCGCCGCCGCGAGCATCGCGTAGGTCTTGCCGACGCCGGCCGACGCGCCGAAATAGATGCGCAGGCGCCCGCGCCGCGCCGCGGCTTCCTGCGCCTTGACTTCCGCGAGGAGCTGGTCGGGATCGGGGCGCTCGTTCTGCATGCCGGGCCGTCAGGGAAATCGGGCCCAGTGTAGCAGCGCACCGTGGCCATGGCGCCGGCGACAGCGCGCCGAGCGCTTCCGCCGAGCGGCATCGCGCGACGCGGGTCAACGCGCCGAGCGATCGAGCGCGAGGTTGAGCGCGAGCACGTTCACGCGCGGTTCGCCGAGGATTCCGAAGGTGCGCCCGATCGTATTGGCGTCGACGAGGGCGCGAACCTTGTCCTCCGGCATCGCGCGCGCCTTGGCGACGCGCGGCAGCTGGTAGTTGCGCGGCCGCGACGCTGATGTGCGGGTCGAGCCCGCTGCCGGACGCCGTGACGAGATCGACCGGCACGGGCGCCTTGTTGTCGGGATCCGCGTCGCGCAGCGCCTTGATGCGATCCTTCACCGCATCGGCCAGCGCCGGATTGCGCGGGCCCTGGTTGGATCCGCTCGACGCGCCGGCGTTGTACGGCTGCGGCGAGGTCGCCGACGGCCGACTCCAGAAGTATTTCGGGTCGTCGAACGGCTGGCCGATCAGATCCGAACCGACCGCCTTGCCGTCGACCACGACCAGGCTGCCGGTCGCCGCACGTGGAAACGCGACCCGGGCAATGCCGGTGACGACCAGGGGATAGATGACCCCGGTCAGCACCGAAAGCACGACGAGCATCCGCAGTGCCGGGAGGAATTGTCGGAACATGGTCGTTCTCCTTGGCGTCAGGCGAGATTCATCCCGACCAGCAGCATGTCGATCAGCTTGATGCCGACGAACGGCAGCAGGATGCCGCCGACGCCGTAGATCAGCATGTTCCGCCGCAGGACCGCTCCGGCGCCGACGGGACGGTACTTGACGCCCTTCAGCGCCAGCGGGATCAGCGCCGGGATGATCAGCGCGTTGAAGATCACCGCCGACAGGATCGCGCTCGCGGGCGTCGCGAGCCCCATGACGTTGAGCGCGTCGAGGACCGGATACGTGCTGGCGAACGCCGCGGGAATGATGGCGAAGTATTTCGCGACGTCGTTGGCGATCGAGAAGGTCGTCAGCGCGCCGCGCGTCATCAGCAGCTGCTTGCCGATCTCGACGATCTCGATCAGCTTGGTCGGATTCGAGTCGAGGTCGACCATGTTGCCGGCTTCCTTCGCCGCCTGCGTGCCGCTGTTCATCACGACGGCCACGTCGGCCTGCGCCAGCGCGGGGGCGTCGTTGGTGCCGTCGCCGGTCATCGCGACGAGCTTGCCCTGCGCCTGCGTGTCGCGGATCAGCTTGAGCTTCGCTTCGGGCGTGACCTCGGCGAGGAAGTCGTCGACGCCGGCCTCGGCGGCGATCGATGCCGCCGTGAGCTTGTTGTCGCCGGTGATCATGATCGTCCTGATGCCCATCCGGCGCAGCTCCGCGAAGCGCTCCTTGATGTGCGTCTTGACGATGTCCTTCAACTCGATAACGCCGAGCACGTGCCGGCCTTCGGCGACCACGAGCGGGGTCGCGCCGCGACGCGCCACGTCGTCGACCCGCGCCTTGACTTCCGCGTCCAGCGCGCCCCCCTGCGGAACGATCCAGGCGCCGATGGCGTCGATCGCCCCCTTGCGCAGCTCGCGGCCTTGAAAGGTGACGCCGCTCATCCGCGTCTGCGCCGAGAACGGGATGATCGTGAACTGGCCGGGTTCGAGCGGCGGCGGCGCGATCCCGAAGGCGCGCTTGACCAGCCCGACGATGCTCTTTCCCTCCGGTGTCTCGTCGCCCAGCGAAGCCAGCAGCGTGGCTTCGGCGAGCTGCTGCGGTGTGACCGTCGATACGGGGTGGAGCGCCGACGCCTGGCGATTGCCGTGGGTGATCGTGCCGGTCTTGTCGAGCAGCAGCACGTCGCAATCGCCGGCTGCCTCGACGGCGCGGCCCGAGGTGGCGATCACGTTGGCGCGCATCATCCGGCCCATGCCGGCGACGCCGATCGCGGACAGGAGGCCGCCGATCGTCGTCGGAATGAGGCAGACCAGCAGCGCCACGAGCACCGTGATCGTCACCGGCGTGCCGGCCTTGGCGACGTCGACGCTGTAGAGCGAGTAGGGCAGGAGCGTGACGGTCGCGAGCAGGAACACGAGCGTCATCGCGACGAGCAGGATCGTGAGCGCGATCTCGTTCGGCGTCTTCTGCCGCTTCGCGGCCTCGACCATGCCGATCATCCGGTCGAGGAACGCTTCGCCGGGATTGACGTTGATGCGCACGATGATCCAGTCCGACAGGACGATCGTGCCGCCGGTGACGGTGTTGAAGTCGCTGCCGGCGGCGCGGATCACGGGCGCGCTCTCGCCGGTGATCGCGCTCTCGTTGATCGAGGCCACACCCTCGATGACCTCGCCGTCGCCCGGAACGAGATCGCCCTGTTCGACCAGAACGATGTCGCCCTTGCGGAGGTTCGCGGACGGTGTCGCGGTCCGCAGGGCGCCGCGCTCCGGTTTCGCGAGCTTCTTCGCGATCGTGTCCTTGCGCGCGGTCTTGAGCGAGGCCGCCTGCGCCTTGCTGCGCCCTTCGGCGATCGCCTCGGCGAAGTTGGCGAACAGCAGCGTCACCCACAGCCACAGCGTCACTGCCAGGATGAAGCCGGCCGGCGCCTCGCCCTTTCCAGTCAGCGCCTGGAGCCAGAGGATCGTCGTCAGGATGCTGCCGATGTAGACGACGAACATCACCGGGTTGCGCCACTGGTAGCGAGGCGTCAGCCGGCGGAAGCTTTGTACCAAGGCCGTCTTCATCGCATCGGGACCGACGAACCACGACAGTGCGGTCCGTTTGGCGGCGAGAGTGGTCATGTCGATACCTCGTGGGGTCAGTCGCGCGGTCACTTGCCGGCGTAGATGAGCAGGTGCTCGACGACGGGGCCGAGCGCCAGCGCCGGCACGAAGGTCAGCGCGCCGACGGTGATGACGACGCTGATCAGCACGAACACGAACAGCGGCGTATGCGTGGGCAGCGTTCCCGCCGATGCGGGCACGCGCTTCGCGGCCGCCAACGCGCCGGCCAGCGCCAGCACCGGAATGGCGAGCCAGTACCGCGCGAACAGCATGCAGATGCCGAGCGCCGTGTTGTAGAACGGCGTATTGGCGGAAAGGCCCGCGAAGGCGCTGCCGTTGTTGTTGCTCGCCGAGGAGAATGCGTAGAGGATTTCCGAGAATCCGTGCTCGGCCGGGTTCGCGACCCCGGCCTTGCCGGCATCGACCATGACGGCGACCGCCGTTCCGCCGAGGACGAGCAGCGGCGGAAGCAGGATCGCGATCGACGCCATCTTGATCTCGAACGCGCCAAGCTTCTTGCCGAGATACTCCGGCGTGCGGCCGATCATCAGGCCGGCGATGAACACGGCGACGATCGCGAACATGATCATTCCGTAGAGCCCCGAGCCCACGCCACCGTAGATCACCTCGCCGAGCTGCATCAGCCACATCGGCACCATTCCCGAGAGCGGCATGAACGAATCGTGCATCGAATTGACCGAGCCATTCGACGCCGAGGTCGTGGCGACCGCCCACAGCGCGGAGTTGGCGACACCGAAGCGAACTTCCTTGCCTTCCATGTTGCCGCCGGGATTCGTCGCGGTGGCGACCGGATCCGTGCCGAGCCCGGTGAGCACCGGGTTGCCCGCGCCCTCGCCGATGTAGGCGACGACGAGAAGCGGGACGAAGATGAGCGTCATCGCGGCGAGCAGCGCCCAGCCCTGCCGCGTGTCGCCGATCATCTTGCCGAAGGTGTAGCAGAGCGCCGCGCCGATCAGCAGGATCGACAGCAGTTCCAGAAAATTCGCGAGCGGCGTCGGGTTTTCGAACGGGTGCGCCGAATTGACGTTGTAGAAGCCGCCGCCGTTGGTGCCGAGCTGCTTGATCGCGATCTGCGACGCCGCGGGACCGAGCGGAAGCGTCTGTTCGGTCGCCGTCACCTTCTCGGTGACCGGATTGCCCTTCTCGTCCTTGAGCGGCGTTCCGTCGGGTCCGTTCTTCGGAGTGTCGTAGGTCACCGGCTGGACGAGCGTCACGGTCGCGTACTTGTCGAACGTCTGCGGCACGCCCTGGCTCACCAGCACGAGCGACAGGACGAGCGACAGCGGCAGCAGGATGTAGACCGTCGTGACCGGACGAGATCGGTCCAGAAGTTGCCGATGCCGCTCGCTTCCTTGCGGGCGAAGCCGCGGATCAGTGCGACGAGGACGGCCATACCGGTGGCTGCCGAGACGAAGTTCTGCACGGCGAGCCCGAGCATCTGCGTGAGGTAGCTCATCGTCGTCTCGCCGCCATAGCCCTGCCAGTTGGTGTTCGTGGCGAAGCTCGTCGCGGTGTTGAACGCGGAATCCGGACTGACCGCCGCCATCGCCTGCGGATTGAGCGGCAGCCACTGCTGCAGCCGCTGCAGTCCATACACGACAAGGGCGCCGGCGAGATTGAACCAGAGCATCGCCAGCGCGTACTCGATCCAGCCCATTTCGCGTGTGGAATCGACACCGGCACCGCGGTAGATGAGCCGCTCCAGCGGTCCGCCGATCCGCTGCGCCCATGGCGCGCGGCCTTCGTAGACCGCGGCCATGTAGGTGCCGAGCGGTTTCGCGAGCGCCAGCAGGACGACCACGTAGAGTCCCAGTTGGATCCAACCCGAGGTGTTCATTCGAAGATCTCCGGCTTGAACAGCGCGACGATCAGATAGACGAAGATGACGAGCGCGGCGGCGCCGCTCAGCCAATAGACCCAGTTCATGGGCGGCCTCCCTTGCCCATCAGGCCCGCGCAGAAGCGGATCAATCCGGCCGACAAGGCAAAGAATCCTACGATCAGGCCAATGAAGACGAAATCCATCACGCTCTCCTTTTCCGCGGGCCGCTCGACGCGTCGCATGCCACCCTACGCTTCCGTCTGGTCCTGGTGTTGACACCCGTCAATCCGGGCTGGGTTCGATCCTGTCAGGCCGCGCGCCGATGCATCATCGGTGCGGCGGCCCCGGAATCGTTGGCCTCGAGCTGCCCGCAATCCGCACGGTAACGCGGGGCGCCGTCCATGGCGGCCGGATCGCCACCCCGAAATCCCGGAGTGTCTGCTGCGATTTTCGAGGCGCGGCACTTCTCGCGGCGAGCGAGCAGCGCCGCGGCGATGACCAGCAGGCAGAACGTCGCCAGGACGATCAATCCCCGAATCAGCAGCCCAGTGAGGTACAGATCCATGGTGTTTCTCCTTCCAGTTCAACCATGAACGCAATGTAGCGGGCCCCAAGTAAAGAGGGCGTTCAATTCCGCCGGCATCGCATAAAGATTGCGTAAAGATTGCGGATTTCCAGACTGCGTCGATTCCGATTGTCTTGGTGCGCAAAGGGGGCGAGCGAGCGACCGCTCTTGCCGCCGTCGATGGGAAGCCCTTCGCGGAGAGGGCGGCGCCCGGACGCGTCTTTACATTTTCTCTACGGGCGATGCATCGATCCTGACACCATGTTTACGCGAAGAGGATCAGGCTTATCGCATGAACCCGCAGACCTTCGGGAGTTGACCATGCTGAATCCTGCCTGCCGCACGACACCTGCCGCGGCGCGGCGCCGTCCGGACGTGACCGTGAGCACGTCGCGCAACGCCATCGCCGCGATTCTGCACCCGAGCGACGTACTGCTCGACCTCGACGTGCCGACCAAGAAGCGCGCGCTGGAGGACATTTCCCGATTCATTGCGGCACGGCACGGATTGGTCGGCGAAGAGGTGTACGCGAATCTCGTCGAACGGGAAGAGGCTCGGTTCCACCGGGCTTGGCCAGGGATTCGCCATTCCACATGCGCGGGTGCCGGGACTGTCGCGGGCGATCGCCGCATTCGTGCGCACGGAAATTCCGATCGCGTTCGATGCGCCGGACGGCAAGCCGGTGAGCGACATGCTGGTCATCCTGGTGCCGCAGCACGCGACGGAAGCGCACCTGATGCTTCTCGCGGAAGTGGCGGAGATGTTCTGCGACGTGGAGTTTCGCGATCGTCTGCGTGCCAGCGCCGATACCGCCGAGGTCCATGCGACCTTCGCGCAGTGGCGGCCTTTTTGAGTGACCTTTGGATGGGGACAGTTATGGAAACAGCGATGCACTGGCTGTGCCCGCAGCAAATCGAGCTCGATGTCGACGTTCCCGGTCGCCGGGAGGCGCTCCGTGCCGTCAGTGTGATGATCGCCCGCGCGAAAGGACTAAGTGCACCACCGGTCTATCGCGCGTTGTGGCGCCGCGAAATGGCAGGGTCTACCGGCATGGGGGATGGCCTTGCCATCCCGCATGCGCGCATTGCCGGGATCACCGAACCGGTGACTGCTTACCTTCGCATGAGGGTTCCGTTGAACTTCGCGACGCAGGATGGCAAGCGGGTATCCGAGCTCTACGTCATTCTGGTTCCGGCCGAAGGCGCCCGCACCGAACATCTGCAGCTGCTGGCGATGGTGGCCGAAGCCTTTTCGGACCGCGAGTTCCACGCGCGTCTCGCCGCGCAATCGACCCCGCGAGCGATCCGCTCGACATTCACACAGTGGATCGGCGAAAGGCAGCTGCGTGCAAGCACAGCCGTGGCGTCATGAAAGGCATCGTTCACCGGTCGTTGCGCTCACCATGCTGGCCGCGATTCCAGTAGTATCGGTCGTGATTCCCTCAGCGCGCCGGATCGCGCGCGGCGCTCGACTCCCGCACGAGCTGATGCAGGAGCGCGACGCGATGCGGCGCCACTTTGCCGGCGTCGACGGCCTCCCACACGGCGCAACCCGGCTCGCGATCGTGACGGCAATCGCGAAAGCGGCAATGGCCGAGCAGCGGGCGGATCTCGACGAACGCGTCCGCGATCGTCTCGGGCGCGACGTGCGCGAGGCCGAACACCTTGAGCCCGGGCGAATCGACGATCCAGCCGCCACCTTCGCCGTCCGGCAACGGGTAGAGCGTCGACTGCGACGTCGTGTGCCGGCCGGTGGACAGCGCTTCCGAGATCGTCGCGGTCTTCGCCTGCACGTGGGGCGCGACGGCGTTGAGTATCGTCGTCTTGCCCATGCCCGACTGGCCGATCAGCACGGTGCGTTGGCCGCGGAGCAGGGGGAGGAGCGGCGCGACGTCGCGCTGCGCCGACATCGGCAGGACCGCGTAGCCCAGCGCGGCGAACGGTTGCAGTCGCGCGAGGAACGTCGATGACGATCCTGGGCGTCTCCGAGGTCCCCCGGGCGGTCCGCGAGGCGCTCCGGAGCGACGATCGGCTGCGCGACGTCTGGGTCGAGGGCGAGGTGGGTCGGGTCACGGTCTCGAGCGCCGGCATGCCTATTTCACCCTCAAGGACGAGCGCAGCCAGCTCCAGTGCGTCTGGTCCCGGGACGACGGATGGCCTCCCCGTTCGAGCCGCGGACCGGGTTGCGGGTCGTCGCCCACGGGCGGGTCGACGTCTTCGACGCGAACGGTGTTTACCAGCTCTACGTCAGCGCGGTCCAGCCGGCCGGCTTCGGTGACCTGGCCCTCCGGTTCGAGGCGCTCAAGGCGAAGCTCGGCGGCGAGGGCCTCTTCGACGCCGCGCGCAAGCGACCGCTGCCCGAGCGGCCGACGGTGATCGCCGTCGTCACCAGCGAGACCGGCGCGGTCTGGCACGACATCCGGACCGTCCTGACCCGGCGCTGGCCCCTGGCCACGGTGGTCCTCTCGCAGTGCCAGGTCCAGGCGCGGCGGCACCGGCCAGCATCGTCCGGGCCCTGACCTGGGTCGACCGCTACGCCGAGAGCCGGGAGCGGGCCGGACGGGTCGGCGAGGTCCCGTCGGTGACGATCCTCGCCCGGGGCGGGGGATCGCTCGAGGACCTCTGGTCGTTCAACGACGAGGCCGTCGTCCGGGCCATCGTGGCCCACGGCCGGCCGGTGGTCTGCGGGGTCGGTCACGAGACCGACGTGACCCTGGCCGATTTCGCCGCCGACCGCCGGGCGCCCACCCCGTCGGCCGCCGCGGAGATCGTCGTCCCCGATCGAGCGGAGCTGACGGCCGAGTCTCCGGGCGGAGACCCGTCGGCTCGAGGAGGCCGTCCGGCGGGCCGTCGCCGCGGCCAGCCGCGAGACGGCGGCCGAGCGACGAGCGCTCGACGGTCTCAGCCCGACCGCCCAGCTCGCCGCGGCTCGAGAGAGGGCAGGGCTGCTCCTGGACCGGGCGACCCGGGCCCTCCGGGTCCGGCTCGACGCCGGACGGGTCACGGTCGATCGATCGGCGGCGGGGCTGGGGCCCGGCGTGACCGCGACGCTGGGTCGGGCCGGGGGACCGTCGACGCGGCGGGGGCGGCCCTGGCGGTCCTCGGGCCCGAGGCGACCCTGGAGCGCGGCTACGCGATCGTCCGGCGGACGCGCGACGGGCGGATCGTCCGCGAGCCGGCCGAGGCGCCGGCCGGGGAGCGCCTCGCCGATCCGGGTCGCCCGGGGCGAGGTCCCGGCCACGGCCGACGCGGAATCTGGGCGGTCGTGAGCGGCGAGCTCGGCGGCCTGCTCATCCTCGCCGCGATCGCACTGGTCGCGGGAGCGGCCGGCATCGCCCTTGGTATGCTCCTGGCGCCGCGGATCGAGCGCCTCGTGGAGCACGACGATCCCGCCCAGACCTCCGAGGAGACCGGTGACCAGCGAACGCACTGACCCGCCCGACGATCCGGGTCCGGCCGCGACAGCCGCCGATCCGGCCACGTTGACCTTCGACGAGGCGCTCGCCGAGCTGCAGCGGACCGTGGCCGAGCTCGAGGCCGGTGGCGCGCCGCTGGAGACCTCGATCGCGCTCTACGAGCGGGGCGTGGCGCTCCACGAACGCTGCGCCGCGCTCCTCGCCGACGCCGAGCTCCGGGTCAGCCGCCTCGTGGAGCGTGCCGGTGGGGCGATCGAGGCGCTCGAGCTGCGCGGGTCCGACGAGGCCTGACCGCGGGCGTCGAACGATGCCCGGCGTTTGACCGTGGCCGGCCGGCGACGACGCGGCAGGCCTCGGGTAGACTCCGCCCGATGACCATCCTGTCCGACCTCCAGGGCCCGGCCGACCTGCGCGGCCTCGACGAGACGCAGCTCGCCGAGCTGGCCGAGGAGATCCGCCGGACGATCGTCGCCACCGTCGCCAAGACGGGCGGTCATCTCGGCTCGTCGCTCGGCGTCGTCGAGCTGACGATCGCCCTCCACCGACTGCTCGAGTCGCCCCGCGACCCGATCGTCTGGGACACCGGGCACCAGGCCTACCCGCACAAGCTGCTGACCGGCCGGCTGGCCCGGTTCGGGACCCTTCGCCAGCTCGACGGGGTGGGCGGGTTCCCGCGCCGGAGCGAATCCCCGCACGACGTCTTCGACGGCGGCCACGCCGGGACCGGGCTGTCGATCGCCCAGGGCCTGGCCGAGGCCCGCGACCTTCGCCACGGGTTCGAGCGGGTCGCCGTGGTCGTCGGCGATGCCGCCCTGATGAGCGGGCTGAGCCTCGAGGCGCTCAACGACATCGGCCACCGCGGGACGCAGATGCTCATCGTCCTGAACGACAACGAGATGTCGATCAGCCCGACCGTGGGCGCCTTCAGCCACTACCTCTCCCAGATCAAGCTGTCGCCGGCCTGGCAGCAGAGCCGGACCGCCTACGACACGCTGACCGAGCGGATCCCGGTCGTGGGACCGACGGCCCTCGAGTGGTCGCGCCGCTTCCGCAAGTCGGTCGTCAACTTCGCCCAGCCCGGGCAGCTGTTCGAGGACCTCGGGATCACCTACATCGGGGTGGTGCCCGGTCACGACCTCCACGAGCTCGAGCGGGTCTTCGCCGGGGCGCTCGAGCTCAAGGAGCCGGTCCTCGTCCACGTCCGGACCCAGAAGGGCCGGGGCTACCGACCGGCGGAAGCCGACCAGGTCGGCTTCCACGGGGCCGCTCTGCCGCCGATGACGGACACCTACGAGAGCCGCCAGGAGACCGCCAACGGCACCGAGCCGGGCAGCGACGACGCGACGCCTGCCACGCCGCTGCCCGACGCGGCCCCGAAGGCGCCCAACTACACGGCCCATTTCAGCGCCGAGCTGGTGGCCTGCGCCCGGGACGACCGGCGGATCGTGGCGATCACCGCCGGGATGCCCACCGGGACCGGCCTGAGCCGCTTCCAGGCGGAGTTCCCGGAGCGGTTCTTCGATGTCGGGATCGCCGAGCAGCACGCGGTCGCCCTCGCGACGGGCCTGGCCCTCGGCGGCCAGCGGCCGGTCGTCGCCCTGTACTCGACGTTCCTCCAGCGGGCCTTCGACCAGACCGTCCACGACGTCTGTCAGAACGACCAGCCGGTCCTCCTCGCGGTCGACCGGGCCGGCCTGGTCGGCGAGGACGGGACGAGCCACCAGGGGATGTTCACGATCCCGGCTCAGCGCCAGCTGCCCCATCTCATCGTGGCCAGCCCGCGGGACGAGCAGGAGCTCCGCTCGCTCGTGCGGACGGCGCTCGCCCAGGACCATCCCTTCGCTCTCCACTACCCGCGCGACCCGGGCTTCGGGGTCGAGCCGATCGAGCCCCGGATCCTGCCCATCGGCCAGGGCGAGACCCTGCGCGAGGGGCGCGATCTCCTGATCGTGGGTTTCGGCCCGATCGTCGCCCGGGGGATCGCCGCGGCCGACCGGCTGGCCGCCGACGGCTGGTCGGTGGGCGTGATCAACGCCCGCTTCGCCAAGCCGCTCGATCGCCAGCTCATCCTCGAGGCCGCCCGGGGCAAGCAGCTTGTCGTGACCCTGGAGGAGAGCGTCGTCACCGGCGGGTTCGGCTCGGCGGTGCTCGAGCTCATCGAGGAGGCCCGGCTGGCCGACCCGGCCTATCGCGACGTCGTCGTCCGGATCGTCGGCATCCCCGGCGACCGGTTCGTCGACCACGGGTCGGTGGCCGACCTGCGCCGGCTCATCCGTCTTGACGCCGAGGGCATCGAGGCCCAGGTCCGTGAGACCCTCGCCCTCCTCCAGGCGCGACCCGAGCGCGAGGCGGCGACGCCGGCCGGTTGACCGAGGGCGACCGCCCGGGAGCGTGGCGGGGATACGTCGCCGTCGAGCGGCCTGTGCCACGATAGACGGGTGATGCCAGCCGCCCGGGCCCCTCGCCAGCGTCTCGATCAGCTCCTGGTGGAGCGCGGCCTGGCCGAGAGCCGGACCCGGGCCCAGGCCCTGATCATGGCCGGCCGGGTCCGGGTCGGGGCCGGCGACGCCGTTCGCCTCGATCGCAAGGCGGGCGACCTGGTGGCCCCGGGCACGCCGCTGGCGGTCACGGTCCCGGAGCCGTATGTGTCCCGGGGCGGTCACAAGCTCGCGGCGGCGCCTCGACCGCTTCGGGATCGATCCGGCCGGCTGGGTGGGGCTGGACGTGGGCGCCTCCACGGGCGGGTTCACGGACGTCCTGCTCCAGCGCGGCGCGACCCGGGTCTACGCCGTGGACGTGGGTCGGGGCCAGCTGGCCGAGACGCTCCGGCGGGATCCCCGGGTGGTCTCGATGGAGCGGGTCAACGCCCGGTCCCTGGGACCGGGTGTCCTGCCCGAGACCGTCTCGATCGCCGTCGTCGACGTCTCGTTCATCTCGCTGGGGCTCGTCCTCGGGCCCGTGGCCGGCTGCTTCGGCGCGGACGGCGGGCCGATCGTCCCGCTCGTGAAGCCGCAGTTCGAGGCCGGTCGCGGACTGGTCGACGGCGGCGTGGTCCGCGACCCGGCGGTCCATCTCGAGGTGCTCCGGCGCGTCGTCGGGCGAGCTCGCGCGCTGGGCCTGGCCGCCCGCGACGTCATCGCCTCGCCGATCCTGGGACCGGAGGGCAACCGCGAGTTCCTCCTCCATCTCGTCGTCGGCGGCGGTCCGGACGACGACCGCCTGGACGACGAGCGCCTGGTCGAGGCGGTCCGATGAGTCCGATCGCCCGGGTCGGGTTCGCCTACAACCCCACGATCGGGGCCGCCGAGGAGCTCCGCGAGCGTGCCGAGGGCTGGTGCGACATGCGCGGCCTGGCGCACTGGGCGGTGCCGTCGGGCGAGGTCGAGGCGATCCGGAGCGAGCTGGCGACGACCGACGCCGTCATCGTCCTGGGTGGCGACGGGACGTTCCTGCGGGCCGCCCGCGCCGTCTCGGACGGGGACGTGCCCCTCCTCGGGGTCAACCTCGGCAAGGTCGGCTTCCTCTCCAAGGTGGAGGCCGACGAGCTCGAGGCGGTCCTCGGCCAGCTCGTCGGTGGCGCCTTCACGATCGACGAGCGGATGACCCTTCGCGGCGTGATCCGCCCGGCCGGCCGACCGGGTGCCGGGACCGGGTTCTTCGCCCTCAACGACGTCGTCGTGGCCCGCGGGTCGCTCGCCCGGGTGGTCCGGCTGGACGTCGCGATCGGGCCCAGCCACCTGGCGACGTTCGTGGCCGACGGGCTCATCGTGGCCAGCCCGACCGGCTCTACCGGCTACTCGTTCTCGGCCGGCGGGCCGATCCTCGACCCGCTCAGCCGGAACCTCATCGTGACCCCGATCGCCGGGTATCTCTCGGCCATCCGCTCGGTGGTCGTGAGCCCCAGCCAGACGGTCACCGCCCGGGTCATCGACGCCCACGAGGCCCTGGTCAGCATCGACGGTCGCGAGGACCTGCCGATCGCTGTGGGCGACCTGGTCGAGGTGTCCGCCGGACCTCGTCCGATCCGGTTCATCGAGCCGGCCGGAGCGGTCCCGTTCTGGGACCTCCTGCGGACCAAGGTGGAGCTGCTCCCGTCGTGACCCCGGACGGCGCCGGACGGCTCGTCGAGCTCGCGGTCCGGGACCTCGCGCTCCTCGACCGGGTCCGCCTCGAGCTGGGTCCCGGGCTGAACGTCCTCACCGGTGAGACCGGCGCCGGCAAGAGCCTGCTCATCGATGCGCTCGGCCTCGCCCTCGGCGCCCGGGCCGACAGCGGGCTGGTCCGACACGGCACGGAGAGCGCCCGGGTCGAGGCGCTCTTCGACCGGGCGCCCGAGGCGCTGATCGTCGTCCGCGAGGTGAGCGCCGCCGGTCGTTCCACCGCCCGCATCGACGACGAGCTGGTGACCGCGGCGCGGTTGTCCGAGACCGTCGGTCCGCTGGTCGAGATCCACGGCCAGCACGACCAGCAGCGTCTCCTCGACGAGCGGGTCCAGCGCGATTTGCTGGACGCCTTCGGGGGTCTCGCCGCGGCCCGAGGAGCGGTGGCCGCGGCCGTCGAGCGCTGGCGGGTGAACCGGTCGGCCCTGGTCGAGCTGAGCCTCGATCCGCGCGAGATCGCCCGTCGCCTGGAGATCGCCGAGCACGAGGCCGACGAGGTCGCCGCGGCTCGCCTCCGGGTCGGGGAGGGGGAGGAGATCCGGACCCGGCTCGGCGCCACCCACCATGCCGAGGCGATCGCCCGCGGCGGGTCGGCCATCCGGGACGCCCTGGCGGGGAGGAGGGCGGCGCCCGCGAACGGGTCGGGTCGGCCCGGCGTCTGGCCGGGGAGCTCGCCCGGTTCGACGCCCGCTTCGGGCCGCTGGCCGACCGGCTCGGCGGGCTCGACGCCGAGCTCGACGATGTCGTCTCGGAGGTGCGCGCGCTCCTCGAGGACCTCGAGCACGACCCTGCCGAGGTCGCCCGTCTCGAGGAGCGGCTGTCGGCGATCTTCGCCCTCGAGCGGCGCTACGGCGACGACGAGGGAGCGGTGATTGCCCACGGGGAGCGGATGGCGGCCGAGGCCGAACGGCTGCGCGGTCTCGATACGGAGCGAGCCCGTCGCCAGGTCGAGGACACAGCCCTCCTGGGGCGGTCGCCCGGGAGGTCGCGCTCCTGTCGGCCCTGCGCCACGGTGCGGCGGCCGCCCTGACCCCGGCGGTCGGCGCCGCCCTGGGGGGCCTCGGCTTCGGCGCCGCCCGCTTCGACGTCAACCTCGGTCGCCGGATCGCGGGCCCGGACGAACCCGCGGTGGAGGTCGACGGAGACGCCCTCGCCTTCGACGCGACCGGGATCGACGAGGTCGCCTTCCGCTTCGCCCCGAACGTCGGGGAGCCGGCCGCGCCGCTGGCCCGGATCGCCTCCGGGGGCGAGCTCGAGTCGGGTCGCCCTGGCCCTCAAGGAGGTCCTCGCCGCGGCCGATGCCACACCGGTCCTCGTCTTCGACGAGATCGACACGGGGATCGGCGGACGCAGCGCGGACCCGGTCGGCCGGAGCCTGTGGGTCCTCGCCCGGCGACACCAGGTCCTGTGCGTGACCCACCTGCCCCAGATCGCGGCCCACGCCGACGTCCACTTCCGGATCGAGAAGCGGCTGCGTGACGGACGGACGGTGACCGAGGTCGAGCGCCTGGGGCCTGCCGAGCGGGTCGTCGAGCTGGCCCAGATGCTCGGGGGACCCGCCGGCGGGGTCGCCGCCCGACCGGCGCCGAGGAGCTGCTCGGCCGGGTGGCCGACTGGCGGCGCGAGACCGCGGCCGGCGACGGGTCGGCGGTCCCGGCCCACGTCCGGTGACCCCGGCGGCGGGCCCCGCCCGGGCGGAACGGCGAGCCGCCGATCGATGAGCCGGGCCGATCGATCCGGGCTGACCGCCGCCATCGAGGCCTACCTGCTCCATCTCCGAGTCGAGCGCGGCCTCGCGCCCGCGACCCTGCGTGCCTACGCCGGCGACCTGACCGGGTTCGCCGCGGACCCCGCCGTGGCGTCCGCCTGGGCCACCTCCACCGAGCCGACGACCCGGTACCTCGCCCGCTCGGCGGGGGTCCTCCGGCCGACCAGCCTTCGACGCCGGGCGGCCGCCATCCGCGGGTTCTACCGGTTCGCCTACGGTGACGAGCTGATCGAGCGGGACCTGGCCGCCCGGATCGATCTGCCCCGACCGGCTCGCCGCCTCCCGGAGGCCCTCGACATCGCGGAGACCGTGGCGGTCCTCGAGGCGGCCGGCGGACCCGACCGCGACGAGCCGGTCCACGTCCGCGATCGCGCCCTCCTGGAGCTGCTCTACGCCGCCGGGCTCCGGATCAGCGAGGCGCTCGGGCTCGACCGCGACGACCTGTCGCTCGACGGGGCGTTCGTCCGGGTGATCGGCAAGGGCGACCGCGAGCGGCTCGTGCCGATCGGCGACGAGGCGCTGACCTGGCTGCGTCGCTATCTCGAGACGGTGCGACCGGCCTGGCTCGCCCTGCACCACGTCGAACCGCTCCGCGGCGGCCCGCTCTTCCTGAGCGCCAACGGGCGAAGACTGGGTCGCCAGCAGGCCTGGGTCGTGGTCCGCCGGGCGGCCGAGCGGGCCGGTCTCGGCGAGCGCGTCTCGCCCCACACCTTCCGTCATTCGTTCGCGACCCACCTGCTGGCCGGCGGCGCCGACCTGCGGGTCGTCCAGGAGCTGCTGGGTCATGCGAGCATCAGCACGACCCAGCTGTACACCCACCTGACCGGCGAACGGATCCGGGAGGTCTACGCGAGCGCCCATCCCCGGGCGTGACGAAGGGAGCATCCGGCGTTGTCGCGCTACGCTGACCGACTCCTGGCCGACGGCGAGCGGATCGTGCTGCGCTCCCGGCAGCACCCGATCGCGGTCGTCGTCAGCGTCTGGTTCTGGGTCCTGTCGGCCGTCGCGGTCATCTTCTTCCTGCTCGGCCGGCTCGTCGCCTGGGCGCCGATCGACTGGCTCGCCCTCTTCGGTCTGCTCGGCGCCCTCGCGAGCCTGGCCTGGCGGACCCTCGCCTGGCGGTTCCAGGACTACCTCGTGACCGACCGTCGGGTGGTCGAGGTCGGGGGATCGCCGATCGGCAGGCCTCGGATAGCTCGCTCCGGCCGGGTGGACGATGCGGTCCTCCGCCAGGGGATCCTCGGCCGGGTGCTCGGCTACGGTGACCTGGCGCTCCTCACCGAGGGCGACGCCTCGGTCCAGGGGTTCCGGATGCTCGCCCACCCGACGGACTTCAAGCGGGCGATGCTCGACGCGAAGTTCGCCCTGGAGCGCGAGACGGGCGATCGCACACCGGGCCCCGCACTTCGCGCACCGCTGACGGTCGGGTCCGGTCCCGGGCCCGGGCGATGACCCTGGAGGAGGTCGCCACGGCCCTCGCCCGGTTGGCCGACCTGCGCGACCGGGGCGCGATCAGCGCGGCCGACTACGACGCCAAGAAGGCGGAGCTGCTCGGCCGGATCTGAGGCACAAGGTCGGCCAGCCCGCGGGTCGGCCCCGGCCGGGTAGGATTTACCGACGGTCCCGGTCCTACGAGGTAGCGCGTGTTCGGCATCACCCAGCAGGAATTGGTCCAGGATGCGGTCCTCA
Organism: uncultured beta proteobacterium; assembly: GCA_963724545.1. GTDB lineage: Bacteria > Pseudomonadota > Gammaproteobacteria > Burkholderiales > Casimicrobiaceae > CAIWHR01. The sequence goes on from CAVRVC010000004.1 coordinate 177,600, forward strand.
TCTCGATCTTCCTGCTCCTGGCGTTCCCGGTCCACGAGCTCGCTCACGCCTTCGTCGCCTATCGGCTCGGTGACGGCACGGCCAAGGTGTTCGGCCGGCTGACCCTCAACCCGATCGTCCATTTCGACCCGTTCGGCGGGCTGCTGCTGGTGATCACGGCCCTGTCGGGCAGCGGGCTGCTCTTCGGCTGGGCGAAGCCGACACCGGTCAACCCCTCGAACCTGCGCGACCGGCGGAACGGCGAGGTCGCGGTCGCCCTGGCCGGACCGGCCTCGAACCTGATCATGGCCTGCATCGGCGCCCTCGTCTTCCGGATCCTCTTCGCAGCGGGCGTCTTCGACCCGGGCACGATCGACTCGGTGAACGACCCCCGAGTCCTCCTGTTCAACGTCCTGACCCTGTTCGTCGAGATCAACATCGTCCTGGCGATCTTCAATCTCATCCCGGTGCCGCCGCTCGACGGCTCGGCGCTCCTGTTCCGGGTGATCAGCCCGATGACGGCCTGGCGGATCCGGCCGGTCCTCGCCCAGTACGGCTCGATCATCCTGCTCGGGACGATCTTCCTGCTCTTCTTCAGCCCGCTCGGCAACGTCCTCGGGACGCTGATCAATGACGTCACCAAGCTTCTCCTGGGGATCTAGGTCCGCCAGTTCCGGGCGCACCTGACGGCTCGTGTCCGGCCGGAGGAGCGCGCAGCGCTGGCGACCTGGCTGACGCCGGATCAACTCGCCCTGTTCGACGGGATGCACGTCGCCGACCGGCGTCACGGACTCGACGTGGTGGCGACCCTTCGAGCCGGCGGGACCCTTGACGACGAGCTCCTGCTGGCCGGGCTGCTCCACGACTGCGCCAAGGGACCCGAGGTCGGGGTCGTCCCGCGGGTCGCCTGGTCGCTCGGCGAGGCCTGGGGCCCGTGGGTCTGGTCGCTGGCTGCTCGCCTGCCCGGGATGGCCGCGTCGCTCGACCGCCTTCGGAGGCATGCCGACCTGTCGGCGGCGATGGCCCTGCGGGCCGGTTGCCCGCCCCGGACCGCCGAGCTCATCCGTCACCAGGCGGACCCGCTCGAGCCGGCGGCCGGCGAGCTCCTCCGGCTGGCCGACGAGGCGAACTGAGATGGAGCCGACGATGGCGGACCCGCGCCCGGCGGGCGGTCCGGCCCCCCTGGTCCGGGTGGAGGAGGGCAGGAGCGGGGGCTCGACCCACGTCCGGCTCGGCGAGTTCGACGGACCGCTCGGGCTCCTCCTGGCGCTCATCGAGGCACGCCAGCTCGACATCCTGACCGTCCCCCTCGGGGGGCTGGCCGAGGCCTACCTCGACGCCCTGGCCGGTCTCACGGTGGACCGGATCGGGAGCGTCAGCGGATTCGTGGCGGTGGCCGGGCAGCTCATCCTCATCAAGAGCCGGGCTCTCCTCCCACGGCGCCAGGACCCGACGGCGGTGCCCCTCGATGACGCGCCCGACCCCGAGGCCGAGCTCCGCGCCCGACTCATCCTCTACCGGGCCTACCGCGATGCCGGCGCCCGGCTCCAGGACGAGGCCCTGGGGCGAGTCGGTCTCTTCCGACGAGAGCCCTCGGTCGCGCTGGCCTCGGGTCGGGCCGGGGCGGTGGCGGCGCCGCTCCCGCAGCTCGATCCGGCCATCCTGGGCGCCCGGCTGGACCACCTGCTCCGGGTCATCCCGCTCCCGCCCCCGCCGCCGGAGGTCATGCCCCGGACGCTCACGATCGGCGAGCGGGCGGCGATCATCCCGGGCGGCTCTTCGCCGGGCCGATCACGTCGTGCTCCAGGAGCTCCTCCGGGGCGTCCACGACCGGGTGGTGGTCGTGGTCACCTTCCTGGCCATGCTCGAGCTCGTGAAGCGTCGTGAGATCGTCGTGGAGCAGGCCGAGCCGTGGGGACCGATCGTCGCCCGGGCGACGACGCCGGCCGAGCGGGCGGCCGCGGGGATCGTCGTGCTGGCCGTCGACGACCCCTTCGACGAGAGCCTGGAGTCGTTCGCGTGAGCGAGCCGCTCGAGACCTCCGCCGCCGGACGGACGGACGCGCCGGACGACGCGCCGGGCGAGGCGCAGGAGCCGATCGAGCAGATCGAGCCGATCGAGCTGACCGAGGCGGCCCTCGAGGCGCTCCTGTTCGTCGCCGAGCGGCCCCTCGGGCGGCGCGAGATCGCCGCGCTCGCCGGGACCGACCGGGAGACCGTCGACGCCCGGCTGGGCGATCTCGAGGTGAGCCTCGAGGCCCGGGGCATCCGGCTGGTCGTCTCGGGCGACCGGGTCGAGCTGGCGACGGCGCCCGAGGTGGGCCGGCTGAGTGGGCCGCTATGTCGGCACCGGGGCGAGCCGACTGTCACCGGCGGCGATCGAGACGCTGGCCATCGTGGCCTACCGCCAACCCGTGACCAGGGCCGCCGTGGAGCGGATCCGCGGGGTCGACTCGGACTACACGATCCGGGCCCTGCTCCATCGCCGGCTCGTGGTGGAGCTCGGTCGCTCGGACACGCCCGGACGGCCCTACCTCTACGGGACCGACTTCGAGTTCCTCGAACGGTTCGGCATCACCAGCCTCGAGGAGCTGCCGCCGCTCGACGCCGAGATCGTCGCCCGGATGGCCGATGCGAGCGCGGAGATCGAGACCGTGGCCGGGGACGCGTCCGGCGGCGGTGCCGGGACCCCCGGGTCGAGCGGACCGGCAGGCGGCGTTCCCGTGGGCCCCGGGCCGGACGGATCCGGTCCGGCCCGCTGATGGCGCCGGAGCGGCTCCAGAAGATCCTCGCCTCGGCGGGTGTGGCCTCGCGGCGGGCCGCCGAGCGTCTCATCGCCGACGGACGGGTCAGCGTCGACGGCCGGGTGGCCACCGTGGGCCAGTCGGTGGAGCCGGGGACCGCCCTCGTCACGGTGGACGGTCGCCCCGTGGCGAGGCCTCGGCCCTGGTCCACTCGTCGTCCACAGCCCCGATGGGGTCACCTCCACCACCCGCGACCGGCACGCCGAGCGGACGGTCCTCGATCTCGTGCCGCCGGCCCTCGCCGGGGTCGGCCGGCTCTACCCGGTCGGCCGGCTCGACCAGGACTCGGAAGGGCTCCTCCTGCTGACCAACGACGGCCCCTGGTCCGAGCGGGGTGCTCCGCCCCCGGTTCGGCGTGGAGCGCGGGTCGCACGATCGGCCTGGCCGCGCCGCTGACCGGCGAACAGGTGGCCGCCCTGCGGGCGGGGATCCGGCTCTGGACGAGGGCCTGGCGGTGCTCGGTAGTCTCCGCCGCCAGACCCCGGTCGAGGACCGACGGCTCGAGGCGGTCCTCGTGCCGCCACCACCGCCGCTGGCCGCCCGTATCGGGCGACCCTGGCCCAGGGCTGGAAACGGCAACTTCGCCGGATGTTCGCCGCGACCGGGACCCCGGTCGAGCCGCTCGCCCGTGTCCGGATCGGGACCGGTCCGCTCGACAGCTTCGCTCTCGGGTCGTTCGACCGCTCAGCGCCGCCCAGGTCCGATCCTCGGATCCGGCGGCACCCGTCCCCTGCGCCTGCCCGGCGGCCGACGACCCCGCGGTCCGGTGACCGGTGGTGACCCGCTCCGCCCGGGCGCGGCGGCCGACGGCGCGGGACCATCGGGACCGGTCGTGGCCCTCGACGGGCCCGCCTCGTCGGGCAAGTCCAGCGTCGGGGCCGCCGCCGCGCGCCGGATCCTGGGCTACCGCTTCTGCGACACGGGTCTGCTCTACCGTGCCGTGACCGCGCTGGCCCTGCGTCGCAGCGTCCGCCTCGACGACCCGACCGCCCTCGTGCCCCTGGTGGCCGAGGTCGACCTCGCTCCAGACGCCGGGGCCGCCTTGCCCGGGTCGTCGTCGACGGACGCGACGTCACCGACGAGGTACGCGGTCCGGCCGTCGACCGGAGCGTCAGCGAGGTGTCGCGGGTCCCCGAGGTCCGCCAGGCCCTCCGCGTCCGGCAGCGCGACCTGGCCGCCCGAGGTCCGATCAGCGATGTGGCTCTGTCCTACTACTTCGACCGCCTGCGTATTGCTCGAGGACGCGATGCACGCCACGAAGGCAGCCGTCGAGGAAGGCATCGTCCCGGGCGGCGGCGTGGCCCTGCTCCGGGGAGCGAAGGCACTCGAAGGCCTCAAGCTCGAGGGTGACCAGAAGGTCGGCATGGAGATCGTCAGGCGCGCGATCGAAGAGCCGATGCGCCACATCGCGACCAACGCGGGCGCCGAAGGCTCGATCGTCGTGGCCAAGGTCAAGGAGATGAAGCAGGACGAAGGCTTCAACGCCGCGACCGAAGTCTACGAGGACCTCGTGAAGGCAGGGGTCATCGATCCGGCCAAGGTCGTCCGCAATGCGCTGCAGAACGCGTCGTCAATCGCGTCGCTGCTGCTCACGACGGAAGCGCTGGTCTCCGAGATTCCCGAGGAGAAGAAGGATGCGCCCTCGATGCCGCAGGCGGCGGCGGCGGCATGGGCGGGATGGACTAAGATCGAAGCTTCGAAGCTTCGACGACTTCGAAGTAGGGCGGGTCCTCTGCTCGCCGAGGGCGGGCGGCGAGGCCGGCCCTTTTTTTATTTCAGGTTGAACGCGACCGTCACGGTCATCACGATCGGGACCGGCTGGCCGTTGAGCAGCGTTGGCGTGAACTTCCACTGGCGCACGGCGTCTACGGCTGCCTGCTCCAGCAGCGGCGGCGAACGTAGCACGCGCACGTTCTGCACGCTGCCGTCCTCGGCAATCACCGCTTCGAGAATCACCACGCCGCCGATGCGCGAGGCGAGCGCGATGGGCGGGTAGACCGGCGCAACGTGCACGGTCTTCTGCGGCGCCTGGATCGATCCGCCGACGCGGATCGGTCCTGTGATGGCCGGCGGCGGCGGTGGTGGTGGAGGCGGCAGCTCGCGGCAACCACCGTGGTACCGGCAATCATGTCGCCAAACGGCGATCGCCTGTTCGACGCGCGGCGAGTTCAGGGCGCTCCGGCTGAATGCCCTCGGGCGGCTGCAGCGGAACAGTATTCGGTGCGACGGAAGGCTGCGGTGTCGCCTTGGCGACGCGGCGGTGGCGGTGGTGGTGGCCGCTGTAACGGCAACAAACTCGGTGGTGCGCCTCGGGTCAGGAAGATCACCCGTCGCAATCGCGGACGTAACGAAGACGAGGCACACGAACGCGACGTGCGCGATCACTGAAACGAAGAGCGTGTAGGTGCGCATAAGCCTCCTTGCTGAATGCAGAGAGGCCTTCGCCGGCGCGGCCTGTTGTCTGATTCGACACCAGGCACGCGTCAGAGTTCCGGATGATTGCGGCGATTAGCGCAGAGTGAAGGTGAGTTCGATCGTGACGAGCACGGCGACCGGCTCGCCGAAGCGCGTGCCGGGCGCGAAGCGCCACTGCTTGGCGGCCTTGATGGCTTCCTGATCGAGGCCAAACGTCCGGTCGAGCGACTTGACGATCTCGACGCTTCCGACGGTGCCGTCGGAGTTGACGACGCATTCGAGGAGCACGGTGCCTTGCACCTTGGCCCGCATCGCGTCGGCGGTGTACTGCGGCTTCACCTCGCGCAGCACCCTCGGCAGCATCACGCCGTTGCCCGGACGATACGCGCCGCCGCCGGTACCGCCGCCGAACCCCTGACCAAGCCCCGAGCCCTGACCGTCGCCAATGCCTGTGCCCTGGCCTGAACCGCCGCCGCCGCCGGTGCCGATGCCCTGCGACATGCTGTCTGACGTTCGACTCGAGGATCCCTGGCAGCACCAGTTGATCGGCGCCAAGCGTCTTGGCGGGAATATCGACTTGCGTCGGAGGCGGTTCTTCAGCCTTCGGCGTTTCGGCCGGCAACGGCTTGATCGCGGGAATCGAGATTTCCTTCTCGCCGGGAAGCTCCGCCTTGCGCGCCGGCTCCTCGCTGCTTGTTGCCGCCGCCGCCACCGCCGCCGCCGGCGCCCGGCTCCGCAATCCAGATGATTTCGCGAGGAAGGCTGTCAGGAAGAATGGCCTGGGTGACCCGATCCGGGACGAGCTTCAGGATGAGCAGCGCCAGGGCAACGAACGCAATATGACTGGCCAGCGAAGCGCCGACCGCCCCGCCGAGCCGCTTTTCGGGCTGCTCGAACAGGAAGTGCACCTCGGGCGGACCGTCCACCCGCACGCTCAGGTGGTCGGACGCCGGCTTCTTCTCACGCCTGAGCGACTCGGGCTGCGACGTCGACATGGGGATGGATTGGAGTTGACTCATTCTCCCTGAGCACCGCTACGGTCGCAACTGCAAAACAGGTACCTCAGCTGATTCTGGCGGAAAGTGTATCTTTCCTGCGATTTAGATGCGCCACGCTCCCAGTTTGGCCGTTCTAGCGACGTCTTATTTACGCGATCTGTCGTGTTCAGTTGAGGACATCTCGTCGCCGGCTGTCTCACTCCTGCCAGGTCGCCGCGGCAACCCGAGCGGCCCCGGCCCGCATCAGCACGCCGCGCGTGGCCTCAACGAGTTCGGCCGTGACGTGCGCGCCCACGAGAAACGCCCCCCGCTCGATGTCGGCCTCCCACGCGTCGGCTTCGTCGTTCGGCAACCCCGCGTCCGTGAAGCGTGCGCGCGATGCCGCCCGCCAGATGCCCGGCCGCCTCGCCGAGCCCCGCGGCCAGCGGACCGTCGGCGACGATCGGCCCGATGCCCGGCATCACGAGCGCAATCGCCGCGAGCAGATGCCCGCTCAGCTCGCCCAGCCGCGACGCGCCGGCCGAGTCTTCGATTTCGGATCCCGGCGACGCGCCGGAGGCCCTCGCCAGCACGCCTTCTTCGTCGTGCGAGCGCGCCACGATCGACACGTGCTCTCGCGGCACGCCAAGCCCGCGCAGCTCGCGCGCGGCCAGCGCCGACGTGCCTGTCAAAGAGCGCGAGCACCAGCGGATGCGACATCGGACTACTCTACGCCAACTCCCAACGCGACCACCAACGCCCAATGCGACAATCGAAGACTCATACTTGGCATTTTGGGAGTTGGAGTTGACGTTCATTCGGTCATGTATCCATCGCGGGCGCGAACGCGAAGGCCGGGCTTGCTCTTGAGCACGACCCGGATCGATCGCCACTCGTTGTTGCCTTTGTCGATGGGCTTGGCCGGCGTGTAGCCATGCAGGTACTGGTACCGCAGCTCGCGCGCGATCGTCTGCAGCGTCTTCTCGAGCTCCTGCGGATCGCGCAGCAGGAACGAGCGGCCGCCGGTCAGCACGGCCAGCTCCGCCAGGAGCGCCGGCCGCGTCTTGCCGAACGCGATCGGATAGATCAGCGCATTGCTCCGGCGCGCCCGCTCGACGACCTGCGCGGCGGTTGCGCGGCTGTAGCGGTCGGTTCCGTCCGAAAACACGACAAGCGCCTGTCGTCCCGGCTCCGGCTCGAGCCGATCGAGCGTGGCGATGATCGCGTCGTGCAGCGCCGTCGTGCTCCACGGATCGAGCGCCGCGATCGCCCGCTCCTGGTGACGCGGTCCATCGAGAGCGGCGCGATCACCTCGGCCTCGCTGCTGATCGCCACGACCATCGACTTGTCGCCGGCCTCAGCGCGCGGAGAAACGCTGCGACGCCTCCTTCGCCAGCCGCAGCGGGTCGCCGGCCATGCTCCAGCTGCGATCGACGCCGAGGGCCACGGTCAGCGGAAACTCACCGGCGGCGAATGTCGAGACCTCCTGCACCTGGTTGTTCTCGTAGACCTCGAAGTCGTCTCGATGCAGGCCGGTCACCGGCTCGCCCTTGCTGTCGGTGACGGTGGCGTACACCTCGACCAGGTCGGTCTGCGACGAAAATGTCGCAAGCGGTTCCTGGGCGGCCACGAGGCGACTGCTCCAGAACGGCGCAACACCACGCCCGCGCGCCAGAGACCGGGTCCGCGAAGCCGCCGTGCAAAAATGCTCATCTGTCGTTAATGTTCAAAAGCCGTTCCCTTCAGACCGCATGGTACAATCGCCGTTCACGCACGGGTATGTCCGAGCTGGCCCGGCGTGTCCACACCCCGCGACAGCACAACGGTGGAAAGGTGACATATGGGCCATCTTGGCATTCCGGAGCTACTGATCATCCTGGCGATCATCATCCTGATCTTCGGCGCCAACCGTCTGCCTGAGATCGGCCGCGGGATCGGCAAGGGGATCCGCAACTTCAAGGACGCGACCGAAAGACGGCGCCGACGAGAAGTCCTAGCGGCGTCCCCGGCGTGCTCCTGCCTTTCGCTTGAGCCGCTCCCGCCGCCCCGGCCGCTGCGCGCGCCTCTGCTCGCGCTTTCGGCGCCACCTTGCTCCGAATCGCGCCGCGCGGCCGTTCCTCCCGGCGCACCGCCTCGAGAATCTCGACGAGCCCCAGATCGACCTGCCGCCGCTCCATGTCGACGCGCACGACCTGCACCAGCACCTTGTCGCCCAGCCGGTAGATCTTCTTCGTGTTCTCGCCGCGCAGGACGTGCTGCTGCTCGACGAAGCGGTAGTAGTCGTCCGCCATGCTCGAGACGTGGACCAGGCCTTCGACGTAGTGCTCGATGAGCTCGACGAACAGACCGAAGGGCGCCACGCCGGTGATGTAGCCCTCGTATTCGTCGCCGACCTTGTCGGCCATGAAGCGGACCTTCTTCCACTGCAGCAGCTCGCGCTCGGCTTCGTCGGCGCGCCGCTCCATCTCGGAGGTGTGCCGCGCGGTCTCCGGCAGCTCCTCTTCGAGCTCTTCCCGCCGCGCCTCCGTCAGCGGCCCGCGCCGCGACTCGCGCAGCATGCGGTGCACGACGAGATCGGGATAGCGGCGGATCGGCGACGTGAAGTGCGTGTAGTGCTCGGCGGCCAGGCCGAAGTGGCCGAGCGGCGCCGCGTCGTACCGCGCCTTCTGCATCGTCCGCAGCATCAGCGCCGCGATCGGCCGCTCTTCGGGCGTGCCGCTCATCCGGTCGATGAGCTTCTGGAAGTGCTTCGGCTTGGGCGTCCGGCCTGCCGCCCAGGCTGTAGCCGAGCGTCGTGATGAACGCCTCGAACTCCACCACCTTCTTCACGTCCGGCGGCTCGTGCACGCGGTGCAGCGCCGGCACGTCGTGCTCGACCAGGTGCGCCGCCACCGTCTCGTTGGCCAGCAGCATGAACTCTTCGATGATCCGGTGCGCGACGTTCCGCTCGGTGGCGACGATGCCTCGATCTCGCCGAACTCCGAGAGGATGACCTCCGCCTCGGGCAGATCGAAGTCGATCGAGCCGCGGCGCCGGCGGCGCGCGTGCAGGATCTCGAACAGCTCGTGCATCAGCTCGAACATCGGCACGAGCTCGCGGTACTGCGCGATCACCGCCGCGTCGCGGTCGGTCAGGATGGCGTTGACCGCGGTGTAGGTCATCCGCGCGTCGCTGTTGATCACGCCGTCGTGCATCTCGTAGCGCACGACCTTGCCGCGCCGATCGACTTCCATCAGGCACGACTGCACCAGCCGATCGACGTGCGGATTCAGACTGCACAGCCCGGTCGCCAGCTCCGCCGGAAACATGTGCACGGCGCGCTCGGTGAAGTACACCGACGTGCCGCGCTCGTAGCCTTCTTCGTCGAGCGCGCTGCCTTCCTTGACGTAGTGCGACACGTCGGCGATGTGCACGCCGAGCCAGTAGTGGCCGTTCGGCAGCCGCTCGATCGTGATCGCATCGTCGAAGTCGCGCGCGTGCTCGCCGTCGATCGTGACCGTCGTCACCGGGCGGAAGTCGGTGCGGCCCGGATGTCCCGCTCCTTGACGGCGCCGCCGATGCGCTTGGCCTCTTCGACCGCTTCGGTCGAATGCGCATCGGGAATGCCGAATTTGCGGATGATGATCTGCGTGTCGACGCCGGGCTCGTCGATCGCGCCCAGCACTTCGATGACGCGGCCGACCGGCCCGCGCGTGGCGGTCGGCCATCGCGTGATCTCGACCAGCACCATCTCGCCGGGTTCGGCCGCGCCTGACTGGCCGGTCGGGACCTGCACGTCGGTGAGGACCCGCCGGTCGAACGGCACGACGTAGCCGAGGCCGCCCTCGTCGACCTCGAAGCGGCCGACGATCGTCTCCTGGCTGCGCTCGAGAATGCGGATGATGCGGCCTTCCGCGCCCTTCTCGGTCTGCCGCTCGACGCGCGCGACGACGCGGTCGCCGTGCATCGCTTCGGTCAGATTCGACGCCGCGATGTAGATGTCTTTCTTCTCGCCGCGTTCAGCGTGTTCGGGCACGACGAAGCCGAAGCCGCCGGGATTGGTGTGGAGCCGGCCGACGACGAGATCCATCTTCTCGGGCAGGCCGAAGCGGTTGCCGCGAATCTGCAGCAGCTCGCCGTCGGCCGACGAGCGCTTTCAGTTGTCGCTTGAAGCTGGCGCGCTCCTCGCGCGGAACGCGAAGGAGCTGCGCGAGCTCTCGGGCGGTGGCGGGATGATGAACCTTGTCGCGAATGAGGGAGAGGATGTCGTCGCGTGAATACATGTCGTAACTAGCCAATCAGAATAACCTGAAGATCGCCAACGTTCGTGCCGGTGGGTCCTGTGCGGACCAAATCGCCGAGTCTGTCGAAAAACGCGTAGGTGTTGTTGTGGTCGAGGTAAAGCTCTGGCAGCGAGACCCGCGGCCTGCGCGCGCGCCAGCGTTGTCGAGTCGACGATGGCGCCCGCCGCATCGGTCGGACCGTCGATGCCGTCGGTGCCGACGCTCGCCGCCACGACCGCGGCCCGAGCATCTCGAGCGCGAGCGCCATGGCGAGCGCGAACTCCTGATTGCGGCCGCCCTTGCCGTCGCCGGTCACGTGCACGGTCGTCTCGCCCGACGCGACGATGCACAGCGGTGCGCGTCGCGAAGCATCGACGCCCACGAGGAGGCTTCGACCAGCGCGCGGCCGGCGCGGCGCGCCTCGCCGGTCACCGGCTCCTCGATCGGGTAGATGCGGTACCCGAGGATTCCGCGGCCTGCCTCGCGCCGTCAACCGCGGTGCGGCGGCCCCGATCACGCGCGCCGCTGGATCGCGCGAGACGCGGATGCTGCGGCTTCGGCGTCTCGTGATCGGATCGCCGGCGCCGCGCGTCAGCCATCTGCAGCACCGGCGGCGGATAGCGGTGGCGTCCGCCGCGCCTGTCGAGCACGTCGAGCGCGTCGGCGAACGTTGTCGGATCGGGCACGGTCGGACCGGAGGCGATGACGGAGAGGTCATCGCCGACGACATCGGAGATCGCCAGCGTGAGCACCGACGCCCGGAGCCGCCGCCGCGAGCTGGCCGCCTTTGATGCCGACAGATGCTTGCGCACGGTGTTCAGCTCGCCGATGTCCGCGCCCCCCTGCAGCAGCAGCTCGCGGTCCGCTGCTTGTCCGCGAGCGAGAGGTCACCGGCCGGCAGCGCCATCAGCGCCGACCCGCCGCCCGACAGCAGCACGACGAGCAGATCCGCCGGCGAGGTGGATCCGGCCACTTCGAGCACGCGCCGCGCGCGCGGCCACGCTGCGTCGTCGGCACCGGATGAGCGCCCGCCTGCCACTCCGCGCCTGCAGGCAGGCCCTGCCGGTTGACCCGGCCCGACGCCAAGCATCGAGCGCGGACGCACGGGCGACGCGCCCGCAAACGCCGTGAGCATCGCGGCCGCGGCTTTGCCCGCGGCCACCACGTGCACCGCCCGCGCCGAGCGCAGCGCGCGACGAATGCCAGGATCGTCGAGCGCGCGCTCGACCAGACGACCAGCGTCGACGGCCTCAATGGCCGCATCCACAATCGTGCGGAGGTCGCGGCGTAAATCGGGAAGGGAGCGGTTAGTGGACTTGTCGGGGATCAGACCAGGCCGACAGGCCGGTGACGACGTCGAATTGTCTGAGAAGGCGGCTGACGATCTTGTCGGCGTCGCCCTTGGTGCAGAGGCGATCGAGTTCCGACATGACCCGCGTCAGCGCCTGCTCGACGTCGCTGATGGCGCGCTCGGAGTAGTACTCACGCTGCTGTTCGAGGCAGCGCTGGCACTTGATGAACTCTTCGCGGTAGAAATCTGAGAGGGAATGAAAGACCGGTTCGCCCTGCGGGCGCGAATCGGTGAGGAAGCGAGACACCCGGTTCCGTGACGCGGACATGCTTGGTATGACTCCAGTGTAACGAGCGCCCCAAGGGCTGTCAATTGCCCCTAGTCCGCGTGCCGCGAGGCCGCAAATCCGCCCGCGCCGCCCACCACCATCCCCCCCGCCACGAGCGAACCCGCGAACCGCCCGGGCAGAAATTCGAGGCTTCCCCCGTCCAGCAGCGGCCTCAGCTCCGCGCCCCACCAGGCGCCCACCGTGACAAATCCGAGCCACAGAAGCGCGAGCGCCAGCAGCGCCCCCAGCCCGCCCTGCAGCAGGCCTTCGGCGACGAACGGGCCGCGGATGAAGGCCATCGGCGACCCGACGAGCTGCATGATTTCGATTTCGTCACGGCGCGCGTGCAGCCCGAGCCGCACGACCGTGGCCACCGTGACGCCGGCGGCCAGCGCCATCAGCAGCGCCAGCGCGAACCCGGCGCCACGGATGGCGTTCAGGCCGACGCCAGCCGCGCCAGCCATTCGCGGTCGTATCTGACATCGGCCACGCCCGGCAAACCTGCAACGCGGCGCACCAGCGCGTCGGCGCGCCCGTCGGTCGCCGGCGGCGGCGCGGACCCGCACTTCGACCGACGCCGGAAACGGGTTGTCTCGAACCCTGCGTCAGCGACGCGAGCTCGGCGAACTCACGGCGGAAGCGCGCCAGCGCCTCGCTCTTCGACACGTATTCCGCTGCTCGCTGGCGCCGCTCTGATCGATGAGCGCCTCGATCGCGCCCCGCTGCTCGGAGGTCGCATCGTCGCGCAGATAGACCGAGAACTCGGCGGCCGTCGTCCACTGCGTCAGGAGGCGCTGCGCGTTCCACGTGACCAGGAGCAGCGCCCCGAGCACGATCATCGCCAGCGCGATGGCGACGACGGCGAAGGCGCTCGAGCCGCGGCTGCGCCAGAGGCTCGCCCACCCCTCGCGCAGCGCGTAGTCGAGCGCTCTCATGCGACCTCCACGACCTTTCCCGGTCGAGCGTGATCGTGCGGCGCCCGACCAGCCGAATCAGCTCGCGATCGTGCGTGGCCACGAGCACGGTCGTGCCGCCGGCGTTGATCTCGCGAAGCAGGTTCATGATCTCGAGCGACAGATCGGGATCGAGGTTGCCGGTCGGCTCGTCGGCGAGCAGCAGCGCCGGATCGTTGACCAGCGCGCGGGCGATCGCGATGCGCTGCTGCTCGCCGCCGGAGAGATCGGCGGGATACGCGTTCATGCGGTGCTGCAGCCCGACCCACTTGAGCACCTGAAACGCGCGGCGCCGCTGCTGCGCCGCGGGCACGCCGAGCACTTCGGGCACGAACGAGATGTTCTCGAGCACCGTGCGCGAGGGAATCAGCTTGAAGTCCTGGAAGATGAAGCCGATGCCGCGGCGGTATTCCTGGATCTCGCTGCGCGAGAGCTTCGCGAGATTGTGGCCGTTGACGAAGATCTCGCCTTCGCTCGGCCGCTCCTGCATCAGCAGCAGCCGGAGAAACGTCGACTTGCCGGCGCCGCTCGGACCGGTGAGGAAGACGAACTCGCCCTTGTCGACGGTGAGCGACAGGTCCCGCAGCGCGTACAGGCCGCGGTTGTAGAGCTTCGAGAGATGATGCGTCTCGATCATCACGCGGGTTATGCGCGTCGAGCTCGCGCTTGAGCAGCTGCGTTGGCGAGCTTCGGGTTGGCCTTGCCGCCGCTGCCCTTCATCACCTGACCGACGAGAAAGCCGAACGTCTGCGTCTTGCCGGCGCGGTACTGCGCCACCGCGTCGGCGTTGCGCCCGATGACGTCCGCGCACGATCGCGAGCAGCGCCGCCTTCGTCGCCGATCTGCGCCAGCCCCTCGGCCGCCACGATCTCGTCCGCCGTCCGGCCCGAGTCGAACATCTTCGCGAACACGTCCTTGCCGATGGAGCTGCTGATCGTGCCCTTGTCGATGAGCGCGATGAGGCCGGCGAGCGCGCGCCGGCGTCAGCGGCACGTCGGCAATCTCGATGTCCGCGATCCTTCATCGTGCGCAGCAGCTCGCCCATCACCCAGTTGCTGGCGGCCTTCGGATTGTTCGCGGCGCGCGCCACCTGCTCGAAGTAGTCGGCGAGCGCCGACGACTGCGTCAGCACGCCGGCGTCGTACTCGGGCAGGCCGTAGGCCGCGACGAACCGCCGCCGCCGCGCCTCGGGCAGCTCCGGCATCGTCGCGCGCACGGCATCGATGCGCGCCGCGTCGACGACGAGCGGCGGCAGGTCGGGCTCCGGGAAGTAGCGGTAGTCGTGCGCCTCTTCCTTGCTGCGCATCGAGTGCGTGCGGCCCGTCGACGAGTCCCAGAGCCGCGTCTCCTGCACCACGCGGCCGCCCTCCTCGAGCACGCTCGATCTGCCGCTCGATTTCGTACTCGATCGCCTTCTGCAGATAGCGGAACGAGTTGACGTTCTTGACCTCGGCCTTGGTGCCGAACTTCTCCTGGCCCGCCGGCCGGACCGACACGTTGGCGTCGCAGCGCAGGCTGCCCTCTTCCATGTTGCCGTCGTTGACGCCGAGCCACACGAGGATGTCGCGCAGCCGCGAAAAGAACTCGGCGGCCTCGGCCGCCGACCGCATGTCCGGCTCCGAGACGATCTCGATCAGCGGCACGCCGCTGCGGTTGTAGTCCACGTAGGTGCGCCGGTCGGAGTCGGGAAAGCCCTCGTGCAGCGACTTGCCGGCGTCCTCTTCCATGTGGATGCGCGTCAGGCCGACGCGGCGTCGTCCGTCCGCCGACGGTGACGTCGACGCCGCCGCCGAGCGCGAGCGGACGCTCGTACTGCGAGATCTGGTAGCCCTTCGGCAGGTCCGGATAGAAGTAGTTCTTGCGGGCGAAGATCGACTCGGGCTGCACGTCGCAGCCGAGCGCGAGGGCGGCCTTGATCGCGTAGTCCACGGCCTGCCGGTTGAGCACCGGCAGCGCCCCCGGGAGGCCCAGGCACGTCGGACACACCTGGGAGTTGGGCGGTGCGCCGAACGCCGTGCTGCAGCCGCAGAAGATCTTCGTGCGGGTCCGAAGCTGCGCGTGGATTTCCAGCCCGATGACCGGCTCGTATGTCATTCGATGTAGGCCTCAGGGCTCAGGCCTCGGGCCTCAGGACCCACGTTACTGGCGCGCTCCGAAACAAGTCAACTGCGACGGCGCCTACCTACGTTCGTTGCGGTATAGTTGAGTGCAATCTGCGGGTAGTGCGCCCCTGAAAAATTGTTAAAACGGGGTAAACACTTTCCCGCGGGTGCCGTATTCATGTCCAGAACGCCCCCTCGGCGCGCCTCGTCACCCGTTGCGGCGGGTACTCCGGCACCAGCGGCGCCGCTGTCCAGAGATTCGTCGCTGGCGGCAGAAATCAAGGCGCTCGTCGCCGACGGCCAGCGTGACGCGGCCCGGGAGCGGTTCGCCGACCTCGTGGCGCTCCAGCAGAAACGCGCGGTGCGCATCGCGTATCAGGTATCTGCGGGACGTGCACGACGCGGATGAGGCGGTGCAGGACGCCTTCGTCAAGGTGTTCACGCACATCACCAGCTACCGTGAGAACCTGCCCTTTGAGGTCTGGTTCACGCGGATCCTCGTGAACGGATGCCTCGACCTGCGGAAGTCGCGCGCACGCCGGCTGCGGTGGTCGGTGCCGATGACGCCCGGCGTCGAGACGATCCCGCGCGAGCCGCGAGCGCCGCAGCGAAGCGCCGAGGATCGGCTCGTCGATGCGGAGCGGGCGAAGGAAATTTCGGCGGCGGTCGATCAGTTGCCGGATCGTCAGCGGCTGGTGTTCACGCTGTGCCAGGTCGCCGAGCAGTCCACGAGCGAGGTGAGTCAGGCGCTCGGACTGAGCGAGGCCACCGTTCGCGTGCACCTGTTCCGCGCGATCCGCAAGCTGAGGCGGCCTGCTGGAGCGCTGAAAACATGATGATGGGCCAACGTCACCTCTCCGACGACCGCCTCGTCGAGGTGTGTCTGGACGTCGCTCCCAAGGAGGCCGAGCGCCAGCACCTCTATCTCGTGCGTCGAGTGCCAGGCGCGGTGCGCCGAGCTCGCGCGGCTGCTGACCGACGTCACCGACGCGGCGACGGCCGACGCGGACGCCGCGTTTCCCGCCGAGCGGCTGGCGCGACAGCAGGCCCGCATCCTCCAGCGGATCGAGCACGAAGGCCGGCCGGCCCGCGTCATCGCCTTCCCCGCCGGCCATGGTTCCGAGGCCTTCGCGCTGCGCGCGCGTCCCGCGATGCGCTGGATTGCCGGCGCGGCAGCGGCCGGTCTCCTCATCGGGCTTCTCGCCGGCCATCTCGCTCACGACTTCTCGATGATCAGGCCCGGACGCTCGGGCCAGATCGCGGCCACCGTTCGCCCGGCGCCGGCCGTCCCCACGCTGCAGGCCGTCGCGACGACGATTTCAGAAGACGACTTCCTCGGCCAGATTGACCTGGCCATCGAAGGCGCCGGCGGCAGCTCGCTGCGGCCGCTCGAGGATCTGACGCCGCGCGTCTGGGAGGTCACGTCGCCGTAGTGCCCCCGTCCTGATCTTTCGCAAAGGCCTCGATCTCAAGCACGAGGTCGCTGACGTGCTCGCCGAGAGCTACCACAGCGACCTGGTCCAGCGCATCAAGGAATCCGACTTCCGGTTTCAGTCCGGACGGCTCGAGGTGCATCTCGCGCGCGAGTTCGGCTTCTGCTACGGCGTCGACCGCGCCGTCGACTACGCGTACCAGACGCGCAAGCGGTTTCCCGACCGCACGGTGTTTCTCACCGGCGAAATCATTCACAACCCGCACGTCAACGACCAGCTTCGCGCGCAGGGCATCCGCTTCCTGACCGACGCGCGGCGAATCGATGGACGCGCTGACCGCCGCAGGACGTCGTCATCCTGCCGGCCTTCGGCGTCACGATCGAGCTGCTCAACGAGCTGCAGCGAGCACGGCTGCACGCTGGTGGACACGACCTGCGGGTCGGTGCTGAACGTCTGGAAGAACGTGAAGCGCTACGCCGAAGACGGCTTCACGTCGATCATTCACGGCAAGTACTGGCACGAGGAGACGCGCGCCACCGCGTCACAGGCGCTGCTCGGCGGCCGCGGCCACTACCTCGTCGTCCTCAACGAGCAGCGAAGCGTCGTTCGTCTGCGACTACATCCGCGGCACACAGGCGGTCGACCGCCGAGGAGTTTCTCGATCGGTTCGAGCATGCCACCTCCCCCGGCTTCGATCCCGATCGCGACCTGCAGCGGATCGGCTGCGCGAACCAGACGACGATGCTGAGCTCGGAGTCGCTGACGATCGGCGAGATGTTTCGCGCGGCCGTGCGCGACCGGTACGGCGATGCGGCGCTCGATGCCCGCTTCCGGGCGTTCGACACCATCTGCAGCGCCACCCAGGATCGCCAGGACGCGGTCAACGCGCTGCTGGCCGAGCAGACGCTCGACCTGATGATCGTGCTCGGCGGCTACAACAGCAGCAACACCTGCAACCTGGCGAAGATCTGTGCGAGCCGGGTGCCGACGTACCACATCGCCGCACCCGACGGACTGGTATCCGCGACGGAAATCCGGCACAAACCTGTCGGAAAAACGGAAGAGGTCTCGTCGGCCGGCTGGCTGCCGGCGGGCGCCGCTCTGTGTCGGGCTGACGTCCGGCGCCTCGACGCCGGACAACCTGGTGGGGGCGGCGATTCGCCGCCTGGAGGAACTGAGCGCGGTCTGACGCGACGCCTACTCCGATTCGGAGTCGGGCTCGATGGTGATGCGGACGCGCTGTCCGACCTTGGATTTGAGGTATCCGTGCAGTTCGCTGCCAGGTTTCACCACAATCATGGTTTGGTTATCGACCGCGAAATACCCTTCCTGCGCTTCCTGATCCGTGGCGCCCAACCGGCCGCTGACCGAGAATCCTTCCTGGGCAGCGACGGCCAACCCCGTCAGCAGATACCGCGAGCAAGGTCACGAGCACCGCGAATCGTCTCATACAACCCATCCTTCGGCGGTCGATCCGCCGACGTAGCCAGACCGCAAGGGCTGTGCCACAAGTGGCGCCCGGACGAAAAATCCTCGATGCCGGGAACCGGCCATGGTATTCGTATGTCTTTGCAGCGAGAGCAGTAAACGCCTCCCGCCGCGACGGTCGTATTGTGAGGCAAGTCACCCATGAAAGCTACAAAGTTCCGTCAGTATGCGGTCCTTGCGGCCCTCGTGCTCGCTCTGGGCGCAGCCCGGCTCTGGCCCAGCGCGGCAAGTGGTGGCAGGACGAGCGGTTCGGCCGCGAGCTGGGTCTCACGACGGAACAGCGGTCGCACCTCGAGGAGATCTTCCAGAAGACACCAGCCGACGCTGCGTCTCCGGATGAAGACACTCGATGAGGCGCAGGCGCAGTTCGATCGTCCTCGTCGAGAAGGGCGACGACACCTCGGTGATGAACCAGGTGGCCGTCGTCGAAGCCGCCCGCGCCGAGCTCAACAAGGCGCGGACGATGATGCTGCTCCGGATGCGTCGAAGCCTGACGACCGACCAGTGGGCGAAGTTTACGGCGCTTGCATGAGGCGGCTACCCGCGACCGTGACCGCGATCGCCAGCAGTCCTCCAACAAGCGCAAATAGACCATTTCTTCGGTTAACAGCCAATGCAGAGTGTGTTTCGGTATTCACACGTGACCCGCGGTTTGCTCGTCGCGTTCGTCCTGTTCAACGTTCTCAGCCGTCAGCCCGGCACAGCGCCCAGGAGTCAGCGGCCGGATTCGGCGCGTCTCGACCAGATCGCGCGGGAAGCCGCGCAGCGATTCGTCGAGGCGCGCGACGCCGCGAGCACGGCGGCCGAGCTCGCGCAGACCCGGCCGACCGCGCCGCCGCCTGAACCGGGCGGCCGCGTCGATCTCACGCTGACCGACGCCGTCCAGCGCTCGCTCGAGCGCAACCTCGACATCTCGGTCGAACGGCTCAATCCGCAGACCTTCGATTTTTCGATCGCCGCGCTCGACGCGACGTATCGGCCGACGTTCACGTCGAACCTCGGCGTACGCAGCCAGTCGACCGTTCCCGCGCACCCAGACGGCCGGCGCCGACATGCTGGTCACCGAGACGCTGACGGGCAACACCGGCCTCGCGCAGAACGTCAAGTGGGGCGGCGGCAGCTTTGCCGTCGGCTTCAACAACAATCGCCAGGCGCAGTCGGACGCGTTCGCCACGCGCAACCCGGCGCTCAACACGAATCTCACCGCCGTCTACGTGCAGCCGCTGCTGCGCAACTTCCGCATCGACGGCACACGCGCGGCGCTGCGCATCACGCAGTTGAACCAGGAAGTGTCGGAGATCGCGCTGCGCGGGACGATCGTGCGCACGCTCGCCAACGTCCGGAACGCCTACTGGGATTTGGTCTATGCGATCCAGGCGGCCGACGTCGCCGAGCGTTCGCTGGCGCTGGCGACGAAGCTGGTCGAAGACAACCAGGCGCGCGTGGAAATCGGCACGATGGCGCCGCTCGATATCGTGCAGGCGCAGGCCGAAGAGGCGACGCGCCGTCAGACGGTGGCGCAGACGGTCGCGACCCGGCGCACGGCGGAACTGGTGCTGAAGCGGCTGATCGTCAACGGCACCGACGACCCCTACTGGACGGCGACCATCAATCCCGTCGACGTCCCGACGTTTTCGACCGAGCCGATTGACGTCGCGGCCGCGGTGCGCCGGGCGCTCGAGAATCGAACCGACCTCGCAGCAGTCGCGGCGTCAACTGCAGACCAACGACGTCTCGCTCGCGACGCTGACGGATGCGGAGCTGCCCGCGCTCGACCTGACGGCGTCGTACGGGGTTGCCGGCATCGGCGGCCCGCAGTTCATCCGGCAGAGCGGCCAGCTCGGCGGCGCGATTACTGCAGACGATTCCCGAGCGGCTTCGGCGATGCGCTGCGCGTCGCTGGCGCGATCAGACGGCGCCCACGTGGAACCTCGCCGTGACGTTCAGCTATCCGATCGGCACGAGTCCGGCCGAGGCGACCGTCGCGCGCGCGCGCCTGCTGCAGCGGCAGACGATCGCGCAGACGCGGCAGATCGAGCTGCAGGTGGCGACTGACGTCACCAACGCGGCGCTGCAGGTCGAGTCGACGCGCGAACGCGTGCAGGCCGCGTCCGCCGCGCGCGAACTGGCGGAAAAGCGTCTCGACGCCGAGCAGAGCCGGTTCGACGTCGGCCTGTCGACGAACTTCTTCGTCGTGCAGGCGCAGCGCGACCTGCGCGACGCGCAGAACGTCGAGCTGCGGGCGCTGCTCGACTACCGCCGCGCGCAGGTGGAGTTCGAGCGCGTGCAGGACGTGCCCACCGGCAACGGCGGCGGCATCACGACCATCAACGCGGCTGGCGAACAGGCGCCGCGTGCCAACGTCGGTGGCGGCGGCGGCTTCGGCGGGAACTAGCAGGCACTCTCGAGGGAGTGAGCTCCCTTTCGTTCTCATGAAAAAACTCGTTCATCGTCGTCATCGCTATCGCAGCCGCCGCGGGCATCGCGTTCTATGCCGGGCTGTTCACTCGTGACTCGGCGCAGGCCGCTGGCCCGCAGGCGGCAGGGGCAAGCGCAGGGCGAGGTCAGGCCGGACGCGGAACCAGCGAGGCGGCGCGGCGGCAACCTCGGCGGCAACTTCGGCGGCGGTCGAAACCAGCGCGGGCCGCTGACCGTCGAGCTCGCGACCGCGTCGCGTGGCACGGTCTCGGAAGCGATCACCGTCGTCGGCAATCTGATTGGCGACGCCACCGTCTCGGTGGTCCCGCGCGTGGCCGGACGGCTGCAGGCCATCTACGTCCAGCTCGGCGATCGCGTCGACCATGGGACAGCGGATCGCGAAGATCGAGGACTTCGAGCTGCAGGAGCAGGTCAAGCAGGCCGGAAGCCGCGCAGGAAGTCTCGAAGGCGACCATCCGCCAGCGCGAGGCCGACCTCCAGCTGGCGCTGACCAACGCCGAGCGGTCGCGCAATCTGTTCGCGCGTCAGCTGCTGCCGAAGCAGACGCTCGACGATACCGAGGCGCGCTATCAGTCCGCCGTCGCGCAGCTCGATCTCGCGCGCGCGCAGAACAACCAGTCGAACGCGCGGCTCGACGAGCTTCGCATCACGCTGGCCAACACGATCATCGTGTCGCCGGTCAACGGCTTCGTGGCGCGCCGCGCCGTTGACCCCGGCGCGTTCGTCGGACAGAACGCGCCGATTGCCGACGTCGTGGACATCAGCCGCGTGCGTCTGGTCGCCAACGTCGTCGAAAAGGATCTCAAGCAGATCGGCGCCGGCGACGAAGCCATCGTCGAGGTCGATGCGTTTCCCGGCGAGAAGTTCATGGGCCGCATCGCACGCGTGGCGCCGGTGCTCGACCCCTCGACGCGCACCGCGTCGATCGAGATCGAGATCCCGAATCCGACCGCGCGCCTCAAGCCGGGCATGTACGCCCGCGTCGGCATCACGACCAACCAGAAGAAAGACACGCTGGTCGTGCCCATCAACGCGGTCATCGATCTCGGCGGCCGCCGCGGCGTCTTTCTCGCCCAGCAGGGACGACACGGCGACGTTCCGGCCGGTGCGAGTCGGCATCGAAGAAGCGACGCAGGTCGAGATTCTCGAAGGTCTGAGCGAAGGCGACCGCGTCGTGACGACCGGCGCCGGGTCGCTGCGAGAAGGCGAACGGTTCATCGTCGCCGGCGCCGCGCGAGGGCGGCGGTGGACGTCAGGGTGGCGGCCGGCGCGGAAACGGCGGCGCGACATAGCGGCGTGAGATGGCGGCGCGAACAGCGGTGGCGACGCCGTGAGCAGCCGCCGCTCAGCGCAGCTCAGCCGCGCCAGGGCGGCGCAGCGCGGGGACGCCGCGGCAGCGGCGACGGCGCGCCGCGCGGTCGGTGGTGACGGCGGCGGACGGCGCGGCGGTGCCCGTGGTCAGCGCGGAGGACAACAGTGAGCATTCCTCGTTTTGCAATCGAACGGCCGGTCACGATGTTCATGCTCAGCGCGGTGGTCGTGCTGCTGGGCGCGATCTCGCTCACCCGGCTGCCGGTCGACTTGATGCCGGAGTTCGCGCAGCCGACGATCTCGGTCAACGTGAACTACGCCGGCGTCGGTCCCCTCGAGATGGAGGAGCTCGTCACGCGACCCCTCGAGCAGGCCGTCAGCGCCGTCGCCGGGCTGCAGCAGGTGAATTCGAGCTCGCAGGAAGGCCGCAGCCAGATCCGCCTGAACTTCGGGTGGGGCGCCGACATGGCCGAAGCGGCCGACGAAGTGCGGACGCGGCTCGACCGCGTGCGCGGCCGCCTGCCGGAAGACGCCGACCCCCCGCAGATCTTCAAGGCCGACTCCAACGCCTTCCCGATCATCCAGCTGGCGGTGCAGGGCGATTTCGACCCGGTGACCTTGCGCGAGATCGCGGAGAACGATCTCTCCATTCGCCTCGAGCGCGTGGCGGGCGTGGCCGCGGTCACGGTGAACGGCGGCCTTCGCCGGCAGATTCACGTCGAGCTGTCGAAGGAAAAGATCACCGCCCTCAACCTGTCGGTCGATCGCGTCGTGCAGACGCTCCGGCAGGAAAACCAGAACGTGCCGCTCGGCGAGGTCACGCAGGGCGACGCCACCTACCTCGTCCGAAGCCAGGGCCAGTTCAACAACCTCGACGACATCCGCAATCTCGTCGTGATGACGCGGCAGGGCGTGCCGGTGTACCTGCGCGACGTCGCCGACGTCGTCGACTCCACCGAGGATCGCCGCCAGTTCCTGCGCATCGACGGCAAGCCCGGCGTGCGACTCCAGGTCAACAAGCAGTCGGGCGAGAACACCGTCACCGTCGCCCAGGGCATCAAGGCCGAGATCGAGCGCATCAACCGCGAGGTGCCGGGCATCAAGATCCTCGTCACGCAGGACTCCTCGACCTACATCGAACGGGCGATCGCCAACGTCCAGGAGCACGCGCTGATCGGCGGCCTGCTCGTCGTGCTGATCATCTTCGCGTTCCTGCGCGACTTCCGCTCGACGCTGATCGTGTGCACGTCGATTCCGGTGTCGGTCATCGGCACGTTCGCGCTGCTCTTCTTCGGCGGCTTCACGCTGAACACGATGACGTTCGGCGGCCTCGCGCTCGGCATCGGCATGATCGTCGATGCGTCGATCGTCGTGCTGGAGAACACGCATCGGCATCTCCACATGGGCAAGGACAAGATGACCGCCGCTATCGACGGCGAGCGAGGAGGTCTGGTCCGCGATTCTGTCGTCGACGCTCACGCACATCGCCGTCTTCGTCCCGCTGCTCTTCCTCTCGGGCGCCGTCGAGCATCCTGTTCGGCCAGCTGTCGTTCGTCGTGATGTTCTCGCTCGCGATGTCGCTGTTCGTCGCGGTGACGGTCGTTCCGGTGCTCTGCTCACGCTGGCTGAAGACGCCGGACGAAGAGGCCGCGCGGAAGGGCATCATCGGCACGATGTTCCGCGCGAGCGAGCGGTTCCTCGAGAGCATGGACGACGGGTACCGCAAGGTGCTGCACCTCACCCTCGCGCACCGCCCGACCGTGATCGTGGCGCGCCACCGCCCTGGTCGTGCTCGCGGTGCTCCTCTTCCCGATGCTCACGAGCGAGCTGCTGCCGCAGGCGGACGAAGGCGAAGTCAACGTCAACGCGGAACTGCCGATCGGCACGCGCGTCGAGCGCACCGAAGAGGTGATGCTGCGCCTCGAGGAGATGGTCAAGCAGTCGGTCCCCGAGGCGGTGACGATCATGACCAGCGGGGGCGGACAGGGATTCGGCGGCGGCACCAACCGCGGCCAGATCAACATCCGCCTCGTGCCGCGCGACGAGCGCGAGCGCACGAACGCGCAGATTGCGCAGGACCTGAGGCGCCAGCTCTCAGGACTGCCGGGCGTCATCGTCCGCGCCAACGCGGCGGGCGGCAACTTCGACTTGAATCGAATGCTCGGCGGCGGCGGCGGCGGCAACGGCGGCGACCGTCTGTCGCTCGAGATCCGCGGCCACGACCTCGATGACGCGAAGCGGATCGCCCAGGAGGCGCGGGCGATGATGGAGACGACGCCCGGCGTCGCCGACGTGCAGCTCGGACAGGACGCGGGCCGGCCGGAGATCGCGATCCGCGTCGACCGTCCCGAAGGCCGCCATGCTCGGCATGACGGTCCAGAGCGTCGCCACGACCATTCAGACCAACGTCGCCGGCACGACCGCCGCGCAGTTCCGCGAGCGCGGCAACGAATATCCGATCGTCGTCCGGCTGCGGCAGAGCCGACCGCGAAGGCATCTCCGACATCGGCGAGGTGCTCGTCGCCACGCCGACCGGGCAGGTCGTTCCCGCGCGCAACCTGCTGACGGTGGGACGCGAGACGGGCCCCGTGCAGATCGACCGCAAGAACATGGAGCGGATGACGCGCGTCAACGCCGACCCGGAGATCCCGCTCAGCGACGCGGTCAAGGCGGTGCGAGGCGCGGCTCGGCGAGAGTGCGGGTGCCGCCCGATTTCGCGATTGGCTTCGGCGCGGCGG
>CAVRVC010000005.1:0-124273 GCA_963724545.1 uncultured beta proteobacterium
TTCGTTCATTGCGTCACCTTTCAGGTTGGCTTCGGCGAATCCCGCCGGCCGCAATCCGCGGCCCGCGGCGTCGCGAGATCAGTAATAGGGATGCACGTAGTCGCGCTCGAGCGCACGGATCCGCGTTTCGAGGTCGTGGACATCCGTCGCCTGTGCGAGGTAGGCTTCGAGGTCGCGCTGGCGCTGGCGCCAGAACCAATGCTCGAGGCGCTCCATCCATCCGCGCTTCGGTGCGCGCGGCTTGACCGGCGCCGCGGCCGGGGCGTCGTGCCTGTCCCAGTGCTCGCCCGGCTGGCGCATCATTCCGGGCGGCGTCAGAGCCCGCGCCATCAGAATGAAAATGTCCAACCCACCGACGTCGTCCAACAGCATTCGATTCGTTCGCATTGAGGACTCCTGTGCTCCGTGTTGCCTGGTTAGGTCTATCGTGCCCGCCATGACGCGGTGCACAAATCCAAGATAGGGGCGACCTAAACCCTGGTCAAATCAATGTTTTGGATCAAACGCATCGGAGTATCCGATCACGACACTAAGCTATTGACGCAGCGCAGCAATCCTGCGGCTCGCCCTAGTCAGACGCCCACGGTTGTCGTAGACAAATAAACCAGAAATGCCCGCGAAGAGAGGCGCGGCTCCGCCCGCGGGTCAGCCAATTGGCCCCGAACGCCGGCGACGCGTCCCGGCGATCGACGCGTCTGGCCACATCCCAGAGCCCGGTATAGGCTCGGTCTCCCGGCTCTGTAGCAGTCCGCCCGGAACGTGGGCGCGCGATCGGTGAAGATCATGGACGTAGCGAAGCTGCGCGAATACGAGAAGCTGAGCCCCTTCGAGATCAAGGATTTTTTGGCGAAGGCCGCGACCAGGACTACGGGGGCGGCAGCCATCGCGTACCTCAACGCCGGACGCGGCAACCCGAACTGGATCGCGACCGAGCCGCGCGCGGCGTTCTTCCTGCTCGGCCAGTTCGCGCTCACCGAGAGCCGGCGGGTGCTCGACCTGCCGCCCGGAGTGGGCGGCATGCCGAAGGCGGCCGGCGTCGCGGCGAGACTGTCCGCCTGGGTCGGGAAGCACGCCGACATGCCCGGCGCGGCGGTGCTGCAGGCGCTGGTGCCGTGGGCGGTGAAGAAGTTCGATTTCGGCGAGGACGAGTTCGTGCACGAGCTCGTCGACTCGATCATCGGCGACAACTATCCGGTGCCCGACCGGATGCTCGTGCACAACGAGCAGATCGTGCACGAGTATCTGCAGTGGGCGATGTGCGGGACGCCGCGGCCGAAGGGCGCGTTCGAGCTCTACGCCGTCGAGGGCGGTACGGCGGCGATGTGCTACATCTTCAAGTCGCTGAAGACCAACCGCCTGCTCAATGCCGGCGACACGATCGCCCTCGGCGTGCCGATCTTCGCGCCGTACCTCGAAATGCCGGTCCTCGAGGACTACGACCTCAACATCGTGCCCATCAACGCGCCGCAGGCGAACGAGTTCCAGTTCACGGCGGCGGACCTCGAGAAGCTGCTCGATCCCAGGATCAAGGCGTTCTTCATCGTGAACCCGGGCAATCCAAGCGCGATGGCGCTGAGCCGCGGGACGATCAAGGGGATCGGCGACGTCCTCGAGAGGCGGCCGGACCTGATCCTGCTCACCGACGACGTCTACGGCACGTTCGTCCCGGGCTTCCGGTCGCTGCTGGGCGAGTTCCCGTACAACACGATCGGCGTCTACTCGTACAGCAAGTACTTCGGCTGCACCGGCTGGCGGCTCGGCGTGATCGCCGTGCACGAGAAGAACCTGTTCGACGACCTCATCGCGAAGCACTCCGAGGCCACGCAGAAGAAGCTCGACAGGCGCTACGGCACGCTCAAGCTGGAGCCGCGCAAGATCCGCTTCATCGACCGGATCGTCGCGGACAGCCGCGACGTCGCGCTCAAACACACAGCCGGCCTGTCGCTGCCGCAACAGGTGATGATGACGCTGTTCTCGGCGTGCGCGCTGATGGATGCGAACAACGCCTATCAGGAAGCGTGCATCGGCATCCTCAAGAAACGGTTCCGGGCGGCGATGGACGGGCTCGGCGTCGAGGTCGCCCCGAATCCGCTGTTCGATTGCTACTACGGTCTCATCGACCTCGAGTTTCTGCTCCGCGAGTACGTCGGCGAAGACGCGGCGCAATGGATCAAGACGAACGTGCACCCGCTCGACATCGTGTTCCGCTTGGCGGAAGACCATGGCATCGTGGTCCTCAACGGCAGCGGATTCGACGCGCCCGACTGGTCGGTGCGCGTGTCGTTTGCGAACTTGGACGACGCCGTCTACGAAGACATCGGCCGCGCGATCCGCGCGGTCGCGCGCGACTACGTGCAGGCGTATCGGGCGGCGGGAGGCAAGGAGGTGCCGAAGGATCTCGCGCCGAGAGCCAAGGCGGTCAAGAGAGAATGACGGTACGGGGGGCGGCTATCGTCGCGCTCATCGCCCGGGAGACCTGGCTCACGCCACCGCGACTTCGGACGTCGCTCGCAAATCGGCGCGCAGGCGGCCCACGAAGTCCTCCGCGGACGGACTGGCGGCGCCGGCGAGATGCCGGACGTAATGCTCTGCGACATCCGGCGCGATGCGGTCGAGAATCCAGACGCCTGCCTCGACCAGAGGCTCCACGTCGAGAAACGTCGAGTCCGTCGTCGTGAGATAGACGAACTGATGCTCCTCGCAACACGCGGCGACCTCGGCCACGGCCGCCCGCCAGCGCTGGGGAATCGTGGGCAGGCCCTGCGCCTCGCCGCGAATGAGAGCCTGGGTCAGCGAACGGCCGATCACCCGGTCGAGTTCCGCCATCGTCGCGCCTCTTGCGCGCAGAAAGGCCTGGACCGTGAACCTCAGCCCCTCGGTGGCGACATGGTAGGGCGCCTGGGATTCATGGCATGCAATCCGGTGCTGACGGCAGAGCGCTTGCGCCGCCCGCAGATAATCGTGCGCGTAGCGCCAGAGTGCCAGCGGGGACGTCCGCTTGGCTTCGTCGTCTTTCATCGATCGCATCAAGGGTTGATCCTTCGCGCGGCCAAAAAAGGTTGGTGGGCAATGCGGGCCCAAAGTTCCGGCTCCGTCGCGCATCCGCGCAACGGCGCGACGGTCAATGCGGTGCGTGGATCGAATGGTGATCGCCCCACCCGCCATCTTCGGTATAGCCCTTGGCCAGCAATTGCCGCGCGAGGTCCTTGTCGGCCGAATCCACATGGCGCAGCAACCACTCGTGCAGCAGGCCCACGGTGATCATCATTCCGGAGCCGCGGCCGGCCTTGACGAGACTCGATGCATCCTGCAGCAACCTGCGGTGGGCCTGCCGATGCGCGGCGCGGTCCGCGATGGCATAACGATCCATCAGCGCCTCCTCCGCGGCAAAATGCGCCCGCGCGAACGCAACGAGCTCGGAAAGCGATGTGCGCAATCGCTGCGCATCTCCGCCTGCGGCAAATTCCGCGCCGACCCGGCCGACCATCGCCGCCAGCGCCCGGTGCTGCTCGTCGAGCGTGCCGATTCCCATCCTGTGTGCATCGCCCCACGGGACGGCGGTGAGACCCGGTCCCCTCCCTTCCCGCTTCGGGGGATCGGCGAACGTCGAGCAATTCCCACCCGCAGCCTTGCTTGCGTACATCGCCGCGTCGGCCGCGTGAACCAGCGCATCGATGGTCTCGCCGTCGCGCGGGTAGAGTGCGATGCCGACGCTCGCCCCGACGGAGCACGAGTCGCCGTCGACGGCGATCGGCTGCGCGAGCGCGACGATCAGGCGGTTGGCGACGAAACCCGCGTCGTCGGGTTCCGACAGGCGAGGAAGGATCAGCGCGAACTCGTCGCCGCCGAGGCGCGCGGCTGTGTCGCCCTCGCGACAGCACGACCGCAGCACCTCCGCCGCCGCCCGGAGCACCCGGTCTCCCGCATCGTGGCCGTACGTGTCGTTGACGGACTTGAAGCGGTCGAGATCGCATGCAAGGAGCGCGAATCCCTCCCCCGTGCGACGCGACGCGAGCAGCGACTGGCGCAGCCGGTCGAGGAAGAGCGCGCGATTGGCGAGCCCGGTCAGGCTGTCGTTGAAGGCGAGATAGTTGAGGCGCGCGTCGTCGCGCACCCGTTGCGTGATGTCGTTGACGACCGCCACGACGCCGACTTCGTCGCGTTCGGCGACGGCGGTGCCGGTGAGCTCCAGGTCGAGGATCGATCCGTCCTTGCGCACGGCGCTGAAGATGAGCGATACGCCGTTGCCCGGCTTCAGCGTCGTGCGGCGAAGGCTCCGCGCCACGCGCGGCCAATCCGCCGCCGTGACGACATCGCGCAGCGAGAGGCCCTTCGGAAACTCGTCGGCGCCACGACCGAGCAGCGCGGCGCAGCGTCCGTTGAGGAACATCTGCGTGTCGCGGATCACGCAGATCGGGACGAGATCGCGGCGCACGAGGGTGTCGGCGCAGAGGCTCTGCAGCAAGGATCCGTCCTGCAAGGATTCGGTCTGGCTCATGGGTGGCGCGCGCACGGAGGCTATGACAATAGCATATATCGTCCAAGCCGCGAGGAGTGTCAAGGCGAGGCCTCCGGACGGCGAGGTTGCCCGCACAGACGGCGATGCAGATCGCGCGCCGGCTCCGGCACGCGCCGGAAGTTCCAGTTCGTTGCAGGGCTTCCGGCTCAGATCCGGTCGAAGCGCCGATACGCGACCGCCTCGGCGACGTGAGGGGCCGCGATGCCCTTGCTGTCCGCCAGGTCCGCGATCGTCCGCGCCACCTTGAGGATCCGGTGATACGCGCGCGCGGACAACGAGAGTCGCGCCATCGCTTGCGCCAGCAGCGCAGCGCCCGCCGCGCCGGGCGTGCAATGCGCTTCGATCTCACGCGGGCCGAGCCGCGCATTCGACTTGCCCTGGCGCGCCACCTGTCGCGCGCGCGCCGCGGTCACCTCGTTCCTTACGCGTGCGCTCGTCGCGGCTCCCCCGGCGGCCGGGCGGGCGACGGCGCCGATCGCGAGCGCCTGCGCATCGAGTGCCGGCACCTCGATTCCGAGATCGATGCGATCGATGAGCGGGCCGGAGATGCGATGGCGGTAGCGGGCGATCCGATCCGGCGTGCAGTGGCAACGCCCGCTGGCGTGACCGAGCCAGCCGCATGGGCATGGATTCATCGCCGCGATGAACTGGAAGTCCGCGGGAAAGATGCTCTGTCGCGCGGCGCGCGAGATATGGATGACGCCGGACTCCAGCGGCTCGCGCAGCACCTCGAGGACGCGGCGATCCCATTCCGGCAATTCGTCGAGGAACAGCACGCCGTGATGCGCCAGTGAGATTTCGCCGGGCCGGGGGTCGCTTCCGCCGCCCACGAGCGCGACCGCGCTCGCCGTATGGTGGGGCGCCCGGAAGGGTCGGCGTCCCCACGCGGCGGGCAGGAATCGGCCGGCGAGCGACGAGATCGCGGCGCTCGCGAGCGCCTCGTCCTCCGACAGCGGCGGCAGCAGACCCGGCAGCCGTTGCGCCAGCATGGACTTGCCGGTGCCGGGCGGCCCCATCATCAACAGGCTGTGGGAGCCGGCTGCGGCGATGGTGAGCGCTCGCTTGGCCGGCTCCTGACCGCGCACGTCGGCAAGATCCGGCGCGCTCGTCTCGCCCGCAAAGGCAGGGGGCGAGCCTGCGAGCGGCGCGAGTGACTCGCGTCCCGCCAGATGGGCGCAGACGGCGAGGAGCGATGACGCCGGATAGACGGATGCGCCGCGCACCAGCACGGCCTCGGCGGCACTTTCGGTCGGAAGCACGAACGCCCGGCCGTCGCGCCGCGCGGAGAGCGCCATCGGCAGCGCTCCGCGGATCGGGCGCAGCGCGCCGCCGAGCGCGAGCTCGCCGGCGAACTCGAATTGCGCCAGCGCCTCGGCCGGGACCTGACCGGTGGCGGCAAGGATACCGATCGCTATCGGCAGATCGTAGCGGCCCGACTCTTTGGGAAGATCGGCAGGCGCGAGATTGACGGTGATCTTGCGCGCCGGAAATTCGAACTGCGCGTTCTGCAGCGCCGCGCGGACGCGATCGCGCGACTCCTTGACCTCGGTATCAGGCAGGCCGACGAGATTGAACGCAGGGAGCCCCCCTGCGAGGTGAACCTCGACCGTAACGAGCGGAGCTTCGAGTCCGGCAAGCCCGCGCGACAGGACGACCGCGAGCGCCATCACCGTCCTCGGTCGCGGGAGATCGCCGGCGCGGGCGCGCGGACGAGTTTTGCGCCGGGAGTGTGCGCGCGCTATGCCGGCGGCGGAAACCGCGTCTCGAAATCGGCCACGCGCTTCTCCAGCGCTTCGAGCTTCTCGCGCGTCTTGCGCAGCACCTCGGCCTGAAGGTCGAACTCCGCGCGCGGCACGAGATCGAGGCGCGCGAGCCCGGACGTCAGCATCGCCTTCACGTTCTTCTCGATGTCCTTCGCGGGCGAATTTTCGAGCGCCTTGCCGATGCGCGCGGCGATTTCGTCGAATCTCTGGGTGCTCAGCATGGCCGACTCCTCGTGACTGGGCGCTTTCGCTTCGGAAGACGCAAAGAGTCTAGCAAAGCCCGCATCCGACGCGCAGTCGTCCATTCGGCCGAGGCCGGGGTTGGGCCTTCTCGCGCAGGTCGATTGGCCGGCCGCTCCCGGGTGGTGCGGCGCAACGTAACCTCGCACCGGATTGGTGCAAAGCAAGGGACTTCGGTCCAGTCGATTTCTGTTTGTATAACTCTAACATACTAATTATAAATAGAAAAAGTGATTTGGCATACGAAATGCTCAGTATTGCCGGCAACTCCGCATTCGGCCTTTCAATCACCAAAGCAACCGAGGACCTCCATGCCTTTGCCCTTTACTCCGCGTTCCGTCGTCCGCGTCGTCGCCTGCTCCGCACTGCTCTCCACGGCGGCCCTCGCGCAGACTCCCCCGCCGGCTGCCGCGCCCGATTACACGCTGACCGCGAACGCGGGGCTTTTCAGCCAATACAGCTTCCGCGGCATCGCGCAGACCGCCGGCAAGCCCGCCGTGCAGGGCGGCTTCGACTGGGCGCATTCGAGCGGCTTCTACCTCGGCACCTGGGCATCGAACATCAGCTGGCTCGAGGACTTCGGCGCCTACACGCGCTCCAGCCTCGAGTGGGATTTCTACGGCGGCTTCAAGAACAATTTCCCGGGCAGCGAAGACTGGTCCTACGACGTCGGCACGCTGTACTACTACTACCCCGGCAGCCGCAATCCCGGATTCGCGGACGCCAACACCTGGGAAATCTACGGCGCGCTCAACTGGAAATGGCTCGGCGCGAAGTTCTCGTACAACCTCGACAACTACTTCGGCGCGAAACCGATCGGCAAGAAGACGGACGGCACGTGGTACATCGACCTCTACGCCAACTATCCCGTCGGGGACTCCGGGTTCACGATCCTCGGACACTACGGTTTCCTCAACGTCCACAACGACGGCAGCGGCAGCAGCAAGGCCGCGTACAACGACTGGAGGATAGGCGCCTCGTACGCGGTGGCGGACGGTCCGCTGAAGGGCGTGGAAGTCGGCGCGTACTACGTCGGCAACGACGCGAACAAGACTTTCTATACCGACCTCACCGGCTACAACACCGCGAAGGACACCGGCGTCGTCTACGTGAAGAAGACGTTCTGAGCCGGCGCCGAACCCGATTCATCGCCCAAGGAAGATCACCATGAAGCTTGTCACCGCCATCATCAAGCCGTTCAAGCTCGACGAGGTCCGCGAGGCCCTGTCGGGAATCGGCGTCCAGGGCGTCACCGTCACCGAGGTCAAGGGTTTCGGCCGCCAGAAGGGACACACGGAGCTCTATCGCGGCGCGGAATACGTCGTCGACTTCCTGCCGAAAGTGAAGATCGAAGCCGCGATCAAGAGCGATCTTCTCGACCGCGTGATCGAAGCCATCGAGAAGGCCGCGAAAACCGGAAAGATCGGCGACGGGAAGATCTTCGTCTCCGATCTCGAACAGGTCGTGCGCATCCGCACCGGGGAAACCGGCGCGGATGCGCTTTGAGGGGAAACCAGATGAAAAGAATGCTCGCATCAATTGCGCTCGGCGCAATGCTCGTCGGGGCCATCGCGCCCGCAATCGCCTCGGCGACGGCCGACGCGAACCCTCCGATCGTGCTCGCCCAGGCTCCGGACGCGAAGGCGCCGGCGGCCGCACCTGCCGCCCCGGCGGCCGCACCTGCCGCGGCACCCGCACCCGCCGCCGCAGCGCACCTGCCGCCCCCGAGCCGGCCGCAGCCGCGGCCCCCACGCCCAATAAGGGCGACAACGCGTGGATGATCGTCGCCACGCTGCTCGTGATCATGATGTCGATCCCGGGCCTCGCGCTGTTCTACGGCGGGCTCGTCCGCTCGAAGAACATGCTGTCGGTGCTGATGCAGGTGTTCGTCGTCTTCTCGCTCATCGTCGTGCTGTGGGCGATCTACGGCTACAGCCTCGCGTTCACCGAGGACGGCGCATTCCTCGGCGGATTGAGCCGGCTGTTCCTGAAGGACATCTTCACCGTCAAGGACGGCGTCGGATCGTTCGCGACGGCCGCGACGTTCAGCAAGGGCGTGGTGATTCCGGAATACCTGTTCATCGTGTTCCAGGCGACGTTCGCGGCGATCACCGTCGCGCTGATCGTCGGCGCGTTCGCGGAGCGGATGAAGTTCGCCGCCGTGCTGCTGTTCGCCGTGCTGTGGTTCACGTTCGCCTACCTGCCGATCGCGCACATGGTGTGGTTCTGGCCCGGCCCGGACGGCATCAAGGATGCAGCCACGCTCGCCTCCGAATCGGCGAAGGGCGGCTGGCTGTGGCAGAAGGGCGCGCTCGACTTCGCGGGCGGCACCGTCGTCCACATCAACGCGGGCGTCGCGGGACTCGTCGGCGCCTACGTCGTCGGCAAGCGCGTCGGCTACGGCAAGGATTCGATGGCGCCGCACAACCTGACGTTCACGATGATCGGCGCGTCGCTGCTGTGGGTGGGCTGGTTCGGCTTCAACGCCGGATCGGCGCTCGAAGCCGGCGACACCGCCGCGCTCGCGTTCATCAACACGCTCATCGCCACGGCCGCCGCCGTGCTGTCCTGGATGGGCGCGGAGTGGGTGCTGAAGGGCAAGCCGTCGATGCTCGGGCGCCGCGTCCGGGGCCGTCGCGGGTCTCGTCGCGATCACGCCGGCGTGCGGCTTCGTCGGCGTCATGGGCGCGCTCATCCTCGGCCTGCTCGCCGGCGTCGTCTGCCTGTGGGGCGTGAACGGCCTCAAGAAGAAGCTCGGCGCCGACGATGCGCTCGACGTGTTCGGCGTGCACGCGGTCGGCGGCATCCTGGGCGCGCTCCTGACCGGCGTGTTCGCCGCGCCGAAGCTCGGCGGTCAGGGCATCTACGACTACGTCGCCAACAAGATCAGCGCCGACTACTCGATCTGGGACCAGCTCTTCATCCAGGCGACCGGCGTGGTCACGACCATCGTCTGGTCCGGCGTCGTGGCGTTCATCGCCTACAAGCTCGTCGACATGGTCGTCGGCCTCCGCGTGACCGAGGAAGAGGAACGCGAGGGTCTCGACATCAGCTCGCACGGCGAGTCCGCGTACCGGATCTAGCCGCACGATAACGACCTTCTCCCTGGTGGCTTTTCGGGGCGCCCGACCGGCGCCCCTTCTTTTTCCGGCGGCGGCGCTCGTTCCGCTACAATCGGAACCCGCCTCTTCTGTGGAGCCGCCATGGTTCCCCATCTCACCACCGCCCTCACCGGTCCGTTGCAGGAGCTCGAGCAGCGCATCCTCGATCGGATGCCCGACATCGAACGCTGGATGCGCACGCAATGGCAGGAGCATGCGGTGCCGTTCTACGCGTCCGTCGATCTCCGCAACGCGGGGTTCAAGCTCGCGCCGGTCGACACGAACCTCTTCCCCGGCGGCTTCAACAACCTGAATCCCGCGTTCCTGCCGCTGTGCGTGCAGGCGATCCAGGCGGCCGTCGAGCGCGTGTGCCCGGACGCGCGCGGCGTGCTGCTCGTGCCCGAGAACCACACGCGCAATACCTTCTATCTGCAGAACGTCGAGACGCTCCAGAACATCCTGCGCCAGGCGGGGATGCGCGTGCGGCTGGGCTCGCTCATCCCCGATCTCGCGGAAGCGACGGCGATCGACCTTCCGTCGTGGGGCTCGCTCACGCTCGAGCCGATCGTGCGCAACGGGCGGCGCGTGGGCCTCGCGGACTTCGATCCCTGCATGGTGCTGCTCAACAACGACCTGTCGGCCGGCGCGCCGGCCATCCTGACGGACATCGACCAGCCGATCGCGCCGCCGCTCGCCGCCGGCTGGTACAACCGCAAGAAGTCGCATCACTTCGCCGTCTTCCACCGGGTGGCGAAGGAGTTCGCCGCGATGCTCGGCATCGACCCCTGGCTCATCGATCCGTACTTCGGCGTCTGCGGCGAGATCAACTTCCAGGAGCGCTCGGGCGAGGAATGCCTCGCGTCGAACGTGTCGTTCCTGCTCGACCGCGTCCGCGCCAAGTACGCGGAGTACGGCATCGGCGAGAAGCCGTTCGTCATCGTCAAGGCCGACGCCGGCACGTACGGCATGGGCATCATGACGGTGCGCGACGCGGCCGAGGTCACCGGCCTCAACCGCAAGCAGCGGAACAAGATGGCCGTGGTGAAGGAGGGGCTCGAAGTGACCTCCGTCATCGTGCAGGAAGGCGTGCCCACGTTCGAGTCGATCCACGACGCGATCGCGGAGCCCGTCGTCTACATGATCGACCGCTTCGTCGTCGGCGGGTTCTATCGCGTGCATGCCTCGCGCGGCCGCGACGAGAACCTGAACGCGCCCGGCGCGGAGTTCGTGCCGCTCGCGTTCGAGTCGCCGTGCATTCCCGATCTGTCGGGCGCCCCCGGCTGCGCGCCCAACCGCTTCTACGCGTACGGGGTCGTCGCCCGCCTCGCGCAGCTCGCGGCATCGATCGAGGTCGAGGAGCTCGCGGTCGCCGAGGAAGCCGTTCCTGCGTGAAGCCTGCATGCCGCCGGCGACTTGCGGTCCGCCGATGATCACGCCGGGATACTGCCAGGTGATGGCGCGCTACAACCGCTGGATGAACGAGCGGCTCTACGCGCTCGTCGCCGACATCCCGGACGACGAACGCAAGCGCGACCGCGGCGCATTCTTCGGTTCGGTGCACGGCACGCTCAACCATCTGCTCTGGGGCGACCGCATCTGGCTCGGCCGCTTCATCGACGAGCCCTGCACCGCCCCGGCGTTCGGCGCGGACATGTTCGGCGATTTCGCGGAGCTCGCCCGCGAGCGCGAGACGACCGATCGACAAGATGCTGGACTGGGCGGGCAACGTGACGGCCGAGTGGCTCGCCGATCTCCTGCGCTACACGAGCCGGGTCGACGGGCGCACGCGCGAGCTTGCACGCGCCGTCGCGGCAATGCATCTCTTCAACCACGGCACGCATCACCGCGGCCAGCTCACGACGCTGCTCGCCCAGATGGGACGCGACCCGGGCCCCACCGACCTGCCGTGGCTGCCGGGGGTCGTCCGGATCGTCGACGCGGCGTAGCGCGCCGGCGCGAGCGCCGTCAGCCCTTCTTGCGCCTGGCGCGAGGATGCGCCTGGTCGTAGGCCTTCGCGAGATACTGGAAGTCGAGGTGCGTGTACACCTGAGTGCTGGCGATGCTCGCGTGCCCGAGCATTTCCTGCACCGCCCGCAGGTCGCCCGACGACTGCAGCACGTGCGACGCGAACGAGTGCCGCAGCATGTGCGGGTGGACATGGCGCGAGAGTCCCTGCCGCTTCGCCCAGTCCGCGAGCCGGCGCTCGATCGCGCGCGGCGTGATCCGCTTGCCGCTCCGCCCCAGGAACATGGCCGTGGGATCGGCATTGCGCAGGCCGGCGCGCACCGGCAGCCAGGCGCGTAGCGCTTCGAGTGCGGCCGCACCGACCGGAACGATCCGCTCCTTCGCGCCCTTGCCCCAGACGCGGACTTCGCCCGTCGCGAGATCGACGCGGTCCACATCGAGCGACGCGAGCTCGGAGAGGCGCAAGCCGGACGAGTACGCGAGCTCGAACAATGCCCGATCGCGGACGGCCAGCGGCTCGTCGCCTTCGATCTCGACCAGGCGCACGGCCTCGTCCGGCGAGAGCGCCGCGGGAAGCCGTTTCGCCGCCTTCGGCGCTTTCAGTCCCGCGCACGGATTTTCCTTCTGCGCGGGATCGCTGTCCTGCAGCAGCCGGTAGAGCGCGCGCCAGGACGAGAGCACCCGCGCAAGGCTCCGCCCCGACAGGCCGCGCCCGTGCAGGGTCGCGAGAAACCGGCGGAGCTCCTGCGTGCGAAGGCGGGCGAGATCCGTGGCGCCCGCGAGCGTGGCGAGCACGGCGGCGTCCCGAAGGTAGGCGGCGCGCGTGTGCGGGGAGCGCGAGGCGAGATGCGAGTCGAAGGCGGCGAGGTGCGCCGCATTCACCGGCGCGTGCGCCGATGGTGCCGGATCCGGTGGCGTCGATTTGCGCATCGCGACCGGCTGCCCGTGATCCCCGGGACGGTTACGCCGGCGGCAGGTACCGCGACGTCGCCACGCTCGCGAGCTCGGCGAGGCGCGTCAGGTACACCGTGCCCATGCCGGAATGGAAGCGCTCGGCGTTCTCGTCGCCCAGGGCCAGGAGACCGAACGTGTATGCGGTGCGCAGCGGCAGGAAGGCGAACGACTTGCAGGCGTCGCCGGCGTCGAACCAGTCGCACGACTCGAACGGCGCCACGGGACCGCAGTAGGGCGCGCCCAGCTGATCCGCATAGTTGCGGAGCTCCTGGCTCGTCGCCGCGAGCTCGGGCAGGTACGACTGCTCGGGCACCTTGCCCCAGAGGCGGCTCGTGACGTGCGGCACGCCGAAGTCCTCCTGCAGGCTGTGGTACAGCACGGCGAGCGTCGTCTCGAGGTCGGGGGCCGCGATCAGCGCGAGCGTCGACCGGTGCAGGCGCTCGCTGATCTGGTCGTTCTCGCCGCCGAAACGGATCATTTCGCGGAGCCGGTTCTCGAGCTCCGCGTTCCTCTCCCGCAGCGTGACGATCTGGCGCTCGGCGATCGGGATCGCATGGCCGCCGTGCGGATGCGGCACGAAGATGTCGGCGACGACGTCGGCGAAGTCCTCGAAGAATTTCGGATTTTCCTTGAGGTACAGCGCGACCGCGTTGGCGTCCATCCGTTGGGTCCTGTCTTCGAGTTATGCCTGTTGCGTGTTGCGCGTCACACCGGCGAGATTTCCCACTCGCCTTCGAACACGGTGGTCGCGGGCCCGGTCATCGTCACCGGCGCTCCCGCTCCGGGCCAGGCCACGGTGAGAAAACCACCGCGCGTCTCGACACGCACGGGCGAGTCGAGGAGTCCGCGCCGCACGCCGGCCACCACCGCCGCGCAGGCGCCGGTGCCGCACGCCAGCGTCTCTCCCGCGCCGCGCTCCCACACGCGCAAGCGAATGGTAGCGCGATCCATCACCTGCATGTAGCCCGCGTTCACGCGCTGCGGAAATCGCGGGTGGTGCTCGAGGCGCGGGCCCTGGATCCCCACCGGCGCGCGCTCGACATCCGCGACGACCTGCACGACGTGCGGATTGCCCATCGACACGACGCTCACCTCGACCGTCTCGCCCGCGACCTCGAGCGGCTGCACGGCGGCGTCGGTGCCGCCGACGAAGGGAATCGCGGCCGGCGCGAACCGCGGCACTCCCATGTCGACCGTCACCTCGCCATTGTCCCCGACCTCGGGCACGATGATGCCGCCGGCCGTCTCGACGCGGATCTTCGTCTTCTGCGTGTAGCCGTGATCGCGGACGAACGCGACGAAGCAGCGCGCGCCGTTGCCGCACTGCTCGACCTCGCCGCCGTCGGCGTTGAAGATCCGGTAGCGAAAATCCACGTCGGGGCTCTGCGCCCGCTCGACGACGAGGACCTGATCGCATCCCACCCCGAGCCGCCGGTCGGCGAGTCGCCGGTACTGCGCCGCGGCAAGGTCGACGCGCTGCCCTATGCCGTCGAGCACGACGAAGTCGTTGCCGAGGCCGTGCATCTTCGTGAAGCGGAGCTTCGCCATCCCGCGAGATCTTTCATCTACACGTTGAAGCGGAAGTGCATGACGTCGCCGTCCTTGACGACGTACTCCTTGCCTTCGAGCCGCATCTTGCCGTGCTCCTTCGCGCCGTGCTCGCCCTTGCTCGCGATGAAATCGGGAAACGCGATGACCTCGGCCCGGATGAAGCCCTTCTCGAAATCGGTGTGGATCACCCCCGCCGCCTTGGGCGCGGTGTCGCCGTGGTGGATCGTCCATGCGCGGACTTCCTTCGGCCCGGCGGTGAAATAGGTCTCGAGCCCGAGGAGCTTGTAGCCGGCGTGGATCACCCGGTCGAGGCCGGGCTCGGAGAGCCCCAGGTCCGCGAGGAAGGCGAGCTTGTCCTCGCCCTCGAGGTCGGCGATCTCGGCTTCGAGCGCCGCGCACACCGGCACGACGGGGGCCCCTTCGGCGGCGGCATGCGCCTCGACCTTCGCGAGCAGCGGATTGTCGTGAAAGCCGCGCTCGGCGACGTTAGCGACGTACATCGTCGGCTTCATCGTGAGGAGGAAGAAGGGCTTCAGCGCCTCCTTCTCCTCGGCGTAGAGGTCGGCGGTACGCGCGGGCTTGCCCTGGTCGAGCTTCGCTTCGACCTTCTTCAGGACGGCGACGATCCGCTGGGCCTCCTTGTCGCCGGCGCGCGCGGGCTTCTCGTACTTCGCGATCTGCTTGTCGACCGTCGCGAGATCGGCGAGCGCCAGCTCGGTGTTGATCGTCTCGATGTCGGATACCGGGTCGATCTTGCCCGAGACGTGGACGACGTTGTCGTCCGCGAAGCAGCGCACGACGTGCGCGATCGCGTCCGTCTCGCGGATCGTCGCGAGGAACTGGTTGCCGAGTCCTTCGCCCTTCGACGCCCCGGCGACGAGCCCCGCGATGTCGACGAACTCCACCGTCGCCGGCAGCACCTTTTCCGGATGCGCGACCGCCGCGAGCTGCGCGAGGCGCGGATCGGGAACCTCCACGATGCCGACGTTGGGCTCGATCGTGCAGAACGGATAGTTCTCGGCGGCGATGCCGGCGCGCGTCAGCGCGTTGAAGAGCGTGGACTTGCCGACGTTCGGCAACCCGACGATTCCGCATTTCAAGCTCATGTGTGCTCCCTTGGCGCTGCGCGCCTTCCCTCCGAGAGGGAGTAATTCGCGCCTTGGGACGGCCCGGCGGCGCTCATGATTTCTTTTCCTTCGTGTGCAGCAGGAGCATCGCGCGCTCGAATTCGCCGGCTTCGATCGCCGGCCAGGCGTCGAGCGCGCGGTCGATCGCGGCGGCGATCACCCTGCCCTCCGCTGCGGCCGGCGGGGCGAGGACGTAGTCGGCAACGTCCTGCTGCGGAATCGACGAGTCCCGCGGATGGCCGATGCCGATCCGAAGCCGCCAGAAGTCCTTGGTGCCGAGTTGCGCCGAGATGTCCTTGAGTCCGTTGTGGCCCGCCACGCCGCCGCCGAACTTCATCTTCGCCTCGCCGGGCAGGAGGTCGAGCTCGTCGTGCACGACCAGGATCTCGCCGGGCGGGATCGCGAAGAAGCGCGCGGCGGCGGAAACCGACCGGCCGGACAGATTCATGTAGGTCATCGGCTTCAGGAAGCGCATGTCGCCTCCGGCCCTGGCCACTTGACCCTGGAACTTGCGTTTCGCTCCGAAACGCTGCCCCGAGCTTCGCGACGAGGGCGTCGACGAACCAGAACCCCGCATTGTGGCGCGTACCGGCGTATTCGCGGCCGGGGTTGCCGAGCCCGGCGACGAGACGGACCGGCGGCATGCCGTCAGCGCCGCGCATTGGCAGGAATGATCAGAAATGTCGCCATCGGATCGGCTCTCGGCGCCTGCCGCCGCGCAGCGAAAAGGGCCCGCCGGTTGCGCGCGGCGGGCCCTCGTGCCGGAGGCGGCGATGGTGGGCGCTTACTTCTTCTTGTCGTCCTTGCCGGATTCCTTCTTGTCGCCGCCCTTCGCGTCGCCGCCCTTTGCCTCGGCGCCCTTGGCGTCGGCGGCAGGCGCCGCACCCGGCGCTGCGGCAGCGGCGGCGGCGGACTCGGCCTCGGCGGCGGCCGCTTCGGTGACTTCCTCGACCTGCGCCTTCGGCACCACGGCCGCGGCGACCACGGGGTCGAGCTTGCCGCGCATCACGACCGTGACGCCGGCCGGGAGCTGCAGCGCCGAGACGTGCACCGAGTTGCCGACGTCCAGCGTCGACAGGTCGACGGTGATGAACTCCGGCAGGTCCTTCGGCAGGCAGGAGATGTCGAGCTCGGTGAGCACGTGGCTCACGATCGCGCCGGACACCTTCACCGCCGGCGAGCTCTCGCCGTTCGCGAAGTGGAGTGGCACCTTCATGTGGATCTTGCGCTTCTCGTCGATCCGCTGGAAATCGACATGCAGGATCTCGTTCCTGAACGGGTGCATCTGCACATCGCGCAGAAGAACCTTCGTCACGGCGCCGTCGAGCTTCATGCTGAGGATCGACGCGTGGAACGCCTCGTTGCGGAGCGCGTGGAAGAGGGCGTTGTGATCGAGCTCGATCGGCTGCGGCGTGGCCGCGCCGCCGTACACGATGCCCGGCGCCTTGCCGGCACGGCGCATGCGGCGGCTGGCACCCCGGCCTTCGGTGGTGCGGGGAAATGCGGTGAATTCGAATTGCATGGTGCGGCTCCCGATGTCTGCGGCCTTCCGGCGGCGGGTCTGCCCTTCAGGGCGCGCCACCCTTAGGGTGTGCATGACCCGGCCGGTCGTCTGCGGTTGGCGACATCCCCGGGGGTGGCCGGGGAAAGCTTTGAAGTATAAACCTTTTCCGGGCTTCGGACCACCCGGGGGCCGCCACGAACGCCCCCGCGTCCTCCGCCAAGCTTTCTCGAATCCCCGCGTCCCCGAGTCGGCCGCTACTCCATGAACAGCGAGCTGACCGACTCCTCGTTCGAGACCCGCGTCATCGTCTCGGCGAGCAGTTGCGCGCACGAGAGCACTCGAATGCGGGAGCAGGCCTGCGCTTCCTCGGTCAGCGGAATCGTGTCGGAGACGACGATCTCGTCGAGCTCGGACTCCGCAATGCGTTGGACGGCGCCGCCGGACAGGACGGGGTGCGTGCAGTACGCGACGACCTTCTTCGCTCCGTGCTCCTTCAACGCCGCCGCCGCCTTGCACAGCGTGTTCGCGGTGTCGACGAGGTCGTCCATGATCACGCAAGTGCGCCCTGCCGCATCGCCGATGATGTTCATCACCTCGGCCACGTTCGCGCGCGGACGGCGCTTGTCGATGATCGCGAGTTCGGAATCGAGCCGCTTCGCGATGGCGCGGGCGCGCACGACGCCGCCCACGTCGGGAGAGACGACGATGAGGTCCTCGTAATTCTGCTTCCAGAGGTCGCCCAGCAATATCGGCGTCGCGTAGATGTTGTCGACCGGAATGTTGAAAAAACCCTGGATCTGATCGGCATGAAGGTCCATCACCATGACCCGGTCGACCCCGACGGTCGTCAGCAGATCGGCAACGACTTTCGCCGTGATGGGTACGCGCGCGGAACGCGGCCGCCGATCCTGCCGCGCGTAGCCGAAATAGGGGATCACCGCGGTGATGCGGCCGGCTGACGAACGCTTCAGCGCATCCGTCATCACCAGGATCTCCATCAGGTTGTCGTTCGTCGGAACGCACGTCGACTGCAGGAGGAAGATGTCGCGGCCCCGGACGTTCTCGAGGAGCTCGACCATCACCTCGCCGTCCGAGAACCGGCCGACGACGCAGCGTCCGAGGCTGATGTTGAGGTGGCGACAGACGGCTTCGGCGAGCTTGGGGTTCGCGTTGCCGGTGAAGACTCTCATCCGCTCGAAGGCCATCTACCGGAACCTCAGGAAGCCGCGCCAAGGGTGAATCGATGCCGGTCCGCATTGTCCCACAGAAAATTGCGCTCGAAAGGCACCCCGAGCCGCGCGCGCGGGAGAGGGGCGGGGCCACCGCCCGGTTCCGGGGGCGGAATGCGACGGGCTCTGTTACATTCCGGCGCCATGAGCGCCGTTTCGAGCCCACGCAGCCTTGGCGTGGCGGACATGGAGGTGATCCTCGCAGTCACGAGCAAGCTCGCCGCGCCGTTCGACCTCATGACGATGCTGGCCGAGGTGGTGAACGCGGCGAAGCAGGTGCTGCACGCCGATCGGGGCTCGGTCTGGCTGTACGACCCGGCGGCGAACGAGCTCGTGCTCGAGATCGCGACCGGCATCGCGCCGGTGCGCGTTCCGGTTGCCGCCGGAATCGTCGGGGCCTGCGCCCACGATCGCAAGATCATCAACGTCCCGGATTGCTACGCGGACGCGCGGTTCAATCGCGACGTGGACAAGGCGTCCGGCTACCGGACGCGCTGCATGCTCGCCCTGCCGCTGATCGACCACAAGGACGTCCTCGTCGGAGTGATGCAGGTCCTGAACAAGGCCGGCGGCGTCTTCGACGCCGGCGACGAGCTCCTCGCCAGGGCGCTGGCCGCGCAATGCGCGGTCGCACTGCAGCGGGTGCGCATGACCGAGGCCCTGATCGAGGGCGAGAAGATGCGCCAGGAGCTCGAAATGGCGCGTGCCGTGCAGATGAGCACGCTGCCCGCCGTCATGCCGGCGCTTCCGGGCTATGACCTTTTCGGCATGTCGCGTCCGGCGAGCCTCACCGGCGGCGACACGTTCGACCTGGCGCAGCTCCCTCAGGGTCTGCTCGTGGTCCTGGGCGACGCGACCGGCCACGGCATCGCGCCGGCGTTGTCGGTCACGCAGATGCACGCGATGCTGCGGATGGCCTTTCGCCTCGGCGCCGATCTCGAAACGGCGTACATGCACGTCAACAACCAGCTGTCCGCCACGCTCGCCGACGACCGCTTCATCACGGCGTTCATCGGGCTCCTCGACGGCAGCACCCATCGGATGCGATTCCACAGCGGCGGGCAGGGGCCGATCCTCCACTTCCAGGCGGCAACCGGTGCCTGCGCGCGCTACAATCCGACGAGTTTTCCGCTCGCTGCCATGCCCTTGACGGCGATGCGGCCGGCCGTCGCGGTGGACATCATGCCGGG
Organism: uncultured beta proteobacterium; assembly: GCA_963724545.1. GTDB lineage: Bacteria > Pseudomonadota > Gammaproteobacteria > Burkholderiales > Casimicrobiaceae > CAIWHR01. The sequence goes on from CAVRVC010000005.1 coordinate 19,144, forward strand.
TGACATCCTGGCGCTCCTGTCCGACGGCGTTTACGAGTATCACGACGGGGACAACGAGCAATTCGGGGAGGAGCGCGTCGAGGCCATCCTGCGGACGCGTCACATGTTGCCGATGGCCGAGCTGTCATCCGTGCTGCTTGCCGGCGTGGAAGCGTTCGCGCACGGCGCGCCGCAGGAAGACGACATCACGATCGTGCTGGTGAAGCGCGAGCCGGCGGTGTGATGGCCGAACGCTCGTTCCGGCGCAGCTTCGATTCGCTCGAGGGAATCTTCGCATTCAGCTCCGAATTCTTCGCCGGCAACGGGGTGGATTCCGGGCTCCTGCCCACGGTCGACTTGGTCCTCGAGGAGCTGTTCACGAACATGGTCAAGTACAGCCCGGCGGGCGGGGCCTTCGTCCGCATCGCGATGGCGCCCGCGCCCGGCGGGGTCGAGGTGACGCTGACCGATTATGATGTCGAGCGGTTCGACGTCACGCAGGCGCCGGACGCGGACATCAACCTGCCGATCGAGAAGCGCAGGCCGGGCGGACTCGGCCTGCACCTCATCCGGCGGCTCGTGGACTCCATGCAGTACGAATATTCGAACGAGACGCGGCAGAGCCGGATCACGTTCCGCAAGACGCTGTCCCATCGAGCGGGACAGGGCGACATGACGACCAAGGGGGGATAGGGCATGCTGGCGATCGATTTTGGTGTCGATGGCGCGGTGGTGATCGCCGGCCGGCTGGACGCCGCCCAATGCCCGAAAGCCCAGGCATTCTTCGAAAAGGTCAACGGGGCCGTGACGCTCGAATGCGGGGCCCTCGAGTACATCTCGAGCGCCGGGCTGGGCGTGCTGCTCAAGACCCAGAAGCGGCTTACCGCCTCGGGCGGCAAGCTCCGGTTGACGGGGGTAAACCCCCACCTGCTGGACATCTTCCGCTATTCCGGCTTCGACCAGATCTTCGAGATCGAGGCCGCCGGCTGACTCCGCGCGCCAACTTTCGCGACCGCCGGGTGTAATTGTGGACGATGACACCGATCAGCACCTGCTGGAACGCTACCGGAACGGCGATCGGGAGGCGTTTACCGCGCTGGTGGTCCGCTACCAGCGGCCCCTCTACAACGCCGCCTTCTGGGTGCTGCGCAGCGCCGAGGACGCCAACGACGTCACGCAGATCGTGTTCCTCAAGATCGCCGAACAGCTCGACGAATACGACCCGCGCTACAAGTTCTTCAGCTGGATCTACCGCATCACCGTCAACGAATCGCTCAATCTCCTGCGCCGCAACCGCCGGGAAGAGCCGCTCGACGACGAAATCGAGCTGCCGGGCTCCGAGCGCAGCAATCCGGAATCGCAATACGGCGAGGCCGAGGTTGCCAAGCGAATCCGGAGCGCCTTGATGCATCTGCCGACGAACGACCGGATCGTGCTGTCGCTGCGGCATTTCTCGGAATGCAGCTACCACGAAATCGCGCAGATTCTCGATCTCGATGAAAAGACGGTGAAATCCCGCCTTTTCGAGGCGCGGCAGCGGCTGCGCGGCCTGCTTACTGACCTACGCGACCCCCGCCCCCATTAGAGACATGAACCACACCGACTTCCTCCACCTGATGCACACGGTCCTCGACGGCGAAGCCGATGCCGGCGAGACGGCCGCGCTCGAGCGCCATCTGGCCGGTGATCCCGCGGCGCGGGCGGAATTCGACGAGCTCGCTCGTCTTTTCGTCGGGCTCGCGAAGATCCCCAAGGCCTATCCGCCCGAGGGCCTGGTGGCTTCGGTGATGGCGCAGATTGCGCCGCAGTTTCCACCTCAGTTTCCACAACCCGCGGAGGGGCAGGACCGTCTCCGCCAACCTTTCTCGCAGCCACGTGTAATTGGACCAGATTCACGGGAGTCCCCGGATACAATCCCGGGGAAATCGACCGGGATCCCTCGGCTAACCCGGCAAGGGCCCCACTTCAGGAGCGACGACATGAGCGAACAAAAGAGCGGTTCCAGCGGCAAGCGCAGGATTCTGATCGGCGGCGGCATTGCCGCAGCGGCCGTGATTCTGGCGATTTCCTCGGGAATCGATTTTCCGCCCGGCAGCAAGGACACGGCGGGAACGATCGTGCCGGCGCAAAGATATCGCGCCCCGCAGATCACCGGCGACGACGTCAAGGTGGGCGGCCAAGCGGCGACCCAACCGGGGGCGACGAGCCCGACGCCCAGCGGCGGCAACGCGGTCGATGCCAACGGCCGCCAAGCGCTCGACGCGAACGGCCGCCAGGCGCTCGACGCGAACGGCCGCCAGGCGCTCGATGCGAACGGCCGCCAGGCGCTCGATGCGAACGGCCGCCAGGCGCTCGAGCGAACGGCCGCCAGGCGCTCGATGCGAACGGCCGCCAGGCGCTCGATGCGAACGGCCGCCAGGCGCTCGATGCGAACGGCCGCCAAGCGCTCGATGCGAACGGCCGCCAGGCGCTCGACGCGAACGGCCGCCAAGCGCTCGATGCGAACGGCCGCCAAGCGCTCGATGCGAACGGCCGCCAAGCGCTCGATGCGAACGGCCGCCAGGCGCTCGATGCGAACGGCCGCCAGGCGCTCGACGCGAACGGCCGCCAGGCGCTCGACGCGAACGGCCGCCAGGCGCTCGACGCGAACGGCCGCCAGGCGCTCGATGCGAACGGCCGCCAGGCGCTCGATGCGAACGGCCGCCAGGCGCTCGATGCGAACGGCCGCCAGGCGCTCGATGCGAACGGCCGCCAGGCGCTCGATGCGAACGGCCGCCAAGCGCTCGATGCGAACGGCCGCCAGGCGCTCGATGCGAACGGCCGCCAGGCGCTCGACTCTAAGGGCCGCAACTAGTACCTGATTTGCACTGGGCCCGCGATTTTCGGGCCGTCGAAAGTGCTCGCTCGCCGCCGACCCTCGGGTCGGCGGTTTGCTTTTGGGCGTCGACCCCGTATGCTCGCTGGGTCGTTACGCCTTGGGGAGGGGACGTGCGCAACCGGCTTTGCTGCGTGCTCTTGGCGCTGATGCCGCTCGCGGCCGCCGCAGACGAAACTCCTGTTCAAGAAAGTCCTCTTGGAATATCGCGGGTCGATACGCCGGATCTGAGCCTCTATTACTACGACTACCTGAGCCATCTCGTTCCACACGTGGTGCGCACGTTCACCAACTCGCTCGCGTGGCAACGCCGGACTTTCGGCTGGGTCCCGTCGGAACCGACCGTCGCGCTGCTGCAGGACTTTTCCGACTACGGTAACGCCAGCACGTTTTCTGTGCCGCACGACTTCCTCGTTTTCGATGTTGCGCCGGTTTCTCACGCCTTCGAGACCTTTCCCGCGAGCGAAGCCATCTACAACATAATGAATCACGAGCTGGTTCACGTCGTGCAGGGTGACATGGCAACCGAACAGGACAAGCGCTGGAGGCGCTTCTTTCTCGGCAAGGTCGAAGCGCAGTCCAAGAACCCCGAATCGATGTTCTACAGCTATCTGACGGCGCCGCGCCTGACGGCGCCGCGCTGGTACGCCGAGGGTGCCGCAGTTTTCCTCGAGACCTGGATGAGCGGCGGGCTTGGCCGAGCGCAGGGCGGCTACGACGAGATGGTGTTTCGCGCCATGGTCCGCGACGACGCTCATTTCTACGATCCGTTGGGACTCGCCTCGCGCGGCGCTCGGATCGATTTCCAGACCGGCACGAACGCTTACCTTTATGGGACGCGTTTTTTCACCTGGCTCGCCTATGCGTATTCGCCCGAAAAGGTCGTCGACTGGCTGAAGCGCGATGAAGGGCAGCGAGCGCTACTACTACGACCAGTTCCAGCACGTGTTCGGCCTCTCGCTCGATCAGGCGTGGCAGGACTGGATCACGTTCGAGCATGAGTTCCAACGACGGAACCTCGCCGAAGTCCGGAAGTACCCGATCACGCCAATGCGCAACCTCGTCGGAACCCCGATGGGGTCGATGTCGCGCACCTACTACGACGAGGCGACCGGCATCCTCTATGGTGGATTCCGCTATCCCGGCGTAGTCGAATACATCGGCGCGTTGAATACGCGTGACGGAAGCATCAAGCGCCTCGCGGACATCAAGCGCGCGATGACCTATCGCGTCACGTCGCTTGCGTACGACCCCTCGGCGGGGACCCTCTTCTACACGAACGACAATCGAGGCGTCTCATCGCTTCCGCGACCTGATGGCCGTCGACGTGCGGACGGGCGAGGAACGGATGCTGATCGAGAACGCACGAACGGGCGAGATCGTCGTCGATCCCGTCGACAAAGCGCTGATAGGCGTGCGCCACCAGGACGGCATCGCGACGATCGTTCGCATCCCGAAACCGTACGATCGCGTGTACGAAGTGCACCGGCTTCCCTATGGCGTTGTACCCTACGACCTCGACATTTCGCCCGACGGCCGCCTGCTGTCCGGCTTCCGTTTCCGAGTTCGGCGGCGACCAGTTCTTGCGCGTATGGGCGATGCGAGACGTCCTCAACGGGAACTTGCGGCCACTATCGGAATTCGGCTTCGGACAGTCGGTCCCGGAGAGCTTCGTGTTTTCGCCCGACGGTCGCTACCTCTACGGCAGCAGCTACTACACCGGCGTTTCCAATATCTTCCGCGCTGAAGTTGCGACCGGAAAGTTCGCCGCGGTATCGAACGCGGAAACGGGGCTCTTCCGTCCGGTACCGCTCGCCGATGGACGCCTTGTCGCGCTGAATTTCACGGGGGAAGGTTTCGTCCCGGTAATCATCGATCCACGCCCGATCGAGGATGTCAGCGCAATCACGTTCCTCGGCGCGCTCGTCGCCGAAAAGCATCCTGTGGTCAAGACGTGGCAGGTGGATTCGCCGAGTTCGGTCGACGACGAAAAGCTGACAACGAAGAAGGGGCCCTACTTTCCCATCGAGTCTCTGAGCCTCTCGAATGCTTTTCCCGTGATCCAGGGTTACAAGAACTCGGCCGGGATCGGCTATCACTTCAATTTCGACGATCCGCTCGGGTTCGCAAGCCTGGGAATCACCGCCGCGTACACGCCAAGTACCAGCCTGCCTGGCAAGGAGCGTGGCCACGTCGACATTTACGGCCGCTACAGGTTCTGGAAAGGCGAGCTTTCCTGGAACCGATCGGATTTCTACGACCTCTTTGGCCCGGTCAAGCGGAGCCGCAAGGGCTATGCGGCGAAGCTGGGATACGACTGGAACCTGATATTCGACGAGCCGCGCAGGCTCGATCTCTTTCTCGATGGCGCCTACTACGATCAGATCGACACATTGCCGGGCGCCCAGAACGTCGAGACCAGCTTCACCCGTCTCGTCACTGGCGAGGCACGGCTCCACTACACCGACGTCAAGCGCTCGATCGGCGCCGTCGACGACGAGAAAGGGATTACCTGGGAATTGGACTACTTGGGAAGCCGCGTGAACGGCCAAGTCACGCCGCAGGTTCGCGGCGGGCTCGATCTCGGATTCGCGCTTCCGCTGGCGAACTCGTCGATCTGGTTGCGAACCGCCGCCGGCTTCGCCAACGGGGACCGCAACAGCACGGTAGCCAATTTCTACTTCGGCGGTTTCGGTAACAACTACGTCGACGACAAATCGGTCAAGCGCTATCGCGAATACTCGTCGTTCCCCGGATTCGGGATCGACGAGATCAGCGCGCTGAGCTTCGCCCGCGTGATGGGCGAGTGGAACCTGCCGCCGTACGTGTTCGAAAACGCGGGAACGCCGAGCCTATACCTCAATTTCCTGCGACCGTCCGTGTTCGTCGCAGGACTCTGGGGCGACCCCGGAAATGCGTCGCTGCGGAAGGAGTACGCAAGCGTCGGCGGGCAGCTTGACCTACGATTTTCCATGCTGCACTGGTACGAAATGGTGCTGTCGGTCGGCTACGCGGTCGGCTACCAAGGGTCGCAGCGCGCCGGGTCCGAGTGGATGATCTCGCTCAAGATCATGTAGACATGAGCGAGCGGGGTGAAGCCCAGGCCCGAAGGGCGCGTCCGCGAGCGATTGTCGCGGCCGACTCGCAAGCGTTTCCCTTCCACGAGCGATCCACGGAGGCCGCCGTGAGCGAAACGCCGCATGGCTGACCTGGTTCTGCCCGCGCTCGTGGGCCTGCTGCCGGTGGCGAGCTTCCTCGCGGCGCTGCTCTATCTCGACAGCTACAAGCTCGTGAAGCTCAATGCCGTGGTCGCGGTCGTCGCGTGCGGCGCCGGCGTCGCCGGCCTCTGCTATCTCGTCAATGCGCGGGCGCTCGACGTCCTCGGCATCGACCTCGTCCCCTACTCGCGCTACGTTGCACCAATCGTCGAGGAGCTCCTCAAGGGCGTCGTCATCGTCGCGCTGATCCGCGCGCACCGCATCGGCTTCCTGGTCGATGCGGCGATCTTCGGTTTCGCCGTCGGCACCGGCTTCGCGCTCGTCGAAAACACGTATTTTCTCAAGATCGTGGAGGACACCGGGATCGGCATATGGATCGTGCGCGGCTTCGGCACGGCGATCATGCACGGCGGCGCGACCGCCATTTTCGCGGTGATGGGCCTCGCGCTGCTCGAGGCCACGCCGGGCACGCGCCTCCATCTGCCTGCGTTGCTGCCGGGGCTCGGCGTCGCCATCGTGCTGCACTCGGCCTACAACCATCTGCTGACGTCGCCTCGCGTGGCCACGCTGACGGCGATGTTCTCGGTGCCCGCGCTCCTCTATCTCGTCTTCCAGCGCAGCGAGAAAGCGGTGGGTCAGTGGCTCGGGCAGGGGTTCGATGCCGACACCGAAATGCTCGAGCTCATCAACTCCGGCCGGCTATCCGACTCGCCGGTGGGCAAGTACCTCCACACGATGAAGGGCAAATTCCGCGGGCCCGTGGTGGCCGACCTCCTGTGCTACCTGCGGCTCTACACGGAGCTCGCGCTTCGCGCGAAGGGCATCCTGATGATGCGCGAAAATGGATTCGAGGTCCCGGTGGACGAGCCCACGCAGGCGAAGTTCGCGGAGCTCGCCTATCTCGAGAAGAGCATCGGCCGCACCGGCCTTCTCGCGATCCAGCCGATGTGCCACATGAGCCGCAAGGATCTGTGGCAGCTCTACATGCTCACGGGGTAAGCGATCGATCGATGGCTCGCCGTGAAGCGCATGCGGGAACGCTTCGCGGCGCATCGCATCGGTGCCGGAAGATTATGTCGCGCGCGACGGACAACGATGGCTGGGGAGGAAGGATTCGAACCCTCGAATGCCGGAATCAAAATCCGGTGCCTTAACCAACTTGGCGACTCCCCAGCGGAGAAACCTTCTCGCGCAGGACGGTGCAGTCGTCCTGCGCGGAATCCGAGTCGAGCATCACGCGAACGCCGCAAGGGGATGTCGCCGAAGCGTCCTCGCGACAAATCCGTGCATTGCCCTCGGCCTCGCTTCGACCGCCGCGCACGCCTCGCCTTCGGAGACAAAGGGCGCGAAAACGCAGCCGCCCGAGCCCGTCATCCGCGCATACGGCGAGCGCTCGCGCAAAGCCCCCAGTGCTGCGGCAACATCGGGAAAGCGCGCGGCCGCAACCGGCTGAAGGTCATTGCGTCCATAACCCTCGGAAAAGACGTCTATTTTCGCCGAGGGTGCGTTTCGTGTCAATTCCGGCGCACCGAAAATCGCCGCGGTCGGCACGACGATCGGCGGTGCGATCACGGCGACCCACAGCGTCGGCAACGTCACGGGTGTGAGGCGTTCCCCGATGCCGCGCGCGAGCGCGGGCTCGCCGCCCAGCAGGAACGGCAGGTCCGCTCCCAAGGCGAGGCCGATGCGCTGGAGCGCGCCCCGCGGCAGATTCACCCCCCACAGGCGGTTGAGCGCGAGCAGCACGCTGGCCGCATCCGAGCTGCCGCCGCCCATGCCGCCGCCCTGCGGGATGCGCTTCGTGACGGCGATGTCGGCGCCGAGCCGAGATCCCGTCTCCTGCTTCAGCGCGGCGGCGGCGCGAATCGCGAGGTCGTCCGCGGGGGCCACGCCCGCCAGGTCCGTCGTGCGTCGCAGCGCGCCGTCGTCGCGAAGGGTGAGCGTGACCGTGTCGCCCAGATCGATCGCCACCATCAGCGTCTCGAGCAGGTGATAACCGTCGTCTCGGCGGCCCGTCACGTGCAGGAACAGATTGAGCTTCGCCGGCGCGGGAACGGTCAGGCGGCGCATCGCCGGGAAGGCGGTCACGCGCCGCGCCATCGATCGATGACGATGCGAAGCTCGAGGTCGTGGCACGTGAGGCGCAGTCGCGACGGGCGGCGCGCCGCATCGTCGGCATATCCGTAGGCGATCTCGCAACCGTCCTGGCGCAACACGCTCGCGCGAGCGGCTGCGTCGAGCTCGGCCGAATGCGCGGCATCCGGGCGCGGCCCGCCCTGCGCCCAGAACGCCAGTGCCTCCACCGGAACGGGAAAGCCGACGACGCGCTCCGTCAGCGTCGTCCAATCGGTCGCCGCGTCGGCGCGACCGTCGGCCGCACGCACTTCGACGCGATGCAGCGACGTGTCGCCCGAAAGCTCGGCGAGCGCCCCGCCGAGGGGTGTCGTCACCACGAGCTCGTCGCGCGGCGGAGCGTGGGTCCAGGCGAACGAGACTGCAACCGCGTCGTTGCCACGGCGCGCCGACATCCGGCCGTCGATGGCGAAAGGCTCGTCGACCGCGACGAGCGTCGCCGTGGGCGGAGCGGGGGGAACGCTGGCACAACCCGCGAGCACGAATGCGAACGCCGTCACGAGCGCGTGCGATGCCGCGCGCCGCATCCGAGGCTCAGCGCGTCAACCGGCGAACGGTTTCGAGGAGGACGGCGTTATCGGGGGCGCTTTTCAACTGCGACTGCCATATGTCCTGCGCCCGGGCGCGATCGCCCTTCGCCCACAGCACTTCGCCGAGGTGCGCGGCGATCTCCGGATCGGGACGCTGCTCCATCGCGCGCCGCAGGTACTTCTCCGCTTCGTCGAGGCGCCCCATCCGGTATTGCGCCCAGCCGACGCTGTCGAGGATGAAAGGATCGTCGGGCGAGAGCGCCAGCGCGCGCTCGATCAGCGCGAGACCCTCGGCGACGCGCGGCGTCCGATCGACGAGCGTGTAGCCAAGCGCGTTCAGCGCATGCGCGTTGGAGGGGCGGAGCTCGACCAGACGGCCGAGCTTCGCCTCGACGACGTCCAGGCGGTCGAGCTTTTCGGCCACCATCGCGACGTCGTAGAGGAGATCGGGGTCGTCGTCGTATTTCTCCAGCGCGCTCGACAGAATCGCGTAGGCCGCCTGGTTGTCGCCGGCATCGCGCAGGAGCTGCGCCGACGCCTGCTGCACCTGGACCTGCTGCTCGCGCGTGACCGCGGGCAGGTCGGCAAGGTACTTGCGCGCCTCGGGAACGCGCCCGAGCTTGCCCAGGATCGCTGCGATACGGAGCTTCGCGACCCACCCGCGCTCGCCATCCGGAACGGCGCGATAGCGCTCGAGCGCGAGCTCGAGGCGGCCGCTCTCCTCGGCGACCTGCGCGAGGTAGGACTCGATCTGGCCGTCGTCGCCAAAACCAACGCGATCGAGCTCCTCGAGCACGCGTTCCGCCTTCGCCCATTCCCGCGTCTGCATCGCGAGCATCGCGATCCCGAACTTGTACTCGTGATTGCCGGGATCTGCGTCCGAGAGCTTCTGCAGAATCGCGGCGGCGTCGCCGTATCGCTTTTGCTGAATGCGAACCTGGACCAGCGCCGAATTGGCGGGCTTCGAGTCGGGCGTCGCCTTGAGGATCTCGACCAGGTAGTCGGCGGCGCGGTCGAGCGATTGCTTGCCCAGGATCTCGACCTTGAGGAGCATGGCCTGGTCCCAGCCCGGTTTCTGCACGAGGGCCCGATCGATTGCCTGCAGGGCGATCGTGCTCGAGTCGAAGTCCGTCAGTCCCGTGTTGAACGCCGCGAGCGCGACCGCGAAGTTGGCCTCCGGGTTATTGGGGTAGGGCTGCGCGAGCGATTGCACGAGCTTGAAGGTTGCTGCCTTGTCGGGCTCCGAGGCCAGCGCCCGGTTGAGCTCGAGGAATGCCTCGCCGAGACGGGGCCCCGAGGCCGCCGCTTCGGCGAGCGCCCGCTCGAGATCGGCCTTGAGATCCGAGGCGCGAAAATCGCCGCCGCCCTTGAGGCCGGCGATGACCTGCTTCGCCCGGTCCGCCGCCGGATCGAGCTCGGACCACAGCGTGGCGGCGTCGAGCGCGAGGGTTCGCTGCCGCGCCGCCAACGCGATCTCGGTCGCGCGCCGGGCAAGGCGCGCGTCGCGAATGTCGCGCGCCGCCTCGTAGTAAGCGCGCGCGGCGAGCGCGGGATCGCCCCGCTGCAGCGCGATATCGCCGACGAGGAGGCGATACATGAGCTCGGCGGTGATCCCGCCCGCTTGCGGCGTCTTTCCGGCGGCCGGGGGGTCGGCGGCCGGAGAGGCCGGGGCCTGGGCCGCCGCGTGCGGCACCGGCGCGAGCAGTGCCGCGAATGCGGCAATGGCGAGCCAGGTGAATCGGGAGGATCGAAGCATCGTGTCGGTCGGGCGGATTTGGGCGGGCCAAGCGACGCCGCGCGTCATTTCCTGCCAAGGAGGGGTTGTCATCTTAGGGTATATTCGGCGACGCACCAACCGGCGGCTTGTTTCCGGCGGCCGGATCCGCCCATCCTATGCGCCTCGCCCGATGCCGGAACTGCCCGAAGTCGAGACGACGCTGCGCGGCATCGCACCCCTGGTCGTCGGCCGGCACGTGGCCGCGATGCATCTCTACGACCGCCGGTTGCGCTGGTCGGTTCCCCGCTGGCTTCCCGCCCGCATCGCAGGACGCAAGATCGACGCCCTCGATCGGCGCAGCAAATACCTCCTTTTCCGCCTTGGCGAGGACACGCTGCTCGTTCATTTCGGGATGACGGGCAGCCTGCGGGCCCACCGCGCGCCGCCGCCACGTCGTACGCACGATCACGTCGACATCGTCCTCGATTCCGGCGTGACGCTCCGCTACCACGACCCGCGCCGCTTCGGGGCGATGCTTTGGCTGTCTTCGCCCGCCGAGCGGCACCCCCTTCTCGCGAGCCTCGGCCCGGAGCCGTTCGACCCGGCCTGCGATGCGGATTACCTGTGGGCCGCCACTCGACGGCGCACCGCGGCGGTCAAACTGGCGCTGATGGACAATCATCTTGTCGTTGGCATTGGCAATATCTACGCCAACGAATCGCTGTTCCGGGCCGGGATTCGCCCGACAACCCCCGCGAATCGCGTGTCGAAGCCCCGCCTTGCCCGCCTGCTGACCGAGGTCCGCGCCACCTTGACCGATGCCATCGCGAAGGGCGGATCGACGCTGCGGGATTACGTCGACAGCCGCGGCGAGCCCGGCTATTTTCAGCTCGATTACGCCGTCTACGGGCGCCGCGGGCTTCCCTGCCGGCGCTGCGGAACGGCCATACGCGAGATCCGGCAGGGGGCTCGCGCCACGTACTACTGCCCCGGCTGTCAGCGCTGACCGGCGCGAAGCGGACGTTGCGCCGGGCCGGGCGTGATAGATTCGTTCCGCAAAAAATCCTTCGCGACACCGGACCCGGGACGGCAGGCCATCGGATGCACCAACCACGCGCACTCGCGACCCGCTTCGAGAGCTACGGCGCCTGGCGCAAGCGGCTCGCCGACGGCGTCGGGGAACTGCATCGCTGGCTGCGCCAGCAGGACCTCGCGGACGCGCAGGTCGACCTCGCGCTCGACGGGGTGCAGGATCGATTGCAGGACGACAAGCTGATCGTCGCGCTCGTCGCGGAATTCTCGCGCGGCAAATCCGAGCTCATCAACGCCATCTTCTTCGCGGACTTCGGGGCGCGGCTCTTGCCGGCGTCCGCCGGACGCACCACGATGTGCCCCACCGAGCTCCGTTACGACCCGGCGGAGCCGCCGTCGATCCGGCTCCTGCCCATCGAAACGCGGCTGAAGGACGCGACCGTGCAGGAGCTGCGGACCTACGCCGACGAATGGACGACATTTCCGCTCGACCTGTCGGACGCGCCGAAGATGGGCGCGGCGCTCGGCCGAGTGTCGGAGGTGAAGAGCGTGCCGATGGCGCTCGCGCGGGCGCTCGGCCTGCAGGACGACGACTCGGCGCCGCCGGGCCGCCTTGCCGCACGGCGGCGACCGCGTCGACGTTCCGTGCTGGCGGCACGCGATCATCAACTTTCCTCATCCGCTGTTGCAGCAGGGCCTCGTCGTGCTCGATACGCCCGGGCTCAACGCCGTCGGCAAGGAACCCGAGCTCACGCAGAACCTTCTGCCAAGCGCGCAGGTAGTCCTGTTCGTGCTCGCCGCCGACACCGGCGTCACCAAGACCGACCTCGAAGTGTGGCGGCGCGATCTCGCCGGCGGCGATCCCGCGCAGAAAGCGGCCCGGATCGTCGTGCTGAACAAGATCGACAGCCTGTGGGACGGCCTCAAGCCGGAGTCCGCGGTGGCGATGGAGATCGGGCGTCAGGTCGTGGCCTCGGCGTCGCAGCTCGGGCTCACGGCCGGGCAGGTGTTTCCCGTCTCCGCGCAGAAAGGGCTCCTCGCGAAGGTCAACGGCGACGACGCGTTGCTCGAGCGAAGCCGCCTGCCGGCGCTCGAAGCCGCGCTGGCCGCGAAGCTCATCCGCGCGAAGCACGAGCTCGTCGGCGAGGCGACTCGCTCCGAGGTGAACGCGGTGGCGACCGCCGCGCGGGAGATCCTCGAGGCCCGGCAGACGAACATCGCCGAGCAGCTTGCGGATCTGCGCGAGCTTCGCGGCAAGAATCAGGACGTCGTCGTGCACATGATGGCCCGCGTGACCGAGGACAAGGACCTTTTCGAGGGCGGCATGCAGCGGTTCACCGCGCTGCGCACGGTGTTCACGCAGCAGACGAGCGCGCTGTTCGACGTCATCGGGCTGGAAAAGCTCCGCGAGAATGCCGGACGCACGCGCCGCGGCATCGAGCGAAGCCCGTTCACCAAAGGGGTGCGCGGCGCGATGGGCGAATTCTTCAGCTCGATTCGCCGGGATTTCGACGACGCGGGCCGCCGCGCCACCGAGATCCACGACATGATGCAGGCGATGTACACGCGCTTTGCCACCGATCAGCGCACGACGCCGTTCGTCCCGCCGCCGTTCTCGATGCTGAAGTACCAGAAGGAGATCGACCGGCTGGAACGGGCGTACAACGAGCACTTCAACACGCTGTGGAACATGCTGAGCAAGGCGAAGTTCTCGCTGACGCGCGGGTTCTTCGAGACCGTCGCCTCCCGCGTCAAGAACGTCTACGACATCGCGAACCGGGAAGTCGAGGTCTGGCTGCGCTCGGTGATGTCGCCGCTCGAATCGCACGTCCGCGAGCACCACCTCCAGCTCCGGCGCCGGCTCGAGAGCGTGAAGCGAATCCACGTCGCGAGCGGCGAGCTAGAGACGCGCATCGCCGAGCTCGAGCAGCAGCACGAGGCGATCGCCGCTCAGATCGCCGCGCTGATGCGCCAAATCGAGTCGATCGATCGGCTGGTGGCGGCCCGCGACGCGCCGCCCGTCGCCGCGAACGCCTAGAGGCGGCGTTCAGCCGGCGCGTTCGGGGGTCCGTTTCGCCGCCATCAGGCCCTCGTATTTCGCGAGCAGAACCGTGCGCGACTCGACGTGGTCGGGATTGACCGGAATGCAGTCGACCGGGCAGACCTCGACACACTGCGGCGTGTCGAAATGGCCCACGCACTCGGTGCACTTGGCGGGATCGATCACGTAGATCTCCGGCCCCTGCTTGATCGCCTCGTTCGGGCACTCCGGCTCGCAGACGTCGCAGTTGATGCATTCGTCGGTGATCATCAGGGCCATCGCGCCGATCCTATTTCCGTCCCGCCGCCGCGACCTTGGCCTTCAATCGCGCCAGCACCGCGGGATGCACGAACGACGACACGTCGCCGCCGAACTTGGCGATCTCGCGCACGATCGTCGCCGAGATGAACGTGTATTGCTCCGAGGGCGTGAGGAACAGGGTTTCGACCTCGGGAAAGAGATTGCGGTTCATCCCGGCCATCTGGAACTCGTACTCGAAATCGGAGACGGCGCGAAGGCCGCGCATGACGACGCGCGCACGCCGCTCGTGCACGAAGTCCATCAGGAGCCCCGAGAACGCCGTCACCTCGACGTTGGGATACCCGGCCAGCACCTCGCGCGCCATGTCCACGCGCTCGGCGGTGGTGAAATACGGCTGCTTCGACGCGCTGTCCGCGACCCCGAGGATGACGTGGTGGAAGACCTTCGCCGCCCGGCGGACGAGGTCCTCGTGACCGCGGGTGAAGGGGTCGAACGTGCCGGGATAGACGACGGTAAGCATGGGGGTGGGATCTGGCCGCATCGGGGGCGCTTACGTCGACGCGGAGTCCGCGCGGCGGAAAAGATGATAATGCACGCGTCCCGCCTTGTCGCGGCGCCAGGTTACGCATCCGGCGGGCGGCTCGAGCCCGCGCGCCGCTTCGGCATAGAGGAAGCCGCCGGGCAGAAGGCGCTCCGCGCACGCCGGCAGCAGCCACGGCCACGGGTCTTCGTCGAACGGCGGATCGAGAAAGATCGCGTCGAAATCCCGCCGTTCGCTCGCGATGAACGCACGCGCGTCGCCGACCGCGGCCTCGATCGCATCCGCACCGAGCATCGCGGCGGTTGCACGAAGCGCCGCCACCATTTCGCGATTCCGGTCGACGGCGATTGCCTGGACGGCACCGCGCGAGGCGGCTTCGAGGGTCAGCGCGCCGGATCCCGCATAGAGGTCGAGGCAGCGCCGGCCGGACATGTCCTGCCCGAGCCAGTTGAAAAGCGTCTCGCGAACCCGGTCGGGCGTCGGTCGAACGCCCGCCGCGGGCGGAAATCGAACCACGCGTCGGCGCCACGCGCCGCCGATGATGCGGACTCGATTCGCGGTGGATGGCGGCAAGGCGATGTTCGATTCGGTGGGCCGGCGTGGGCGCATTATGGCCCGGCGATGTACGGGAGGACGGTAATATCCGTGCGTTGCCGGAGCCGGGCTCGGCCCGACCGGCGTTCCGACACGAAAGACCACGATGTTCGACCTCTTCAAACGCAAGTCCGACCCGGACGAGGCTCGCCCCTGGCGCGAGCGGCTCGCGGCCGGCCTTGCGCGGTCCCGGGAGAAGCTGGCCGGTGCCCTGGGCGATGTCTTTGCCCGTCGCAAGCTCGACGCCGAGACCCGGGAGGAGCTCGAGACCGCGCTCATCAGCGCGGACGTCGGCATCGCCGCGACGGAGCACCTGCTCGCCGATCTCGCGACCCGGTGGAAGTCCTCGGGCGGCAACGGCGATCCCAGGGCGTTGCTCAAGGCCGCGCTCGTCGATCTCCTCGCGCCCTTGGAGAAGCCGCTGGCAATCGGATCGGCGCGCCCGTTCGTGATCATGCTGGCCGGGGTCAACGGCGCAGGAAAGACCACCTCGATCGGCAAGCTCGCCAAGCGCTTCCAGGCCGAGGGGTTCTCGGTGCTCCTTGCCGCCGGGGACACGTTTCGCGCCGCGGCCCGCGAGCAGCTTGCCGTCTGGGGCGAGCGCAACGGGGTCACCGTGATCTCGCAGGCGGGCGGCGATCCCGGAGCGGTGATGTTCGACGCGATCGCCGCCGCGACGGCGCGCCGGATCGATGTCGTCCTCGCGGACACGGCCGGGCGTTTGCCGACGCAGCTGCAATTGATGGAGGAGATCCGCAAGGTGCAACGCGTCATCCGGAAGGCCGATCCGACCGCGCCGCACGAGACGCTGCTGGTGCTCGACGCCAATACCGGACAGAACGCGCTCGCCCAGGTCAAGGCCTTCGACGATGCCTTGGGGCTCACCGGGCTCGTGCTGACCAAGCTCGACGGGAGCGCCAAGGGTGGCGTGGTCGCGGCCATCGCCAAGGAGCGCCCGGTCCCGCTGCGCTTCATCGGGATCGGCGAGGGACTCGACGATCTCAAGCCCTTCGTCGCCTCCGAGTTTGTCGACGCCCTCGTCGACTGAAGGCGACGCACGAAGTGGGCGCTTACATCAAGGCCGGCCCTCTCCCTGGATGCTTCTGGACTTAACCCGACTGAATTGCTCGGGAACTTTTCCAACCCTTTAGCACTCTGATCGCCCGAGTGCTAAAATGTGGCGGGTAGGTGAAGGGCGGCTCCGCCGTAGCCCGCCACCCAATCGAGGGCAAAGACGATGACCGGTACCGCGCTGACGTTCCCGACGCCTGCATCGCTGGGCAATCTGGATCAGTACATACAAGCCGTGAACCGCTTTCCGCTTCTGACCGCCGAGCAGGAGTTGGCGCTCGGACGGAGCCTCGTCCGCGACAATGACCTCGACGCCGCGCAGCAGCTCGTCCTGTCGCACCTGCGACTCGTCGTGGCGGTGAGCCGCAAGTATCTGGGCTACGGCCTGCCGCAGGCGGACCTCATCCAGGAAGGCAACATCGGCCTCATGAAGGCGGTGCGCCGCTTCGACCCCGAGCGCGGCGTGCGCCTGGTCTCGTTCGCTCTTCACTGGATCAAGGCCGAGATCCACGAGTACGTGCTCCGCAACTGGCGCCTCGTGAAGGTCGCCACGACCAAGGCGCAGCGAAAGCTCTTCTTCAACCTGCGCCGGATGAAGGTGCGCCAGGCGTCGCTGTCGACGAAGGAGGCCCTCGCGATCGCCAAGGATCTCGACGTCAAGCCCGAGGAGGTCTTCGAGATGGAGACGCGCCTGTCCGGACGCGACATCTCGCTCGACCCGCAGCCCGACGAAGAAGGCGATGCGGTGACGCCGATCGCCTACCTGACGGACGCCGATAACGAGCCGGTGCATGTCCTCGAGCGTGCCGAGACCGAGCGCAACCAGGCGGAGGGCTTGCGCCGTGCGCTGGCGAAGCTCGACGATCGCAGCCGGCGCATCATCGAGGCCCGCTGGCTCGTCGAAAGCGACTCCGCGACGCTGCAGGAGCTCGCCGACGAGTACGGCGTGTCGGCGGAGCGCATCCGGCAGATCGAAGGCAAGGCGCTGAAGCAGATGCGGAGCCAGATGGCCAACTGAGGGCCAACTGAGGGCGAGCTGAGCTCCGACCGAGGGCCGGTGGAACGGCAGGCTAGCTGCAGCCGGCCCCGCAACGGCTCCCGTTGCTACAGCTCGACCTGCGTGCCGAGCTCGACCACGCGGTTGGTCGGGATGTGAAAGAAGTCCGTGGCCTTGACGGCCATCTTCGACATCGACACGAACAGGCGCTCGCGCCACAGCGCCATGCCGGGTGCAACGCTCGCGATCAGCGTCTCCCGGGAGACGAAGAAAGACGTCTCCATCATGTCGAACTCGAATCCGTCCTTGCCAACGGCTTCCAGCAGTTCCGGCACGTCGGGATCCTCGGCGAATCCGTAGTACGCGTCCATCCGCCAGAATGCGCAGCCGAGGTCGGTGATCCTCACGCGCTCCCGCGCGGGCACGTGCGGGAAGTCCTGCGTGTGGATCGTGAGGAACACGACGCGGTCGTGCAGCACCTTGTTGTGCTTGAGGTTGTGCAGGAGCGCGTGTGGCACCCGGTCGGCGGTCGACGTCAGGAACGTGGCGGTGCCCTGGACCCGCGTCGGCGGGCTCGCCTCGATGCTCTCGATGAAAAGTCCGAGCGGCATCGAATCCTCGGCGAGGCGCTCCATCAGGAGCGCGCGGCCGCGCTTCCACGTCGTGAGCAGCGTGAACACGACCGCGCCGATCAGTAGCGGGAACCACCCGCCGGCCGGCACCTTGAGCGAATTGGACGCGAGAAACGACAGGTCGATGAGGCAGAGCGGCAACACGACCAGCGCCGCCACCAGCCGGCTCCAGCCCCAGATGCGCCGCATCACGACGAAGATCAGCACGGAGTCGATCAGCATCGCGAGCGTGACCGCGATGCCGTAGGCGCCGCCCAGGTTGTCCGAGCTGCGGAAGCCGACCACGAGGAGGACCACGGCGATCAGCAGCGTCCAGTTGATGAACGGGACGTAGATCTGGCCGATCTGGCGATCCGACGTGTGCTGGATCTTGAGACGCGGGCAATAGCCCATCTGGATCGCGGCGCGCGTCAGCGAGAACGCGCCGGAGATCACCGCCTGTGAGGCGATCACGGCGGCGCAGGTGGCGAGCACGACGAGCGGAATCAGCGCCCACTGCGGCGCCAGCAGATAGAACGGATTCTTGATCGCCGCGGGATCCGAGAGCAGCAGGGCCCCCTGCCCGAAATAGTTGAGCACCAGGGCCGGCCCCACGAACAGCAGCCACGCGCGGCGGATCGGCGCTGCTCCGAAATGCCCCATGTCCGCGTAGAGCGCCTCGGTGCCGGTGACGGCGAGGACGACGGCGCCGAGCGAAAGGAATGCGAGGCGGGGGTTGCCGGAGATGAAGGCGTAGGCATTCCTCGGATCGATCGCGGTGAGCACGCCGGGATGCGCGATCACCTGCAGCAGCCCCAGAACCGCCAGCGCGACGAACCATACGCACATCACCGGGCCGAACAGGCGGCCCACGCTCGCCGTGCCCCTCTTCTGGATCATGAACAGCACGAGCACGATCAGCAGGGTTACTGGAACGATGAACGGATGGAGGTCGGGGGCGATGATCTCGAGGCCCTCGACGGCGCCCAGCACCGATATCGCGGGCGTGATCATTCCGTCGCCGTAGAACATCGCGGCGCCGAAGATGCCGAAGCCCACGAGCCACCACCGCCTCCGGCCGCGGTTCCCGAGGCCGCGCGAGACCAGCGCCGTCAGCGCGAGGATGCCCCCTTCGCCGCGGTTGTCGGCGCTCATGATCAGCCACACGTATTTCAGCGTGACGATGATCAGGAGCGCCCAGAAGATGATGGACAGGACGCCGAGCACGTTGAAGGGCGTCAGCGCGACCAGATGCTCGCCGCCGAAGCACTGCCGCAGCGTATAGAGGGGCGACGTGCCGATGTCGCCGAAGACCACGCCGATCGCCCCGATGACGAGCGGCGACATGCGCTTCGACGGCCCGGCGGAATCGCTCATTGGTGTGCCGCCGCGCCATCCGAGGGGGAGCTATTCCGTTCGGCCTCCCATTGCACGCGGGGTTCTCGAAGCACCGACGTGTCGGCCGCCATCCACGCTCGCGGACGCGCTCTTCGAGCCTGGGCTTCTCCCCGCTCGCGTGGACGTCCTTGGGGCGGCCCGTCGGCGCTCATCCGGGGGAATCGGCGCGGCGACGATGGAAACGGCAGCGCGGGACGGTAGCGTCAGGCGCCGCCGTTTCCATCGTCGCCGCGGCGGGCGAAGCGGATGGAAAGCTGCTTCAGCTTGCGGTAGAGATGCGTGCGCTCGAGACCCGCCCGCTCCGCCACGCGGCTCATGTTGCTCTGCTCCCGGCCGAGGAGCTGCTCGAAATAGATCCGCTCGAACGCTTCGCGCGCTTCGCGCAGCGGCAGTTCGAAGAAGCGGGCGGTGATCTCCGGAGCGACCGCCTGGTTCGCCGCGGCCGCCTCGCCCAAGAGGCGCTTCACGTGCTCGGTCGTGATGTCGCCGCTGGCGGCGTACAGCGCGAGGTTGGCGACCACGCTTTGCAGGTGGTCGAGATTTCCGGGCCAGTACGCGCCGGCCAGCATGTTGAGCGCGCCGGGCTGCAGCGTGGCGATGCCGCGCGCTGCGGGATGCTGCGCACTTCGCTCCTGCGTCACCGCATCGTGCCAGAAGCGCTCGATCAGCGCCGGAATGTCCTCGCGCCGGGCGCGCAGCGGCGGGAGCAGCACCGCGCCGGACGACAGCGCGGCGAGCAGCGCGGCGTCGAACTTGTTCTCCGCCGCCATGTTGCCGAGCGGCTCGGTGCTCGTGCAGACGAGCGTGACGTTGGCCTTGTCGAGCTTCGGCAGGAGGAAGGCGAGGCCGCGTTGCTCCGCCTTCGCGTATTGCCCGATTTCGGAACAATAGAGCGTGCCGTCGCGAGCCTCCTCGAGCACTGCGAGCGGGTTCGCCGCGAGGCGCGCCCCGCCCGGAAGCGCGACCCGGGGCGTGTCGGCGGCGTGCAGCGCGCGCGCGGCCGCGTCGTGGCCCGCGCCGGGCTCGCCCAGAATCAGCAGCGGTTTGCGCGCCGCCAGCAGCTGCTCCATCTGCCGCTCGACGTCGCGCATCGCCGCGCTCGTGCCGATGCTCGCGAGCGACACACGGCGCGGTTCGCGCGCCAGCGCGACCTTGAGCGCGCGCGCCACGGTGCCGAGGAGCTTCTGCAGCCCGACGGGCTTCTCGAGAAAGTCGAACGCGCCGATCTTCGTCGCCTCGACGGCCGTTTCGATCGTGCCGTGGCCCGACATCATGACCACCGGCATCGTGAGCTGTCCCGACGCCGCCCATTCGCGCAGCAGGGTCACACCGTCGGTGTCCGGCATCCAGATGTCGAGCAGCACGAGCGCCGGCCGTTCGCGCGCCCGGTAGGCCCGCGCCGCCGTCGCGTTCTCGGCGAGGCTCACGCGATAGCCTTCGTCCTGCAGGATCTCCGACAGAAGCTCGCGAATGCCGACTTCGTCGTCGACGATGAGGATTTCCTTGGCGGGCGTCATGAGGTTCGTATCCTACGCCGGCGCGGCGCTGCGTGGGAAAATGAGCGTCACCTGCGCCCCGCGTGGCGCGGCGTTGCCGAGCTCGACGCGGCCGTGGTGCTCGTCGACGATCTTCTTCACGATGGCAAGCCCGAGACCGGTGCCCTTCGACTTCGTCGTCACATACGGCTCGAAAGCGCGATGCAGCACCGCGTCGGGAAAGCCGGGGCCGCCATCGCTGAAGGCGAGGCGCACCTCGCCGTCCCGCGTTTCGAGCGCGATGTCGAAGCGCGGATCTTCCATCTCGAATTGGGCGTCGATGGCGTTCTGCAGGAGGTTGTGGAACACCTGGCGGAGGCGAGTCGGTTCGCCCTGGACGAGGAGCGGCTCGGGCGGCAGCGACAAGCGGACGTGCGGGCGCAGATTGTCGTACAACGCGAGCACGTCGAGCAAGAGGGCGCCCAAGTCCACCGGCTGCATCGTCCCCGGCCGCGTCCTCCGCGCGTAGATCGCGAAATCGTCGACCATGTGCTTCATCGCCGCGACCTGCGCGATGATCGTCTGGGCGCCGCGCGCGAGGGTTTCCTGATCGGCGCCGGAGAGCTTCGGCGCGAGCTTTCGCTCGAGCCGCTCGGCCGACAGCTGGATCGGCGTCAGCGGATTCTTGATCTCGTGCGCGAGGCGGCGCGCCACCTCACCCCACGCGGCATCGCGCTGCGCCTGCGCGAGATCGGTGACGTCGTCGAACACCACGACGTACCCGGCCGCGGGATTGACCGGCAGCCTCGAGCCGCGCATCAACAGCGTTCGCATCAGGTTCGACACGGAGAGCTCCGCCTGCTTCTGCCAATGCGCGTCGCCGCTGCCGCGGAAGCCGTCCGCGACGAGCTCGGCGAACGGGGCGAGCGCCGGGAGCTTGCGCCCCCAGTCCGGCAGCGCGACACCGGTCAGGTCGGCGAGCGGCTGTTGCAGGATCACGGCCGCGCTCGCGTTGGCCGTGCGCAGGCGGTAGCCGTCGTCGAACGCGAGAACGCCGGCCGACAGGTTGCCGAGAATGCTTTCGAGGTAGGCGCGCGTGGTCTCGGTGGCGCGGCGCGACTCCTCGGTCTTGAGCTGCGCCTCGAGGAGCTGCGCGGACATCGTGTTGAACGATTCGGTGAGCACGCCGAGCTCGTCCTTCGACGTAACCGGTTGCCGCCGCGTGAAGTCGCCCTCGGCCACCGCGCGCGTGCCTTCGGCGAGGCGCCCCAAGGGCGCCGAGAACCGCTCGGACAGCACGACCGCGAGACCGAGCGCGGAGGTGAGCGCGAGCAGCAGTGTCAGCGTCAGCGTCAGGGCGTACAGGCGCTTCAGCCCCTGGCGCGAGATGGAAATCTTCTGATAGTCGTCCGAACC
This sequence comes from uncultured beta proteobacterium, assembly GCA_963724545.1. Lineage (GTDB taxonomy): Bacteria > Pseudomonadota > Gammaproteobacteria > Burkholderiales > Casimicrobiaceae > CAIWHR01. Next base: position 41,033 of record CAVRVC010000005.1, read on the forward strand.
CGAGCGCACGGTCTCGAAGTCCTGCGCGAGGGCCCTCGGCACGGGCTCGATGACCTGCAGCACCTTGAGCGGCTCGAGCTGGTCGTCGGTGTTGACCGGGACCACCACCCGGAGCTTGGTGAACACGCCCTCGGGTGTCTGCTCCGGCGCGGCGGTCGCCTGCTGCAGCCGGGCCCGGCGCAACGCCGCCGCGGGCGGAGGCTCCGGCGGCGCCGTCGATCCGCCGACGCCGGCGACGGCGAGCACGCCGCCGGTCGACGTGAACAGCGCCGCCTCGAATACGCCCGTCTGCTCCGCCGCGCGATTCAGCCGCGCCGACAGGTTGCCGGGACCGCCCTCCACCAGCGTGACGGCGATCTGGTTCGCCTTGTTGATCGTTTCCTGCTTGAGATAGTCGAGCGCATTGCGGCCGAGATTGAGGCCGCCCTCGAGCGCGCGGTCGACGCGCACGTCGAACCAGCTCTCGATGCTGCGGCCGATGAACAGCACCGATGCAGCGTAGACAAGCGCGCCCGGCAGCACCGCAACCAGCGCGAACACCAGCACGAGCCGCACCGCGAGGCGCGAGCCGAACACGCCCGAGCGCCGCTTCACCCAGAGCTGCCGCAGCTGCGCGCCGACCACCGCCATCAGCAGCGCACCCAGCGCGCCGTTGACGAACAGCAGCGTATCGATGCTCTTCGCGAACAGCTCGGTGTTCGCCGACGCCGTCGCGAGCAGGAACAGCGCGATCGCGCCGAGGCACGCGAGGACGAGCAGCAGCCACCGCATCCTGCGCGACGGCAGAAGTCCGCTCACGGCGTGAAGCTCCAGCGATGCCATTCCGATTGCAGCGTCCAGTCGCGCGAGGCGAGCGCATTGATCTGGAACGGCTTCGGCAGCGCGTTGACGTCGAGGCGCAGGCGAACGGAGGCCTCGTAGCGCGTACCCTTGACGAGCTGGTCCACGCTCGCGACCTGGCGTGACGTGACGCGGGACAGGAACCGCTCGACGTCGTCGAGCGCGTCGAACGTCTGGCTCAGGAGGCCGATTGCCACGCGGTACTGCCTCGTCAGCGCGTTGTACGACACGCGGTACTGGGTGGAAAGCGACAGCACCTTTTCATCGACCCAGTACCAGCGCGGCCGCAGGAGCTCGAACTCGAACACGAAATAGAGCGGAACCCCTTTCTGGATCGCCTCCTCGAGCGTCGGATTGAACGCGAGCTCGAACTCCGCGCTGACCACGTAGGTGTCCTCGTCCAGCCGCATTTCCGCCGACTTGACGGCGATCGTGTCCGCGTACGCCGCGGGCGCGAGCGCCACCAGCGCGAGCGCGAGACACGACAATCCCCACACGATCCACCGCGAGAGCGTTGCGGCGGAATCGCGCGGCACGTGTCGGGATCGAGTCGCTGGGGGCATTCCGGCGGGCGGGACGTCGAACGGGGCGCCGGTCGGCCTTCGGCGTCGGGGCGTGCGGAATGCGCGTCGCGGCCGTGCCGCTCAGCGCTTGCGAAGCAGCGCGTAAAAATATCCGTCTTGATTGTGGCTCGCGCCGGGGAGCGAAGGCAAGAGTTGCGCGCCGCGCCGCGCCACGTCGGGGTGAAAGGTGAGGGTTTCGCGCAACGCATCGCCGTGGTGCGCGACGAAAGCCGCGACGGGCGCCTCGTTCTCCGCCGCGAAGATCGAGCAGGTCGCGTAGAGCATGAGGCCGCCGGGGGCGAGGCACGTCCACAGCGCTTCGAGCAGCCGCGACTGCTGCTGCGCAAAGCCCTCGATGTCCGCTTCCCGGCGCAGCCATTTCACGTCCGGATGCCGGCGGACCACGCCCGTGGCCGTGCATGGCACGTCCGCGAGAATGCGCTCGAAGGGCCTGCCGTCCCACCACGTGTCGGGGGATCCGGCGTCGCCGGCGACGACGCGCACCCGAGGAGAGGCGAGCTGCAAGCGCGCCAAGTTCTCGCGCACGCGCGCGAGGCGCGATTCGTCGCTGTCGAGCGCGACGAGCTCGATGTCGGCGAGCTCGACGAGATGCGTGGCCTTGCCCCCCGGGGCGGCGCACGCGTCGAGCACGCGCTGTCCCGGCAGCGGCCGCAGCAGAGGCGCCGCGAGTTGCGCGCCCGGATCCTGGACCGCGAACGCTCCCGCGTCGAATCCGGGCAGCGCCCGCGGATGCATCGCCGGCTGGACGATGATGCCGGCATCGCCCACCGGCGTGGCGGCGACTTCTGCTTCGGCGAAAGCCGACAGCAAGGCGTCGCGCGTTGTGACGCGGTGGTTTACGCGGAGAGCGAGCGGCGCCTGCGCGTTGCCCGACGCCAGCACCGCCTCCCAGTCCGCGGGGAACTCGCGCTGCACGCGGTCGATCCACCAGCGCGGGTGCGACCAGCGCGCGACCGGATCCGCGTCCGCGGCCGACTCCAACGCGTCGCGCTCGCGCAGGAAGCGCCGCAGGAGCGCATTGACCAGCGCCTTGGCCGCGGGACGCGTGAGCAGCGCGGCGGCGTTCACCGCATGATCCACGACCGCGAAAGAGGGGGCTCGCGTATGCAACAGCTGATAAAGAGCGACCGCGACGAGACAGCGAAGCGGCGGATCCGCGATCGGCTTCGTCGCGAGTGCGCGCACGTGCGCCTCGAGCCTGCCCCAGTGCCGCAGCGTGCCGTAGGCGAGCTCGAAGACGAGCGCGCGGCGGCGGCCGGGCGCCCCGGTCTCGGCGGGCGCGAACGTCGCGAGTGCGGCGGGAAGCGTCTGGCCCCCCAGCACGCGCTCGACCGCGAGGGCGGCTAGTCGCTGCGCCTCACGCATGCGGAATCAGCGCCGAAGCGGGCGCCGGGCGCGAGCCCGCGGCCGGCGGCGAAGGCCTTAGCGCCCATCCGCTTGCCGCCCGCGGGCTGGCACTCGGCGATCGCGAGAGCGCCGGCGCCGCAGGCGACGACCATCCCCCTGTCGTCGACCCCGATCACGGTTCCGGGAGCGGTCCTCGCGATCGGGCCCATCACCGGCCGCGCGCGCCAGATCTTCACGCGCGCGCCGGACCAGAGCGTCGCCGCCCCTGGCGTCGGGTCGAACGCGCGCACCTGGCGATCGACCGCAGCGGCGCTCGCGCTCCAATCGATCTCGGCTTCCTCTTTGCGGATCTTCGCGGCGTAAGTCGCCCCGACCGTCGGTTGTGCGATCGCATCACCCGCCTCGCCCGCCGCGAGGCGGCGCAGATAATCGATCAACATGCGCGCGCCCAATGCCGCGAGCTTCGCCTCGAGCGTGCCCGCGGTCTCGGTCGCATCGATGGCCACACGGGCGGCGTCGAGCATCGGTCCCGTATCGAGTCCCGCGTCCATCCGCATCAGCGTGATCCCGGTTTCGCCGTCGCCCGCCAGCAGCGCGCGCTGAATGGGGGCCGCGCCGCGCCACCGCGGCAACAGCGACGCATGCACGTTGACGCAACCGTGCTGCGGCCAGTCGAGCACCGGTTGCGGCAGCAGAAGTCCGTACGCGGCGACCACGAGCACGTCGAGCGCATGGGCGAACAGCGCCGTCTGCGCGGCCACGTTCGCAAGCGTCGGGGGGGCGCAGACCTCGATCGCGTGTTGCCGCGCCAGCGCCCTGACCGGCGACGGCATCAGCTTCTGGCCGCGACCGCGCGCGCGGTCGGGCTGTGTCAGCACCAGCGCGATCGGAAGATCGGCGTCGACCAGGCTGGCGAGGAGATGCGCGGCGAACGCGGGCGTGCCGGCGAAACCGATCCTCATCGCGCGAAGCGACCGGTGCGCGCCCGGGGGCCGTTCACCCGCGCGGGGACGTCCATCAGCCTGCCAGGCGCTGCTTCTTGCGCAGTCGCGCGGCGAGCCTCGATCGCTTCAGCGGCGAAAGGTGATCGACGAAGATCCGGCCCTCCAGGTGCTCCATCTCGTGCTGGATGCACACGGCGAGCATGCCGTCGGCCGCGAGCTCGTACGGTGCGCCCTTCGCGTCGAGCGCGCGCACGCGCACCCGTGCCGCGCGGCGAATCCGGTCGTAGTACCCCGGCACCGACAGGCAGCCTTCCTCGGCTTCGGACTCGCCCTCCGCGGCGAGAATCTGCGGATTGACGAATACGCGCAGTTCGTCGCGCGTATCGGACACGTCGATCACCACGATGCGCTTGTGCACGTCGACCTGGGTGGCCGCCAGCCCGACCCCGGGGGCCGCGTACATCGTTTCCGCCATGTCGCGGATCAGCCGTTCGACCTCGGCCGTCACGGCCGCCACAGGCGCCGCGACTTTGCGTAATCTGGGGTCCGGGTAGGCAAGAATTGGCAGTAAGGCCATGGATTTAGGGGGCGACGGCCGGTCGCGCCCACGGTTTCGGTTACCGAAGGACGACACCTTGTGGCGTCCGACAGCGACTTTTGGCATCGCCGGCTTGCAAAATGCAGACTGAGGATGCAGAATCCGCCGTAAGCCCTTATTTTGCGGCGCTTTAGGACGTTTGCAAGCCCCACCTCAAACGGAAGAGGCTTTATGCGCCAGAAGTCTAGCATAGCGAATTTTGTGCTTGCCACGGTCGCCGCCGTCGCGGCGCTCGCCGCGTTTTCGACGTGCGCCGCCGATGTGGACGTCAAGGAATCGGCCACGGATCGCTATACGGTGCAGAAGGGCGATACGTTGTGGGGCATTGCCGGGCGGTTTCTCAAGGAACCGTGGCGGTGGCCGGAAATCTGGCGGATGAATCGTGACGAGATCCGGAATCCCCACCTCATCTACCCCGGCGACGTGATTGTCCTCGACCGGCTGGACGGGCAATGGCGCCTGTCTCTGGAGCGCCCGGCGACCCGGTTGTCCCCGACCGTGCGCACGTCGCCGCTCGACCCCGACGCGATCCCCTCGATCCCGGCCGGTGAAATCGAACCGTACCTCGTACGACCGCTCATCACCGGGCCCGAGGGGCTCGTCGGAGCCGCCGAGATCGTCGCCGGGCGTGATGCGCGAGTCGTCCGCGGCGAGCGCGACACCGTCTATGTCGTTGGCATGGACCCCACGGGCGGCGACCAGTGGAACATCTATCGGCAAGGTCGCACGTTCACCTCGCCCGACGGCAAGGAAGTGCTCGGCGTCGAACAGCGCTTCCTCGGCACCGCGAAGGTCGAACGCTTTGCCGAGCCGTCGACAGTGCGCCTCCCCAACGACGCAACACAGGTCAACGTGTCGACGGTGCTCATCACGAACGCGAAAGAAGAGATCGTCGTCGGCGACCGCCTGATCCCCGCGCCGCGGGGCACGCTCATGAGCTATGTTCCCCACGCACCCTTGAAGCCGATCCAGGCCGAGATCATCGCGACCGACCGCGACTCGCTCGAAGCCGGGCGCGGCTGGGTCGTGACGATCGACAAGGGCAGTGCCGACGGGCTCGACATCGGAACCGTCCTTGCGATCTACCGGGTGGTCCCGCCGATGCCCGACCCGCGGATCGTCGAGCGCCCCCCCTACGCGCCGTATCAGTACATGCCGGACCGCTGGCTCAAGGTGCCCGACGAGCGCATCGGATTGATGTTCGTGTTTCGCATCTTCGATCGGGTGTCCTACGCGCTGGTGTTGAACACGACGGACCCCGTCGTCGTCGGCAACTACGCCCGCAATCCCTAGTCCCCGTCTGCAGACGCGCCGCAGGCCGACAGCCGCGGCGCGCGAACCCCGACGGCGCTCCTGCCATGATTGTCGATTCGCGTGCCGAGGCCTGGGCGCGGCTCCAGCTTTCGGAGGTGGCGCCGCGCCCGATGGTCGAGCTCTTGCGCGCCTTCGAAACGCCTGAAGGCGTGCTCGCCGCATCGAAGGCGGCGCGTCGCCGTTGCGTGCCCGCCGGAGCGGCCGCCGCGCTCGATTCGCCACCTGACGGGGCACTGCTCGACGCGACCCTCGCCTGGCTTTCCGGATCCGATCACGGCCTGGTCGCGTGGGGGGATTCCGACTACCCCGCGCAGCTCCTCGAAATCGGCGATCCGCCTCCGGTGTTCTATTGCCACGGCAGGCGCGAACTGCTCGCGGCGCCGGCCTTCGCGATCGTGGGCAGTCGCAATGCGACCCCTCAGGGATGCGCGGATGCCGAGGCGTTCGCCGCGGCGCTCTCGGCCGCCGGCCTCGCCATCGTCAGCGGCTTGGCACTCGGCATCGACGCCGCCGCGCATCGCGGCGGACTCTCGGCTGCGGGCAGCAGCATCGCGGTCGTGGGGACCGGACCGGACCGCGTGTATCCCGCGCGCAACCGCGCGCTCGCGCACGACATCGCCGCGCGCGGACTCGTGATCTCCGAATTCGCCGTCGGTACGCCGCCGCTCAAACAGAATTTTCCGCGGCGCAATCGGCTCGTCAGCGGCCTCGCCCGCGGCGTGCTCGTGGTGGAGGCCACGCTCTCGTCGGGATCGCTCATCACCGCACGCCTCGCTGCCGAGCAGGGGCGCGACGTATTTGCGCTGCCCGGATCGATTCATTCGCCGTTCTCGAAAGGCGGGCATCGCCTCATACGCGAGGGCGCGAAGCTCGTCGAAACGGCGCAGGACATTCTCGAGGAGCTCGGCCTTGCCGCCAGCGCGACGGCGAGCGCCGGGCCACGCAAGGGCACGCAAGGCGACGCGCCCGCCCGCGCGCTGCTGCGCGCGCTCGGCCACGATCCGGCCGACGTGGACACGCTGGCCGCGAGGACTCGTCTGCCGGTCGCCGACATCATGGCGACGCTGACGGCACTCGAGCTCGACCGCCGCGTGGCCGCGCTGCCGGGCGGGATCTGGCAGCGTATCGGCTGACCTCCTGCGCTGGGCTCGCGCGCGGGCACGCTCGCGCGCGCAGGCGCCCGCGTTGGGCCGATCGCCAAAAAGCAGTTCTTGCCCCGCGCGCTTCACCTTCGGTACTATCTCGGGCTCTTTGCGCCGGCCGCTCATGCCCAAATCGCTGATCATCGCCGAAAAACCCTCCGTCGCCGCCGACATCGCACGCGCGCTCGGCGGGTTCACGCGCCACGACGATTACTTCGAAAGCGACGCCTTCCTGCTGTCGTCGGCGGTCGGACACCTGATCGAGATCGGCATGCCGGAGGAAGAGGAGGTCAAGCGCGGCAAGTGGACGTTCGCGCACCTGCCGGCGATCCCGTCGCAATTCGCGCTGAAGCCGATCGAGAAAAACGAGAATCGCCTCAAGACGCTGCTGCGCCTCATCAAGCGCAAAGACGTCGGCGACCTGATCAACGCCTGCGACGCCGGGCGCGAGGGCGAGCTCATCTTCCGGTACATCGCGCAGTTCGCGAAGGCGGCAAAGCCCATTCGCCGGCTGTGGCTGCAGTCGATGACCACCGCCGCGATCCGGGAGGGCTTCGACAGGCTCCGCACCGATGCCCAGATGCGCCCGCTGGCGGACGCCGCCGTCTGCCGCTCCGAGGCCGATTGGCTGGTCGGCATCAACGGCACGCGCGCGATGACGGCCTTCAACTCGAAGTCCGGCGGGTTCCAGCTGACGACCGTCGGCCGCGTGCAGACCCCCACGCTCGCCATCCTGGTCGAGCGCGAAGAGAAGATTCGTGCGTTCCGGCCGCGCAATTACTGGGAAGTGCACGGGACGTTTCGCGCCCGCACCGGCGAATACGCGGGCCGATGGTTCGACGAGAAATGGGCGAAGTCCGACGACGCCGGACGCCCGCGCCGAGCGGCTCTGGGACGAGGCGTCGGCGCAGCGCGATCGTCGCGAAGTGCACCGGCAAGCCGGGGATCGTTACCGAGGAAGCGAAGCCGACCACGCAGGGCGCGCCGCTGCTGTACGACCTGACGTCGCTGCAGCGCGAGGCCAACGGCCGCTTCGGCCTCTCGGCACGCACGACGCTCTCGCTCGCGCAGGCGCTCTACGAAAAGCACAAGGTGCTCACGTATCCGCAGGACGGATTCGCGCGCGCTGCCCGAGGACTACGTTCCGCACCGTCAAGGCGACGATGGAGGTCCTGAAGGAGTCGAATGCCTACGGCGGCGTTCGCCCGCGAGGTGCTGAAGCAGAAGTGGGTCCGGCCGAACAAGCGGATCTTCGACAACGCGAAGGTCTCCGACCACTTCGCGATCATCCCGACGCTCGTGCCGCCGAAGCACCTGAACGAGCTCGAGGCGAAGCTCTACGATTTCGTCGTCAAGCGCTTTCTCGCGGCGTTCTATCCGCCCGCCGAGTTTCTGGTGACCACGCGGATCACCCGCGTCGCCGACGAGCCGTTCAAGTCCGAAGGCAAGGTGCTGGTCGTCCCGGGCTGGCTCGCGGTCTACGGCAAGGAAGCTCAACTGGACGATGGCCCGGCGAAGCCTGGCGAACGGGCGACGCTCGTCGCGGTCAAGCCCGGCGAGAACGTCGCGACCGAAAAGGTCGAATCGGTCCCCAATACCACGCGTCCGCCGGCGCGCCTCACCGAAGCGACGCTGCTGTCGGCCATGGAAGGCGCCGGCAAGCTGATCGACGACGAGGAGCTTCGCGAAGCGATGCGCGAGAAGGGCCTCGGCACGCCGGCCACGCGCGCGCAGATCATCGAAGGCCTGATCGCCGAGCGGTACGTCTACCGCGAGGGCCGCGAGCTCGTTCCGACCGCCAAGGCATTCTCGCTGATGACGCTGCTGCACGGCCTGGGCGTGCCCGAGCTCTTCTCCCCGGAGCTCACGGCGGAGTGGGAATTCAAGCTCGCGCAGATGGAGCACGGCAAGCTGAAGCGCGACGCGTTCATGCGCGAGATCGTCACGATGACGCAAGCACATCGTCGGTCAGGCGAAGGGCTACGAAAGCGACACGATCCCCGGCGACTTCGGAACGCTGACCGCGCCGTGTCCGAACTGCGGCGGCGAGGTGCACGAGAATTACAAGAAGTTCCAGTGCCAGTCGTGCACGTTCGGCTTCTGGAAGATCATGGGCGGACGGCAGATCGACGTCACGGAAGCCGATACGCTGCTGAAGGAGCGTCGGTTGGGTCCGCTCGATGGCTTCAGGAGCCGGCTCGGCAAGCCGTTCTCCGCATCGCTGCGCTTGAACGACGCCCACGAAGTGGGCTTCGATTTCGGCGACGGCAGCGGCGACGATTCGGCGGAAGCGCCCGATTTCACCGGCCAGGAGCCGCTCGGCGCTTGCCCGAAGTGCAAGTCACGCGTTTTCGAATCCGGACAAGCGTACGTGTGCGAGAAGGCCGTCGGTCCCGAGAAGACGTGCGACTTCCGCTCCGGGCGCGTGATCCTGCAACGACCGATCGAGCGTGCGCAGATGCAAAAGCTGCTCGCGAGCGGCAAGACCGACTTGCTGCAATTCGTCTCGGCGCGAACCAAGCGGGGCTTTGCGGCTTTTCTCGTGCGGCAACCCGACGGGAAGATCGGCTTCGAGTTCGAGGCGCGGGATCCGGCCAAGGCCGGGGCTCGCCGCGCGCGGGGCGCCGCTTCGGCGCTGCGCGTGCTGGGGCCGCATCCGCGCGACAAGAAGCCGGTCGAGCTCCATTCGGGCCGCTATGGCCCGTACGTGAAGCACGGCGACGTCAACGCCACGTTGCCCGACCGCGACAAGGTCGATTCACTGACGCTCGCGGAAGCGGTGACGCTGCTCGCCGAAAAGGCGGCCAAGCAGGGAACGGGCGCGCCGACGCAAAGCCAAGCGCAGGACCCCGGCGAAGACCGCGTCCGAGCCGCGGGCCGTCTATGCCGCCGGCGGCGAAGGTCCGCAAGCCTCCGGCGGCGAGACCTGCCACCGCCAAACCTGCCAAGACTCCGACCGTCAAGCGGACATCGACACCCGCGGGCAAGACGACCCCGAAGCCCAAGCCGAAAGCGAAGCCTGCCGCGAAGGCCCGTCGCATTTCGGCCAAGTAGCAAAGTCGCCGTACGCGATCTGCGCATACTCGGCGGCGTTCGCCAGACGCGGCGACCGGGCGCGTCGCGCGGCACGCGTTGACCAGACAAGGAGGAACAGATATGGCGAATCCCCATGGCAGCTTCATCTGGTACGAGTTGATGTCCAGCGATCCCGACGCGTCCAAGACGTTCTACGACGACGTCGTGGGCTGGAAGATCGGCGCGAAGCCGCCGGGCGACATGGACTACCGCATGATCTCGGCACCCGACGGCGACGTCGGTGGCGTGCTGCGCCTGACCGACGAGATGCGCAAGCACGGCGCTCGCCCCGTCTGGCTCGGCTATTTCGGGGTCGACGACGTCGACGACACGGTCGCGAAGATCACGGCGGCCGGCGGGAAGGTCCTGATGCCCGCGTGGGACATCCCGAATGTCGGCCGGATCGCGATGGTCACCGACCCGCAAGGCATCCCCTTCTACGTGATGCGCGGGGCGAGCGACGGCACCAGCACGGCGTTCGGCCGGATGACGATGGGGCATGTCAGCTGGAACGAGCTGCTGACGCCCGATCAGAACGCTGCGCTCGCCTTCTACGGCTCCCTTTTCGGCATCACGAAATCGGGCGCGATGCCAATGGGAGAGCTGGGCGACTACACCTTCCTTCAGCATGCCGGCGTCGGCATCGGCGCGATGATGACCAATCCGCCCGGAGGCAAGCCGCGGCGGCTGGGGCTTCTATTTCCGGGTCCCCGATATCGCGGTCGCGAAGGACAAGATCACGCGCGGCGGCGGGACCGTCACGCAAGGGCCGATGGAGGTGCCCGGCGGCGAGATGGTGCTCAATGCCGTCGATCCGCAAGGAGCGGCGTTCGGCCTCGTCGCGCCGGGCAAGAAGGGATAGGAGACGCCGGGTCGACGCAATCCGGTGTCGTCAGACGTCGAGATTGCGCACGCCGAGCGCGTTCGATTCGATGAACGCGCGCCGCGGCTCGACCAGTTCGCCCATCAGCGTCGAGAAGATCTCCTCGGACGAGATCGCGTCCTCGATCTGCACGCGCAACAGCCGCCGCACTGCGGGATCCATCGTCGTTTCCCAGAGCTGGCCCGGGTTCATCTCGCCCAGGCCCTTGTAGCGCTGCAGCGTGACGCTGTCGCGCGCATCGGCGAGCAGCCATTCGAGCGCCTCCTTGAAGGATCTCACCGCCTGTACCTTGTCGCCGCGGCGCACGGTGGCGCCGGGGCCGATGAGCCCCAGCAGGACGGCGGCGGCGGCGCGGATCTGCGCGAAGTCGCCCGAGGCGACCAAATCGCCGTCGATCATGGTCACGTGCGGCGTGCCGTGGTGGGTGCGCGTGACGACGAGCCGCAGCGTCTCGGGGCTTCCGTTGCGCGCTTCGACGGTCACATCCGGATCGTCGATCGCGGCCTGCATTGCCGCGGCGCTTGCCGCGGCGGCCTCGTCGTTCGACAGGTCGATCTGCGCGCCGGCGAGCACCGCGTGGAGCGCCGCGGGTTCGACGATGCGGGCGAGGCGCTCGATCACGGCGTCCGCGAGCAGATAGTCGCGCGCCACGCTCGCGAAGGCTTCCGGTGCGAGCGCCGGCTTGCCGGCGCCGGGGATCAGCACCGCGCCCTTCAGCGCCACTTTGAGCAGGTGCTGCTTCAACTCGTGGTCGTCCTTGAGGTAATTCTCTTCCTTGCCCTGCTTCACCTTGTAGAGCGGCGGCTGCGCGATGTAGATGTGGCCGCGCTCGACCAGCTCCGGCATCTGCCGGTAGAAGAACGTCAGCAGCAGCGTGCGGATGTGCGAGCCGTCGACATCGGCGTCGGTCATGATGATGATGCGGTGATAGCGCAGCTTGTCGGGGTTGTACTCGTCCTTGCCGAAGCCCGTGCCGAGCGCGGTGATGAGCGTGACGATCTCCTGCGAGCTCACGAGCTTCTCGAATCGCGCGCGCTCGACGTTCAGGATCTTGCCGCGCAGCGGCAGGATCGCCTGGAACTTGCGGTCGCGCCCCTGCTTGGCCGAGCCTCCGGCGGAATCGCCCTCCACCAGATAGATTTCGCACAGCGCGGGGTCGCGCTCCTGGCAATCGGCCAGCTTGCCCGGCAGCCCGAGGCCGTCCAGCACGCCCTTGCGACGCGTCAGCTCGCGCGCCTTGCGCGCCGCTTCGCGCGCGCGCGCCGCGTCGACGATCTTCGTGCAGATGGTCTTCGCGTCGACCGGGTTTTCGAGCAGGAACTCGGCGAGCTTCGCGGAGACGATCTCCTGCACGATCGGCTGCACCTCGGAGGACACGAGCTTGTCCTTCGTCTGCGACGAGAACTTGGGCTCCGGCACCTTCACCGAGAGCACGCAGCAGAGGCCTTCGCGCATGTCGTCGCCGGTCGTCTCGACCTTGGCCTTCTTCGCGATCTCCTCTTTCTCGATGTAGTTGTTGAGCGTGCGCGTCATCGCCTGCCGCAGGCCCGTCAGGTGCGAGCCGCCGTCGCGCTGCGGAATGTTGTTGGTGAAGCACTGGACGTTCTCGGCGTACGAGTCGTTCCACTGCATCGCGACCTCGACCGTCGTGCCGTCCTTCTCGCCGACCGCGTGGAACGTCTTCGGATGCAGCACCGACTTGCTGCGATTCATGTACTCGACGAAGCCCTTGATGCCGCCCGAGTAGGCGAAGTTCTCGCTCTTGCCGTCGCGCTGGTCGATCAGCTCGATCTTCGTGCCGTTGTTGAGGAACGAGAGCTCGCGGATGCGCCGCGCGAGGATGTCGTAGTGATACTCGATCGCGGCCGAACGTTTCCGTCGACGCCATGAAATGCACTTCGGTGCCGCGGCGATCGGTGGCGCCCGATCACGGCCAGCGGCGCCGTCGCCACGCCGCGCCGGAACTCCATCTGGTGCGCCTTGCCGCTGCGCCAGATGCGAAGGCGAAGCCAGTCGGAGAGCGCGTTGACCACGGAGACGCCCACGCCGTGCAGGCCGCCGGAGACTTTGTAGCTGTTCTGGTCGAACTTGCCGCCGGCGTGGAGCTCGGTCATCACGATCTCGGCCGCCGACCGCTTCAACTCGTCGTCGTCCTTGATGTCGATCGGAATGCCGCGGCCGTTGTCGACGACCGACACCGAGTTGTCGGCGTGGATGACGACCTTGATGTCGTCGCAGTAGCCGGCGAGCGCCTCGTCGATCGCGTTGTCGAGCACCTCGAACACCATGTGGTGAAGGCCGGTGCCGTCCGACGTGTCGCCGATGTACATGCCCGGGCGCTTCCTGACCGCGTCGAGGCCCTTCAGCACCTGGATGCTGGTCGAATCGTAGTCCTCGCCGTTGTTCGCGGGCTTCGGTATTGCTTGAGTCATCGTGTCCTTAAGATCGGTTTGCCGCCGCGCAAAACACCGGCGCCGACTCGCGGTCGGCGCCGACGCCTTGCCCGGATCAGCGGGCGAGGCGTCAGATGCGCATCGGCATGACGACGTACTTGTAATCGTCGCGCCCGGGCACCGTGACGAGCGCGCTCGAGTTCGCGTCGCCGAACGCGACTTCCACGCGGTCCATCGCCATGTTCTGCAGCACGTCGACCAGATACGTGATGTTGAAGCCCACATCGAGCGCATCGCCCTTGTAGGAGATCTCGAGCTCTTCCTCCGCCTCTTCCTGCTCGCTGTTCGTGCAGATGATCTTGAGCTGATCGTTGCCGAGCACGAGGCGGACACCGCGGAACTTCTCGTTCGACAGGATGGCGGCGCGCTGCAGCGCCGCCAGGAGCTCGTTGCGGTCGAATGCAATCCGCTTGGTGTTGCCCGTCGGGATGACGCGGTTGTAGTCGGGAAACTTGCCGTCGACCACCTTGCTCACGAGTTCGATGTTCGCGAAGCGGAAACGGACCTGGTTCGCGAGGACGTCGAGCGTCAGCGGATCGTCCGAGTCGGCGAGCAGCTTGGAGAGTTCGAGCACCGTCTTGCGCGGCAGGATCACCTCCTGGCGCTGATAGTCGCCCGCTATCGCGATGCTCGCCCACGACAGGCGGTGGCCATCGGTGGCCACCGCCTGCAGCGACCCCTTGTCGATCACCAGCAGCATGCCGTTGAGGTAATAGCGGATGTCCTGCTGCGCCATCGCGAACTCCGCCGACTTCAGGAGCCCGCGGAATTCGCGTTGCGGCAACGTGAGCGCCTGCACCTGATCCTGGCCCACGCCGATGCGCGGGTAATCGGACGCCGACAGTGCCTGCAGGTTGAACCGCGAACGTCCCGCCCGGATCGACATGCGGTTGGCGGTGCCCTCGATGGTGAGAACCGCGTCGTCGGGGAGGGCCCGCAGCAGATCCTGCAATTTGCGTGCGGCGACGGTCGTCGCCTGCGTGTCCTTGCCGGCCCATTCCGAATGTGCGGTGATCTGCATTTCGAGATCGGTGGCGGTTACGAAGAGCCGGCCGTCCGAGTGCTCGAGCAGTACATTCGCAAGAATCGGCAGCGTATGCCGGCGTTCGACGATGCCGGAGACTGCTTGCAGCGGTTTGAGGAGCGCGTCACGCGGGATCTGTTTTAGTTGCATTGTTTAAACCCGATAACAGCTAATAGGAGGCGGGTGAATTCCGGGACATCGATATATAATCTTGTTGCATCAGACGGTTACTTGTCGAAAAAGCCTGTGGACAAGTCATGTGCCGAGGCGGGGGCGATTGGGGATTTTTCTGGAAATATCGCGCTGCGGCAACTAATCCACTCATTATAGCGCTGAAAACGGCAGTTATCCAGTGCGAACTGGGGGTAGGGCGGGTCGATAGCTCGGCACGGTCGGCTGCGGGCGCCTGTGATGCGCCGCCCGTCAGCTCCGCAGCACCTGCAGCAGGAAATTGACGTCGTGGTTGAGTTCCGGAATCGACTCGCGGAGCTTGGCGATCTGCCGGCATGCGTGGAGGACGGTCGTGTGGTCGCGCCCGCCGAAATTGCTGCCGATTTCGGGCAGCGACAATTGCGTCAACTCCTTCGACAGCGCCATGGCGACCTGCCGCGGCCGTGCGATCGCGCGCGACCGCTTCTTCGAATGCATGTCCGAAATGCGGATCTTGTAGTAATCCGCGACGGTTTTCTGGATGTTCTCGACGGACACCTGGCGATTCTGCACGGCGAGGAGGTCGCGCAGCGCTTCCTTCGCCACGGGGAGCGTGATCTCCTGCCCGTGGAAGCTCGAATAGGCGACCACGCGCTTGAGCGCGCCCTCGAGTTCGCGCACGTTGGAGCGGATGTGCTTCGCGATGAAGAACGCCACCTGCTCGTCGAGCGAGAGCCCGGTCGCCGCGGCCTTGGCGAGCAGGATCGCGACGCGCATCTCGAGCTCCGGCGGCTCGAGCGCCACGGTGAGGCCCCACCCGAAGCGCGAGATGAGCCGCTCTTCGATGCCGGAGATCTCCTTCGGATACGTGTCGCACGTGATCACCACCTGCTTGTGCGCCTCGATCAGCGTGTTGAACAGGTAGAAGAACTCCTCCTGCGTGCGGTTCTTGCCGCCGAAGAACTGGATGTCGTCGATGAGCAGGAGGTCGAGCGAGCGGTAGTAGCGCTTGAAATCGTCGAACGCCTTGTGCTGGTAGGCGCGCACGACGTCGGAGACGTACGTTTCCGCATGGATGTAGCGGATCTTCGCCCCGGAATCGCGCTGCAGGATATGGTTGCCGAGCGCCTGGATCAGGTGCGTCTTGCCGAGGCCGACGCCGCCGTAGACGAAGAGCGGGTTGTAGGACGTCGGATGCTCGGCGACCTGGAGCCCGGCCGCGCGGGCCAGCTGGTTCGCCTTGCCTGCGACGAACGAAGCGAAGGTGAAGCCGGGGTTGAGGCTCGTCTGCTCGTGCCGGCGCGGCAACGCCGGCGGCGTGGTCATGCCGGAGGGAGCTTCGGCGGCGGCGGGCTTGGCCGGGGGCTCGGCCGGAGGGGGCTTGGTCCCGGCCGGCGCCGCCGCCTCGGGAAGGCTTTCGGTGATGGCGAGCAGGATCGGGACCGGTCGCCCTTCGGCCTGCGCGGCGAGTTCCGAAATGCGGGCCAGGAACCGGTCCTTGACCCACTGCAGCACGAAGCGGTTCTGCGCCAGCAGCCGGTAGCCGGATCCTGCGCTTTCGAGGGCGAGCGGCCGGATCCAGGTGTTGAATTGCTGCGGGGTGAGCTCCTCGCGGAACGCGTCGAGGCAGCGTTGCCAGAAAAGAGGAACAGCGGACATGCGTTCGACGACCTGAAAACGGCACGAACGCGGGCCCGTAAATGGGCGGGCCGGCGGCCGGCGAGGAATCGGTGGTAACGAAGGGCGCTCTCGCTGCCGCGGCGAAGCAATCCTTGTTCGGACCCGCCGGCGGCAGACCCCTGCGGAGCCCGTCGTTGGCGCGAGTTTACCCCAGCCGCACCAAGTTATCCACAGGCGTCGTCCGCGCGGCTTGGCGATCCGTGCGGGGCCACGCGCGGCACATTTGACAGACATGCCGATAACAGGCTCTAATGTAAGGCTTTTTCACCCCAAGGCCGACCATCATGAAACGCACGTTCCAACCCTCCGTCGTCAAGCGCAAGCGCACGCACGGTTTTCGCGCCCGGATGAAGAGCGTCGGCGGCCGCAAGGTTCTGTCCGCGCGCCGCGCGAAGGGCCGCGCCCGGCTTGCACCCTGATCGGCGCGTGCGGCGCCGATGCTCGAGGAAGTCGCGCGGGGGAAGTCGCCGCTTCCGCCTCAGCGGCGTCGGGGCCTTCGAGGCCGTGTTTCGTACCGGACAGCGGCGCGATGGTCGCTTCCTGCAGATGGTGTGTGCGGCCGCGGCGCGTGACGTCGGTCGCGTCGGCATCGTGATCGGGCGGCAGGCGCTGCCCCTCGCGGTCGACCGCAATCGCGTGCGCCGGATGCTCCGCGTGCGGCTCGACGCAGCGCGACCCGCGATCGAGCGCTACGACCTGGTGCTGCGCCTGAAGCGCCGCGCGGTGCGCGCCGAGTTTCCGCTGATCGCGGAAGAAGCGCAGCAGATGCTTCGCTCACTTCCCGGAAATCGCGAATTGCCATGAAGACGCTGCTGCTGATGCTGATCCGCGGCTACCAATACGCGCTGCGCCCGTTGCTCGGCGCGAATTGCCGCTTCGCGCCGAGTTGTTCCGACTATGCAGGCGAGGCCGTCGCGAAGTACGGTGCGCTCAAGGGCACGTTCCTCGCCGGCCGGCGAGTTCTGCGCTGCCACCCGTACCATCCAGGCGGATACGACCCCGTCCCCTGATCCGTTTTCGTCTTCATCTTCCGCGGCGCGTCGTTCTTCCGCGCGCGCTCACCCGGGCAGTCATGGATACCCAACGTCTCATCTGGTTCGTCGTCTTCTCGTTCTCGGCGCTGATGCTGTGGGAGGCGTGGCAGAAGGAATTCCGGCCGCCGGCCCCCGTCGTGGCCTCGACGCCCGCGAAAGCGCCAGCCGCGACCGATCTTCCGCCTGCGCCGGCGGGCACGGCGACCGTGCAACCCGGAGCCGCGGCAGCACCGACCGCGCCGGTACCGCCGGGCGCGCAAGCGCAGCCCGCGGCGCCCGGACGAACGGTCACGATCGTCACGGATCTCTATCGCGCGACCGTCGACGCGACCGGCGGCCAGATCGTCGAGGTGGCGCTCCTCAAGCATCGCGATCCGGGCGACGAGGCGAAGCCCTACCTCGCGCTGCTCCGGACGCCCGAGCGCACGCTCGTCGCGCAATCGGGGCTCCTGGGCGAGGGCATGCCGAACCACCGGACCGCGTACACCGTGGAGCCGGGCCCGCTCGAGCTCGCGCCCGGCGCGGAGAAGCTCGACCTCAAGCTCGTGGCGGTCGCGCCGAACGGCGATCGGATCGTGCAGGTGCTGACGTTCCATCGCGGCACCTATGTGATCGACGTCGCGTACGACATCACGAACGCCGCTGCGGCGCCGATCACGCCGTTCGCCTACTTCCAGTTCCAGCGCGACACGAAGACGCAGGGGTCGCACAACTCGATGGCGCCCGTGTCGTATGCCGGGCCGGTCATCTACAACGAGACCGACAAGTTCAAGAAGGTCGAATTCAGCGAGCTCGACAAGGAGTTCACGGATCCGTCCCGCAAGCTCCCGTACACCAAGACTGCCGACAACGGCTGGGTCGCGATGGTCGAGCACTACTTCGTCGCGGCGTGGCTGCCGGGCGACGAGAAGAAGACGCCGCGCGAGTTCTATGCGAGGAAGCTGCCGGATGGCGGCCTCTACGCGGCAGGCATGGTGCTGCCGGTCGGCACGATCGCGCCCGGCGCCACCGGCGCGATCCGCGTGCCGCTCTACGTGGGCCCGCAGGAGCAGGACGAGCTCGCGCGCCTCGCGAAGGGTCTCGACCTCGTCGTCGACTACGGCATCTTCACGGTCATCGCGGCGCCGCTCTTCTGGCTCCTCAAGTGGCTGCACGGCCTCGTCCACAACTGGGGCTGGGCGATCGTGCTGCTGACGATCCTCATCAAGAGCGCGTTCTACCCGCTGAACCACGCGAGCGCGCGCTCGATGGCGAAGATGAAGGTGATCGCGCCCAAGCTCAAGGCGCTGCAGGAGCAGTACGCGAACGACAAGCAGCAGCTGCAGGTCAAGATGATGGAGATGTACAAGCAGGAGAAGATCAATCCGCTGGGCGGTTGCCTGCCGATCCTCGTGCAGATCCCGGTGTTCATCGCGCTCTACTGGGTGCTGCTCTCGGCGGTCGAGCTCCGCAACGCGCCGTGGATCGGCTGGATCAAGGATCTCTCCGCGCCGGACCCGTACTTCGTGCTGCCCGTCATCTACGCGATCACCGCGTACCTGCAGGTGCGGCTCTCGCCGACGCCGATCTCCGATCCCGTGCAGGCGAAGGTGATGCAGATCATGCCCATCGCCTTCTCCGTGATGTTCATCTTCTTCCCGTCGGGCCTCGTGCTGTATTGGCTCGTCAACAACTCGCTGCAGATCTTCCAGCAGTGGCACATGAACCGCGTCCTCGAGAAAGAGGCGGCGCTCGCCGCGGCGAAGCGACGGTAGCCGCGCTTTTGAGCGGCCCCATGAGTGCCCCCGCCGTGTCGAAGCCCGCGCCGGACACGATTGCGGCGATCGCCACGCCGCCCGGGCGTGGCGGTATCGGCGTGGTCCGCGTGTCGGGCGGCGGCGTCGGGCCGATCATCACCGGCATCGTGCGCAAGACGCTTGCGCCCCGCGTCGCCGTGCGCGCTGCATTCCTCGGCGCCGACGGCGAAGCGCTCGACGAGGGCCTTGCGCTCCATTTTCCGGCGCCGCGGTCGTACACCGGCGAGGAGATGCTCGAGCTCCACGGCCACGGCGGTCCCGCGGTCATGCGCCTGCTGCTCGCTCGCTGCGTCGAGCTCGGGGCGCGGCTCGCCCGGCCGGGAGAGTTCACGCAGCGCGCGTTTCTCAACGGGAAGCTCGATCTCGCGCAGGCCGAGAGCGTCGCGGATCTGATCGACGCCGCGACCGCGACGGCCGCGCGCGCGGCCGCCCGCAGCTTGTCCGGCGCGTTCTCGAGCGAGATCAGGGCGCTCGCAGACGCGCTGATCGAGCTGCGGATGTTCATCGAGGCCACGCTCGATTTTCCGGAAGAGGACATCGAGTTCGTGCGCGCCGCCGACGTGCGCGGCAGGATTGGCGCGATCGCGGCGCAGGTGGCGGGCGTGCAGGCGCGCGCGAAGCAGGGCGCGCTTTTGCGCGAAGGAATCGCGGTCGTCCTCGTCGGACGGCCCAATGTCGGCAAGTCGAGCCTCTTGAACCGGCTGTCCGGCGACGCCGTCGCGATCGTGACACCGATCGCCGGCACGACGCGCGATGCCGTGCCGTCGCAGATCGAGATCCACGGCATACCGCTCACGATCGTCGACACCGCCGGCCTCCGCGCGACGGATGATCCCATCGAGACGCTCGGCATCGAGCGCACGTGGGCGGCAGTGGCGAAGGCGGACCTCGCGCTGGTTCTGGTCGATGCCGCGGCGGGCGGCGGCATCGCGGAAGCCGATACGGCGATCCTCGCGCAGATGCCCGCCGTGCTGCCCCGTCTTCTCGTCCACAACAAGATCGATCTCGCGGATCTCCCGGCGATCGCGCGGGAGCGCCGCGACGCGCGGACGGGCGGGACGCGAGGTATTCCTGTCGGCGAAGACCGGCGCGGGCGTCGACCTGCTCCAACGCGAGATCCTCGCGCTCGCCGGCGCGCACGAGGACATGGAAGACGCGTTTCTGGCGCGGGAGCGCCACCTCGTCGCACTGCGCGATGCGGCCCGCCATCTCGCATCGGCGGCGGGACACCTCACGGCGCCGAAGCCGCCGCTCGAGCTCGTGGCGGAGGATCTGCGCGCGGCGCACACGGCGCTCGGCGCCATCACGGGTGAGTTCACCTCCGACGATCTGCTGGGCGCCATCTTTTCGCGCTTCTGCATCGGCAAATGACGCGAGGTACTGCCGGTCCGCGCATCAGCCGAGTACGGAGCGCGTCGCAACGAACGAAAGGACGGTCGCCATGAGCTGGGACCCGAAGCAGTACCTCAAGTATTCGAACGAACGCCTGCGCCCCGCGCAGGACTTGCTGGCGCGGGTCCCGGGCGACGCGCCACGCACGATCGTCGATCTGGGCTGCGGTGCGGGCAATGTCAGCGCGCTTCTCGCCGACCGCTGGCCGCACGCGCGCATCACCGGCGTCGACAACTCGAGCGAGATGCTCGCGAAGGCGCGCGCCTCGACGGCGGGCGACGCGCGGTTCGAGTGGATCGAGGCCGACATCGCGACGTGGGTGCCGATCGCGCCGATGGATGTCGTCTACAGCAATGCCGCTCTCCATTGGCAGGACGACCATGCGCGGCTCTTTCCGCGCCTGTTCGACTGGGTCGCGCCGGGGGGCGCGCTCGCGGTCCAGATGCCGGACAACTTCGCGGCGCCATCGCACACGGCGATCGCGGAGGTGGTCGCGGCGCCCCGCTGGCGCGATCGGCTGGGCGCGCTCCAGCGCACCTGGCCGGTGCTGCCTGCCGGGAGCTATTTTCGACTGCTGGCCTCCGCGGAGCGGGTGGACGCGTGGACGACGGAATATCTGCATGTGCTGCCGGCGTCGACCGACGGTGTGCATCCGGTGGTCGCGTGGGTGAAAGGCACGACGTTGACGCCATTCCTGGCGGCGCTCGATGCGTCGACGCAACGCGCTTTCATGGACGACGTTTCGGCGCGCGTCGCCCCGTCCTATCCGGCGCTTCCCGACGGACGTGTGCTGTTCGCGTTCCGCCGCGTCTTCGTGGTCGCGTCGCGCGCGATTCGGTAAGGCCACTCGACCAATTCGTGCGACGCGGCGCGGGTTACACCGCGCGGAGTCGGGGTGTAAAATTATCGTTCCAGTGTCGTCGTGCCGAATGTCTTGCACGGCGACCGTCACCGCTTCTCTCGTCGCAGATCCCCCATGAGCCAAGCCCAATCCATTCCCGCCGACGCTGCGCCATCCTACGTCCGGAGCGCGCGGCTGCGCGCCTGGGTCCGCGAAGCCGCCGCGTTGACGAAACCGGATCGCATCGTCTGGTGCGACGGCAGCGAGGAAGAGTACGACCGCCTGTGCGCAGAGATGGTCGCGAGCGGCACGCTGCTGAAGCTCGACGCCGCGCTGCGGCCCAACAGCTACCTCGCCCGCTCCGATCCGTCGGACGTCGCGCGCGTCGAGGACCGCACGTTCATCTGCAGCGAGCGCGAAAGCGATGCGGGCCCGACGAATCACTGGGTTGCGCCGGCCGAGATGCGTGCCACGCTCGCGGGACTCTTCGCCGGCTGCATGCGCGGGCGCACGATGTACGTGGTGCCGTTCTCGATGGGACCGCTCGGCAGCCACATCTCCCACATCGGCATCGAGCTCACCGACAGTCCGTACGTCGTCGTCAGCATGAAGGTGATGACACGGATGGGAAAGGCCGTCTACGACGTGCTCGGCAGCGGAGGCACCTTCGTGCCGTGCTTCCACTCGGTGGGTGCGCCGCTCGCGCCGGGTGAGGCCGACGTGCCGTGGCCGTGCAATCGCGACCAGAAGTACATCGTTCACTTTCCGGAGACGCGCGAAATCTGGTCCTACGGATCGGGCTACGGCGGCAATGCGCTGCTCGGCAAGAAGTGCTTCGCGCTCCGCATCGCGTCGGTGATGGGTCGCGACCAGGGCTGGCTCGCCGAGCACATGCTGATCCTGGGCGTCACGGCGCCTTCGGGCGAAAAGAATTACGTCGCGGCGGCCTTTCCGAGCGCCTGCGGCAAGACCAACTTCTCGATGCTGATTCCGCCCCGCGGCTTCGAAGGATGGAAGGTCACGACGATCGGCGATGACATCGCATGGATCAAGCCGCACGCCGACGGACGCTTCTGGGCCATCAATCCGGAAGCGGGTTACTTCGGCGTGGCACCGGGAACGTCGTACGAGTCGAACCCCAACGCGATGGACATGCTGAAGAAGAACGTCATCTTCACCAACGTCGCGCTCACGGACGACGGCGACATCTGGTGGGAGGGAATGACCCGCGTCCCGCCCGCGCATCTCACGGACTGGCAGGGCCGGTCGTGGACGCCGGGGTGCGGGCGCAATGCCGCGCACCCAAACGCGCGATTCACCGTCGCGGCAGTGCAGTGCCCGTCGCTCGATCCGAAGTGGGACGATCCGTCGGGCGTGCCTATCGACGCGTTCGTCTTCGGCGCGCGCAGGAGCGACACCGTTCCGCTCGTCGTCCAGGCGAAGACCTGGGAGGAGGGCGTCTACAAGGCGGCGACGATGGGATCGGAGACGACCGCCGCGGCCGCCGGCGCCGTGGGCGAGGTGCGCCGGGATCCGTTCGCGATGCTTCCGTTCTGCGGCTATCACATCGGCGACTACTTCTCGCACTGGCTCGCCATCGGCAAGCGGGTGCCCGCGCCGCCCGCGATCTTCAACGTGAACTGGTTCCGCACCGACGACAGCGGCAAGTTCATCTGGCCGGGATTCGGCCAGAACATGCGCGTGCTCGCGTGGATCGTCGAGCGCGCCCGGGGCGAGGGTGGTGCCCGGGAAACGGCGCTGGGCATGGAGCCCGCCCATTCGGATCTCAACTGGGCCGGGCTCGAGTTTCCCGCCGACCGCTTCGAGGTGCTGATGCGCGCGGATGCGGCGCCGTGGGTCCGCGAGCTCGCGGCGCACGACGCGCTGTTCGCCAAGCTGGGCGCCAAGCTGCCGGCGCCTCTGGCCGCCCAGCGGGACAAGTTGGCGGCGCGCCTTCGGGGCTGAATTCCGCCGTTGCGCGGTGTCGCCCGCGGAACACGGCGAATGACGCCGCAACAACATTTTAAGTATCTGATAGCTAAAGCATTTTAGACGGAAGCATCCAAGGCGCCGGTGCGCGGCGTGCGGGCGCCTTGCAGCAGGGTGAGCACCTCCGCACGGCGGGGCGCGCCTCGGCGACCACCGCCGCGGGAGCACTTGATCGCCGCCGCCGCATTGGCGAAGACACTCGCCGCCGCGACGTCGTGCCCCTCCGCCAGCATCAGCGTGAACGCGCCGTGCCAGACGTCTCCCGCGGCCAGCGTGTCAATCGTGACGACCCTCGGGGCAGCGGTCCGATGTTCCGCGCCACGCTCGCGCCAGAGAAAGCCATCGGCCCCCAGCGTAACGCCGACGATCCCGCGGACGGATCCCGCGAGGACGGCCAAGCCCTGACCTGGCGACGACACGCCGGTCGCGTGCGCGAGCCCGGGCTGGGAAAACACGACATGGTCCGCCCGCTGCGCAAGGTCGGTGAGCGCATCGCGCGGCCCGACGTCGCCGTCGAACACGCTGATCACGCCGTGGGTCGCAGCCGCGGCGAATACGGCCCGGGAACCTTCCGGCCAGCGCACGTCGGCCAGCACCGCCGCGCATCGGCCGACCTGCTCGAGAGGCAGCCAGGTGGGGTCCGAATCGAGCTCCGGGTCGTTGTAGGCGCAGACCAGGCGCTCGCCTCGGTCGTCGACCAGGATTGCGGCGGATGGGGAGACGCGCCCGGCGAGCCGCCGCACGGCGCCGACGTCGACGCCTTCCTGGGCGAGCTCGGCCAGAATCCGGTCGCCCAACGGATCGGCGCCCAGGCGGCCCCAGTAATGGGCCTCGCCGCCGAGGCGAGCCACCGCGACGCTGGCGTTGGCCGCCATCCCGCCGCCACACTCGGTGAACGCGGTCGCCAGCACTTTCGTCGGGGTGGTCGGTATGGCCGGTACGCGGTAGATCGCGTCCAGCGCCGACATCCCGAGGCAGAGGATTCGCGGCATGGGCGGGAGGGTCGAGAGGTTGAAGGGTGCGTCGAGCGGAGATTGTACGGGCTTCGCCACCGGGCGCCGGGTGTTCCACGTGGAACACCCGCGTGGCGCAGGGAGCCTCGGTCGGCCATTTCCCGGGCGCTGGGGTTTCACGTGAAACATCCGCCGCGACCGTGGATCCAATCGCCGTCGCCGCAGGCGGCCCGATCCGGTCTCGGCCGTAGGGCCGCTTTCGAAGCGCCCCGGTTTGCCGTATGATCTCCGTCTTTGCCGTGGTCGCGGGCCGCGCAACTCGATCGCAAAAATATCAGTAATATCATGATCTTCGGAACCAGATACGAAGTCATAGTCGTCGGCGGCGGCCATGCGGGCACCGAGGCCGCGCTCGCGTGCGCCAGGATGGGCCGCAGGACGCTCCTCCTTACCCACAGCATCGAGACGCTGGGACAGATGTCGTGCAATCCCTCGATCGGCGGGATCGGCAAGGGGCATCTCGTCAAGGAGATCGATGCGCTTGGCGGCGCAATGGCGATTGCCGCGGACGAGGCGGGCATCCAGTTCCGCACGTTGAACGCGAGCAAGGGCCCCGCCGTGCGGGCGACGCGCGCGCAAGCGGACCGCACCCTCTACCGCGCTGCGATCCGCCGCCGGCTCGAGAACGAACCCAACCTGACGCTGTTCCAGCAGGCGGTCGACGATCTCGCGCTCGCCGACACCGGCACGGGACCTCGTGTGACGGGCGTCATCACGCAAATCGGTGTGACGTTCGAGGCCGACGCGGTCGTGCTGACCACGGGCACGTTCCTGAGCGGCCTGATCCACATCGGCCTCGAGCACTACGAGGCGGGACGCGCGGGCGATCCGCCGGCGAAGACGCTCGGCGCGCGATTGCGCGAGCTCGCGCTACCCGTGGGCCGGCTCAAGACGGGAACGCCGCCGCGAATCGACGGCCGAACCATCGACTTCTCGCGGCTCGAACGACAGCCCGGCGACGATCCCGCGCCGGTGATGAGCTTCGTCGGCACGCGCGAGATGCATCCGCGGCAAGTGTCGTGCTGGATCACGCACACGAACGCGCGGACGCACGAGATCATTCGCGGCGGCCTCGACCGCTCGCCGCTCTTCACCGGCGTCATCAAGGGCGTGGGGCCGCGCTATTGCCCGTCGATCGAGGACAAGGTCGTGCGCTTCGCAGAGCGCACGAGCCATCAGGTCTTCCTCGAGCCCGAGGGCCTCGCGACGAACGAAATCTATCCGAACGGCATCTCGACGTCGCTGCCGTTCGACGTGCAGCTCGAGCTCGTGCATTCGATCGCGGGGTGCGAGCGCGCGCACGTCCTGCGGCCGGGCTATTCGATCGAATACGACTATTTCGATCCGCGCGCGTTGAAGGCCACGCTCGAAACCAAGGCGATCGGCGGCCTCTTCTTCGCCGGACAGATCAACGGGACGACGGGCTACGAAGAAGCCGCGGCGCAGGGACTTCTCGCCGGCATCAACGCCGCGCGCTTCGTGCGCGCCGAAGAGGGTTGGTCGCCGCGGCGCGACGAGGCCTATCTCGGCGTGCTCGTCGACGATCTCGTCACGCGCGGCGTCACGGAACCGTACCGGATGTTCACGTCGCGCGCGGAATACCGGCTGCAGCTGCGCGAGGACAACGCCGATCTGCGTCTCACCGAGCACGGCCGCGCGCTCGGCGTGGTCGATGGTGCGCGCTGGGAAGCGTTTGCGCGGAAGCGGGACGCGATCGCGCGCGAGCGCGAGCGGCTCAAGTCGACGACGGTGAGCCCCGCGGTCGTCGCCGCGCACGACGCGGCGCGCGTGCTGGGTCAGCCGATGGAGCGCGAGTACACGCTGGAGGAACTGCTGCGGCGGCCCGGGGTCACGTACACGTCGCTGCTCTCCCTTCCCGGCGCCGGGACCGCGGTCGCGGACCCGCTCGTCGCGGAACAGGTGGCGGTCGGGATCAAGTACGCCGGGTACATCGACCGGCAGCAGGAGGAGATCGCGCGCCATCGCGAGCAGGAAGACCGCCGCCTGCCGCACGACCTCGACTATCGGACGGTGCGTGGACTGTCGTCGGAAGTGCAGGACAAGCTCAACCGGCACAAACCGGAAACGATCGGCCAGGCGACACGGATCTCGGGCGTCACGCCTGCCGCGATCGCGCTCCTGCTCGTGCACCTGAAGCGGGGTCTCGCGCCGGGCTTGCCCGCGAATCGGCGGCGCTCGGCGTGACCGCGCTGCAGGACCTCGACGCCGGGCTCGCCGCGCTGGAGGCGACGGGTCCCATCGGCGCTCCGCTGCCGCAGGGCGCGCGCGACCGCCTGCTCGCGTACATCGCGCTGCTCACGAAGTGGAACGCGACGTACAACCTCACGGCCATCCGCGAGCCCGAGCGCATGCTGACGCATCACGTGCTCGACGCGCTCGCCGTCCTGCCGCACCTCGCCGCCGCCGCGCCGCCGCGACTGCGCGTGCTCGACGTCGGCAGCGGTGCCGGCGTGCCCGCGATTCCGCTGGCGATCGCTCGGCCCGAGTGGCACGTCGTCGCGCTGGACAGCAGCCACAAGAAGGGCGCGTTCCTGCAGCAGGCGATCAACGAGCTGCCGCTGCCGAACGCCGAGGCGGTCGTCGCGCGCGTCGAAGACTACGCGCCGGCCGCGCCGTTCGACGTGGTGATCTCGCGCGCTTTCTCGGATCTCGCGACGTTCGTCGAGACGAGCGCGCGCCATCTCGCGCCGGGCGGGCGGCTGATCGCGATGAAGGGCGTCTTTCCGGACGAGGAGATCGCGCTTCTGCCGGCGGGCTTCCGCGTCGTGGCCGCGCCCGCGCTCGCCGTGCCCGGGCTCGATGCCGAGCGCCACCTGATCGTGATGGCGCGAGGATGAGCGCCGCCGGGCCGTCCCGAGGCGCTCATTGCTCCCTCTCGGAGGGAAGGCGCGAAGCGCCAAGGGAGCACAAATGACGCGAATTCTCGCGATCGTGAACCAGAAGGGCGGCGTCGGAAAGACGACGACGGCGGTGAATCTCGCGGCGAGCCTCGCGGCGATGAAGCGCCGCGTGCTGCTCGTGGACCTCGATCCGCAAGGCAACGCGACCACCGGCGCCGGCCTCGACAAGCGCTCGCTCGCGGCCACCGTGTACCACGTGCTGTTGGGCGAGAAGGGCATCGCCGACGTCCGCGTCGTCTCGCCGACCGGCGGCTTCGACGTCGTGCCCGCGAATCGCGAGCTCGCGGGCGCGGAGATCGAGCTGGTCGACCTGCCCGAGCGCGAGGTCCGGCTGAAGGCCGCCCTCGCCGAAGCGCTGAAGCAGATGCGCACCGCGATCGGATCGATCGCGGCAGACTACGACTTCATCCTGCTCGACTGCCCGCCGTCGCTCTCGCTCCTCACGCTGAACGGGCTCTGCGCGGCCGATGCCGTGCTGATCCCGATGCAATGCGAGTACTACGCGCTCGAGGGTCTTTCCGATCTCGTGCAGACCGTGAAGAAAGTGCGCGCGCACTTGAATCCCGCGCTCGAGATCGAGGGCCTGCTGCGCACGATGTACGACCCGCGCAACACGCTCGCGCTGAACGTCGGCGCCGAGCTCGAGAAGCATTTCGGCGAGAAGCTCTATCGGACGGTGATCCCGCGCAACATCCGGCTTGCCGAGGCGCCGTCGCACGGCGTCGCCGCGCTTCACCTCGACAAGAACTCGAAGGGCGCGCTCGCCTATCTCGCGCTTGCCGGGGAAATGCTGCGTCGGCTGGAAGTCCACGCCGCGTCGCGTGCGGATGTGCCCGCCGCGCCGGTCAACTGACGGCGACCGCAACGGAGAGCCTGCCGATGACACGACTGAAAGGCCTGGGCCGCGGCCTCGATGCGCTCCTTTCCGGCGCCGATCAGCCGGAGGCGCCGGACGCGCTGCAATCGCTGTCGATCGACCGGCTGCAGCCCGGCAAGTACCAGCCGCGGACGAAGATGGACGATGCGGCGCTCGACGAGCTCGCGGCGTCGATCCGCGAGCACGGCGTGATGCAGCCGATCCTCGTGCGGCCCGTCGACGGCGGGCACTTCGAGATTGTCGCGGGCGAGCGCCGATGGCGCGCGGCGAAGCGCGCGGGTCTCACCGCGGTGCCGGCGCTCGTGAAGACCGTGCCCGATCAGTCCGCGCTCGCGCTCGCGCTGATCGAGAACATCCAGCGCGAAGATCTCAATCCGCTCGAGCAGGCGAACGCGATCCATCGCCTGATCGCCGAGTTCGGCCTCACCCACGATGCCGCGGCGAAAGCGGTGGGGCGCTCGCGCAGTGCCGTGACCAATCTCCTTCGGCTGCGCGAGCTCGCGAAGCCGGTGCAGGCGTATCTGATGGGCGGCCAGATCGACATGGGCCATGCGCGGGCGCTGCTCGCGCTGCCGGCGGGCCAGCAGACGGCCGCCGCCGCGCGGGTGGTCGCGCAGGGGCTGTCGGTGCGCGACACCGAGCGGCTCGTCCACCAGTTCGCGCATCCGGGCCGCGGCGGCAAGCGTACCGCGCGCGCGGTGGATCCCGACCTCGCACGCCTGCAGGAAACGCTGTCCGAAACGCTGGGCGCGAAGGTGACGATCGAGCCGAAAAGCAAAGCGGCCGGCAAGCTCGTCATCGGCTATTCGAGCCTGGAGCAGCTCGACGGGATCCTCGCCAAGCTGCGCTGACCGTCGCAGGACGCGAAGCCATCGGGGACGACGGCGCCGTCCCCGCGGCAATACGGGCCGTCAGCCCATCTGCTTCAGCAGCGTCTCCGCATCCGAGACTTCGTACTTGCCCGGCGCCTCGACGTTCAGGACCTTGACGACGCCGTCGTCGATCAGCATCGAAAAGCGCTGGCAGCGCAGGCCGAGCCCTTTCGCCGCGAGGTCGAATTCGAGGCCGAGCGCCTTCGTGTAATCGGCGCTGCCGTCGCCCATCATCCGGATCTTGCCGCCGGTCTTCTGGTCGCGCGCCCAGGCACCCATCACGAACGCATCGTTGACCGCCATGCAGATCACGTCGGAAACGCCTTTCGCCTTCAGCTTGTCGATATTGGCCATGTAGCTCGGCACGTGCTTTGCCGAGCACGTCGGCGTGAACGCGCCGGGGAGTCCGAAGATCGCCACCTTCTTGCCGCGCGTGAGATCGTCGATCTTGAACGTGTTCGGCCCCACCGTGCAGCCCGCCGTCTCGACCTCGATGAATTCGGAGAGCGTGCCCGCGGGCAGCTTGTCGCCTACTTTGATCGTCATGCCATCTCCTGTGGGAGCGAAGGGCCGCGACGGTTTCGCGACCGCAATCCGCTGTTCGCACGCGTGTCTCGCCGCAACGGCGCGGCCGCATGAGAGAACGCGGAAGGATTGCAGGCCCCGCGCCGAAATTCAACCCCACGCGGCGACGGGTCAAGCCGCATGCGCTTGCCGGAATCCGGCGCTCGGGGTAGCGTTGCGCCGATAGGAGGGACCATGGCATCGACGAAGAAGACGGCCGGCGCCGCCGCGCGCCGGACGCTGCTGCTGATCGCAACTCGCAAAGGCCTGTGGACGCTCGCCAGCGACGCCGCGCGCCGCACGTGGAAGCTCTCGGGCCCGAGCTTCCTCGGGCACATCGTGCATCACGCGATGGCCGATCCGCGCGACGGGCGGACGATCCTCGCCGCCGCGCGCACCGGACATCTGGGGCCGACGATCTTCCGCTCGACCGACCGCGGGCGCACGTGGAAGGAGGCGACCACGCCCCCGGCGTTCAAGCCCGGCAGCGCGCGCACGGTCGACCATTCGTTCTGGCTCACGCCCGGCCACGCGACCGAGCCCGGCGTCTGGTACGCCGGCACGTCGCCGCAGGGTCTGTTTCGTTCCGCCGACGGCGGCGCGACCTGGGCCGGCGTCGACGGATTCAACGAGCACAAGGACCGGAGGGCGTGGTGCGGCGGCGATCAGGACGGCACGCCCGACGGCCCGAAGCTGCATTCGGTCCTCGTCGACCCGCGCGATCCGAAGCACCTCTACATCGGCATGTCGAGCGGCGGCGTGTTCGAGTCGACCGACGGCGGCGCGGACTGGAAGCCCATCAACAAAGGGGTGAAGGCGCTGTTCCAGCCGGACCCCGATCCGCCGTTCGGCCACGACCCGCACTGTGTCCGGCTGCACCCGAAGAATCCGGACCGTCTCTATCAGCAGAACCACTGCGGCATCTACCGCATCGACCGGCCGGCGGAGCGCTGGTCGGACATCGGGGAGACGATGCCGAAATCGGTGGGCTCGATCGGCTTCCCGATGGTCCTCCATCCCCGCGATCCCGATACGCTCTGGGTGTTTCCGATGGACGGCTCGGATGTCTGGCCGCGGATCTCGCCCGGAGGGAAGCCCGCAGCCTACCGCTCGGTCAACGGCGGGCAAGACGTGGCAGCGGCAGGCGACCGGCCTGCCGAAGGCGCAGGCGTGGTGGACAGTGAAGCGCCAGGCCATGACGGCGGATCAGGCGCCGACAGTGGGCGTTTACTTCGGGACGACGAGCGGCGAGGTCTGGGGAAGTCGCGACGAAGGCCGCAGCTGGAAATGCCTGGCGCGGCACCTGCCGCACGTCTACGCCATCGAGAGTTCGTGATTGTCCTCATCCCCGGCCTGCTGCGCTCGTACACGGCCGGCGCCGAGACCGTCACACTGCCGCCGCACGCCACGCTCGACGACGCGCTCCGCGACCTCGATGCCCGTTTCCCCGGGCTGCGGTTTCGCATCATCGACGAACAGAACGCGATCCGGCCGCACATCAAGCTCTTCGTCGACGGCGCGCTCGCGCGGCAATTGTCCGCGCCCATCGTCGACTCCGCCGAGCTCATGATCGTCGGCGCGCTTTCCGGAGGTTGATCTCGCGCAACCCGAAGGGCGCCGCGCGGCAGTACTCTCGTTGCGACGCATTCAGGGGAAACGCTATAATCATCCGCTTTGCTGCGCTCGGGAAGCCGGGCACTGCGCGCGAGTGATCTCCCCGCTCAAGACCAAGCCGATCCGCACGGTCCTTCGGTGGCAGTTCATCGCCACGGTCGCGGTCGCTGCGGTCGCGGGCGCCCTGGCGGGCACGCACGCCGCCGTGTCGGCGGCGTTGGGCGGCCTCGTCAACATCGTGGCGGGCGTCGCGTACGGGTGGCTGCTGGGGTGGCGGCTGGGCACGATGGCCGTGCCGGACGCGGCAACGTCGCTCGTCGCGATGTTCCGGGCCGAAACGGGGAAGATTTTGGTGGTCGTTGGAGGGCTGTGGCTCGTGCTGTCGACGTACAGGGACGTCGTCCCGGTCGCCTTCTTCAGCGCCTTCGTGATCACGGTTATCACATTCAGCATGGCGTTTTTCGTGCGCGACGAGAGTAAAGACAGGGACTAGCCGATGGCCGCCGAACAGGAACTGACCCCGACCGCGTACATCCAGCATCATTTGACGTTCCTGACGAAGCCCGTCGGCGAAGGCGGCGGCTTCTGGGCCGTCAACGTCGACACGCTCGTGATGACGGTGCTCGCGGGGGCGCTCACGTTCGGCCTCCTGTGGTGGGCGGTGCGCAAGGCGACGGCCGGGGTTCCGTCGAAGTCGCAGGCATTTTGCGAGCTGCTGGTCGGCTTCGTGAACGACCAGGTGAAGGGTATCTACCAGGGCGAGAGCCGGCTCGTCGCGCCGCTCGCGCTCACCACGTTCGTGCTGGTGCTCGTGCTGAACGGCCTCGATTTCCTGCCGGTCGACATCATGTCGTGGATCTACGGCCACCTGGGACTCCACTTTTGGCGCTCGGTATCCACGGCCGACGTGAACACGACGTTCGCGCTCTCGCTGTCCGTGTTCGCGCTGATGATTTTCTATAGCATCAAGGTCAAGGGCCTCGGCGGCTGGATCCACGAGCTCTTCTGCTCGCCGTTCGGCGGCAATCCGCTGCTGTGGATCTTCAACCTGCTGTTCAACCTGGTCGAGTACCTGTCGAAGCCGCTGTCCCACTCGCTGCGGCTCTACGGAAACATGTATGCCGGCGAGATCATCTTCATGCTGCTCGGGCTTTGGGCGTCGACGGGCATCGTCGGCGTGCTGTTCGGCGGCGTGCTGAACCTGGGCTGGGCGATCTTCCACATCCTGATCGTCGTGCTGCAGGCCTACATCTTCATGATGCTGACCATCGTCTACATCTCGATGGCGCACGAACACCACTGACCCAATCCTTCGGTTCAACCGCTTCACTCCACGGAAAGGAAGAAAAATGGACAAACTGCAAGCGCTGGCGATGATCCAGGCCTACACGGGCGTCGGCATCGGTCTCATCATCGGCCTCGGTGCGCTCGGCGCGTGCGTCGGCGTCGGCATCATGTGCTCGCGCTTCCTCGAAGGCGCCGCGCGCCAGCCGGAGCTGATGCCGCAGCTGCAGGCCAAGGTCTTCCTGCTGCTCGGCCTGATCGACGCCTCGTTCATCATCGGCGTCGGCCTCGCGATGCTGTTCGCGTTCGGCAACCCGCTGATCCTTCCGCAATTCAAGTAAGGCAACCGGCGCCCGCCCTCCCACCGCCAGGATGCAGCCATGAACATCAATCTGACGCTGTTGATGCAGGCCGCGGCCTTCGCCGCGTTCATCTGGTTCACGGCGAAGTTCGTCTGGCCGCCGCTGATGCGCGCGATCGACACCCGGCAGAAACAGATCGCAGACGGCCTGGCCGCCGGGGAGCAGGGCCGGCAAAGCCTCGCCAGCACGGAGAAACGGATCGGGGAGCTGATGGTCGAGGCGAAGTCGCGGAGCTCCGAGATCATCGCGCAGGGGGAAAAGCTCAAGAGCGAGACGATCGAGGCGGCCAAGGCGCAGGCGAAGGTCGAGGCCGATCGCATCCTGGCCGGCGCGAAGGCCGAGATCGAGCAGGAGATCATGCGCGCGAAAGAGGCGCTGCGTAATCAGGTCGCCGACCTCGCGGTCGCCGGTGCGTCGAAGATCCTGAAGCGCGAGGTCGATGCCAAGGCGCACGCCGATCTCCTCGCGGCGATCCGGCAAGAGCTCTGACGGTCGCGCGATGGCCGAACTGACGACGATCGCCCGGCCCTACGCGGAAGCCGCGTTCCGGATCGCGAGCGACGCGAACGCGCTGCCGGTCTGGTCGGAGATGCTGCGGTTCCTCTGCGACGTGACCGCCGATCCGCGGGCGGCGGCGGCGCTCGACAACCCGAAGCTCACCGCAGCGGACAAGGCCGCGCTCCTGCTGTCCATCGGCGGCGAGCGGCTGGACGCCTCCGGCCGCAGTTTCGTCCGCGTGCTGGTCGAAGCCGACCGGATCGCGGTGCTGCCGCAGATCCGGACGCTGTTCGAGGCGCTGAAGAACGACGCCGACGGCGTGGCGACGGCGAGGATCGACACCGCGTTCCCGCTGACCGATGCGCAGGCGGCCGAGCTCAAGGCGGCGCTCGAGAAGCGATTCGGCCGCAGGATCGAGGCGACCGTCCATGTCGATCCCGCGCTGGGCGGCGGCGCACGGATCACCGTCGGCGACACGGTGATCGACGGCACGATCGAAGCCCAGCTTGCGGCGATGTCCACCCAATTGCGAGCCTGAACCCGTAACCATCGCGCGCCGGGAGGACAGAACCGGCGCGATGCGAGGACACCATGCAGTTGAATCCTTCCGAAATCAGCGAACTCATCAAGAGCAAGATCCAGAACCTCGACACCGGGGCCACGGTGCGTACGCAGGGCACGGTCGTGTCGATTTCCGACGGCATCGCGCGCGTGCACGGGCTGTCCGATGCGATGGCGGGCGAAATGCTCGAGTTTCCCGGCAACACGTTCGGGCTCGCGCTGAACCTCGAGCGTGATTCCGTCGGCGCGGTGATTCTCGGCGAGTACGAGCACATCACCGAGGGCGACACGGTCAAGTGCACCGGGCGCATTCTCTCGGTGCCGGTCGGCCCGGAGCTGATCGGCCGCGTCGTGAACTCGCTCGGCCAGCCGATCGACGGCAAGGGTCCGGTCACCGCCAAGGAATCGGACGTCATCGAGAAGGTCGCGCCCGGCGTGATCTGGCGCAAGTCGGTGTCGCAGCCGGTGCAGACGGGCCTGAAATCGATCGACTCGATGGTGCCGATCGGCCGCGGCCAGCGCGAGCTCATCATCGGCGACCGCCAGACCGGCAAGACCGCGGTTGCGATCGACACGATCATCAACCAGAAGGGCAAGGACCTCATCTGCGTCTACGTCGCCATCGGCCAGAAGGCGTCGTCGGTCAAGAGCGTGATCCGCAAGCTCGAGGAGTACGGGGCGATGGACTACACCATCGTTCTCGTGGCCACGGCCTCCGAATCGGCGGCGATGCAGTACATCGCACCCTATTCCGGCTGCACGATGGGCGAGTACTTCCGCGACCGCGGCCAGGACGCGCTCATCATCTACGACGACCTCACGAAGCAGGCGTGGGCGTACCGGCAGGTATCGCTGCTCCTGCGCCGTCCGCCGGGTCGCGAAGCCTATCCGGGCGATGTGTTCTACCTCCACTCCCGGCTGCTCGAGCGCGCCGCGCGCGTGTCCGAGGAGTACGTCGAGAAGTTCACCAAGGGTGCGGTCAAGGGCAGGACCGGCTCGCTCACCGCGCTGCCGATCATCGAGACGCAGGCGGGCGACGTGACGGCGTTCGTGCCGACCAACGTGATCTCGATCACCGACGGCCAGATCTTCCTCGAGACCGACCTCTTCAACGCCGGTGTGCGTCCCGCGATCAACGCCGGCATCTCGGTGTCGCGGGTCGGCGGCGCGGCACAGACCAAGGTGATCAAGAAGCTGGGCGGCGGCGTGCGTCTCTCGCTCGCGCAATACCGCGAGCTCGCGGCCTTCGCGCAGTTCGCCTCCGACCTCGATGAAGCGACCCGGAAGCAGCTCGACCGCGGCCGGCTCGTGACCGAGCTCATGAAGCAGCCGCAGTACGAGCCGCTGCAGGTGAACGAGATGGCGGTGACGCTGTTCAGCGTCAACAAGGGCTATTACGACGACGTGCCGGTCGAGAAGGCGCTCGCGTTCGAGGTCGCGCTGCGGGCGTACCTCAAGAGCAAGTACGCGGCGCTGATGGCGGGGATCGAGAAGACGAAGGACATGTCGGCCGACGACGAGAAGGCGCTGTCCGCCGCGATCGAAGACTTCAAGAAGAACGGCGCGTACTAGGCGCCGCCGCCGGGCTCAAAGAGACCGACAAGGACAGCCGATGGCCGGGTCGAAAGAGATACGCAACAAGATCAAGAGCGTGCAGAGCACGCGCAAGATCACGAAGGCGATGGAGATGGTCTCGGTCTCGAAGATGAAGCGAGCCCAGGACCGGATGCGGGCGGCGCGGCCGTATGTGATGCACGCGCTGCAGATCGCGATGCACGTCGCCAAGGCGAACACCGAGTACAAGCATCCGTTTCTCGCCAAGCGCGAGAACGTGCGGCGCGTCGGCGCGATCGTGGTCACCACCGACAAGGGGCTGTGCGGCGGCCTCAACACGAACCTGCTGCGCCTCGTCCTCAACCAGCACAAGGAGTGGCGGGCCAAGGGGATCGAAGTCGATTACTGCGCCATCGGCAACAAGGGCCTGGGTTTTCTCGGCCGCCTCGGCGCGAACGTGGTTTCGCAGGTCGTGCAGCTGGGCGACCGCCCGCGCCTCGACAGGATGGTCGGGGCGGTCAAGGTGCTGATGGACAAGTACTACGACGGGACCATCGACCAGGTCGATGTCTTCTTCACGACCTTCGTGAACACGATGAGGCAGGAGGCGCGGCACGGGATCATGCTGCCGATTCCCGAGGAATACCGGGCGCCGGGCACCGGAGAAGTGCGCAAAGCGGAGGCCGCGTCGGGGTCGTGGGACTACATCTACGAGCCGGACGCGAAGATGCTGCTCGACGGCGTGCTGCGGCGCTACGTCGAGGCGCTCGTGTTCCAGATGGTCAACGAAAACATGGCGTCCGAGCAGTCGGCACGGATGGTCGCGATGCGCGCGGCGTCCGACAACGCCGCGACGATCATCGACGAGCTGCAGCTCATCTACAACAAGACCCGCCAGGCCGCGATCACCAAGGAGCTGGCAGAGATAGTCGGTGGCGCGGCGGCGGTCTGACGGTCCGATGCCGGACGCCCGCCGCATCACGCAACGCTTGAAAGAACGCAACCCAAGGACGCGAACATGAACCAAGGAACCATCGTTCAGTGCATCGGCGCCGTCGTCGACGTGGAGTTCGCGCGTACCGAGATGCCGAAGATCTACGACGCCCTCAAGATGGACGAGATCGGGCTGACCCTCGAGGTGCAGCAGCAGTTGGGCGACGGCGTCGTGCGCACGATCGCGCTCGGCAGCTCCGACGGCCTCCGCCGCGGGATGAAGGTCGTCAATACCGGCAACCCGATCATGGTGCCGGTCGGCGGCAAGACGCTCGGCCGCATCATGGACGTGCTGGGCCGCCCGATCGACGAGCGGGGCCCCGTCGACGCCGAGAAGCTGATGTCGATCCATCGCAACGCGCCGACGTTCGAGGAGCTGTCGCCGTCGACCGAGCTCCTGGAGACGGGCATCAAGGTCATCGACCTCATCTGCCCGTTCGCCAAGGGCGGCAAGATCGGACTCTTCGGCGGCGCCGGCGTCGGCAAGACGGTCACGATGATGGAGCTCATCAACAACATCGCGACGGCGCACTCGGGCCTGTCGGTGTTCGCCGGGGTGGGCGAGCGCACGCGCGAAGGCAACGACTTCTACCACGAGATGATCGACTCGGGCGTCGTCAACAAGGACGATCTCGGAAAGTCGAAGGTGTCGATGGTGTACGGTCAGATGAACGAGCCGCCGGGCAATCGCCTTCGCGTCGCGCTGACCGGCCTCACGATCGCCGAGAGCTTCCGTGACGAGGGCCGCGACGTGCTGATGTTCATCGACAACATCTACCGCTTCACGCTCGCCGGCACGGAATGCTCGGCGCTGCTCGGGCGCATGCCGTCGGCCGTGGGCTACCAGCCGACGCTCGCCGAGGAGATGGGCCGGCTGCAGGAACGCATCACGTCGACGAAGACCGGCTCGATCACGTCGATCCAGGCCGTGTACGTTCCGGCCGACGACCTGACCGATCCGTCGCCGGCCACCACGTTCGGCCACCTCGACGCGACCGTCGTGCTGTCGCGCGACATCGCCTCGCTCGGCATCTATCCGTCGGTCGACCCGCTCGACTCGACGTCGCGGCAGATCGACCCGCATGTCATCGGCGAGGAGCACTACAACACGACGCGCGCCGTGCAGTCGGTGCTGCAGCGCTACAAGGAGCTCCGCGACATCATCGCGATCCTGGGCATGGACGAGCTCTCGCCCGAGGACAAGCTCGCGGTCGCGCGCGCCCGGAAGATCCAGCGCTTCCTGTCGCAGCCGTTCACCGTCGCCGAGGTGTTCACCGGATCGCCCGGCCAGTACGTGTCGCTGAAGGACACGATCAAGGGCTTCAAGATGATCGTCGACGGCGAATGCGACGCGCTGCCGGAGCAGGCGTTCTACATGGTCGGCACGATCGAGCAGGCGTTCGAGAAGGCGAAGACGCTGCAATGAAGAACGCCTGCGAGGGCTGGTAAGGCAACCGAGGGAAGGCCATGGCCAACACGATCCACGTCGATGTCGTCAGCGCCGAAGAGCAGATCTTCTCCGGCGAGGCGGAGTTCGTCGTGCTCCCGGGGGTGGTCGGCGAGCTCGGCATCTATCCGCGCCACACACCGCTCCTGACCGCGATCAGACCCGGCGCCGTCAGGATCAAGGTCCCCGGTCAGGCGACCGAGGAGCTCGTGTTCGTCCAGGGCGGGTTTCTGGAAGTGCAGCCCACGCGGGTGACCGTGCTCGCCGACACCGCCATCCGCGCGAAGGACCTCGACGAGGTCGCCGCCGAGGACGCGCGCCGGGCCGCGCTGGAGGCGATGCAGAACAAGACGTCGAAAGAGGAGATCGCGACCGCCGAGGCGGAGCTCGCGAGCGCCATGGCGCAGCTCCAGGCGATCCGCAAGCTGCGGCACCGCGCGTAAGCGCTCTGCGCACCGGTCCCGCGTTCGACTCCCGCGCGATTCGCGGACTCTCTCCGCGGGCGCCTGGGGTACGAAGCCCGAGGAGAGAGTCCGCGAGTCGCGCGGGATCTGCACAAGTTCGGCCGTCAGATCGACCGCGCCCAGCGCGCGACCTCCGCTTCGAGCTCCGTCCTCGCGTGTTCGCGCTCGAGCCGGGCCACGATCGCATCGGCCTCGGCTTCGGTGGGGACGATGTCGGTGACCTCGACCGCGTGATCGTAGACCGACGCGGTCTGCGCGAGCTCGACCTCGACGTGCACGGTCAGCGCGTTGCGCCGGCGCAACAGGTGCCGGTAGACGGCGGCGTAGGCCCGCGGATCGAACGGCGGCCGTCCTGCCGCGGCCGGGGCAGCGGCCCGGAGCTCCACGGCGATCGCGTGAATTTCCTCCCACGAGGCCTGCACGATGTCGATGCCGGCGTCCTCGCTCTCGCGCGGGTTCGCGGGGTTCGCGAACGTTCGCGCCCGCGCCCGCTCGATCGCCGCGCGCACCGGAACCGACGGCACGGGCGTTGCAAACATTGTCGTCGCGTCCGCGAGCAGCGGCTCCGCGTCATCCGCGTGCACCTGCACGAGTTCCAGCAGCCGGTGGCCGATCAACGGCACCTCGCCGATCAGCATGCTCGCCGACGATGCGTGCGCACGGTGCCAGCGCAGCACCGCCTGCCGCACCCATTGTCCGACGCCCTTGCGCACGATCGGATCCGCGACGCCGTCGCGCTCCGGATAGCGCGCGACAATCGCCGGCGACAGGAACGCGGGCCGGGCGACGTCCCATTGCAGCGAGTGCACGGTGCGCCCCGTCGCGTGCGCGACCCGCGCGAGCTCGCGGATGAAGAGGCTCTTGCCCACGCCGGGCAACCCGGCGAAGAAGACCATCCGATGGCGGCGCACCAGCGACTCGAGCGCCGCTTCCAGATCGTCCCGGCTCGCGATGACGAGGTCGCCGGAGCGGCGATGCAACAAGTCTGTGCTCACAGCCACACCGCCGAAGTCCGACTGGGGTTCGGAGGACGGCGGGGTGTGGTTGTGAGCACGGACCCAGTTCCGTTCCCCGAAGTCCGACTGGGGTTCGGAGGACGGCGGGGTGTGGCTGTGAGCGCGCACCCCGGCTCCTTCACGCCCCGAGCTGCTGCGAGACGAGCGTCACCCAGTAGCTCGCGCCGATCGGAAGGGCGTCGTCGTTGAAGTCGTAGTGGGGGTTGTGCACGTTGGGCGTATCGGGTCCGCGTCCCGCACCGAGCCACACATAGCATCCGGGCTTTGCTTGCAGCATGAACGCGAAATCCTCGCTGCCCATGTTCGGCATCGGATCGGTGTCGACGTTGTCCGCGCCGACGACGGCCGCGGCGGCGGCGACGGCCTCCTTCGTCTCCGCCGGCGCATTGACGGTCGCCGGATAGCGGCGCTCGTAGCGCACGGTCGCCGTCATCTCGAACATGGCCGCGATGCCGGCGACGATCGTTCGCATCCGCTGCTCGATCAGGTCCTGGACGGCGCCGTCGAACGTGCGCACGGTGCCGCGCAGCACGACTTCCTGCGGGATCACGTTCCACGTGTCGCCGCCGTGCACCTGGGTGACGCTGACCACCCCGGCTTCGAGCGGATGGAGGTTCCGCGCGACGATGGTCTGCAGCGCGCTGATCGCGTGCGCGGCGAAGAGCATCGGGTCGCGCCCGGTGTTCGGCATCGCGGCGTGGGCGCCCTTGCCGGTGGCGACGATCTCGAAAATGTCGAACGCCCCCATCAGGGGCCCGACGCGCGTCGCGATCGTGCCGAGCGGCTTCAGCGGCCAGTTGTGCATGCCGTAGACGGCGCGCATCGGAAACCGCTCGAAGAGACCTTCTTCGACCATCACCCGGCCGCCGCCTTCGTTCTCCTCGGCGGGCTGGAAGATGAAGTAGACGGTGCCGTCGAAGTCGCGCTTCCGCGCGAGCACCGAGGCCGCGCCGAGCAGCATCGCCGTGTGGCCGTCGTGTCCGCAGGCGTGCATCTTGCCCTCGACCTGCGACGCGTGCGCGACGCCGGTCTCTTCCCGGATGTGCAGCGCATCGAGATCCGCGCGAAGTCCGATCGCTTCGCTGCCGGACCGGCCGCGCAGCACGCCGACGACGCCGGTCTTCGCGAGGCCGGTGTGCACGTCGAGTCCGAACGAGCGGAGCTTGTCGGCGACGAAGGCGCTCGTCGCCGTTTCCTCGAACGCGGTCTCGGGGTGCGCGTGAATGTGGTGGCGCCAGGCCTTGATTTCAGGCAGCAGGGCGGCGACCTCGGGAACGAGTTTCATGGCGACATCCGGCGACGGCAAGTGGGCAAGCCGGAATCTTAGCGTAATCGCTCGACGGGAAGGCTGATCGGGAGGGGTGCTGCGCTAGAATCGCGCCCATGCGTTTGCACCTCCCCGCCGATGCCGCCCGGCCCGCCTGAGTTCGATCTCGTCGTGGTCGGCGCCGGCATCAATGGCGCAGGGATCGCGCGGGATGCCGCCGGCCGCGGTCTCAAGGTGCTGGTCGTGGAGCAGGGCGACATCGCGGCGGCCACGTCGCAGTGGAGCACGAAGCTGATCCACGGCGGCCTCCGCTACCTGGAGCAGTACGAGTTCAGGCTCGTCCACGAGTCGCTCGCCGAGCGCGAGGTGGTGCTGCGGCAGGCGCCGCACATCGTCGAGCCCCTGTCGTTCGTGCTGCCGCACGAGCCGCATCTGCGCCCCGCGTGGATGCTGCGCGCCGGCCTCTTCCTCTACGATCACCTCGGCCGGCGCGAGACGCTGCCGGGCTCCTTCGGCGTCGATCTTGCGCACACGCCGTGGGGCGCCGGGCTGAAGCCCAAGTTCGGCAAGGGCTTCGTCTATTCCGACGCTCGCGTGGACGACGCGCGCCTCGTCGTCTTCAACGTGATGGACGCGCATCTTCGCGGCGCCGAGATCCGCGTGCACACGGCGTTCGTGTCCGCGCGGCGCGAGCACGAAGCCGCGGGGCCGTTCTGGCGCGCGGCGCTGCGCGATGCCGCGGGGGCGGCGAGCGAAGTGACGGCACGGGTGCTGGTCAACGCGGCCGGGCCGTGGGTCAAGCACGTGCGCGACACGATCAGCGGCACACCGACGAAAGAGGGCATCCGCCACATCAAGGGCAGCCACATCGTCGTGCCGCGCGTGCACGAAGGCGCACACGCCTACATCCTGCAGAACGCGGACAAGCGGATCGTCTTCGTGATCCCGTATCAGGAGCGCTACACGCTGATCGGGACCACGGACATCCCGGTGGACGACTTCCGGCAGCCCGAGATCTCGGTCGACGAGGTCGACTACCTGCTGGAGCTCGCCAACACGTACCTCGCACGGCCGCTCGCGCGGGCCGACGTCGTGTGGACCTACAGCGGCGTGCGGCCTCTCTACGACGACGGCGCGTCGGATCCTTCGTCGATCACGCGCGATTACGTGTTCAAGCTCGACCGGGGCGACGATCGGGGTGCCGCCGCGCTCTCGATCTACGGCGGCAAGATCACGACGTACCGGAAGCTCGCCGAGCACGCGCTCGCCGAGCTCGCGCCTTTCCTGCCCGCGATGAAGCCGCGGTGGACCGAGCGAGCCGTGCTTCCCGGCGGCGACCTGCCGGGCGGGGCGGCGGCCTTCAGCGCCGATCTGATCCGGCGCTTTCCGGATCTGCCGGCCGGTTTGCTGCGCGGCCTCGCGCGTCGCCACGGCACGCGCGCGCTCGCGGTGCTGGGCGGCGCGAAGAAGCCCGCCGATCTGGGCGAAGACTTCGGTCACGGTCTCGTCGCGGCGGAGATCGACTATGTCGTGCGCGAGGAATGGGCGCGCGGCGGCGACGACGTGCTGTGGCGCCGGACGAAGTGCGGCATCGGCATGTCCGATGGGCAGCGCGACCGCGTCGCGGCGTACACCGCGAACGCCGCTTCGGCGTTGGCCACGTGAATACGGCACCGCCGCTGCGGCCGCTCGCGACGATGCCCGAGGGTGTGCGCCGCGCGATCCGCGGCGTGCTCACCGACATCGACGACACGCTGTCGACGCACGGCCGCCTCACCGCAGACGCGTACGTCGCTATGGAACGGCTGCGCGCCGCGGGCCGCCTCGTCATCCCGATCACCGGCCGGCCGGCCGGATGGTGCGACCACATCGCGCGGATGTGGCCGGTCGACGCGGTGGTCGGCGAGAACGGCGCGCTCTACATGCGCTACGATGCCGCGGCGCGCAAGCTCGTCCGGCGCTTCGTCGACGACGCGCCGACGCGGCGCGCGCATCGCGAACGGCTGGCCGCGATCGGCGCGAAGATCGTCGCGGAAGTCCCGGGCTGCGCGCTCGCGTCCGACCAGCATTATCGCGAGACCGACGTCGCCATCGATTTCCGCGAGGACGTGCCGCCGCTTGCGCCTGCGGCGGTGGACCGCATCGTCGCGCTGATGCAGGCGGAGGGCATGACCGCGAAGGTGAGCTCGATCCACGTCAACGGCTGGTTCGGAAGTTACGACAAGCTGACGATGACCCGACGGCTGCTCGCCGAGAGTTTCGGGATCGACGTCGACGCGGAACGCGGGCATTTCGTATTCGCCGGCGATTCGCCGAACGACGCGCCGATGTTCGCCTTCTTCCCGCACGCGGTGGGCGTCGCGAACGTGCGCGAGTTCGGCGGACGCATCGCAACGTTGCCAGCCTACGTCACGCAGGCGGCGATGGGCGCCGGCTTCGCCGAGCTCGCCGACTTTCTGCTGGCGCGATGAACCGCCTCGCGGCCGTTACCGCCAGGCGCTGACGGCGGCTCGTCCCGCGAAGCGCGCCGCGGCGCCGAGACTCTCCTCGACGCGCAGCGCTTCGTTCCATTTCGCCATGCGCTCGGAGCGGGCGAACGATCCCACCTTGAGCCGGCCGGCGTTCCAGCCGACGGCGAGATGGACGATCGACACGTCCTCGGTCTCGCCGGAGCGCGCCGAGACGATCGTCGCGAACCCCGCGCGCCGCCCGGCCGCCACCGCATCCTGCGTCTCGGTGAGCGTGCCCGCCTGGTTCGGCTTGATCAGCACGGCGTTGCAGGCGCGGTCGGACGCGGCGGCCGCGACGCGCCCCGCGTCGGTGGTGAGGTAGTCGTCGCCGACGATCTCGATCTTCGCGCCCGCGGCGCGCGTGAACGCGATCCAGCCGTCGCGATCGTCCTCGGCCAGCGGATCCTCGATCGAGGCGATCGGGTAGCGATCGATCCAGTCGAGCAGCAACTCGATCATGCCGTCGCGATCGAGCTCCCGGCGCTCGAGCCCGAGGCGATAACGGCCGGCATGGCCGAACTCCGAGGCCGCGACGTCGAGCGCGATCGCGACGTCGGTGCCGGGCACGAAACCCGCGCGCTCGATCGACCGGACGAGCATCGCGAGCGCTTCCTCGTTCGTGTCGAACGCCGGCCACCAGCCGCCTTCGTCCGCCACGCCCGCCACCTTGCCCGCGGCGTGCATCAGCTCGCCGGCGGCGCGATAGACCTCGGACGGTCATGGCGAGCGCCTGCTCGAACGATGTCGCAGCGACCGGGAGCACCATCAGGTCCTGCAGGTCGATCCGCCGGCCGGCGTGCGCGCCGCCGCCGAAGATCTGGATCTCGGGGAGCGGCAGCGAGACCGCACGGTCGCCGGCGAGATAGCGCCACAGCGGCTGTCCGCGTGACGCGGCGGCGGCGTGCGCGACCGCGAGCGACACGGCGACCGTCGCGTTGCCGCCGAGCGTCGCCTTGTTCGCTGCCGGATCGAGCGCGATCAGCGCCGCGTCGATGCCCGCCTGGTCCGAGGCCGGGCGGCCGAGCAGCGCGCGCCGAATGGCGCCGTCGATGCTCGCGAGCGCGCGCGTCACGTCGAGCCCGCCGAATCGTGCGCCGCCGTCGCGAAGGTCGATCGCCTCGCGCGACCCGCGGGACGCACCGGCGGGTGCGATGGCGCGACCGAGGGCGCCGCCTTCGAGCGTGATTTCCGCTTCCACCGTCGGTCGCCCGCGCGAATCCCAGACGCGGCGGCCGCGAAGGCCCGTGATCGTGTCGCTCATCGGGATTCTTCCGACCACCGGCGGCCGATCTCACCCAGGTTCGCGACGGGCTCGCGCAATAGCGTTTGCGCAAAGCGCCGCACCGCGTCCTTCTGCGGCTCGCCGGTCAGGTATTCGACCGGCGACTTGCCGTCGATGCGCGCGAGCATGAGGCCCGGCAGCAGCGCCGCCGCGCGTGCCTCGCACGCCGCCGGCGCTTCCCAGTGGACGTGCGCGAGGTACGACGCCGCCAGCGCATCGAACGCGTCGACATACCGCGCGCGCCACTGCGGCTGCCACGCGCCCTTGAGCAGCAGATGGTTGAGCACGAACGCGAGGTC
The DNA here is from genome assembly GCA_963724545.1 of uncultured beta proteobacterium. Lineage (GTDB taxonomy): Bacteria > Pseudomonadota > Gammaproteobacteria > Burkholderiales > Casimicrobiaceae > CAIWHR01. The sequence continues at coordinate 85,517 of CAVRVC010000005.1, forward strand.
GAAGCCGGGGTCGCCGTACCACGCGCATTCCGCGTCGAGGATCACCGGTCCGGCCGGTCCGATCAGCAGGTTCTTCGGGCTGAAATCGCCGTGGACCAGCACGCGCTTCGTGTCCTGTGTCGTCGCGAGCAGGGCATCGAGGCGAGGTGCCAGTTCCGGATGCGCGCGCGCCGTGGCCGCGAGGTACGGCTCGAGGCGAAGCGCGTGGAAGAGGGCATCCGTAGGAAAGCGCGCGGCAAGGTCGGTGCGATCCGCCGTCGTCGCGTGGATCCGCCCGATCACGTCGCCGACCGCGGTGGCGGTCGCCGTGTCGATAATGCCGGTGCGAAGTAAGTCCTTCCATACCGGATGCGTATCGGGCGGCAGGTAGGCCATCGCAAAACATCCGGCCGCGCGATCCTCGCCGAGAATCGCGGGCACCGCGCCAGGCACGATCGCGGCGGCAACCCGCATCCATTCGACTTCCCACCGATTCCGTTCGACCGGCACTTGCCAGTCGGCGGCGACGCGAAGTCTTCCGAGCGCTCGTTTGACGCAGAGGGACTTCCCCGGCAGGTCGACCCGATAGATCTCCGAGGAGACCCCGCCGGGGAGGCGTGAAAGGATTGCCGGAGTGTGGGCGCCCACTATCTCCATATTGCACAACAGACGCACCATCTCTTCTTGGGCCGACGGAGGGTCGGTCTCGGCGGGCGCGGCGCGGCGGGAATTCATGGGAGGGGAAAAGGGCCGAACGACGGGGTGCTTGCACGCGAGAGTTGATCTATCATAGCAACCTTCGGAGCTAAACCCATGACGTTCAAGAGGGTGCCCCGATTTGAAGCACGCGGTCGAGCGGAGGATTGCGCCATGGTTCGGTACGGCTTCAACATTCGCACCAAGACGGGTCAACGCGTCGACAACATCCTGATTCTCGCGGCGTCGCTCGGCGACGCGGAACGCCGTCTCCGGCAAATGTACCTGCAATGCGAAATCATCGAGCGCCGCGAGCAATCGGTCGCGGGCCGCGGGGATGCGGCGGTCGCGCGGTTGTCGGCCGCCCGCGTCGACATGGCGCCGACCAAGCACGGCGCCGGCACCCAGTAGTCGTGCGGCACAGCGTGCCACGCCCGCGCGGGCGGTGCGCGGAGCGATTCGCGTAAAATCCGGCGAGCCCATGGCGACCTCCGCGCGTTCCACTCTCAATATCGCGATCCTTGCGGCCGGTGTGGGCAAGCGCATGCGCTCCGGACTGCCCAAGGTCCTGCATCCGCTCGCCGGCCGGCCGCTGCTCGCGCACGTGCTCGCGACGGCCCGCAAGCTCGCGCCGGACCACATCTGCGTGGTCTATGGTCACGGGGGCGACGCCGTGCGCCAGCGCTTTCCCGAGACCGATCTTCGCTGGGCGCTGCAGGACCCGCCGCTCGGCACCGGACATGCGCTCGCCCAGGCGCTGCCGCAGTTTTCGGACGACGGCGTGACGCTCGTGCTGTTCGGCGCCGATCCGCTGGCGCGGCCGGAAACGCTCGAAGCGGTCGTCCGCCATGCCCGTGACGGCGCGCTCTCGCTGCTGACGATCGAGCTCGACGACCCGACCGGTTACGGGCGCATCGTCCGCGATGCCAAAGGCCTGGTGAAGGCGATCGTCGAGCACAAGGACGCGACGGCGAAGGAGCGCGCGATCCGCGAGATCAACACCGGTGTGATGGCGGCCCCGACGCAGCACTTCGCCCGCTGGCTCAAGGCGGTCGACAACCGCAACGCAAGCGGCGAGTACTACCTCACGGACGTCATCGCCCTCGCGCGGAAGGACAAGATTCCCATCGCGACGTCGCGCGCGGCGAACGTCATCGAGACGCTCGGCGTCAACACGATGCGCGAGCTCGCGGACCTCGAGCGGCGCTATCAGCGCGCGCAGGCCGACGCGCTGCTCGACGCCGGCGTGACGCTGGCCGACCCGAGCCGAATCGACGTCCGGGGCACGCTCACGTGCGGCGCGGACGTGACTATCGACGTCGGTTGCGTGTTCGAGGGCACGGTCCGCCTGGGCGACGGCGTGGCCATCGGCGCCTATTGCGTGCTGACGGACGTCACAATCGACTCCGGCGCGCAGGTGCTTCCGTTCTGTCATTTCGAGGGTGCGACGATCGGCCCCAATGCCCGGGTCGGCCCCTACTCGCGCCTGCGCCCGGGCGCGGATCTTGCTTCCGATGTTCACGTGGGCAATTTCGTCGAAGTCAAGGCAAGCTCCATCGGCCGCGGATCGAAGGCAAACCACCTGGCCTACATCGGCGATACGGCCATGGGCGCCGGCGTGAACTTCGGCGCGGGGTCGATCACGGCGAACTACGACGGGGCGAACAAGCATCGGACCGTGATCGACGACGACGCGAGCATCGGGTCGAACTGCGTGCTGGTCGCGCCGATACGGATCGGACGCGGCGCGACGATCGGCGGGGGCAGCACCATCTCCCGCGAGGCGCCGGCCGATACGCTGACCGTCGCGCGGCCGCGCCAGGTAAGCGTGCCGGGCTGGAAGCGCCCGGCGAAGAATCCGAAGCCCCGGAAAGGCTGAAGCCATGTGCGGCATCGTTGGAGCGTCTTCGGGGCGGAACGTCGTTCCCGTCCTGATCGACGGCATTCGAAGGCTCGAGTACCGTGGCTACGACTCGACCGGACTCGCAATCATCGGCAACGGTGCCGCGGTACCGCATCTCGAACGGCTGGTGAGCACGGCGCGCGTCGCCGATCTCGCCGCGCAAGCGGATGCGCGCTCGCTTACCGCGCACACCGGCATCTCGCACACGCGCTGGGCGACGCACGGCGCGCCCACGCCGGCCAATGCGCATCCGCACGTCTCCGACGGCGAGATCGCGGTCGTGCACAACGGAATCATCGAGAACTACGAGGCGCTGCGCGAACGCCTCAAGGCGGCCGGCTACGTTTTCAGTACGCAGACCGACACCGAGGTCATCGCGCATCTCGTGCACTCGCACTGGCACGCCGCGGGCGGCGGCGATCTGATGCGTGCGGTGCGCGCGGCGGTCGCCGAATTCCACGGCGCCTACGCGATCGCCGTGATCTCGACGCGCGAGCCCGGCCGCGTCGTCGGCGCACGGGCCGGAAGCCCGCTGGTCGTCGGCCTGGGCGACGGCGATCACTTCCTTGCGTCCGATGCGGCAGCCCTGCTGTCGGTCACGAAGCGAGTCGTCTATCTCGAAGAGGGCGACATCGCCGACGTGCGCCGCGAGTCGTACGCGATCCACGATGTGCACGGCGCGAAAGTGGACCGTGCGGTCGTCACCGTCGAGGCGTCCGGCGACGCGGTCGAGCTCGGCCCCTATCGCCACTTCATGCAGAAGGAGATCTTCGAGCAGCCGCGCGCGGTCGCCGACACGCTGGAGAGCTTCGGCGTCGTCGACGCGAACGTGTTCGGCGCCAACGCGAAGGAGATTCTCAAGAAGGTCGACAGCGTGCTCGTGCTCGCGTGCGGCACCAGCTACTATTCGGCGCTGGTCGCGAAGCAATGGATCGAGTCGCTCGCTGGCGTTTCCTGCCAAGTGGAAATCGCGAGCGAGTACCGCTATCGCGACAGCGTGCCGAACCCGAACGCGCTCGTCGTCGTCGTCTCGCAATCGGGCGAGACGGCCGACACGCTCGCCGCACTGAAGCACGCGCAGGCGCTGGGCCACGCGCATACGCTCGCGATCTGCAACGTTCCCACGAGCTCGATGGTGCGCCAGACGGCGCTGACGTATCTCACGCGCGCCGGCACCGAGATCGGCGTCGCGTCGACGAAGGCGTTCACCACCCAGCTCGTCGCGCATTTCCTGCTTGCCCTGACGCTCGCGAAGCTGCGCGGCCGTCTGAGCGTCGAGCAGGAATCGTACTGGGTGCGCGGGCTGCGCCACCTGCCCGCGGCGCTGCGGGCGGCGCTCGCGCTGGAGCCGCAGGTGATCGCCTGGGCGGGGCAGTTCGCGAAGAAGCAGCACGCGCTCTTCCTGGGTCGCGGCCTGCACTATCCGATCGCGCTCGAAGGCGCGCTCAAGCTGAAGGAAATCTCCTACATCCACGCCGAGGCGTATCCGGCGGGCGAATTGAAGCACGGCCCGCTGGCGCTGGTCGATGCCGAGATGCCGGTCGTCGCCATTGCGCCTAACGATGCGCTACTGGAGAAGCTCAAATCCAACCTGCAGGAAGTGCGTGCGCGCGGGGGCGAGCTCTACGTCGTCGCCGACCTCGACAGCCACCTGCAGGCGAGCGAAGGGATCCACGTGATCCGGCTGCCCGAGTACGCCGGCCTCCTGTCACCGGTCGTGCACACCATTCCGCTGCAGCTCCTCGCGTACCACACCGCGGTGCTGCGGGGCACGGACGTCGACAAGCCGAGGAACCTTGCGAAGTCCGTCACGGTGGAGTGATCCGTGGCGCGCGGCTTGCTTTTGCTGCCCCGTGGGAAAATAGTGCGGTTTTGGGAAGATAGTGCTGCCTCGGGAATATAGTGCCTGCCGCGGACCTGCTAGCGCGCGCCCCAGCGCGCAAGTGATGTCTTTCAGTTGTGAGCCAGAGCGCATGTTGTGAAATCTGGCGCCGGGTGACCCATGCGCCCGCCGATTGAGCTCAATGAGTTTATGGCGCCAAAGGCTGACCGTGTTCGAGCTGCGTCCGCCGAGGCTGCTGCCGCCGCTGTGGGTTATGTCGCGGCGTTTCCGCCCATTGTTTTCGCCGGCATCCAGGACAAGGCAACGGCAACAGGATTCATGGGGAGCTCCACCCGTGCGCCGCGGATGCAACTTGGATTCGGCCTATTTTGGCTTAATTGCCTGCATTGCAGGCACGCGTCGCCAAGTTTGCGCAAACCCGTGGTAGAAGGTGGGTATGGTGATTTCGATTTGGAACGTTGACGCCCGCTCGTTCTTGCACAGTAATGTCAAAGAAACCTTCAAGCGCCAGGCGCGGTCGTAAGAACCGGTTCGTAGTCCGGCAAGGGGCGCTCCCACCCGGCTGCCCAAGTCATGCATCTTTCCGCAGACCAGTGGGAGAAATTCATCGAAGCCGCGTGCCTTCACTGCCCAGTCGGCAACAAGGGATATTCGCAAGTCAAGCGCCTCGGTGGGGCAGGCGACGCGGGACGCGATATCGAGGCACGCTTGGAAAGCGAACTCGCGAAAGACAAGTGGGACCTCTATCAAGGAAAACACTACGACCATCGCCTTGCGCCGAGCGACGCTTTTCCAGAACTTGCCAAGTTTTTCGGCCATTTACTCGCCGGAACATGACCGGCCGCGTTTGAACTACGGCGCAGGAAAGTCGTCTTCTTGCCAAAGTCGGTTCGCAATCGCTCGAGTAGAGATAGTTGCATGGCCCCTCGATTACGCGGGTCGCGCCAACGGACGGTCGGTCTGCTCCTCGACCAAGCGGCCAATAAACCGAGCGAACGGCTTGATGTTCTTGAAAGAGCTGGCCTGTTCAAGCGCCGCCATGTATTCCGAACGATGCTCGACGGGAATAACCGTCCATACGTAGCCACCGGAAGAGAGCATCAAGTTCATCAAGAACCGGGCGAGTCGGCCGTTACCATCCATGTATGGGTGGATGTAAACAAACACAAAATGCCCTAGCACGGCGCGGACCGCAGCGTGTTCTTCCCGCTCAAGCAATTCGAAGAGAACCGGCATGCAGTCACGCACCGCTTCCTTTGAGACCGGCACGTGGAGCGCGCCTTTGATAAAGACCTGGTCGTTTCGGTAACCGGCCAAGTCAGTTTGTCGGACAATGCCTGCTTGGACGCTGGGACCGAAGAGCGCGCGGTACCACTCTCCAAGTCGCGTCCTGAAGACGATGCCAGGATTCTCTCCACCGATGACCTTGACCACGTCCTCTTTTACGAGCTCGTGCGCCTCGAAGTAACCTTTCGCGGCCATTGCGTCTTTGGTGGCGCGGTCCGGGCCGTCCGGGTTCCAAGTGCCCTTTCGGACCTGCTCGATTAGTTCGGGTGTAACTCTATAGCCTTCGATGGAGAGCGAGTGATAAGCATCTGTGACGTACCGTGCCTCGATTTCTTTGAGCAGCCGCTCGGCGTCAAATGGGGCCCGACGTGGCCTCGGAAAATCGGCTGCCACGTCGTTGCGCATTTGCGCCCACATTAAGCGCAGCCTCTGGCCGTAAGGCGATTCCGGCCTGCCGCCGGGAAGCTGGTGGGGCGCCATTTCGAATGGGTTTGTTTCATATACCGTGTAACCGGCGGTCCGCATTGCATTGAGAACTTCGTCGGCAAATTCACGACGACCTATGGCGCGAAATGCGCCGGCTAGGCGGCCTGCGATTACAGAGTGCGAGCCCGCTAGTAGCGCACGGGTGAGGTCGGACGCGTCGGGCAGCATCTGAAGCGCAATCTGAGCTTCGAGTGGTTGCTGTGTGAAGAAACCGGGGCCAACCGCAACCAACGCGTCTGCAAGTTCCACTAGGCGTATGCCGCCAACATCTGCGACGGCTGACGCGGGAAAGAGCTTGGGCGACCGATATAGAAGCAGCGAACAGCCATGTGGCAATGAGAGCGGCTGATTATTGCCACTAGGCGACCAAATCTGTATCTGCTTTGGTATGGTTCGTTCACCGCTTCGCAGAATGAGCGATTGCTCCGGGCTGATATGCCAATCGGAGCCGAAGCGCTCATTGCCGTAGCCAGCAACGAACTCCAGCATGCTGGTGTACCACGCAGTGCTATCGCCCTTCGCGTCGCCGGGGCGCGCGGGGATGTACCAGCCCTTAACGACCTCTTCAAGGAAGCCATTCTTGACTAGGCGCTCTCGGTGCGTACGGCTCAGTGCCGAGCTCGGGATGGCATGCACCTTGCCCTCACTTTGCAGCGATTGCAGTGCTTCAAGTGAAGTCGCAAGCTTTTCGTTCGGCGTAGCCATCCCCACTCACCATCTCTTAGTACCGCCTGTAACTGCTAATTTGAGCCTGAGTCATCTATCTAGTATTGCGCTTCACTATTTAACTAGTATCGTGACATATAGTATCACTAGTATCATGTCTTGTCAATTGCCTAGTATCACGTCATGTCTAGAAACTAGTATCGCGCTATGCGAACCTACTACTATCTTGCTCTGCCACCCAATGTGGATACACTCAACTACCATAACTCTTAACCTAACTATCTGATAAAACGTCATAAGAGTTTACAGACTGTGGGGGCGACTCCGGGAAATGAGGCAACGGCACGGAGAGTTGAGGCGGGACGGACTACCATCTTGCTGCGTTGCCAGCGCTGGCGCCTCCGGAAGTCACTGGTCAAGTGCGACCATCCAGGCCGGGGCGGGGAGTTTCCAAGCCGAATAAAAGGCCTCAAGGCGAGCGCGATTCGCGCCATTCCCCGGCCCGGCCTTGGCCAGCCCGAAGCAGTCCACGGCGTTCGCGTAGAAGATGGACGGGACGAGGGCCGGTTGCGAACTGGTCTGCTGGATGACAGTGGCTACATCGCGCGGATAGTCGGCCCAGAACTCCTGATTCGTGAGCATCTCCCAGTCGCTTCCATACATGAGACGGCTCTTCACAATGGGTGGCCCGTTGTTCAGCGCTTCCCGCAACCGAGTTTGTGCGGCGGAGCTCGGATTGCGCAATTCGTCCCAGTACCCCAAGTCGGCGTACAGCCGAGTCGCCGCCGGGTCGCGCATGAGCGTTGCGAAATCCTGCGTCCAATGCTGGTGCGGGTCGCTGGTCGGCACAGCCTCTCCGCCAAAATGCCCGGCATTGGTCCGTAGGCCTGCCAAACCAGGTTCGTGGAACACCGCCTCCCATCCCAAGGGACCGGCGAGAGCGTCATGAAACCTGTCGCGTCCGTTGGACTCGCTTGTATGCGCCATCACTACGATGTCGAGTTCCAAACACTTTAGATAGAACGCCTTGAGCTTCTTATCGAGTTCCGCTGGGTCAGGGCGCGGAAGAGTTGTTGGAATCGAATGCCCCGCGTTACCGTACGGGAAGAATCCCATAGGGGGATAGATTTTCGCTGCGATGCAGCCGTGGTCGCGCACCGCCCACTCCACGGTTTTCAACGATTCGTTGCCGTTCGCGTCCTTGACGTCGGTCCAGGGGTTGTAGGGCACGACCGGCATCACGTATCCGCCCGACAGCGCCGCCAGCTGTTCGTGCAGCAGAACTTGGTCTCGAATCGACGAGTGGAAACTTGGCTTACCCAGCCAGTAGTCGAAGTCGACCATTGCGACTATGCACGCGTCTACTCCGAACGCGTTGGGGTCGGAGCTGTAGGACTGCTGAAACTGCATCAGATTGTGGTGACGCGGGGAGAGCATGCAACCTAGAAATGCGAATATGGACTGCGGGTTGAACGCTTCAGCTGGGCGCTCGAAGTCCATCAACTGCACATCAAGCGGCTGCGGCACACTGCCAGCGCGCAGCGCTTTTGCAATCTCGTTGGCATCCAGCCGATAGGCTTCCGGGACAGTTCTCTCGAGGTTTGGAACAGTCAAGCGCGCGCCCAGATAGAAGCGCAGCTGTTCAAGATATAGGCGTTCGAAAGGCGTGCCCGGAATGAGCTGCGCCAGACTTTCGCTCAAGCGCTGTTGGTGCGCGGCCCTCTGCTGCTCGAGTTCGCCACGGATTGCTTGGGACGGGTTAGCAACTTCCAAGGTTCGAGGCCGTGCGACGAGCCCACACAACGTGAGCATCTCCTCTGCGACCGACGGCGCGAACAACGCCCGCAAGGCCTCGAGAAAGGGGATAGCCGCTTCAAGTAGGTCTCGCTGTGGCGCGGGAAGTGTGTGCCCAATTGGCTGACGCAAGAATCCGGCGACGTCGATATCGGCAGCGTTAAAGAGATGCGTGTGTGCATCAAGGCACAAGAGCGGCTTATTTGGGCTCCGCTGGATGATGGTCGGAGCCAACGGAGTTAGCCCGGTCGGTGGGCAACTCGTCACCACGGGCGATTCGGGCCGAGTGGCGCAACCCGCAAGCGCGACGGTCGCCATTCCGCCAATCAGCTTCAGTGTCCGGCGGCGGCCGAGGTTCGTTGGGCCATTGAGGCGCGTCAGTTGCACCGTAGTCCCCTCTGAGTCGGAAGGCTCGTCCCCGGCTTTCGGCATCTAGACGGTCTGCTTGGTGTTACCGTCAAATTATATTAGCGGTACGACGCAATTCCCTAGGTGCTGGGGTGTTACTACGCAGTCGACCAAATCCCTATGTATTCAGGGGCATGCGGCTCAATTTCCAGCGAGTTTTCGGAAATTCCCTGCTCACCGAGCCGGATGAGCGCCGAACGCTCGCAGCACTCTTTGTCGGTGCCACTGCCCGCGCTGGACCTGGCCCCGCACGAAGGTGCCGAACCGTTCAGGCTCCATCGGCGCCTTGAACCGATGTCGCCCTTGATTGCACTTGAGACAGGCTGCCGCGATGTTCTTCGCACTGTCCTTGCCGCCGTCCTGCCGCGTAACCAAATGTTCCGCCGTGCACTGGCGGTCGCGCGTGTCGTTGGGCGTGAGGTTCCATTTGGTTCGGAACCCCTCAGGGTCCTCGAGCCACATCGGGAGATGGCAGTAACAGCAGAGGCCGCCCTGGGCGGTGAAGGCGCGGAGGCGGGTACGGGCGATGCGTGTCTTGGGCATGAAGGCTCCTTGGAAAAAGAAGCCCATCTCGCCCAACAGAGCATCGACGGGGTGTGCCGGTGGGCCATCGCCCAACGCGGCCTAGACAGTGCAGCCCGAACTCGGGACTGCCTTAAGAAGGAATGTAGCAAGGGGGCAGGGACGTTTGCAAGACCCGCGGTAGGCGGCACGCGCCAAAGGCGCCCTTGAGGCTAGCGTCGGGAGGCCGACTTTTGAAACATCTACATGGTCAACTGCGTAGTAACAGCCAGGTGCTGACGCTAGCCCCACACGGGTCAGCGGGGTCTGATGGCCACGCTGCCGCAGGTCGCCGTTACAGGGCACGGGCGCGAACGACAGGCTACGCGCCGTCAGCTCGACTTCCAGCCATTGCGACCACTCCCTCCAGTCGGCGAAGTAACGAACGCCGAACGGCTTGTCGATGCCCAGCGGCGTGGCGTCGTCAATGCGCAAGGCACGGTGGATGGCGTTGTGTAGTGCGATGAGACCGTTGTTGCTGATTCGTTTGATGTCCATGTTGGACTCCTTATGCTAGTGAAGTCGTAAGTGCCTTCAGACCTATTTAGTCAGAATCAGCAGGACAGGCAGAAAAACGGGCCTCGAATCGTCGGCCGTAGCGTTTCCCGATGAGCCGCGAGTGGTCGACGGCGGTTAGCGTTACCTGCTAACGACTACCTCGAGCAGGGCCGGTTCGAGGATTGGTGGGGCGGCAGCGCTGGAGTGGCTCGGGAACCGGCGTGGTGATGGCAACCGGTGGTCGTCGCGAACGTTACCGGCTCGCAGCAGATGCACGCGTTGCATCTGCCGGCGCCGGCGCCTGCGCCGCGGCTATGTGTCGGTGGGCTCGACAGCCCCGGTTCGCCCCGTTGCTGTTTTTTAGCAATTGCGGATTTACAACAATGGACCGCTACGGCGGGCCGTACCTTACATACCGTTAGTACGGTCTCCTGGGGTCGCCACGAGCGCCGAGCTTGGCTTCCCGCTCCCGAAGCGCTGCTTCTTGCATGGCCCTGATGCGCTGGTTCGAGGCCTCGACGTAGTCGACAGTGGCATCGATAGCTGCGGACGCAGACGCGGTGCTGCGCTCGACTTGGTCCAGCAAGGCGGCGAGGGCTGCGTCCGAGTAGCCAGTAGTCATATCGTCACGACCTCACTCTAGCGCGCTGAGCGCGACCACACCGCCGTTGCCAACGTCGAACTCGACCTGAAGGTCCAACTTCACCTCCGGAAACTTCCACAGCGGCACGAGAATGCTCCAGCCTTGGTCGACGGGCTTGATGCGCGCCAAGCCGAGCCGCACGTCCAGCATGGTGACGCGACCGCTGTAGTGCCCTGGGCGGGCCCGGGCACCAATCACATCGACAGGCGTCGTGCTTCCCATAGGGGGATGGTAGCGCCGGTTGTCCAGTCGGTCGAGTATTGGCATAACGTCCGAGGGAGAAAGCATTCAGCACTCTATTTGCGAGTTCGAGGCACCCACTCGGTGAGTCAATGGGAAGCGACGTCACTATATAAATGGCAGCAAAAGTGAGGCCTTGAAACATTGCGAAATTTTCGGCCAAATAGACAGCACAATTTTCCAGTCACCCACTTGCCTTGCAGTAATTCTTGGTACAAAGCGCTAAGCCGTAGCAAAAAGTTCTTTGGTGGATCGTGCATGCGCGCCAGCTACGCGGGTCTTCCTGCCCATTCTGGAATCTGTTGGTTTTCCTTGAGTCGAAGGCGCTGGAAAGTGACCGCATCGAAGACATCGTCGACTGCGATCAAGTCGTCGTCGGCGTTGAGCAACGGGAGGCTCGACCTCGCTTCAAGAAAGAAGCGGTCGGCAAACGGGCTGTTGGCGCTGAGCGAATAGCCCGCGGTCCACCAATCCTGAACGCGCTCTCGGGCTCCGTTCAATATGGATGCGCTTGGCAGTCGATCACGTTTCTCGTGCTGGTTAACAGAACGGGTCGCCGGAAGCAGGTTCCACAGATCGTCGCATGGCCACGCCGTCCATGGAAAGCAGTGATCGATGTCGAGCCGATCCTTGGAGAGGCGCGTCCCGGACCATACACAATGGAGCGGGTGTCCGGACTCGATGATCAAGATCGCGCGCTGCCGTGCGACGGCGACTACGCGCTCCGGTGCCGACCAATGCATCGCTTGGGCAATTCTGGCCTCGCGCAGCACTCGGTCTTGCCGGAGTGCATAGGCGTGCATCAATCGCACCCACTCCGCTACGATGGCGGGCTCGATCCATGCGTCGAATCGCGACAGGGCCTGCCAGAGATTAATCGGCACGAGCAATTCCCCGAAGCGTCGCAGATAGGGCTCGTCAATGACGAGCGACGACGGCGCGCGTCCAGCGCGGGCGATCACGGCTTCCATGACGGGGCGTCCGTTCGGAAGCGTCATGTAATGCGCGGGCATTAGCGCGATCGTCCTGCAGGCGCCAAGAAGGGCAGTATGCAACGCGATGCCCAGATCGGCGCCATAGCGCGTTCCCACCCGCAGATCGTTGGGCGCGCATCCTCGGAGCTTATGGAATCCTTCGTTGACGAAGCCCAGCCCGGTGAGGCCGCGGTTGGTTGGAGACTGAGGAAGTTCGGCGGCCAGCAGCGGCAGGAACAATCGAATCCAATACAGTGCGACCAGCCCGAGCGGTACACTTACTCGATCAGCGTCACTTTCTCGAACGAGACCCGCCGCCCCGTCCGCAATGCGGGCGACCGAACGCAACAGCGCGAGCTTGTACGTCGAGGACTTCGCGTCCTGCAGAATCACGTGGCGGAGTAGCGGCAACGCGCCCGTGCCGTCATCAGGGAGGCGCACGGCAAGCTGAACCCAGTGCACATCGGGACGCCCCAAACGATCCTCGGCTTCGACGCAGCGTTCGACGAATGCACCGTGCCCGCGGGCCAGCGATTCGATCTCAGCCCGGGAGACTTCGTACATATCGCGCTCGGGGTCGGCGGCACCCATGCGAAGCGTGATGGCGAGAATGCCTCCTGGGTTTAGCAATCTCACAAGCTTGCGGAATGCGCGTGGGCGGTCTCCGGGTGCGACGTGCTGCCACACTCCGGACAGCAGGATCAGGCCGAAGGTGAGGCCGGTGCGATGGGTGGCATCAAGCGCGGGCAAGCGATCATCGAGCCACCGAATGCGCGAATCCACGTGCCGTGTCGATCCCTCGCGCAACATCGATGGGCTGGGCTCCACCGCGACGACCTCGTGACCCATGGCGGCGAGCCCGGCTGCGTCTCGGCCCGAACCCGCACCGACATCGAGAATCAGCCCTTGCCGATCAGGAAGCAGATCCAGCAGCCAACCATGCACGGCCTTGAAATCTAGGCTTTCGTAGTTGCCCGCCACAGTCGACCCCTGGCGGTCATACCATTCGATGGCCCGGGACGGCATTGGTGTATTGTCCGTTCTTCTTTGGATCATCAGGGGTTGTCCCAACGGACTTTATCATCTCGAACTTAGACACCTACAGTCCAGCCACCGGATCCGCGACCTCGGATGGCATTGTGCCAAGATGCCCTTCCCAGAAATCTCCGACAGACCATCTTTTCGGATCACGCGGATGCGGTTGCTCTTCCTCCTCCGTGAGCGCGCCGGCCGACGATGAACAAGTTTTCCGTGGCAGGCGCCGATGCCTACCAGCGCGGAATCGGCCGCTGGAGCCGGCGCCTCGCACCCGAGTTCCTCGAATTCTGCGGACCCCTCGCCGGGCCGCGTGCTCGACATCGGTTGCGGGACCGGCATCCTTACCGAATCGCTGCTCGCGCGTGGTGACGTAACGGGCGTCGTCGGCATCGACATCAACGAGCCGTTGCTCGCGCGGGCGCGTCTCGACATCGCCGACCCGCGCGCCGGCTTCGAAAAGGTGGATGCGGCCGCGCTGCCCTTTGCCGACGATCATTTCGATCACGCGGTGTCGATGCTGGTCGTGAACTTCCTCGAAGATCGCGCCGCGAGCCTGCGTGAGGCGCGGCGCGTCACGCGGCCCGCCGGCACGGTCGCCGCCGCGATATGGGACATGCGCGGTGGATTCATGTACGCGCGCTTTGCGTGGGACATCGCCGCGGCGCTCGACGCCGATGCGGCGGCCGAGCGCGACAAGCTGTTTCGGACGCCATTCCTCCGCCCCGGCAGCCTCGAGGCGCTGTGGGCCGAAGTCGGCCTCGTCGACGTGCGCGGCCGGCCGCTCGCCATCGACATGGCGTTCTCGGATTTCGACGACTACTGGCAGCCCCTCATCGCGGCCGGCCAGACGTTCAGCAAGTACTTCGGCACGCTGTCCACCGCCGCCCAGGCGCGCACCTACGATGCAGTGCGCGCCGCGTTCCTCGTCGGCGACGACGATGGCCCGCGATCGTTCGGCGCGCGCGCCTTCGCGGTCCGTGGGCGCGTTCCGCCATCATGATGCCTGATCCCGCTCCGCCCCGCGCTGCCACTCCGCTCGATCTGTCCGCGATCGAGGCGTGGGCGATCGACGAGGGGCTGCGCGGCGTTTCGCTCGAAGAGCTCGTCGACGGCTTCTGCCGACGCGTCGTCGAGGCCGGATTTCCGGCGCGGCGCTTCAACATGATCATCGGGACGCTGCATCCGCGGCACGGCGCGCGCAGCTACATCTGGCGTCCCACGGGACTCGAGACGGAGGCGTTCGCCCGGCGGCGCACCGACGAGGAAAGCGAGGCGTACCATGCGAAGCCCCATCTACTACCTGCGCCGCACCGGCGAGTCCAGGCTTGCGCCGACGGCTCGACACCGGCGAGCCTCTCGGGTTTCTGCTGCTCGAGGAGTTGCGCGACGCCGGGATGACCGATTATGCCGCGCGGATCGTCCGCTTCGGCGGCGTCGACATGGCCTCGCTCAAGAGCGGACCGACGGTCATCGGCGACGGCCGGTTCGATCCGCTGCAAGGCATCTTCTTCTCGTGCGCGACCGATGTTCCGGGCGGCTTCGACGACGATCACCTGAAGCAGGTGGGGGACGCGCTGCCCTACCTTGCCCTCGCGGTGAAGTCGCGCTCGACGTTCGATGTCGCGCGCACGCTGCTCGAGACCTACATCGGCGCGGACGCGGGCCGCCACGTGCTGATCGGCGAGATCGACCGCCATTCGGTGAAGCGAATCCGCGCGGTGATCTGGTTCTGCGATCTGCGCGGCTTTTCGACCGTCGCGAGCCGCGTGCCGCAGGAGGAGCTGGTGGAGATCCTCGACGCCTACCTCGAGGCGATGGCGCGGCCGGTGCTCGACCACCACGGGCAGATCCTCAAGTTCATGGGCGACGGCTTTCTCGCGACGTTCGATCTCGCGGAGCGCGACAGCGAGGCGGTGTGCGCCGACGCGCTCGAGGCGGCGGCGCAGCTCCTCGACTTCTTCCCGCCGTTCAACGCGGAGCGCCGCGCCGCCGGCAAGCGCACGCTCGATTTCGGCGTCGCGCTGCACCTGGGCGACGTGCTCTACGGCAACATCGGCGCCGCCGAGCGCCTCGACTTCACGGTCGTGGGCTCGGCCGTGAACGAAGCGAGCCGCATCGAGGGGATGTGCCGTCCGCTGCAGCGCAAGCTGCTGGTGTCGCAGAGCTTCCACGACGCGGCCGCGGCCTGCGGGAGCCGGATGATCTCGCTCGGCTTCCACGCGCTTCGCGGCATTCGCGAGCCGCAGGAGCTCTTCACGATCGCGGGCGGCTAGCCCCGCGCGTGCGCCGGCGCCGCACTGGCACACGGCGCCGGGACAGCGTCACAAGCCGTACAGCGCGCCGTATTTGGTCTTGAGATAGCCGAGGTAGGGCGCGATCGACAGCGGCTCGCCGGTCGCGCGCTCGACGATCTCGGGCGCCGTGAACTTGCGGCCATGGCGATAGATGTTCGCGGTGAGCCACGTGCGCAGCGGCTCGAACTCGCCGGCGCCGATCTGTGCGTCGAGGTCCGAGAGGTCGCGCCGCGCCGCGGCGAAGAACTGCGCGCTCATGATGTTGCCGAGCGTGTAGCTCTGGAACGCGCCGCCGACGATGCCGCCGTACCAGTGCACGTCCTGCAGCGCGCCGTCGCGGTCGTCCGGCGGCGTGACACCGAGATCGGTTTGCACGCGCGCGCGCCACGCTTCGGGCAGGTCGGCGACGGCGAGCGAGCCTTCCAGCATCGCGAGCTCGAGGTCGAAGCGAAGCATGACGTGGAGGTTGTAGGTGACTTCGTCGGCTTCGGTCCGGATGAGCGAAGGGACGACGCTTGTTGATCGCGCGATAGAAGGTGTCGATGTCGACGTCGTCGAGCTCGCCGGGAAAGGTCGCCTGCAGCGACGCGTACCAGTGACGCCAGAACGGAAGGCTCCGGCCCACGAGGTTCTCCCAGAGCCGCGACTGGCTTTCGTGCACGCCGGCCGTCGTTCCGGTGAAGAGCGGCGTGCCGTCGAGCGAGTCGGCGATGCCCTGCTCGTACATCGCGTGCCCGGCCTCGTGCAGCGTGGAGAAGAGGCCGTCCGGCAGGTAGTCGTTGCTGTAGCGGGTGGTGATGCGCACGTCGCCGCGGCCGAGCTTGGTCATGTACGGATGCGCGGTCTTGTCCTGCCGGCCGCGCGTGTAGTCGTAGCCGAACGCGCGGATCACCTTTTCGCCGAACGCCTGCTGCGCGCTCTCCGGAAAATCGCCGGCGAGGCAGCTGCCGTCGGCCTCCGGACGGGAGCGAATGGCCGCGATCAACGGCACGAGCCCGGCGCGCAATTCGGCGAAGAGCGTCCGCACGCGCCGCCACCGTCATGCCGTCCTCGGCCAGATCGATGAGCGCGTCGTAGGGATGCGCGTAGCCGGGGTGGTAGGCCGCGAGCTCGCGGCTCAACTCGACGGTCTTCTCGAGCAGCGGACGCACGGCGGCGAAATCGTTGGCCGGTCGCGCGCGCTCCCACGCATGGTAGGTGGCCGTCGTGTGCTCGCTCAGCGTTCGATGAAGGCGGACGGCACGCGCGTCGCGCGTTCGAAGTCGCGGCGCGTGACGCGGACGAGCGCGGCCGCATCCGAATCGGCGCCCTGCGCTTCGGCCCAGGGCTCGAGCGAATCGAGCAGGCGTCCGATCGCGGGATCGGCCTGCCGGTCGTGGCCGAGGCGACTCAACAGCGCGAGCTGGCGACCGCGGGATTCCGCGCCGCCCGGCGGCATGTACGTGGACTGGTCCCAGTGCAGCAACGCGGCGGCGCCGCGCAGGTCGTCGATTTCCTGCAGGCGCGACTTGAGCGCGGCGAGTTCGGTGTCGCGGGTCATTGCGGGATTCTTTCGATGACGATCGGATGGGATCAGGACCGGAATCCGCGCTTCTTGGGGAGGCGTTGATGCCGTCGATCCGGGACCGCGATTCTAAGCGGTGCCGCGCCTCGATGCCATGGCCGTGCGTCGGAAAACCCCGGCTAAGCGGAGGCCCCGTTCCTGTTTCGCCGACTCCAGGGCGGGATTCCGGGACGAATCCTTCGCGCCGAGCCGCTTGACAACGCAAATGCGAATCATTATCGTTTGCTGAGCTCGCGCCAGCCAGCCGGGAGTTCCGCCAGCCACGCGCACGTAACCCCTACGCTGCCATGGCTGCCGCCCGCTTCGCGCTTTCGACCGCATTTCGACGATCGCCCCGCCGCCCCGCGCGACCGGGGTGCGCGCTATGCCGGGATCGCGGGCGCGGTCGTCTTCCATGTCGTGCTGATCGTCGCGCTCCTGCAGTACGCGCCGGTCCGCCGTTCGATCGCGCACATGGCGCCGCTCATGGTCAGCGTGATCACGCCCCCGCCTCCCGAAGCGCCGCGCCCGATACCGAAGCTGCCGCTGATCCCGTAAACCGGTGCCGACGGAGACGCCCCCGCCGGTCGAGATGCCTCGCTATGTCCCGCCGGTGGTCACCGAGTCGACCGCGGTTTCGCCCATCACGCTGCCACCTGCGCCGCCGCCGTGCACCGGTCGCGGAATCCGTGGTCGCGCCCGATCCGCCTCCGGTCATCCCGCCGCGCTTCACCGCCGATTACCTGCAGAATCCCGCGCCCGCGTACCCGCCGCTCGCGCGGCGGATGCACGAGCAGGGCCGGGTGCTGATTCGCGTGCTGGTCAGCGCCGACGGCATGCCGGAGCGGATCGAGCTCAAGACGTCGAGCGGCTTTCCGCGGCTCGACCAGTCCGCGCTCGAAACGATCAGGAACTGGAAATTCGTCCCCGCGCGCCAAGGGGACCAGAAGATCGCCGCGTGGGTCGTCGTGCCGATCGCCTTCACGCTCGACGGCTGACGGAGCGCGCGGCGCGGCTCCCGACGCAACTCAGGCAACTCCCGTTCATCCCAGCCAGCACGCCAGCCTCCCGCTGGTTGCCAGCCAAGTTACGCCAAAGGCAACCACTGGAGAGCATCGATGAAACATCCGCACAAGCTTCGACCCATCGCGATCGCTCGCCTGCATGGCGCTGGCGCCGGAGATGACCTTCGCGCAGGCGACGCCGGCCGCGGACCCGACGCTGCCGGAAGTGAAGGTTCGCGACGCGTCGGCCGGCGCCGACTACAACCCCGCCACGTCGAGCATCGGCGGCGGCGTCGACACGCCGCTGCGCGACATTCCGCAGTCGGTGACGGTGATCAACAGCACGCTGATGCAGGCGCAGGGCGCGACGAGCCTCGCCGATGCGCTGCGCAACGTGCCGGGGATCACGATGGGCGCCGCCGAAGGCGGGTCGATCGGCAACAACTTCAACCTGCGCGGCTTCACCGCGCGCACGGATCTCTATCTCGACGGCATGAGGACCGCGGCCAGTTCTATCGCGACGTCTTCTCGCTCGATGCGGTCGAGGTGCTGCAGGGCCCGTCGTCGATGCTGTTCGGCCGCGGGTCGACCGGCGGCGTGATCAACCAGGTGAGCAAGGTGCCGACCCTCACGCCGTTCGCCACCGCGACCGTGATCGCCGGCACGCAGCCGTCGTTCCGGGTCACCACGGACGTCAACCTGCCGATCGACGACACTTCGGCGTTCCGGGTCGCGGCGATGGGACAGTACGTCGACTCGACGCGCGACGTCATGCAGAACCACGACTACGGCGTCGCGCCGTCGCTTCGCTTCGGAATGGGCACGCCGACCGAGATCACCCTCGTCGCCTTGCTGACGCACAACAACGACATGCCCGACTACGGATTGCCGCCGGTCAACGGCGCGCCCGCGGCGGTCGATCGCAAGAACTTCTACGGCGCCACCGACGACCGGACGCTGCAGGACGTCATCAACCTCAACGGAACGATCACCCACAAGGTCGCGGCGAACGTCACGCTGCGCAACCAGACGTACTACTCGCACTACAAGATCGACGCGCGGGAGTCCGGCCCGAACAACGTCGGCACGCTGTCGCCGGCGGGCGTCTACACGGCGTTCCCGGCGGCGAACTTGAGCAACACCACCGCCTTGCCGCTCTCGTCGCTGTACGTCGGGATCGGCAGTCACGACCGCGTGATCACCGATTCGTCGCTCTACAACCAGACGGACGTCATCACCGAATTCCAGACCGGAGGCGTTCCGGCATCAGCTGATCGCCGGCCTGGAGCTCGGCCGCGACACGAACGACACGCAGAACTACACGCGCAACATCCAGGGCAATCCGAACAACTTCTTCCGCGCGGTGTCGCTCGTCGACCCGCTGTACGCGCCGGCGGCCGGCATCCCCGCCGTGACCGGCAATCACGTCGATGCGCACGCGACGGACATCGCGCCGTACATCAACGACACGCTGTCCTTCGCCGACTACTGGAAGATCGTGGCCGGCGTGCGCTACGACCGCTACCACGCGAGCCTCACCAACTCGATCAACCAGCCGCCCAAGGCGAGCCAGACCATCGGCTACACGAGCGTTCGCGCCGGCGCGATCTTTCAGCCGACCGACGTGCAGTCGTACTACTTTTCGTACGGCACGTCGTTCAATCCGTCGCTCGAGACGCTCGCGCTCACGAGCGGCCAGCAATCGCTCGATCCGGAGACGAGCCGCCAGTACGAGGTCGGCGGCAAGTGGGACGTCCTCGACGGCAATCTGTCGCTGACGGCGGCCATCTTCCAGATCGAGAAGGACAATACGCGCTCGCAGATCTCCACGGGCGTCTACGAGCTCACGGGCAATGTCCGCGTGCGCGGCTTCCAGCTGAGCGCCGCGGGTCACATCACGAACCGGTGGCAGGTCTTCGGCGGCTACACGTACCTCGACGCCGAGATCACCAATGCGTCGGTGCTCGACAACACCAAGGGGAAAGTGCCGGCCAACACGCCGAAGAACAGCGCATCGATGTGGACGGCGTACAACCTCACCCGCGAATGGCAGGTCGGCACGGGCATGGCCTGGATGTCGGACCGATTCACGTCGAACACCAACGCGGTCAAGGTCGACGATTACTTTCGCTGGGACGCGATGGTCGCCTACCAGCAGCCGAAGTGGGGCGTCCAGTTGAACGTGCTGAACCTCACCAACCGTCTCGCCTACGACGCGCTGATCCCGTCGGACCGCGGGCGCTCGGTGCCGGGAACCAACCGGCAGGCGCTGCTCGCGTTCAATTACAAGTTCTTCTGACGCCGCATCGACCGACCGCCATGCTGCTCCGCATCGCCAACATGCTCAATGCCGCGCAGGCGCGCATGGTGCGCGAACGCCTGGAGAATGCGCGGCGCGGCATGGGTCGACGGCCGCGCCACGGCGGGCCATCAGGGCGCGGAGGTGAAGCACAACCTCCAGCTCGCGGAAGACGCGCCCATCGCGCAGGAGCTCGCCGCCGTGATCGTCGCGCGCGCTCGAGCGCCATCCGCTGTTCCTGAGCGCCGCGCTGCCGCACCGGATCTATCCGCCGATGTTCAACCGCTACGACGGCGCCACCGAAATGCAGTTCGGCACGCACGTCGACGGCGCGGTCAGGCTGCTGCCCGGCACCGGCATGAAGATCCGCACCGACGTCGCGGCCACGCTGTTCCTCTCCGCGCCCGAGACCTACGACGGCGGCGAGCTCGTGATCGAGGACGTCTACGGGACGCAGACGGTCAAGCTGCCGGCCGGCGACATGGTGCTCTATCCGGCGGGCAGTCGCCATCGCGTGATGCCGGTCACGCGCGGCGCGCGTCTCGCGTCGTTCTTCTGGGTGCAGAGCATGGTCCGCGACGACGCGCAGCGGGCGCTGCTGTTCGATCTCGACATGGCGATCGTGCGCTTGTCGCCGGCGGCGCCGGGCAACGCCGCGCTGGTGGAGCTGACCGGCTGCTATCACAACCTGCTGCGGATGTGGGCGGAGGCTTAGACGATGCGCGTTCCGGCGACGATGAGCGAAGTGACCCCGTCGGCCGTGCCCGTGCGCCGCGCCGGTCTGCGCCGCGCGTGGGTGCAGATCCACCTCTGGCTGGGCTTGACGCTCGGGGTGATCGGCGCGCTCGTCGGCATCACCGGCAGCGTGCTCGTGTTCGATCGGGCGATCGACGGCGCGCTCAATCCGCAGCGCTATGCGACGTCCGGCAAGGAAGTCGCGCTGCCGTACGCCGACTATGCGTCGCGCGGCGCCCGCGCGGTGGGCGACGGTGCGCGGGTCCTGAACCTCCGCATTCCGCACGCCGAGGCGACGCCGGTGGTCGTGTTCGTGCGCGCGAAGGGCGAGACGGCCGGCTTGCGCCGCGTCTATCTCGATCCGCCGACCGGACGCGTGCTCGATGCTCCGGCCGGCGGCGGCCTCATCGGCTGGGCGCACGATTTCCACGAATCGCTGACGCTGCGCGAGTACAGCGGACGCGAAATCGTCGGCTGCGTCGGGATCGCGATGCTCATCTCGTCGTTGAGCGGGATCTACCTGTGGTGGCCGCGCCGGCGCCTTCGGCGCAAGGACTTCACGTTCCGGCGCGGCTCCGTCGTGTCGCGCAATCTCCACTTCACGTTCGGCATCTACGCGTCGCTGGTGCTCGCGATGCTGTCGTTCACGGGCATCTTCCTCGCGTTTCCCGACGCCGGCCGCGCGGCGGTCGGCGCGTTGGCCCCGGTTTCGCCCTCGCCGCGAGGCATGCAGGCCGCCGAATCGCAGGGCCGGCCGATCACGCCCGACGAAGCCGTCGCCGTCGCCCGCGCGCGGTTTCCCGAAGCGAGCGTCGCCGGCGTCGGCATTCCGGCGGGTCCGCGCGGCGTGTACCGGATCGCGCTTCGCGAGGCAGGCGACGACTCCGAGCGCGGCGGCGATCGTCGTCTTCGTCGATCCGCGGTCCGGCGCCGTGCTGCGGCAGCTCGATCGGGCGACGCAGACGAGCGGCGACGCCTTTCTCGCCTACCAGCGCCCGCTGCACGAAGGCGATCCGCTGGGAATCGGCGGACGCGTCGTCATCAGCGTCGTGGGCTTGCTGCCCGCGCTTTTCGTCGTGACCGGAACGATGATGTGGCTGCGTTCGCGCCGATTCAAACGGCGGCCCGCGCTTGACGTGCCGCGGGCCTCGGGCAGAGGCGCCGCGAAGTCAGTGAAAGACGAACGGCGCCCAGGCGGCGAGCACGCCGCCGTCGGCGGCGACCATCGCGACGAGCGCGCCCGCGCGCGGCGCCGCGGCCACCCGGCCTTCGAGCTGCCGGTAGGCAAGATAGAGACCCCAGCAGGCGCTTGCGCCCAGGAGCACCGCGCGCACATGCGGAAGCCACGCGAGTCGCAGCCCCTCGCCGTGCGCAAGGGTGGCCGGCAGCGCGCTCAGGCCGACGAAAAGACCGGCGCCGGCGAGCGGAATCAGCGTGTACGCGAGCGCATACGCGTTGGCGCGCGAGCGAGCCCGCCATCGCTCGCGCCGCGACGACGAGCCAGAGGCTCACCCAGCCGCCGACCAGAAGCGCGGTGCCGACGATCCAGCCGACGATCAGCGCGCCGTCGAGCCACGTGAAGACGTCGTGCGCTTCGGGGTAGTTCGTGAGCAGCCACCAGGGCGCGTTGTCGGCGAGGAGCCAGGCGGGACCGTGATCGACGATGAGCCCGATCGCGGCGCTGCGCAGCGACACGAACGCGGTCGTGGCGCTCCATTCGAACGCGCCGAGCGCGAGGCCGATCATGCCGAACACGATGAGCGCCGCATCCCATCCGCTCGCGGCGCTCTCGGTCGAGCGTGACCACCTCGCGATTCGGCGAGCGCGCGGCGAGCGCGATGGCGCCGTGCAGGCCGCTGCAGCGGCCGCACATGTGGCACTCGGACGGCCCCGTCATCCGGCGGATGCGCACGAGCGGCGCACAGTTGACCGGATGCACGGGAATGCGCGGAACGTTCGCGGTCCACGCGTCGGTATCGACGCGAAAATGCAGCGGGGCGACGCGCGACAGCACGGCAAACACGCCGTTGACCGGACAGAGGTGCCGGCACCAGACGCGCTTGCCGCGGCCGTAGACGAGGCCGACGCCGATGGCCGCGAGCGTCGAGCCGCCCAGCACGAGCAGCGTCGCGGCGGGATACTGATAGACGCTGACGAGCTGGCCGAACACCGTCGTCAGCGCGAACGCGACGAACGGCCATCCGCCCCATTTCAGCCAGCGCGGCACCGCGAGGCCGAGCCCATGCCGGCTGGCGGCCTCGGTCAGCGTGCCCTCGGGACAGAAGAGGCCGCACCACGCGCGCCCGACGACGAACATCGACAGGATGACGAACGGCCACCACACGCCCCAGAACAGCCACTGCGACAGGACCGCGAGGCTGTTGTACCAGCGCGCGTCGTCCGCCGGCAGCGGCAGGAAGGCCGGCACGACGACGAAGAACGCATAGGCGGCCGACGATCGCCCACTGCATCGCGCCGACGACGCGCGCATGTCGCCGCAGCCATTCGCCCGCGCCGCGAGAGCGCGCGCCCGAGCGCCGCCGTCGCCGGCCGGCGGGTCACGCGACCGCGGCATTCGCGTCGCTCACGGCGCACGGCGTCACCGCGACGGGTCGGCGCAGCAGCGTGACGACCGTCACCCAGTACGCGGCCAGCACGAGCAGCGGCAACAGCGCGGGGCGCGCGCGATAGCCGGTGAACGCGGCGAGGAGGCCGCCGGTCCGGCTCGAATCGTCGATCACGGCGGACGTGTCCCAGAGCGGATCGACGAGCGGCGGCAGCACGTCCAGCCCGATCAGCTTGTCGACGGCGGAGACGAGGAGCGCGCCGGCCAGCAGCAGCAGCAGGATCTCGCTCACGCGAAAGAACGTCCGCCACGAAAAGAACCGGCTGCCCTGCTGCAGCGCCCAGAACGTGAGCCACGCGGCGCCGATGCCCGAGCGCGAGGACGCCGAGGAAGCTCCACACGCTCGTGTACTGGGCGCCGAGACCGTACAGGAAGACGACCGTCTCGGCGCTCTCGCGGCCGACCGCCAGCGCGACGACGACGAGCAGACCCCACCAGTTGGCGGTCGCGACATTGCTCTGCATGTCCGTTTCGAGATCGCGCTTGAACGTGCGGCCGTGCCGGCGCATCCAGAACACCATCTGCACGATGAGCCCGGAGGCGACCAGCATCATCGCCAGCTGGAAGTACTCGAGGCCCTCGTCGGAGAGCAGCCGCGCGATGCCCAGCATCACGGCCGCGAGCGCGAGCGCGAGGCCGACGCCGGCGCCGACGCCGGCCCACAGGTAGCGCATCCCGCGCTTCGCGTCGGGATGCTTGCGCGAGCCAGGCGTAGAGGATGCCGACGACGAGCATCGCCTCGGCGGACTCGCGCCAGATGATGAAGAGGGCGTTACCCATGGCGAGCGTCCGAGCGATGCCGACGTCACTTCGCGACGATCTGGCCCTTCGGCGCGTCCATGTGATACTCGTCGAAGAAGACGTACGTGCCGGGCTTGAGCGGATTGATGACCACCGACGATTTCGCGCCGGCGGCCAGCACCTTCTCCTGCTTCAGGTCCTTGCTTTCGAATTCCATCGGGCCCTTGCCGTCGTTGCTGATCTCGATCTTGAAGCGCTTGCCGGCCGGCACTTCGAGCTTCAGCGGCTCGAACTTGCCGTCCCGCGCCGACGAGCTTCAGCGACGAGCAGCTCCTCCGCCGCGAGGGCGAACGGGCGAAGACAGCGCGATCGATCGCGGCGCAGGCGATGCGCGGCGATGCGCCGAAGCGGCGGCAGGCGCGCGGGCAGCATCGCTGGGTTCGACGTCGTCATCGTCAGTAGCCGCCCTTCTTGCCGACGCCGGCGTAGGTGAACTCGTACTGGACGGTGAACGGCTTGAACCACGGACCGACGCCGGTTTCCTTGTCGGTGTGCCGTCCGAAGTGGGCGTGGGCCGACGCGCCGGGCGGCGCGATCGACAGCTTGAGCGTGTACTTGCCCGGACCCGCGAGCTTCACGTTGTCGCCGTAGTGCGGGCCGTCGCTGGCGACCATCGGCATCATGTCGCCGGCGATCTTCTGGGTGCCCCCCGCTTTCGTGATCTCGTAGGCGATGCCGAGGTACGGGATCCAGGTGCCGTCGGCGAAGCCGTTGGCGTTGTCGCTCTGGGCGCGGATGTCGGCTTCGAGGTGGATGTCGGATTCGGCGACGCTCTTCATCATGCCCGCGGGCTCCATCGCCACCGGCTGCAGGTAGACGGCGGCGATCTCCATGCCGGCCTGCCTCTGCGGCTTGCCGATCGGCGTTTCGAGCGCCAGCGCAGGCGCGGCGGCGAGCGCTGCCGCGAGCGCGGCGTTGTCCAGCACAGCCGCGCCGCAAGGCGGAAAGGGGCGGGGAACTGGAGCAGGGGTCGCATCATCGGCGTCGGGGAGACGCATGGCCCCTGGCGGAGGGGCACGCGCCGAAGATTACCGGCGCCGGGCCGAAATGTAAATAGGAATGATTTGCATTTGTGTTTAGGCTCTGCTACGATACCTCCCATGTACATCTGCCTCTGCAACGCGATCACCGACCGCCAGATCATCCAGGCGGCGGAGGAGGGCGCGCGCACGTCGCACGACCTCGCGCACGGGCTGGGCGTCGGCCTGGGCTGCGGGCGCTGCACGTCCTGCGCGAAGGCGCTGCTGGTCGACACGGTCGCCCGCCTCACGTCCGGTCGCTCGGCGCGCTCGCGCCGTCCGCTCGACGGAGACGCCCGATGAAGGGCGACGCCCGCGTCGTCAAGCATCTCAACGCCGTGCTGACCAACGAGCTGACGGCGATCAACCAGTACTTCCTGCACGCGAAGATGTTCGGCCACTGGGGCTTCGAGCGCCTCGCCACCCGCGAGCGCGCGGCGTCGATCGACGAGATGAAGCACGCCGAGAGCCTGATCGAGCGCATCCTGTTCCTCGAGGGGCTGCCGAATCTGCAGAACCTGCACAAGCTCCTGATCGGCGAGGACGTCACCGAGGCGCTGGCGCTGCGATCTGAAGCTCGAGCTCGCCGCGCATCCGGCGCTGAAGACCGCGATCGCCGACTGCGAGTCGTGCGGCGATTACGTGAGCCGCGACCTCTTCCGCCAGATCCTCGAGTCCGAGGAGGAGCACATCGACTGGCTGGAGACGCAGCTCGAGCTCATCGACAAGGTCGGGATCGCGAATTACCAGCAGTCGCAGATGGGCGATGACGACTGAGGATGCGCCGGCCGAGCGGCGCGAACGATGCGCCGCACGCAGGGACGACACCGGAAGGCGCCGAACCGCCGGACAACACGCCGCGGGTCGTGACGAGCGAGAGCCTTCTCGCCGGCGCGTCGCAGCTCGCGATCCTGCACGACCGCACGCTCTATTTCCTGCGCCAGACCCGCTACGGCAAGCTGATCCTCACCAAGTAGCGCGTTCGACGCGCTTTCGTCGTCCGACCGCGGCGCGTACCGCCGACCGACAGGATCGTGACGCGTCGACCGTCGTCATCGCACTGTAGATGCGGTAGCATGACGGGCCTGCCGCACGCGCCCCATGGACTACGCCTTCATCCTCGATCCGCTGCCGGAGCTCAAGGCCTACAAGGACTCGAGCATCGCGATGATGCGCTCGCTCGCCGCGCGCGGGCACGCGATCTATGCGCTCCAGCAATCCGACCTGTTCTGGGGTGCGGACGGCACGCGGGCGCGCGTCGTGCCGCTCACGCTCAAGCCGGACGACCACGACTGGTACGAGGCCGGCGTGCCCGAGAATCGCGCGCTCCGGGATTTCGCGGCCGTGCTGATGCGCAAGGACCCGCCGTTCGACATGGAATACGTGTACTCGACGTATCTGCTCGAGGCCGCCGAGCGCGAAGGCGCGCGCGTGTTCAACCGGCCGCGCGCCATCCGCGACCACAACGAGAAGTTCGCGATCGCGCGGTTCGGCGAATTCATCGCGCCGACGCTCGTCACGCGCGACGCGGCGCGGATCGACGCGTTCATCGACGCGCAGGGCGACACCATCGTGAAGCCGCTCGACGGCATGGGCGGAACGTCGGTGTTCCGGGTGCGCGCGGACGATCCGAACCGCAACGTGATCGTCGAGACGGTCGGGCGCCACGGCGCGCGGACGGTGATGGCGCAGCGCTTCATCCCGGAGATCGCCGACGGCGACAAGCGGGTGCTGCTGATCGCCGGCGAGCCGGTGCCGTTCGCGCTCGCGCGCATCCCGAAGGCGGGCGAGACGCGCGGCAACCTCGCGGCGGGCGGCCGCGGCGTCGCGCGCCCGCTCACGCTGCGCGACCGCCAGATCGCGGCGGCGCTCGGACCGCCGCTCTGGGCCGAGGGCCTCATCGTGGTCGGCCTCGACGTCATCGGCGACTACCTCACCGAAGTCAACGTCACGAGCCCGACCTGCTTCGTCGAGATCTCGCAGCAGTCCGGCTTCGACGTCGGCGCGATGTTCGCCGCGGCGCTCGAGAAGGCGTCCGCCCAGGGAAGCTGAGGCCCGTGCTACCATAATTCTCGGCCATCAAGGCGTCGAGCGCGGGTCTTTCGCAGCCTCCGACCGATGCGATGGCGCCACCACGGGATCCACGATGATCGGCATCCTGATCATTGCGCACGACAGCTTCGCCGAAGGGCTTGCGCGCGCCGTCACGCACGTGCTCGGCAGCCGTCCCCCGCAGTTCGAAGTGCTGTCCGTCGCCGCGACGGACGATCCGCATGCGCTGCTGCCGGCCGCGCGCGAGCTCGTGAAGCAGCTCGACACCGGCCACGGCGTGATGATCTTCTCCGACATCTTCGGCGCGACGCCGTGCAACCTCGCCGGCAAGCTGCTGCGCCCCGGGCGCGTCGAGGGCATCGCCGGGGTGAACCTGCCGATGCTGGTGCGCGCCTTCACCTACCGCACGCGCGACCTCGACACGATGGTGAAGCGGGCGGTATCCGGCGGCTGCGACGGCGTGCTCCACATGAACGCGGACCCGGTCTATGCCGCAACGCGAGGTTGAGATCGTCAACAAGCTGGGGCTCCACGCGCGCGCATCGGCGAAGCTCACGCAGCTCGCGGCGAAATACCAGAGCGACGTCGTGCTGTCGCGCAACAACCGCAAGGTCAACGCGAAGAGCATCATGGGCGTGATGATGCTGGCCGCGGGCAAGGGCGCCAAGGTGACGCTCGAGACGAACGGTCCGGACGAGGCCGAGGCGATGGACGCGATCGTGGCGCTGATCAACGACTACTTCGGCGAGGGCCAGTAACGCCGTGCCGAGCTTCGCGCTCCACGGTCTCGGCGTCTCGGGCGGGATCGCCATCGGGCGGGCGCAACTCGTCTCGCACGCCACGCTCGAAGTCGCGCACTACACGATCCCCTCGACCCGGGTCGAAGCCGAGATCGCGCGTCTCGATCACGCGCTGGCGGAAGTGCGTGCCGAGCTCGACGGCCTGCATGGCGCGATGACGGCCGGCGACGCGCCCGCCGAGTTCGGCGCCTTCCTCGACGTCCACGCGATGATCCTCGCCGATCCGACGCTGTCGGAGACGCCGAAGCGCATCATCGCCGACCAGCATTGCAACGCCGAGTGGGCGCTCACCGTGCAGATGAACGTGCTGGTCGAGCAGTTCGAGGACATCGAGGACGCCTATCTGCGCGAGCGCAAGGCCGACGTCGTGCAGGTGGTCGAGCGCGTCCTGAAGCGGCTCCTCGGCAAGCCGGGCTCGCTCGGGCCGGCCGGCGCGGAACAGCACACGATCCTGGTCGCGCACGACCTTTCGCCGGCGGACGTGATCCAGTTCAAGACGCACCGCTACGCCGGCTTCATCACCGATCTCGGCGGCGTGACGTCGCACACGGCGATCGTCGCGCGGAGCCTCGCCGTCCCCGCGGTCGCCGCCACGCACAACGGCCGGGCGCTGATCCGCGAGAACGAGCTCCTGATCCTCGACGGGACCAATCACGTCGTCATCGTCAACCCCGACAAGTCGGTGCTCGCCGAGTACCGGCTGAAGCAGAGCGGGCTCGAGCTCGAGCGCGCCAAGCTGCGCCGCCTCAAGACCAAGCCGGCGACCACGCTCGACGGGCACACGATCGAGCTCATGGCGAACATCGAGCTGCCGGACGACCTCGAGCAGGCGCTCGACAACGGCGCGACCGGCATCGGGCTCTTCCGTTCCGAGTTCCTGTTCCTCAACCGCGAGGGACTGCCGTCCGAGGACGAGCAGTTCGAGGCGTATCGCAGCGTGGCGGCCGGCATGGGCGGCAAGCCGGTGACGATCCGCACGTTCGACCTCGGCGCCGACAAGCACAAGGAGGGCCTCGACGGCCTCGCGCGCGTCGCGCCGAACCCGGCGCTCGGCTTGCGCGCGGTCCGGTTCTGCCTCGCCGAGCCGCGTCTCTTCCTCACGCAGCTCCGCGCGATCCTCCGCGCGTCGCACTACGGCAAGGTCAAGATCCTGGTGCCGATGCTCGCCTCCGTCGGCGAGATCGACCAGACGCTCGCGATGATCGCGCAGGCGAAGGAGTCGCTGCGCGAGCAGGGCGTGCCGTTCGATCCGGAAGTGGAAGTGGGCGGCATGATCGAGATCCCGGCCGCGGTGCTCGCGATCTCCGCCTTCCTGACGAAGCTCGATTTCCTGTCGATCGGCACCAACGACCTCATCCAGTACACGCTCGCGGTGGACCGCTCGGACGACGCCGTCGCGCACCTGTACGATCCGCTGCATCCCGCGGTGCTGAAGCTGATCGCGATGGCGATCGCGAGCGCCGGCAAGGCAGGGGTTCCGATCGCCGTCTGCGGCGAGATGGCCGGCGACCCGAATCTGACGCGGCTCCTGCTCGGCATGGGCCTGCGCAACCTGTCGATGCATCCGGCGCAGCTCCTCAGCATCAAGCAGCGGGTGCTGACGTCCGACGTCGGCGCGCTGATGCCCATCGTCGCGCGCATGCGCAGAAGCGACGACCCGACGAAGCTCATGGCACAGCTCGCGAGGCTCAACGCGTAGCCGAACGCGGAACGCGGCGCGCGGCGCCGCCGCCTGTTCAAGGGAACGGCGGCGGGCTACACTTCGGGCTGCGCCGATTTGAGCCAGCTTGCGGGCGCGGGGGCTTTCCCCAAAAAATACGGCTAAAGCGGAGTGGCAAGGGACCTCCCGACACCCACTCGGTTAGCGGGAGGCAAGCCGGCGCGAGACGATAGGCGTCCCGATGCCCTCCTTTGCGGCGACCACCGGAGGCAATTCCAGCACCGCCGCGCCCGGCCGATCGGTGGGCGCGGTCGTCGCGCGCAGCGCGCGCTTCGACACGCCGCTGCCGCTCGCGTGCGGCAGGGCGCTCGCCTCCTACGAGCTCGCGTACGAGACCTACGGCACGCTCGACGCCGGCGGCTCGAATGCCGTGCTCGTCTGCCACGCGCTCAACGCGTCGCATCACGTCGCCGGCTACTACGCGGACGATCCCGACAACGTCGGCTGGTGGGACAACATGGTCGGGCCGGGCAAGCCGCTCGACACCGATCGCTTCTTCGTCGTCGGCGTCAACAATCTCGGCAGCTGCTTCGGCTCGACGGGGCCGCTTTCGCTCGATCCGGCGACCGGCAAGCCGTGGGGCGCCGATTTTCCGCTCGTGACGGTCGAAGACTGGGTGGACGCGCAGGCGCGCCTCGCCGACCGTCTCGGCATCCGGCAATGGGCGGCGGTGATGGGCGGAAGCCTCGGCGGCATGCAGGCGCTCGCCTGGGCGACGCGCTATCCGGCGCGCATCCGCCACGCGCTGGTGATCGCCGCGGCGCCGAATCTGTCCGCGCAGAACATCGCGTTCAACGAGGTCGCGCGCCAGGCGATCCGCTCGGATCCGGACTTTCACGACGGCCACTTCGAGGCGCTGGGGACGAAGCCCCGGCGCGGCCTCGTCGTGGCGCGGATGATCGGCCACATCACCTACCTGTCCGACGAGCAGATGGAGGAGAAGTTCGGCCGCGCGCTGCGCGACGGCCTCAAGTTCTCGTTCGAGCCGGAATTCCAGATCGAGTCGTATCTGCGCCACCAGGGGCAGAAGTTCGCCGAGTACTACGACGCGAACACCTACCTTCGCATCACCAAGGCGCTCGACTACTTCGATCCGGCCACGGCGACCGACGGCAACCTCGCGCAGGCGCTGGCGCCGGCCACCTGCCGGTTTCTCGTCGTCTCGTTCACCACCGACTGGCGGTTCGCGCCGGCGCGCTCGCGCGAGATCGTGAAGGCGCTCGTCGACAACGATCGCGACGTCTCGTACGCGGAGATCGTCGCGGCGCACGGGCACGACGCGTTCCTGCTCGACGATCCGCAGTACATGGCGATCGTGCGCGCGTACTACGAGCGCATCGCCGCGGAACGCGAAGCCGATGCCGGACGCGGCCCTGGTGCCCGCCGCTCCGACCCATGAAGCGCGCGCGACGGGGCCGGAATCCGTGCCGGCGCCGTACGTTCCGTCGGCCGCCGCGGCGGCCGGGCGCGCCGACTTCGCGACGATCGCGGCCTGGATCGCGCGCGGCTCGCACGTGCTCGACCTGGGCTGCGGCGACGGCAGCCTCCTCGCGTATCTCGCGCGCGAGCGCGGGGCCACGGGCTACGGCATCGAGATCGACGACGCCGGCGTGCTCGCGAGCGTTTCGAACGGCATCAACGTGCTGCAGAGCGACCTCGAGTCGGGACTCGCCGGATTCGACGACGCGTCGTTCGACTGCGTGATCCTGTCGCAGACGCTGCAGGCGATGCGCCATGCCGACGAGATCGTCGCCGAGATGCTGCGCGTCGGACGCGAGGCGATCGTCACGTTCCCGAATTTCGGCCACTGGTCGCATCGATGGCAGATCGCGAAGGGCCGCATGCCGGTCTCCACGTCGCTGCCCTACCAGTGGTACGACACGCCCAACATCCACCTTTGCACCGTCGCCGATTTCGACGCCTTCCTCGCGGAGCGGCGCCTGCCCGTCATGAACCGCGTCGTCCTGGCGGGGGGGCGTCCGGTGTCGTTTCTGCCCAATCTCATGGGCGAGCTCGCGATCTACCGGTTCCGGCGCGGATGATTCCTTCCCCGACCCGGCCGCTGCTCTCGAACAAGCTGTTCTGGGTGGGCATCCTCTATTTCGCGGAAGGGTATCCGCTCGGCGTCTTCTACGAGATCTTCCCGGTGTACTTCCGCCAGCAGGGCGTCGAGCTGCGCCAGATCGGCGTGCTCTCGCTCCTCGGCCTCGCGTGGACGCTCAAGTTTCTCTGGGCGCCCGCGATCGACTACTGGCGGCATCACCGGCGCTGGATGGCCGCCGTGGACGTCGCCATGGGCGGCGCGATGCTGTACTTCGCGACGCAGGCCGGCTTCGGTCCGACGGTCTGGCTCGCGATCGGCGCGTTCACCGTGCTGTCGGCGACGAACGACGTCGCGATCGACGGCTACACGATCGAATATCTCGACCAGGACGAGCTCGGGCTCGCCAACGGCATACGGATCGGCCTCTATCGCGTCGGCATGCTCGCATCCGGTTTCGTGCTGATGGCCTCGGAGTGGCTCGGCTGGCACGGCGCGTTCGTGCTGGCGGCCGGAATGTTCTTCGTGCTGGCGGCCGCCTGTCTCGTCGCACCTCGCGAGCGGGCGCGCACGACGCCGCGCGGCAGCGTGCACGCCGAGTTCGCGGCGCTGTCGAGGTCGCCGTACGCGCTCGCCATCCTCGCGGCGTTCGTGCTGGGCGTGCTGTGGCTGATCGACGGCACGACGAAGTGGTCCGAGCGCGTCGCGGGATTCTGGCTCTATGCCGTCGTGGGCGCTCTCGCTCGCGGTGGCGCTCGTTGCGTTGCTTGGCCGCGCGCCCGCCCGGCAGTCGGTCGCGGCGGCGCCTGTTCCGCAGGCGGCGCGCCCTGCGGAAGAGCTCGTCCGCGGCCCGGTGTTCGGGGCGCTGATGGAGCTCCTGCGCCGGCCCGCGATCCTGCCGGTGCTGCTGTTCATCCTCGTCTTCAAGCTGCCCGACGCCGCGATGGGCTTCATGGTGAAACCGTTCTGGGTCGACGTCGGATTTTCGGCGGCGCAGATCGGCCTCGTGTCCGTCAACATCGGGCTCGCGCTGTCGATCGCCGGCGGCATCGCCGGCGGCTGGATCACCGACCGGATCGGCATCTTCACGAGTCTCTGGATGCTCGGCCTCGCGCAAGCGGTGTCGAACCTCGGCTACTGGATCGCGGCGGGCATCATCCCGCTCGCGGCGCCGGGCGCGAGCATTCCGGTCGAGCACATGGCGATTCTCTATGCGGCAAGCGCGACGGAGTCGTTCACCGGCGGGCTCGGCACCGCCGCCTTCCTGGCGTTCCTGATGGCGATCGTGGAAAAGGAGCGCGCCGCCACCGAGTACGCATTGCTGTCCTCGGTGTTCGCGCTGTCGCGCTCGGTCGCGGGCTGGCTCGGCGGGCTCGGAGCGCAGTCGATGGGCTACGGCAACTGGTTCCTGCTGACGTTCTTCCTCGCGGCCCCCGCGTATCTGCTGTTGCCGTGGGTGCGGCGCATGCTGAATCGCGGCGAGGCCGCGCCGGCTACTGGCTCGCGGTGACGCCGCCGTCGATGTAGAGGATCTGTCCCGGTGACGAAACCGCCGGCCGGCGCGCAGAACAGGAGCGCCGGGCCGACGACATCGTCGGGTTCTCCGACGCGACCCAGAGGAATTCGGTCGAGAATCTGCGCGCGCGTATCCGGATTGTCGAGCCAGTGATTCGCCATCGCGCTGCGCACGACGGTCGGCGCGACGCCGTTCACGGTGATGCCGTGCCGCGCGAGCTCCATGGCGTGCTGCTTCACCAGCATGACGAGGCCGCCCTTGGTGCTGCAGTAGGCGGAGTAGCCGCGATCGCGCAAGCCGAGCTGCGCCCGTACGCTCAGCAGGTGAACGTGGCGGCCGCCTGACCCGCGGCCACCTGGTGGCGCGCTACCGCCTGGCCCAGGAACATCGCGGCCTTGAGGTTGACCTCGTAGACCTCGTCGTACGCCTCCTCGGTCACGTCGAGCAGCGGCTGCTCGCGTTGGATCCCGACGCAATTGACCAGGATGTCGAGCCGCCCGCGTCGCCCGGCGACGGCGTCGACCGCCGCCCGGATGGAGGCCACCGAGTGCGCGTCCAGGGCGGTTCCCGCGGCGGCGAAGCCCTTGTCGCGGATGTTCCCGGCCAGCGCTTCGGCCTTGCTGGCATCGCGGCCGGCGACGATCACTTCCGCGCCGTGCCGCGCGAGCCCCCACGCTATGGCGGCGCCGATGCCGCCGTAGCCTCCGGGAACGAATGCGACCTTGCCGGAGAGATCGAAGATAGGGCTCATGGACTCCCGGCTCATGCGTCGAGAATGCTCTTGCGGCCGAAGAGCCCGCGCGCGCGGAATGTCACGACGGCGATGAACAGCAGATACATCGATATCAGCGACCACTCCGATGCGTAGGCTCCGGACAGCCCCACGACCATGCCGACCATGAGGCCGGCGATGACGGCTCCCCACAGGCTGCCGACACCGCCCAGCACAATGATGAGGAACGCCGGCACGACTGCGTCGACGCCGACCTGCGGGCGCACGCCCCAGATCGGCGCCATCACGACGCCGGCGATCGCCGCGAGCCCGACGCCGAGTGCGAACACGAAGAGCCGCAGCCGCGGCAGGTTGATGCCGAGCGCCCGCACCATCTCGCTGTCGTGCGCGCCTGCCTTGATCATCGCGCCGTAGGGCGTCTTTTCCAGGAACAGCCAGAGGAGGGCGATCATGGCGATCGCGAAGCCGCTCGCGAAGAGTCGGTAGCGTGGATAAATGAGGTCGCCCAGCATGAACGCGCCCGAGATCGCGTCGGGCAAGCGGCAGCTGCTTTTCGTTCGAGCCCCAGACCACGCGGATCAGTTCCTCGATGACGAGCGCGGCGCCGAACGTGAGCAGCAGGCCGTAGAGCGGGATCGCGGCCATAGGTGCGACGCATGCACAGTTCGAGCAGCATGCCGAATATGCCGACGAAGACCGGCGCGAGCAGCAGCGCGACGAAGTACCGCGTGCCGAGGGGAAGCGCGCCGTACCAATCGGTGAGTGCCGGAAACGCGCCGATCTTCGGCGCGATGAGGAAGAGCGCAACGTACATCCCCAGCGCGAAGAGCGACCCGTGCGCAAGGTTGATCGTCTCCATCACGCCGACGATCAGCATGAAGCCGAGCGCGATCAGCGCGAACAGCAGCCCGAGCGAGATACCGTTGACGAGGTGGGGCAGCAGGTTAGTCAGGAATTCCACAGGGCCGCTCCGCTGCCGCGGCGGCACCCGCAGCGAAGATCGCCGCGACCGCCGGGGTTCCGCGCGGTCGTGGCGTCGGAGCCGCCTTCCACCTACATCTCGTACGTCGGTGTCGCTTCGTACGATTCGAGCTTGCAGGTCGTCGGCGCCTCGGGGTCCTCGACGTCCTTCGGCGGCACCTTGGACAGGATCTTGAAGATGTCGTCCTTCTCCGCCGGCGCGTCGTTGTAGGTCGCCATGTAGATCGTCTGCTGCAACTGGTGCGTCACCGGGTTCATGTAGGCGTCGTAGTCCTGCATCCGGTCGCGGGCCGAGACCTTGAGCGTCTCGAGCTCCTTGATGACCCTGATGTTGTTCGTCGTGCCGGCGCGCTCCACGGCGCGCAGGAGCTCGCGCGTGGCCATGTAGCCGTTGTAGTACGTGTTGCCCGGCACTCGGATCTGCACGCCCGGATAGGTCGTCTGGTACGCGGCGACGAATTCCTTGACGCCGGGCAGATCGAGCCGGTAGTACCAGTTGGTGCCGAATACGCCGAAGATCGCGTCGGGCCCGAGGCCGTAGACATCCGGCCAGTCCTGCTGATTGTTGATCCATGCCGGGCTCTTGTTGAGCTTGACCTGGACCACCTGCTGCCGAAGCGACTTGATGTCGTCGCCGCCGATGGCGGCCGCGACTACATTGGGCTTTATCTGCTGGATCTTGAGAAGGTAAGACGAGAAGTCGCGGGTGTTCTGCGGCACCAGGAGCTCCTCGACGATCTTGCCGCCGCTCGCCTCGACGATCGTGCGCGTCGCCTTCGATGTCTGGTGTCCCCACACGTAGTCGTTCGTGAGCAGCACCCAGTTCTTGCCGTTGACGGCCATTGCGTTCTTCACGATCGCCAGCGCGAAGTTCGTGCCGTTGCCGTCCCAGACGAACTTGACGCGATGGCAATCCTTGCCCGCCTCGGTCGGCGAGCTCGAATTGGTGTTGAGGAAGATGCAGCCGTACTTCTGTGCGACCTGAGAGATCGCATTGGCCACACCCGAGTGCAGCGCGCCGATCAGGAACGCGGCCTCGTTGCGGGTAATGAGACGCTCGGCGACACGCGAGCCGGTGGCGGGTGTCGTCTCGGAATCCA
Organism: uncultured beta proteobacterium; assembly: GCA_963724545.1. GTDB lineage: Bacteria > Pseudomonadota > Gammaproteobacteria > Burkholderiales > Casimicrobiaceae > CAIWHR01. Next base: position 121,797 of record CAVRVC010000005.1, read on the forward strand.
TGTGAATCGCCTCGATCGGGCGCCCCAGCACGCCGCCCCTGGCGTTGATCTCCTTGATCGCCATCATTGCGCCCAGACGCTCATCCATCCCGCTCGCGGCGTACTGGCCGCTCGCGTCCATCGTGAGGCCAAGGACGAGCGGTTTCTTCGCGCCCGTCTGGGACCACGCGTGATTGTGCTTCCAAGGTCCGAAAAACGGTGCGGCGCCGTAAGCGCCTGCGGTCGCGAGCGCCAGAGCCGAGACCTTCAGGACGCGTCGGCGCGAGGCGTTGGTGGGGGACTCGTTGGCTTCCCTATCGATGTCGCTCATGGACTCCTCCTTGCGCGTCGAATGACGTGAGCTTGCGGTTGAGCGATCTTGACGTCGCCTACTTGAAGATAGGTCAAAGAACAGACGTTCCAGAATTGACGGGATCGAGAGTATTCATTCCCGGCGGCCGCGTCAATGGCGGGCGCGAGACCGGCGCGGCTCCCGGCCTCGCGTCAGGTGGTGGCCGGTGCTGACGACGAGTGCCTGCGCGAGGCACAGCGGCCCGACCAGCGAGCGGAATGGACGGCGGGAGTCGTCGCCCAGCTCGAAAGCGATCCGGGCAACCGGCCTTAGCGGCGACAACGCGCTGTCCGTCATCGCGATCACGGGAACGCCGCGGCCGTGGCAGGCGGCCGCGAGCTCGATCACGTCCGGCGAATAGTTGCGGAAGCTCACCGCCAGCAGCACGTCCTTCGGCTGAATGCCCCGCACGAGCTCGCGCAGCATTCCGCCGACTCCGTCGAGCAGATGCGTCGTGAGCTCGAGCTGGTTCAGGGCGTACGCGAAATAGAACGCAACCGGGAACGCCCGGCGCTGGGCAACCACGTGAATCCGGTGCGCGCCGGCCAATAGCCGCACCGCTGCCCGGAACTCGGAGCCCTTCACCACCTCCTCGAGATGTCCGAGCTCATCGATCGATTCGCTTACGAACTGATGCAGGACCCCGGTCGCCCCGTCGACGCCATTGGTGCGGTTCCGGCGCATCTCGGCTATGCGCTCGCGGTAGCTTGCGGAGCGCGCCACAAGATGCCCACGGAAGATCTGCTGCATCTCCGTGAAACCGGAATAGCCGAGCGCGTTGGCGAAGCGGATCATCGACGACGGCTGCACATGCGCCGCCCTGGCGATTGCGGCGACGGTGTCGAGCGCCAGCGGATCAGGCTGTTCCAGGGCAAAGCGGGCGATCCGCTGCAACTGCTTCGACATCTCCGGATAGGCGCGGCCGATCGCCTCCTTGAGCTCATCGTAAGTCTGCGGAACGGGCATTCAACAATTAGAACAAATGTTCTTGCGTGTTTCAAGCATGGAACGTATATTTTGATGACGCCGCCACCTCGCTCGATTTCGACCTTCATGCCGACTGCCGTCCGCCGCCGCGCGCCACTGTTGCCGGTGCCGATGCTTGTGCTGTTCGCAGCGCTTGTGTCCACACCACTCTGGCTGACCAAGGTCGGGCTTTATCAGTACCTCGCGCTCGAGATCATGATCTGGATGCTCTTTGCGCTGGGCTACAACCTGCTCCTCGGTTACACGGGCTTGCCGTCGTTCGGGCATGGCGCCTACTTCGGCATCGGCGCTTATGCGTTCGGACTGCTCCAGCTCAAGGTGTGGCCGAATCTCTGGTTCGACCTCGCCGGTGCCGCCTTGATCGCGGCGGCATTGGGCGCGCTGGTCGCAGTCTTCATTTCCCACCGGCGCGGCATCTACTATGCGTTGCTGACGATCGCGTTCGGCCAGGTGTTCTGGTTCGTCGCCGTCAAATGGCATTCGGTGACGGGCGGGGAGGACGGCCTGCTCAATTTGCGACGGCTGCCCGCCGACTTCGGTTCGTCGCCTTCGATCTCAAGAGCAACGCGGCGATTTTCTATTTCGCTTTCGGGGTGTTCGCGGTCGTCGTCGTCGCGTTGTGGCGGCTCGTGCATTCGCCGCTCGGGCGCATCCTGAGCGCGATCAAACAGAACGAAACGCGCGCCGCCTTCGTCGGCTACAACGTCTGGTTGTACAAGTGGCTCGCGTTCACGTTGTCGGCCGGTGTCGCAGGAGTCGCGGGCGCGTTGTTCGCGCTCGCACAGCAGTCGGCCTATCCCAACGTGATGAGCCTCCATTCCTCCGGATTCGTTGTCATGATGGTGCTGATCGGGGGCGGACTCGTGAGCTTCTGGGGGCCGGTGCTGGGTGCTCTGTTCTTCATCCTCGCCCGCGATCTCCTGGGCGCGTATACCGAGACCTGGCTCCTCTGGTACGGCCTTCTGTTCATGGCAATGGTGCTGTGGAAGCCCGACGGCATCGCGGGGCTGTGGCAGGACTGGCGGCAGCGGCGCCGGTCGCGGGGCGCGCCCGCGTCCCGGGTCGGCGGCGAAGGCGACGTGACGATGGCGCTCTTCGAAGCCACGCATCTGCACAAGCGGTTCGGCCGCCAGGTCGTGCTCGAGGACATTTCGCTGTC
>CAVRVC010000006.1:0-71322 GCA_963724545.1 uncultured beta proteobacterium
AGCCCCGTCTCGATCGCCCGGATCGCCTGATCTTCGATTTCGACCCTGACGAAGGCGTCGACTGGAAGAACCTGGTGACCGGCGTCGAATTGCTCCGCGCGCTCCTGGGCGAGGTCGAGCTGGAGGGATTTCTCAAGACGACGGGCGGCAAAGGACTCCACGTCGTCGTTCCGATCCGCCCTACCCTCGATTGGGAACAGGCCAAAGGCTTCACGCGCGCGGTCGCCAACTTCATGGCGAACACATTTCCCGACCGCTTCACGGCGACCGTGTCGAAGGCGCGGCGCAAGGGCAAGACCCTCGTCGACTACCTGCGCAACGCGGAAGGCGCCACCGCGATAGCACCCTACGCCTTGCGGGCGCGCGCCAACGCACCGGTCTCGATGCCGATCGCGTGGGAGGAGCTCGCCGGCGATGTGCGCTTCGATTACTTCAATCTGCGGAACGCCGAGCGCCGGCTCGCTCAGCAAAAGCGCGATCCGTGGCGCGACTTCACGAAGACGCGGCAGACGATCACCAGAGCGCACGGCAAGCGCGTAGGATTCGTCCTCTAGAATTCGCTTGCGGTTCGGCAGCGGCCGAACGCGTGAAGGAGTGGGTCCGGCGATGCACCTGCCTACGCTGACGTTGCGCGAAAACGCGCTGCTCTACGTCGCCAAGCTGATCACCGGCTCGATGCTCGTCTGGTATGGGCTGCGCGCCGTGGGCATCGCGGAGCCCTATTGGGCGATGATCTCGCTCATCGTCGTGACTGAGCCCGACGTCGGCGTCGCCAAGAAGAACTTCCGCGCGCGGCTCATCAACACGGGCAACGGCGCCGTCGTGGCCTGCCTCGCGCTCTTCGCGTTCGGTGCGAGCTTCTTCTCGATGATGATCGCGATGACAGTTTCGGTGGTGATCGCGATGATCTGGCAGAACTATCCGGAGAATTGGCGCCTCGCACCGAACACGGCGGTGATCCTCATGGCGGCTGCGCTCAACGGCAACGGTCTCCCCGAGGAAGTGAAGCTCGCCATGTACCGGGTGCTGGAAGTGCTCGCCGGCAGTACGGTCGCGCTGATGCAGACGGTCGTTTACGCTTACGTCATCGGACGCTGGCGCGAATCGTGATCACGTGTCGTCGCATCGGTTGGCAGGCGAGGAGCCGACCTCGGTGAAACTTGCCCGTCGTTGCGAATCTTTTACGCGAAGCTTTTCATGGAACGCCGCGGGCCGGCATGGGGCACGTAGATAAAATCCTGTTTTTGCGAGAGATTCTTCTTTGGCACGTGATATGCGTGGGGAAACGTGCCATGACCAAGATCGGATTGCCCGACCCTGACTCCGGCGTTGACCCCGGAGCTCGGTACGCTACAGATGCCGAAGTCGAGTTCGCGGAATGGCTGCGACATCGGCTCGAGGAGCGATACCTCGGATCATCCGACTCGCCCTCCGAATTGCCGGCGCGGGCGGACGAGGTGCATTGACCTACTTCACGCCGCGCAGCGCGCGCCACACGCGCTCGCTCGTCAGCGGCATCTGCAGGCCGTCGCCGTTCCCGCCGGCATGCACGATCGCGTCGACCACCGCGTTGACCACGGCCGGCGTCGCGCCGATCGTGCCGAGCTCCCCGACACCCTTCACGCCCATCGCGTTGTTGAGGCAGGGCGTGGCCTCGTCCATCGTCGTGCGGAACTCCGTCGCGATCGTCGAGCGCGGCAGCGCGTAATCCATGAAGCTGCCGGTCAGCGCCTGGCCCGTGTCGGCGTCGTAGACGAAGTTTTCGCATAGCGCCTGGCCGATGCCCTGCACCGCGCCGCCGTCGAGCTGACCGATCACGATGAGCGGATTCACGACGCGGCCGACGTCGTTCACCGACGCGTAGCCGACGACCTGGACGTTGCCGGTGTCGGGATCGATCTCGACTTCGCAGATGTGGCAGCCGTTCGGCCACGTCGGTCCGGCGACGGAGCTGACCGACACCAGCCGGATCTGCCGCTCCGGCTGCCGGCGTGCGAGCTCGAAGAGGCCGATGCGCCGATCCGTGCCGGCAACGGTGAACTCGCCGCGCGCGTATTCGATGTCGGACGCCGCGGCTTCGAGCGCGGCAGCGGCGAGGTCCTGCGCCTTCTGCACGGTGCGCTCCGAGGCCACCTGCACCGCCGATCCGCCGACGAAGAGCGAGCGCGAACCCGCGCTGCCGAAACCGGTGCCGCGATCGGTGTCGCCCTGCACGATCCGGATCTTGTCGATCGGCACGTCGAACACGTCGACGGCGAGCTGGGCATAGGTCGTCGCGAGGCCCTGCCCCATCCCCTGCGTGGCCGAGAAGAGCTCCACGTAGCCGTCCGCCGACACGGTCACGGTCACCTGCTCCTCGAACACGTCGGCGCCGGTCCATTCGAGAAAGGCCGCCATGCCGCGTCCGCGCAGCTTGCCGGCGCGGCCCGACTGCGCGCGCCGCGCGTCGAATCCCTTCCAGTCGGCGAACGACAGCGCCTGATCCAGCACCGACGCGAAGTTGCCGCTGTCGTACGTCTTGTCCATCGGATTCCTGTACGGCATCTGCTGCGGCCGGATCATGTTGCGCCGGCGCAGCTCGGCGGGATCCATGCCGAGCTTGCGCGCCGCGACGTCCATCAGCCGCTCGATGAGGTAGATCGCCTCGGGCCGTCCGGCGCCGCGGTAGGCGCCCGTCGGGCTCGTGTGCGTGAGGACACCCTTGATCCCGACGTCGATCGTCGTGATGTCGTAGATGCTCGTCGATACCCACGGTCCGATGAGCAGCGGGATCACGACGCCGGCAGGCGTCGCATACGCGCCCAGGTTGGCGAGCGTGGCCACGCGGAGCGCCAGCACCCGGCCGGACGCGTCCAGCGCCAGCTCGGCCTTGCTGGTCGCGTCGCGACCATGCGAGGCCGCCAGGAACTCGTCGATGCGGTCGGCGCACCACTTGAGCGGCCGCTTCAGTTCGCGCGTGCAGAACGCCATCACGACGTCCTCGGGGTACAGCCCCGTCTTCATCCCGAAGCCGCCGCCGACGTCGCCCACGAGCACCCGCACCTTGTCGTGCGGAATGCCGAGCACCGCGTCGCACAGGGCGTCGCGCAGGCCGGTCGGGGTCTGGCTGGTGGCGCGGAGCGTGATGCGACCGCTTGCGGTGTCGTAACTCGCGATAAGCGCGCGGGGCTCGATGGGACAAGGCGCCAGCCGCTGGTTGACGATATCGAGCGTGACCACGTGTGCGGCGTCGGCGAAGGCCTTCGTGGCCGCGGCAACGTCGCCATGGCGGATCTCCGCGGCGATGTTTCCCGTGGCCGCGGGCCATACCTGCGGCGCGCCAGGCGCCACCGCGGCGCTGGCGTCGACGACGCTCGGCAACGCGTCGTAGCGGACGTCGATGGCTTCCATCGCGTCGCGCGCCGCATCGCGCGTCTCGGCGACCACGGCGGCGACCGCTTCGCCGACGAAGCGCACGGTGTCGACGGCGAGCGCATGCCGCGGCGGCGCCGCCGTCGGTCCGCCATCGGCACGCCGGAAGTCGGCGGACGAAGGGAGAGGCTTCACGCCGGCGCGCACGAGGTCGGCTCCCGTCACGATGGAAACCACGCCCGGCATCGCGGCCGCCGCCTTCGCGTCGATGCCGAGAATGCGCGCGTGCGCATAGGGCGAGCGCAGGAACAGCATGTGCGCCTGCCCGGGCAGGTTGTGATCGTCGACGAACTGGCCCTCCCCCTTGAGGAGGCTTTCGTCCTCGACGCGGCGAACCGCCTGTCCGCTGCCGAACCTGCCGTACTGCGCTGACGCCTTCATGCCTGCTCCCGTCGCTCACCGGATTGCTTCGCCGGCAGTTTACCTCGCCCGACGACGGGCTACGCCTAGACCAGGGCCACCAGGTGCTCGTTGCTCTCGTCCGCGGCGGCGATGGGATACTAGGCGGCGATCGTCTCCCGCACGGCCGCGAGGATGTCCGCCGACAGCTCCGCATCGTCCACGGCTCGCGCGAGCACGACCGCGCCGACCATGCCGGCGAACGTGGCGAGCGCCTTGTTGCGCTTCGCCCTCCGCGTCCGTCCCGGCACGACGCGGGACAGCACGTCGACCAGCGATTGCACGCCCGCGGTCAGCGCACGCCGAACCGCGGGGCCGCGACGCGCGGCTTCTTCGCCGACAGAGGCCACGATGCAGCCGGCCCCTGGATTGTCGCGATGGCGCGTCGAAAGATACGAGTCGGCCACCGCCGCCAACGCCTGGCGCCCGTCGCGCGCGTACAACGCCTCCCACCTTGCGGCCGACTTGGCGAGCGCGTGCTCGGTCGCCTTCGCCATCAGCTCCTCCTTGGAGGCGAAGTGCCCGTAAAATCCGCCATGGGTGAGCCCCGCCTCCTGCATCAGGTCCGCGACGCCGACCCCGTCGAACCCGCGCTCGCGAAAGAGACGCGTGCCGGCATCGAGGATGCGCTCGCGGCTCGCGGCCGCCTCAACCTTGCTGACTTTCATGTCCGTGCTCCGGCAGGATCGAAATTGCTTGACAGTTTACATGACGTGCATCATATAATCAATCATGACGCCAGTCATGTATAGAGACCAGTGATGGCTCCCGCTTCGACACCCGGTGGCGCACGCACCGCTTGGCTCGTGACGCTCGCGGCGGCGGCGATCATGATGGTGACGCAGGGCGCCCGGCAGTCGATGGGGCTGTTCGTCTCGCCGCTCAACAGCTCCACCGCACTTGGCATCACCACGATCAGCCTCGCGCTCGCCGTCGGGCAGTTCGTATGGGGCGCGATCCAGCCGGTGGCCGGCGCCGTCGCAGATCGGCATGGCCCGTCCGGCGTGCTGATCGCCGGGGTCGTGATGCTCGCAGTCGGGACGGCGTTGACGCCGTTCATGACGTCGGGCTTCGGGCTCATCGTGTCGCTCGGGCTCATCTCGGCCATGGGCGCGGGCGCCGGGAGTTTCTCGGTGCTGCTCGGCGCCGCGGCGCCCCACATCGCCGCCGAGAAGCGAGGAAAGGCAGCCGGAATCATCAATGCCGGCGGATCGTTCGGGCAGTTCGTCCTCGCGCCGGTTATGCAACGGCTGATCCAGATGTTCGGCTGGATGAGCGCACTATGGACGCTCGCGGCCCTCACGCTCGCCGCCCTGCCGCTCATCCGCGTCGTCGCTCGCCCCGTCCCGGCGGCGGCCCCGGCCGCCGGCGCCTCGCGCGCGGCACCGATTCAAGCCATTCGCGATGCGATGGGCAACCGCAGCTATCTGTTGCTCCATGCGGGGTTCTTCACGTGCGGGTTCCATATCGCGTTTCTCGTGACGCACCTGCCGGGGGAAGTGGACCTGTGCGGTCTCCCGCCGTCGGTCGCAGGCTGGACGCTCGCGATCATCGGGCTCGCCAACATCGTGGGCAGCCTCGCCGCCGGGTCCGCCACCCAGCGCTTTCGCAGCAAGTACATCCTGGCCGCGATGTACACTTCGCGCGCGCTGCTGATCGCGTGGTATCTCGCCGCGCCGAAGACCGAGTGGACGTTCTACATCTTCGCCGTGGGGCTGGGGCTCACCTGGCTCTCCACCGTGTCGCCGACGGCGACCATCGTCGGCAAGCTCTTCGGTATCCGCTATCTCGCAACTCTGTTCGGTCTCACGCTGCTGTCGCACCAAATTGGCGGGTTCCTCGGCGCGTATCTCGGCGGGCTCGCGATCGCGCACTTCGGCGATTACCAGTGGATGTGGTATGCCGACATGGCGCTGTCCGCTGCGGCGGGGCTCGTCAACCTCCCGATCCGCGAGGCGCGCGTCGAGCCCGCACCCGTAGCCGCCTGACCCGGTTCGCGCGACAATGCGCTTCCCGCCGCGTCTTCGCGCGGCGCGTCGCGAGGAGCCGCGTGATGGCCGTTCCCATGCCCGCCGGCGAGTTCGGAACCGGATTCAAGGCGCATTCCGTCGCGGTCGACGGCGTGACGCTCAACGTGACGGTCGGCGGCAGCGGGCCGACCGTCGTCCTGATTCACGGCTACGCCGAAACGTCCGCGATGTGGCGGCCGTTGGCGCGCCTGCTGGCGCAGAGGTTCACGGTGATCGCGCCCGATCTTCCCGGCGTCGGCGGCTCGTCGATCCCGGAGAGTGGCCTCGACATGACGACGTCGGCAGCTCGCATCCGTGCGGCCGTGCGCTCGCTCGGCCACGACAAGGTTCGCGTGGTCGGGCACGACATCGGGCTGATGGTGGCGTACGCCTACGCGGCCGCGTATCGGCAGGACGTCCTCAAGCTCGCGCTGATGGACGCGTTCCTGCCCGGCGTCGCCGGATGGGAGGCGATCTACAACAGTCCGGCGATCTGGCATTTCCGCTTCTACGGCCCCGCGCCGGAGGCGCTGGCGGCGGGCCGCGAACGCCTCTACCTCGACAGCTTGTGGGATGGATTTGCCGCCGACCCCCGCCACTCGTTGTGCGAGGAGGACCGGGCCGCCTACACGCTGGCCTACGCGGGTCGGGGACGGATGGCCGCGGGGTTCGAGTACTTCCGATCGTTTCCGAAGACTGCGGCGGAATTCGCGGAGTTCGCCAAATCCAGGCTCACGATTCCCGTGCTCTCGATCGGCGGCGAGAAGTCGTTGGGTGAAGCGCTGGGTGCGCAGGCCAAGGTCATCGGTACCGAAGTCACGGTCGTCGTCGTCAAGGGCGCGGGCCACTGGCTCATCGAAGAGCGCCCGGACGAGACCCTGGCGGCGCTCGACCGCTTTCTCTGAGGCGACATGGGAGCCGTCCGATGATCGAAGTGAGACCCGGCGGCCAGCGTGGCCGCGCCGATTTCGGCTGGCTCGACAGCCGCCACACGTTCTCGTTCGGCGACTATCACGACTCGCGACACATGGGATTCGGTGCGCTGCGTGTGATCAACGAAGACCGGGTGAAGCCGGGCCAGGGATTCGGGACGCACGGCCATCGCGACATGGAGATCCTGTCGTACGTGCTCGAGGGCGCGCTCGAGCACAAGGACAGCATCGGCACCGGGTCTGTGATCCGCCCCGGCGACGTGCAGATCATGTCGGCGGGCACGGGCATCCGCCACAGCGAGTTCAATCCTTCGCCGACGGAGCCCGTGCATTTTCTGCAAATCTGGGTCATCCCCGATCGCGAAGGCATCGCGCCGCGCTACGAGCAGAAGACGTTCGCCGATGCGCGGAAGCGCGGCCGGCTCCTCACCGTCGGCTCGCCCGACGGCCGCGACGGCTCGGTCGTCATCCACCAGGATGTGGAGCTCATGGCGTCGATCCTCGCACCGGGCGAGACGGTGAGCCGGCGTTTGCGACCGGGTCGCAAGGCGTGGCTGCAGCTCGTCCGCGGCGCCGTCGGGGTCAATGGACGCGCGCTGGTCGCCGGCGATGGCGCCGCGGTCGAGGGCGAGCCGGCACTGGAGATCATCGGCAAGGTCGACGCGACCACCGAACTGCTGCTGTTCGATCTCGCCTAGCGCAGTGTGAGGCCCGACCGCCGGCTGGCACGATGCGCGCGTTGATTCTGGCGACCTGCCTGCTGCTGCCCGCCTGCACGTCGACGCAGTCGTACCCTCCGACGGCGCCGTCGACCGGCCGGCGCCCGGCGCCCGCCGAAGCCCAGTTCAACCTGGCCGACATCGCGAAGTCCGACATCGATGCCGTCGCGGAAGTGCATTTCCGCGAGAGCATCGCGTCGGCCAAGTTGCTGACCGAGAAGCTCTACCGGCGCAATCCGCGGGAATTGAGGAAGAGCGCCCTGCCGACGCCCGAGGCGGCGGTCTCCCGCGCGTTCGATCCCGGGCACGCGTGGCGATTCGCCGAGCTCTCGAACCAGCGTGGCATCGACGCGCTCGCGATCGCGTTCCGCGCGGACTTCACCGGCGATCGCGTGTTCGCGTTCGGTGTCGGAATCGGCAGCATGATCGCGCAGGCCTACAACGACAAGTCGAAGTTCTACCTTACCGACAGCCTCGATGCCCAGCGCCTCTATCACGCCGCGCGCAACCTCGAAATCGCCGCGTGGAAGCTCGCCAACGCCAAGGGGCCGGACGGCGAGCTCCTGCTCCTCAGCAACGAGATGGGGTCGGGAGCAGCCAATCTGTCGTTCGAGCGGGAGTTCGGCAAGCTGATCGCCTACCAGGACACGCTTGCGCTCGTGATGGCCCAGCGCACGAATCGCACGATCCGCCGCTTCTCGCAGGCTCTCGCGACGGCGGTGTTCCTGCCGCTGTGACCGCCGGGGAATCCGCGCGACGGCGAACGCCGAGCGCTAACCGCGCGCGCCGAGGTCAGGCCTCGAGGCGCAGGTCGTAGCCGTAGTAGAAATCGCGCAGCGCGAGGAGCTCGACGTAGACGTCCGGCGGAAAGCCACGGCGAGTGCCGCGCTTGTCGTATACAAGGTCGTCGAAGTCGCGACGACACGCGCTGGGTTCCCGCCATTCTTTGGCAATGCGGTTCGCGACGCGAGGGAATTTCGTGGCCAGCGCCAGGGGCCGCACATTCGGCGGCAGGCTCGCGAGCCAGTCGACGGTCGACGAGAGGAGGCGATTGACCGCCGTCGTGTTCTGCCGTCGCAAGGCGACCTGCGGCAGCGCGGCCTCGGACATGGGGGGAGCATTCGCAGGCAGCGGCTCGCTTGCCAGCGCAGCTTTGCGGAGGACGTTGTTGATGGCTGGACGCTTGGGTGCTGGGTTCGACATGGTCAATCTCGCTGCGGGTCGAATGGAGGAATCTCGCGACATCGAAGTTGCGGTGATAGAGACTAAGCAAACGATGTGCCAATACCACCTGTCGTGTACGAGAGAGGCCCGCGGACGGAGGGTTTGCTACCATGCGTGCGGCGCGGCCCCTTGGATAGGCGCGCAGTTCGACGTACTTCAACCCGCACGCGCGGACGGGATCGCCCGGGTGGTGAAACTGGTAGACACAGCGGACTTAAAATCCGCGGGCGCTTGATCGCGTCGTGCCGGTTCGAGTCCGGCCCTGGGCACCAAATCAAAGACTTGGAAGATTTCTCGCTACCTGACAGGACCTACGACTGGAACCGCGTACACAATCAGCAGCACAACAACGTTTACACTGAGCACATGCCCGAGTTCTTCTATCTGCTGATCAACTACCCTGCTCTGATCGCTGCACCAATCATACTATTCGGGGCACTTGCATTATGGAGCCGCTCGCGCACCGCGTGGTTGGTGACGGCCGCGTGGGTCCTGTACCTCGGATACGAACTTGGAATGCATGCCGGCGCGCTATGCAGCGGTGAGGACGAATGCATGAAGCGAACGCCTCTCTACTTCGTCTATCCGCTGCTGGCATCCATATCCGTGGTAGCGCTGGTACAGGTCTATGTACGCTTCCGCGACAGGCGTCGCCGGGAGCGGCTGCCGGGCCCCCGGAACGCTTCCCGATAGTCGAGATACGCGCGAACGCAGCCGACGAACGGAGTACCCCCGCGAGCCGAATTCGCGCCTAAACTTACGTCCCCCGGGGCGTTGCGGTTTGTACCGGGGCCACGCTCAATCGTGCCGGGTGCGGCACCGACATCGGATCTCGGGGGAAGAAATGTCCTCGATTATGGTGCTCGTCATTGCTTTTGGTCTTGGTTGCATTACCGGTGTCGTCGTACACTTCTTATCGCGCGATCGACGTGCGAATGATTCGCCGAGTGAGCGGCAATTTTGGGCGCAGCCTGCTGACGACTAACGCAAGGCGAGGCATCGTCGATCTACCAGCGGAACAAGAGCAGCCTAGTTGGCTGCTCTCCTGTGCGTCCGCCTGCTCCGAAGGTCCGCAACCCGCGCGACAATGCCGCATGCCCCGCCTCGAGCTCTTCCCCTTCCGCTATCGCGACCCGGTGACCGGGAAGTGGGTTCGCGCACGCTACCGCGCCGAGTTGCGTGAGATCGCGCGGCGCTACGCCGAGTACGAGATCACGGGACCGGCCGAGATCCGCGACGTCGATCCGGGCGCGCGGCGCTTCACGCCGCATTTCAAGCTGATGACGAACGCCGAGCTGCGGATCGCGAGCGAGCCGCCGCCCGAGCTGCAGCCGCATCTGGCGACGCCATCGGCGGTCACCGCGCCCGAAGCGGCGCTGGTTCGCCTGTTCCTCCGGCGATACGTCACCTGGTGCGCGAGGCACCGCAGATTCGCCGCGATGAACGGGGCGGCGCGCTTGCACGCCGAGCTCGGCGCCGTCTAGACGAATCGGCCGCTACACCCGCACCAACCTGGGCTTCTTCGGGGCGGCCGCGCTCGCCAGCATCAGGTACTGCGCGAAATTGCGCGCGTTGAGCGGTCGACCGCAGAAGTGACCCTGCAGGTGATCGCAGCCCAGTCGCGCGAGGATCGCCGCCTGACGCTCCGTTTCCACGCCTTCGGCGACGACCCGCTTGCGCAACGCATGCGCCGTGGCGATGATCGCCGCGGCAATGCTGCCCGACTCGTCGTCGGCGGACAGGTCCGCGATGAACGTGCGATCGATCTTGACGGTCGCCAGCGGAAAGCGCTTGAGGCTTGCGAGCGAAGCATAGCCGGAGCCGAAGTCGTCGAGGCTGAAGCCCACGCCCATCGCGTGCAATGGCTCGATCAGCGCGGCGGCGGCGCGATTCGTCTCGTGCAGCAGGCCCTCGGTGATCTCGAACTCGAGGCATGAAGGCGGCATGCCCGTGCCGAGCAGGATCGAGCGGACCCGGTCGACGAACGCCGGCTGGCGGAATTGCCGGATCGAGATGTTGACGGCGACGAGCGGCAGCACGACCCCTTCGTCCTGCCAGGCGCGGAATTGCCGGCATGCCTCGCGCAGCACCCATTCGCCGATCGGCTCGATGAGCCCCGTTTCCTCCGCCAGGTGGATGAACTCGGCAGGCTTGCGGATCTCCCGGTCGGATACCTCCCAGCGCAGCAGTGCCTCGGCGCCGGAGATGCGGCCGCTGCGAAGGTCGAGCTGCGGCTGGTACCAGAGCGTGAACTCGTTTCCCTCGATGGCCCGGCGAAGCTCGCGCTCGAGGCTGATCCGCGCGAGCGCCGCGACGTTCATCCGCTCCTCGAAATACACGTAGCGCCCGCGGCCGCCTTCCTTCGCGCGGTACATCGCCGTGTCGGCATTGCGCAGCAGCTCTTCGGCGCTCGTGCCGTCCGCGGGATAGAGCGCGATGCCGATGCTCGCGTTCAGGAACTGCTCCTGCCCGCCGACCACGAAAGGCGCGGACATCGATTCGATGATGTGCTGCGCGACCGATTCCGAGTCGCGCGCCGTCTTGATCTGCGGCAGCACGATCGTGAATTCGTCGCCGCCGAGGCGCGTCACCGTGTCGGTCTCGCGGACGCACTGCTTGAGGCGCTCGGCGGTCTGGCGCAGCACGTCGTCGCCGGCCTCGTGGCCGAGCGTGTCGTTGATGCGCTTGAAGTGATCGAGATCGACGACGAGCAGCGCGAACTGGCGCGACTCGCGGTAGGCGTGCGCGAGGCGGCGCCCGAGCTGGTCCATGAAGTACTGGCGGTTCGGCAGCGCGGTCAGCGCGTCGTAGTTCGCGCGAACGTAGAGCTGCTCGTCCTTGGCGGCGGTCGCGAACGCCACGCCGACGCGATCGCCGAGGTTGCGCGCGCGTCCCCGTTCCTCGTCGCGTCAGCAGCGCCGCGGCTCGGAAACCGAGGACCACGGTGCCCACGACGGCGTTCTGCCACACGATCGGGCAGCACCAGCAGCGATGCCGCGCCCAGCTTCGCGACCGGCGCGAGGTAGGGCGTCACCGCCTGCGCGCGGTCGAGCCAGAGCCCGTCCGGATAGGCGAGCAGCACGTCGGTGTCCGCGGCCGAGAAGGCGCAGCGCTCGAGCTCGAGACCGCCGCCTTCGCGCTGGTCGCGCGTGTAGATCCGCACCATGGCGGGCGCATTGCGATCGGCGATCGCGATGCTGACGAAGTCGGCCGGAACGACGTCGCGCATGCGCGCCAGCACCGTCTCGATCACACGATCGAGATCGAGCCGCGACACTATGGCCTGATCGATGTCGGACAGCGTGAGCATCGCGTTGAACTCCCCGCCGAGCCGCGCCGCCATCGTGTTGAACGATGCGCCGAGCTGCCCGAACTCGTCGGTGCCGTCGACGTCGACGCGCACCGTGAAGTCCTTCTCGCCGATCCGGCGCGCGCCTTCCTGCAGCAGGTCCACCGAGCGCAGCGCGCGGCATATCTGCGTGATGCTCAGCACGGCGACGATCAGTGCCGCGACGGCGGCCATGGCGAGGAGCGGTGGACTCGAGCTCCGCAATCGGCGCGAGCACGTCCGGCATCGGCCGGGTCGCGACGACCGACCAGCCGCGACCGGCGATCTCGGGTTCGAGCACGAGCGGATGGTGACTCGCGATGTAGGCGATCCCGCCCTGGTCGAACGAGTCGCGGCCGGAGACGCCCTCCCGCATCTGTGACGCGAAGAGCTGCAGCGCGGTCGGCGCGGCATCCGACGTGCAGAAGAAGGCGTTGCCCCTCGCGTCGCTGATGCAGATGCCGGTCCGGGTCGACGGATCGACCGGTCGCCCCCACAGGTACGCCGGATCGATCTCGGCTACGGCACGCCGCCCCGCGGGCATGGAATCGTGCGCTGCCGATGCGAACAGTCGCGTCGTCCCGTTCGGCGCCCGCCACGCTCGTGACGATGGTCCCGCCGCGTCCGAGACGATCCATCTGCGCGGCGTCGAGTGCGGGCGCGCCTTCGATTCCGCCGATGGCCGAGACGACGCGGCCCGACGCGTCGACGATGCCGATCGCCTTGAATTCGCGCTGCAGCTTCGTGCGATCGGCTTCGCGCCGCGACCCGCCGACGTCGCGCGACGACCAGTCCTTCAACCGCTCGGCAACCGTCAGCAGTCGCTCGTGCAGCGCGTTTGCGTAGTCACCGCCGGCACGCGCGAGCCGCGCATGGCTCTGCTCGATCAGCAGGCTCGAGACCTGATCGAGCGAAAGGATCGCCGTCATCGCGAGCGGCAGCAACGCGGCCACGATGAAGCAGACCAGGGTGCGGCGCGCGATCCCGCTCGCGAAGACTCTGCGCGCAATGCTCATGGCGCATGACCGAGCTCGACACGCCGCGCAGCGGCGAATTCAAGAAGCATCGCGTTGAAATTCGATCTCTTCATGGCAGTGTCGGCTACAGTCGAGCCGCGGAATTGCGGCCACGCCGGCAGCACGCGATGTTCAGCAAGACACATGCCATCAACGTGCGACGTGCGCACCGTCGCGCACGCGATGAGCGCGAAGGCAAAAGGTAGGCTACAGGGGAAGGAAGGGGCGTTACTCGTCGCGCGCCACGAGATCCCACGTGGATCCCTGGTGCGGATGCAGCTCGGCGTAGTAGCTGCGCAACGCTGCCAGTTCCTGCGCGACCTCCGCGGGGAAGCCGGAACGTTCGCCACCCAGGTCGACCACGAGCGTGTCGAGATACTCCTCGCAGCGCGCCACGCGCCGCCACAGCTCCGCGATGCTGTTCGTAATGCGCGGAAACCGCCGCGCGAGGTGAAGGGGCCGCACATCGGCCGGCAGCCCGACCAGCCAACGCGACGTCTCGTCCAGCAGCACGGCGCTCACTTGCGCGGTGCGCTGCGCGGTATGCTCGCGCTCGTCCTTCTGCCTTTGCTGCGCGTCCTGTTCCGCGCGCATGTCGGATATCGACACCAGTTCGAATTCGAGCGACTTCATCAACGACTCCGTTGGCCGCGCGGATGCGTCACTTGTGCGACGCAGCACTCATGGCGCGGACCGTGGTCCGCGTGGAGTCCTCGATAAGCAATTGACGTGCCCGGTACGCGCGGGGCCGCGCACCGTCACTTCGGATTGTGCAGTTCAATCGGAGATCACCGGCAACGCCGTGCCGATTTCCGCCGGGAAATGCTCAGCGCTTCATGCCGGACATCTTCGCGAAATCGCCCATTACCTTCTGCATCGATTCGAAGGCCGAGCCTCCCGACGACATCACGCCCTGCATCGCCGTCACGACTTTCTGCAGCTGCGTCACGTCGGGCATCATCGCGAGCGCGGCCCGGGCCTGCTTCACGCCCGGCACGTCGGACATCTGGTTTTCCATCAGCGTGAACAGGCGCTTCTGGATCTCGACGACGAGCTCGAACATCTGACCCCAGTAAGCCATCGACCGCTCGAGCGCCTCCTGCGTGACGCTCTGTCCCGCGGCCATCAGCGCCGGAACGTCGCCCGCTTCCGCCGCACGGCGCGCGGCCTTCTTCTGAATCGTGCGCGCGGTTTCCTCGCCTTCGAACTGCAGCCGCCGCATCTTCGCCGTGCTTTCGATCGCGGCGTCGATCACGTCGAGCGCGAGGCGCGCGTTGGCGCGATAGAGCTCGAACGCCTGCTCCGGGGTCAGCGTCTTCGCGTATTCGGCGAGCTGTGCGGCGTTCGGCATTGCGAACTGGCCGGGACCCTTCGCCGCGGATTTCGGGGCCTCCTTGGGCGCCGGCTTCGGCGCGGATTTCGGCGTTGCTCTCGCCTTGCTGGCCGAAGCTTTGGTGGCGGTCTTCGTCTTGGCTTTGGTGGCCATGGTCGAGCTCCTCGGGTTGATGGGACTTCGAACCGCTCATTTCATGCTCTGGTCCGCCGCGAGTCAATAGCGCGCCGCGCCGCAAAGCCCGCCTGCGATGCTGCATGCGACAATGGCGCTGACGCTCCGGCGAGAGGGATGACCGGCCGCCCGGGTTGACAGCCGCCACCGGCCGTCTATAATCCGGGTACCGCATATCCATACGGTCATTGCCTCCCCATGGCTCCTGCCGCACCCTCCTCCGCGCCACTGCTCACCGCCCGCCAGCAGAAGGTCCTCGACTGGATCCGGCGGCACCTCGAGGCCACGGGCATGCCGCCCACGCGCGCCGAAATCGCCGCGGGCCTGGGCTTCAGCACGGCGAGCTCGGCCGAGGACCACCTGCGCGCACTCGCCAAAAAAGGCGCGCTCCTGCTCACGCCCGGCGCGTCGCGCGGCTTGCGGTTGACCGAGATGCCGGAGCTGCCGGGCACGGGATTGCCGCTCGTCGGCCGCGTGGCCGCGGGCAATCCGATCCTCGCCGCGGAGCACATCGAGGCGCACGTGCGGCTCGATCCCGCGCTCTTCGCGCCCCGCGCCGACTACCTGCTGCGCGTGCGCGGCCAGAGCATGCGGGATGCCGGCATCCTCGACGGCGATCTCCTCGCCGTGCACCGGAGTGCGGAGGCCCGCTCGGGACAGATCGTCGTCGCGCGGCTTGCCGGACGAGGCGGCGACGAGGTCACGGTCAAGCGCCTGAAGCGCCGCGGCGGGCAGCTTCTGCTCGTCGCCGAGAATCCCGACTTCGCGCCGATCGTCGTCGACCCGAAGAAAACCCCGCTGACGATCGAGGGTGTCGCCGTCGGGCTCGTGCGCGGCGGCATGCGCTAGCCTGTTCACCGAGCCGCAATGCGAACAGGCCTAACCCGGAGGAAGATCCCCATGTACACGCTCTACGGCAAGAAAGGCTCGGGCTCGGCATCCACCGAGGCCGCGCTCGGGATCATCGGCGCTCCCTTTCGCATCGTCGAGACGGCCTCGTGGGCCACCAACGCGGCGTTCGAGGATCTGCTGAAGTTGAATCCGCTGGGCCAGATCCCGACGCTCGTGCTGCCCGACGGCAGCGTGCTCTCCGAAAGCGCGGCGATCCTCCTCCATCTCGGCGACGCGCACCCGGAAAGCGGGCTCTTGCCGCGCGATGCCTCGGCGCGGGCACAGGCGATGCGCGGGCTCGTTTTCATCGCGGCGAACTGCTACGCCGCGATCAGCGTCATCGACTTCCCCGAGCGCTGGTGCAAGGATGCCGACGAAGCGACGCAGGAGCGCATCCGCGCCGGCACGCGCGTGCGCCTGCACCAGTACTGGGAGATGTTCGCCGATCTCTTTCCGGCGCGACCGTACCTCAACGGCGAGAAGATCGGCGCGCTCGATCTGCTCGCCGCCGTCGTGTCGAAATGGTCGGGCTCCCGGCCGCATCTGCAAAGGGCGCGGCCGGCGTTCCACGAAACGCTGTTGCGCATCGAAGCGGAGCCCAGGGTCGCACCGGTGTTCGCCCGGCACTGGCCGCCCGGCTAGGCCTGTGCACAGGCCCTATTTTTCCACCCCATTCCTGAAGGAGGCAGCATGGCCGTCAAGCCCATCCCCGAGGGTTATCACAGCGTCACGCCGTATCTCATCCTCGACGACGCGACGCGCGCGCTCGAGTTCTACAAGAAGGCCTTCGGCGCCGTCGAGCTCCTGCGCATGCCCGCGCCCGGCGGCAGGATCGGCCACGCCGAGATCAAGATCGGCGATTCGCCGATCATGCTCGCCGACGAAAATCCCGAGATGGGCGCGCGCAGCGCGCGCACGATCGGCGGCTCGCCGATCTCGCTGATGGTCTACGTCGAGGACGTCGATGCGCAGGTCGCGCAGGCCGTCGCCGCCGGCGGAAAGCTCGTCCGGCCGGTCGCGGACCAGTTCTACGGCGATCGCACCGGCGGCGTCGACGATCCGTTCGGCTATCACTGGTACCTCGCCACCCACGTCGAGGATGTCCCGCCGGACGAGCTCGAGCGCCGGGCGGCAAAAGCGATGGGGTGACGCGGATCGGATCGAACGCCGCGGCCATGAGCGCGAAGGGCCGCCCGACGCGAATACCGGAGCGCAGAGCGCGAAGGTAGTCCAGTGAGCACCTGACCCACAGCCTCACCCGCATGAATCCCGCCCTCGCCGCCGTGCTGTCGAACCCCGCCATCTGGCGCGGCGGCGATTGCGCGCCCGAGCCCGCCGCGCTGCCGTCGGGCTTTCCCGCGCTCGACGCCATGCTGCCCGGCCGCGGCTGGCCGGGCGGCGCGCTGACCGAGATCGTGCTCGAGCGCGAAGGCATCGGCGAGATCCGCCTCGTGCTGCCGGCGCTCGCGCGGCTGCAGGCGCAGGGCCGCGACGTCGCCTGGATCGCGCCGCCGCACGTGCCGTACGCGCCGGCGCTGATCGCGGCGGGACTCGACCTCGGGCGGCTTCTCATCGTCCGCTGCAGGAGCTCGGCCGATCAGCTATGGGCCTACGAGCAGGCGCTGCGCGCGCCCGAGTGCGGCGCCGCGTTCGCATGGCTCGGCGCCCACGACGAGCGCCCGATGCGCAGGCTCGCCGTCGCCGCGCGCGAAGGCCGCACGTGGGGCGTGCTCTGGCGGCGTCCCGGCCAGCGTGCGATCGCCGTCACCGCATCGCTGCGACTCTCGCTCGCGCCGCGCGAAGGCCGGCTCGCGGTGCGCGTGCTGAAGCGCCGCGGCGGCGATCTCGCGCAGCCGGCCATCGTCGACGTAGCCGCTTAGGAGCTGACCATGCCTCGCTCACCGCTCGCCCATCACTTCTTCACGATGGCCTGCAACAACGCGTGGGCGAACCATCGCCTGCTCGCTGCGTGCGGCCGGCTCTCGCAGGACGATTTCGTCGCACGGCGGACGAGCTTCTTCCCCACGCTCAAGGCGACGCTCAACCACAACCTCACCGTCGACTGGTATTACGTCGACGCATTGGAACGGGCACTCCGCGGCGAGCCGCCGAACCGCGACGTCGACCGCTTCTTCGATCCGGAAGAGCCCTGCGCGACGTGCGCGGAGCTGGCCCCGGCGCAACGGGCCGTCGATCTCCGACTCGTCGCCGCGTGCGCCACGCTGACCGACGACGCGCTCGCGGCCCCGGTGCCGGTGATGCGGCGCGCGGGCATCATGAGCGAGACCGCGACGCGCCTCCTCGCGCATCTGTTCCAGCACCAGATCCATCATCGCGGCCAGGCGCACGCGATGCTCGCCGGTACGCCGGTCAAGCCGCCGCAGCTCGACGAATTCTTCTGCGCGAACGAGGCGCACCTGCGTGCGGCCGAGCTCGCCCAGCTCGGGCTTTCGGAAGCGGCCATCTGGGGCGAGCCCCGGGGTGAGCCTTCCGCCCGATGAGCGGATTCCCTCCCGCGCTTCGCCATGCTCTGGGCCTGCGTCTTCCTGCCTTCGCTGCCGCTCGACGTCTTCGCGCGGGGGCACTCGCCCGCTGACGCCGCGAAGCCGTTCGCGGTGACCACCGGCGGACGCACGCCGCGCATCGTCGGCGCGAACGCTGCCGCGTGCGATGCCGGAGTGCGCTCCGGGCAGCTCGTCTCGGCGTCGTTCGTGTTCTCGCCCGACCTCGTGTTGCGCGAGCGCTCCCCGGAGGCCGAGTCCGCCGCGCTCGAAACCGTGGCGGCGTGGGCGACACAGTTCACGCCGGTCGTCGCCCTCGCGCCGCCCGACGCGGTGCTCGTCGAGATCGGCGGCAGCCTGCGGCTCTTCGGAGGGTTGTCGGCCCTGACGGCGCGGCTTTCGCACGGCGCGCGCGACCTGGGCTACGACGCGCGGCTGGCATTCGCGCCGACGTCCGCCGCCGCCCTGTTGTTCGCCCGGGCGGCAACGGAACCGAGGGTGTCTCCTCCCGCTTCCCCCCGAGCGTGGCTCGACACGCTCGGCCCGCTGCCGCTCTCCCTCGCCGAAGCCGATCCTGCCGCCATCGCCATGCTCGAAGCCGCCGGCATCGAGACCTTCGGCCAGGCGTTCGCGCTGCCGCGCGCCGCACTGGCGCGGCGTGCGGGCGAGGATTTCGTCGCCCTCCTCGATCGCGTGCGCGGTCTCGCTCCCGAGCTGCGGCCGACGTTCGTGCCCCCGCCGCGCTACGCGGGAAAGCTCGACCTGCCGGCGCCGGTCGCCGACGTCGATGCGCTCGCGTTCGCGGTGAACCGGCTCGTCCTCGAGCTCGCGGGATGGCTCGCAGGCCGCGGACTCGGCGTCGCCGAGATGTCGCTCACCCTCGCGCACGAGCGTTACGTCGGCATCGCCACCGGCGTGGCCGCCACGACGGCCAGCTTCGCGCTCGCGGCGCCGGCGCGCGAGCCCGCGCATCTCATCGGCGTGCTGCGCGAGCGGCTGGCGCGCGTCGTGCTGCCGGCGCCGGTCGAAGCGATCACGCTCGCGACCGCGGCGACCGCTCCGCTCTCCGGCCGCAACCTCGGATTGCTCCCCGGCGACGACGCCGCCACGACCGTGCCGCTCATCGATCGCCTGCGCGCGCGGCTCGGCGATACCGCGGTGACGCTCGTCACGCCGCACGCCGAGCATCGGCCCGAGCGCGCGTGGCGCGAAAGGAAGGTCGAATTCGAGAACGGGAGCGGAAGCCGATCGCCGCGCGGCAGGCGGAAGAAGGCGCCGGAGGCCTTCGCTTCCGACACCGCCGGTGTCGCCCCCCGGCCCGTCTGGCTGCTCGCCGAGCCGGAGCCGCTCGGGGATCGACTCGAAGCGCAACCCTGGGTGCTGCGCGACGGCCCGGAGCGGATCGAGTCGGGGTGGTGGGACGGCGCCGACGTGCGCCGCGATTACTTCATCGCCGAAAACCCGCGCGGCGAGAGGGTGTGGATCTATCGCGATCACCGCTACGGCATCGACGACGGCGAATGGTTTCTGCACGGCGTATTCGCGTGAGCCCGTGAGCGGCGGCCGACGGGCAAGCCCGGAAAATTGATGCACGTCAACGACACGTTTCTTTGACCCGCAAAGACCCGTCGGGGAATGGCTAGACTGTTCCCGTCCAACAAGAAATCGAAATGCCCCGGAAAGGGCATGACACGTCATCGCCGGCACTGGCCATGAACGTCGCCGAAGCCAAGACGCCCGAAACCCCCGGCCGCACGGGTCTGCGAAGCGCACAGATTCGCGTGCTGCTGATCGGCGGCTCGACACTGTTCCGCACGGGACTTTGCGCGCTCATCGAGAAATCGCATGGGCTCGAGGTCGCCGCCCATGCAGCGAGTCCGGCCGTCGGGCTGCAGAACGTCGACGGAGTCGCGCCGGACATCGTCCTGCTGGATATCGACGAAGTGCCCGCGACGGCCCTGCCAACGCTGCACCACCTTCGTAACGGCATGCCGACGGCGAAGGTGCTGATCCTCGCCAACAGCTGCGATGCCGAACTGAGTCGGCGGATGGTGCTTGCCGGTGCCCGTGGCCTGGTCTCGAAGGACAGCTCGGCCGACTATCTGCTGACGGCGATCCGTCGAGTGCATCAGGGCGAGGAGTGCGTCGATCGCACGACCGCTCCGGAGTTCGTATCCGACGCGCCGAACCGCCCGCCCGGCAGCGAAGGAAACCCCGAGCGTGCCAGGATCGCTTCACTGACGGCGCGCGAGAGGCAGGTGATCGCGCTGGTGGCTCTCGGCTCCAACAACAAGGCGATCGCCGCGCGCATGACGATCAGCGACAACACGGTGCGCCATCACCTGACCTCCATATTCGGCAAGCTCGGCGTCCCCGACAGGCTTGGGCTCGTCGTCTACGCCTTTCGCCACAAGCTCGTCGCGCAGCAGATGTGACGACGTTGCAGGCTGGAGCGCTAGGCTAGATGCCGGCGAACCACTGGTAGCCCTGGTCTTCCCAGTAGCCACCCTTGCCGCCAGCGATGCGCGGCGAAGCTCTGCACGAGCTCGATGCGCATCACGTACTTCGCGTGCTTGTAGCCGAGCTGGCGCTCGACGCGCAGGCGGATCGGCGCGCCGTTGGCGACCGGCAGCGCGGCGTCGTTCATTTCGTAGGCGAGGATCGTCTGCGGATGGAACGCGTCCTCGAGATCGATGCTCTCGTAGTAGAGGTCGGTGCCGTCCTCTGCCATCGGGTCGGCGCAGTAGAACACGACGAACCGCGCTTCCGGCTTCGGCCGGACGGACTCGAGCAACGCGGACGAGCCGCGCGCCCTTCCACTTCGCGATCGCGCTCCAGCCTTCGACGCAGTCGTGCCGCGTGATCTGCGTGCGGCTCGGCAGCGCGCGCAGCTCGGCGAGCGAGAGGCTCGCCGGCCGCGTCGACGAGGCCGTCGACGACGAGCCGGTAGTCGGCGAACGCGTTGGCCATGAGCGCCCGGTAGGCGTCGGAGTCCGGCTCCGCCGTTCCGTTGCTGCGGAAGGTCGGCGAGCGATCGGCGTCGCGCGAATTCCTGCGCCATCGACTTCGCTGCGAGGTGACCGCATGCGCCACCGCGGAGCTCGCGGCCTCGCCGGCGCCCAGCACCTTCGGGAACCACTCGGTCTGGGACAGACGCTCGCAGCCGCCGAGGAAGAGCGTTCCGGCGGCCCCGAGCGTGCGCGCGAGGAACCGGCGCCGTGCGTCACGCGTTGGATTCATGACGTTCCTCCGCACGAATGCGATAGCGGCCGGTGATCATCGAGCGCAGATGATTCCAGAGCCCGGAGACGATCACCTCGAACACGTGGATCGCCACGAACGCGACGAGCAGCCACGCGGCGACGAAGTGCAGCGTGCGCGCCGCCTGCCGTCCGCCGAAGAGATCGACCCAGCCGGGCAGCACCGAATTCATCCACGGGCTCATCGCGATGCCCATCAGGATGATGAGCGGCAGCAGCACGAAGATCACCACGAGATACGCGAGCTTCTGCAGCACGTTGTAGCGCTTCGCCGCCTCGCCGGTCGGATGCCGGAAGCGCAGGTGGTCGAGAATCGACTGGCCGATCGAGCGCCAGCTCGCCGCGGTCCGGCGCGAGGTCGCGCGCGAGATGCCGGCTCGCCGCCGAGTACGTGACGTACGCGAGGCCGTTGATCAGCAGCACCCAGGCGAAGAAGAAGTGCCACGCCCGCGCCATCGACAGCCACGGATTGTCCGGGATCGTCATCCACCAGGGAAAACCGCGCGCGGCCAGCTGGCCGTCGGCCGTCTTCGACACGCCGAGGACGCCGGTCGTGTCGAACTCGCGGCCGAAGATGCGGGTCGTGCCCATGGCGCCGGTCTCGTCGCATTGCTTCACGCCGATCTCGAGGATCGGGGGGCTGCCGGTGTACGACGACTTGCCGGCCCAGTAGAGACGCGGATGCGCGTTGAAGATCTGCAGCCCGCTCATCAGCAGGATCGTCAGCGCGACGACGTTCGTCCAGTGCATGAGGCGCAACGGCAAGCGAGTGCCGGTAGTACAGATAGTCCGACGGCGGCGAACCGTCGGCGTTGGCGTGCGGCATGTCCTCCTCCGCTCGGGTGATCCGGTTGGTCGCGCCGCCGCGCCGATCCTTACGGCGCGAGGTCGAACGCGTTGGTGAGGTCGCCCGCCCCCGCGCGCGCGCCGGGCAGCGGCTCGAGCCCGAAGCGGCGCGTGATGAATTTGATGATCGACGTCGTATCGTAGGACGTGTGGTCGACGTAGCCTCGCTTGGCGTAGGGCGAGATGATGATCGCCGGTATGCGCGAGCCAGGCCCCCAGCGGTCGCCCTTCGGCGGCGGCACGTGATCCCAGAATCCGCCGTTCTCGTCGTAGGTGAAGATGATCACCGTCGACGCCCAGAGCGGGCTCGCCTTGATCCGCGCGACGAGCTCCGCCGCGTGGACGTCGCCCGACATGACGTCGGTGTTGCTCGGATGCTCGTTGAGCGTGCCCTGCGGCTTGTAGAACGCGACCTGCGGCAACTCGCCGCGGTCGATGCCGGCGATGAGGTCGTTGTAATCCTTGAGGTGCTTCGCGCGATCGGGCGATGCCCGGTGCGAAGCGCGCGAAGTAGTTGAACGGCTGGTGGTGCGTGACGAAATATGGCGAGCCCTTTTCGTTGTTGTTGATCACCATGCGCTTCGCCTCGGGTGGCTGCATGCCGTCCTTCACGGCTGCGTCCCACGCGCCCGAGTACCACGCCCACGAAATCCCCTTCGCCGACAGCGTGTCGCCGATGGTCTTCATCGTCTGCGGCGGCAGGAAGTGCTTCGTCGGGTCGACGGCGCGCGGGTCGCCGTTCCTGGCCGGCGGGATGCGGCTCGGCTGCCACGGCGGCTGGTTGGTGGTGAGCGCATAGCCGTCCGGCGTGAACTCTCCCGGCGTGAACACCGTCGGTCCGACGAGCGCGGACCGCGGCGAATCGGCCGTGCGCTCGAGCCGGCCGCGGCTGGTCGAGCTTCGCTCGCAGGTTCGCGGGCGCGTTCGGGATCGACCGGCATGCAGGCGCAGACGAGCCAGAAGTGGTTCAGGAAGGAATCGCCGAACGCCGCCATGAAGAAGTTGTCCGCCAGCACGTATTCCTGCGCGAGCTTCCACATCGGGCAGCGACGAGCCGTCGTAGTAGCCCATCGGGAGCGCACCGGAGTCGGACACCTCGACGAAGCGATCGTTGCGGCCGCCGTTGATCTGTTCCTGCTGCGGATAGAACTTGTGGATCGTGTCGCGCGTGGGCACGGTGAGCGGCATGTTGACCGGCGGCGCGTCGAGCCGGAACGGCCTGTTCGGCAGACCCGACGGGTACGCCGGATCGGGGCTCTTGCCCTTCCACACCGGCGGCAGATGCGGCAGCGGCCTGCCGTCGCGGTCGACCTGCGTGTATTGCTCCGCCGTCGCGTTGGCGATCCCGTTGGCGCCGGGAAACAGGCCGTACAGGTGGTCGAAGCTGCGATTCTCGGCGTAGATGACGACGATGTGCTCGATGCGGTCGAGCGAAGGCTTCGGGGGCGGCGGGCTCGCGCAGCTCGCCGCGATGAGCACCGCGGCTGCGGCAAAGAGGGCCGTCGCCGCCCTGGGTGTGAAATCCATCGCGTTCCTCCTCCCACCGTCCGTCAGTGTCCGGCGCCGATCCCCGCCACTCCCGCCCTCCCCTCGTCTCAGCCGAGGGTCACGGCGGCGCGAACCGTTCCCGCGCGGTCATGCCGCGCGAGAACGCTTATCTCGTCGCCCTTCGTGCCCTGCACGATCCATTCGATCTTGGCCCGATCGTCGGTCACGTTGTGATCGGGCCAGAACGACACGCCCGTGTGCTTGTACGCCTTGCCTTCGAGCTGGCCGAGCTCTTCCCGGCGCTTGCCGTGCAGGAGCTTGGCCCCTGCCGGCAGCGCGATCTCCGCGATGACGCCACGGACGACCTTGCGCTCCAGCGCGCGCTTGGACACGTAGCTCGGCAGCCACCCGGTATTCTGCACGACGAGGCGCACGCGCCAGTGGCCGTCACCCAGCGCGTCGGCCTCCGCGGCGACGAGCTCGAGCCTGGGCGACGTCAGCGCCTGCCACAGAAGCCATTTCGGAAAGCGCGCGATCTCGCGTTCGAGATACGCCGGCGGCGGATTGCCGAACGCATGGAACCGGTTCCAGCCGCCGATCTCGACGCGGCCGAGTTGCGGATGGTCGAACGGCTTCCAGGGAATGTGCGCCATGCCGCCCAGCGCGTCGACGTTCCAGCGGTACAGCTTGAGGTCGTCCGCGATCGGATGATCGCGGAACCAGTCGATGTACTTGTAGTTCGTGATGCCCGCTTCCCGCATTGGGCTCCAGATCTCGACGACCCAGCTGAACATGCCGAGGTGATCATAGACCCAGTCGAACACGCCGCCGATGACCTGCTTCGGATGGTAGCGAAACTCCTCGTAGACCGAGATGGCGGGATACCCGGTGAGCTCGGTGCCCTTGTCGCCGGTGCGGCGGTAGTGCCAGAGGTCCTCCGCGTTCATCTCGCTGTCGGCGAGATGGTCGAACGGGCGCAGGAGCACGCCTGCCCACGTGTGGAAGGCCACGCCTCCGGTGATGTTCGTGTGGTTGACGAGAAACGACACCACCGCGCGGACTTCCGGCTCCGAGGTCGGATACGGCCCGGCGCCGAGTTGCTCGAACTCCTGGCGCCAGTTGGCGGGAAAATTCCTGTTTAGATCAAGTCCTTGCTTGTTCTTCTTCACGCGTAGCGTGAAGCCGTCCCACGCCTCGACCGTGCCCTCGGGAAGGATGCGGAAATAGCACCCGCCGGTCTCGATCGGGTCGCGTCGGATCATCAGGCCGGGCTGCTCGGGGTGGTCTTTCCAGAGTCCGTTCGCGTCCGACAGCCGCATCTGGAGGATGCGTCCGTCGCCGTCGATGTCCTCGACGGTGAGGCCTTCGATCTCGTCCTCGTCCCACGGATAGGGTCGCGTGCTGGAGCGCACCCACTTCGGCTTGTCGGCGAGCGCCCATTCGGCGCCGTCCGGATTGAAGCGCGGGCAGACGTAGAACACGCGCGTATCGAGCGCGCGGGTCACGTCGGGATCCTTCCCGTACTGGGTGACGAGCGTATGCAGGAAGTACAGTGCCGCGGCCGACGCCGCGACCTCGGTCGCGTGGATGTTGCCGTCGACCCAGAAAGCCGGCTTCTCGGCCGCAGGACCGGACGCTGCGCTCGTCACCGTCAGCACCCAGATGTCGCGTCCTTCGTGGCTCTTGCCGATCGACTCGATCGATACGAGCCCGGGATGCTCGGCGGCGAACGCCTTCAGGATCGACGAGAGCTCGGCGTAGCGGTAGAAACGGTCGAAAGCGAGGGTCGGCATGAGCGGAAAGCGCGGAAGGTCGGTCCCAAGTGTCGCGGCAGGGCCGAACCGGCGTCAAGCTTTGACATCGGCCGCCAAAGGGTATGGACGTTGCCTCCTTCCCAATGGCAGCGCCCGGCGTAGAATCGAAGCGTCTCGTCGTACCCCACAAGGAGGCCCTATGCGACGCAGGCTCTACTGGATGCTGCCCGATATCGGCAGCGCAACGCGATGCGCGAACGACCTTCTGCTCGCGCGCATCGAAGATCGCCACATGCATTTCCTGGCACGGCGCGGCACCGATCTCGGCCCGCTGCACGAGGCGTCGGTGCTGCAGAAATCCGACGTGCGCCATGGCGCGCTCCTGGGAGGCGTGATCGGCGGCATCCTCGGCGGGCTCGTCGCCGTCGGCTTGTCGTTCATGCCGATGGAGCACTGGCGCGTCGACACGGCCGGCGTGCTGCTGCTCATCGGGTTCGGCCTCCTGTTCGGTCTCTGGGCGGCGAGCCTCGTCGGCGTCTCGGTCCCGAACTCGCGGCTGAAGCGCTTCGCCGACGACATCGAGCGCGGTGGCGTGCTGCTGATCGTCGACGTGCCCTTCGGCCGCGTGGACGAAATTCACGCGCTGCTGGAGCAGAAGCATCCCGAGGCGAAATGGGGTGGCGTCGACCCGACGGTGCCCGCCTTTCCCTGACCTCCGCATGACCTGACGAGCGCCCTTCCACTCGCGCTCGTTCCGGGGGGCCTCGCGCCGGGAGGCCGAATACCGTATATTTATGCGGTATCCCCTCCCCGCGCCCCGCCGCATGCTCCCCGCCTACGCCGAGCTCCACTGCCTGTCGAATTTTTCCTTCCTGCGCGGCGCGTCGCATCCGGAGGAGTTGGTCGAGCGCGCGAAGACGCTGGGCTACGCCGCGCTCGCCCTCACCGACGAATGCTCGTTCTCGGGGGTGGTGCGCGCGCACGTCGCCGCGAAGAACGCCGGGCTGCCGCTCGTCATCGGCAGCGAGGTGACGCTCGCCGACGGCGTGAAGCTCGTGCTCTTCGCCACCGATCGCGCGAGCTACGGCAACCTGTCGCAGCTCATCACACGCGGCCGGCGCAGCGCACGGAAGGGCAGCTACGCGCTCGCGCGCGACGATGTCGCGGCGTTCGCGGCCGGCCTCCTCGCGCTCTGGGTGCCGCCGGATCCCGCGCGGCCCGCGGATGCGGGCCACGACGATGCGCTGGCCGCCGCGCGCTGGGCGGCCTCGGTTTTTCCCGGCCGCGCGTGGATCGCCGTCGAACTCTTCGCCCGCTCGGGCGACCCTGCCCGGCTCGCGCGCTCGACCGCGCTCGCCCGCGCGACCGGCCTGCCGCAGGCGGCCGCCGGCGACGTCCACATGCACGCGCGCGCCCGGCGCTCGCTGCACGACACGCTCACGGCGATCCGGCTGAGGAAGCCGATCGCCGAGTGCGGCTACGCGCTCCACCCGAACGGCGAGCGGCACCTGCGCTCGCGCGCGCGGTTGGCGTCGATCTATCCGGAGGAGCTCCTCGCCGAGACGGTGGCGATCGCGCAGCGCTGCACCTTTTCGCTCGACGAGTTGCGCTACGAATACCCGGAGGAGATCGTGCCCCCGGGACGCACGCCCGCCTCACACCTGCGGCAGCTCACCGACGAGGGACTGGCGAGGCGCTACGGCGAGTCGGGCTGCCCGCCGGACGTGCGCGATCTGATCGGGCACGAGCTCGCGCTGATCGCGGAGCTTCGCTACGAGCCGTACTTCCTCACCGTGCACGACATCGTCGCGTTCGCGCGCTCGCGCGGCATCCTCTGCCAGGGCCGCGGCTCGGCGGCCAACTCGGCCGTCTGCTACGCGCTCGGCATCACCGAGGTCGATCCGGCGCGGATGAGCATGCTGTTCGAGCGGTTCATCTCGAAGGAGAGGAACGAGCCGCCCGACATCGACGTGGACTTCGAGCACCAGCGGCGCGAGGAGGTGATGCAGTACGTCTACGCGAAGTACGGCCGCGACCGCGCGGCGCTCGCCGCGACGCTCATCACCTACCGGCCGAAGAGCGCCGTGCGCGACGTCGGCCGCGCGCTGGGGCTCGACCTCGCGCAGGTGGACCGGCTCGCCAGCGTGTTCGCGTGGTGGGACGGCCGCGAGGTCACGACGGAGCGCATCCGCGAAGCGGGCTTCGAGCCCGACAACCCGGTGCTCGTCCGGCTCGTCGCGCTGACGGGTGAGCTGATGGGCTTTCCGCGCCACCTGTCGCAGCACGTCGGCGGATTCGTGATCGCGCGCGACCTGGTCGAGCGGCTGGTGCCGGTCGAGAACGCCGCCATGGCCGACCGCACCGTCCTCCAGTGGGACAAGGACGACCTCGACGCGCTGGGCCTCCTCAAGGTCGACTGCCTGGCACTCGGCATGCTCTCGGCGATAAGGCGCTGCCTCGACCTCGTGTCGCGGTTCCGGGGACGCGCGCTGACGGTGCAGGACATCCCCCCGGAGGACCCCGAGGTCTACGCGATGTGTCAGCGCGCCGACACCATCGGCGTGTTCCAGATCGAGTCGCGCGCGCAGCAGTCGATGCTGCCGCGGCTCAAACCGGCGTGCTTCTACGACCTCGTGATCGAGGTCGCCATCGTGCGCCCCGGCCCGATCCAGGGTGGGATGGTGCATCCGTACCTGCGGCGGCGGCAGGGCATCGAGCCCGTCACGTATCCGAGCGACGCGGTGCGGAGCGTGCTCGAGCGCACGCTCGGCGTGCCGATCTTCCAGGAGCAGGTGATGCAGCTCGCGGTCGTCGCAGCCGGCTTCACGCCGGGCGAGGCCGATCACCTGCGCCGCTCGATGGCGGCGTGGCGGCGCAAGGGCGGCCTCGAGCACTTCGAGCAGCGTTTAGTCGACGGCATGGCGGCGCGCGGCTACGCCGAAGGCTTCGCGCGCCAGATCTACCAGCAGATCCTGGGTTTCGGCGAATACGGCTTTCCGGAATCGCATTCGGCCTCGTTCGCGCTCATCGTCTACGTCTCCGCGTGGATGAAGCGCTACGAGCCCGCGGCGTTCACCGGCGCACTGCTCAACTCGCTGCCGATGGGCTTCTACGCGCCGTCGCAGCTCGTGCAGGACGCCCGCCGGCACGGCGTCGACGTGCGGCCCGTCGACGTGACGGTCAGCGACTGGGACTGCACGCTGGAGCCCGCGGAGCCGCGGACGGAGGCTCCGGCGCTGCGGCTCGGCTTTCGCATCGTTGCCGGACTTTCGGAAGCCGGCGCGCAACGGATCGTGGACGCGCGCCGGGCGGCGCCGTTCGCGAGTGTGGCCGATCTCGCGCACCGCGCGGGGCTCGACCGCCGCGATCTCGCCCGCCTCGCCGAAGCCGACGCCCTCGCGGCGCTCGCCGGCCATCGCCACCACGCGGCGTGGGACGTGGCCGGCGTCGAACGACTGCCGCCGTTATGGTGTGCCCCCACGCTTGCGGCCTCATCAACCGGTTCGGCGCCGATGTTCGCGGAGGACGATCCCGGCCTGCCGCCGCCGACCGAAGGCCAGGACATCGTCGCCGACTACCGTGCCCTTTCGCTCACGCTGCGTCGGCATCCGCTGTCGCTCTTGCGCGGCAAGCTCGAGCAGCGGCGGCTCGCGACGGCGGCCGAGATCGCGCAGACGCCGCACGGCCGCATCGTCCGCACGGCGGGCATCGTCATCGGGCGGCAGCGGCCCGACACCGCGAGCGGCGTGGTGTTCGTCACGCTCGAGGACGAAACCGGCGCCACGAACGTGATCGTCTGGCGCGATCTCGGCGACCGGCAGCGCCGCGAGCTGCTGGGGGCGAAGCTGCTCGCCGTCTTCGGCAAGGTGGAGCGCGAGGGCCAGGTCGTGCACGTGCTCGCGGGACGGCTTGCCGACCTCTCCCCCATGCTCGGCAACCTCGCGACCCGCTCCCGCGACTTCCACTGAAGCGTCGAACGCTTGACGACGCTCACGGCGGGCCCATCTCACCGATCATGTCTTGCCGCTGCCGCCGGTGCGCCAGTGGGTTTTGGCCGCGCCCAAGCGCCTGCGCCACTTCCTGCACCTCGATGCCGATATCCAGGGGCTGCTCTGCGCGTGTTTCTCCGGGTGTGGAGCAAGACCTGCGAGCGCACCGCCCGGGGCGCTGGGAGCAAGGCGCGCCTCGGCGCGGTGGTCTTCACGTCCGGAATCATGTCGAAAAAGTTTACAACAACTGTTCGACGGCGTTGCGAAGGCTTGCGAATGCTTTTGATTACAAAACGAAGAATGTTTTCTGCCATGATTCTTGCTTGGCATTGCGGCGTCAGTCGAAAGCGTTGACAGTTGCCGCGCGCCATGGGCGTGCGTAGGCATCGAACCCCGGTCGCCGCGGCAGTTTGCGCGTGCTCGTTCGCCGTAACCAAGCGACAATGGGGCGTAGGGTTACACTTTGGCTCGTATGCGGACTTCCGCTACGCCAAGATCAACCGAGACCGGACTCTGACATGAAGTGGTTCCACGTTGTGCTGCTTGCCGCGGTGATGAGCGCCGCGTCTTTTCCTGCTCTCGCGCAGTGCACGGGTACGCCTCTGACCATCGCACAGATCAACGCGCTGGTGACCGCCAATACGGTCTGCGGCCGGCCGGCTGCGGGGTATCCCGGAAGCGCCAGCGATCGCTGGCAGGAGGAACACCTCGCCGGCAGCCAACTTTGGGACTACAAGCTTGGACCCAGCGATCTCGTCGACCCGCGTACCCAGGTAGGGACCTGGAGTACCGGTGCCGCTTCGCGGACCGATCCGGACACGATATCGCACGTCTACGGCGCGACCGTCGGATTCACGTGGGTGATGTTCGGCCCGACAACCAATGTACCGAACAGCAGCGTGTACTCGTTCTGCACCACGGGCACGACGAAAGTCGAGCACGTGAGGGCTTTCGTCGTGGCCAGCGGTTCCGGCTGCTCGTCGTATCCACCGTAGCCGCCGCGGCGGACGCGAATGCGACCACGACCGCCGTACTGGATGCGGGTCCATCAATCCCGGCGATAGACCTTCGTTGGCGTCGGGATTTCTTACAGACGGAAGCGTGGCACGCCGTGCGGCGCTGCTAACTATTTGAAAAATATGGATTGGTATTCGCGGGCCCGAGCCTTGCTTTAACGTTTGAAGATGCCCGAGAGCCGTCGCATCCGAGAAGTTCTCCGGCACGCAACCCCTGGTCCGGCTAACCTGGAGTCAGACAACATGCCCAACAAAATGGCAAGATTTGCGGCGGCGACGCTGATCGGACTCGCGGCGTCTTGGGCTGCCCAAGCGTCACTGATGGTCTATACGACGCAGGCCAGCTTCCTGGCAGCGGTGAGCAGCGCGGCGACCGACACCTTCGACGATTTGCCTTTCAATTCATCGGTGCCGAGTCCCTTGAACAATCGCGCGGTGGGGAGTTACACGTACGATGCGGCAGCCCCTAACAATTTCTTTCCTGCAGGGAGCAGCTTGGATGTATGGTTGTCGACTAACACCGCGACAAATCCGATCACGTTCGACGACTTCACCGGTGGCGTCAGCGCGATCGGCGGTTTCTTCTTCAACTCGGATATCAACGGCGCAGCTCAGTCGGGTCGCAATGTCACGGTCGTCGCGACCGACTCCTCCGGCTTCGTGAGCCAGATGCTGTCCAGCACCACCCCCACTTCGTTCCTGGGTTTCGTTTCCGACGCGTCGATGGTGTCGCTGGTCGTGACCGCCGACAACACGTCGTCTGCTGCTGGTTTTACGTGGCCAACGGTCAACGACCTCATCCTGGCGCAGACCGGCTCGACGTCGGTTCCCGAACCCGGCACGCTGGCGCTGCTGGGCTTGGCGGCGGCCGGCCTCGGCGTCGTGCGACGGCGTCGATAATCCCGGCTCGCGCTCGGGAGGCAAACACGATGCGGCCTGCGGGCCGCATCTTTTTTTGGGGCCGCCGATAGAACGGAACGGCGTGGCACCTTGCGCGTGGCGACCGCGGAGCAGGCGCCGAGAGGCGTGGGAAATCCGGCAGGGTACGGTGCAAGCAGCAGGCTTCGGAAGCGAGGGCGCTTAGGTCAACCGGGTCCGTGGCATGGAAAGTGCCTCTGGCCTATGGTCAATGCCCACCCGGGACCCGCAACAACATGAAACACACATTCGGAATAGTCATTGCGGCGCTCGCGATCGCGGCACCCGCATCCGCACAAACGATGTACCGCTGCCTCGACCTCGGCCGAACGATCTACTCGGACAAGCCGTGCCTCAACGGTGACGAAGTGAGGCAGATTGAACCGAACGGCAATCCCACCGCGGAATACCTCGCGCGATCGCGCATGAAGATCCGCGCGGACGAGCGGCGCGCGATGACCGCGGCAGGTGCCTCCAAACGCGACGCGGAGGTCGGGAAGGTCGCGAAGTGCGTCAAGGGCGCGACGGCCCCGGGCTGCGAACCTTAGCCGCTGATCCCTTCCTTCGATTCGAATCGCACCGCGACGAGCCGCCGCGCGCGGCATGCAGGGTGATCGCACGCATCCTCCGCATCATTGGCCCCGCTTCGCTGCTTATGTGTTGCGCTATTGGCGCACAAGTCTGTAAACACCACCGGCAGACGTCAGTACATAAAGCTCGTTGTTTGAATCGACGCCAAACGATTGGATGTTGCCAACGGGCGCGGCACCCCAGTCGAGCCGCTCGATTGCGGCCCCGTTTGCGACGAAAAAGCTGCGCAGCCAGCCACCGCAGAAGTCGGAGTAGAAGTAACGCCCGGCAATCTCCGGAAGCGCCGAACCCCGATACACGTATCCGCCCGTGATGGAGCAACCATCGCCATGGTCGTAGTCGATGAGCGGCATCGTGATGCCCGCGGGATTGCACGCGGTGCCCGACGGGTAGCAAGCGGTGCCTTCCCAGATATTCCACCCATAGTTGAGGCCAGTCGCCCCGGCAGCGACAACGTTCACCTCTTCCTGGTTGTCCTGGCCGACATCCGCAATGTAGAGACTCCGGGTTGCGTTGTCGAACGAGAAGCGCCACGGGTTGCGGAGACCGTAGGCCCAGATTTCCGCGCGCTTGCCAGCCTGGCCGGAAAATGGGTTGTCGGCGGGTACTTTGTAGGGCAACGAGCTCACGTCGATGCGCAGGATTTTGCCCAGAAGCGTATCGAGGTTTTGTCCACTTCCGAGGGGATCGCCGCCGCCACCGCCGTCCCCTGTTCCGACGTACAGCATGCCATCGCTGCCGAATTGCAATTGCCCTCCGTTGTGATTTGCAAACGTGCGATGGGAAATGGTGAGGACGCGGACCGCCGTCGACTCGGAACCCAAGGGGGGCTGAGCGCCGCCGGTCACAGGAAACGTGAAGCGTTCGATGGCAATGTCGCCATTGGGATCCGTGAAGTAGGCGAATACATTGCCGTTGGTGGCGAATTGCGGGTCGAATGCCAGCGACAGCATGCCGCGCTCGCCGCCGGAGCTCACACGAGCTGAAATGTCGAGCACCGGCGGTTGTGGCATGCCATTGACCAGTTTCCGTATGCGCCCAGGCTGCTCGACGACATAGAGGTCCGTCCCACCCGGTGGCGACGCCAGGAAAGTAGGGGAGCGGAGCCCCGATGCCACGACCGCGAATCCGAGCTTCAAGGACGGGGCGAGCGCGTAGGTCACATTCACCGTGGTGACACTTGGCGAAGAGGGCACGGAAATCGAGCTCGGGACGACGGCGGCCAAATACGTGTCGGTACCGGCAATCACCGGGTCGGCCCGCACGCTGAAGATACCGGGGCCCGTTACGAACACTTGGCCGGCGGCGGTCAGGGTGCCGACGGCCTTGCCGGTCGGATCGGTGATCGTGATTGCAGCATTCACGCCGACGGGAAGCCCGGCAACGGCAACGTCGATCCGGTTCTCGGGTGCCGTCGCGCTGCCGCTTCCGCCGCCGTCGCCGCAGCCAGCGAGCGCGAGCCCGAGCATCAAGATCGCGTGGGATCGCATCCGGGCAAGACCTTTCAGCACCGTGACTACGACGCCACCTTCACGCCTTTGGCAGCCATTTCGATGAGTGGGGCCACCTTCTTCAGGATCTTGTAGACGTCCTCCCAGCCAGAGCGGTCCACGAAGCCTCCGTGAACCAGGACAATGGATGCCGCAGATGCCATGGCGAATCCCTCCTCTCCAATATAGAGCGGGCTCTCGCGGCGGCCCGCCCTGTGTAAGATTAGCCGATGGCGGACGACGACACACGATGGCGAAGCCCGAATTCGACCTGGCGGTGATCGGCGGCGGTGCGGGCGGGCTCGTCGTCGCCGCCGGCGGCGCGGCGCTGGGCGCGAAAGTCGCGCTCGTCGAGAAGCACAAGCTCGGCGGCGATTGCCTGTGGTACGGCTGCGTGCCGTCCAAGACGCTGCTCAAGTCGGCACGCATCGCCCACGAGATGCGGCACGCCGACCGCTGGGCGCTCGACCCTGCCTCGCCGCAGCCCGATCTAGCGCGGGTCATGGAGCGCGTCGCCGGCGTCATCAGGAGCATCGAGCCCAACGACAGCCCCGAGCGGTTCCGCGGTCTCGGCGTCGACGTGATCTTCGGCGCCGGCCGCTTCGTC
Organism: uncultured beta proteobacterium; assembly: GCA_963724545.1. Taxonomy (GTDB): domain Bacteria; phylum Pseudomonadota; class Gammaproteobacteria; order Burkholderiales; family Casimicrobiaceae; genus CAIWHR01. Next base: position 33,897 of record CAVRVC010000006.1, read on the forward strand.
GGCCCTGACGCGTTCGAGATCGACGGCCGCCGCCTCACCGCGAAGGCCTTCGTCATCGCCACCGGATCGCGACCGGCCGTGCCGAAGATTGCCGGCCTCGATGCGACGCCCTACCTCACCAACGAAACGCTGTTCGATCTGCGCGAGCCGGTCCCATCCCTGCTGATCGCCGGCGCGGGGCCGATCGGCTGCGAAATGGCGCAGGCGTTCCGCCGGCTCGGCAGCGAGGTCACCGTCGTCGACATGGCGCCGCAGTTCCTGCCGCGCGAGGACTCCGACCTCGCCCTCGTCGTCGCGCGAGCCCTCGTGGCCGAGGGTGTGCGCCATCGACTCGGCGCGACGATCACGGGGTGCTCCGGCCGGAAAGGCGACGTGCGCATGGCGCTGCGCGGCGCCGATGGCGCGCCGGAGGAGCTCGCGGGATCGCATCTGCTGCTGGCGCTCGGCCGCGCCGCCAACGTCGAGGCTCTCGGCCTCGAGGCTGCCGGCGTGGCGGTCGAGCGCGGCCGCATCGTGGCCAACGCCGGCTTGCGCACGACCAACCCGGACGTCTACGCGATCGGCGACGCGGCCGGCGGCCACCAGTTCACGCATCTCGCCGAGCACCATGCGGGCATCGTGCTGCGCCAGGCGATCTTCCGGATGCGCTGGGCCAAGGCGTCCGCGGTCGTGCCGTGGTGCACGTTCACCGACCCCGAGCTCGCGCGGGTCGGCCTGTCGGAATCCGAAGCGAAGGCGCGAGGCGTCGCGCATCGCGTCTATCGCTTTCCGTTCGACGACATCGATCGCGCCCGCACCGAAGGCGAAACCGACGGAATGGCGAAAATCGTCACCAGCCCGAAGGGCAAGCTCCTCGGCGCCGCGATCGTCGGGCCGCACGCCGGCGAGCTGATCGCCGAATACGTGATGGCAATCGCGAAGGGCATGAACGCGAAGGACCTCACCGGGATCATCCACGCCTATCCGACGCTCGCGCAGATCAACCGCCGCGTGGCCGACCAGCGCCTGAAGGAAGGTCTCACGCCGACTGCGAAGACGTGGATCCGGCGCCTCTTCCGCCTGCAGGGGGTGCGCGAGTGAGCTCCGCCGGGCTTCGCGCGGGATGGCACCGGGGTGCGGCTCGCGGGCGCCTGGGGTATGAAGCCCGTGGGCCGCGCCACGGCGCCATCTCGACCGACTTTCCGCGGATGCATCGGTGAAAATCGCGCTGGGGGTGGTCTTCGTAGTGTTGATCGTGGCCTTTTTCGCACTGGGAGGCCAGCGTTACCTCAGCCTCGACGCGGTGAAAGCGAACCGGGACGCGCTCCTCGCGTTCACGCACGAGAACTACGTCACGGCGCTCGTGCTCGCGTTCCTGACCTATGTCGCTGCCACCGCGCTGAGCCTGCCGGGCGCCCTCGTCCTGTCGTTGACGATGGGCTTTCTCTTCGGGCGTGTCGCGGGAACCCTGCTCGTCGTCCTTGCCGCGACGATCGGCGCCACGCTGGTGTTTCTCGCAGCGCGTTACCTCTTTGCCGACGCCGCCCGAAGACGGATGGGCGCGCTTGGGGAAAAGATCAACGCGGGCTTCACCGAGAACGCGATGAGCTACCTGCTGTTCCTGCGGCTCGTGCCGCTGTTCCCCTTCTTTATGGTGAACCTCGCGCCCGCGTTCACCGACATCCGCCTCGCGACGTTCGTCGCCGGCACGTTCATCGGCATCATTCCGGCGACCTTCGTCTACGTGAACCTCGGCGAGACGCTCGGGCGCATCGATTCGCTGTCGGGGCTGGTCTCGCGGGAGACGATCGCCGCCCTGGGGCTGCTCGGCCTCCTCGCGCTCGCGCCCGTGCTCGTCAGGAAATGGCGGTCGGCCCGCGCTGGCAACGCCTGAGTGCCGACGGCTACAATCGCACTATCGCCGCTCGCCGACTTCGAACACCGATGCACGCCACGCTGCCGCTGCTCAAGGCCACCGACTTTCCGCCGCTCGCGCGGCGCGCCCTCGACACGCTGCAGGTCAACCTCGGCTACCGCTGCAACCAGGCGTGCCACCACTGCCACGTCAACGCGAGCCCCGACCGCAAGGAGATGATGTCGCGCGAGACGGTCGACGACATTCTCGCCGTCCTGTCCGCGTGCGGGATCGGCACGCTCGACGTCACCGGCGGCGCGCCGGAGCTCAATCCCCATTTCCGGCATCTCGTCCGCGAGGCGCGCGCGGCCGGAGCTCGCGTGATCGACCGCTGCAACCTGACGGTCCTGAACGAGCCGGGGTTCGAGGATCTCGCAGTCTTCCTCGCGTCCGAGGGCGTCGAGGTCACGGCGTCGCTGCCCTGCTACACCCAGGACAACGTCGACCGGCAGCGCGGCGATCACGTGTTCGAGTCGTCGATCCTCGCGCTCGCCAAGCTGAACGCGCTGGGCTACGGCATCGACGGCACCGGTCTCGCGCTCAACCTCGTCTACAACCCGCTGGGTCCGAGCCTGCCGCCGGCGCAGGACCGGCTCGAGGCCGATTACAAGCGCGAGCTCGGCACGCATTTCGGCATCGTGTTCAATCGCCTTCTCACGCTCGCCAACATGCCGATCTCCCGCTTCGGCTCGACGCTCGTCACGCAGGGCAAGTTCGCAAGCTACATGGCGCTCCTGCACGCCGCGCACAATCCCGACAACCTCGACGGCGTGATGTGCCGCACGCTCGTCTCGGTCGACTACCGCGGCTACCTCTACGACTGCGATTTCAACCAGATGCTCGGCATCCCGCTCGCCGTCGCCGGCAAGCCGCGGCGCCACGTGACCGACCTCCTGACGAGCCGGCTCGACGGCGCGCCGATCGCGGTGCCGATCACTGTTACGGCTGCACGGCCGGACAGGGATCGAGCTGCGGCGGCGCGCTGGCCTAGGTCGCGACTGCCCTCTCCGTCGTGCGCGTCTCGATCATCGTTCCCGCGCGGAACGAAGCGCGCCGCATCGTCGCGACACTCGCATCGCTGCAGCCGTTGCGCGCGGCCGGCCACGAGGTGATCGTCGTCGACGGCGGCAGCACGGACGCGACGCTCGCGCTGGCATCGCCGCTCGCCGACCGCGCGTTCGGGCGCACCGCGGGCCGCGCCGCGCAGATGAACGCCGGCGCGGCGGTGGCGACCGGGGACGTGCTGCTGTTCCTGCATGCCGATTCGCGGCTGCCCGACGGCGGCGTCGCCGCCATCGCGCGGACATGGCGCGCATCCGGACGGCGCTGGGGACGCTTCGACGTGACGATCGCCGGGCCGTCGCCCGTGCTCGAAGCTGGTCGCTGCGATGATGAATGCCCGCTCGCGGCTCACCGGAATCGCCACCGGCGACCAGGGCATCTTCGTCGCCGCGCAGGTGTTCGACACCGCGGGCGGCTATCCCGACCAGCCGCTGATGGAGGACATCGAGCTCGTCGCGGCGGCTGAAACGCGCGGCCGGCGCGCCGCGTGCCTGCGCGCAGCGCGTCGTCACCTCGGGCCGGCGCTGGGAGCGCGACGGGCCGTGGCGGACGATCTTCGCGATGTGGCGGATTCGCTTCGCCTACTGGCGCGGCGCCGATCCCGCACACCTTGCCGCGCCGCTACCGAGCCGACGCGTGCCGACGGCGCCGCCAGTGACGTTGCAGATCTTCGCCAAGGACCCGGTTCCCGGAGCAGGTGAAGACCCGCCTCGCCGCCGCGGTCGGCGCCGACGAGGCCGCGGCACACTACGCTGCGTCTCGTCGAGCGCACGCTCGCGACGGCCGTCGCCGCGCGCGCCGCGGGCGTCGTCGACCGCGTCGAGCTCTGGTGCACACCGGACACGACGCGCCGGCCTTCGCCGCATGGCGCGACCGCTACGGCGTCGAGCTGAAGCGCGCAGACGGGTGACGACCTCGGGGCAAGGATGCGCCATGCGCTTGCATTCGGCGCTCGCCGAGCGGATCGTGCGCGCTGCTGATCGGCACCGACTGCCCGGCGCTCGACGTCGCGTATCTGGCGCGGGCCGTCGCCGCGCTCGACGAGCACGACGCGGTGTTCGGCCCGGCGGAGGATGGCGGCTACGTGCTGGTCGGCCTCCGCCGCGCCGTCGACGCATTTTCCGGCATTCCCTGGAGCTCGGCCGGACACGATGGCGGCGACCCGTGCGGCACTGGACGCGCAGCACGCGCGCTGGCGCGAGCTGCCGGCGCTCTGGGACGTCGACGCGCCGGCCGACCTCGCGCGCTGGCAGGCGATGTCGCCGTCGCACGTCGCAATCGACGCCGCCGCGACGTGAGGGTAGCTTCGTCGTGCTAGCCTACCCGACCATGCAAGACGATCCGGCCCGCGTGTCCGATGTGCGCATGCACGGCTTCAGCCGGCGGAGCGAGGTTCCCGCCGTCGTGGAATGGATCGGGCAGCACGCCGTTCGACTGGGCGCCGAGACAGTGCCGCTCGACGACGCGGCGGGCCGGATCCTGGCCGCCGATGTCTTTTCGCCGGTCGACGTGCCGGGATTCGATCGTGCTGCGATGGATGGCTATGCGCTGCGCGGGGCGCAGACGTCGGGCGCGAGCGAGTACAACCCGCTCTCTTTCGCGGTGCACGGCCAGGCGATGCCCGGGGTGCCGTTCGCCGGCGCCGTCCCGCACGATGCCGCGGTCCGCATCATGACGGGCGCGCCGGTCCCCGCGGATCTCGACGCCGTCGTGCCGGCGGAATACGTCACGGAGTCGGGAGGCGGGATCGCGATCACGCGGCCCGTCGCACCCGGCCAGCACGTGGGACGGCGCGGCGAGGACATCGCAGCAGGCGCCGCGGCGCTCGAAGCGGGACGGCGGCTGCGTCCGCAGGACGTCGGTTTGATCGCGTCGCTGGGCATGGCCCGCGCATCGGTCGTGCAGCGCCCGCGCGTTCGCCTTCTCGTCACCGGCAACGAAGTGAAACCTCCCGGCGAGCCGAAGGGCCCGTACCAGATCTACGACGCGAATTCCGCGATGCTGCGCGGCCTCGTGTCGCGCGACGGCGGCCTGCTGGAAGCGCACCACCGGCTGGGGGACGATCCGGACGCGATTCGTGCGGCGCTCGGAGCCGCGGGCGCCGACGTAATTCTCGTCTCCGGCGGCTCGAGCGTGGGGAGCGAAGACTACGCGCCGCGCCTCGTCGCCGAGCTCGGCGAGCTTCCGATTCACGGGGTGGCGATGCGGCCGTCGAGTCCGGCCGGAGTGGGGCGAATCGGCGACGCACTCGTGTTCCTGCTGCCCGGCAATCCCGTGTCCTGTCTTTGCGCCTACGATTTCTTCGCCGGCCGCGCGATCCGGCTGCGCGGCGGGCGTCCGGCCGACTGGCCGCACCGGACCCGCCGGTGCGCCGTCGCCCGCAAGATCGTGTCCGCGATCGGGCGCGTGGACTACTGCCGCGTCCGGATCGTCGACGATCGCGTCGAGCCGATCGCGCTCAGCGGAGCGTCCATCCTCTCCTCGACGACGCGGGCCGACGGCTTCGTGATCGTTCCCGCGCAGAGCGAAGGCTACGGACCCGACACCGAAGTCACCGTGTACCTGTACGAATGAGCGAGCGGCGCGCAGCGCAGGCCCGAAGGGCGCGTCCGCGAGCGATTGAGGCGGCCGACGACGGATGCGGCCGACGCCTCCGACGGTGCGGAGGCCGCGAATGAGCGTCACTGGCCAAACCCAGTTTCTCGACGTCGTCACCCGCGACGAGGCGACGGCACGCTTCCGCCAGCACCTTCGTCTCGCGCCGCTCGGCACGGAGACCCTGCCGCTGCATCACGCGCTGAACCGGGTTCTCGCGGAAGACGTCGTCGTCGGACGTAGACGTTCCCGGCTTCGATCGGTCCAATGTCGACGGCTTCGCACTGCAGGCGGCCGATACGTTCGGCGCGATGGAGGAAACGCCGCGCGTAGTCACGCTCAACGACGAAGTCCTCGCGCCCGGCGTCGCCCCGGCGAGGCCCGTCGTCGCCGGCGTCGCGACGCCGATCGCCACCGGCGGGATGCTGCCGCGCGGCGCCGACGCGGTCCTGATGGTCGAGCATTCGGAGCAGGTCGAATCGAGCGCGGGTCGGCGGATCGAGATCCGGCGTGCGCTCACCGAAGGCGAGAACGTGAGCTACGCCGGCACGGACGTCGCGCGCGGCGAAACGGTGCTTCGCGCCGGAACGCGCCTCACGTCGCGCGAGATCGGAGTGCTTGCCGCCGTCGGCCGCGCCGAGATCGCCGTCTATCGCCGGCCGCGAGTGGCCATCTTCTCGACCGGCAACGAGATCGTGGCGCCCGGCCTGCCGTTGCGTCCCGGCGCCGTCTACGACTCCAACGCCGCGATCATCGGCGCGGCCGTGGAGGAATTGGGGGGTGTCGCCGTTCACCTGGGCGTCATTCCGGACGACGAAGAGGCGCTGGCGGACGCGCTCGCACGAGGGCTGCAATGCGATCTCGTGATCTTCTCCGGAGGCACGTCGAAGGGCGCGGGCGATCTCTCGTATCGCGTCGTGGGGCGGCTCTCCGATCCGGGTGTCGTCGTCCACGGCGTGGCGCTCAAGCCGGGCAAGCCGATCTGCCTCGCGGTGACCGGGGGCAGGCCGGTTGCGATCCTGCCGGGATTTCCGACGTCCGCCATCTTCACGTTCCACGAATTCGTGGCGCCGGTGATCCGCGCCTTTGCCGGCCTGCCGCTCGAGCGCCCGCAATCGGTGTTCGCGACCCTTCCGATGCGCGTCAATTCGGACCGGGGACGGACCGAATACCTTCTCGTCGGACTGGTGCAGGGACCGCAAGGTCTCACCGCGTATCCGATGGGCAAAGGCTCCGGTTCCGTAACCACGTTCAGCGGCGCGGACGGCTTCATCACCATCGACCAGCACACCGAGATCCTCGATGCAGGCAGTCCGGTCTCCGTGCAGCTCCTCGGACGTGATCTCGAACCCGCCGACCTCGTCATCATCGGCAGTCACTGCGTCGGGTTGGATTTTCTCATTGGCAAGCTCACGCGCCAGGGCCTCCGGACGAAGTCGCTCTACGTCGGGAGCATGGGTGGCCTCGCGGCGGCGAGGCGCGGCGAATGCGATATTGCGGGCATCCACCTGCTGGACCCGGCGACCGGCGAATACAACCGCCCGCTGCTGACGGCCGACCTCGCGCTCGTGCCGGGGTACGGGCGCATGCAGGGCATCGTGCATCGGCGAGGCGACGCGCGCTTCGAGGGCCGAAGGCCGGACGAAGCGATCGCCGCGGCGCTTCGAGCCTCCGATTGCGTGATGGTCAATCGCAACGCCGGAAGCGGCACGCGGATCATCGTCGACCGCCTCCTCGGCGGGCAGCGGCCGCCAGGCTACGGCGTACAGACGAAATCGCACAACGCGGTGGCTGCCGCCGTAGCGCAACGGCGCGCGGACTGGGGCGTCGCGATCGATACCGTGGCGCGCCAGTACGGCCTCGGATTCCTCCCGGTCCAGGAGGAGCGCTACGATTTCGTCGCGCCCAGGGCGCGGCTCACACGTCCGGCCGTGCGGGCGTTTTGTGCGCTCGTGGACGACAGGCAAATACGCGACGAGCTGACCGCGCTGGGATTCCGCTAGCCGAATTTCGCATTCAGCCGTTCGGAAAATCGGGCGAGATCGATGATCATCCGCTCGTGCGTGCCTGTCCCGATCACCTCGTCGCCGTCGAGCGCGCGGATCGTGAACTCGAGACGCCGCCCGTCGACCTTGACGATCTCGGCCTCGCCCGTGACGAGGCGCCCGACCGGAGTCGCGGCGAGGTGTCGAACGTCGACCCGCGTGCCAAGCGCGCTCTCGCCGGCGTCGAGGTAGGGCTTCATCGCGTTGAGCGCCGCATTCTCCATGATCATGATCATCACGGGCGTGGCGAGCACCGGCGGCAGCATCGCATCCTTGAAGCGGTTCGCGAGGTGGTCCGGGGCAACCAGGAGAGTGAACGAGCCCCGGGCGCCGATCGGCATCGTCTGCATGTGAGTTCCTTCGGTCGAAGCTTGTCCGGGCGGAATATTCGCCTGTATATTACGCTCGGTCCGCTGATTGGGGTATTCGCATGCGCTGGAGTAACGCGACGTTGCGCTCGGCCGTTCTCGCGCTGTCGCTGGCGGCGGCGTCGCCGTCGGTCGTGGCCGCGGACGTGACGGTCTTCGCCGCGGCGAGCCTCAAGGAAGCGCTGGACGAACAGGCGAGGCAATTCGGGGCGACCACGGGGCACAAGGTGGTCGTCGCGTACGGCGCGAGCAGCGCGCTCGCGAAGCAGATCGAGGCCGCGGCGCCGGCCGACCTCTTCATCTCCGCCGACCTCGACTGGATGGACCACGTCGGGCAGCGCAGCCTGCTCGCGACCGGCACGCGGGTCGACTTGCTGCGCAATACCCTCGTGCTGATCGCGCCGGCTGCGAGCCGTGCGTCGCTCAGGATCGCACCCGGCTTCGGCCTTGCCGCCGCGCTGGGCGCGGACAGGCTCGCGATGGCCAACCCGGACAGTGTGCCCGCCGGGAAGTACGGCAGGAGCGCGCTCGAGAAGCTGGGCGTCTGGGCGAGCGTCGGGAAGCAGGTCGCGCGCGCCGAGAATGTGCGCGCCGCCCTCGCGCTCGTTTCCCGCGGTGAAGCGCCGTTCGGCATCGTGTATTCGACCGACGCGTTGTCCGACAACGGTGTGCGGATCCTGGATACCTTTCCGCCGGACAGCTATCCGCCGATCGTGTATCCGGCGGCCGTATTGGCGGCGAGCAAATCGGCCGCGGCGAGGCCGCTCCTCGACTACCTGCGTTCCGCTCCCGCCCGTGCCACGTGGGAGAAATACGGCTTCGCGGTGGCGCGATAGAAGATGCAGGGTCTCAGCCCGGACGAGATGGGAATCCTGGCGCTGAGCCTCCGGGTGGCCGTGGTCAGCGTTCTCTGCAGCCTGCCGATCGCGATCGCCATCGCCTATGGACTGGCGCGCTACTCGTTTCCCGGGAAGATGGTGGTCGATGCGATCGTCCACCTTCCTCTCGTGCTGCCGCCTGTGGTCGTCGGCTTTGCGCTGCTGGTGCTTTTCGGCAAGCGCGGCCCCATCGGGAGCCTGCTCGACGAATGGTTCGGGATCGTGCTCGCGTTCCGCTGGACCGGCGCGGCGCTCGCGTCGGCGCTGATGGGCTTCCCGCTGATGGTGCGCGCGATCCGGTTGTCGATCGAAGCCATCGACCAGCGGCTCGAAGTCGCGGCGCGGACGCTCGGCGGCTCGCGCCTCTGGGTATTCGCTTCCATCACGCTGCCGCTTGCCATGCCGGGCATCATCACCGGAACGCTGCTGTCGTTCGCGCGCGGGCTGGGCGAGTTCGGCGCGACGATCACCTTCGTCTCGAACATTCCCGGCGAGACCCAGACCTTGCCGCTCGCCATCTATACGTTCACCCAGGTGCCGGGCGGCGACGCGCAGGCGCTGCGCCTCTCCATCGTTGCCGTCGTGCTGTCGATCGTCGCCCTGGCGACCTCCGAATGGCTCACCCGGCGCGCCGCACGAGCGAGGGAGCGATGATCGACGTCGACATCGGGCAGGATCTCGGGAGCTTTCGCCTCGACGTGAGGTTCCGCGCCGAGGCCCCGATCCTCGGACTGTTCGGCCGTTCGGGCTCGGGCAAGACCAGCGTCATCAATGCGATCGCGGGCATCGCGAAGCCGCGGCGCGGCTCGATCCGCATCAATGACACCGTTCTCTTCGATGCCGCACGCGGGATCGACCTGCCGCCGGAGGAGCGGCGCGTGGGTTACGTGTTTCAGGACGCGCTGCTGTTCCCGCACATGGACGTGGAGTCGAACCTCCTCTACGGCCAGCGGCTGCGCCCGCCCGGCGATCGCTTCATCGAGGAGCCGCGAGTGATCGAGCTCCTCGGCTTGGGCGAGCTCCTGCGCCGCCGGCCCCGGACGTTATCGGGCGGCGAGAAGCAGCGCGTCGCGATCGGGCGCGCGCTCCTCGCCCAGCCGCGGATCCTGCTGATGGACGAGCCGCTCGCCGCGCTCGACGTCCCGCGCAAGACCGAAATTCTCGATTACATCGAACGCCTCCGCGACGAGCTCGGCATTCCGATCGTCTACGTGAGCCATTCGGTCACGGAGATCACCCGTCTGGCCGATACGGTGGCGGTGCTCTCCGACGGCCGATGCCTCGCCGTCGGCGACGTCGACGACGTCATGGGACGGCTCGACCTCAAGCCCGTGACCGGACGCTACGAGGCGGGTTCCGTGCTCGATACCCACGTGACGGCGCACGATGCCGACGACGAGCTCACGACGCTCGCCTTCGACGGCGGGGAGCTCGTCGTGCCCCGCGTGGACGCGCCCCTCGGCGAGCGCGTGCGGGCGCGAATCCGGGCGCGCGACGTGTCGCTCAGCGTCCGGAGGCCGACCGGCATCAGCACCCTCAATGTGCTGTCGGCGCGAGTCACGGCCATCGGCGACGAACCGGGGCCGGTTCTCGACATCCAGCTCGCCGTCGGTGGAGCGACGCTGCTCGCGCGGATCACGCGCCGCTCCTGCCGCGAGCTGGCGATCCGGCGCGAGCAGGAGGTCTACGCGCTGGTCAAGGCGGTTTCGTTCGACCGGCGGAGCGTCGGTTACGCGTGACGGGAGGCGTGATGAAGCCCGAGGTCCGTTTCCATATTCGCGATGCCGGCCACGGCAGCGGACTCGGGATCGGCCCCGGCAAAGTCGCGCTGCTGGAGGCGATCGGCGAGACCGGCTCGATTACCTCCTCGGCTAAGAAGCTCGGCATGTCGTATCGCCGCGCCTGGCTCCTGGTGGAGGAGACCAACCGTTGTCTCGTCCGGCCCGCGGTGCAGACGTCGACCGGCGGCCCGCGCGGCGGCGGGGCCTCGCTCACGCCGGTGGGCGTCGAGCTGGTCCGCCGCTACCGCGCGCTCGAGCGGGAGACCGGTCGAGCCGTGGCCCGCACCCTGAAGCCCCTCTTGCGCACGGTTTAGCGCGCAGCGTACAAATTCGGGAACTGCGTCTTCAGCGCTTCGAGCTTCGGCAGATCGTTGTACACGATGTACGGCTGCGTCGGATGCAGCGCGAGGTAGTTCTGGTGATAGTCCTCGGCCGGGTAGAACGCGGTCAACGAGGACACCTGCGTCACGACCGGCCTTGGGAACGCCTTCGCGGCGGCGAGCTGCGCGATGTAGGCCTCCGCCACGCGCCGCTGCTCGGCGTCGACATAGAAGATCGCCGAGCGGTACTGCGTGCCGACATCGGGTCCCTGGCGATTGAGCTCCGTCGGGTCGTGCGCCACCGAGAAGAACACGCGAAGAAGCTGCCCGTAGGATACTTTCGCCGGATCGAACGTCACCTCCACCGCTTCCGCGTGTCCGGTCGCGCCGCTGCTCACCATTTCGTAGGTCGGCTTCTTCGTCGTGCCACCCGCATAGCCCGACACGGCGCGGGAGACGCCCGCCACATGCCGGAACACGGCTTCGACACCCCAGAAACAGCCGCCCGCGAACACCGCCGTTTGCGGCCCGGCCTTGGCCGACTTCACGACATCGGTTGCGGGCACTGGCAGCGGCGCGTCCGCGATCGCCGTCGACGCAATGGAGAACAGTACGGCAACACGGCCGGCAACGCCGGCAAGGCGACGCAGCATGAAATCCTCCTACTTCGTTTCGCACGCGACCGAAGGCGCGAGCTTCTCCTTGGCGACGGCGATCGTCGCGACGTCCGGCAGCGGGACGCCGTTCTTCACCGCCGTGACTTCGGCCAGGATCGACACGGCGATCTCGGGCGGCGTGCGGCTACCGATGTAGAGGCCGATCGGGCCGTGCAGCCGCGCGATCTGCGCCTCGGTGACGTCGAGGTCGAGCAGACGGACGCGGCGCTTCGCGTTGTTCGCGCGCGACCCGAGCGCGCCGACGTAGAACGCCGGCGACTTCAACGCTTCCATCAGCGCCATGTCGTCGAGCTTGGGATCGTGCGTGAGCGCGATTACCGCGCAGCGCTCGTCGAGCTTCATCGCGAGCACGGTGTCGTCCGGCATCGTTGCGACGAGCGGGACGCCGCCGACGTCCCAGGTGCCCTCGTACTCGGCGCGCGGATCGCAGACGGTGACCTGGTAGTCGAGCCCGAGCGCCATCTGCGCGAGGTACTTGGACAGCTGCGACGCGCCGATCACGAGCATCCGGTAGCGCGGTCCGTGGATCGTCGTTAGCACCTTGCCGTCGAAGGCGAGGCCGTCGTTCGCCCGCGCCGGCGAAAGCGAGGACGCGCCGGTAGCGAGCTCGAGCCGCCGCGCGACGAGTCGGCCGCCTTCGATCGCCGCCATCAGGTCGCGAATGCCCGACGCGGCGCCGAGCGGCTCCAGCACGAGCTGAATCGTGCCGCCGCAGGGCAGCCCGAACCGCCGCGCCTCGTCGGCGGACACGCCGTACGTCACGACGGTGCACTCCTTGGCGGTCATCCCGTCCGCGCGAACGCGACCGACGAGGTCGTCCTCGACGCATCCGCCGGACACCGAGCCTTCGACGATTCCGTCGTCGCGCACCGCCAGCATGGCGCCGGGCGGACGCGGCGAGCTCCCCCACGTCTTGACGACAGTGACGAGCAGCACGCGGCGCCCGGACTCCAGCCATTCCGCGCACCGCTTGAGGACTTCGAGATCGACGCTGTCCATGATCACTCCCTGATGCTGCGGCCACCCGGAGGGCAACCCGCGGCGGTGCGCTCGCCGTGCCTGCTACCTTGCCCAGCGCGACGCGAGGAACGCGAGGATGCCGACGATGAGCGCTATCGCGACGTAGCGCACCCATGGTCGCGCCGGTGCAGGCGCGCCCGATGCGACAGGTGCCACCCCCGCCTTCGCCGCCACCGCATCCGAGAACCGCGCGAAGAAATCGTCCGCGAGCTTCTGCGCCGCACCGTCGACGAGCCGCGAACCGATCTGGGCGATCTTGCCGCCGACTTGCGCCTTCACCGTGTAGGACAGCGCCGTCGCCGCGCCGTTCGCCTCCGGCGCGAGCACGACCTTGGCATCGCCCTTGGCGAAGCCGGCGGCGCCGCCCTGCCCTTCGAACGTCAGCGTATACCCGTGAGGAGCATCGATGTCCGCGAGCTGCATCCGGCCCGTGAATTTGGCCGCCACCGGCCCGATTCGGGCCGCAATGGCGATCCGGAACGCGTTCTCGCCGTCGGGCTCGAGCGACTCGCAACCGGGAATGCACGCCGTCAACATCGCCGGATCGTTGAGCGCCGCCCAGACGGTGGCCACCGGTGCGGGCACGCTTCTCGTGCTGGTCATTTCCATGGCGGGTCCTCAATGCATCCGGCGGGAGGTTGGAGCGAACACTGCACCGCGGCCCCGAAGCGGCGGCCGGTCGAGCGCCGCCGCAAGGTCGGTAAGGCTCTCGAGGTTGTGCACCGGCAGGAAGTCGTCGACGTGCGGCAGCATCGCCCGGATGCCGGCCGGGCGCGCTTCGAAGCCTTCGTAGCGCAGCAGCGGGTTGAGCCAGACGAGCCGCCGGCAGGATTTCGCGAGCCGCTCCATCTGGCGCCCGAGATCCTCGCCGGCATCGGACTCGAGGCCGTCGCTGATCAGCAGCACGACGGCATTCTGGCCGAGGAGACGCCGCGACCAGTGCCGGTTGAAGTCCTCGAGGCAGCTGCCGATCCGCGTGCCGCCCGCCCAATCGGACACGGCGGACGTGACGCGCGACAACGCGACGTCGATGTCGCGATGCTTCAAATGGCGCGTGACGTTCGTGAGCCGGGTGCCGAACAGGAGCACGTGCACGCGGTCCTTGTCGTTCGTGATCGCGTGGAGGAAGTGCAGCAGCATGCGCGCGTAGCGGTCCATCGAGCCCGAGATGTCGCACAGCACGACGAGCGGCGGCGTGCGCCGTTGCCGCCTGCGCCATGCGAGCGGGGACAGCGTGCCGGACGCGCCGGTCGCCCGGCGCAGTGTGGCGCGAAGGTCGATCCGGTGGCCGCGATCCGACGGCACGGTGCGGCGCGTCGGCAGTTCGGGCAGCGGCAGTCTCAACCTCGTCAGCATCACCCGCACCGCGGCAAGCTCCTCCGCGGTCATCGTCTCGAAATCCTTGTGCTGCAGCACCTCGCGCGGCGACATCGTGAACGCCGCGTCGAGCTCGATCTCGTCGTCGTCGGGCGGACGGGGCTCGAGTCCCGCGGGTGGCAGCATCGCCTGCGCGATCCGCGCCGGCAGCTCGGGCGGCTGATCCTGCTCGCCGCCGCGGCCGAACACGGTCGGCAGCAGCGCGGCAATCAGCTTTTCGAGGAGCCTGGGATTGCGCCAGAAGAGATCGAACGCCTGCTCGAAGATCGGCAGATGCTCGTAGCGGGATACGAGCACCGCCGCGAGCGCCGCGCGGAAATCGTCGCGGTTCGCGAGGCCCACGGCCTCGACGGCCTCGAGAGCCGCGAGTGCGCGGGCGGGACCGACCGGCAGCCCGGCGGCGCGCAGCACGCGGACGAAATGCACGACGTTCTCGGCGAGGCGTCCCTTGGGCGTCAGGGGCACGGCGCCTTCGATCGCTCCGGATACGATGCCTCCGCCCCGCGTCACAACCGGATGCCCTCCGCCTCGACCTCGCCGACGATCTTCGCCACGACCTCGGGGGAGAGCGCGCTCACGTCGTCCTGATACTTGAGCAGCACGCCGGCGGTGTCGGCGACCGTTTGCGGATCGAGCGCGACGCGATCGAGCGCGACGAGCGCCTCGGCCCAGTCGAGCGTTTCCGCGATGCCGGGCGCCTTGAAGAGATCCATCGCGCGGAGACGCTGCGTGAACGCGACGATCGCGCGCGCCAGCGATTCTCCGGCCTGCGGGCACTTGCGGCGCACGATCGCGAGCTCGGTGAGCGCGTCCGGATAGCCGACCCAGTGATAGAGACAGCGGCGCTTGATCGCGTCGTGGATCTCGCGCGTGCGGTTCGACGTGATGACGACCACCGGCGGCTCGGCCGCCTTGATCGGGCCGAGCTCGGGAATCGTGATCTGGAATTCCGCCAGCACCTCCAGGAGGTACGCCTCGAACGGCTCGTCGGTGCGGTCGAGCTCGTCGATGAGCAGCACCGGCGCCACCCCGTCGTCGGGCGCGAGCGCCGCGAGCAACGGACGCTTCAGCAGGAAGCGCGGCGCGAAGATGTCGTGCGAGAGCGCATCGCGATCGACACGACCTGCCGATTCCGCGAGCCGGATCTCGATCATCTGCCGCGGGTAGTTCCATTCGTAAGCCGCCGACCCGATGTCGAGCCCTTCGTAGCACTGGAGGCGCACGAGCTTCCTGCCGAGCGCCGTCGCGAGCACCTTGGCGAGCTCCGTCTTGCCCACGCCCGCCTCGCCTTCGAGGAACATCGGCCGGTGCATCGTGAGCGCCAGGAAGACGCTGGTCGCGAGGCGCCGATCGGCGACATAGTCGTGCCGGTCGAGGAGTTCGACCACGGCATCGACGGAAGTGGGGAGCGGGGAGGTCATGATTCGCAACTCAGTGCAGCCTTGCGGCAGCACAGTGCAGGCCGTGGGCAGTCCCCACGGGCTTCATACCCCAGGCGCCCGCGGGGACTGCCCACGGCCCGCACTGGATCCTGCCAATTCCGCCGTTCTGTGCCAACCGCCACAGGCGTCACATTGCAGGGCCGCAGGCGGCACAAGCCGGCGGGCGCCTGGGGTACGAAGCCCGGAGGCTTGTGCCGCCTGCGGCCCTGCACGCTGATGCCCAACTCCTGCCGCCCTGCACGCTGATGCCCAACTCCTGCCGCCTGCACGCTGATGCCCAACTCCTGCGGCCCTCCAACGCTGATCCGATCAGCCGGCGGCCGACACGGCGCGCGAGGCGAGCACCGCGATCAGGTGCGCGCGGTACTCGGGGGAGCCGTGCAGATCGGCGTTGAGGCCCTTCGCGTCGATCTTCACAGCCTTGGCGGCATCGGCGGTGAACGCGCGTCGCCAGCGCATCCTCCAGCGGCTTCGAGCGGAATGCCGCCGGCGCGGCGCCGGTGACCGCGACGCGGACGCCGCTGCCGGTCTGCGCGACGAAGACGCCCACCAGCGCGAAGCGCGACGCGGGATTCGGGAATTTGACGTAGGCGGCCTTCTTCGGCACCGGAAAGCTCACCGCCGTGATGATCTCGTCGTCCGCGAGCGCCGTTTCGTACATGCCTTTGAAGAAGTCGTCCGCGGCAATCTTCCGCTTGTTGGTCTGCACCGTCGCGCCGAGACCGAGGAGTGCCGCGGGCCAGTCGGCCGCGGGATCGTTGTGTGCGATCGAGCCGCCGATCGTGCCCATGTTGCGCACCTGGCGATCGCCGATGCCTTGCGCCAGCGCCGAGAGCACCGGAATGGCGCCCTTGACCACCGCCGACTCGGCAACCTCGGCATGGCGCGTCATGGCGCCGATCTGAATCGCGTCGCCGTCCTTCCTGATGCCCTTCAGCTCCGCGACGCCCGAGAGGTCGACGAGCGTGCCCGGTTGCGCCAGGCGCAGCTTCATCGCGCCGACGAGGCTCTGCCCGCCGGCCAGCGCCTTGCCGCCGGACTTGGCGAGCGCGGCGGCGGCGTCCGCGACGGTCTTCGCGCGTGTCAGTTCGAATGCATACATGATGGTTCTCCTTTACGCGCGCTTGGCGGACTGGATCGCACTCCACACGCGGTGGGGCGACGCCGGCATGTCGAGATACTTGACGCCCGCGCTCGCGAGCGCGTCGTGGACGGCGTTCATCAGCGCGGCCGGCGCGCCGATCGCGCCCGCCTCGCCGCAGCCTTTGGCGCCGAGCGGATTGTGCGTGCACGGCGTCACCTTGGTGCCGACCTTGAACGACGGCACGTCGTCGGCGCGCGGCATCGCGTAGTCCATGTAGCTGCCCGTGAGCAGCTGCCCGGTCTCCTTGTCGTAGACGCAGTTCTCGAGCAGCGCCTGGCCGATCCCCTGCGTCAGGCCGCCGTGGACCTGCCCCTCGACGATCATCGGATTGATGATGTTGCCGAAGTCGTCGCACGCCGAGAAGTTGACGATCTGGACCACCCCCGTGTCCGGATCGACCTCGACCTCGCAGATGTGCGTGCCGGCCGGGAACGTGAAGTTCGTCGGATCGTAGAACGCCGTCTCGTTCAGGCCCGGCTCGAGCTTGTCGAGCGGGTAGTTGTGCGGCACGTACGCCGTGAGCGCGATCTCGCCGAACGTCTTGCTGCGGTCGGTGCCGGCCACGGTGAACTTGCCGTCCTTGAACTCGATGTCGGTCTCCGCGGCCTCCAGCAGGTGGGCGGCGATCTTCTTGCCCTTGGCGACGATCTTGTCCAGCGCCTTCACGATCGCCGTGCCGCCTACCGCGAGCGAGCGCGATCCGTAGGTGCCCATGCCGAACGGCACGCGCCCCGTGTCGCCGTGGACGATGTCGACGTTCTCGATCGGAATGCCGAGCCTGCCCGCGACTACTTGCGCGAACGTCGTCTCGTGTCCCTGACCGTGACTGTGCGAGCCGGTGAACACCGTCACGCTGCCGGTCGGGTGCACGCGCACTTCGCCGGCTTCGAACAGCCCCGCGCGCGCGCCGAGCGCTCCCGCGATGTTCGACGGCGCGAGGCCGCAGGCCTCGATGTACGACGCGTAGCCGAGCCCGCGGAGCTTGCCGCGCCTGGCCGCCTCGGCCTTGCGCGCCGGGAACTCCTTGACGTCGGCGATCTTCATCGCTTCGTCGAGCGTCTGCGTCGTAGTTGCCGGTGTCGTAGACGAGCGCGACGGGCGTCTGGTACGGGAACGTGCGGATGAAGTTGCGGCGGCGGATCTCGTCCTGCGCGATTCCGAGATCGACGGCCGCCTGGTGCACGATCCGCTCGACGACGTAGGTCGCCTCCGGACGTCCGGCGCCGCGATACGCGTCGACAGGCGCCGTGTTCGTGAACGACGCGGTTACCTCGGCGTAGATCACCGGCGTCGTGTACTGCCCGGCCAGCAGCGTCGCGTAGAGGATCGTCGGGATGCACGACGCGAACGTCGACAGGTAGGCGCCCATCGCCGCCGTCGTGTGCACGCGCATCGCGAGGAACTTGCCGTCCTTGTCGAGCGCGAGCTCGACGTGCGTCACGTGGTCGCGGCCGTGCGCGTCCGAGAGGAAGCTTTCGCTGCGCTCGGCCGCCCACTTGATCGGGCGGTTGACGCGCTTCGACGCCCACACCATCGCGGTCTCTTCGGCGTAGAGGTAGATCTTCGAGCCGAAGCCGCCGCCGACGTCCGGCGCGATCACGCGCACCTTGTGCTCGGGCAGGCCGAGCACGAACGCCGTCATCAGCAGGCGCTCGACGTGCGGGTTCTGGTTCGCGACGTAGAGCGTGTAGCTGTCGTCCGAGCGGCTGTACGACGCGACGGCGGCGCGCGGCTCGATGGCATTCGGGATGAGCCGGTTGTTGACGATGTCGAGCTTCGACACGTGCGCGGCCTTCGCGAACGCGGCATCGACCGCGGCCTTGTCGCCCAGCGCCCACGTGTAGCACTTGTTGCCCGGTGCGCCGTCGTGGATCTGCGGTGCGCCCGGCTTCAGCGCGTCGACGCAGTTGACGACCGCGGGCAGCACGTCGTAGTCGACGACGATCGCCTCGGCGGCGTCCTTCGCCTGGTCGGGGCTTTCCGCGATCACCAGCGCGACCTGGTCGCCGACGTGGCGGACCTTGCCCTGCGCCAGCACGGGATGCGGCGGCTCGTTCATCGGCTTGCCGTCGGTGCCGGTGATGAGCCAGCCGCAAGGCAGGCCGTTGACGCCTTCGAGATCGGCGCCGGTGAAGATGGCGACCACGCCGGGCAGCGCCTTCGCCTTCGCCGTGTCGATCTTGCGGATCTTCGCGTGCGCGTGCGGCGAGCGCAGGAAGTACGCGTGCGTGTGGTTCGGCGGATTGACGTCGTCCGTGTACTGGCCGGCGCCGGTGAGGAAGCGGTAATCCTCCTTGCGGCGAACCGACTGCGCCGATGACGCTTTGCTCGGTGGCACCCATGGCGTCCTCCTACTTGCCCATCGCCGCGGCGCCGACCTGCACCGCCTTGACGATGTTCTGGTAGCCGGTGCAGCGGCAGAAGTTGCCTTCGAGCTCTTCGCGGATCGTCTGCTCGGAGGCCTTCGGATGGCGGTTCACGAGGTCGATGGCGCTCATCACCATGCCCGGCGTGCAGAAGCCGCATTGCAGGCCGTGGCACTCCTTGAACGCCGCCTGCATCGGATGCATCGCGCCGTCCGCGGCGGCGAGCCCTTCGATCGTCAGCGACCGCGGCGCCGTGCGCCTGCGCGGCGAGGATCGTGCAGGCCTTGATCGCGTTGCCGTCGAGATGCACGGTGCAGGCGCCGCACTGGCCGGTGTCGCAGCCGACGTGCGTGCCGGTGAGCGCAAGCTCGTTCCGCAGGAAATCGACCAGCAGCGTGCGCGAATCGACGTCCGCGGTGACCTTCTTGCCGTTGACGGTGAGCGAAAGCGTGACGGGCATCGTGCCTCCTTCGTTGGGGACGCCGCGGCGGGGATCGTATCTTCGCGGCGAGGGGGAGCCATGATAATCCCCGCGCGGGGCGACTTCAATGGAGGCGGCGCGTGACCGCCGACGCTGCGCCGCACAACCACCGACGCGTTACAATTGCGCTCAAGACGTGTTAACGGTCCGTTGGACTCGTGCGTCATCTTATCCTGCAGCCCATGGACGACCCGATACTCGCCGTCGCGATTCACGCTGCCCGCCGCGCCGCCGCGGTGCTGGTCGACGTCTCGCGCGATCTCAAGCGCCGGCCGTCGCACGCGAAGGTCCACGCCGACATCGTCAGCAACGCGGACACCGAAGCCGAGAACGCGATGATCGCGACGTTGCGCGCCGCGTTTCCCGAGCACGCGATCGTCGGCAAGGAGGCGGGCGAGATCGTGAGCCAGATCGCCGGCGCCACCCGTACCGGCAAGAACTCGCTCAAGTGGATCGTCGACCCGCTCGACGGCACCGTCAATTTCCGCCACGGCTATCCGTACTTTGCCGTGTCGATCGCGCTGACGCACGGCAACGAGGTGACGCACGCGGTCGTGCTCGACCCGGTCCACGACGATCTCTTCACCGCGATCCGGGGCAAGGGCGCGCAGCTCAACGGCACGCCGATCCGCACGTCGGCGTGCGTGCGCATCGAGGAGGCGCTGGTCGGCACCGTGATTCCGGCGCACGGCAGCGCGCGGCTCGCCGCCTACCTGCCGGTGCTGAACGCGCTGGTTCCGAAATGCGCGGGCATTCGCCGCGCCGGCGCCTGCGCGCTCGACCTCGCCTACGTCGCCGCGGGCCGGCTCGACGGCTTCTGGGAGATGGGCCTCAACCCGTGGAACGTCGCCGCCGGCGCGTTGCTCGTCGTCGAGGCGGGCGGGCGCGTCGGCGACTTCGCGGGCGGCCTCGAGTTCCTGCGCACCAAGGACGTGATCGCCGCCGCGCCCGGCGTCTTCAATCTGCTGCGCGATGCGATTGCGGCGGCGGTGCCGCCGGCACGCTGAGCCGCGGGGCGCCGGTCGACGGCAGCAGCGAGATCGCGCAGAGCGTGATCGCGGCGATCGCGGCCATCGACCACAGCAACGTGCCGAAGCCCGCCGCCTTGACGACGGGACCGAGCACCCAGACGGCGGCCGAGCTCACGCCGAACGAGACGAAGAGGCGCATGCCGCTCACGCGCGAGCGAATCCGGTCGTCGACGAAGCGCACGATCATCGCGTCGGTGAACGGAATCGCACCGAACACCACGACCATGAACGCGCCCTGCAGCGCGAGCAGCGTCCAGCCGGTCGCGCCGGCGGCAGCGATGAAGAGCGGCACCTGAAGCGCCACGACGCAGAGGTAGAGCCGCTTCATCGGATATCGGTCGATCAGCAGTCCGATCGCGACCTGCGCGAACGATGCGACGACGTAGACGCAGGCAAGGAGCGCTCCCAGCAGCGCGGGATCCTCGACGATGCCCGAGAGCCGCTCGCGCAGCAGCTGGCCGTTGCCGTTGGTCGTGAGGTTGAACAGCAGGCTCGACGCGATCGCGGCCATCGTCATGACGGCGAAGATGCGGGCGAGCGGCAGCGCATCGTGCGGGCGACGCGTGCGAGCGCCCTGCGCCGGCGGCGTCAGCTCGACCGGCGCGACGCGCGCGAACAGCACGCCGCAAGCGATGGACAGCAGCGCCGGGACGACGAACGCCGCGCGCCAGCCGGCGTACTTGACGAGGAGCCCCGTGGTCACCGCCGCCAACGCGACGCCGAGATTGCCGGCGAGCCCGTTGATCCCGATCGCGAGACCCGGCCGCGCCGTGCCGCGCACGCAGCATCGGAATGCCGACCGGGTGATAGATCGACGAGAACGCGCCCATCAGCGTGAGCGCGCCCGCGAGCTGCCACGCGTTCTGCGTCAGCGGCCACCAGCAGCGCGGAGGCTCCCATGCCGAAGAAGAACACCAGCATCATCTGGCGCCGTCCCCAGAGGTCGCCGAGGCGTCCGGCCGGCAGCGAGCCCAGGCCGAACAGCATGAAGGCGCCGACGCCATAGGGCATCAGCGACTCCCAGTCGGCGAAGCCGAAGTCCGCGGCGATCGCCGCCACCGCGGTCGCGAAGATCAGCAGGAACATGTGGTCGACCGCGTGCGCGACGTTGAGCAGCAGCGCGACCGGACGGGCGAGCGTGGGGTTCATCCGCGCATTATCCGGCGAGGCGCTGCAGTTGCGCGAGGAGCGCGGGAGGAATGTCGACGCCATCCGCACGCGCCGCGGCCGCGAGCGCGCGACGGCGCGCGCCCGGCAGCCGGACGCCCGGGTCCTTCTCCATCTCCGCGATCAGCGCCTCGACGCGATCGAGGAACGTGGCGCGGCCGGCGAGCGCGTCCGGATCGATGACGAGAAACGCCTGCCCGAGCCGGGGGCGGTTGCCTTCGTCGACGAAGAACGAGGTCGCCTCGAAGCCCATCGCGGCGCCCGTGAGCGCCGTGACGAGGAGCTCGACGACGAGCGCCAGCATCGCGCCCTTGGCGCCGCCCATCGGCACCATGGAGCCGGTGAGACCGGCCTTGGGATCGGTCGTCGGACGGCCTTCCGCGTCCAGCGCCCAGCCGAGCGGGATCGCCTTGCCCTCCTTCGCCGCGACCATCAGCTTGCCGCGCGCGACTTCCGACAGCGACAGGTCGACGAGGAGCGGCGGCCCCGATCGGCGCGGAAAGACCGCCGCGATCGGATTGGTGCCGAAAAGCGGTTGCCGCCCTCCGGCCATGGCCATGGCCGCGGGGGAGTTGCCCATCGCGAGCCCGACGAGCGATGCGTCGCCGACGGCCTCGAGGTGGTACGCGGCCGCCCCGAAGTGATGGCTGTTGGTGAC
This sequence comes from uncultured beta proteobacterium, assembly GCA_963724545.1. GTDB lineage: Bacteria > Pseudomonadota > Gammaproteobacteria > Burkholderiales > Casimicrobiaceae > CAIWHR01. Next base: position 56,203 of record CAVRVC010000006.1, read on the forward strand.
GCCGACGAAGGCCACGCCGCAATTCGCGCGCCCGGCCGATCGCCTCGTCCACCGCGAGCGCGCACGCCGGGAACGCGAGACCGCAGCGGGCATCGACGAGCACCGCACCGCCCTTCGCGCGGATGACGCGCGGCATCGCCGCGCCGTCGGCCCGGCCGTTCGTGAGGTGCAGTCGCGTACTGCGGCACGCGCGAGACGCCGTGCGACGCGAGGCCATGGGCGTCCGCGTAGACGAGCGCGCGGGCGGTCGCGGCGGCCATCGCGGCATTCGCGCCGGCGCGTTCGAGCGCCCGCGTGGCGAGATCGGACAGCGCATCGAGCGTGATCGTGGTCATGAGTGGAGTCAGTTGCGTTTGCGTGCCGGCGCTCAGCCGCCGGAACGCGCAAGCGCCGCCGCCACCTTCTCGGCGATCAGCGTCGACACGCGCACGTTCGATTCGCGCGGTGACACCCGCGATGTGCGGCGTCAGCAGCAGGTTGGGACAGGACGCGAGCGGCGATCCGCGCCGGCAGCGGCTCCTGCTCGAACACGTCGAGCGCGGCGCCGCCGAGCCGGCCGCTCGCGAGCGCGGCCGCCACCGCCGCTTCGTCGACGACACCGCCGCGCGCCGTGTTGATCAGGATCGCGCCGGTCTTCATCCGCGCGAGACGCGCGGCGTCGATCAGATGCCGCGTGCGCGTCGACGAGCGGCACGTGCAGCGTGACCACGTCGGCCTCGGCCAGCAGCTCGTCGAGACCGCGGGCTGCCGACGCCCTCCTCGGCCCAGACGCCCGCCGCGGGATCGATCTGCGCATCGAAGCCGATCGACGCGCATGCCGAGCGCGCGCGCCAGGCGTCCCGCGAGGCGGCCGATGCCGCCGAAGCCGACGACGCCGAGCGTCTTGCCGGCGAGCTCGCGCCCGTTCGACAGCGCGGCGACGCGGCCATTGCGCCGTCGCCGACCGCCGCCGTCGACGCGTACGCGCCGCGCAGCAGGAACATCGCCGCGCCGATCACGTACTCGGCCACGGCCAGCGCGTTGGCGCCCGTGGCGGGAATCACCTCGATCCGCGCGCTCGCGGCAGGCGTCGACGTCGATGTTGTCGAGACCGACGCCGAGGCGGCCGACGACCTTCAGCCGCGGCGCGGCGCCGAGGAGGTCGCGATCGACCTGCGTCCGGTTGCGCACGATGAGCGCATCGGCGCCCGCGAGCTCCTTCGCCGAGCGCCGCCGGACGATCGACGAGCGTCTTGTCGTAGAGCGTTTCGTGCCGCGGCGGCGAGCCGCGCGACCGCGGCCTCGTCCATGAATTCGCTGATGACGATGCGCATCGTGCTAGGGACTCTGTATCGGTCATGAGCTTGCATTCCCCAGCGGCGGACCGTCCGGATCTCGACCGTGCGGAAGACGACGTTCTCGACGACGAGCCCGATCAGGATCACGGTGAACAGCCCGGCGAACACCGCCGGAATCTCGAGTTGATTCTTGTTCTCGTAGATGAACCAGCCGAGGCCGCCCGATCCCGACGACACGCCGAAGACGAGCTCGGCCGCGATCAGCGTGCGCCACGCGAACGCCCAGCCGATCTTGAGTCCGGTGAGGATGCTCGGAAACGCCGCCGGAATCAGGATCCCGCCGACGTAGCGCAGTCCGGAGAGGCCGTAGTTGCGGCCGACCATGCGCAGCGTGTTCGACACCGACAGGAAGCCCGAGTGCGTGTTGAGCGCGACCGCCCAGAGCACCGAATGGACGATCACGAACACGATGCTGCCGTACCCCAGTCCGAACCAGATCAGCGCGAGCGGCAGCAGCGCGATCGCGGGCAGCGGGTTGAACATCGACGTCAGGAGCTCGAGGAGGTCGGTGCCGATCCGCGTCGAGATCGCGATGGTCGTCAGCACGGCCGCGCAGAGAATGCCGATCGCGTAGCCGATCAGCAGCACGCGCAGCGACGTCAGCGCCCGCCCCGGCAGCACGCCGCTCGCGATCGCCTCGGCGAACGCCGCGAGCGTCGCCGTGAAGGTCGGAAACAGCAGCGGGTTGTCGAGCCAGCGCGCGTAGCCCTCCCAGATCAGCGCGAGCACGACGAGGAGCGCCAGCTTCCGCGCGCCGGCGTTGTTGCCGAGCCGCTCCCAGCCCGACAGCGGCTTCTGCACGACGCCGAACGCGTCGGCGTCGACGGCCTGCCGATGGTGCTCCGGGCGCGCCGACGTGAGCAGTCTCAGAGGACATGCGTCACCTCCTCCGTCTCGACCTCGTCGGCAAACAGCAGCGTGTGGATCTTGCGCTCCAGCGCCAGCGCGCCTCGGCATCGGTCGCGACCGCCTCGCGCGACAGGCTGTTCAACTCCGCCTTGACCTGTCCCGGGTGCGGCGACAGGAGCAGGATGCGGCTGCCGATCTTGATCGCTTCGGGAATCGAGTGCGTGACGAAGAGCACGGTGAAATGCGTGTCGTCCCAGAGCTGCAGAAGCTCGTCCTGCATCTTGCGCCGCGTCAGCGCATCGAGGGCCGCGAACGGCTCGTCCATCAGCAGGATGTCGGGCTCCATCGCCATGCCGCGCGCGATCGCGACGCGCTGCTTCATGCCGCCCGACAGCGTGTGCGGCAGGCTGTCGGCGAACTTGGTGAGGTTCACCTTCGCGATCGCATCCCGCGCCTTGTCCCGTGCGGCCGCGCCCGGCGAGCCGGCCGCTCGCCACCAGCGGGAACATCACGTTCTCGGTCACCGTCTTCCAGGGCAGCAGCTGGTCGAATTCCTGGAACACCATCATGCGATCCGGTCCGGGTCGCGTGACGACCTCCCCTTTCAGCCGGATCTCGCCTTCGACCGGGCTCATGTAGCCGCCGACCGCCTTCAGCAGCGTCGACTTGCCGCAACCCGACGGCCCCAGCAGGATGAAGCGGTCGGACCGGAAGACCTCGAAGTCGACCCGGTACGTTGCCGTGACGAGATGGTCCCGCGTCTTGTACTGCAGCGTGACGCCGCGGACATCGAGCAGCGGCGGCGGGCCGCCCGGCGTGGCCGTCATCGTCACCGCCTACGTCTGCCAGGGCAACCGGTCGAGGTCGACGTTGCCGCCGGAAAGGATCACGCCGACCGCCGCGCCGCCGACGTCGAGCCTGCGCCTCGAGGAGGCAGGCGAGCGGCACGGCGGACGATGGCTCGATGACGATCTTCATCCGCTCCCACGTCATCCGCATCGCGCGCACGATCGCCTCTTCGGACGCCGTGCCGACCGCCGCGACCCCGTGGCGAATGGCGGCGAGCGTGCGCGGCGCGAGCGTCGTGCGCAGGCCGTCGGCGATCGTCGTGCGTCGGCGCGAGCGGCTCGACCGATCCCGTGCGGAAGCTGCGCGCCGCGTCGTCGGCATTCGCCGGTTCCGCGCCGTAGACGCGGATCGCCGGCTTGAGCGAGCGCGCCGCGATCGCCGTGCCCGAAAGCAGGCCGCCGCCGCCCACCGGGGCGATCACGATGTCGAGATCCGGGTGAGCCTCGAGCAGCTCGAGCGCCGCGGTCGCCTGACCGGCGATGACCCGCTCGTCGTCGAACGGATGGATCATCGTCGCGCCCGTCTCCGCCAGCACCTCGGCGCACAGCGCCTCGCGCGCGGGGACGTTCGGCGCGCAGAAGCGGATCGTGGCGCCGAAGCGGCGCACGTTGTCCTGCTTCACCTTCGCCGAATTCTCGGGCATCACCACCCACGCGGCGATGCCGCGTTGCCGCGCCGCATAGGCGAGTGCCGCGCCGTGATTGCCGGACGAATGCGTGACGACGCCGCGCCGCGCCTCGGCGTCCGCGAGCGAGAAGACCGCATTGGTCGCGCCGCGCGCCTTGAACGCGCCGACCTTCTGGAAGTTCTCGCACTTGAAGTAGAGGCGCGCGCCCGTCTCCGCGTCGAGCGCGCGGCAGGTCAGCACCGGCGTGCGGTGCACGTGAGGGGCGATCCTCGCGTGCGCCGCGCGGATCGCCGCGAGATCAGGCAGCGCAGCCGCCTCGTGCTCCGCCGCGTCCCGCATCAGCTCCCCGCCGCGCCGTGGATGTTCGGGAAGAACAGATCCTTCCACGAGTCGGGCTTCACCTTGATCGACCCGGTCTTGGCCATGAAGTCGACGTACTTCATCACGTTCTGCGGCGTCGTCGTGTAGACGATGGCCGGATCGTTGAGCATCGCCAGGATGTTGTTGACGGTGTCCTTGTCCTTCGAGATCCGCAGGTAGGCCTCGGCCGCGGCTTTCTTGTCGCGGTTGATGCTGGCCGTGGCTTCGTCGAGCGCCTTGACGAAGGCGTCGTAGAGCTTCGGATTTTCGCTGCGGAACTTCGACGTCGTCCACACCACGTTGAACGTTGCCGGCCCGCCGAGCACGTCGTAGGAGTTGAGCACGGTGTGGATACCGGGTTTTGCGAGCTGCTGGTACTGGAACGGCGGCGAGCTGAAGTGCGCCGTGATCTCCGAGGCGCCGGAAAGCAGAGCCACCTGCGCGTCCGGGTGGGACATCGTCACGGTGAGCGCGTCGAGCTTCCCCTGCTGGCCCTCGCCGAACGCCTTTTCGGCGGCCATCTGCAGCGTGACGGCCTGGATCGACACCTTGACGGCCGGCAGCGCGATTCTGTCCTTCTCGGTGAAATCCTTGATCGTCTTGACGTTCGGATTGCGCGTATTGAGGTAGAGCGGCATCGAGTTGATCGCCGACACCGCCTTCACGTCGAGATTGCCTTTCGTGCGCGACCAGAGGGTGACAAACGGCCCCACGCCGCCCGACGCGAACTGCAGGCTGTTCGACAGCAGCGCGTCGTTCATCACGTTGCCGCCGGCGAACTTCGCCCAGCCGACCTTGACGTCGACGCCCGCCGCCTTCGCGTGCTTCTCGATCAGCTTCTGCTCCTCCATCAGCATCAGCGGCAGGTAGCTGATGCCGTACTGCTGCGCGACGTTGATTTCCGCCATCTCGGCGGACGCCGCGGGCGACAGCAGGGCGAGCGCACCGACGAGAGCGATGCGCAGCGAGAGCTTGGACATGCGAACTCCTCCGAAATGGGCGTCGCGCAGCGATCCGGGGCGCGGCGACGGCACCCGCGCAGTATAGGCCGCGGCGACCGGTCGAGGAGGGTGAGTCCGCGGCGTCGGACGCACGCTGCCTCACCCTAAGTCCGCCGCGGACTCATCCTCCTCGGGCGCAGCGACGGACGGGTTACGCGCTCTCGTACAGGCGGGTCAGCACGAACTCGCGATGACCCAGCGCTTCGGCGGCGGTGAGCCGGCCGTTGGCCGTGCGGAACATCATGTCGAGGAGCTTGTCGCCCGCGTCGCTCATCGTGATCTCGCGCTGCAGAAGGCCGCTCGTGTCGACGTCGACGTGCTCGCCCATCGTGCGCACCGTGCGCGGGTTGGCGCAGATCTTGATCACGGGCAGGATCGGGTTGCCGATCACGTTGCCCTGCCCCGTCGGGAAGAAATGCACCACGAAGCCCGAGGCCGCGCACAGCGTGACCATCTCGGCCGCCGCCGACGAGCTGTCCATGAACCAGAGTCCCGGGACCCGTCGGCATCTCCGCCTTGTCGATCACGCCGTCGACGACGCACTTCCTGCCGATCTTCTGGATGTTGCCGAGCGCCTTTTCCTCGATCGTCGTGAGACCGCCCGCGATGTTGCCCTTCGTCGGCTGCGAATCCGACAGGTCGGACGTCTTGTGCCGGTTGATCACGTCCTGGTAGCGATCGAACATCGCCATGAACTCGGCGCGGACCTTGTCGTTGCGGCAGCGCGCGGCGACGATCTGCTCGCCGCCCGTGATCTCCGTCGTTTCGCCGAACACCAGCGTGCAGCCGGCGGCGTAGAGCTTGTCGAACGCGTCGCCGACCGTCGGATTGGAGCCGCAGCCGGACGTCGTGTCGGATTCGCCGCACTTGGTCGAGACCCAGAGCTCGGTGAGCGCGCACTCCACGCGCTGCTTCTCGCTCGCCCACTGCAGGTATTCGCGCGCGGCCTTCGACGCCCGCATGATCGTGTCGTGGTCGCCGTGGAGCTCGATGCCGAAGCCGGCGACGGGCTTGCCGGTGGCCGCGATGCCGTCGGCGACCTTCTTCGTCCACTGGTCCTCGATGCCGATGACGACGACCGCCGCGACGTTCGGGTTGCTCCCGGCGCCGATCAGCGTGCGGAAATGGAGATCGAGGTCGGCGCCGAACTGCAGCCGGCCGTACGGATGCGGAATGGCGATCGTGCCCTTGATGTTGTGCGCGACCGCTTCCGCCGCCGCGTTGGACAGGTCGTCGACCGGCAGCACGATCACGTGGTTGCGCACGCCGACCCGCTTGTTCTCGCGGCGGTAACCCCAGAATGTCGTTTGCAGGGCCATGCTCACCACCTCTTCGTCTTGATGTTGTGGACGTGGGCGTGCTGCCCCTTGGCGATCGGCTGCACGACCTTGCCGATGTCGATCCCGTACTTGATGACCGTGTCGCCGACGGCCATGTCCGTCAGCGCGACCTTGTGGCCGATCGGGATGTCCTGCACGCAGGGCAGCGTGATCGTGCGGTCCTCGTCGAGGATGAGGCCGGTCAGCGTCGTGCCGGCCTTGACGCCCTCGACGACGACCACCGCGACCGAATCCTTGGGGTCGTGCAGTACGCAATGAATCATCGGGAACTCCTTCGTGAACGACCCGCCTTCCCCGCGCGCCGCGACCGCATTCGCGATTCCGGCGCGACGCGCCGCAGGTCTGCCGCAAGCGTAGTCCCGATCGGCTCCCCAGTCAACTATATCATCTATATGACCTGTATGATTTGCATCACTTGACCGCGTTGACTACACTGGGGAATCGGCGTGCGCGTCGCGCCGCCACGACCGCTCCGGCCACGATGCCCGAACTCCCGCGCGATGCAGAGGCGCCCGGCGTGCCGCTCGCCGGCCCGCTGTACAAGGACGTCAGGCGCAGGCTCACGGAATCGCTGACGCGCGGCGAGTGGAAGCCCGGCGAAGCGATTCCGGCCGAGCGCCTGCTCGCCGAGCGCTTCGGCACGAGCATCGGCACCGTCCGCCGCGCGATCGACGAGCTCGTCGCCGAGAACATCATGATCCGCCAGCAGGGCCGCGGCACCTATGTCGCGAGCCACAACCGCGACCGGATGCTCTTCTATTTCTTCCACATCGTCGACGAGCAGGGGACGAAGCGCTATCCCGACGTCGAGCTCCTCTCGTTCGCGAGGGCCAAGGCCGATCGCGCCGCGGCGGAGCACCTCGGCATCGCCGCCGGCGACGGCGTCTTCCGGATCCGGAATCGCCTGAGCCTCGCCGGCGCGCCCGTCATCATCGACGACATCACGCTGCCGGTCGCGATCTTTCCGGGCCTGACCGAGCGGCAGTTCCGCCACCGCTCGTCGACGATCTACAACCTCTACCAGGAGGCGTTCGGCATTTCCGTGGTGCGGGCGAGCGAGCGGCTCCGCGCGACCGAGGCCGACGCCGAAACCGCCGCGCTGCTCGCGGTCGCGCGCGGCGCCCCGCTGCTTGCGCATCCGCCGCGTGGCGCTGTCCTACAACGACGTTCCGATCGAGCTTCGGATCTCGCTCGTCGACACCGCGCGCTACGAGTACTTCGCCGACATCGGCAAGCCTTCGTAGCGTGTCCTTCGCCTCCTTCTTCGCGCAGCTCGTCAACGGTCTTGCCGGCGCGTCGGCGCTGTTCCTCGTCGCGGCGGGGCTCACGCTGATCTTCGGCGTGACACAGGGTCGTCAACTTCGCGCACGGCTCGCTCTACATGCTGGGCGCGTACGTCGCGTATTCGCTCGTCCGCCGTCCTCCCACGCGATCCGGTCGGCTTCTGGACCGGCGTCCTCGTCGCGGCGCTCGTCGTCGCGCTCATCGGCGCGGCGATCGAGGCGCTTGTCCTCAAGCACATCTACGCGGCGCCGGAATTGCTGCAGCTCGCCGCGACGTTCGGCATCGTGCTGATCGTGCGCGACGCCGCTCTTTACGTCTGGGGCGCGGAAGACCTGCTCGGTCCGCGCGCGCCCGGGTTCAGCGGCGCGGTCACGATCTTCGGCCGCGCGATTCCCACCTACGACCTGTTCCTGCTCGTCGTCGGACCGCTCGTGCTCGTCCTCCTCTGGTGGCTCGTCGAGCGGACGAGGTTCGGCACGCTCATGCGCGCGGCGACCGAGAACCGCACGCTCGCGGCCGCCCTGGGCGTCAACGAGCGCGTGCTCTTCACGCTGGTGTTCGCGCTCGGATCGCTGCTCGCCGGATTGGCGGGGGCACTGCAGCTGCCGCGCGAGCCCGCGAACCTCGGCATGGACCTGGCCGTCATCGCGGAAGCGTTCGTCGTCACCGTCGCCGGCGGCCTGGGGTCGATCCCCGGCGCCTTCGTCGCCGCGCTGCTGATCGGCCTGACCAAGGCGCTGTGCATCGCGCTCGGCACCGTCGACATCGGCGGCCACTCGATCGCGTTTCCGAAGGTCACGCTGGTCGCGGAATTCGTGGTCATGGCCATCGTGCTCGTCGTGAAGCCGTACGGGCTGATGGGCGCGCCGCCCGCGGCCCCGCCGACCACGCCGCTCGCCGAGTTCCGGACGCTCGTCGTGCCGCCGGGCCGCCGCGCGGCGATCGGCGCGCTGCATCGGATTCGCCGCGGCTCTGCGGCCTTCCCCTTCACCGGCGACGAATACCGCCTGGTGCTCGCGACCGACATCCTGGTCTTCGCGCTGTTCGCGGCGAGCCTGCAGTTCGTGATGGGCACCGGCGGCATGGCCTCGTTCGGTCACGCCGCCTGGTTCGGCCTCGGCGCCTACGCGGCGGCGCTCGCCGTCAAGCGCGGCGTTCCCATGGAGCTGGCGCTCGCGTCGGCGCCGTTCGCCGCGATGGCGGGCGCTCTCGTCGTCGGCAGGTTCTGCGTCCGGCTCTCCGGCGTCTATCTCGCGATGCTGACGCTTGCGTTCGCGCAGATCGCCTGGTCGGTCGCCTTCCAGTGGGACGCCGTCACCGGCGGCTCGAACGGCATCGTCGGCGTGTGGCCCGCGCCGTGGCTCGCGAGCAAGACCGCCTACTACTGGTTCGCGCTGGCGCTCACCGGGACGGCGCTCGTCGCCATCGCGTGGATCGCTCACACGCCGTTCGGCTACACGCTGCGCGCATGCCGCGATTCGCCGCTGCGCGCCGCCGCGATCGGCATCGACATCCGGCGCACGCAATGGATCGCCTTCGCGATGGCGGGCGGGTTCGCGGGACTCGCCGGCGGCCTCTACGCGTTCTCCAAAGGCAGCATCTCGCCCGAGACGCTCGGAATTCCGCGCTCGGTCGACGCGCTCGTCATGGTGCTGCTGGGCGGACTCAACGCGCTCGTCGGTCCCCTGCTCGGCGCGGCGGCCTTCACCTGGCTCGCCGACACGCTCGCACGCGTCACCGAATACTGGCATGCGGTGCTCGGCGCCGCTATCGTGCGTCGATCGTGATCGCCGCGCCGATCGGGCATCGGCGGCGCGCTCGAGAACTGCTCGCACGGAGGGGGCGATGAGCGCGCGCGATCCTCCGAATGCGCGAGCGGCTGCTGGAATTGAAGCGCAACGCGACCGAGCTCGACGCCGTCGACTGGGATTTTCGTCACCTGCTGTCGTCGTGGTTCAACCCCGGATTCCTGCAGATTACCCGAGTGGATTGGCACACGCCTGCCTACCTGCTGGAGCAGATCATCGCGCACGAAGCGGTGCACGAGATTCGCGGGTGGAACGACCTCCGCCGCCGGCTGGCGGCCGACGGGCGATGCTTCGCCTTCTTCCATCCGGCGCTGCCCGACGAGCCGCTGATATTCCTCGAGGTGGCTTTGATGGACCGGATGGCGGACTCGGTGCCGCCATTGCTCGACATGCAATCCAAATCGAGCGATCCCGGCAGCGCGACGACGGCCGTGTTCTACTCGATCAGCAACTGTCAGCCGGGCTTGCGCGGCATATCGCTCGGCAACTTCCTCATCAAGAACGTGGCGGATGTGCTGTCGAAGGAGTTTCCGCGGCTCAAGGTCTTCTGCACGCTCTCACCCATCCCCGGATTCGCCGCCTGGCTCGGCTCCAGGCTGAGGGGCCGCGACGCCGGGCACACCGACGCGCTGGCGCCGCCGTTGAAGGCCGTTGCCGCAAGGCTCGGTACCGATGTCGGCAAGATCGCCGGCGACCCGGAAAGCGCCGTCGAGCGCCTGGCGCCGCTGAAGGAGCCGTTGCTGCAGCTGTGCGCCACCTACCTGCTGCAGCGGGGCGACGGCAGCGAGCCGACACCGGATCTGGTGGCGAGATTTCATCTCAACAATGGCGCCAGGCTGGAGCGGATCAACTGGCTGGCCGATACTTCGAAGAAGGGCCTTCGGGAGTCGCTCGGCCTGATGGTCAACTACCTGTACGAGCCCGGGGCGATCGAGAAGAATCACCAGAGGTTCGTCGAGGGCGACATCGTCGCCTCGCGGCGCGTGCGGGGCCTCGCGCTCGGCGGCTGACATCCTCGTGACGACTGATGCGGTGTTGACCGTCGACGGGATGACGAAGTCCTTCGGCGGCATCGATGCGGTTCGCGACGTGTCGTTCGACGTGGCGGCCGGGGAGCTCGTCGCGCTGATCGGCCCGAACGGCGCCGGCAAGACGACCTGCTTCAATCTCGTCAACGGCCAACTCGTGCCCGATGCGGGCACCGTCACGCTGTCGGGCACGCGTATCGATCGACTGCCGCCGCGGGCGATCGCGCGGATGGGAGTCGGACGCACGTTCCAGGTGGCCGCGACCTTCGCGTCGATGACCGTGCGCGAAAACGTCCAGCTCGCGCTGCTCGTCGCACTCGGGTGCCCACGGCGGCATCGCGGCACGCGCGACCGATTGCCTGCGCGCCGAAGCGGACGCCCTGCTCGAGCGTGTGCGGATGTCGAAATTCGCGGACCAGGGATGCGCGACGCTCGCCTACGGCGACGCAAAGCGCGTCGAGCTCGCGCTGGCGCTTGCCGGCAAGCCGCGTCTCCTGCTGATGGACGAGCCCACCGCCGGCATGTCGCCGCGCTCGCGCGGCCGCCTGATGCAACTCGTCGCCGACCTGGCGCGCGCGGAGCGGATCGCCGTGCTCTTCACCGAGCACGACATGGACGTCGTGTTCGGTCATGCCGACCGCATCATCGTCCTCGATCACGGCCGCATCATCGCCGAGGGCTCGCCCGCCGCGATTCGGGCCAATGCCGAAGTGCAGGCGGTCTATCTCGGCGAAGGACCGGTCGCGTGATCGGCGGCCACGGCGCTTACGCCGAGAGCCGCGCGAGTCCGCCGCGTCAGGTCGGCGATCAGGTCGTCCGGATCCTCGAGCCCGATGGCAAGCCGCAGGCACGGCCCGCCCGCGTCCCACGTCGTGGCGGTCTGCACGCGCTCGGGATAGATCGGGATGATGAGGCTCTCGAAACCGCCCCAGCTCCAGCCCATCCCGAAGAGGCGCATGCCGTCGAGCATCGCGTCGATGCGCGCCTTCGCGACCGGCTGCAGCACCACCGCGAACAGTCCCGAGGCGCCGATGAAGTCGCGCTTCCAGAGATCGTGGCCGCGCGAGCCGGGAAGCGCCGGGTAGATCACCTCGCGCACTTCGGGCCGCGTCTTCAGCCACTGCGCAATCGTGAGGGCGCTCTCGACGTGCCGCGCGAGGCGCAGCGGCAAGCGTGCGGAAGCCGCGCAGCGCGAGGAAGCAGTCGTCGGGCGACGCCGTCACGCCGATGTCCGTCCATAGCCGGTGCAGCGCCGGGAACGTCGCCTCGTTCGCGAGGATCAGGCCGGACAGCACGTCCGAATGGCCGCCGATGTACTTGGTCGCCGCGTGCACGGACACGTCGACGCCGTGGTCGAACGAGCGAAAGCCGAACGGCGTGGCCCATGAATTGTCGGTGACCACGAGCGCGCCGCGCCGGTGCGCGACGGCGGCGATCGCGGGAATGTCCTGCACGCAGAAGGTCAGCGATCCCGGCGACTCGGTGAACACGACGCGCGTGTTCGGCCGGAATTCGCGCTCGATTCCGGCGCCCAGCAGCGGATCGTAGTAGGAGACTTCGACGCCGAGACGCAGCAGATGGTTGTTGCAGAAGCGGCGCGTCGGGCCGTAGACCGCGTCGGTGACGAGAACGTGGTCGCCCGCCTTCAGGAGTGCGAGCAGCGGCAGCGTCGTCGCCGTGAGCCCCGACGGCACGGCGAGCGCGGCAAACGCGCCTTCGATGGCCGCGACCGCGTCCTGCAGATCGGTGACGGTCGGCAGGCCGTGCAAGCCGTAGCCGATGCCCTCGTACTCGCCGCGCGCCGCCAGCTCGAGCTTGCCGCGACCGTGGGGAAGAGCATCGTCGACGCGCGAAAGACCGGCGTGTTGACCGCCCCCAGATATTTTTCCGGGGTTGCGACCCAGGTGGCCCGCGCGGGTGGTCGGCTTGTAGTTGTCGTGACTCATGCGTCCTCTAGGGTGAGCGGGAAGGTGCAGCGCGGCGCGGATCTTCGCCACCTGTGTCGGGACGGATCGCGCACATCGACGACGATCGCATCCTGCGGCGGTTCGAGCGTCGCGAACTGGCTCGCGAGCAACGACGGCGGCATGTAGTGATGCGTGCGCGTCGGCAATCCGCGCGGCAATCGTGTCGCGGTCGCCCGCAAGGTGCACGAAGCGGAACCGTCTCGCGCACGGCTGATCCTGTCGCGATACGCCTGACGCAACGCCGAGCACGCGAGCACGGCGTTTTCGCCGCGCGCGTCGATCGCCGCCATTTCGGCGGCCAGCCGATCGAGCCACGGCCAGCGATCGGCGTCCGTCAGCGGGGTGCCGGCCGCCATCTTGGCGACGTTGGCCTCCGGATGGAAATCGTCGGCATCGAAGAACGGCCATCCCAGGTCGGCGGCGAGCGCCTGCCCGACGACCGACTTCCCCGACCCGCTGACGCCCATCACCACGACGATCACCGCACCACCCCTTGCCTCGATGGGCAAACCGTCATGCTACCCAATCGGGCGACCTCAGCCAACCGTGCCCGGGTGCGAACGACGCGTCGCGATGACCGCCGCCGCGACGATCAGCATGCCGCCGGCAATCGTGCGCACACCGGGCACCTCGTGCAGGAACGCGAGCGCGAGCACGATGCCGTACGCCGGCTCCAGCGCGGCGATCACGCTCGCCGTGTGCGCGGTGACGACGGCAAGCCCGCCGATGAACAGCGTGTGCGCGAGCGCCGTGCACGCGAGCCCCAGCACGATCAGCAGCATGATGTCGCGCGCGCCCAAGGAAGACACCGACTCCCCGCCCGCCAGCGCGAAGGGCAGGAGCACGAGCGCCGCGAGGCCGTTCTGCCAGAACGCGATGTCGGTCGCCGACCGGGTTCCCGACCAGCGCCGGTTCATCACGACGAGGAGCGCGAACGTGAATCCGGAGACGATTCCCCACGCGAGTCCGCGGACCACGGGGTTCGCCAGCGAGACTTCCGGCACGAGGAACACGAGACCTGCCGTCGCCAGCAGCGCGGTGACGCCTTCGCGCCGACGCAGCCGGCGCGCGAAGAAGACGCGCTCTGCGAGGAGCGTGAAGAGCGGGAAGGTGGCGTAGCCGAGCAGCCCGACGGCCACCGTCGACGCCTGGATCGCCGCGAAGAAGCTGAGCCAGTGGAGCGCCAGCACGACGCCGTTGCCGACGAGGCGCACGTCGAACGGCGCACGCTGCCGGGTGCGCAGCCGCAGCAGGCCGAGGGCAGCGGCCGCGATCGCCGTCCGGCCCAGCACGATCGCCACCGGAGACAGCGCGAGCCACTTGCCGAAGAGGCCCGCGAATCCGAACAGCGCGACGGCGGCGTGCAGCGCGACGAGTGCACCGGCGTGCGTCATGCTTGCGGTTCCGCGGCAACGCTCATGTAAGGCATGCTCCGGTCCGGGCCACGTTGACCACCTGCGGCGCATGCTAGCAGCCCGTCGGCTGCGCTAGAATGCCGGGCTGCGACCGCCGTCCGGCACCGGCCCGGTCGCGTCTTCAGAAGAACACGAGCCCGTATCGCCGCTTCCATCCCGGAGGAACGTATGCCGAACCCATCGTCGGCCGCCAAGATCATTGCCGCCGTCCGCAATACGCCGGGCAACCGCGTCAAGGTCGCCGTCTCCGACATCGATGGGGTGCTGCGCGGCAAGTATCTGCACAAGGAGAAGTTCTATTCCGCGGCCGAGGGCGGGTTCGGCTTCTGCGACGTCGTGTTCGGCTGGGACATGATGGACGTCACGTACGACAACACGACGCTCACCGGCTGGCACAAGGGGTTTCCGGACGTCCTCGCGAAGATCGACCTCGGCACCTACCGCACGGTGCCCTGGGACGGCGGCGTGCCGTTCTTCCTGGGGGACTTCGTCGCCCAGAAGGGCGGCAAGGAAGTTCCGTTGCCGATCTGCCCGCGACAGGTGCTGAAGCGCGTGCTGAAGCGCGCGGAGAAGCTCGGCTTCACGGCGATGTGCGGCATGGAATATGAGTGGTTCAACTTCGCCGAGACGCCGCAATCCTGGGCGGACAAGAAGGGCGTGGCGCCGACGACGATCACGCCGGGCATGTTCGGCTATTCGCTGCTGCGAGCCAACGCGAATCGCGAGTTCTTCGCCGCGCTCATGTCCGAGATGGGCGATTTCGGCGTGCCGATCGAGGGGCTGCACACCGAGACCGGCCCCGGCGTCTACGAAGCGGCGATCCTGTTCTCCGAGGCGCTCGAAGCCGCCGACCGCGCAATCCTGTTCAAGACGGGCGCCAAGGAGATCGGCTCGCGCTTCGGCATCATGCCGAGCTTCATGGCGAAGTGGAACCAGCACCTTCCCGGATGCTCGGGCCACATTCATCAATCGCTGTCCGACGGCAAGAAGAACCTCTTCTTCGACCCGAAAGGCAGGCACAGCATGAGCAAGCTCTTCGAGAGCTACCTCGCGGGCCAGGTGTCCTCGCTGATGGAGCTCGCGCCGATGTACTGGCCGACGATCAACAGCTACAAGCGGTTGGTCGACGGCTTCTGGGCGCCGGTGAAGCCGACCTGGGGTGTCGACAACCGGACCGCGAGCTTCCGCGTGATCTCGGGCTCGCCCAAGTCGACGCGTCTCGAGACGCGCTGCCCCGGGGCCGACATGAATCCC
>CAVRVC010000007.1:0-201053 GCA_963724545.1 uncultured beta proteobacterium
GAAGCCGGCGTGACGCACCGCGGCGAGCTTGCTTTCCAGCGAGCCCGCCAGCGACGCGGTGTCCATGCCGAAGTCGTCGAAGATCATCGCGGCCCCGTGGCGCCCGCGGGCTCGTCGTGCACGAGCTCGAACATCACGCTTCCCAGCGAGGCGGTCGTGAGGGCGCCGCGCTCGCTCGCGTGGACCTTCTCGGAGACGAGGAACTCGATGCCGCGCTTCCGCAGGAGCTCCACCGTGGCCAGCACGTCGGGCGTGCCGAAGCCGATGCGCTGCAGGTGCTCCTCGGCGGGCGAGAACCGGGCGAGCGTCGTCGGGCTCGATCAGCTGGAGGTAGAACGTGCGACACGGACTTTCGAGCAGCAGCCCCTTGGGCAGGATGCCGAAGCGCTTGCTGTCCGGCAGCGGCGCGAAGCCGAAGACCTGCGAGTAGAACTCGACCCAGTCCGCGGTGCGGTCGGAATCGATGTACTGGACGATCCCGAAGAAGTGCATCCCGCCGAGCGCCGGCGGATGGGGGTCGACCGTGGGAATGGCGCGGAAATCGATGTCGTAGATCGAGAATTCGTCGTGGCGGTCGACGAAATAGATGAGGCTTTCGCCGACGCCGTGAATCGCGGGGATGTTGAGCTCCATCGCCCGCGCCCGCACGGGGATCTCCCACGCGCCCAGCTCCAGCGCCCGGCGGAACGCTGCGTCGGCATCGCGGACGCGGACCGCGAACGCGCTGATGATGGGGCGCTCGGTAGGCTGCACCGTGCGCGGGACGTCCGCCGCCTGCGCGTTCACGATGATGTTCATCTTCCCCTGGCGATAGAGCTCGACCTCGCGGGAGCGATGGCGCGCGATCGGCCGGAAGCCCATCCGTTCGAGCACGCCGCCCAGGGCCTGCGGCTTGGACGTGGCGAATTCGATGAACTCGATGCCGTCGATGCCCAGGAGGTTGTGCGGCTCCGAGACCGCTTCGCGATCCAGTGAGTTCGTCATTCCGGTACCTCGTCGCTAGACCACAGACTGGCCATGCGACATCATAGCCTAGCCGCCGGTACGACGGGGGGTATAGCATCGCCGTTGACGGCCGGCGGACCGGGATAACGAGGAGAGGCCACGTGGATTTCGGATTGAGCGACGAGCAGCGAATGATCGTCGGCATGGTTCGGCGCTTCGTGCGACGACCGAGCTCATCCCGCTCGAGGACGAGATCGAGGACACCGGCGCGCTCGCCCCGGAGAAGGCGCGCGACGATCTTCGAGAAGTCGAAGGCGCTCGGCTTCTACGCGATGAACATCCCCGCGGAATACGGCGGCGGCGGCCTGTCGGCCGTCGACACGATGCTGGTCGAGGAGCAGTTCGGCCACACGAAGGACATCCTGATCCGGCGCGCGTTCGGCAACGTCTACGAGTCGCTGCTCGAGGGCACGCCCGCGCAGAAGGAGCGCTGGCTGCTGCCGGCCGTGCGCGGCGAGCGCACGTGCTCGATCGCGATCACCGAGCCCGGCGCGGGATCGGACGCCGCCGCGATCACGACGCGCGCCGTCCGCGACGGCGACGGCTGGCAGCTGTTCGGGCAGCAAGCATTTCATCAGCGACGGCGAATTCTCCGATTTCTTCATCGTGTCGGCGGTGACCGACGCGGCGGCGCGGCCGCGCCACGTGTCGCTGTTCCTCGTCGACAAGGACATGCCGCGGCGTGACCGTCGGCCGCAACCAGCCGATGATGGGCCTCACCGGAACGAGCCACGTCGAGCTCTTTTTCGAGGGCGTGACGCTCGGCCGCGAGCATCTGCTGGGCGCCGAAGGCCGCGGCCTCGCCATCGCCTACTCGACGCTCGGCCGCGTGCGGCTCGCGCAGGTCGGCGCGCGCGCGGTCGGCAAGGCGAGCCGCCTCGCGACGCTGATGACCGACTACGCCAACGAGCGCAAGCAGTTCGGCAGCCCGATCGGCGAGTTCCAGATGATCCAGCAGATGATCGCCGACAGCGTCATCGAGATCAACGCGGCGCGGCTCATGCTGCTGCGCGCGGCGTGGGAGATCGACCAGGGTCGCAACGCCCGCGACTGGATCTCGATGGTGAAGGTCGAGGCGGCCGAGACGCTCGGCCGCGTCGCCGACCGCGCGGTGCAGGTCTTCGGCGGCATGGGCTACTGCAAGGAGATGCCGATCGAGCGGCTCTACCGCGACGCGCGGATCTACCGGATCTTCGACGGCACCTCGGAGATCCACCGCACCGTCGTCGCGCGCAGCGCATTGAAGCTCGGCGCGTCGCTCTGGGACATCGGCGCCTGAATTGAACAAGTTCATCACCGCGGACGAGGCGGCGGCGCTGATCGGCGACGGCGCTACGGTCGGCCTCGTCGGCGGCGGCGGCGGCCTGATGGAGGCGAGCACGGTCTTCGCCGCGATCGAGCGCCGCTTCCTCGCGACGCGCCACCCGGCCGATCTCACGCTGGTGCACGCGCTCGGCATCGGCGATCGCAAGACGATGGGCTTGAACCGCTTCGCGCACGAGGGCATGGTCAAGCGCGTGATCGGCGGCCACTGGGTCTGGTCGCCGCGGATGCAGGAGCTCGCCCGCGCCGAGAAGATCGAGGCCTACGTCCTGCCGGCAGGCGTCATCATGCAGCTCTACCGCGAGATCGGCGCCGGGCGCCCGGGTCTCGTCAGCCCCGTCGGCCTCGGCACCTTCGTGGATCCGCGGCAGGACGGCGGGCGCATGAATGCGGCGGCCAAGGCGAGCCTGGTCGACGTCGTCACGATCGACGACCGGGAGTGGCTGCGCTACAAGTCGTTTCCGATCGACGTCGCGATCATCCGCGGCACGTTCGCCGATCCGCAGGGCAACGTGAGCCTGGTCGGCGAGGCGGCGAACCTCGACATCCACGCGATCGCGCTCGCGGCCCACAACAGCGGCGGCAAGGTGATCGCGCAGGTGCGCCACGCCGTCGAAGCCCATTCGCTGCCGGCACGGCAGGTGAACGTTCCGGGTGTGCTCATCGACGCCGTGGTGGTCGACCCCGATCAGCGAACCGGCTACGACGTCGCGGTCGATCCCGCGCTTTCGGGCGAGCGCCGGGGCATCGCGCCGTCCGAACCGCCGCAGCCCTTTACCGCGCGCCAGGTCATCGCCCGCCGCGCGGCCGAGGAGCTCGCCGAAGGTGCCGTGGTCAACTACGGCTACGGCGTCCCCGACGGGGTCGCCAAGCTCGTCGCTCTGCGGGGCCACGGCGACCGCTATCAGCAATCGATCGAACACGGCGCCTACGGCGGCACGCTGCTCGAAGGATCGCTGTTCGGCTACGCGCGGAACCCGAGCGCGATCATCGATGCGCCGTCGCAATTCGACTTCTACTCGGGCGGCGGCCTCGACATCGCGTTTCTCGGCTTCGGACAGATCGACGTCGAAGGCAACGTCAACGTTTCGAAGCTCGCCGGGCTGCCGGTCGGTCCCGGGGGATTCATGGACATCGCGCAGAACGCGCGCAAGGTCGTCTTCTGCGGCGCGTTCGACGCCAAGGGGGCGCGCATTGCGACCGGCGACGGCAGCCTCGCCATCGAGCGCCACGGCGACGTGCGCAAGTTCGTGCAGCGCGTCGACCAGATCACATTCTCGGGGCGAGAGGCGCGGCGGCGGGGGCAGGAGATCGTCTACGTCACCGAGCGCGCGGTGTTCCGGCTGACCGGCGACGGCGTGGCGCTCGTCGAGGTCGCGCCCGGAGTCGACCTCGAACGCGACGTGCTCGCGCGAATGGACTTCCGACCGGCGATGGCGGCTCCTCCGGCCATCATGGGCGCCGAGCACTTCGAGGCGCCGGACCGGCGCGCCGGCTAGACGCGCGGCTCGTCAGGCGACCGGCCCTTGGTCGGCGCGGCGCGGATGAACGCCCGCGAGCCCGGGATGATGGAGGTAGGTGATGGCGGCGAGATAGCCCGCATCCACCGGCAACGCGATGCCGGTGATGCAGGAGGCCGCGTCGGAACAAAGAAAATGAATGCCATTGGCGACGTCTTCGGGCGAAACCATGCGGCCCAGCGCGCTGTGGTTCTTCATCGAGCGGGGATCGCGCTTGCCCGCGTCGATGCGTGATTGCATCTGCTCGGTGAGCACGTAGCCGGGCATCACCGCGTTGACCCGCACGTTGTCCGGCCCCAGTTCCACCGCGAGGATGGCCGTCAGGCTCGGATCGCCGCCTTGCCCGGGCCATACGCAAGGAGCGGCATCGCACACGCAGCGGATGTCGACGATATGTTGACGATGCTCCCGGACCGCCGCGCGGCCATTCGCGGCGCGAATGCGCGGCAGCACAGGTACGTCCCGCGATAGTTGATCGCCCAGACCTTGTCATGCTCTTCCAGGCTGAACGTGGCGATGTCCGAAACGTTCTGCAACACGCCTGCCGAGTTCACGAGCACGTCGACGGGCCCCAGCTCGCTCTCGACGCTTTGCGCACACTGGTCGACGGAGGCCTCGCGCGCGACGTCGAGGGCGCGATACTCGGCCTTGCCGCCGGCCTTGCGGATTTCGGCGACGACCGCACTGACCGCCAGCTTCGTTGAGGTCCGCGACGATCACGACGTCCCCGGCCGCCGCCAGCCGTTTTGCCGTCGCGCGGCCGATGCCGCTCGCTGCCCCCGTGACCAGTGAAATGCGTGCATTAGCCATGACCTCTCGATCCTCCTTCAGGTACGCGTGGCGCGCTCGAGCCGGGATTGGCCATCACGCATTGTTCTCGACGTAGGCGCCACGCTCGATCTCTTCCACCAGCGAGGGACGCCGCGGCGACCAGCCGAGTTCCCGCCGCGCCCTCACCGCGCGCACGCGGCTGTTCGAGCCCAGGCTGTAGAGGGTCATCGGCTCGCCGTATTCGGCGACCGCTTCCGCGATCGTCATGGCCGACGTGCGGCCGCCGAATCCCAGCATGCGGCTGATCGCGGTCGCGATCTCGCGCATCGAGTTCTCGCCGTTCTCGGCGTAGTAGAAGGCTCCGGCAGGCGCGCCGTCCAGCACGCGCAGATACAGGTCCGCGAGGTCGTCGACATGGACATTCGACCAGACGTTCTCGCCGGCGCCGATGTAACGTCCCGCGCCCGATTTTCTCGCTGCCGCGATCATCCGCGGGACCTGGATGCTGTTCGGATTGACGCCCGCGCCCCGACCGTAAATCATCGGCGGCGCGATCACCACGGCGCGCACGCCGCGCGCCGCGGCGGCCAGGACCGTCGCGTTGAGCGCCACGCGCGCGGCCCGCGCCGGCAACGGCTGCACCGGCGTGTCATCCTCGTATACGGCCGTGGTCGCCGCACCGCCTGCGGCATCGGCGACGATGCCCGAGCCGCTGGTCTGGATGAAGGCCTTGCCGCTGCCTTCGATCGCCGCCAACAGGGCCTCCACTGCGCCGCGATCGTCGGCATTGGCGGCATTGATCACCGCGTCCGCCGCGCGCGCCGCCTGCGCCAGCACCGCCGCATCGGAGAGCGTGCCCAGCACGGGCTCGATGCCGAGCGCGCGCACCTGATCCGCGCGTTCCTCGGAGCGCACCAATCCCGCCACACGATGCCCTGCCGCGAGCAACGCCGCGGCCACGGTGCCGCCGATATAGCCGGATGCTCCGGTCAGGAATATCCTCATCGTCGATGTCCTGCAGCACCTGGTCGCGGGACGCGACGGTTGCGATCATCAGCCTGGCTTGCCAGATGTTCGGCGATGGCGACCGGTTTGCGCTGCTGCAGCGATGCGACGGCCGCTTCGGCGACGGCCTGCGCCCGCATGCCGTCCTCGAGGCTCGGTTCGACCGGAGTCCCGGCGCGAACGGCCTCGATGACGGCGTCGAGCTCGGCGACGTAGGTCGGCGCGAAGCGTTCGTACCACGTGGGGTAGATGCCGTCGTCGACGATCTTGTCGCCCTGGAAGAGCGAGACACCGCGCTGCCGCTGCCGGCCCGATTGCAGCATGCCTTTCGACCCGAACACCTCGATCATTTCATCGAAGCCGTAGGTGGTCCGGCGGCTGAAATTGAACGTCGCGAGGGCGCCCGACGCGAACCGCAGCGTCAGCGCCGCGGTAGTCGACATCGCCGTACGCGGCGTAACGCCGGGTCGAACAGGCAGTCGCCGGCCGCATAGACTTCCACGGGTTCGGATCCCGTCATCCAGTAGGCGAGATCGTAGTGATGCGTTCCCTTTTCGCGCAGCATGCCGCCGGCGCGATGCGCGGCCGCGGGCGGCGAGGCTTCCGAGCTTCGGGACACGATGTGCACGTTTTCGACGGCGCCGATCTCGCCCGCGCGTATGCGATCGAAGACGGCACGATGATGCACGTCGAAGCGCCGGTTGAAGCCGATGGCGGCGACGACGTTCGCCGCGCGCGCCGCATCGAGGCAGTTCCTGGCGCCGTCGAGGCTGTCCGCAAGCGGCTTTTCGCACAGGACGGCCTTGCCGGCGCGGACACTGGCCAGCAGGTGGGCCTCGTGGACATCGGTCGACGAGCCGATCACCACCACCTGCACCGACGCATCGGCGAGCATCTCGTCGACCGATGCGGAAAAGCGGGCGCCGTAGGCCGCGGCGAGTTCGCTTCCGCGCGTCGCGTCGCTGTCGACGACCCAGCGCAGCCGCGCATCCGGGCGGCCGGCGATGTTGCGCGCGTGCACGCGGCCGATCACCCCGGCGCCGATCAATCCGAATGCGATTTCGTTCATCTAGACGGCCGTCTGCACTCGGTCCTTGATCACGCCGATGACCTCGTCGGGATCGCGCTGCCACCAGTTGCGCTGCGAGAAGATCTCGACCTCGACGTAGCCGTCGTAGCCGGCCGCCTCGACCATCCGGCGCAGCGCCGGCAGGTCGATCACGCCGTCACCCATCATGCCGCGGTCGAGGCGCAGGTCCTGCGTGTCCGCGAGCCAGTCGCTCACGTGAAACGAGCAGATGCGCTTGCCCGCGCGCGCGATCTCGGTCTCGATCTCGGGGTCCCACCACACGGCGTAGGTGTCGACGGCGATGCCGACGATGTCTTCGGCGCCGAGGCGATCGCACCACTCGTTGGCAAGCTTCACCGTGGACAGCACCGACCGCGTGGCGCAGATCATCGGATGCAGCGGCTCGAGCGCGAGCTTGACGCCGACGCTGCGCGCATGGGGAATGAGCTCGGCGATGCCGTCGAGCGCGCGGGCCCGCGCGTCGGCGATGTTCTTGTCGCGCGGATCGATGCCGCCGGCCACGAAGACGACGCAGGGCGCCTTGACGGCGGCGGCCTCGTCGAGCGCGCGGCGAACCTCGTCGCGGGCCTTGGCGGCCTCGGCCGGATCGGGCGACGTGATCAGGCCGGCGAAACAATAGCCCGACAGCGCGATGCCGTTGTCGGCGACGAGTCGCGCGGTCTTCTCGACGCCGTACTCCCGGGTCTTGTCGCGCCACAGGCTGGTGGACGGGACGCCGTTTCGCGCAAGCGCGGCGACGAACTGCGGCGTCGAGCATTGCTGCATCAGCGTCACCTGGTGGATCGACAAGCGGCGGGGATCAAGCATGGCGCAGGGCCGCCTCGACGCGCGCGCGCAGCTCCGGCGTGACGACCGGCCGCACGCCGAACCACTTCTCGAAACAGATGGTTCCCTGATGCAGCAGCATTCCCAGGCCGTCCGAGACGACGAGGCCGCGCGACCGCGCCTGCGCGAGAAATCCCGTTTCGAGCGGCACGTAGACGGCGTCGGCGACGACGGCGTCCTTGCGCACCGGCGACAGGTCGACGTCGAGATCCGGGTGGCCGACCATGCCGAAGGACGTCGCATTGACGATGAGACCTGCGCCGTCGAGCGCCGCGGGCAGGTCGTTCGCGGTCGTGGGAACGACCCTCGGGCCGAAGCGTTCGCGCAAGGCCTCCGCCTTCGCCGGCGTCCGGTTGTGCACATGAATGAGCGGCACGCCGCGTTCCAGCAAACCGTAGACGATGGCGCGGGCGGCGCCTCCCGCACCGAACACGACGGCTTTCTGCGCCCGTCGATCCCAGCCGGGTGCGGACTCGTCCAGCGCGGCAATGAAGCCGATGTAGTCGGAGTTCGTCGAGCGAAGCGTTCCATGGTCGAGCCAGATCACGTTGGCGGCGCCGATGGCCGTGGCCGCCGCATCGGGCTCGGTCAGCTTCAGCGCCATTTCCTTGTGCGGCATCGTGGCCGATCCGCCGACGTAGCCGCGCTCGGCGAGGTGCGCAAGGAAGTTCGCGAATTCCTCCGGCGGAACGGCCTCGAGACGGAAATCGAACGGGAGCCGGTGCTTTTCGATCCAGTACCCATGGATGATCGGCGCGCGCGATTGCTTCACCGGCCATCCCATCACGCAGGCTGCGGGTCTCAGGTGCGGTCATGCCGTCCTCTTCACCTGCGCGGCAGAGCCGCGCCGCCGATGATCAATAGAGCCCCGGAGTCGCGCCGCCATCGACGGCGATCGCGGTTCCCTGGATATGCCGCGAGCGTTCCGAGCACAGGAAGAGGGCGAGCGCCGCAACGTCTTCCGGCTTGCCCAGACCGCGCGAGGCCGTCCTTCGCGATCAACGCGGCGCGCACTTCGTCGACCGACGTGCCGGCGGCCTCGGCCCGTTGCCGGAACAGCTGCTCGACGCGCTCGGTTTCGGTCATCCCCGGCAGGATCGCGTTGACGTTGACGCCGTCGCGCTTGCCCAGGCCCGCGAGGCCCTTGGTGAAGTTGTGCATCGCCGCGTTGACGGACCCGCCGATCAGGAACTCGGGATCGGGCGTGCGCGCGGCGCCGCCGATCACGTTGACGACGTGTCCGTGCGCTGCCTTGAGCAGCGGCCAGAACAGCCGGCAGAGACGCACGCAACCGAAGAACTTGAGCGCGAAGCCGTCCTGCCACGCTTCCTCGCCGAGTCCGAGGAAGGCGCCGGCGCTGGTGGCCCCGGCCGAGTTCACCAGGATGTCGCAGCGACCGTGCTTCTGCGAAACGAAGCGGAAGACCTCTGCGCAGCCGTCCTCGCGGCGAAGATCGGCCGCGCAGACATCCGGTCGCAAAGCGGCCGTGCGGGCAATGGCCTCGGCCGCCGCATCGAGGTTCGCCTTCGACGAAGCCGCGAGCACGGTCTGCGCGCCCTGCCGCCGCGAACGCCGCGGCGATGCCGCGGCCGATGCCTCGGCTTCCGCCCGAGACCACGACGACCTTGCCCGCAAATTCGTTCGCCACGTTTGCTCCGTGTTCTCGTTCAGGACTTGGCGGCTGTGCTGGCCGAAACGGCGGCGCGCAGGCCCAGCAGATAGCTGTCGAGGCCGAACCCGCAGATCTGGCCTTTCACGATCTCGCCGAATACCGAATGATGCCGGAACTCTTCCCGGGCGTGGATGTTCGACATGTGGATCTCCACGACGGGCACGGTCAGGATCGCCAGGGCGTCGCGGATGCCGTAGCTGTAGTGCGTCCACGCGCCGGCGTTGATGATGACACCGTCGAACTTTTCCAGGAAGGCCTGGTGGATCCGCTCGCACATCGCGCCCTCGCTGTTGGTCTGGAAGCTCGCGACCTTGACGCCCAGCTCCTTGCCCAGCTTCTTCAGGTGATCGTCGATTTCGGCCAGCGTGATCGTCCCGTACTGAACCGGATCGCGCTTGCCGAACATGTTGTGGTTGATGCCATGCAACATCAGGAATTTCTTCATCTCGGTTCCTCGGGACAGGGTTAAGCGGGCGAGGTGGCCGCGCGATACTCGCGCAGGACTTCGTCGACGACCCGTGTCGTCCGTGCGCCGGACTCGCCGGTGGACGGACACGTTCCGCGTCCGTTCAGCTCGGCGACGATGGTCTCGATCAGCGGCTGGTGGACATGCGGCGGATCGTCGACCGGGATTTCCTCGACGGCGTCCTTCCGCATGACGCGGATGGGAACGGGCGCCGTCGTCGAGAAGCGGATGCGTCCATTCGCGCCGATGATCTCGTTGTACTCCTCTTCGCGATCGGCGGCGTAGCACCACGCGCCGCTGCCGTAGACGCCGCTCGCGAAGCGGTAGCTGGCGGTGACGATGTCTTCCGGCCGGTACGCCCCCGCCTGGTTGCCGGCGAGCGCCTCGCACCGTCTCGATCGGTCCGAACACGAAATCGAGAAAGTCCAGCGTGTGGCTCGCCATGTCGACGAAGAGACCGCCGCCGGAGCGCGCCGCGTCGATGCGCCACGGCGGCGATCCCGGGTTGGCTTCCTCCGGCGACCTCTGCGGCTGGAACTGGCGGCTCGTCACCATCCGGACCGGACCGATGGCGCCGCTTTGCACCAGATCGCGCACCTTGAGGAAGCGCGGCAACGCGCGGCGATAGAAGGCGACCCACAACGGGACACCGGCCGAGCGGCACGCGGCGAGCATGTCGCCGCATTGACCGGCATCCATCGCCATCGGCTTCTCGACCAGCACCGGCTTGCCCGCGGCCGCGCAGCGCAGCACGTAATCGCAATGCGTGTCCGGCGCCGTCGCGACGTACACGGCGTCGATGTCGTCGGCGCGGATGATCGCGTCGGCATCGTCGTGCCAGCGCGGAACGCCGTGGCGCCGCGCGTAGTCGGCGGCCAGCGTGCCGTTCCTCCGCATGACCGCGACCAGCTGCGAATCCGGCGCCTTCTGGAAACCGGGTCCGCTCTTGACCTCGGTGACGTCACCGCAGCCGATGATGCCCCAGCGAATCGTCTTCATTGTTGCGCTCGACGCCCGCGCTCCGCGCTCATGCGGCCGCCAGCCGCGCGACCGCCTCCTCGGCATAGAGGACGCCGTCCTTCACCATCGCCTCGATGTCCGCCGCCGAGAAGCCGAGCTTGGCCGCGATCTCGCGATTGTGCTGGCCCAGGAGCGGCGCCACCGTGCGCGGCGTCACGTCGCAGTCGGAGAACCTGAACGGAATGTTGGCGAGCCGGACCTTGCCGAGCACCGGATGCTCCTGCTCGACGATCATCCCGCGCGCCGCGACCTGCGGATCGGCGAGCACCGCGTCGATGTTCTGCACCGGCGAACAGGGCACCTCCGCGGCGTCGAGCGCCGCGGTGCATTCCTTGACCGTTTTCGGCTTGGCCCAGGCCTTGACCTTGCCCAGGATCTCCTCGCGGCCCGCGTTGCGCCCTTCCGGATCGTGGAACCGGACGTCGTTCGCCAGCGCGTCGCCGCCGACGACTTTGGCGAGCCGCTTCCATGCATCGTCGACCTGCGCCGCGATCACCAGGTTGCCGTCACGCGCGGCGAACACGCCGTAGACCGTCGCCTGCGGCAGGTCGTGCCCGGTCTGCACCGGAAGCTCCTTGCCGCCGGACAGCGTGTAGCACTGCACGGCGAAGTCGTGCATGCCGATCATGCAATCGTAGAGGGCCGTGTCGACATGCCGGCCCTTGCCCGGTGGCGGCGCGGCCGACCAGCGCGGCGCAGACCGCCGCCACGCCGTGAATCCCGGCGTACATGTCGGCGATGGGCATGCGGAAGAGCGGCGGCGGCTCGCCCGGAACTCCGATCATCGCCATCGCGCCGCTCTTGGCTTCCGCGATCACGCCGAAGCCCGGCCGCGACGCGTCGGGACCGGTGTGCCCGTAGGCCGACACCGAGCAGTAGACGAGGCGCGGATTCTCCTTCGAGAGCTCGGCATAGCCCAGCCCCAGCTTGTTCAGGGCCCCGGGCCGATAATTCTCGACGAAGACGTCCGCCGTGCGCGCGAGCTTGTGCACGAGGTCGAGGCCGCGCGGGTCCTTGAGGTTCACGCACAGCCCCTTCTTGCCCATGTTCTGCTGCAGGAAGTAGCCGCTCTGGCCGTCCTTGAAATACGGATGGTGACGGCCCGCGTCGCCGGCGGTGGGGCGTTCGACCTTGATCACTTCCGCGCCAAGTCCGGCGAGGCAGCGGCTCAAGTACGGCCCGGCCAGGAAGTGCGTGTAGTCGACGACGCGGAGGCCCGCGAGCGGAAGGGGTTGCGATGCCATGAAGTGCTCCGTTGGAGTGGGCGGATGCGGTTCGTCGCCGCGGCGCCGGGCCGGCGGGGGATCATCAGCTTGTGCGCGCCGCGCTGGACCACTTCGCCCTTCTGGTTGATGAGCTCGCACGGGATGATCACGATGCCCCAGCCGGGCTTGCTCTTCGATGCCCGCATTTCGCCGACGCGGAATTTCACGTGCAGCGTGTCGCCGATCCTGATCGGAAGGAGGAAGTCCCAGTTCCAGCCGAGCGACATCCCCGGCAGGAAGCGGTACTCGGCCTGGCACTTGAGACCGTCGGCGACGGAAAGGCCGAACAGGCCGTGCGCCACCCGCTCGCCGAAGTGCGACTTGCGTGCGTACTCCTCGTCGACGTGCAACGGCGTGTGATCGCCGGAGACATCGGCATACATGTCGATCATCGCGCCGGTGACCGTCATCGTCGGGGTCACCCCTTCGTCGCCGACCTTGGCATCGTCCCAATAGCGTTCCCCTGCCATGTTCATGCTCCTATTCAATGCTGTTGGTGGTCATCGCGCCGCGCGGGCGCATGCTCAGGTCTTCGGCGCCGCACTGGCCGACACCGCCGCCCGCAGGCCCAGCAGGTAGCTGTCGATGCCGAAGCCGGCGATATGGCCCTTGCCGATCTCGGAAATGACCGAGTACTGGCGGAACTTGTCGCGGGCCTGGTTGTTCGACATGTGAATCTCGACGATCGGCACCGTCAGGATCGCCAGCGCGTCGCGCAGTCCGTAGCTGTAGTGCGTCCACGCGCCGGCGTTGATGATCACGCCGTCCACCTTCTCGACGAACGCCCGGTGGATCCGCTCGCACATCGCGCCTTCGTGGTTGGTCTGGAAGCTTTCGATCTCGACGCCCAGCTCGCCGGCGAGCGCCCTGAGCTTTCCGTCGATCTCGGCCAGCGTGATCGTGCCGTAGTACCTGGGCTCGCGCTTGCCGAACATGTCGTGATTCACGCCGTGCAGCATCAGGAACTTCTTCAATCGGACTCCCCGAATGGAAATCGTTCGTGCGGCCGACGGGCGTGGCGTCACGCCCGCGGGTCGACCGCGAGCGCCCGGGCGACCGAATCGCCGCGTCGCCTGGAGGATTTCGACGCACAAGCCCGTCGGGCAGCGCGAGCCAGTTGCGTCCCTGCGGCATCGCCGTGACGCCTTCCCACGCGTAGGCTGCGGCGAGCGCCGCCTCGAGGTCCTCGGTCATCACGCCGAGGTGCGCAAGGCGTCCCTCGGGTCCGCGGAATTCCGGGTCGGCCATGAGCTGCACGCCACCGACGGTCCAGACCTGCTTCGGGTTGTCGGCCGGCCCGTCCACTTCGCGGATGGCCATGCCGAGCGCCTCGCGGAAGAAACGGATGTGCCAGTCGATGTCCTTGACCCGGACGGCGACGTGCTCGACGTAGGATTTCTTCGCGTAGGTCATGGATCGTCCTTTGCCTGCGGTCTCCGGCCCTTGCACTACGGCTTGGGCGCGTACTGTTGCTGCCACAGCTCGATGCCCTTGACGCATGCGACAAGCGCCTTGTTGACTGGCGTCGGCACCTTCGTCCGCTCGCCCCAGCGCACGACCGAGCCGTTGATGAAATCGATCTCCGTCGGCGCGCCCTTTTCGATGCTCTGCAGCATCGACGTCTTGAATTCCTTGGGCAGCCCCTCGGCCGCGAGATTCCACGCGTCCTCCGGCTTGTCGCTCGTGAGCTTCACGCCGAGCGCCTTGGCGACGGCGATCCCCTCGGCGATGGCGGCAAGCGCGCACTCCTTCACCTCCGGCACGCTGTACAGGCCGCCGTAGGGGAGCCGCGTGATGCCCGCCAGCGCACCGGTCGCCACGTTGATCAGCAGCTTGTCCCACATCGTGCCCATGATGTTGGCGCTGACCTCGGTCGGCAGGCCGGCGCGGGTGAACGTCTCGGCGATCCTCGTCGCGCGCGCGGTGATGCGGCCGTCGAGCTCGCCGATGTACGTGTACTTGTCCTTCGTGCCCGCGATCACGTGCCCGGGGCCGAGCAGCACGCCGCCGGCGTAGGTCTTGCCCGCCAGCACGCGCTGCTTGCCGACCACGTCGGCCAGGATTTCCTCGTGGCCGAGGCCGTTCTGCAGCGACATGACCACGGTGTCGGGCCCGATGATCGCGCCCGCCTTCTCGATCGCTTCGCGCGTGTGATACGACTTCACCAGCACGACGACGAGATCGGCCGGACCGATGCCGTCGGGCGACGTGCTGGCCTTGACCTTGACCGTCCGGTCGACGCCGCCGACGCGACAGCGTGAGCCCGCGGCTCGTCATCGCATCGATGTGGCCGGCCCACGCGTCGATCAGCCAGACGTCGTTGCCGCCCTCGGTCAGCACGCCGCCGAGGGCGCTGCCCAGCGCGCCGGAGCCGAGCATGCAGATCTTCATGTGTGCGTCGTCGTCTGTCGGTCGACGCGAGGGGGTTCAGATCGGTGCGCACGACGCGGCCGGACTTCGCGGCCTCGACGATCGCGTCGACCACGCGCAGGTTCTGCAGGCCGTCGCGCACGCTCACGAGCGGCTTGGCGTTGCCGCGGATCACGTCGGCGAAGTGCGCGATCTGCCGTTCCAGCGGATCGACGACGGCGAGCTCGATCACGCTCTTCGGCGAGCGCCTTGTGCCACGACTGGTCGGCCGCGGTCGCGATACCGCTGCAGGCGCATCGTGGGAATCGCGAGCGAGCCGAAGGTCCCGGCGACGATGTAGCAGTCGTCCTCGTCGGTGTGCGCCTTCGCATAGCGCGGGTCCTCGCCGGACGTGTGTTCCCAGCTTCGATCCGAGGCCGCGGTGTCGGACAGCATGAAGGTGCCGAGCGCGCCGTTGGCGAAGCGCAACGCGATGGCCGCCGTGTCCTCGACCGGAAAATTGCGCGTGGCGTTCGACGTGAACGCCTGCACGGCCACGATTTCGCCGCACAGCGAGCGCAGGTTGCCGACCTCGTGAATCATGTTGAGCAGGATGGGGCCGCCGCCGGGTTCGCGCCGCCACGCGGACGCGCCGTCGTAATAGCCCTCGTTCTCGGCCTTGTAGAAGAGCACGGTGCCCACGACGGCGACGATCTTCCCGAGCATCCCGCTCGCGATGACCTCGACGGCCTTGGCCATGATCGAGCTGTGGCGGCGGTGGTGGCCGACCAGCACGGGCACGTTCGCCGCTTCGACCGCCGCGCACAGCCTCATGCCGGCTTCGAGCGTGTGCGCGACGGGCTTCTCGACGAGCGTGGGCACCCTGGCGGCGACGCATTCGAGCGCCTGGTCGACGTGCAGCTGATTCGGTGTCGCGAGGACCACGCCGTCGGGTCGGTCCTTGGCGAAGAGCTCGGCGAGCGACCCGTAGACCGGCACGCGCAGCGTCGCGCGCGTAGTCGGCCGTCGCGGGGGCGGGGTCGACGATCGCCGACAACGCGCATTCCGTGCTCTTCGACGATGAGCTCGATGTGGCGCTTGCCGATCTGGCCGGCGCCGGCGACGGCAATGCGAACCGCGGGTGTGGGCATGCTGTTCGAACGCTCGGTGATCGAGGAGGCGGGTTACGCGCGACCCGGAATCGAGCGCCTCGATGCCGCAACGATAGATTCGCGAGGCATCATTTGTCCATGCAATGACGTCAATACGATCCATTGCATTTCCGAATGAACGCGATCGCTCGCCGTCGCCGGCGGACTACGGGCCCGCGCCGGGTTCGACCGGGGTCCATGCCCCGCCGCTGCGATGCGAGGCGACCGCGGCCTCGATGAACGCCATCCCGAGGACGCCGTCGCGCGCCGTTGCGAAAGTCGACGCGCACGGATCGGCCGGTCGGCCGGTGCGGCGGGCTTCGATCACTTCGGCCGCGTCGGCATAGATGTTGGCAAACGCGCCGAAGTAGCCTTCGGGATTGCCGGCCTTCGTGCGCGACGCGTGGCGCGCGTCCGCGCAAAGGTAGGCTTCGCCGCGACGCAGCGTGCGATAGGGCGCGCCGTCGGCGCGCAGGAAGAGCTCGTCCGGCGAGTCCTGATCCCAGTGCAGGCTCGCCTTTTCGCCGAAGACGCGGATGCGCAACCCGTGCCCGTTGCCGGCCGCGACCATGCTGGCCCACAGCTGGCCGCGCGCGCCGCCGCGAAAGCGCAGGCTCACGAAGGCGTTGTCGTCGGCCGCGCGCCCGGGGACCATCGTCGACAGTTCCGCCGACAGCGATTCGATCTCGAGTCCCGTGAATCGGCGGAGCAGGTGGTGGGCGTGCGTGCCGATGTCGCCCAGCACCGTAGACGGACCGGCGATCGAGGCATCGACCCGCCACGCCATCCTGGCGTCGCCTTCGGCCTCGATCAGGCGGTTGCGCGTTCCATGCGCGTACTCGACCGTGACCACGCGGATCGCGCCCAGCTCGCCGGAGGCGATCAGGTGCCGTGCTTCGATCACCATGCGGATAGGCGCTGTAGTTGTGCGTGAGCGCGAACAGCACGCCGTGCTTCGCGGCGGCACGCTCGACTTCCAGCGCCTCGGCGAGCGACATCGTCATCGGCTTGTCGCAGATGACGTCGATGCCGTTGCGAATGAACGCGAGGCTCGCCGCCGCGTGCGTGCTGTTCGGGGTGACGATGCTCACGACTTCGATGCCGTCGGATCGGCGCGCCTCGCCTTCCGCCATCGCGACGAAATCGCCATAGACGCGGTCGGAGGCCACACCCAGCTCTTCGCCCATGGCGCGATTGGCGTCGGCATGACGCGAGAACGCGCCGGCGACCAGTTCGAACCGGCCGTCGAGGCGCGCGGCGTGCCGGTGCACGGGAGCGATGCCGGCGCCCGGCCCGCCGCCCACCATTCCCAATCTCAGTGGTCTCATTTCACCACCTCCCTACCGAAGACCCACGGCGAGCGTCTGGAGATCGCCGAAGCGCGCGACGTACGTCTGCCCCTTGTGCAGCGGAGTGGGCAGCGTGAGCGAGCCGGTCGACAACAGGTCGCCGGCGGCAAGGCCGATGCCGCGCGCGGCCAATCCGTTGATCGTTTCGACGAGAATGTCGACCGGATCGCGGCGGAGCTCGCCGGTGTAGACCTCGATCGGATCGCCGTCGTCGATCCGCGCATCGATGGGCATGCGCTCGAAATCGACGCCTTGCCAGTCCTCGATGCCTTCGGCGACGACGTAGCCGCCACCCGTCCCGTTGTCGGCGATCGCATCGCGGGTCGTGAATTTGCGTCCGCCCGGTCCGGTGGCGTATCGCGTGCCGGCGAGCTCGAGCCCCGGATGGAAGACGAGCAGCGGCACGAGCTCGGAGCGCGTGTACGCGCGGACGCGCGCCGGCACGTCCCGCCGGAAACGGAATGCGAACTCGCATTCGATCTTGTAACCGTCGAACATCGCCGCCGGAACCTGCGCCGGGCTCGCGAAGATCCGCGACGCGAGCAGGCGCCCGGTGATCGGGCCGTCGTGTCCTTCGAGAATCTGCACGGCCCGGACCGCGGCGCCGACCTTCCAGCCCACGCAACGGTCCGCGACGAGCTCGGCCATCCGATCCTGGATGGCGAACGCGTCCTCCCGCGTCGCCGGGCGCGGTGTCGGCCGGCGGCAGGGGAATCGTGCCGCAGGTGCGCCAGGCTTCCGCCAGCGATTGCGCAAGCCGCTCGTAAGTCTCTTTCATTCGCGCTCCGTGTCTTGGCGTCGCGACCCGGGAGGGGGCCGCCACGCCGTGGTCGATCGCCCCTCGCGAGGCTCAGGCCTTCACTTTCGCCAGGACGCCGAACAGTCCCGCCGGCCGCACCATCAGCACGATGATCAGCAGGATGAAGGCGTAGATGTCCTTGTAGCTGCCGGACAGGTATCCCGCACCGAGACTTTCGGTCACGCCCGACGAGCAGGCCGCCGAGCACGGCGCCGGGCAGGCTGCCGAAGCCGCCGATCACGGCGGCAGCGAACGCCTTGATCAGGATGCCGAGCCCCATCAGCACGTGAACGTAGTTGATCGGGCCGACGAGCACGCCCGCCGCGGCCCCGAGCGCGCAGGCCACGCCGAAGATGACCGAGATGGTCAGCGGAACGTTGATGCCCATCAGGTAGGCGATTTCCTTGTTGCCGGCAACGGCCCGCACCGCGAGGCCCAGCCGCGTCTTCTTGAGGAACAGGTGCAACGCCGTCATCAGGATGAGCGCGGCGACGACGATCCACACATACGCCGCGGGCAGCGTAAGGCTGCCGAGCTCCACCGGCATCCCGTAGCTGACGGGGAACGGCACGGCCCTCGGCCCCCAGATCAGGAACGCGACGTTCTGCAGCACGATCGACATGCCGAAGCCGCAGATCACCATCGCCATCCCGCCGACGGTGTACCCGCCGCCGCCCCGAAGGATGCGGCGGTAGAACACGCGCTCGATGCCAACGCCGATCAGTCCGGTGAGGATCATCGAACCGAGCAGCACCAGCGGAAAGGGGAGGTGGAAGGTGTTGAATATCCAGAGGCCGACGAAGGCGCCGAGCATGTAGATCTCGCCGTGCGCGAAGTGCACGACGTCGAGCCCCGAATAGATGAGCGAGATGCCGATCGCGACCAGCCCGTAGATCATACCGAGCGACAGGCCGACGATGACAAGGTCAAGGAAATATTGCATGGTTTCTCTCCTCCGGCGCTCGCGCGGCCGTCAAATCGACATCTTCATGTCGCGGTCCGCGACCGTGCCGCCCAGGTAGGACAGGCGGACGGCGTCGTCGTTGATCATCTGCTCGGCCGGTCCCTCGATGTGGATGACGCCGTCCTTGATCACGTAGCCGTACTCCGCGAGCAGCAGCGCCATTCGCACGTTCTGCTCGACCACCAGCAGCGTCATGCCTTCGCGGCAGATCCGGCTGATCGCGCGGAAGATGTCGAGGACCACTTGCGGCGCGAGCGCGGCGGAGGGCTCGTCCAGCAGCATCATCTTCGGTTCCGACATCAGGCCGCGCGCGATGCACAGCATCTGCAGCTGGCCGCCGGAGAGCGTGCCGGTGAGTTGGCGGCGACGCTCCTTGAGGATCGGGAAGTAGCCGTACGCGCGCTCGAGCCCGCGTGCGCGCACCGCGCGCTCCGGCTTCACGTGCGCGCCGAGCAGCAGGTTCTCCTCGACGGTCATCGCCGGATAAGCTTCCTTGCCCTGCGTGACCTGCACGAGTCCGCGCCGCACGATGCGGTCCGGGCGCAGGCCGTCGATGCGCTCGCCGTCGAACTCGATCGAGCCGCTCCACGGCTTGATCAGTCCCGACAGCGCCTTCAGCATCGTCGA
Organism: uncultured beta proteobacterium; assembly: GCA_963724545.1. Lineage (GTDB taxonomy): Bacteria > Pseudomonadota > Gammaproteobacteria > Burkholderiales > Casimicrobiaceae > CAIWHR01. The sequence continues at coordinate 19,202 of CAVRVC010000007.1, forward strand.
CTTGCCCGTGCCGTTGCCGCCGAGGAGCGTGACGATCTGGCCGCGCGCCACCTTGAGCGAGACGCCGTTCAGGATCTGCACGCTGCCGTAGCCGCCGACGACGTCCTTCGCCACGAGCATCGGGGCGACGTCCATCAGGATCGCTCCTCCGTGCGCGTGGCGTACTTCGCCTCGAGCCCCTTCACGATCGCGATCATCGTGTCGAGCGTCGGTGTGGGCACGCCCTTCTCGCGGCCGAGCCGGGCGACCGCGCCGTGGATCGTGTCGATCTCCGTCCTGCGCTTCATGCGCGATGTCCGTCGCCATCGACGACTTGCTCGCGCCCGTGCCGCCGCCGCCGGTGGTCGTCAGCTTGTCGAAGATCGCGCGCTTCTCGGCCTCGCCGAGTGCGATCCCGCAGGCGCGCGCCACCGCCGCCGTCTCGTCGAGCGCGCGCAGAATCGCCGCGCGCAGCTCCGGGATCGCGACCATGTCCGCCGACGTCATGTCGGTCGCCGCGGAGGCCGCGCCGAGCGCGGCGTTGCCGAGAAGCTTCTGCCACTTCTCTTTCTTGATGTCGACGCTGGCAGTGGTTGGCAACCGGTGGCGAGTGAAGGCGTCGGCAATGGCGAGCGCCCGCTCGGACAGCCCGCCACGGAGTTCGCCGATGTAGCTCGGAAGGTCGCCGAAGTTGCGCACGACGCCGGCCTCGACCATCACCGCCCCCTGCGCCGTCAGCCCGCCGAGGACGTGCGCCTCGCCGAGTATCCGGCCGAGCGTTTCCTCGTTGCCGAGGCCGTTCTGGAACGAGATGACGACGGTCGAGCTCGCGACCAGGTGGCGCACGGAGCGGGCGGCCGCCTCGTTGGCGAAGGCCTTGCACTGGAACAGGACGACATCGGCCGCGGCAACGCCTGCGGATCGAGGCGTCGCCGCGAGACGGATTCTGCGCTCGCCGCCGTGCCCGACGATCCGGAGGCCGTCGCGGTTGATCGCGTCGACGTGATCCCGCCAGACGTCGATCAGGGTGACGTCGGGCCCGCCTTCGGCGAGCAGCCCGCCGAACAGGCTGCCCATCGCGCCGGCGCCGACGATCACGATCTTCGGATGCTCGAATGCCATGTCGCTCGATCGTTCGTTCTTGTGCAAATGGGTCCGGGGTCAGGACGAGCGCAGGTAGGCCCGCACTTCCGCGTCGTCCATTTCCTTCCCCAGATAGGCTTCGATCACGCGGTGGTCGTCCTTGATCGCGGCCGGCGGGCCCTCGGCGATCTTCTCGCCGTGCTCCAGCACCGACACGACGTTGCAGGTGTCCATCACCACCTTCAGGATATGCTCGATGATGATCACCGTGAGTCCGTAGCGCTCCTTGAGCGCCATGACGGTGTCGAGCAGCTTGTCGACGTTGACCGGCGAGAGGCCCGCAGCCGGCTCGTCGAGCATCAGGAGCTTCGGCCGCATCGCCATCGCGCGGCCCAGCGCCAGCAGCCGCCGCTGGCCGCCCGACAGCTCGCCCGCCGGCATGCGCGCGTAGTCGGCGAGCCCGATGAACGAGAGCAGGTCCATCATCTCGCCGCGCACGCGGCGCTCCTCCTCCCACACCACCTTGCGGCCGACGATGGCCGACGTCGTCCCGTAATGCGTGTGGCAGTGATGGCCGACCAGCAGGTTCTCGAGCACCGTCATCTGCGCGAAGATGCGCAGCATCTGGAACGTGCGGGCGATGCCGCGGCGGGCGATCTCGTGCGGCAGCAGGCCGGTGACGTTCTCGCCGTCGAAGAACATCGTGCCGCCCGGCTCCGGCTGGTAGACCCCGGAGATCAGGTTGAACAGCGTGCTCTTGCCCGAACCGTTCGGCCCGATGATGCCGCGAATCTCGCCGTCCTCGAGATTGAGATCGACGTTCGACACCGCGGCGAGGCCGCCGAAGTGCTTCGAGAATCCGGTGACCTCAAGCAGCATCCTTCCTCGCCTTCCGAATCGCCGCGAAGCCGCGGTTGACCAGGTACCGGTCGATGATGCCGCCGATGCCGGTCGGCATGAACATCACGGTCAGCACGATCACGAGCCCGAACATCAGCAGCTGGTACTCGTAGTACTCGCGCGTGAGGTCGTAGATGATCGTCACGAGGATCGCGCCGATGATGCCGCCCCAGACATGGCCGATGCCGCCCAGCACGACCATCAGCAGCACGGTCACCATCTCGACCACCGTGTAGCTGTTCGGGTGCAGGAATCCGGGCGACATATGGGCGGCGAGACTGCCGGCGCAGCCCGCGTAGAGCGCGCTGACGATGAACGCGAGCGACTTGTACTTGCGCACGTTGATGCCGGAGGCCGCCGCCGCCAGCGGGTCCTCGCGCAGCGCCTTGAACGCGCGGCCGATGTTCGAGCGCAGCATGCAGAACGAGAAGTAGACGCCGGCAACGGCCAGCGGCATCACCACGAAGTAATAGCTGCGGAACGAATTGAGCGGAATTCCGAACAGGTTGGGCGGCGGGATGTCGCTGTAGCCGACCGAAGCGCCCAGGTAGTCGGTCGCCGAGATGAAGATGCGCACCGATTCGGCGAGGCCCAGCGTGGCGAGCGCGAGGTAGGCGCCCTCGAGTCGGAACGACGGGATGCCGACGATCGCGCCGGCAAGCGCGGTGACCAGCATCGCGCCCGGCAGCGCGAACCAGAACGGTACGCCGAACTTGGTGGTGAGCACCGCCGACGTGTAGGCGCCGATCGCCATCAGGGCGATGTGGCCGACCGTGACCTGCCCCGCGAAGCCTTTGACGATGTTGAGGCCGACCGCGAGGATGACGTTGATCAGGATGAGGTCGAGCAGGTAGCGCTGGTAGTCGTTCACCGCGACCCAGGGCAGCGCGGCCATCACCGCCGAGGCCGATCAGCCACGGGCCGAGCTGCCGTGTCGGCGTCGCGCGCATCATGGCGCCCTCGGTCAGCGGCGCGGTCTCGTCCGTCATGCGGTCGGTCATGCTGCGCGTTCCCGAAGTCGGCCGTTGCGCGCGGTGGCCGAGCGGACGACGGCGGCAGGAAAACCTGCCGCGGCCGCCCGCCACGGTCATCGGATCGGGCGCGACCCTGGCTACTTGGCCAGGCCGAAGTCCTTGTCGAAGCCTACGCGGGCGAGCACCTTGGTCTGGAAATTCTCGCCGCCCTTGGTGTACTGCACGAGAATCGCCGTGCGATTGCCGTCGCGGCACTGGGGTGTGGGCGCCGCGCAGAACTCGATCGGACCGGCGGCGAGCCCTTCGTACTTGATCGTCGCGAGCGCGTCGCGGATCGCGCGCCGGTCGTCGGCGAGCGAGGCGTCGGTCAGCTTCAGGTTCGCCTTGGCGAGCGCCATCTTCGCGATCTGCGCGGCATCCCACGCCTGCGAGAAATCGTGATCGGGGCACTCGAACTTGTATTTCTGTTGCACCATCGCCACGAATTGCTTCGCGATCGGCCGGTCGTCGGCGCAGTTGAATGCCTGCGTGAAGGTGGTCCCGACCGCCGCGTCACCTGCGAGCTTGGGATAGGTGACGTTGCCGGCGGACGATGCCGCGACGCGCCACACGCTCTTGGGAATGCCGACCTCGAAGGACTGCTGGGCCTGGCGGGCCAGCGCATCCGCCTGGCCGGCGATGGCGAGGATCTCCGGATTGAGCGCCTTGATCTTGAGCAGGTGCGAGCGGAAGTCGAGGTCGGTCTCCTGCATCTGCGTTTCGTAGAGCGGGTCGACGTTGTAGTACTTCTTCATGTACTCCTGGAGCTGCTTGGTGAACGCGATGCCCGCGCCGTCGGTCGTGTAGAGGTAGGCGATCTTCTTGCCGACGTTTTCGCCCAGGTACTTGCCGTAGACGCCCGCGTAGAAGCGCTCGGACACCGACACGCGGAAGACCCACTCGCTGCCCTTCTGCGTGATCGACGAATTGGTCGACTGCGGGATCAGTTGCGGCACCTGCTCCTTCGTCGTGACGTCGACCATCGGCATGGAAACGGAGCTGCAGGTCGAGCCGATGATCAGGTGCACCTTGTTCTGGCTGATGAATCGGTTCACGTTGGCCACGCCCTTGTCCGGCTTGCACTCGTCGTCGAGCAGGATCACCTCGACCTTCGCGCCGTTGATGCCGCCCTTGGCGTTGACCGCCTCGATCTCGCTCTTCGCGATGTCCCCGTACGCCATCCCGGATTCGACCATCATCCGCAGCGAGATGCCGACGCGGATCGTCTTGTCCTGCGCCATGGCCGTACCGGCGGCCAGGCACAGACTCAGCAGGGCAACCGTCCCCGCACCGTAGATCGCCTTGCCAAGCATGGTTCTCATGTCACTCCTCCTTGCGATGCACGAACCAACGATCGGACCGCCCGAGTCTCGAAATTGCCGGATTGGTCCGGGATCACCTGATGCTGCTCTGCCGGTCGAAGGCTCCGCCCCGCGACGCATTCTGTCAATGGTCGCCGTGCCTCGCCCGCCTGCCACCGCAAGGGACGATAGGGTTGCCGGGCAATTTTGTCCATGCAATGATATGAATTTTCGTCTATTGCGTTTCTCAATTATGGAACCCGAACTCGGCACATTGCCCCGCGACGCCCGGATGCTCGTGCTGTTCGACGAGATCTATCGCACCCAGAGCATGACGCGGGCGGCGGACCGGCTCGGCGTGAGCCAGCCGACGGCCAGCATCTGGCTCGGGAAGCTCCGTCGCCAATGGCACGATCCGCTCTTCGTGCGCACGTCGGCCGGGATGCAGCCCACCCCGCGCGCCGACGCGCTGATCGGCCCCGCGCGCGAAGCGCTCGCACTGCTGCGGGGCCTTTCCGGCGGTGCGCAGGCATTCGATCCGGGATCGGCGCAGCGAAACTTCCGGATCTGCATGACCGACGCGAGCCACATCACGCTTCTCCCGCGGATTCTCGCCCACGTTCGCGGCGTCGGCCCGGACGTCAGGCTGGACGTGGCCAACATCTCCGCCGGCACGGCGCACATGCTGGAAACGGGCGAGGCCGACCTCGCCCTCGGCTACATTCCCGGCCTGGAGGCGGGATTCCACGAGCAGTCGCTCTACACCCAGGATTTCATCTGCCTGGTCAGCGCGCGAGCACCCGCGCATCGGCGCCGCGTTCACGGCGCGGGCGTACAAGGAGGAGGGCCACATCGGGATCCTTTCGTCGACCAGCTACCCGATGCTGCAGAGACGCGCTCAGGAAACAGGGCATCGAACGCCGCGTGCAGCTCGAATTGCCCGGCTTCCTGGGATTGGCCGCCATCGTTTCGTCCACGGATCTGGTCGCGACCGTTCCGCGCACGATCGGCGAAGCGCTCGCGCGGATGGGGCCGATCCGGATATTTCCCTGTCCCGTGAAGGTTCCCACGTTCACGGTCAAGCAGTACTGGCATGCGCGCTACCACCACGACCCCGGCGTCCGCTGGCTGCGAAGCGTGTGCGCGCAGCTGCTCGCCCGAAAGGAACCGCCGCGGCGAAAGGCGCAGGCCGCGTGCTGAGCGCGACCGAGGCGGGTCGCCCAGCGTTACGGATCAGACGGGAACGTCCTGCCACCGCCCGCCGCGCGCCGATTCGAACAGCGCTTCGATGATGCGAAGCGTCAGCAGCGAGTCCTCGATCGGCCAGCTCGGAACCGGCCTCGCCGCGCAGGTACCTGGAGAAGCGATCGACCTGCAGCGTGTACTGGTTGACCGGCTCGAAGGCGTAGCGTCGTGGTTTCGAACGCGCCGTGGCTCGTGTGGTCGCCGACGAAGACATGGCAGGCCGTCGGGCGTCCGTGCGCATAGGGGAAGTCGCAGCGCAGCCACCCGTTGCTCCCGAGGACCGAGAACTGCTGGTGCGTCGCCCAGGAGGCGGCGGAGGTCCCGCTCTGCGTGCCGACGGTGAAGCTCGCGTGGCTGTCGCCATAGTCCAGCAACGCCGTGGAGAGGCGGTCGATCTTCCATGCGGGATCGCGGTCGATCGCGGCGATCACCCGCTTCGGCGCGCGCCCGAAGGCCGCGCTGCAGGCGCTGATCGTGTAGGAGCCGACGTCATAGAGCGCGCCGCCGCCCTTGTCCGGATTGTTGCGAATGTCGTTCGGGTCGAGGAACTGCTTCGCCAGCGTGCACTGCACGGCGCGCGGGGTGCCGATCGCGCCCGACGCAAGGATTTCGGCGATCTTCGCCCACTGCGGATGGTTGCGGTAGGAAAACGCCTCCTCGATGTGCCGGCCGCTCCGGTCGCGCGCCGCGATCAGGGTGAGGACGTCGGCGGCCGACAGGCAAAGCGGCTTCTCGCAGAGCACGTGCTTGCCGGCCGCGAGGGCCCGCGCCGACCACTCGACGTGCAGGTGGTTGGGCAACGGCACGTACAGCGCGTCGATCCCGGGATCGACGATCAGCGCTTCGTAGGAAGCGAAGTGGCGCGGGATGCCGAATTCCTGCGCCAGGGCTTTGGCCTTGTCGGCGCTGCGCGACGCGATGCCGACGAGGGTCGCGGCCGTCGCCCCGTCCATCGCCGGGATGAATCGCGATCGCGCGATCGCCGCCCCGCCGAGGATGCCCCATCGTACCGGATCCACGGTCGTGCTCCTGTCAGCGTCCGCGCCATTGCGGCTTCCTCTTCTCGGCGAAGGCACGCGGCCCTTCCCGGGCGTCCTCGCTCGCCAGCATGCGCGCGGCGGCCGGATAGGTCTTGCGCATCGCGGCTGCGAGGTCGGGTTCCGCGACGCTTTGCAGCATGACCTGCTTCGAAGCCTCGAGCGCGAGCGGCGCGCACAGGAGCATGTCGCGGGCAATCGCCTTCGCGCGGTCCAGCGCCGTGCCGCGCGGCACGACTTCGTTGACGAGGCTCAGCCGCCGCGCCTCGGTCGCGGGCATTCGCTGGGCGGTGAGCACGAGCCACATGGCGTCCTTCATCGGCATCTGGCGCGCGAGCCGCTGCAGCGCGCCGCCGCCCAGCGCCGCGAGCCCCACGCGCGGCTCCGGCAGCGCGAACTCGGCGTGGTCCGACGCGATCGCGAGGTCGCAGGCGGCGACGATTTCCACGCCGCCGCCGAGGCACAGGCCGTTCACCGCGGCGATGACCGGCTTCCACAGGTCGAACCGCTTGGTGATGCCGGCGAAGCCTCCGGGCGGATAGTCGTAATCGCCCGTCACGGCGAGCGATTTCAGGTCGGTGCCCACGCAGAAGGCGCGTTCGCCCGTGCCGGTGATGATCGCGACGCGCAACGCCGGATCGGCGGCATAAAGATCGAACGCGCGGTCGAGCTCGACATGCGCGGGGAGATGCAGCGCATTGAGCACCTCGGGACGATCGATCGTGATCGTCAGGATGGCGTCCTCGCGATCCAGTCGCAGATACTCGAAGCCGGGCATGGTCGTCATCTCATGGTTCAGTAGGTCGCGCGCCCGCCGGAAAGATCGAACGCGAACCCGGTCGTGAAGCTGCATTCCGGGCTCGCGATCCAGGCCACCATCGCGGCGATCTCCGGAATCTGCAGGAAGCGCTTCATCGGGATCTTGCTGCGGGCGTCGGCGATGTGCTCCGGCGTCATTTCCTTGAAGAGGTCGGTCTCGGTGATGACCGGGGCAATGGCGTTGACGAGCACGCCGGATCCGATCAGCTCCCGCGCGAGCGTCTTGGTGAATCCGATCACGCCGGCCTTGGCCGCAGCGTACGCCGCGATACCGGCGCTGCCTTCCTTGCCCGCGATCGACGCGACGTTGACGATGCGTCCATAGCCGCGCGCGCGCATCGTCGGCACCGCGACCCGGCAGCAGTAGAAGACGCCGGTGAGGTCCACGGCCAGGACGCGGTCCCACGCCTCCGGGGGGTACTCCCACGTCGGCGCCACCGGCCCGTTGATGCCGGCGTTGTTGACGAGGATGTCGATTCGTCCGAGCGCCGCCTCGGTGGCGGCGAAGGCTCGCTCGACCGCCGCGAGTTCCGCAACGTTCACGGTCTGCAGGTGAGCCGGCGCGAAGCCCGCCGCCGCGGCGTCGAACGACGCGGTGTCGACGTCCCACAACGCGACGCGACAACCTTCGTCGGCGAGCCGCCGCGCGATCCCGAGTCCGATGCCGCGGGCGCCGCCGGTCACGATCGCGCCCTGGCCTTCCAGTGTTGGTTTCATCGCCATTTCCTGTCTCGACGTGAATATTCGACTCACCCGCCGCGGGGTGTCGGCTTGCGCGCTGCGTTGAACTCGGCAAGGCAATCCTCGATCACGCGCGCGGTGCGCGCCGCCGTTTCGCCGTTGCTCGGGCAGCGTCCAACGCCGTTCATCTCGTCGACGATCGTCTGGATCAGCGGCTGGTGCACGAACGGCGGGTCGGCGATCGGGATTTCCTCGACCGCATCGCCGCGCATGATCCGGATCGGCACCGGCGGGCGCCCGGCCGGAGGCGAGAGCGGCGGAAACGTCGAAAACCTGATGCGTCCCGTGGCGCCGACGATTTCATTGTATTCGTCGTCGCAATCGGCGGTGAAGCACCAGGCGCCGCTGCCGTAGGCGCCGGACGCAAAGCGATAGGCCGCCGCCACGATGTCCTCCGGCGGGTACGCGCCCGCCTGGTTGTCCGCGAACGTGCGCACGCTCGCGATCGGCCCGAGGATGAAGTCCAGGATGTCGAGCGTGTGGCCGACGGCTTCGAAGAAGATGCCGCCTCCCGAGCGCGCCGGATCGAGCCGCCAGCCCCAGAACGGCCCGCGCATCGCCTCGGGAGTCGGAATCCGCTGGAAGTGGCGCGTGATCACCATGCGGACGTCGCCTATCGCGCCGTCCTGCACGAGCTCGCGCACCTTGAGGAAGCGCGGCAGCGCGCGGCGGTAGTACGCGACCCACAACGGGACGCTTGCGTCGCGGCAGGCAGCGATCATCGCGAGGCAGTCTGCGTGGTTCATCGCCATCGGCTTCTCGGTGAGCACTGCCTTGCCGGCCGCCGCGCACCGCAACACAAGGTCGCGATGCGATTCGGTCATCGTGGCGACGTACACGATGTCGACGTCCGGAGCGCGGATGATCGCCTCGGCGTCGTCGTGCCAACGCGCGACGCCGTGGCGCCGCGCGAAGCTCTCGGCTCGGTCGGGGTTACGGTCGGCGACGGCGACGAGTTGCGAGTTCGCGGCGTTACGAAAGCCCGGCCCGCTCTTCTGCTCGGCCACCTCGCCGCAACCGATCAAGCCCCAGCGAATCGTCCGCATGATGCTGTGCTCCCAACTTTAGGTCCGTCAGCAACGCATTGCCCGGCATTGATGGACATTCGCTTCGGGCTTCACGGCGGACCGTTGATGGACTCTTGGACGATAGGGCGGACGCGTCGTTTTGTCCACGCAATGATCACAATTCCATGCATTGAGGAATGCAATATTGCACCGGGGCCGCATGGTATGGACGTCCGTGGCATCGGCGCGTAGAGCCTCGAAAATTTGGCGTCGAAGGCCTGCATTGCGCGTCGACGGTCCGCGGCACGTGGTCCGGATGCCGTTGGCCGCGTTATCGACGAGCTTCTGATCGTTGCAGTGACCTAGCGTCCGCCGCGCGCGCGGCGAATTACGTCATAGGCGACCTTGAGGTCGGCGATCGGCATCTGGCCGGGCGCCGAACTGCCTTCGCCAACGGCGAACGACAGCGACGAGCCGAACACCCCGCCGATCATCCGCGTCACGGACCCGAGAGGTCCCATCGACATGCTGATGAGCGGAATGCGCGCCTTGCCGTCGGCTTCTTCCGTCGCCGCAAGCAGCATCAGCACGTCGCCGCGGACCCGGGGCATGGCGGCGACCTTGGCCACATCGGCCCCGAGTCGCTCTGCTTCGAGAAAACGCTGGACCAGGAATTCGGCGCCCGGCGTATAGGCGAAGTTGTGGTACGAGAGGATGAGCCGGGCGCCATGCGCCCGCGTGCTTTCGCGCACGGCACGCACGTGTTCGGGGTCATTGCCCATCTCGAAATCGATGAAGTCGACGAGGCGGCTGGCGCCGACGGCATCGTAGAGGCGCACCACTTCCGCGTCGCCGATCCCGATGGGCTCGCCGCCCTCCTTTATCGAACGGCGGGTGAAGATGATCGGTGCGTCGCCCACGGCCGCACGCAGCGCGCGTCCGGTTGCCAGCACCGCCGCCGTATCGTCGATGCCCTCGAAATAGTCGACCCGCCATTCGATGACGTCGGGCGATTTCGCCGCCACGCTGGCGGCTTCCTCGACAATGCGCTCGTGCGTGCGTCCTACGAGGGGCGAACAAATGAGAGGTGATTCTCCACCGAGTTTCCGGCCCCTTATGTCGATGATCTTGTCCGGCATGGTCCGACCTTTCTCCGGGGAATCAATGCGCCGCGGCCGTCAGTCCAGCGGGACCGACAGCTTCTCGATCAACGCGGAAGTCGCGGGTCGCACGCCGCGCCACCAGACGAACGCCTCGGCGGCCTGCTCGACCAGCATGCCGATCGCCGTCGGCGACACGGCCCGCCCCGGCGTCGCGCGCGAGACGCAGAAAGGGTGTCAGGCCCTTGCCGTAGACCAGGTCGTAGGCGAGCGAGCCGTTCGCGAACGGCTGCGCGCGGAACCGGCGGCAGCTCTCCGCGCAGGCTCGCGGACGTCGCGTTGACGACGATGTCGAACTGGCCCCCGGCAAAGTCGGAATAGCCGCCCGTGTCGAGATTGCGGTACGTCGAGAACTGCTCACCCAGCTCTCTGGCCTTGGCCACGGTGCGGTTCTCGATGACGAGCACCGCGGGCTCCTGCTCCAGGAAGGGCAACACCGCGCCGTGCGCGGCGCCTCCTGCGCCGAGCAGCAGCACGCGGCGGCCGCGAATCGGGCAGCCCAGGTTGCGCTGTAGGTCGTTGACGAGGCCCAGGCCGTCGAAGTTCTCGGCCATGACGCGGTCGCCCTCGAACTTCATGCAATTGACCGCGCCGGCGAGGCGCGCGCGCTCCGTCCGTTCGTTCGCGTAGGCGAACGCGTCCAGCTTGAACGGGAGCGTGACGTTGCAGCCGCGCCCGCCTTCCCGCCGGAAGCGGTCGACGGCGGCGGCGAACCCGCCGACCGGCGTCTCGATCGCCTCGTAGGTGAGGTCCTGCCCCGTCTGCCGCGCGAACTCGGCGTGGATCATCGGGGATTTGCAGTGCCCGAGCGGCTGTCCGAAGAGGGCGTAGCGGTCGGTCATCGTCGAGTTCCTGTCGTGGCGCCGCGGCCAGCCCGACCACGGCGTCGTCGGTAAAGAGTACCCTGTCGCGCATTATCGCGTCGATTTCCGCCGCGGGGCATCCGACGTCACGCCGGAGCGGGCCAGGCGATGGGCGATGGCCTGGCCGAGAACCCCCGGCGCCCCCCGTGATGACCGCCACCTGGCTCGGGGCGATGCCGGAGTGTTGCCGTGTCGTCTGCATGGGGCTGCCTTCTCGAATGGATTCGTCGCGCGAGGGACCCGTGGAAGCGCTATCGCGACCCGGCAATTCGGCTCATCGCCTCGCGGCGAGTGGCGACGGCAGCGACAAGCGCCGCCACCGCCTGCCGACCGCGCCGCGCCCGCTCGACGGGCGTCAGCTCGCCGCGAGCGACTGCACCGGCGCTTCGAGACTGAGGGGAGACCCTCGGGCAGCACGGACAGCATGCCCGCGAGATCGAGGTTGCCCTCGCCCGGGAAGCCGCGCTCGTTGCGCGCCTGATAGATCATCGTCTCGAAATCCGTCGGACGCGGACCGGATCCGTCGCAGACCTGCACGTAGGCGATCAGCGCCGGCGGAACCTGCGCGAGATCGGCCAGCGTCCCGTTCGAGCGGTCGACGTGGATCGTGTCGATCATCACCCGCGCGTTGGCGTGGCCGCAGGCCTCGATCACCCTGATTGCCGAGCCGAGGGTGGGAATGCCGGTCCACGGCGTGGGCTCGAGATTCATCACGATCCCGTAGCGACTGCCGAGCTCGCAGAGCCGGTGGAGCAGATCGGCGAGCACTTGCGGGTCCGGCTCGTCTCCGTTGACCACGGCATGCCCGGCACCCAGCACCGCGGCGGATTCGAGCACCGGCTCGAACGCCGCGACATCGACGCCGCGCTTCAGCCTGAACACGCCGAAGTCGAACACCGCCACGCCCTTGGCGCGCATCAGCGCGAGCGTTTCCCGCCGCATCGGCGAGTCGCCGATCATCGGATGCTGGCGCTCTCCGGGAGGCGCGGCAGGATTGAGCCGCAATCCGACGTGGGTGTAGCCGGCGGCCGCTGCGACCGCGACCAGTTCGGGCGGGGTGAGTTCGAACAGCGTCAGGTGGTCGAGCGAGACGATGGGCATGGCACACGGGCATGGACGTTGACGCCGGTGCAAACGTGCGCCGGCGCCGCTCAGGGTACGGCTGCGGCGACCGCGGCACGCCGGGAATCGTGGCGAGCACGCGGTCGCCCAGTCCGCCGTCGAGGCGCAGGTCGATGCCGGTCACGTAATCGGCGCCCGGACCCGCGAGGTGGACGATGGCACGCGCGACATCCTCCGCGAGTCCCGATGCGACCGAGGGGCACCGCTTCCTGCCGCCGGCGCAGCGTTTCGGGATCACGATAGATCGGCTCGGTGAGCGGCGTGCGGATCAGCCCCGGGGACACCGAGTTGACCCGGATGCCGTCGGCGGCCCACTCCTGCGCGAGCTGCCGGCACAGCATGACCAGCGCCGCCTTGGCCGGCGAGTAAGCCCCCAGCCCCGGAAACGGATACAGCGCGGAGATCGAAGCCACGGCGACGATCGCGCCGCGGCTCTGCGCGAGCGCCGCGTGCACGCCCGCGCCAGCAGCCAGGTCGCGCGCACGTCGATCGCGAACACGGGATCCCAGTCCGCGGGACTCGAGCGTCGCGAGCGGCGAGCCCCGTGCGATGCCCGCGTTCGACACCAGCACGTCGAGGCCGCCGCAGCGTTGCGACCGCGCGCGCGGCAAGATCGGTGCACGCGCTCGCGTCCGCGAGGTCGGCGTGCAACCCGAAGGCCTCGGCGCCCTGCGCCCCGAGCTCGGCCACCAGCGCATCCAGCGCCGGCGCCGGGCGTCGACGCGGCCGCGGCCGAATCGAGAGCCGCAGGCCGCGCGCGCGCGCCGATTCGAGCAGCGCGAAGCAGGTCGCGCGGCCGATGCCGCCGGTGGCGCCGGTCACCAGCGCGCGCAGCGGGGGATTCGTTCATCGGCTTTGCGGCACAGTGGGGGCTTTCCGCAATCCCACGAGTCAATCCACGGCACCGAGCCAGCTCGTTCGCCGCGTGCTGCATGGGTCGCAGAGCGCTCGACCATCTCGTCGCGCACGAGCAGGCGGCCTTTCAGGGACGAGGTTGATGCCCGCTACACAGGCCCCGCTCGCGTCACGGATCGGCACGGCGAGCGAGCACGACCGGCAGCTCGGTCTGCTCGCTGGCATAGGCGTGATCGGACTCCCGCGCGGCATCGATCACCGCCGTAGTGCCGATAGCGCCCATCGTGTGCGGCGTGAAGGGGTAGAAGCGGACGCGCTTCAGGGTGTTCGTCGAGCTCGTCCTTCGGCAGGTTCGCGGCAGCAGACGGCCGATCGAGGTCCAGAACGCCGGCTGCCGCCGACCCACGTTCAACGACCGGCGAGAGGATCGGCGTGCCCGTCGAGCGCGCGAGGTAGACAGTCTCGTGGCCGTCGAGCACCGCGAGCGAGCATGCTTCGAGTTGGACGCACTGGCAGGGCGGTCGAGGATCGGCTGGGCCAGCACCGACATCGGCGACGCCGACAGGTCACGTGGCTGAATGACAGCACGCGGGGACGCAGGTAGAAGCCTCCGGTGCCGTCGAACGCCACGAATCCAAGCCGCTCCAGCGTGTGCAGGCAACGCCGCGCCGAGGGTCGCGGGATGCCGGTTCGACGCGTCACGTGCGCAATCGACATGTGCCGCCGCTTGGTGGAAAGCGACAGCAGCACGCAGAGACCGCGTGCGAGCCCCATGATGAAGTCGCGGTCCTCGCGGAACCGCTCGAGCGTTTGCGCGGCGAGCATGTTCGGGTCGACGGCGGGTGCGCCGGTCGATCGCGGCGCGGGGGCGCGGCGCCCGATCGCCGGCTTGCGGAGTTCTCGTGCCGAGTGTTCTGCCAGGCTGACTTCGGTTGGTTGTGGTCGCATTCGTCGCACGATCGGCGTCATCCAGGTCGGCCGGCTCATTCTTCGCCAGACGTCGAGCGAATGGTAGCAAGCACCGGACAATTTGTACGCAAAGCGTACACATCGTCGACGCGTATCTATGGCGGGGCTGGCGCCGTCGCGGGCGACAACCTGCGCTTCGCTCATCCCCGGCGCTCATCGCCGCAGTGGCCGTGCGGCGCGAAGCGGCAGCCGAAGCAAGCCGAGGCACGCCAGCAGTCCGAGCGAGGCCACTGGATCCAGGCCACTGTCGACGCAGCTTTCACAGGGTAACGCCATGCGGGCGAATCAGCAGCATGCCAATTCGGAGACGCAGGTCGCGGTCATCACCGGCGGGGCCGGCGGCCTGGGTCGCGCGATCGCGCAACGCCTCGCCCGCGCCGGCGTCGTGAGCGCGCTCTGGGACATCGATCTCACCAAAGCCGATGCCGTTGCCGGAGACGTTGGCCGGCGCACGCGCGTATGCCGTGGATGTCACCGATTACGAGTCGGTGCAAAGCGCCACCGAGGCCGTCGTTCGGAATTTCGGGCGAATCGATATCCTGATCAATTCGGCCGGCGCAAACGGGCCGATCGCACCACTCGTCGACTACCCGCTCGACGGCTGGCGCAAGACCATAGCGTTGAATCTCGATGGCGTCTTCCACTGCTGCCGGGCCGTCGTGCCGGTAATGCAGAGGGCTGGTTACGGACGCATCGTCAACATGTCGTCGATTGGCGGCAAGGAAGGCAATCCGAACGCTTCCTGCTATGCCGCTGCCAAGGCGGGCGTGATCGCGCTGACGAAGTCGCTCGGCAAGGAGCTCGCTTTGACCGGCATCCGTGTCAACGTCCTGGCTCCCGCAGCAATCGACACGGAGATGCTTTCCCAAGTGACGCCCGAGTTCAAAGCGATGGTCGTCGCGAAGATACCGATGGGACGGCTGGGACGCGCCGAGGAGGTCGCTGACATCGTCAACTGGCTCGCCTCGGGAGAGTGCTCGTTTTGCACCGGCGCGGTGTTCGACGTATCGGGCGGTCGCGCGACGTATTGACCCGGGAGACGCGTTTTCTCGCCAACCAGCACTAAGAGAGGAGGATTCACATGGACCGACGTAGTATGCTCAAAGCCGGCGCCGCACTGACTTCGGTGTCGTTAGTGCCCGCGTGGGGGCAAGACCGGCCGACGCTGCGGTTCGCCGCGGTGTTTTCCGACAAGGACATCCGCGCGGACATGATGCGCATGCTTGCCAAGGACATCGAGCGGGACTTCAAGCTCGAGCTGTACCTGGGCGGCACGTTGTTCAAACAGGCTACCGAGCTCGTCGCCGTGCAGCGCGACAATCTCGAGATCGGCGACGTTTCGCCGCAGGACATCTCCAAGCAACTACCGGCGTGGTCCGTATTGACGACGGCGTATTTGTTCCGCGATGCCAACCACGTCCACGCATTCTTCGCGAGCGACGTGGGCGCGCAGATGAAGAAGACGGCGGAGGACCAGCTGAACATCAAGATTCTCGGGCCGACGTTCTACGGCACCCGCCAGGTGGGATTGAAGCCGAAGAAGAAGATCAACACGCCGGCCGACATGGCCGGCATCAAGCTCAGGATGCCGCCGGGCGACGCGTGGCAACTGCTGGGCCGGTCGCTGGGCGCGAATCCGACGCCGATGGCGTACGCCGAGACCTACACGGGGTTGCAGACCGGAGCGATCGACGGTCAGGACAACCCTCTGCCCAACGTGCAGAACATGAAGTTCTACGAGGTCATGTCGCAGATCGTGCTGACCTCGCATCTAGTGGGTTTCAACGTGCTGGCAATGAGCCTCAAGAGTTGGAGCGACATGGGTCCGGCGAAGCAGAAGAGCTTCCAGGCTGCGGTGGACAAGGTGCTCAACTGGAGCACAGCGGAGCACCTGAAGCGCGAGGCGGAGCTTGCCGACGGATTCAGGAAGCTCGGTCTGGACGTCTATGTGCCGGACACGAATGCGTTTCGTGCCTACGCCCAGAAGGTGTATCTCGCCTCGGACGAGGCGAAGTATTGGCAGCAAGGTGTGCTGGAAAAGGTCGCCGCCGTCAAGTAGCGCTTCAGTGCCGCGGTATTGCCAGCGCGATACCGCGGCTGCTATCTCCACTCCTCGATCCCATGAGATTTCCTCATCTGTTCTCGCCCGGTCGCATCGGATCGATGGAGGTGCGCAATCGCATCATCGCCTCGCCGATGGAGCGCAACTACTGCACGGCCGAGGGGCGTGTCACGCAGCGCTACATCGACTATCTGGAGGCGCGTGCACGGGGGGGCGTAGGCACGATGTATACGGAGGCTACATACGTCGATCCGCGCGGCCGCGGGCGCGAGCTGCAGATGGGGCTCTACCGCGACGACTTGATTCCCGACCTGCGCCGGCTGACCGACGCGGTACATCGGCACGGGGCTCGCATCGGGCCCGAGCTGCACTACGGCGGACGCGTCGTGAACCCGGCGGTGAGCGGTCTGCAATCGCGCGCGCCCTCGGTCGTGCCGTACGCCGGTGCAGGCGGATCGTCCCCGCGCGCCCTGAGTCGCGACGAGATCGCGGAGATCGTCCAACGCTTCGCCGATGCCGCGGTCCGCGCCCGTGAGGCGGGCTGCGACTTCGTCGGCATTCACGGTGCGCACGGGTATCTGCTGAGCCAGTTCTTCTCGCCCCATTGCAACAAGCGCGACGACGAATACGGGGGCGATCTCGCGGGGCGCATGCGGTTTCCGTTGGAAGTCGTGCGCGCAGTACGCAGGGCGATCGGCCCGGACATGCCGATCGTCTATCGGCTGAGCGGCGACGAGCACATGCACGACGGCATCACGATCGAGGACGTTTGCCGGATGGCCCCGCACCTGCAGGCCGCTAGCGTCGACCTCATCGACGTCTCGGCGGGGATGTACGAGACGAACTGGTGGATCACGCAGCCGATGGAGATGCCGCAGGGCGTGCTCGCGCCGCTCGCGCGTGAGGTGCGCAAGCACGTCGACGTTCCCGTGAGCGTCTCGGGCCGCATCACCGATCCCAGCGTCGCCGAGTACCTTATCGAGTCGGGAACCTCGGATTTCGTGACCCTCGGCCGCGCCTTGCACGCGGACCCGGAGTTCCCGGCAAAGGCTCGGGACGGGCGAACGGAAGAAATCTGCACCTGCATCGCCTGCAACCAGGGATGCAGCGACATGCACTCGCGCGGCTTGCCGATCGTCTGTCTCGTCAACACGACCACGGGGCGCGAACGCGAGTACGCGATCCGGCCGGCGCCGGCGCCGAAGCACATCACCGTGGTCGGCGGCGGGCCCGCCGGACTCGAGGCGGCCCGCATCCTTGCCCTGCGTGGACACGCGGTGACGTTGTTCGAGCGGGACGAGGAGCCGGGCGGCCAGATGCTGCTGAGCCGCCTCGCGCCCGGGCGGGAGGAGTTCGCCGGCCATCTGCCGTGGCTGGCCGGTGCCGCCGCGCGCGCCGGCGTCACGCTCAGGCTCGGCGTCGAGGCGAACGCGGACCGAGTCCTCGCCGAGCGTCCCGATATCGTGATCGTCGCCACCGGTGCGACGCCCGGCCTGCCGGCGATCCCCGGCATCCTCGACAGCCCGGTCGTCGACCCCTACGAGATCCTGCGCCGTCCGCACGGCGGCATCGGGCGCGCGCTGGTCATCGGCGGCGACATCCGTGGCGTGGCCATCGCACGGGTGCTCGCCGACAAGGACGTCGACGTCGTCCTGGTGGAGCCGTCCCGAGAGCTCGTGACTGACATCGCGATGCGGTCGCGGCGTTTCCAGATCGGCGCGCTGGAAGGCAAGCCGAACGTCACGATTCACCTCGGGACCACCGTCGAGACCCTTGGCGAGCGCACGGCCACGCTCTGGAACGGCAGCGAACGCTGGGAGGTCGAGATCGACCTGGTCGTGCCCACGCGGATGCTGCTGCCCAGCACTGCAGTGGCGGACGAAATGTGCGAGCGGGATCCGTCGCTCGAGGTGCACGCCCTTGGCGACTGCGCGCAGCCGCGCACCGCGCTGGAAGCGATCCACGATGCCGCGGCGCTCGCGCATCGGCTCTAGGGCCTGCGCAAGGAATCGGCGCAGTGTCACGAGAACCCGTGCGCCGGCAATCCGCGGCCGACATTCGCAGGTAGCTGCCCGGCGAGGCGTCGGGAATCCGGTCGGCACAGCCGGCCTTGTCCCTCACCGCGCAAGTGACCACGCGGATTCGCGAGGCTTTCGCCCGGCGACGCGCCGAAACCTTGCGCCAGATGCACCACGCTGCCGACGCGATGGAACAAGCCCGGGATGCGGGCGATCGCCTGGGCGTCGCCCGGGCCGACACCGCGTTCCACAGGCCATCGCCGATAACAGCGCGAACCAGTACCTGGTCGCCGCCTATCGCCTGATGTCCGGCCGTGCGGCGGCCCAGCGCACGCCCAACCTCATGGCTGCGGACAGGATCCGGGACAGATCGCTTGGCGAGCACCGGGCCGTGATCGCAGCCTTTGCCAAAGGCGACCTTGGCAATGCGGAGACAATCTTGGAACAGCACATCTGGCGTATGCGAGAGGACTTCCACGCCGCGCGCCGTCGCGCGGGTTGGGAGCGTCGCGCATGAAGCCACCGGGCGCCCGCGGGGAGATGCTGCTCCCGTTCGACGTCGCGGCCGACGCGGTCGACGAGCACGACTAGAGTGGCATACGCACGAGCACATGCCCGAACGGCTCGCGCCTCCGGGGTTCCTGCGAGGAACCCGCTGGACGCGCGCCACATCCGGGCCGCGCTACTGCGTGCTCTACGAGGTCGCGGACCTCGCGGTCCTCGATTCGCCGCCCTATCGCGCGCGGGTCGACAACCCGACGCCGTGGACGGCGAAGATGATGCCGCGCTACGTTGGCATGCGAAGGTCGCTGTGCGAGGTCGTGGCGGGTGACGGCGACGGTCTCGGCGGCGCCTGCCTCCTCGTGACCTTCGCCCGCGCGGAAGGACGATGGCAGAGCTGCGCCAGCGGCTGGTCGTTGACGTCATGCCCGGCCTCGCCGGCAGGCGCGGTCTCGCAGCGTGCCGCATGCTCTCGACGCCGGCGGCGCCTAGCCGAAGGGAGCACGCGCGGCCGACCGGTGAGCGGCGTGCCGCGGCCTCCGCGGTTGCGCCACCGGTCGGAAACCTCCTCGGGAAAGCACGGGCGCGACATCGCCGCACCCGATGCGATCTCGCTGTCAGCGCTTGTAGCCCAACAGCTTCGGGAGGAACAGCACGACGTCGGGCACGAGTGTGATGATTGCGAGCGCACCGATCATCACGTAGAGGAACGGCATCACTTCGCGCACCATGTCGCGCAGTGGAACGTCGGCGATCTTGGTCATCATGAAGAGCAGCAATCCATAGGGCGGCGTGACCAGCCCGATCATGATGTTGACGACGCACATCACGCCGAAGTGCACCATGTCGATCCCGAGCGCCTGCGCGGTGGGCAGAAGCACGGGGAGTATGACCAGAATGATAGTTGTTCCCTCGAGAAAGCAACCCAGGATCAGCAGCATGATGTTGACGGCCAGCAGGAACACCAGCGGCGAGAGATCGTAGGCTTTGAGCACCCCGCTCAGCGCCCTCGGAATGTTCTCCGCCGTGATGACGTAGTTGAAGACGAGGGCCGCCGCGATCAGCATCCCGATCGACACGGTGACGCGCGCGCTGGTGACGAGCGAGTGGTAGATATCCTTCAAGCGTGACGCTGCGGTAGAGCAGCGCGGATACCAGCAGCGCGTAGGCGGCAGCGACGGCGGCGGCCTCGGTCGGCGTGGTGATGCCGCTGTACAGGCAGCCCAGGAGAATCACCGGCATCAGCAGCGCCGGCATCGCCTCCCATGTGATGCGCGGCAGCTCCCGCAGCGGCACGCGTGCCTCGACCGGGAAGTTGCGGCGTTTCGCCACCGCCGCAACCATGCCGCTCTGGACGGCGCCGAGCAGCAGGCCGGGCACCATGCCTCCGACAAAGAGGAACCAGACCGACGTGTCCGAGATCAGCGCATAGAGCACCAGCGGGATCGACGGCGGGATGATCGGCCCGATGACCGCCGAGACGCAGGTGAGCGCGGCGGCGAAGGCGGGCGGGTACTTGCCGTCCTTGGTCATCAGCGTCTGCATCAGCTTGCCCGAGGCCGCGGCGTCGGCGAGCGCCGAACCGGACATGCTCGCGAAGACGACGCTCTGCAGCACGTTCACCTGCGCGAGACCGCCGCGGAAGCGCCCGACGATCGCGTTGCAGAAGTGCAGCAGCTTGTCCATGATGCTGCCGGAGTTCATGAACTCGGCGGCGAGGATGAACAACGGGATGGCGAGCAGCAGCTGGCTCGTCATCATCCCGTTCAGCAGCTGCTCGGCGGCCGTCCCCATGTCGAGGCCGGAGACGAACAGCCACAGGATGGACCCGCCGATCATCGCATAGGCGACCGGCAGCCCGATGATGCTCAAGCCGATGATGGTGACGAGCGCGAGGAACAGGTGGCTGGTCGGATTCATAGTCCCGAGGTCCCCTTGGTGATGTCGACTTCTTCGGGCGCTTCGCCGCGGAGCAGGCTCACGATCGACCAGGCGTAACGGACGATCACGGCCACCGCGAAGACGACGTAGACCGAATACAGGACGTCGAGGCGGATCTTGAGGTACGACGAGCTCTCGACCTTCATGAAGGCCACGTATTTGATGGTCGCTGGCAGCGCCATGCCGAACAGGACGACCGTCGCGACCGCGACGACGAGACCGACCACGCGCCGTCCGATCGGGGGCAGCGCACCCGAGATGAGGTCGAAGCGGATCTCTTCGCTTTCCTTCAACCAGAACGCGGAGCCCACCAGAGCCATGTAGAGCCACATGATGACGGACAGCTCCGACGTCCATCCGATCGGGAAATTGAAGAAGTACCGGAAGACGATCTGGACGATGAAGCAGACGAACATGACGCCGAGCATGCCCGCCACCACGTTCTCGGCGCGTCGCCGCATCCAGTCGACCGCTCTCCGCATGGACGGATTCATGGTTTTCTGCTCCCCTCATTGGGACCCGGAGGCTGCGGGCGCCCGGACGTCCATCGTACGCCGGCCGCGGATCTGACGGGCGCGAACGCCGCGGGTCGTGGACCGACCCGCGGCTGGGCGACGCTACTTGACGGCGGCGATCTTGTCGAGGATCCCAGGAGCCCAGGACTTGGCTTCGTCGGACGCGAGGTAGACCTTTTGCGCGTACGAGCGGAACGCGGGCACGTCCGGCGCGTAGACGTCGAGCCCCTGCTTCTTGAAGCCGTCGGCGAGCTCCGCTTCTTTCTTCAGGTGCTCCGCCGTGCTCCAGGCGAGCGCCTTGTCGACCGCGGCCTGGAAGCTTTTCTGCTTGGCCGCGCCCATGGCGTTCCAGGTCTTGAGGTTCATGCTCAGCACGTCGAATGCGACCAGGTGCGACGTCAGCACGATCTGCGACATGACCTCGTAGAACTTCATGTTCTGCACGTTGGGCAGCGGATTGTCCTGACCGTCGATGGCGCCGGTCTGGAGTCCGGTGTAGGTCTCGGCGTAGGCCATCGGCGTGGGGTTCGCACCGATCGAGCGGCCCAGGAGCTGCCATGCATCGCCTGGCGGCATCCGGAGCTTGATGCCGGCCAGGTCAGCGGGCGTGCTGATCTTCTTCTTCGGCTTCAATCCCACCTGACGGGTGCCGTAGAACGTCGGCCCCAGGATCTTGATGTTCAGCTGGTCTTCGGCCTGCTTCTTCATCTGCGCGCCGAGGTCGCTCGCGAAGAACGCGAGCACGTGGTTGGCGTCGCGGAACGTGT
The DNA here is from genome assembly GCA_963724545.1 of uncultured beta proteobacterium. Lineage (GTDB taxonomy): Bacteria > Pseudomonadota > Gammaproteobacteria > Burkholderiales > Casimicrobiaceae > CAIWHR01. The sequence goes on from CAVRVC010000007.1 coordinate 41,100, forward strand.
AGGCGGACGTCAGGACCGACCAAGCCACCATCTGCTTGGAGATGTCCTGCGGCGCGATGTTGCCGAGCTCGAGGTTGTCGCGCTGCAGCGCGACGAGCTCGGTGCCTTGCTTGAACAGCGTGCCGCCGTAGAACGGCTCGATCTTGTAGTCGGCCTCGACGTCCTTGGCGAGCATCCGGATCATGTCGGCGCGGATGTCCTTGTCCGAGAACACCGCGGCGAAGCGCAGCGTGGGCTGTGCTTGCGCCCAGGCGGGAACGACCTGGGAAGCAGCCAGCGCGACGCCGACCTTGAGCGCGGTACGACGGTCGATCTTGAATGCCATGACTTTCTCCTCGTTGATGAATGCAACTGCCGGGCTAGCCATCCAGCTCCGGCTTGAGCCAGCGCAGGACCATTTCTGCCACCATCCGACGGCGGCGTGGCAAATCTCCCTTCGCGCCCATGGCCCGCTGGAAGAGGACGCCGAAGGTGTACTGGTTGGTGACGTTGAACATCCCCAGGGCGGCGATCGCCATGTGGACGTCGACCGGATCGAGATCAGCGCGGAACGTGCCGTCCGCCTGGCCTCGTGCAAGCACACCGGCGAGCGTCTCGACGATGGGGCGGTTGACGGTGCGCAGCGCCGGGGAGCGCTTCATGTGGCGGCCCTTGGCCTGGTTCTCCGCGACTACGAGCCGCACGAAGCTCTCGTGCTCGACGTAATAGTTGTAGGTGAACTCCACGATGCGGCGGATCGCCTCCACCGGCGGCAGGTGGTCGAGGTCGAGTTCCTTCTCCGCCTCGCGGATCTCGGCATACACGCGCTCGAGCACGGCCAGGTACAGTTGCTCCTTGCTGCGGAAGTAGTAGTTGATGAGCGCGCGGGTGGTGTTGGTGCGTGCCGCGATGGCGTCCATGCTCGCCCCCTTGAACCCACGTGAGGCGAACTCGGCGATGGCGGCCGCGAGGATCCGGGCGCGGTTGATCTCCGGCGCCTTGGGCTTGCGCATGGCGGTGGAACGGGCGGACGAAACCTGCGTGACCATCGCGGGATCCAAATTGGCAGAGTCGCAAGTAGAATTTAACAGACTCGCAAAATCGGTGCAATGCGTCTCGTGCGGAGGGTACAGCATGTCGGATCTCGTGTTCGTCCGTTGCGCCGGTGTCAATAGGAGACCTGCGACACGGCACGCAACTCGTCCGGAGTCGCCGTGCCGAAGCCGAAGAATTCGAGGTACGCGGGGATCATCTCGAACAGCATGTCGGTGCCGATCTGATAGCGGCAGCCGCGGGCGCGGGCCGCCGCGAGGAGCGGCGTGATCTCGGACTTCATCACCACCTCGCCGACGAATGTGGTCGGGGCGAGGCGGCTGGGGTCGAACGGCAGCGGATCGCCTGCCCGCATACCGAGCGGCGTGGCGTTCACGACCAGTTCGTAACCCGCGGGGTCGCTGGATCCGACGCGAGCGCGCACGCTCGGGTAGTGCTGCTCGAGGCGCCCGACCAGACCCTCCGCGGCGACCGCGTCGGTGTCGAAAAGCGTCAGTGCGGCGACCCCTTCGGCGGCAAGCGAAGCCGCGATCGCCGAGCCGACCCCGCCCGCGCCCACGACGAGGCAAGATGCCCCGGCGAGCACGAGGCCCTTGTGCTTGAGGCCTCGCGTGAAGCCCTCGCCGTCGAACATGTCGCCGAGGATCGTCCCGTCGGGGCGTCTGAGGACGGCGTTGCAGGATCCGGCGACCTTGACTGCGTTGCTCGCGGCGTCCAGCAATCCCACCGTCGTGACCTTGTGCGGCATCGTGACGAGCGCGCCCCGGATGTTCCTGATCCGGAACAGCGAACCTGAAGACGTCCGGATAGTCTTCCGCGGTGACGGCCATCGGCACGACCACCGCATTGACCCCCGCCTTGTCGAACCACGGGTTGTAGATGAGCGGTGCCTTGAACGACTCGGTCGGATAGCCGATGTGCGCGATCAGCGTGGTCTTGCCGTCGATCACGCTTGGCTCGCGTGCGGTTGCGTCACGGCGCCGGAGGCGACCCGGGCCGTCTGCGGACGTTGGGCTGGCGCCGGAGCTTGTGCGTCGTCGCGGGTGTCGAGGTGGCTCCGCGCGACGGTCACGGCGAGACGCGCCACTTCTTCGGGCCCGACGGCCTTCGTCAGCGCCACGCGCGGAATCTCGAGCGCGTAGGGAATGTCCTGCGGCATCGCCGCGAGAATGCCGCGAACGTCGATGCCGCCCTCGCCGGGGAACTGCCGCTCGTCGCGCGCCGTGCGGATGATGCCGGCCATCGTCGGCGGCACTTCCTTCGCGGCGTCGCAGACATGCGCGAAGCGGAACCATTCGCGCGGCAGTGCGGCGAGCTCCTCGACGCTCGAGTCGGAGCGGCCGAAGTGGAGCATGTCGACGAGGATTCCGGCATTGCTCCGGTTGACGGCCCGCACGACCTTGGCCGCCTCCGCCAGGTTGCCCGTCTCGGTCCAGTGCGGAAACTCCAGGCTCACGAAGATGCCGAGCGGCTTGGCAAGATCGCACAGGCGGGCGAAGCGCGCGGTCGCCCGCTCGCGGTCGGGATCGGGCAACTGGGCGATGATGTGGTGCGCGCCGAGCTCGGCGGTCGCCTCGAGCTCCGGAATGAAGTCGTCCGGTCCGAGCGCGGGATCCATGCGAAAGAGCTCGCCGTCGTGCACGGCTACACCAGTGGCGGCGAGGCGCGCCTTCGTGTCCTTCATCAGGGCCCGGTCGCGCGCCAGGTCGTACAGGACTTCGTCCGGCGTCACCCGCGTCATGCGCAGGCCCACATACCGGTAGCCGGCGCGCGCGGCGACGTCGACGACCTGGGGAGGAGTCAATGACAGCACCGTCAGGTGCGCGAGCGAGTAGTCGTGCTTCATGGTTTAGGAGCCTCCGTTCCGGTCATGACACGGCGCGTGGTCAGTCCGCGTGCACCGCACCTCCGGTGCTGACGTGATGCACCTTCTTGCCCGGCGAGTAGATGTCCATGATGTTCCAGTGGCCCGCCGTGGGCGTGGGCACGTTCTCCATGTAGACGTCGATGACGACAGGGCGCTTCGACTTGACGGCCTTCTCCAGCGCGGGCTTGAATTCGGCGGCCGAGGCCACCTTGACGCCATCGATGCCATAGGCCCGGGCGATGGCGGCATAGTCGGGCGAGTAGGGCTTGCCGTCCTTCTCGAACACCGTGCCGAAGGTCGTGCCGTAGTGCGCCTTCTCGAGACCCGCGATGGTGCCGAACGCGCAGTTGTTCATGATCACCCAGATCACCGCAATGTCTTCCTCGAACGCGGTAGCGAGTGCCGCCGGGTTCTGGCCGAAGCCGCCGTCGCCGATCAGCGCCACGACCACCTTGTCGGGCTTGGCCACCTTCGCGCCCAGCGCCGCCGGCGAGCCGAATCCCATCGTCGCGAACCCGCCGGGCGTGAAGACGCTGCCCGGGGTGTAGATCGGGTACTGCTGGGCCATGCCGTTCTTGTTCCAGCCCACGTCGGTGCAGAGGATCGCGTCACGCGGCATGACGGTGCGCAGGTCGGCGAGAATGCGCTCGGGCCGCATCGGCCAGGCATCGCTCTCCATCGCCTTCCTGTTGCCGGCGACGAAGCTCTTCCGGTTCGCCGCCATCTCCGCCACCAGCTCGGGCCGCTGCACGCCCTTCGGTGCGATCCTGCGCGCGACGCGGTTCAGCACCTTGAGCGCTTCCTTCAGATCGGCCACGGCGCCGATCGCCACCGGGTAATTGCGGCCGATCTCCGCCGGATCGATGTCGATGTGGATCAGCTTGGTCGGCGGAAAGTTGAACGTGTATTCCCGCTCCCACGAGCTGCAGTCGGCCTCGGAGAAGCGCGTGCCGAGACCGAGGATCCAGTCCGCGCCCAGGCACTTGTCGTTGATGAACTTCGTGCCCCAGAATCCGCTCATGCCGAGGATCAGCGGGTGGTCGTCGGGCAACGCGCCCTTGCCCATCAGCGAATGCGCGACGGGCAGCGACAGGTGTTCTGCGAGCTCGCGCATCTCGGTCGCAGCGTTGGCGAGCAGGATGCCGCCGCCGACGTAGAGCAGCGGCGTCCTTGCTTCGAGCAGGTGGCGGACGATCTTCTCGGCGGTCTCGTCGTCGAGCGAGGGTTTCGCGAACGCCTTGGCGTTCTGCCGCAGGCGCTCGAACAGGGCGACATCGACCTCCTGCGAGAAGATGTCCATCGGCACGTCGACCAGCACCGGCCCCGGCCGGCCGCTTTCGGCCAGCGCGAATGCCTTTTCGATGATCTCGGGGAAGAGGTGCGGCGAGTCCACGCGCCACGCCCGCTTGACGAACGGCCGGTAGATCTCGTACTGCGACGCGTCCGCGTGCAGATTGACTTCCTGGTGCGGGTGCTTGCCGTAGTAGTGCGACGGCACGTCGCCGGCGATCACCACCATCGGGATCGAGTCGAGCGCGGCGTTGGCCACGCCGGTCGCGGCGTTGGTGAGCCCGGGCGAGAGGTGCGACAGCACCACCGATGCCTTGCCGGTAGCGCGCGCATAGCCGTCGGCCGCATGCGCGGCGATCTGCTCGTGACGCGTGTTGATGAACTTGATCTTCTTGCTCTTCGACAACGCCGCGAGCACCGCGATGTTGGTGTGGCCGCACAGCCCGAAGATGTGCTCGATGCCGCGCGCTTCCAGGTATTTCACGAGCTGGTTCGCAATCTGGTCTTTCATTGCCTCGTCCTCCAATCCTGAGGCCGCGCGCCGGCGCGGCCGCAGGAAGCTGTCGTTCAGTCGTCGGCGCCCGTGCCGGCGGCGCCGGGGGGCACGGCGCGTCGCGCCGGGCCGCTGTAGCGGTACGGAATCTCCCTCGGCATGGGCCCCATGATGCGGCGGCCTCGCTGCTTCTGCTCCCAGGCGTGCGCGAGAATGCCGACCGAGCGCGACAGGGCGAAGAGGCCGCGACCGAGCTCCGGCTCGAAGCCCAGTTCGCAGAAGATGACGGCGGTGATGCCGTCGATGTTCATCGGGATGTGGCGCTTCTTGATCGCCGAGATCGCGGCCTCGACGGCGTGGCCGATCGCGGCGTAGCGCCCGGACACGACGCCGGCGGCCTCGGCCTTCGCGACCAGTGCGAACAGCGGCGCCGTCCTCGGGTCGACCGGATGGAAGCGGTGGCCGAACCCGGGAACGATCTTCTCGCCGGCATTGCGATGGCGCTCGATGACGGCGGTCGCGGCCGTCACGAGGTCGCCGTCCTTGCCGGCTTCGGCGTCGATCTCGCGATAGAGCTCCATGCACTGCTGTCCGGCGCCGCCGTGGATGTCGTCCAGCACGTTGATCGCCGACGCCATGGCGCCGTTGACCGGCAGCCCGCACGTGACCGCCATGCGCGCGATGGCGATCGACGGCGCGTGCGGCCCGTGATCGACGCCGGGCACCATCGCGGCTTCGAGAAGGTCGGACTGCCCGCGCGACGGCAGCTCGCCGCGCAGCATCAGCCAGATCATGTCGGGGAAGCGCACGCGCCCGATCAGCTCCTCGATCGGATAGCCGCGAATCGCGATCTTGCCCGGATGGATGTCGATGATCGCCGTGTCCCACCAGGCGGACGCATCGGCGAGCAGTTCCTCGGGCGTCTTCGTCGTCATGGTGCGGTGGAGAGTCGCTGTCGTGTGCGATCAAAGGCGGGGGCGCGGCGAAGCTTCGCGCCCCCGTTTGCACTCAGGTAGTTATGGTCTCGACCTCGGCTTCGAGCGCGGGGTCGTAGAACTCGCCGAAGAGCTCCTCGTCGGAGGGCTTGTCCTCCTTGATCGGCACCGACACCCACGTCGTGTTCAGGTAGTGCTTGAGGTGCACGTTCTCGGAGATGATGTTGCCGCCCCACGTGCCGCAGCCCAGGCTCGACGTCATCGGCATCCCGTTGTTGAACGCACCCGCGTTGGCCTTCGATTGCGGCTGCCGCACCATGATCCGGGAGACGGGCGCCGCCATCGCGAGCCGGTGGATGTGGTCCTGGTCGAACGAGTAGATGCCGCAGGAGTGGCCCTTGCCGCCGACCTCGTAGATGCCGCGCATCATGTCGAGCGCCTGGTCGAAGCCCTGGTACTTGTAGACGGCGAGCAGCGTCGTCAGCTTTTCGCTCGAATAGTGGTGCTCCTTGCCGATGCCGTCGCCGTGGACGATGATGAACTTGCGGTCGGCGGGAATCGTGAAGCCGGCCGCCTTCGCGAGCTGCTGCGGGGCGATCGCGACGGTTTCGACGGTGCGGTGGCGTTCGTCGTCCCACATCGCCTTGCGCAGCATTTCCTTCTGCTCGGGCGTGGCGAGGTAGCCGCCTTCCTTCTGCAGCTGGGCGAGCAGCTTGTCGAAGATCGACGCCTCGATGATGAGGTTGCCGTCGGCCGAGCAGCCCGAGCCGAAGTCGGACGTCTTGGACAGCCGCGTGTTGCGCGCGGCTTCCTCGATGTTCGCCGTCTCGTCGATGATCATCGTCGAGTTGCCCGCGCCGACGCCGTAGGCCGGCGTGCCGGAGCTGTACGCGGCGCGCACCATCGGCTGTCCGCCGGTCGCGACGATCAGGTCGGCGCGCGCCATCAGCGCCTGCGACATCGGGATGTTGACCTTGGTCAGGCACTGCAGGATGTCGGCCGGCGCGCCTTCGCGCTCCAGCGCCTCGCGCATCAGCCGCACCGTTTCGAACGAGGTCTTCTTCGAGCGCGGATGCGGCGAGAAGATCACCACGTCGCGCGCCTTGATCGCGTAGATCGCGTTGCCCGCCGGCGTGAGGTCCGGGATTGGTCGTCGGCACGATGCAGGCGATGATTCCCGCCGGCTTGCCGTATTTCACGATGCCCTTTTCGGGCAGCTCCTCGATGATGCCGACGCTCTTCTGGCGCAGCGCGTCGCGCAGCACGCCGCGGATCTTCATCCGCTTGCCCATCCGGCTCACCGCGTCGCCGAGACCGCTCTCCGCGATGCCCATGTCGACGAGCCGCGTGAACGTCTGCTTGTTGGCGACCGCCCAGGCGACCGCCTGGCACAGCCGATCGACGCGCGCCTGGTCGTAGGTTTCGATGATGGCCAGCGCCTTTCGGGCGCGCTCGAACACCGCGTCGAGCTCCTGCTGCTGCTCCTCGGTAATCGGTTTCTTGGTTTCGGTCGCGGCCATGTCTAGGTCTCCTCGGGTCTACGGCCGGCGCGCGGGCAACGGCAGGCGGCCGGCAGGTACGGAGGGGTGACGGTTATCGCGTGGGACGACGCGCATGCGCGGGTGATCCGTGACTGCTCTCTCCTCGATCCGGGCGCCGCCCGGTCCTGCGCGCGTTTCTGTGCGCTGTTATGAGACGAACAATACGGCCGGGCAATTTCGCCCGTCAAGGGCGTCTATCGACATTGTGTGCGACTGGCGCACACATATGCGCCTCGAAAATACTAATTCTTGGCAAATTGTGGAAAAAATTGGGCGCAGAATATATCATTCGGGCGACTGTCGCCCGTCCTGACCGATAAGTAGCTCCTGCCGCGGAATCGCATTGCTAGGCGGCACCGAAAGGACCCCCATGTCGAGCGAAGCCAATGTCGTCCAGCCGATGGAGCCGTTCGCGGAGCTCGCCCATTTGCCTGCGTCGCCGCCGCCGCCCGATCCGGCCGAGCTCGTCGCCGAAACCATCGCGCAGTTTGGCAACGACCCCGATTTCGTCACCGCGCTGGCGCGGGGACTGGCCGTGATGCTTGCCCTCTCGGACAAGAAGCGCCGAATGTCGATTGCGCAGGTCAGCCATCGAACGGGAATCCCGCGTGCGGCCGCTCGACGCAGCCTGCACACACTGGCGAAGCTCGGCTTCGTCGCGGCCGACGATGCGCGGCGGTTCTATCTGCGGCCCCGGGTGTTGTCGTTCAGTCATGCGTACCTGTCCACGTCGCCGCTCGCCATCCTGGCGCAGCCGATCCTCGATCGGCTGGGCGAGAAGCTGCACGAGGCCTGCTCGCTCGGAATACTCGACGGTGACGAGATCGTGTACATCGCCCGCTCGGCGTCCTCGCGCATCATGTCTCCGGCCCTCAACGTCGGCCGGCGCCTGCCTGCGTACTGCACGTCGATCGGCCACGTGATGCTCGCGCATCTCGCGCCGCACGAGCTCGACGGCTACCTGACGCGCACGCGGTTCCATCCCTACACCGAGCACACGCTCGCGTCGCCGGAGAAATTGCGGGCGGTGCTGCGCGAAGTCCGCGAATCGGGTTTCGCCTTCGCGAGTCAGCAGATGGAGGCGAGACTCTGTACGCTGGCTGTGCCGGTCAAGGACATCGGCGGCAATCTTGTCGCGGGGATGAACGTCATCCTGCAGGGCCGGCTGGTGACGGCGGGCGAAATGGCCGCGCGCTTCGCGCAGCCTTTGCAGGACGCCGCGTCCGAGCTGGGCTCGCTTCTCCTTCCCTGACGCGCCACCTCCATGCATGTTCTCTTCGAGGACGACGGCCAGCTCAAGGCCGGCACGGTCCTGACCGACAACGACACGTCGCTGCAGGTCGAGGCCGCTTCCGGCAAGCGCCTCAAGATCAAGGCGGCCGCGGTTCTGTTGCGCTATGCCGAGCCGTCGCCGTCGCAGCTCATCGCCGAGGCGCAGAAGGAAACGCGCGAGCTCGACCCCAACTTCCTGTGGGACGTTTCCGGCGACGACGATTTCGGGTTCGCCGATCTCGCGCGCGACTACTACGGCCACGCGCCGCGGCCGGTCGAGGCGGCCGCGGTTGCGATCGCGCTCGCCGCCGCGCCGATGTTCTTCTACAAGCGGGGGAAGGGCCGTTACCGCAGAGCACCGCCGGATGCGCTGAAGGCGGCGCTCGCTTCGGTCGAGCGCAAGAAGCACGAAGCGGCGCAGATGGCCGGCTGGGTCGACGACCTCCGCGCGGGGCGCCTGCCCGATGCCTTGCGGGCGAAGCTCGACATGCTGCTCTACCGTCCGGACAAGAACACGCTCGAGTGGAAGGCGCTCGCGGCGGCGTGCGACACGACGCAGAAGAATCCCGTGGCCCTGCTGGCGGCGTGCGGCGCCATCCCCTCGTCGCACGACTATCACTACAACGCGTTCCTGGCGCAGGCCTTTCCGCAAGGAGTCGCGTTCGCGGCGCACGATGGTCCGTCGGCGCTGCCCGATCTTCCGACGGCGCAGGTCCGCGCGTTCTCGATCGACGATGCGACGACGACGGAGGTCGACGACGCGTTCTCCGTGCGCGAGCTTCCGAACGGAAACTACGAAGTCGGCATCCACATCGCCGCGCCGGCGCTCGGCATTGCGCGCGGATCTCCGCTCGACGCGGTGGCGCGGGCGCGGCTGTCCACGGTCTACATGCCGGGACGCAAGCTCACGATGCTGCCGGACGAGGCGGTGGACGCGTTCACGCTGGCGGAGGGCCGCAGTCCGCCCGCACTGTCGCTCTATGCGGAAGTGGCGCACGACGGCACGCTGCTGCGGCACGAGACGCGCGTCAATCGCGTGCCGGTCGCCGCCAACCTGCGACTCGACACGATCGGGGAGGCCTTCGCGGCCGATCTTCCGGGAGCGTCGGACCCGGCCTGGACCCCGGAGCTCCGCGTGCTCTGGAAGCTCGCGCAACGCCTGTCCGAGGCCCGCGGCAAGGCCGATTTCCCGCGCATCGACTACAGCTTCGACGTCGACTGGACCAGGACGTCGCCGGGCGGCGAGGCCGGCCGCGTGCGCATCGTCCCGCGGCCGCGAGGCAGTCCGCTCGACAAGCTCGTCGCCGAGCTCATGATCCTCGTCAACAGCGAGTGGGGACGGCGCCTGGCCGACGCGAGCGTCGCGGGCCTCTACCGGACGCAGGCGAACGGCAAGGTGAAGATGAGCACCCGCGGGGGAGAGCACCAGGGGCTCGGCGTTGCGCACTACCTGTGGGCGAGCTCGCCGCTTCGCCGCTACAGCGATCTCGTCAATCAGCGCCAGCTCGTCGCCACGGTCGAGGGCCGGAAGCCGCCCTACGCCGAGAACGACGCCGAGCTCTACGCCGCGCTCACCGACTTCGAGGCGACGTACTCGAGCTATGCCGAGTTCCAGGATCGGATGGAGCACTACTGGTGCCTGCGCTGGCTCCTGCAGGAGAGCGTCGCCGAGACGACGGGGACGGTCGTGCGCGACACGCTCGTCCGCTTCGATCGACTGCCGCTCGTCGTGCGGCTCGCCGACCTGCCGGCGCTCGCCCCGGAAACCTCCGTGCGGATCGCGATCGGCCGCATCGACCTCATCGCGGCCACCCTCGAGTGCCGTTACGCGGGTGAAACGGGGGCCGGTTGAAGTCCCTGCGAACGGCGGCCCCAAATGCGCGCTGCTGCGATAGACTGTACATTTCCTCCACCGTTGCCATTTGCTGAGCTCGACCGCCTCGCGCAGCGCATCCTCCCCACCGCCCCCCTTCCGGAAGGCGGCAACGCTGGTTCGCACTTCGATCGAGAGCCGGCTCGCCGGCCTCGTGGCGGGCCTGCGCTCGATGCCGCTCGGCATAAGCCTGCCGCGCGCCGAGCACCTCATCGTCTATGCGCTCGGCGCGTCGATACTGGTTCACGCCGCATTGCTCGCGATCAGGTTCCGGCCGTTCGACCCCGCGCGGCTCACCGACCGCACGCCGCCGCTCGAAGTCGCGCTGGTGAACGCCAAATCGAAGTTGAAGCCAGCCGTCGCGGATATCCTGGCGCAGTCCAACCTCGACGGCGGCGGCAACACCGAGCTTCCGCGTCGGGCGAAGTCGCCGCTGCCCGTCTTGCCGAAGGCGAGCGCCACCGGCGAGATCGCGGTCGCGGCGCAGCGCCTCGACGTGCTGGAGCAGGAAGCACGGGAGCTGATGACGCGCATCAAAGGCGGACCGGCGACGCCGCCCCCGGTGCCGAAACCCGTGGAGGCGCCCGAGCCCGTCGCGGTGCCGTCGGCCACCGAGATGATGCAGCGCTCGCTGGAATCGATGCGCATCGAAGCGCGCATCGCGAAGGACATCGAGAACTACCAGCAGCGGCCGAAGCGCCGTTTCGTCGGTGCGCGGGCGGAGGAATACCGGCTCGCGCGCTACGTCGAGGACTGGCGGATGAAGATCGAGCGCGTCGGCAATCTCAACTATCCCGAGGCGGCGCGCTCGCTGCAGCTCTATGGCAGCCTGCTGTTGACGGTGTCGATCAGGAGCGACGGCACCGTGGAGAGCGTCGAGATCAACCGCTCGTCGGGGCAGGCGGTGCTGGATGCGGCGGCGGTGAAGATCGTCGAGATGTCGGCGCCTTTCGCCGCGTTCCCTCCCGACATCAAGCGCGACACCGACGTCCTGCACATCACCCGGACGTGGATGTTCATGAAGGGCGACAAGCTCAGCAGCGAATGAGCGGGGCGAAGCCCAGGCCCGAAGGGCGCGACCGATCACGCGAGACGTCCGGAGGCCGCCGCATGAGGATGGCCGGCGGCCCGGCCGATCGCAAAGCCCCGCATGGCGCATAGCCGCATCGCCCGCTGGATCGGGCGCGTCCTCGCCGCGACCGTCGTCGTCGCGCTGCTGTGGCTCGGATGGATCGCGGCGCATATCGCCTGGTTCCGATACCAACCGCCGGGCGAGACCGCGTTCATGGCGCAGCGGATGGACGAGCTCCGCGCGAAGAACCCGAAGGCAACGCTGCAATACCGATGGGTGCCGTATGCGCGAATCTCGACCCAGCTCAAGCGCGCGATGATCGCCGCGGAGGACGCGCGGTTCACGGAGCACGGCGGATTCGACTGGGACGGCATCAGGAACGCCGTCGAGAAGAATCGCAAGGCGGGCAGGATCGTCGGAGGCGGCTCCACGATCACGCAGCAACTCGCGAAGAATCTCTTCTTCTCTCCGGCACGAAGCTATTGGCGCAAGGGGGCCGAGGCGATCGTCACCGTGATGCTGGAGGCCATGCTGCCGAAGCAGCGGATCCTCGAGCTCTATCTCAACGTGATCGAATGGGGCAACGGCGTGTTCGGCGCGGAAGCGGCGGCGCAGCGCTACTTCCACGTCAGCGTGGCGCAGATCTCCGCCGAACAGGCGGCGCGCCTGGCGGCGATGACGCCGAGTCCGCGGGTGTTCGAACGCCGGCCGGATTCCGCCTATCTCGACGGCCGCGTGGCCACGATCCTGGCCCGCATGCCCTCGGCCGTGCTTCCCTGATCCCTCGCCGCGCGCCGTTGCCCGCGTAGAATTGGCGCCCCGACCATGGCCGAATCCGAGGAAATCGTCGCGGCACGACCGGACACGCCGAAGAGCGTGCAGGATGCGCTCGCGCGCGTGACGGGACTCCTGCGCCAGCACCGGCTGGTCGAGGGCCTGGTTCGCGAACAGGGGGAGCAACCCGCGCCGGACGACGCGCCCGACAAGCTCGCGGAGAGCGCCGTCTACAAGAAGAGCGACGCCGCGCTGCAGCGCGAGCTCGATCGGCTGCACCCGGCCGACATCGCCTACATCCTCGAGGCGCTTCCGCCCGACGAGCGGATGTACATCTGGGACCGCGTGCGGGCCTCGCGCGACGGCGACATCCTGCTCGAGGTGTCCGACGCGGTCCGCGAGTCGCTGATCTCGTCGATGGACACGGAAGAGCTCGTCGCCGCGACGGAGACGCTGGAGGCCGACGAGATCGCCGACCTCGCGCCCGACCTGCCGCAGGAGGTGATGGACGATGTCTTCCAGAGCCTGCCGGTGGAGGAGCGCGAGCAGCTGCGCGCCGCGATGTCCTTCGACGACGACATGGTCGGCGCGCTGATGGACTTCGAGGACATCACCGTGCGGCCGGACGTGACGCTCGAAGTTGTCCTGCGCTACCTGCGGCGCTTCGACGAGCTGCCGTCGCAGACCGACCAGGTGTTCGTCGTCGACCGCGCGGAGCGACTGCTGGGCGTGCTGCCGATCAACACGCTGATCGTCTCGGATCCCGACACCGAGGTCGAGTCGATCATGCGGGAACCGGTCGTGCTGTTGCGGCAGCACGAGAAGGCCGACGTCGCGGCCTCCGCGTTCGAGCGTTACGACCTCGTGTCCGCTCCGGTCGTGGACACCAACAATCGGCTGGTGGGACGGGTCACCGTCGACGTGGTGCTCGATTTCGTGCGGCAGAGCGGCGAGGAGGATCTGCTGGCCCAGGCCGGCCTGCGCGAGGAGGAGGACGTCTTCGCGTCGGTGTGGGCGTCGTTCAAGAACCGCTGGGCATGGCTCGCGATCAACCTCGTCACCGCGTTCATCGCGTCCCGCGTGATCGGCGTGTTCGAGGGCTCGATCGAAAAGCTGGTCGCGCTCGCGGCGCTGATGCCCATCGTGGCGGGGATCGGCGGAAACTCCGGCAACCAGACGATCACGATGATCGTGCGCGCCGTGGCGCTGGGCCAGGTGACCGTCGCCAACGCCCGCCAGCTCATCCGCAAGGAGATCACCGTGTCCCTCGTCAACGGCGTCATCTGGGGCGGCGTGATGGGACTGGTGGCGATGGTACTGTACAAGGACGTGGCGCTCGGCCTCGTCATGGTGCTCGCGATGACGCTGAACCTGATGCTGGCCGCGCTGATGGGCGTGCTGATACCGATGACGATGCTGAAGGTCGGCCGCGATCCGGCGGTCGGCTCGTCGGTGCTCATCACGGCGGTCACGGATTCGGGCGGCTTCTTCATCTTCCTCGGGCTCGCCACGCTGTTCCTCGTGTGAGTTCGCGCGGGCCGGACCGCTGCCGCCGCCGCGGAATAAACGGCGCACCCGGCTTGTTGGCGTGGCTGTCGCCATCCAACCCAAGGGGGAGTTCCATGATTCCGTTCCGCCGCGCAACCACCGCCACGCTGTTCGTCCTTGCCATTGCCGCCCTTCCGGCGGCGACGATGGCGCAAGCGCCCGCCAAGATGACCGACGGCGTCCTCACCAATTCCGCCGGCATGACGCTCTACACGTTCGACAAGGACGCCGGCGGCAAGAGCGCCTGCAACGGACCTTGCGCCGCCAACTGGCCGCCGTTGATGGCGGCCGCCGACGCCAAGGCCGGGGGCGAGTGGTCGATCGTGACGCGCGACGACGGCACGAAGCAATGGGCGTACAAGGGCAAGCCGGTCTACCTGTGGGCGAAGGACCAGAAGCCCGGGGACAAGACGGGCGACGGGTTCAACAGCGTCTGGCACGTCGTCAAGTAGTCGGAGGCAGCAGTGTCGGGGTCGCGTGGATCGATGGCGCGGCGCTGCCGCGCAGTTCCGGCGCGGGGCGCGACGGCGCGGTAAGATGACGCGCGCGCCATGCGGCGCGCTCTCAGCCATCCAGAGCTCGTGACGCCGCCTGCTTCAAACGATGCCCCGGGCCTGCCGCACCCGGATCTCGTCGCCGCCATTCCGCGGCTGCGCCGCTACGCCCGCGTGCTGACGGGCGAGGCGTCGCGCGCCGACGATCTCGTCCAGGACACGCTTGCGCGAGGCTGGGAGAAGCGGCGGATGTGGCGGACGGGCAGCGATCTCCGCGCGTGGCTTTTCACCATCATGCACAACGTCTACGTGAACCAGCTTGCGCTTGCCCGCCGCGACGCCGCCAACGTGTCGATCGACGCCGATCCCGGCAACCCCGCGTGGCAGCTGCCGGTCCGCGCCAACCAGCTCGATCGCGTCGAGTTGATGGAGCTCGTGCAGCAGATGGGCCGGCTGTCCGCCGATCAGCGCGAGGTGCTGCTGCTCGCGGCCGTGGAGGAGCTTCGCTACGAGGAGATCGCCGCCATCCTCGCGATACCCGTCGGCACGGTGATGTCGCGTTTGTCACGTGCGCGCAGCAATCTCCGCCATCTCGTGGCCGAGCCGGCCTCGGGGCTGCGAATCGTCAAATGAGCGGGCTCGCGCTGTCATGACGGCTGGCAATCCCCTGCCCCCGCTCGAAGCCGACGTTCAGGCCTACGTCGACGGCCGGCTGCTGCCCGAAGGCCGTGCCGGCGTCGAGGCGGCGATGCTGCGCGACCCGGAGCTCGCGGCGCGCGTCGCCGCGCTCCGCGCGCAGAATGCGGCGCTGCGCGATGCGCTCGATCCGATGCTGGCCGAGCCGATACCGGCGCGCCTGCTCGCCGCGGCCGTCCCGCGCGCCAGGCGCGCGCTGCGCTTCCCCCGCTCGCTCGCGCCGGCGCTCGGCCTCGCCGCCACGCTCGTCGTCGGCGCGGGGCTCGGCTGGCTGCTTCGCGACGCGCTGATCGAGCGCGCGGGCACCCCCACGACCTTCGCGCGCCAGGCGGCGTTCGCCCACGCGCTCTACGCGGCGGACGTCAATCGGCCCGTCGAGATCTGGGCCGCCGAGGAAAAGCGCCTCGTGAACTGGCTCACGAAGCGCCTGGGATTCCAGGTGCGCGCACCCGATCTCAACAATGTCGGGTATGCGCTCGTCGGCGGCAGGCTCGTCGCCGGGAACGAGAAGCCCACCGCGCTCTTCATGTACGAGAACGCCGACAAGCAGCGGCTGTCGCTGCAGGTGCGCAAGCAGGCGGCCGGCCCCGACGAGACCGCGTTCCGTTATGCGGAAGAGGGCGGCGTGAGCGTCTTTTACTGGATCGACGACGCCTGCGGCTACGCGTTGTCCGGCAACGTCGATCGCGCGCAGCTCCTCAAGATCGCGCACGTCGTGTACGGGCAGCTCGCCGCGCTCGAGGCCACCGCGCCGAAATAGGCACCGCGGCGGGCCCGCCGCCCTTCCGGTCGATTGTGGGACGGACCGCCCGCGGGTTACGATGCCGCGATGCAATCCCCACCTGCGCGCTGCGGCGACGACGTCGCCGATATCGACACTCCCGCGCTCGTCGTCGACCTCGATGCGTTCGAGCGCAACCTCGAGCTGATGGGCAATGCCGTGCGCGGCGCCGCGGTCGCGCTCCGTCCGCACGGGAAGGCGCACAAGTGCCCGGACATCGCGCTCGCGCAGATCCAGCACGGCGCGGTCGGCATCTGCTGCCAGAAGGTCGGCGAGGCGGAGGCATTCATCGCCGCCGGCGTGCGCGACGTGCTCGTCACCAACGAGATCGTCGGCGCGGCGAAGCTCGCGCGCCTCGCGGCGCTTGCGAGACATGCGACGGTGGGCGTGCTGGCGGACGACGCCGGCGCGGTGCCCGCGATCGGCGCCGCCGCGAGCGCGGCAGGCGTCGCCTTGTCGGTCCTGGTCGAGGTCGACGTCGGCGCGCGGCGTTGCGGCGTGGCGCCCGGCGCGCCTGCCGTGACCGTCGCACAGGCCGTCGCTCGCGAGCCCTCGCTGTCGTTCCGCGGCATTCATGCCTATCACGGCGGAGCGCAGCACCTCCGTGCGCCGGAGGAGCGGCGGGCGGCGATCGCGCAGGCGAGCGCCTTCGCCGCCGAATCGAAGGCGGCGATCGAAGCGGCCGGCATTGCGTGCAAGACGGTGACCGGCGCCGGAACAGGCACGTGGCAGCACGAGCGTGACAGCGGCGTCTACACGGAGCTGCAGCCCGGTTCGTATGTCTTCATGGACGCGGACTACCAGAAGAACGCGCTCGCGCCCGACCAGCATCCCTTCGAGCAGAGCCTGTTCGTGCTCGCGAGCGTGATGAGCGCGCCGGCACCGGACCGCGCGGTGGTCGACGCCGGATTGAAGGCGCTCGCTGTCGATTCGGGTCTTCCCGACATCTACGGCGCGCGCGGCCTCACCTACCGCAAGGCGACCGACGAGCACGGCATGGTCGCCGTCGCGCCGGACGCATCGGCGCCGCGCGTCGGAGATCGCCTGTGGCTCGTTCCCGGCCATTGCGATCCGACCGTCAATCTCTACGACTGGATCGTCGGCGTCCGCGGAGCGCGCGTCGAATGCCTGTGGCCGGTCGCGGCGCGCGGCGCGCTGGGCTGAATCTCGCCCCGGGGCATACGCGCCGCGGCAACCTCGACGAGGCGAAGGAAAGGAGCGACACCGATGTTCGTCTACGCAAAGGATGCGCCAGTCGAGGATCTGGGTGGCGGGGTGTCCCGGAAGGTCCTCGCCCACGACGGCGGGTTGATGCAGGTCGAGGTCACGTTCCGCGCCGGGGCCGTGGGGCCGCTGCACTCGCATCCGCACGAACAGCTGACCTACGTGCTCTCGGGCGAATTCGAATTCACGATCGGCGGCGAGACCCGGGTCGTCCGAGCCGGCGACACGATGTACAAGAAGTCGGGCGTGATGCACGGCTGCCGGTGCCTGAAGCCGGGCGTGCTGCTCGACACGTTCACGCCGCAGCGCGAGGATTACCTGGCGAAGTGAGGCGTCGCCCGATCAGAGCGTGACCACGCCGCGCGGCGTGCGCAGCATCGCCGCGAGCCGCGCGTCGCGGTCGTAGGTCACCGGCAGCGTGCCGTCGAGCCCGAGCGCCGCGAGTGCCGCGCGGATCTCCGCGGGCTCGCGATGCGCGGCGGCGAGGCTGACGAGCGTGATGTCCGACTTCGGCAGCGATTCGGCCGGATGCTGCGGCACGTCCCATTCGATCAGCGTGGGGACGATTCCCTTGCCGGGAAGCGAACCGTCGTCGGGGATCGTGATGCGCCAGCGATAGTCGCCGCGCGCCATCGGATGCACGGTGCCGAGCGGGATCGGGCATGCCGCGGCCGCCCGTTCGATGCCCGTCGTACGCGCGACCCAGTGGATGAGCCGCGGGCGTTCGGTGAGCTCCGCCTGCAGCGCGATGTTGTCGAGCTCGAACCAGCGCGGTCGCGCCGGGCGGGTTCCGGCGGGATCGATCGCAATGACCTCGAGGAACGTCCGCTCGGAAAGGCGCAGCAGCGCGTTGTGCGTCCCCATCGCGACGTGCTTGCCGCCCGGGTGCGGCGTCGCCCCGGTGGTCGCGGCGATGTACTCGATCCCGTCGGCGAGCGTCGTGGCGGCGACGACGAGATGGTCGAACGCGGCGAGCTCCGGTGGGGTGCTCAATGGTGTGCCCCCGCGCTCATCGCGGCGCCGGCTCGTCCGGCGCGAAGTCGAGCTCGACGCGCGCGCCGTTGGGGTCGTGCACGAAGACCTGCCACACGCCCGAACCCGCCTGCTGCCGGCACTGGTACGGCAATCCCTTCGCCACGAGCTGCTCGATGGTCGCGCGAAGTCCGGTGGCGGAGAACGCCATGTGATCGATCACGCCGGCGCGAAGCTCGCTCTTCGGCCGGCCGCCGACGATGTGCAGCACGGCCTGTCCGCCGGTGTAGAGCCACGCGCCGGGAAAGCCGAGCGGCGGTCGCGGACCGTCGGCAAGCCCGAGGAGGTCGCAGTAGAAGGCGACGGTGGCCGGCACGTCGTCGGTCAGCACGGTGAAGTGGTTCATTCCGGTCGTCGTCATGGCTGCCTCTGTCGGTGTCAATCGCGGGCTTGCTTCCGCAAACGGGCGACACGCCACGATGTTACTGCATCGGGTGGCGGACGAACGCGCCGAGCAGCGCGGACGCATCGGGCGCCCGCGGATCGTTGTACGGATACTTGTCGTCGCCGCCGCTCCACGCGTGGCCGAGGCGGTCGACCAGCACATGCCGCGCGACCAGTCGGCCGGCGACCCGCCATTCGCTCGTCGTCACGGTCCCCGCGTCCGGCAGCGTCGCGATGTCGGAGCGGTCCGGCGGCGGAAGGTCGACGTAGGCGCCCGCGTCCGCCGCGGGATGGCCGTTCAGCGCGAGGAACTGGCGGACGAGCTGCGCGGCGTTGACCGGCGACACCACGTCGTCGGCGCCGCCATGGACCACCAGCAGCGGTACCGGCAGCGTCTCCGGCTTTGCCGCGAGGCGCGTTGCGCGTGCGACCCGCGTGACGTCGTTGTCGGCGCCTGCCTTCAGGACGGAGAGGGCGGACAGCGGCGACGAAGCGGCGCCGCAGGCGACTCCCGAATGCACGAACACGCCGGCGACGAGCTCGGGCTTCCTGATGCCCAGCACCGTTGCGAGCCCGCCACCCGACGACATCCCGGCGACGAACACCCGCTTGGGATCGACCAGGTATTTGCGCCGCACCGACTTCACCTGGGCAAGGACGATCGCCGTCTCCCCCCAGCCCTCGGCCGTCGCCCGGTCGAACCAGTTCCAGCAGCCCCACGCATTCGCGCGCGGATTCTGGCGCGGCAGCAGCACGAGACAGCCCACGTCGTCCGCCAAGGCGGTGATGCGCGTCGCCTGCGCGATGTCGTCCGCCGTCTGTCTGCACCCGTGGAGCAGAACGAGAAGCGGTACGCTGCGCCAGCGCGCGTGCCCCTGCGGGACGTAGACGGTGTAGTCCCGCGCCGGCCAGATCCAAGGCGCCGTGGCCAGCATCCCGCGCAGCGATGTCCGCGCGTCGGACTCGAACCGGCCCGGCTCCGGGGGCTTGCGCCGGAAGAGGCGCGAGAAGAATGCCTTGGCGCGCGACCAGAGATTGCGGAGCATGCAGCACCTCCCGGAACGGCACCCGGCCCGCCGCGGGACGCGGCCGCGCGGCAATGGTGCGTTCCGCGCGCGTCAGATCAGCACGATGTCGTACTGCTCCTGCGTGTAGATCGATTCGACCTGCAGCGAGATCGGCTTGCCGATGAAGTCGCCGAGCTGGGCCAGCGACTGCGACTCCTCGTCGAGAAAGAGGTCGATCACCGCCTGCGCCGCGAGGATGCGGAACTCGCGCGCGTTGAACTGCTTCGCCTCGCGCAGGATCTCCCGCAGGATCTCGTAGCAGATCGTCTGCGCCGTCTTGAGCTCGCCGCGGCCGCGGCACGTCGGGCAGGTCTCGCACAGCACGTGCGCCAGCGACTCGCGCGTGCGCTTTCGCGTCATCTCGACGAGCCCGAGCTGCGTGAAGCCGTTCACCGTGAGCCGCGTGCGGTCGCGGTCGAGCGCGCGGTTGAGCTCGGCCAGCACGGCGGCGCGGTGGTCGGTGTTCTCCATGTCGATGAAGTCGATGATGATGATGCCGCCGAGGTTCCGGAGCCGGAGCTGCCGGGCGATCACCTGCGCCGCTTCGAGGTTGGTCTTGAAGATCGTGTCGTCGAAGCTCCTGCCGCCGACGAAGCCTCCGGTGTTGACGTCGATCGTCGTCATCGCCTCGGTCTGGTCGACGATCAGGTAGCCGCCGGATTTCAAGTCGACGCGGCGCGCGAGCGCCTTCTCGATCTCGTCCTCGACGCGGTGCAGGTCGAACAGCGGCCGCTCGCCGGCGTGATGCTCGATGCGCTCGACGAGCGCCGGCGTGTACTCGCGCGCGAACGCCAGCATCTTGGTGAAGGTCTCGCGCGAGTCGACGATGACGCGGGCCGTCTCCTCGGTCGCCATGTCGCGCAGCACCCGCTGCGCGAGGTTCAGGTCCTGGTAGAGCAGCGCGGGGGCCGGGACGTCGCGCGCGCGGACGTTGAGGTCGTTCCAGAGCTTGGTGAGGTATTCGATGTCGCTCTGCATCTCGCGCTCGGTGGCGGCCTCGGCCATCGTGCGGATGATGAAGCCGCCGCTGTGGCCGTCCGGCAGCAGCAGCTGCAGCTTGCCGCGCAGGCTCTCGCGCTCGGCCTCGTCCTCGATGCGCTGCGAGATGCCGATGTGCGAGTCCTGCGGCAGGTACACCAGCAGGCGGCCGGCGAGGCTCACCTGCGTGGACAGGCGCGCGCCCTTGGTGCCGATGGGATCCTTGATCACCTGCACGAGCAGCGACTGCCCCTCGTGCAGGATCTTCTCGATCGGCCGGGTGTCGCCGCCGCCGTGGCCGTTCTGGCGGTGCTCCCAGATGTCGGCGATGTGCAGGAAAGCCGCGCGCTCGAGCCCGATCTCGACGAACGCGCTCTGCATGCCGGGCAGCACGCGTGCGACGCGGCCGAGGCAGATGTTGCCGACGAGGCCCCGCGCGCTGGAACGCTCGATGTGAAATTCCTGGACGACGCCCTGCTCGAGCATCGCGACGCGCGTTTCCTGGGGGGTTACGTTGATGAGGATTTCATGCGACATCGGAGCTCATGCTCATAGCACGGGAAAACCGATGCCGGCGAGCGCGGTGGCGGTCTCGTACAGCGGCAGGCCCATGATGCCGGAGTGGCTGCCGTCGATGCGCCGCACGAACGTCGCGGCGCGGCCCTGGACGGCGTAGCCGCCGGCCTTGTCGGATGGCTCGCCGGTGGCGACGTAACGCTCGATCTCGTCGCGCTCGATCGTCCGGAACGTCACGCTCGACGTGGAGATCTCGGCCACGGTGTTCCCTTCCCAGCACAACGCGACGGCCGTCAGCACCTGATGCGTGCGGCCCGAGAGCAGCGTCAGCATGCGGACGGCGTCGGCGGCATCCTTCGGCTTGCCGAAGATCCTGTCGTCCAGCACGACTTCCGTATCGGCGCCCAGCACGGGGCGCGGCGGGAGGCCGCGCTGCAGCATCCGGTGCCAGCCGACAGTCGCCTTGGTGCGCGCGATGCGCTCGACGTAATGCAGCGGGGGCTCGGCGTCACGCGCGCCTTCGACGATGTCACGCTCGC
Source organism: uncultured beta proteobacterium (assembly GCA_963724545.1). Taxonomy (GTDB): domain Bacteria; phylum Pseudomonadota; class Gammaproteobacteria; order Burkholderiales; family Casimicrobiaceae; genus CAIWHR01. The sequence continues at coordinate 62,508 of CAVRVC010000007.1, forward strand.
GGTCCGACGATTCCCGCAGCCGGAGCGATGCGAACTCGACGCCGAGCTGGCGCAGGAGCTCCTCGCGACGGGAGCTCTTCGAGGCAAGGTACACGGCCGGAGCGGTCATGATGCGGATTTCTCCTCGACGGCAGTCGCATTGCCGGCCGTCACTCGCGGTGGTAAGGATGACCCGAGAGCAGGCTGGCGGCTCGATACAGTTGCTCGGCCACGACTACCCGGACGAGCCCGTGCGGCAATGTTAGCGCGGAAAGGCCGACGATGGCGTGCGCATCGCGCTTGACCGACTCGGCAAGCCCGTCCGCGCTGCCGATCACGAACGCGACGTCGCGCGCTTCGACGCGCCAGCGCGAGAGGTTGTCGGCGAGCACACGCGTCGTCCAGGGTTGCCCGCGCTCGTCCAGCGCGATCACGCGCGCGTCCCTGCAGGACGGGGCGATCCGCTTTGCCTCGGCGGCGAGCATCTGTGCCGCGGTCCGGCCGCGATCGCGCGGCTCGGCCTTGAGCGCTACGAGGGTGAGGGCGAATTCCTTCGGCATTCGACGCGCGTACTCGTCCCAGCCCGCGTCGACCCACGCCGGCATCCGCTGGCCGAACGCGACGACGCGCAGATTCAACGCGGGCGGGGCGGAGAGGCGATGGCAGCCGCCGGAAGGAAGATTCGCGCGGGGAGCGGCTCAGGCGGCGGCCGCGTCGGCCGCCTTGGCGCGGCGTCTCACCGAAGGCGGAGCCCAGAGCTCCTCCAGGTTGTAGTGCGCGCGCACGGCGGGCTGCATGATGTGGACGACGACGTCGCCGGCATCCACCAGGACCCACTCTCCGGATTCCTCACCCTCGACGCCGACGATCGTCGCGCCGATGGTGGTGAGCTTGTCGCAGACATGGCGGGCGAGCGCATTCACCTGCCGATGGGATTCGGCGGTAGCGATGATCATGGCATCGAACAGGCTCGTGAGCTTGCGCACGTCGAGAACGGTAATGTCGCGCGCCTTGATGTCGTCGAGAGCGGTGACGGCGGTTTTCTGGATCTTGTTAAGTCGCATCCTGATGCGGGAGATAGAGTTGGTTGCGTTCAATATAGGCTAAAACCGTGGCGGGAAGCAATCCGCGGACCGCGTCGACGCCGGCCGCGCCTTCCGCGAGCCGATGGCGTATCGCCGACGCCGAGATCGGATGCGCCGTCACGGGCTGCAGGATCACCGCGCCCGCGTGCGCGCGCGCCAGCGCCGCAGCGTCGCGAGAGTAGCGTTTTGCCCACTCGGGAGCGAGCTCGGGCGGCAGCGCGGTCTCGAGCGCCACCCCGGGGCGGGGCACGACGACGACGTGCGAGAGCGCGAAGATCTCGCGCCAGCGATGCCAGGTCGGCAGCCCGAGGAACGTGTCCGCGCCGACGATGAGCGCGAGCGTGCGGGCCGGATCTTCGGCGCGCAGCTCCTCGAGGGTGAGCACCGTATAGCTGCGGCGCGCGGCGCGGACCTCGCGCGCGTCGACTTCGAGGCCCGGCTCGCCCGCGACGGCGAGCTCCACCATCGCCAGACGCTGGCTCGCCGCGGCCGTCGGCGTCCCGCGGTGCGGCGGGTCGCCTGCCGGGACGAAACGGACGGCGGACAGCGCGAGGCGCGTGCGCAATTCGCGGGCGAGCGCCACGTGACCGCAATGCACCGGGTCGAATGTGCCGCCGAAGACGCCGAGAATCGAATGCATCGCCGTTGCAATTGTAAGCCCGGCCGCGCGGGGCGACGCGGAGGAGTCCGCGAACTAGAAACTCGAGCCGGGCTCTCCCAGGAACGCGATCTCCTCCGGCGTCGAGGCGCGGCCGAGGATCGCATTGCGGTGCGGATAGCGGCCGAAGCGGCGCACGATCAACGCGTGCTTCTCGGCCCATTCGAGCGCCGCGCGATCGCCGGTGTCCTGCGCGAGCGCGCCGAAGAGCGCGAGCGAGCGCTCCTGCATCGCGAGGTCTTCCGAATGCTCGAACGGCAGGTAGACGAACGCGCGCTCGTAGCGGTCGAGCGCCCGGTCCTGCCCCGTGTCGACGATCCCGATCGCGGTGGCGAGCGCTCCGGTGTCGCCGGCGAAGGCGCGCGGCGTGTCCCGGAACGCGTTGCGCGTGAACTGGTCGAGCAGCAGAATCCGCGCGAGGCCGCCCCGCGGGTCGGATTGCCAATCGCGGAAGGCGCCGCCCATGGCCGATTCGATGGTGATGCCGAACCGGGAGCGGATCGTCGCGTCGAACGCCGCATCCTTGCGAAACCATTCGCCGCGCGGCGCGTGCGGCTGCGGGCCGAACCAGAAGTCGAGGATCTCGCGGGCGAGTGGCGGCATGCGCTTTGGTATAGTCGGGACGATGCGCACATCGTACCGCGATATCTTTCTTCTCGCCTGCTGCCAGGCGCTGCTGCTGACGAACGCGTCCGGTCTCATCACGATGAACGGGCTCGTCGGCTACGCCCTCGCCGACACGAAGGCGCTGGCGACACTCGGCGTGACGTTCTACGTGCTGGGCTCCGCGGTCTCCACGATGCCGGCGTCGATGTGGATGGCGCGCGTCGGAAGGCGCCGGGGTTTCATGGCAGGCGCGCTCGTCAACGTCGGGGGATGTGCGCTCGCGATGCTCGCGATCGGTCGCGGCAGCTTCGTCCTCTACTGCCTGGCGACCGCGTTGATGGGCGTCTACAACGCCATCGGCCTGCAGTATCGCTTCGCGGCGGCCGAGGTGGCGGCGCCCGCGGACCGAGCGAAGGCGATCTCGCTGGTGCTCGCGGGAGGCGTCGTCGGCGGCTTCCTCGGTCCGGAGTCCGCGCGGCGCGCGGCCGAGCTCTTCGCCACGCCATTCCTCGGCGGATTCGTCGCCCTCGCGGGCTACGCGGTCGTCGCCCTCGCCGTGCAGTGGTTCGTGCACGTGCCGAAGCCGAGCGTCGAGGAGCGCGCCGGCGGCGGACGTCCGCTGTCGGTCATCCTGCGGCAGCCGGTGTTCGTCGTCGCCGTGCTCTCCGGCGCCGTCGGCTACGGCCTCATGAACCTGCTGATGACCGCGACGCCGCTCGCCATGGATTTCTGCAGCCATCCGCTGGCGTCGGTCGCGATGGTCATCGAGTGGCACGTCGTCGGCATGTTCGCGCCCGGATTCTTCACGGGATCACTGATCCGCCGCTTCGGCGTGCTCAGCGTGATCCTGGCGGGCGCGGTGCTGATGGCCCTCTGCACGGCGATCGCGCTCAACGGCGTGACCGTCGCGCACTTCCTGCTGGCGCTGGCCCTGCTCGGCATCGGCTGGAACTTCATGTACACCGGCGGCACGACGCTGCTGACGGAAGCCTATGCTCCGGCCGAGAAGGCGCGCACGCAGGGCGCCAACGATTTCATCGTGTTCGCGACGATGGGCCTGTCGTCGTTCGCGTCCGGCGCGATGGTGTCGACGGCCGGCTGGGAGGCGATGAACCGCGCGGTGCTGCCGGTGCTGGCGGCGATCGCGGCGGCCGTCCTCTGGTACGCATGGCGCCGGCGTGCGCCGCGTCGCGCGCGCGCCGCGTGACCGGCCGGCTAGGCTCCCTGGGCGTCGACCTTCACGCCCTCCCCTGGGAGGTCCGGATCTGCCCGGTGCCGAGCACGATCCACTTGCGGCTCGTGAGGCCCTCGAGCCCCACCGGACCGCGGGCGTGCAGCTTGTTGGTCGAGATGCCGATCTCGGCGCCCAGGCCGTACTCGAACCCGTCGGCGAATCGCGGCGATGCGTTGACCATCACCGAGCTCGAGTCCACTTCGCGCAGGAAGCGCATCGCGTTGCGCGTGATCCTGGGTGACGATCGCGTCGGTGTGCTGCGAGCCGTATTTCCCGATGTGCGCGATCGCCTCGTCGAGCGAGTCGACGATACGGACCGCGAGAATCGGCGCGAGATACTCCGCATACCAGTCCTCTTCGGTCGCGGGTCGCATCGACGGGACGATCGCGCGCGAGCGCTCGCAGCCGCGCAGCTCGACGTCCTTGCTCGCATAGGTGCCGCACAGGGGCGGCAGCACGCGCGAGGCGATGCCGGCGTGGACGAGCAGCGTCTCCATCGTGTTGCACGTGGAATAGCGCTGCGTCTTCGCGTTGTCGGCGACACGGATCGCCATGGCGGGCTCGGCGGAGGCGTCGATGTACACGTGGCATACGCCGTCGAGGTGCTTGATGACGGGTACCCGGGCCTCGCGCGCGATGCGCTCGATCAGGCTCTTGCCGCCGCGCGGCACGATGACGTCGACGTGCCGGTCGTCCGCGACCAGGTGTCCGACGGCCGCGCGGTCCGTCGTCGCGACGAGCTGCACGGCGTTTTCCGGCAGGCCGGCAGCGCGAAGGCCGCGTTGCACGCACGCGGCGATCGCCTGGTTGCTGTGCAACGCTTCGGAGCCGCCGCGCAGGATCGTCGCGTTGCCCGCCTTGAGGCACAGCCCGGCCGCATCGGCGGTGACGTTGGGGCGCGACTCGTAGATGATGCCGACGACGCCGAGCGGCACGCGCATGAAGCCGACCTGGATGCCCGACGGACGGTACCGGAGATCGGTGATCTCGCCGACGGGATCGGGCAGCGCGGCGATGGCCTCGACCCCCGCGGCCATCGCGGCGATGCCTTCTCCATCGAGCGTCAGCCGATCGACGAAGGCGTCGTCGTGGCCGGCGGCGATCGCCGCGGCGACATCCTTTTCGTTGGCCGTGCGGAGCGCCGCCGCGTCTCCGCGGATGGCGGCCGCCATGGCGGAGAGCGCGGCGTTCTTCGTCCCGGTGCTCGCCCGCGCCACGTCGCCGGCAGCGCTACGCGCTGCTGCCCCGACGCCCTGCATATAGGCGCCGACGTCGGCGAAGGTCCCGAGGCCGGGAACGGCGAGGTTCGTCATTCGAAGATTCTAGCGCTAACCCGGATGCGCCGCCGACACGCTAGCGGCGGAGCTCGATCGTCCTCACGCCTGCGTCGCTGCCGAGCAGGATCACGTCGGCCCCGCGCGCCGCGAAGAGTCCGACGGTGACCACGCCGGTGATCGCGCGGATCTTCGCCTCCAACGCAGCCGGATCGACGATCGACAGGCCGTGGACGTCGAGAACGACGTTGCCGTTGTCCGTCGTGAATCCCATCCGCCACGCGGGCTGGCCGCCCAGCAGCACGAGCTGCCGCGCGACGTAGCTCCGCGCCATCGGGATCACCTCGACGGGCAGCGGGAACCTGCCGAGCACGGCGACGAGCTTCGAGCCGTCGACGATGCAGACAAATGTCCGCGCGACGGCCGCGACGATCTTCTCCCGCGTCAGCGCGCCGCCGCCGCCTTTGATCATCGCGCCGTGCTCGGTCACCTCGTCGGCGCCGTCGACGTACACGGGAATGTCGGAGACGTTGTTGAGCTCGTCCACGTAGATGCCGTGGCCCTTCAGCCGCTCGGCGGTCTTGACCGAGCTTGCGACGGCCCCCTTGATCCGGTGCTTGATCTTCGCGAGCTCGTCGATGAAGAGGTTCGCCGTCGAGCCGGAACCCACGCCGACGATCGCGTCGTCGACGACGTACTTGATCGCCGCGCGGGCGACCGCCTGCTTCTGCTCGTCCTGGCTCATCGGCGCACCTCCGGCGTTGTTGCGACGCTCTTTTGAAATTGTAGCAGTGCGCACGTTGAATGCGTTGCACCACCGCCCGCCCGGAGGCATCCTCGCCGCACAACGAGACCACACGCTTTGCCAGATCCGGTCCCGCGGTAGTAATCTCGCTCATGCAGGCGGCGCGCCGTCTCCAGGGATGCACGCATGAAACGAATTCTCGCACTGCTGCCGATACTCTTTCTCGGTACGGTCGCATTCGCGGCGCCGGGCCTGAAACCGGGCAGCTTCAACGAATTCAATGCGGAACTCCCCCGCGAGCTTCGCTTGGTGGCGGGGCGCGGGCAACTGTCTCCGGTCGAGCATGTGCTGATCACCGTTGCGGCGCCGGCGAACTTCGACATGACGCGCGCCTGGCCCGTCATGGTCGTCAGCGCGACCTCCGACCCCAACTACAATTCGAGCCGCCGTCTGCTGGCCGCCTACGCCAATACCGCGCTCGCGGCAGGGTGGATATTGGTGGCTGCCGACCCGATGGAGCGCGTTGCCGACGACAAGGACGATGTCCCTCTGCGCCTCGCGCTCAACACGGCTGCGCTTGGAGTGCTGGAGCTGCAGTGGCCGTCGGCAGCCAAGTCGCCGCTGGCTTTCGGCGGATTCTCCGGCGGCTCGAAGCATTCCAGCTGGCTCGCGGCGGCGTTTGCAAGTCAGGGCCGCGTCGTCTCCGGAATCTACCTCGCCGGCATCAACACGGACGCGGTCGTCGCCGCGGCCAGGCACTTCGACATTCTGAACGCGGACTTCAAGCGTGTTCCGATCTTCCTTCAATACGGCGACGATGACGCCGTCGCAACTCCGGCCGATCATTGGAACATCTACGACGAGTTGAAGCGTTCGGGCTTCAGGAATGTCCGCATCGAGAACTTTCGGGGAGAGCACGACGTCGACCCGGCCCCGTTGCGCAGGGCGCTCGACTGGTTTCGCGAGCTCGCCGCGCCGGCGGCGGCAACCAGGTAATCCGACGGAGCGTACTGGCCCGAGCTAGTTGCCGCTCGCCCCTGTGACGCCACCGGTCGCGTTTCCGACCGGGCGCATCATGTCCTGGATCCCTTCCCTGGTGCTCACGGACTTTACATCATGGGTCGGGTTCCCTCGCACGGGAATGCGGCTGCCGGTTACGTACGACTTTTCCTCGTCATCCAAGGCAGACCGATCGACCGTCGAGGTCGACGCGCAACCGGCAACAAGGGCGATCCCAACGGCGGCAACGAGCAGCGGGTATCCATTCATTTCCTGCACCTCATGATGTCGCGCCGCTTGGCGGCAAGAACCGGGCGGTGGGCGACCAAGGGGTCCCCGCCCGCAAAATGTAAGCGAAAGATAAACGGATTCGGACGTTCCGTCCAGGATCTGGCGAAGCGTGCGCCCACTGAGGTCGATCGCTATTTCTTCCGCGCCGGCGGAAGGTCGGTGCACACGCCCTCGAACGCTTCGGCGGCGAGGCCGACGGATTCGGAGAGCGTCGGGTGCGGATGGATCGTGCGGCCGATGTCGACCGCGTCCGCGCCCATCTCGATCGCGAGCGCGATCTCGGCGATGAGATCTCCGGCGTGCGTGCCGACGATGCCGCCGCCGACGATGCGGTGCGTCGCCTCGTCGAACAGGAGCTTCGTGAAGCCTTCGTCCCGGCCGTTGGCGATCGCGCGCCCGGATGCGGCCCACGGGAAGAGCCCCTTGACGACCTTGATGCCCTTCGCCTTCGCTTCGTCCTCGGTGACGCCCGCCCACGCGATTTCCGGATCGGTGTACGCGACCGACGGGATCACGCGCGCGTCGAAGAAGGATTTCTCGCCTGCCGCCGCTTCGGCGGCGACGTGGCCCTCGTGCGTCGCCTTGTGCGCGAGCATCGGCTGGCCGACGATGTCGCCGATCGCGAAGATGTGCGGCACGTTCGTCCGCATCTGGCTGTCGACCGCGATGAAGCCCCGGTCGGACACCGCGACGCCGGCCTTCTCGGCGGAAATCTTGCGGCCGTTCGGCGCCCGGCCCACGCTCATCAGCACGGCGTCGTAGGGTTGCGGCTCCTTCGGCGCGTTCGGACCTTGGAACGTGACCCACAGCGCGTCCGGCTTCGCCTCCACTGCCGTGGTTTTCGTGCCGACCATGATCCTGTCGAAGCGGGGCTTGTTCACCTTCTCCCAGACCCGCACGAGGTCGCGGTCGGCGCCAGGCATCAGGCCGTCGAGCATCTCGACCACGTCGAGCCGCGCGCCAAGCGTCGAATACACGGTTCCCATCTCGAGCCCGATGATGCCCCCGCCGATGACGAGCATCCGCTTCGGGACCGACGCGAGCTCGAGCGCGCCCGTCGAGTCCAGCACGCGCGGATCGTCCGGGATGAAGGGCAGCCGCACGACCTGCGAGCCGGCGGCGATGATGGCGTGCTCGAAGCGCACCACCCTCTTCGCGCCGGTCTTCGCCTGCGCCGGCCCCTCGGTGACCTCGACCTCGACATGGTGCGGGTCGAGGAACTGGCCCACGCCCCGGACGACTTCGACCTTGCGCGACTTGGCCATGCCGGCGAGCCCGCCGGTCAGCTTGCCGACGACCTTGTTCTTCCACGCGCGGAGCGCGTCGAGGTCGATCTTCGGCGCGCCGTAGGCGATGCCGTGCTCGGCCAGCACCTTCGTCTCGTCCATCACGCCCGCGATGTGCAAGAGCGCCTTCGACGGAATGCAGCCGACGTTGAGGCACACGCCGCCGAGCGCGGCGTAGCGCTCGACCAGCACCGTCTTCATGCCGAGGTCGGCCGCGCGGAATGCCGCGCTGTAGCCGCCCGGTCCGGCGCCCAGCACGAGCATCCGGCATTCGATGTCGGCCTTGCCGCCGTAGGTGGCGGCGCCGGGGATCGGTGCGGATGCCGGCTTGGCCGGCGCGGCCGCTGGCGCAGCGGCTGCGGGCGGCGGGTGAGACGCGGCCGGCGCGGGCGCGGCGGGTTTCGCGGCACCGGCCGCGGCGGATTCGAGCACGACGATGAGCGAGCCTTCGCTCACCTTGTCGCCGAGCTTCACCTTCACTTCCTTGACGGTGCCGGCGGCGGGCGAGGGAACGTCCATCGTCGCCTTGTCCGATTCGAGGGTGACGAGCGAATCCTCGGCCTTCACGGCATCGCCCGGCTTCACGAAGATCTCGATCACCGGGATGTCCGTGAAGTCCCCGATGTCCGGGACTTTGACTTCAAGCGCGCTCATAGCCTTTGCCTCGGAGTCGCTAACGCGCCGCGGCGTGCGGATTCGCGGGCGGGCGCATGCATCATCCTGAGCCCGCCGCGAATCCGCACGCCGTGGACAACGCGCTTGGACCGCCAGGCGGCGCTCACAGCACCACCCGGCGCATGTCGGCGAGCAGGCCCGCGAGGTGCGCGGTGAAGCGCGCGGCGGACGCGCCGTCGATCACGCGATGGTCGTACGAGAACGACAGCGGCACCATCAGCCGCGGCGCGAACGCCTTGCCGTCCCAGACGGGCTTGGTGATGCTCTTCGACACGCCGAGGATCGCGACTTCCGGCGCGTTGATGATCGGCGTGAATGCCGTGCCGCCGATGCCGCCCAGGCTCGAGATCGAGAAAGAGCCGCCCTGCATGTCGGCGGGGCCGAGCTTGCCTTCGCGCGCCTTCGCGGAGAGCGCCGTCATCTCGGCGGCGATCGCGAGCACGCCTTTCTGGTCGGCGTTCCTGATCACAGGGACGACGAGGCCGTTCGGCGTGTCCGCGGCGAACCCGATGTTGAAGTACTGCTTCAGGATGAGGTTGTCGCCGTCGAGGGAGGCGTTGACGTCCGGGAACCTCTTCAGCGCGGCCACGCTCGCCTTGATCAGGAACGCGAGCATCGTCACCTTGATGCCCGCTTTCTCGTTCTCCTTGTTGAGCGTCACCCGGAAGGCCTCGAGGTCGGTGATGTCCGCCTCGTCGAACTGCGTGACGTGCGGGATCATCACCCAGTTGCGGGCGAGGTTCGCGCCGGAGATCTTCTTGATCCGGGACAGCGGCCGCGCTTCGACCGGACCGAACTTCGCGAAGTCGACCGTCGGCCACGGCAGCAGGCTGAGCGAACCTCCGCCGCTGACGCCGCCGCCGGCCGGCGTGCCCGCGCTCATCGCGGTCTTCACGAAGCTCTGCACGTCCTCCTGCAGCACGCGGCCTTTCGGGCCCGAGCCCTTCACCCTGGAGAGATCGACACCCAGCTCACGCGCGAACTTGCGCACCGACGGCGACGCGTGCGCGGCCTTGAACGCCGCGCCGTCGACCGGAGCGGCGACCGCTGGCGGTTTCGCTGCGTGCGGGCGCGGCTGCCGGTGGGGCGGCTGCCGGCGCAGGCGCAGCGGCCGGAGGGGCCGCCGCCGCGGCGGGTATGGCGGCGCCGGCGTCGGCTGCGCCATCGGTGTCGAGCACGACGATCGCCGTGCCTTCGCTCACCTTGTCGCCGAGCTTCACCCGTACTTCCTTGACGGTACCGGCGGACGGGGACGGCACGTCCATCGTCGCCTTGTCCGACTCGAGCGTGACGAGCGAATCCTCGGCTTTCACCGTGTCGCCCGCCTTGACGAAGATCTCGATGATCGGAATATCGGTGAAATCGCCGATGTCGGGAACCTTGACTTCGATCGTGCTCATCTCGGGTCCCTCGAAGCTACACGGTCCACGGCGCGGGCTTCGCCGGGTCCAGGCCGTACTTCCGCATCGCCTCGCCGACCTTCGCGGCGGGCACCGCGCCTTCGTCGGCGAGCGCCTTCAACGCGGCGACCACGACGTAATGCCGGTCGACCTCGAAGAAGCGCCGCAGCTTCTCCCGCGTGTCCGAGCGTCCGAAGCCGTCGGTGCCGAGGACGACGTAGCGCCGCGGCACATACGCGCGAATCTGCTCCGCGAACGCGCGGATGTAGTCGGTCGCGGCGATCACCGGGCCCGTCGTGTCGGTGAGGCAGCGCGCGACGTGCGAGACCTTCGGCTTCGCGGTCGGGTTCATCAGATTGTCGCGGGCCGCCGCCATGCCGTCCCGCGCGAGCTCGGTGAAGCTGGGGCAACTCCAGAGGTCGGACGCGACACCCCAGTCGCTCTCGAGGAGCGCCGCGGCCTCGATCACCTCGCGGAAGATCGTGCCCGAGCCCAGGAGCTGCACGCGCGGCGCCTTGCTCTTCTTGTCGCCGGCTGCGAACAGGTACATGCCCTTGATGATCGACGGCGCCGCGCCCTCGGGCATCGCCGGCTGCCGGTAGTTCTCGTTCATCACCGTCAGGTAGTAGTAGACGTCCTGCTGCTCGGCGTACATCCGCCGGAGGCCGTCCTGGATGATCACCGCGACCTCGTAGCCGAACGTCGGGTCGTACGAGATGCAGTTCGGGATCGTCGCCGACATGAGGTGCGAGTGGCCGTCCTCGTGCTGCAGCCCTTCGCCGTTCAGCGTGGTCCGTCCCGCCGTGCCGCCCAGCAGGAAGCCGCGCGAGCGCATGTCGCCCGCCGCCCACGCGAGATCGCCGACGCGCTGGAAGCCGAACATCGAGTAGAAGATGTAGAACGGGATCATCGGCACGCCGTGCGTCGAGTAGCTCGTCGCCGCGGCGATCCAGTCGCACATGCCGCCGGCCTCGTTGATCCCTTCCTGCAGGATCTGGCCGTTCTTCGACTCCTTGTAGAACATCAGCTGGTCGGAATCCTGCGGCGTGTAGAGCTGGCCCTGCTGGTTCCAGATGCCGAGCTGGCGGAAGAGGCCTTCCATGCCGAACGTGCGCGATTCGTCGGGCACGATGGGCACGATGTGCTTGCCGAGATTCTTGTCGCGCAGGAGGAGCTGCAGGATCTGCACGAACGCCATCGTCGTCGAGATCTCGCGGTCCTCGGTGCTCTTGAGGAAGCGCTCGAAGGCGGCGAGCTCGGGAGTGGCGAGCGCGGCGGCCTTGCCGCGCCGCGCCGGCAGGTAGCCGCCGAGGTCCATCCGGCGCGCGCGCATGTACTCGAGCTCGGGCGAGCCCTCGGGAAACGTGACGTACGGCACTTCCTCCAGCTTGTCGTCGGGCACCGGGATGTGGAAGCGGTCGCGGAAGCTGCGGATCGACATCGCCCGACATCTTCTTCTGCTGGTGCGTGATGTTCTGCGCCTCGCCGGACTCGCCCATCCCGTAGCCCTTGATCGTCTTGGCGAGGATGACGGTCGGCTGGCCCTTGTGGTTCGACGGCCGCGTGGTACGCGCGTAGACCTTGAACGGGTCGTGGCCGCCGCGGTTCAGCTTCCAGATGTCGTCGTCGGAGTAGTCGGCGACGAGCTCCTTCAGCTCCGGCGTGTTGAAGAAGTGCTCGCGGACGTACGCGCCGTCCTTCGACTTGATCGTCTGGTACTCGCCGTCGACGACCTCCATCATCCGGCGCATCAGGATGCCCTTCTTGTCGCGGGCGAAGAGCGGATCCCAGTGCCGGCCCCAGACGACCTTGATGACGTTCCAGCCGGCGCCGCGGAAATCGGATTCGAGCTCCTGGATGATCTTGCCGTTGCCGCGCACCGGGCCCGTCGAGGCGCTGCAGGTTGCAGTTGACGACGAAGATGAGGTTGTCGAGGTTCTCGCGCGCGGCCATGCCGATCGCGCCCATCGACTCGGGCTCGTCCATCTCGCCGTCGCCCATGAAGGCCCAGACCTTGCGGCCCTCGGTCTGCGCGAGGCCGCGGTCCTGCAGGTATTTCATGAAGCGCGCCTGGTAGATCGCCATCAGCGGGCCGAGGCCCATCGACACCGTCGGGAACTGCCAGAAGTCGGGCATGAGCCACGGGTGCGGGTACGACGAGATGCCCTTGCCGTCGACTTCCTGCCGGAAGTTGTCCATCTGCTCTGGCGTGAACCGGCCGAGCATGAACGCGCGCGCGTAGACGCCGGTCGCCGAGTGGCCCTGGACGAAGACGAGGTCGCCGCCGTGCTCCTCCGACGGGGCGCGCCAGAAGTGGTTGTAGCCGATGTCGTAGAGCATCGCCGCGGACGCGAAGCTCGCGATGTGGCCGCCGACGTTCGTGTCCTTGTTCGCGCGCACGCACCATCGCCATCGCGTTCCAGCGCACGTAGTGGCGGATCTTCTGCTCGATGTTGAAGTCGCCCGGGCAGCCGGACCTGCTTCTCGACCGGGATCGTGTTGATGTACGCGGTGTTGGCCGAGAACGGCAGGTAGGCGCCCGAGCGGCGCGCGCGTCGATCAGCGCCTCGATCAGGAAATGCGCGCGGTCGGGGCCTTCGGCGGCGAGAACGCCGTCGAGCGCCGCGAGCCACTCCTGGGTTTCCTGCGGGTCGGGATCGGGAATGTTGTCCATCGGATGAACCTCCGCCGCTTGTTGTCGCCTTGCGCCGCGTTCGGCCTTCGGGGCCCGATAGTATGTGACATCTGGGCCGGGAAATACACGTGAGCGCTTACTTTGTGCGCCGAAGCAGCATCCACAATCCGCTGCCGACGGTCAGCGCGCCGAACGTCGCGAAGCTCGACCGGTAGCCGCCGGTCAGCGCCGCGATCAGCGCGAAGACAGGGGGGCCGCTCATCACGCCGCCGAACGTGACGAACGCGGACGCGCCGGTGATCGCGCCCACGCGATTCGGCGGGGCGAGGCGCGCGACTTCGGAGAGCATCACGCCGTTCCAGCCGATCGCCGTCGCGCCGAACGCGGCGCTCGCCACGAGGATGGCGGCGAGCGGCCAGCTCGCGTCGAAGGCGGCGGTGGCGAACGCGCAGCCGCCGGCGGCCAGGCCGAGCCAGCCCAGGAGCTCGCGCGGCGCGAGGTGAAGATCGGCGAAGCCGCCCCACACGATCCGTCCGACGACACCGGCGACGTTCGCCACGGTCAGCACGAGACCGGCGGCGACGAGCGTGTAGCCCAGCGATTCGGTCAGATAGACGACCATGAAGCTCACGAGGCAGACCTGCAGTGCCGCATAGATGAACGACGTGACGACGAGCTCCCGGATCGCGTCGTTGCGGGCGAGCTCGCGCAGCGGGGCGAGAATGCCGGCCAAGGACGGCAGGCGTGCCGGCGCGCGCCCGACGTCGAGCGACGCGCGCACGAACTGGCTCGTCAGGGCGACGGCCACACCCAGCGCGGCGATCGCCGCGAACGCCGACGTGCCAGCCGAGGCGCAGCGCACAGGATCGGCAGCACCGCGCCGGCGAGCGCGGCCCCGGCCGGTACGCCGGTCTGCTTGATGGAGAACGTCAGCGCCATCCGCGAAGGATGTGCCGTTCGGGCGAGAATGTGCGACGACGCCGGCGTGATCGGGCCGTAGCCGAGGCCGATGATCACCGGCGCGAGGGCGAGCGCCAGCACTGTCGTTCCCGCGAACGCCGTGCCGGCAGCGACCATCAGGATGCCCGTCGCGCACAGCAGCACGCACACCTGCGACACGCGGATCGCGCCATGCCGCTCGATGAACATTCCCGACGCGAGGCTCGCGGCCATCGAGCCGGCGTAAACGATGCCGACGAACGCGCCGACGAGCTTGGGCGCCACGCCGAGCTCGCGGCCGATCTCCGGCGCCAGCACCGACGTGGCCGTGGCGGCGACGGCCGTGTAGATCTGGATCGCGAGCGTGATTGAGAGCGCGACGGCCGCGCGGCCGCGCGCGCTGCCGCCGTCGACCGTCATCGCGGCATCGACAACTCGCGGGATTCGGTGACGACCGCGTCGATGGTGACGTCGTTCGGGCCGACCGGTATCCGGTCGACGATCTGGACGTCGAACGCGCCGGCCACGCGTGCCGCGCGCGGCGAAAGGAGCGGGAAGGAGGCGATCGTAATAGCCGCCACCGTAGCCCAGGCGGCGGCCCTCCGTGTCGTACGCGACGCCGGGCACGACGACGAAATCGATCGCGTCGCGGGGAAGCAAGGGACAGTGCTCCAGCGGCTCGGGAATGTCCTTGAAGCCCGGACCGACGTCGCGCGCGAGGTCGACGATCGCGCGGAGTTCCAGCATCCGCGCGTCACGGTCGACGCGCGGCACCGCGACGGCCTTGCCCGCGGCCAGCGCGGCGCGCACGAGCGGCGCCGTAGTCCCACTCGTTGCGAAAAGGAATCGTCAGCAGCACGCCTCGCGCGGCGATGCGAAGTCCGGGCGTCGCGAGCAAGCGAGCGACAATGGCGTGCGACGCGGCAGCTCGGGCCTCCTCGGACAGCGCGTCCCGTTCGGCGAGGACGCGCCGGCGCAGCTCGCGCTTCGCCTCGCGCAACGCCGCGCCTTTCGGGTCGGGCGCGGCTTCGACGTCGGAAGGTGGATTCATGACTGCGATGTTAACGCATCGCCCTCGTCCGGCCGTCCGGCGGCGCGCCTGCCGCGAGTCCGGCGGGGAAGCCTTATAATCGCCGCTCACGTCAGGGCAGCTCATGAACCACAATCACCAGTTGTACCGCGATCGCCGCGCGGCGGTCGTCAGGAGGATGCGCGAGCAGACGGGCGGCGGCCTCGCTCTGGTGCCGACGGCGGCGGAAGCGGCGCGCAACCGCGATTCGATGTTCCCGTATCGGCACGACAGCTACTTCTATTACATGTCGGGCTTTCCGGAGCCCGATGCGGTCATCGCTCTCGTTGCGGGCGCGGACGGCGACCGCCACGTGCTGTTCTGCCGCGAGAAGGACCAGGAGCGGGAGATCTGGGACGGTTTTCGCTACGGCCCCGACGCGGCGCGGGAGATCTTCGGCTTCGACGAGGCGCACCCGATCAAGGATCTCGATCAGATCCTTCCCGACCTCGCCGCCGATCGACCCGCGCTCTACACGCCGCTCGGATTGTTCGCCGCATGGGACCGCAAGGTCACCGACCTCCTGAACGAGGTACGCAAACGTGTGCGAACCGGTGTAGCCGCTCCCGAGGAGATCGTCGACGTGCGGCAGGCCATCGACGTGCTCCGGCTCGTGAAGGACGAGCACGAGATCGCGCTGATGCGCCGCGCGGCGGCCATCTCCGCGAACGCCCATCGCCGGGCGATGGACAGGGCGCGCCCCGGATGGCACGAGTACCAGGTCGAGGCCGAGCTCACGCACGAGTTCCTGCGCAGCGGCGCGCAGGCGGTCGCCTATCCGTCGATCGTCGCCGGCGGGCCGAATGCCTGCGTGCTGCACTACCGCGACAACAACCGGCAGCTGCAGGATGGCGAGCTCCTGCTGATCGATGCCGGCTGCGAGTTCCAGGGCTATGCGTCGGACATCACGCGCACGTTCCCGGTCAACGGCCGATTCAGCGGCCCGCAGAAGGCCGTCTACGAAGTCGTGCTCGCCGCGCAGCAGGCGTGTCTCGACGCGGTGCGCCCGGGCGCCGGGTTTCACGACTACCACAAGACCGCCGAGCGTGTGCTGGCGCAGGGTTACGTCGACCTCGGCCTTTGCCATGGCAGCGTCGACGCCGTGCTGGAATCCGGCGCGTTCAGGCAGTTCTACATGCACCGCGCCGGCCACTGGCTCGGGATGGACGTCCACGATGCCGGCCTCTATCAGGTGAACGGCGCGTCGCAGAAGCTCGTGCCCGGCATGGTGCTCACGGTGGAGCCCGGCACGTACATCCGGCCCGCGGACAACGTGCCCGACGATTTCTGGGATATTGGCGTGCGGATCGAGGACGACGTCCTCGTCACCGCATCGGGAATCGAGAACTTGACGCTCGCGGCGCCGAAATCGGTGGCCGACGTCGAGGCCGCGTGTCGCCGGTAATCGCGCCGATGGCGGCATCCACCGCTGCCCGTCCGACCTCTGAGGTCACGCTGCACGACGTCGCCGTCGTGGCGCAGGGCCGGTCGGCTCGACGCTGGCGCTCGCGCTCGCCACCGGCGGCGTGGACGTCACCGTCCTCGACGGAAGGGGCGTCGGCGAAATGGGCCGCTCGCGACCGCTCGCTCGCGCTGTCGCTCGGTGCTCGTCTGATCCTGGAGCGGGTCGGGGTCTGGAATTGCTCTCGGTCGCGCCGCAGGCATTGACGCCCATCGTGCGCATCGACATCTCGCAGGCCGGCGGATTCGGGCAGGTCCTGCTCGCCGCGGAGGAGCATGGGATGTACCTGCGCTGGGCGTACGTCGTCTCCTATCGCGCCTTGCAAGGGGCGCTCGATGCGGCGCTTCTGCGGGACCGCGTTCCGGTGCGGCACGGCGTCGAGGTGACGGCGGTGCGCGGCAACGCCCGAGCACGCCAGCGTCGAGTTGAAGGAAGGCGCCGCTCCGGTCGAGTTGCTCGATCGTGGTACGACTCGGCGGCTGTCGCCGACGGCACCGGCGAGACGATGCCGAGCTATCGCGCGGCGACGGCGCGATTACGGGCAGGTCGCGCTCGTCGCCAAGCTCTGGCCCGCCGCGCCGCACGAAGGATTTGGCTTTCGAGCGCTTCACGCCGGATGGCCCGATGGCGCTCCTGCCCGAGAACGATCGTTACGGGCTCGTGTGGACCGCGACACCGGACCGGGCGCGGGCCTTGCTCGACCTCGGCGAGTCCGATTTCCTGGCCGAGACTCGCGCGTCGTTTCGGCACGCGGGCTCCCGCCATCACGAGGGTCGCCGGGCGCCGTACGTTTCCGCTCGTGCTCGAATTCGCCGCCGCAGCCGCGCGTGCGCGCTGCGTTGCGCTCGGCAACGCGGCGCAAACGCTGCATCCGGTCGCGGGACAGGGCTTCAACCTGGGGCTGCGCGACGCGTGGGAGCTCGCGACCGTCGTGCTGGGTTCCCCGCGCGAGGAGATCGGCGCGCCCGCGATGCTCCGGCGCTATTCGCGCGGCCGGCGCACCGATCGAATGTCCGGCATCGCGTTCACGCACGCGCTCGTCCGCTTGTTCGGCAACGATGTACCGTTCGTCCGCTGGCCGCGAGGGTTGGCACTCACTTTGCTCGACGCCGTTCCCCCGGCGAAGCGCGCATTCACGCGCGCGATGCTGTTCGGCGTTCGCTAGCCGCACGCGGCGCGAAGCGACGCCGCCCTTTCCAAAAAGCGTGCCAATTCGTGCGCCGGCGCGCGAAAGAAAAGTCGCGCGCACTGCATTCGCCACGTTCCGCGGAACGGTTATAATCCGCTCCCCGCTGGAATTTTCACCTCCGTTTCCCGTTCATCTCTCGTGCACATCGGTCACCACGCCATCGGCAACAATCTCGTCGTCGCGCCGATGGCCGGCGTCACCGACCGCCCCTTCCGCCAGCTGTGCAAACGGCTCGGCGCGGGGTACGCGGTGTCGGAGATGGTCGCGTCGAATCCCGGCCTGTGGAGCACGCAGAAATCGCAGCGGCGCACCGACCATCGCGGCGAGGTTGAACCGATCGCCGTGCAGATCGCCGGCGCCGATCCACGATGGATGGCCGATGCCGCGCGCTACAACGTCGAGCGCGGCGCGCAGATCATCGACATCAACATGGGGTGCCCGGCCAAGAAGGTCTGCAACGCGGCCGCAGGCTCCGCGCTCCTGGCGAACGAGCCGCTCGTGGCGTCGATCGTAGACGCCGTTGTGCGCGCGGTCGACGTGCCGGTCACGCTCAAGATTCGAACGGGTACCGACCCGCGAGCACCGCAACGCGCTCGCGATCGCGCGGATCGCCGAGGAGTCGGGCATCCGCGCGCTCGCCGTGCACGGCCGCACGCGTGCGTGCGCATTCGTCGGCCCGGCGGAATACGACACGATCTCGCGCCGTCAAGGCCGCGGTGCGCATTCCCGTCATCGCGAACGGCGACATCCGCACACCGGAGCAGGCGAAGGTCGTGCTCCGCGACACGGGCGCCGACGCCATCATGATCGGCCGCGCGGCGCAGGGCCGGCCGTGGATCTTTCGGGAGATCCGCCACTATCTCGATACCGGGGCTCGGCTGGCGGCGCCGACGGTCGCCGAAGCCCGGGCCGAGATTCTGCGGCATCTCGACGATCATTACGGCTTCTACGGCGAAACCGTCGGCGTGCGGATCGCGCGCAAGCACCTCGGCTGGTACACGCAGCAGCTCGCCGGCGGGCAGGAGTTCCGGCGCGAGGTCAATCGACTGGAAACGTGCGCCGGGCAGCTTGCCGCGGTCGCCCGATTCTTCGATACTCTCGCCGAACAGGACGAACGGCTCGACTACCTCGCGCCGGTCGCAGCGATCGCGGACGCCCAACCGGCGCTCCGCTCTTCACGACAAGAATCGCAACGGGGCGGGGAGGCCCTGGCCGCGTGAGAAAAACACTTCGCATCAACACGGGCAACGAGATTGGCAGGACCGTCGAGAAATCGCTCGACGAATATTTCCGCAGGCTCGACGGCGAACCGCCGCACGGCATCTACGACATGGTGATCAACCACGTGGAGCGCGCGCTGATCGCATCCGTGATGGACCGCGCGGGAGGCAATCAGACCCAGGCGGCCGACATGCTGGGAATGAACCGCAACACGCTGCGGGCCAAACTGACCAAGTACGACATCCGCTGACGGCGGCGCCGGACCGCTCCCTCGGGCAACCGCCGGTCCGCCATGTCCGCTCCCGTCGCCCAGGCCCTTCTCTCGGTTTCGGACAAGACGGGCATCGTCGAATTCGCGCGCGGTCTCGCGGGGCTCGGCATCGCGCTCCTGTCCACCGGCGGCACCGCGAAGGCGCTGGCGGACGCCGGGCTCGCGGTCACCGAGATCGGCGACTACACCGGCTTTCCGGAGATGCTCGACGGGCGCGTGAAGACGCTGCACCCGAAGGTGCACGCCGGCATCCTCGCGCGGCGCGACGACCCCGCGCATGCCGCCGCGCTCGCCGGCCATGCCATTCCCCCGATCGACCTTGTCGTGGTCAACCTCTATCCGTTTCGCGAGACGGTCGCCAAGGAGCACTGCACGCTCGACGACGCGATCGAGAACATCGACATCGGAGGCCCGACGCTGCTGCGCGCCGCAGCGAAGAACTGGCGGCACGTCGGGGTCGTGGTCGATCCCGCGGACTACGCGACCGGTGCTCGCCGAGCTCCGGTCCGGCGGCAGGGCGCTCGGCGGGGCGACGCGATTCGCGCTCGCGCGAAAGGCGTTCTCGCACACGGCGTCGTACGACGGCGCCATTTCGAACTGGCTCACCGCGCGCGGCGCGGACGGCGCGGCCGCCGCGTTTCCCGATCGCTTCAACCTGCAGGCGGTGAAGGTGCAGGATCTTCGCTACGGCGAAAATCCCCATCAGCAGGCGGCGTTCTATCGTGACGAGCAGCCCGCGCCGGGAACGATCGCCACGTACCGCCAGCTGCAGGGCAAGGAGCTGTCGTTCAACAACCTCGCGGACGCGGACGCCGCGTGGGAATGCGTGAAGGCGCTCGCGTCCGTCGGCGGCGGCGCGGGCTGCGTGATCGTCAAGCACGCGAATCCCTGCGGCGTCGCGCTGGCGGAGAGCCCGCTCGCCGCCTATCGCAACGCGTTCGCGACGGACCCGGTGTCGGCCTTCGGCGGCATCATCGCGTTCGACCGCCCGGTCGACGCCGCGACGCTCGAAGCCGTCTCGGCCCAGTTTCTCGAAGTGCTGATCGCGCCGGGTTACGCGGCCGACGCGATCGAGGTGATCGCGCGGAAGCAGAACGTGCGGGTGCTGGAAGTCGCGCTCCCCGCCAACGCGCCTCCTCCGCAGCGCGATCTGAAGCGCATCGGCGGCGGCTTCCTGCTGCAGAGCGCGGACGCGCGAAACGTGATGGCGGCGGATCTTCGCGTCGTGACCGACAAGGCGCCGACTCCCGCCCAGACGCGCGATCTGCTGTTCGCGTTTCGCGTCGCCAAGTTCGTGAAGAGCAATGCGATCGTCTTCTGCGGCGGCGGGCGCACGCTCGGGATCGGCGCCGGGCAGATGAGCCGCGTGGACTCGACGCGGATCGCCGCGGCCAAGGCGAAGGGCGCCGATCTTTCGCTCGCGGGCTCGGTCGCCGCCTCCGATGCGTTCTTTCCGTTTCGCGACGGCCTCGACGTCGTCGCCGACAACGGTGCGGTGGCCGTCATCCAGCCCGGCGGCAGCATGCGCGACGACGAGGTCATTGCGGCCGCCAACGAACGCGGCATCGCGATGGTCTTCACCGGCGTCCGCCATTTCCGACATTGACGGTTTCAAGGGAGTCGTGGTGTCATTCAAACGTCTTTGGTGGCTGGCCGGCGCTGTCTGCCTTCTCCATTGCGCCCCGGCCGTCGCCGTCGACTGCGCCGGCGACCCCGATTCCTCGGAGCTCTCGTGGTTCGACCGCGCCTGCAGCCGGCTCACCGACACGTGGAAGAAAGGCAAGAACGAGCTGATCTTCTCCGGCTACTCGTGGCACACGCCGTGGACCTGGACGAAAGAGAAGCGCGACGAGGAGAACCCATGGGCATGGGGCGGCGGCTACGGCAGGACGGTCGAGGAAGCCAACGGCAACACGCATACGGTCTTCGGTCTCGCCTTTCTCGACTCGCACAGGAACATCGAGTGGCAGATCGGATACGGCTGGTCGACGTTCTGGGGCCCGCGCGACGGCATCCAGCCTGGACTCGGTTACACGGCGATGATCGTCCAGCGCCCGGACATCGCGAACGGCATCCCGTTTCCGGCGGTGTTGCCGATCGCCACGCTTCGCTACGGCCAGGCGAGGCTCGACGCAACGTACATCCCGAATTTCGGCGGCGGCATCAACAACGGCAGCGTGTTCTACGTATTTGGGCGCATGATCCTCGACTAGGGCCTGTGCCCATAGTGTGAACAGGCCCTAAGGTGAGGAGACCGGATACCGCATGAACATCCTCGTCGTCGGCGGCGGCGGACGCGAGCACGCGCTGGCATGGAAGATTGCGCAGTCGCCGCGCGTGGCGAAGGTGTTCGTCGCGCCCGGAAACGCCGGCACGGCACGTGAGCCCGGGCTTACGAACCTGCCCGGCACGGCGATCGCCGATCTCGTTGCGTTCGCGGTGAAGGAGCCCGTCGCGCTGACGGTCGTCGGACCCGAGGCGCCGCTCGCGGCCGGCATCGTCGACGCGTTCCGCGCCGCCGGATTGCGCGTCTTCGGTCCGACGAAGGCCGCCGCGCAGCTCGAGAGCTCGAAGGATTTCGCGAAGGCCTTCATGGCGCGGCACGGCATCCCGAGCGCGCCCTCGCGCACGTTCGAGGACGCCGTCGCGGCGCGCGCGTACGTCTCGCAGCAGGGCGCTCCGATCGTCGTCAAGGCGGACGGGCTCGCCGCGGGCAAGGGCGTCGTCGTCGCGCAAAGCGTGGCGGAAGCGCACGCGGCCATCGATGCGATGCTCGTCGGCAACGCGCTGGCGCGGCCGGTGCGCGCGTCGTCGTCGAGGCGTTTCTCGAGGGCGAGGAGGCGAGCTTCATCGTCATGGCCGACGGCCGCCACGTGCTTCCGCTCGCCTCGTCGCAGGACCACAAGCGGCTGCGCGACGGCGACGCGGGCCCGAATACGGGCGGCATGGGCGCCTATTCGCCGGCGCCGGTGGTCACGCCGGCAATGCACGCGCGGATCATGCGCGAGGTGATCCTGCCGGCTGTCAACGGCATGGCCGCTGACGGCATTCCGTACACCGGCTTCCTGTATGCCGGCGTGATGATCGACGCCTCCGGCCATCCGAAGGTCCTGGAGTTCAACTGCCGATTGGGCGATCCGGAAACCCAGCCGATCATGGTCCGGCTGAAATCCGATCTCGTCGATCTCGTCGAGCACGGCGTCAACGGCACGCTCGATCGCGCGGATGCCTCGTGGGACCGGCGCGCGGCGCTCGGTGTCGTGCTCGCGGCGCGCGGCTATCCCGAGAATCCCGAGCCGGGCGAGGTGATCGAAGGCCTCGACCGGGTGACGCCGGAAACGCATCCGGACTGCAAGGTGTTTCACGCCGGGACGGCGCAGGACAAGGGCAGGGTCGTCGTCTCGGGCGGGCGCGTGCTCTGCGTGACCGCGCTCGGCGATTCCGTGAAGCAGGCGCAACGCGCGGCGTACGCGGCGCTCGCCGAGATACAGTTCGGCGGGATGCAATACCGCGGCGACATCGGCCATCGGGCCGTCGCGGCGCGCGCGCATTGAGATGAACGTCACCGGCGCCCGCGACTACTTCCGGGATCTGCAGCGCCGCATCGTCGCCGCGCTCGAAGCGATGGACGGGCAGCCGTTCCGTCGCGACGAATGGACGCGGCCCGAAGGCGGCGGCGGCATCGCGTGCGTGATCGAGGAAGGCCGCCTGTTCGAGCGCGGCGGCGTCAACTTCTCGAATGTCACCGGCGACCGCCTGCCGCCGTCCGCGACCGCGGCACGGCCGGGGATCGCCGATCGCGCGTGGGAGGCCATGGGGGTCTCGCTCGTGCTGCATCCGCGCAATCCGTACGTGCCGACGGTGCACATGAACGTGCGGATGTTCGTCGCGCACGCGCCGGAGGCGCAGGGGGGAGACGATGCCTGGTGGTTCGGCGGCGGCATGGACCTGACGCCGTACTACGGTTTCGCCGCCGACGCGATCCACTTCCACCAAGCGTGCCGCGACGCGCTCGCGCCGTTCGGCGCCGACGTGCATGCCAGGTACAAGCGGTGGTGCGACGAGTACTTCTATCTCAAGCACCGAAAGGAGCCGCGCGGGATCGGCGGCATCTTCTTCGACGATCTCGCGGAAGGCGGCTTCGAGCGCTGCTTCGCACTCGCGCGAAGCGTCGGCGATCGCTTCGTCGACGCCTATGGGCCGATCGTCGCGCGCCGGCGGGACACGCCGTACGGCGAGCGCGAGCGCGATTTCCAGGCGTATCGCCGCGGGCGCTACGTCGAGTTCAATCTCGTCTGGGATCGCGGTACGCTGTTCGGGCTGCAGTCGGGCGGGCGCACCGAGGCGATCCTGATGTCGCTTCCCCCCGTGGCGAAGTGGCGCTACGACTGGACGCCGCGCTCCGGCTCGCCCGAGGCGGCGCTCGCCACGGATTTTCTGGTGGCCAGGGACTGGCTCGAATGAGAGAGGGGGGCGATTGAACGACGAGCGCGACGCGCCGCCGCCCGACGCGCATCTGACGGAGACGCAAGTCGACTCCGAACAGGTGTTCGAGGGCAAGCTGCTGCACGTGAGGCGCGACACGGTCCGGCTGCCGGACGGCAGCCTCGCCACGCGCGAGTTCGTCGTGCATCCCGGCGCCGTGCTGATCGTCCCGGTGCTTCCCGACGGCAGGCTCGTCGCGGTCCGCCAGTTTCGCTATCCGGTCGGCGAGGTCTTCCTCGAGTTTCCGGCCGGCAAGATCGACCCGGGCGAAACCGCGCTCGCGACGGCGCGGCGCGAGCTCGCGGAGGAGGCGGGCTATGCGGCCGCGCGCTACGCGTTGCTCGGCCGCATCCATTCGGTGGTCGGGTATTCCGACGAGGCGATCGAATTCTTCGTGGCGGAGGACCTGACCTTCGTCGGGACGAAACCCGATGTCGGCGAGTTCCTGGAGATCGTCACGTTGAGCGTGGAAGCGATGCTCGCCGCGCTCGACAACGGCGAGATCACCGACGCGAAGACGGTCGCGGCGCTGCTGCTCTACCTGCGGCGCCAAACGCCCTGACGAGATGTCCGCCTGCTCCGTCGTCATTCGCGGCCGTGTGCAGGGCGTGGGCTACCGGATGGCGATGGTCGAGGCCGCGCTCGCGCGGGGTGTCTCGGGCTGGGTGCGCAATCGACGCGACGGCACGGTCGAGGCCGTCGTGCAGGGCGACGAGGCGAGCGTCGACGAGATGCTGGAATGGTGCCGGCGCGGGCCGCCGGGGTCGCGCGTCACGGCGATCGCCACGCGCACGCTCGACGCGGATCCCGCGCTGCTGACCTTCGAGCTTCGGCCTACCGAATGAGCCCGGCATTGCGCCTCCGCGCGCCTCGCCGGGAGATCACACCACCGGCGCGTCGCGAATCCCGAAGATGTCCTTCCACGCGGCGTAGCTCGACGCAAACCATAGCGGCAGCGCGATCACGAGCCCGAGCCCCATCGTCGCAAGCCCGAACGCGAGCAGCACGAGCGACGCCGCGGCGTAGGCGATGAGCGGCCATGTATTCAGCAGGAATGCCTGCCAGCTCGCCGCGAAGGCCGCGCCCGGCGGCACGTTCTCCAGCAGTACATGGAGCGGGACGAACATGACCGGCAGCGATGCCAGGAACCCGATGGCGTAGATGCCGATGAGCGCGGGAAGCCGGATGTCCGTCGGCATGCCGGCCGCGTCGAGCAGGCTCGCGTCGGCGATCCACCATGCGGCCAGCGCCTCGGCCGAGAACGTGACGAGCGCCGAGACCACGACCGCGGCCTGCGCTGCGACGGGCGCCCGGAAGGTCATCGCAAGGTGGCCGAGGGAAGGCGCAACACCGCGGTCCACGGCAGCGGCGGCGAAGATGAGGCCGCACGCGACGAGCGGAACGACGATCTCGCTCAGGAACGGGCCGACGCCGGGCACGACGCGCAGCGCGAGCTCGGTCAGCATCGTGATGACCGCGAGCGCGGCCCACGTCCACGGACCCCGCTTGAAGAGGCGCATCGCATCCTCGTACCACGCGAGCGCGTGCTGCCAGGGGACGATTCGGGGATGCAGATGGACCGGCGGCGGGACGAGCGGCGGCGGCAGCAGCTCGGTCATCGCGCTGCGCGCCGCGGCCTCATCACCCCGGGCGGGCGTCCCGGGGGGCAGCGAACACCAGGCCGAAGGCCGCAGGACAGCCGAAGGCTGGTCCCGCGCAGCGGGATGCGGCGAAGCCGCACAAAGTGAGCGTGGGGGCACATCAACTACGCGCCCTCGCCCAGGTAGGCCGCGCGGACTGCGGGATCATGGAGCAGCGTCTTGGCGTCGCCCGAGAGCGTTATCTCGCCGGACTCCATCACGTAGCCGCGATGGCTGACCTCGAGCGCGAGCTTCGCGTTCTGCTCGATCAGCAGGATCGTGACGCCTTCGCTCGACACCTTCAGCACCGTTTCGAAGACCTTCTGCACCATCAGCGGCGCAAGCCCCATCGACGGCTCGTCCAGCAGCAGCAGCTTGGGTTTCGACATCAATGCGCGCCCCATCGCGAGCATCTGCTGCTCGCCGCCCGACAGCGTGCCCGCGGTCTGCCGGCGGCGCTCCTTCAGGCGCGGGAAGAGCGCGAAGATGTGCTCGATGTCCTCGCGGATCGCCGCGCGGTCGTGCCGGATGTAGGCGCCCATCGCGAGGTTCTCCTCGATCGTGAGCGCGCCGAACACGCCGCGGCCTTCGGGCACCATGGCAAGACCCTTCCGCACGAGCTCGAAGGCGGGACGGCCCGTCACGTTCTCCCCGGCGTAGCGGATGGAGCCGTCCTTCACGGGCTGCAGTCCCGTGATGCCCTTCAGCGTCGTCGTCTTGCCGGCGCCGTTGGTGCCGATCAGGCAGACCAGCTCGCCACGGTCGACATGGAGGTCGATGCCCTTGACGGCTTGAATTCCGCCGTACGCGATCTCGACGCGCGAGAGCTCGAGCAGCGCGTTCGCGTTGGCCGCACCGCTGGCGCTCATGAATGCACCGCGGTGCTCATGCTGCGCCCTTGAGGTTGAGCAGGATCTCGCCGCCCAGGTAGGCGGCGATCACCGCCGGATCCTTCTGCACTTCCGCCGCCGATCCTTCGGCGATCTTCTTGCCGTAGTCGAGCACGAGCACGCGGTCGCAGACGCTCATCACGAGCTTCATGTCGTGCTCGATCAGCAGGATCGTCGTGCCGTCGCGGCGGATGCTGGCGAGGAGCCCTTTCAGCGACGTCGTCTCGGTCGCGTTCATTCCCGCCGCGGGCTCGTCGAGCGCGAGGAGCTTGGGCTCGGTCGCGAGCGCGCGGGCGATCTCGAGGCGGCGCTGGTCGCCGTACGCGAGGTGCCGGGCGAGCGTGTTGGCGCGCTTCGCCACGCCGACATAATCGAGGAGCTCGTGCGCGCGTTTCTCGATTCCCTTCTCCTCGGCACGCGTCTTCGCGTCCCGCAGGATCGCGCCGAGCACGTTGCCGTGCGTGCGCACGTGGCGGCCGATCATCACGTTCTCGAGCGCGGACAGGTTCGCGAAGAGCCGGATGTTCTGGAACGTGCGGGCGATGCCGCGCTCGGCGACTTCGTTCGGCTTGAGCCCGTTGAGCGGCTGGCCGTCGAACGTGAACTCGCCGCCGTCGGCGTCGTAGATGCCCGTCAGCACGTTGAAGAGGCTCGTCTTGCCCGCGCCGTTCGGTCCGATGAGGCCGTAGATCTCGCCGTGGTTGATCGTGAAGTCCGACGTCCGACAACGCGTGCACGCCGCCGAAGCGCTTGCTGATGCCCTTCGCGGTCAGCAGCGCGAGATGCGCGTTGCGTGCTCACTTCGCGGCCTCGGTCGGTCTCCAACTCGCGCTTGCGCAGCGCCGACGGAAGGATGCCCGCCGGGCCGGTACAGCATCATCAGCACGAGCGCGAGGCCGAAGAGGAGCATCCGGATCACCTCGGGCTCGATCAGCATCCGGCCGAAGAGCGCCTTCTGCATCGGCTCGACGGTATAGCGCAGCACCTCGGGCACGAACGACAGCAGGATGGCGCCCAGCACGACGCCGAACACGTTGCCCATGCCGCCCAGGACCACCATCGACAGCACCATCACCGATTCGACCAGCACGAAGCTCTCCGGGCTGATGAATCCCTGCGTGGCGGAGAAGATGCCGCCGGAGATGCCGCCGAACGACGCGCCCATCGCAAACGCGAGGAGCTTCATGTTCCGCGTGTTGATGCCCATCGCGCGGGCCGCGATCTCGTCCTCGCGGATCGCTTCCCACGCGCGGCCGATGCGCGAATTCTGCAGGCGCAGGTTAACGACGATGACGACGATGACGAGCAGCACCAGGAAGTAGTAGTACTTGACCGGCCCCGTGAAATTGAGCCCGCCGATGGTCTCGGGCGTGGCGAAGCTGAAGCTGCCGAGGCGGAACGGGTCGATCAGCGTGATGCCCTGCGGTCCGTTGGTGAGGTTGACCGGCTGCGACAGGTTGTTGAGGAAGATCCGGATGATCTCGCCGAAGCCCAGCGTCACGATCGCGAGGTAGTCGCCGCGCAGCTTCAGCGTCGGCGCGCCCAGCAGCACGCCGAAGAGGCACGCGACCGCGGCGCCGATCGGCAGGATGATCCAGAAGGGCAGGTGCAGGTCGAAGTGCGGGGACGCGAGCAGCGCGTAGACGTAGGCACCGACGGCGTAGAACGCGATGTAGCCGAGATCGAGCAGGCCGGCGAAGCCGACGACGATGTTGAGGCCGAGCGAAAGCAGCACGAACAGGATCGCGAGGTTGGTGATGCGCACCCATGCGGTGCCGATGCCCGACAGCACGAACGGCAGCAGCAAGAGCGCCGCGCCGACCAGGAGAATGCCGACCCAAGCGAGGCGCGGATGCTTCTTCCGGTCGAAGTATTGCTGCACGCGGAGGCTCCTACGCGCGGTCGGACACGCGCTCGCCCAGCAGGCCCGACGGCCGGAAGATGAGCACGGCGATCAGGACGAGGAAGGCGAACACGTCCTGGTAGTTGGATCCGAACAGCGTCAGGTTCGGGTCGTCCACGCAGCGCCGCGCGATCGCGTCGGACCAGGAGGCGATCTGGCACAGGTTGGTGAGATCGCCGACATAGCCCGCGCCGAGCGCCTCGATCAGCCCGAGCAGCACGCCGCCCAGCATCGCCCCTGCGAGGTTGCCGATGCCGCCGAGCACGGCGGCCGAGAACGCCTTCAGCCCGAGGATGAAACCCATCTGGTATTGCGCGATGCCGTAGTAGGTGCCGACCATCACGCCCGCCATCGCGCCGAGTCCGGCGCCGATCACGAACGTGAGCGCGATCACCGTGTTGATGTTGATGCCCATCAGGCCCGCCACCTGCTGGTTCTGCGACGTCGCGCGCATCGCGATGCCGAGCTTCGTGCGATAGACGAGGGCAAGGAGCCCGGCCATCATCACCACCGACGTTGCGATGATCACGACCTGGACGTTCGTGATCGTCGCGCCGTTCGGGTTGTCGGTGAGGTGGATCGGCGTGACGGTAATGAGTTGCGGGAACGCGATCGGGTTGCGGCTCCAGACGATCATCGCGAGGTGCTGGAGGATGATGGACAACCCGATCGCGGTGATGAGCGGGGCGAGCCGCGGCGCCTTGCGCAGCGGCCGGTAGGCGACGCGCTCCAGCGTGTATCCGACGCCCATGCAGACGGGGATTGCCACCATGACGCCGGCGACCACGATCGCGAGCGGCGGCAGGCCGAGCTCCGCACCGGCGAGCCGGGTGATTACGGAGAACGACACCATCGCGCCGATCATCACGACCTCGCCGTGCGCGAAGTTGATGAGCTGGATGATGCCGTAGACCATCGTGTAGCCGAGCGCGACGACTGCGTAGACGCTGCCGAGCGTCAAGCCGTTGATCACCTGCTGCAGGAAAATGTCCACGCGACTCTCCGTACCGGCTCGCCCGCTGGATGCCTCCGCCGCGATCCGCCGAGCGCCCGGCCGCGGTTCTTCGAGTCCGGCGATTGTGCGGGTTGGCGACCAACCGGGCAACCCCAGCGCTGCCGAGGGTCGCTGGCGACGAAAAAAAACGGCGCCCCGAGGGGCGCCGCTTTCGTTGGGTGCAGGACGCTTACTTCTTGGGGGCGTCCTTGGCCGGGGCCATTGCCGGAGCAGCTGCCGGGGCCGCTGCGGGCGCTGCCGGAGCGGCTGCGGCCGCCGGGGCTTCGACGCCGAGCTTGGTCGTCTTGCCGGCCTTGATGATCGCGACGGGCTCGACGTTGCCGTTCTTCATCTGGAAGATCGTCATTTCGGCGTCCTTGCGGTCGCCCTTCTCGTCGAACTCGATGTGGCCGGTCGCGCCGTCGAACTTGATCTTGCTGATTTCCGGCAGGTACTTGGCCGGGTCGGTCGAGTCCGCGTGCTGCATGGCGGCGATCAGGATCTTGGTGGCGTCGTAGAAGAACGGGGCGTATTGCTTCACCTCGCCGTACTTCGCCTTGAACGCGTCCTGGAACTCCTTCGACGCCATCTGCGTGGGAAGCCCGGCCTGCGAGCAGATCATGCCTTCCGACGCGGGGCCGGCGAGCTTGGCCATTTCGCTCGTGCACGCGCCGTCGCCGTATGCGAACGTCGCCTTGATGCCGAGCTCGCGGGCCTGCTTGATCATCGGGCCGCCGGTGGCATCCATGCCGCCGTAGAAGATCACGTCGGGGTTCTTGCCCTTCATCTTGGTGAGAATCGCCTTGAAGTCGGTGGCCTTGTCGTTGGTCTTCTCGCGCGCGACCACGGTCACGCCCGCGGCCTTCAGCGTCTTCTCGACTTCGTTGGCGAGGCCCTCGCCGTAGGCCGTCGCGTCGTCGGCGATGGCGACCTTCTTGGCCTTGAGCTCGTTGGCGACATACGCCGCGACTGCGGGACCCTGCTGGTCGTCACGGCCGACCGTGCGGAACACGACCTTGAATCCTTGTTCGGTCAGCTTCGGGTTCGTCGCCGACCCCGAGATCATCGGAATTCCGGCCTGGTTGTACACGGCCGACGCGGGAATCGTCACGCCGGAGTTCAGGTGGCCGACCACGCCGGCGACCTTGGCGTCGACGAACTTCTGGGCGATCGTCGGACCCATCTTCGGGTCGGCCTGGTCGTCCTCGCTCATCATCTCGAACTTGATGACCTTGCCGCCGATCTTGACCTTCCTTTCGGTGGCTTCGTCGACGGCCAGATGAACCCCGTTCTCGTCGTCCTTGCCGAGGTGGGCGATGCCGCCGGTCAGCGGTCCGGCATGGCCGATCTTCACCGTCACGGTCTCTTCGGCGGGGGCGGCGGCCTTCGGGGCTTCGGCTTTCTTCGGTTCTTCCTTGCCGCAACCATAGAAGGTTACGAGCGCGGCCGCGACCAGCGTCAGGCCGAGCTTACGGTTCGTGTTCATTCAAATCCTCCGGGAATAGGGGTATGCCGAACGGGCAACAGGCAATTATTGGCCCTGTCGCCCATGTTGTCAATCCGCCCTCCGGCGTCTCGGCGGGTCGCCGCGCCGTTCGCGCGCTCCGGCGACGGCCCGTCGGACCGGGCGGCAGCCCGTCGCACGGGCTTTTCGATCCTAGCGGCGGAGGCCTAAACTACGCGTCTTTCGCGAATCCGAACCGCGGCTTCCCCGCATCCAACCGGGGACATTCTTCGCGGGCCGGGCCTGGATACCCCGGGACCGGCTTGATGCGCACGGCGGCCGTCCCATCGGGCGACGCCATCTCGGGGGGCAGGCATGGCAAAGCGATGGACGGGTCGGCGCGTGATCGGCGCTGCGCTTGTGCTGGTGATCGCCGGGGCAATTGGCGGCACGGTAGCAATGCGGATCGTCAAGAAGTTGGAGGGCTCGGGCGGGCCGCCGCCGCAGGTGACGCTCGAATTCGCGCCGTCGGATCTCGCGCGGGTCGAGCAGAAGTCGCTGGCCCGGTGGCTGCCGGTGTCGGGAACGGTGCAGCCCGTCCACCAGGCGACCGTCAAGGCGAAGGTCTCGGGCGACGTCCGGCAGGTGACCGTCCGCGAGGGCGAGTCCGTGCAGGCGGGCCAGCTTCTCGCGCGGATCGACACCGCCGACCTCGAGTCGAAGCTGATCGAGCGGCTCGGAGCGCTCGAGTCCGCCCGCGCGCAGCTCGCGCTCGCCGAGAAGAACCGCGCGACCAACAACGCGCTGCTCAAGCAGAACTTCATCTCGCAGAACGCGTTCGACAACTCCGAGTCGTCGTACAACGTCGCGCAGGGCAGCGTGAAATCCGCCGAGGCGCAAGTGCAGATTGCGCGCAACGCGCTGAAGGACGCGGTCGCCACGTCGCCCCTGTCCGGCATCGTCGCGAAGCGCCACGTGCAACCGGGCGAGAAGGTCGCGTTCGACTCGCCGCTCGTCACCGTCGTCGACCTCCGGGACCTCGAGCTGCAGGCGATGGTGCCGGCCGTCGACGTCCCGGAGCTCGCGATCGGCAAGTCGGTCGAGCTGACGATCGACGGCTTCGGAGAGCGCCGCTTCTCTGGGCGCATCGAGCGGATGAACCCGTCGACCGAGCCGGGAACGCGCGCGATCCTGGTCTACGTCGGGATACCGAATACGGACGGCGCGCTGCGCGGCGGGATGTTCGCGACGGGCCGTATCGCGCTCGCCGCAAGTGCGCCGGTGGCCACGCTGCCCGCGACCGCCGTGCGCACCGAGGGCGGGCAATCCTACGTGTGGACCGTCGAGAACGGCAAGCTCGTCAAGCGCGGCGTGGTCCTCGGCCGCAAGGACGACGTCGCCGGCAGGATCGAGGTCAAAACCGAGCTTCCGTCGGTGCCCGTGCTTGCCGCGCGCTTCGACAACCTGAAGGACGGCGCCCCGGCGGTCGTCAAAACGCTGCCGGCTTCGGCGCCCGCGTCGGTGCCGGCAGCCGCGCCGACCTCCGGCACGACCGCGTCCGCGGGCTAATTCCCGCGAGCGGCCAGGAGCCCACCATGTGGATCACGCGCGTCTCAATCAACAACCCCGTCTTTGCCACGATGGTGATGATCGGCATCACCGTGCTCGGCGCGTTCTCGTACAGCCGGTTGCGCGTGGAGCAGATGCCGGACGTCAGTCTGCCGTTCGTGATGATCATGACGGCGTATCCGGGCGCCGCGCCCGAGGCGGTCGAGGCCGACGTCACCAAGCCGATCGAGTACGCGGTCAACCAGGTATCGGGCGTCAAGCGCACCTTCTCGAACTCGCGCGAAGGGTCGAGCCAGGTGTTCGTCGAGTTCCGCCTGTCGACCAACGCCGCGCAGGCGATCCAGGACGTTCGGGACAAGATCGCGGTCGTGCGGCCTTCGTTCCCGCGCGACGTCAAGGATCCGCTCGTCAACCGCATCGAGAACGAGAACAACCAGCCGGTCGTGTCACTCGCCGTGCTGTCGCAGGCGACCGAGCTCAGGGAGCTCACATCGCTCACCGACCAGACGATCGTCAAGGCGCTGGAGAACCAGCCCGGTGTCGCGCGCGTCGACGTCAACGGCCGCGTGACGCGCGAGATCCGCATCCAGATCAAGCCCAATGCGGTGACCGCGCTCGGCGTCGGCGTCGACCAGGTGATCCAGGCGATCCAGAGCGCCAACCAGGACGTGCCGGCGGGCCGCCTGACGCGCGGCCAGAGCGACGCCGTGGTGCGCATCGAAGGCAAGATCAAGGATCCGGAGCAGTTCAACCGGATCATCGTCGCGCAACAGGGCGGCGGCCCGGTCTACCTGTCGCAGGTCGCCGACGTCATCGACGGCGAGAAGGAGATGACGAGCTTCGCGCGGATCAACGGGCACCCGGCGATCACGCTCGACATCCAGAAGGCGCAGGACGCCAACATCGTCGAGACCGGCCGCAACGTGCGCGACGCGGTCGCGTCGCTGAAGGACCGGCTGCCGCCCGACGTCGAGGTGCGGGTGGTCTACTCGACGGCGGAGAACGTGGAGCGCGCGGTCGACCGCGTCAAGCAGACGATCGTCGAGGGCGCGGCGCTCACGATCCTCATCGTGTTCCTGTTCCTGCACAGCTGGCGCAGCACGGTGATCACCGGCCTCACGCTGCCGCTCGCCGTGATCGCGACGTTCATCGCGCTGCTACGCGTTCGGCTTCACGATCAATTTCCTGACGCTGATGGCGCTGTCGCTGTGCATCGGCCTGCTGATCGACGACGCGATCGTCGTGCGCGAGAACATCGTGCGCCACCTGGGAATGCACAAGAGTCACGCCGCCGCGGCGCGCGAGGGCACCGACGAGATCGGGCTCGCCGTGATGGCGACGACGTTCGCGATCGTCGCGGTGTTCGTGCCGATCGCGTTCATGGGCGGGCTGATCGGCCGCTTCTTCGTGCAGTTCGGGCTGACGGTCGCCGTCGCCGTGCTGCTATCGCTGTTCATCAGCTTCACGCTCGACCCGATGCTGTCGTCGGTGTGGCACGATCCGCCGGGGTCGCGCTTCAAGTACGTGCCGTGGCTCGGCCGCTTCATGGCGTGGATCGAGCGCGGCGTCGACGCCTTGCACGTGTTCTACGGCCAGGTGCTGCGCTGGGCGCTCGGCCACCGCAAGAGCGTCATCGCGATCGCGCTCGTCACGTTCTTCGCGAGCTTCGCGATCGTGCCGCTGGTAGGCACCGAGTTCGTCCCCAAGACGGACGACAGCTTCATCTCGCTGCGCCTCAATACGCCGGTCGGCTCGAGCCTCGAGTACACGGACGGCAAGGTGCGCGAGGTCGAGGCGGTCGCTCAAGACAGTTCCCCGAGATCGACCTCACGATGACGACCGTGGGCACCGAGGACGGCCGCAACTATGCGCGCGTCAACCTGAAGCTCGTCGACCGCGGCAAGCGCGCGCGGTCGCAGACGGAGCTCGAGGGACTGATCCGCGAAGCGCTCAAGCCAGTGCCCGGCATCGAGCTCGCGATCGGCTACGACCGGCCGATCTGGTTCAACCTGCTCGGCCCCGATTCCGAAACGCTGTCGAAGATTGCCAAGGAATTCGCCGACAAAGTCGCGAAGGTGCCGGGCATCGTCGATCTCGAGACGTCGGACAAGGCCGCGAATCCGGCGCTGTCGATTCGTCTCAACAACGACGCCGCAGCCGACCTCGGCATCACCGTGCAGCAGGTCGGCGCGACGATCCGGCCGCTGCTCGCCGGCGACACGGTCAGCTACTGGCTCGGCCCCGACGGCCAGAACTACGAGGTGAACGTGCAGCTGCCGAAGGACAGCCGCCGGCTCGCGGCGGACCTCGGCAACCTCTACCTGACCACCAACAAGCGCGGCCCGGACGGCGCAGATGCGGATGGTGCCGCTGCGGCAGGTCGCGGAGCTCGTCGAAACGACGAGCCCGCAGATCATCAAGCGGCAGGACCTGCAGCGGCGCGATCGGCATCTACGCCGAACGTCGACGGCCGGCCGTCCGGCGACGTCGGCAACGACGTGCAGAAGATCGCTTCCGACGATGGACCTGCCGCCGGGCTACCGTCTCGCCGCGGCGGGCCAGCAGCAGGACATGGAGGAGTCGTTCGCGGCGGCGGTCGCGGCGCTCGGCCTCGCGGTGATCTTCATCTACCTCATCCTCGCGTCGCAGTTCGCGAGCTTCACGCAGCCGGTCGCGATCATGGCGTCGCTGCCGTTCTCGCTGATCGGCGTGTTCCTGGCGCTCCTGCTCACGAGGACGACGCTCAACATCTTCTCGATCATCGGCTTCATCATGCTGATGGGCCTCGTCACCAAGAACGCGATCCTGCTGGTCGACTTCGCCAACCGCGCGCGGCGCGCCGGCGCGAGCCTCCACGACTCGCTGCTGGAGGCCGGGCCAGGTGCGGCTGCGGCCGATCCTCATGACGACGGCGGCGATGATCGGCGGGATGACTGCCGCTGGCGCTCGGCCTGGGCGAAGGCGGCGAGACGCAGGCGCCGATGGGCCGCGCGATCATCGGCGGCGTGATCACGTCGACGCTGCTCACGCTGGTGGTCGTCCCGGTGCTCTACACGTACCTCGACGCCTGGCACGAGCGTCGCCGGGCGCGGCGTGCCGCGAAGGCCGCCAGGGTGGCTGCGGCTGCCGGCGCCGAAGCGGCGAATCCGACACCCGCGCAAGGGGACTAGCACCGGCAAATCTTCCAGCGGCACGCGTCGGGCGGAGCATCGACGGCGCAATGTCGCGCCCTAGCCGCGTGCGATAATGTCGCCCGCCTTCGGATACATCGGTCAACGTCATGGACATCGAGCAAGCACGTTTCAACATGGTCGAGCAGCAGATCCGAACCTGGGAGGTGCTCGATCAGAACGTCCTCGACCTGCATGTTCAAGGTCCGCCGCGAGGAGTTCGTGCCGGAGGCCTATCGCCTGCTGGCGTTCGCGGACCTCGAGATCCCGCTGCGTCCCGGGGCGAGCATGTGGTCGCCCAAGATGGAGGCGCGGGTGCTGCAGGACCTCGCCCTCGAGTCCGGCGAGAGCGTCCTCGAGATCGGCACCGGGAGCGGATACTTCGCGGCCCTGCTCGCGGGGATGCGGCACACGGGTCACGAGCGTGGAGATCGACCCCGAGCTCGCCGCCCTGGCGCAGTCGCAGCTTGCGCGATCGGGCGCCGGCGCGGTCGAGGTCGAGGTCGGCGATGGCGCGCGGGGCTGGGGCGACCTGACCTACGACGCGATCGTGCTGACCGGATCCACGCCGGTGCTGCCCGAGCGGTTCACGCAGCAGTTGAATCCCGGCGGCCGCGTGTTCGCCGTCGTCGGCGATGCGCCGGTGATGGCCGCGCGCCTCGTGCGCTGGGTCGCCCCCGGCTGAGCTCGCCACGCGGACGCTGTTCGAGACGGTGCTGCCGCCCTTGCTGAACGCCGCGGTTCCGGCGCATTTCGAGTTTTGATTCCGCAGATCTCCGCCGTCGAACTCGCCCGCTGGCGCGCCGATGCGTCGCGGGCGGCGCCGCTCGTCGTCGATGTCCGCGAGCCGTGGGAGCTCGAGCTGTGCCGCATCGACGGCTCCGTGTCGATTCCGCTCGGCGAGCTCGCGCGGCGCAGCGACGAACTGCCGCGCGAGCGTCCGCTCGTGCTCGTCTGTCACCACGGGGGGCGCAGCCAGCATGCGGCGATGCTGCTCGCGGGCGCCGGGTTCGAGGAGGTGCACAACCTCGCCGGCGGCGTGGAGTCGTGGGCGGTGAGCGTCGATCCGGCCATGAAGCGATATTGACCGGCTCGCGGATGCGATGACCGCGCGGTTGCCGCGCATTGAAATGGAACGCCGACGAATGAAGCCACGCTTTGCTGTGCTCGCCTGCTCCCTCGCGCTCGCCGTCGCGGCCGTCGCGGCGCCCGCGGCGGGCGAGGACCTGGTCGACATCTACCGCGAGGCGCTGCGCGCCGATCCCGCCATCGCCGCCGCGAGGGCCAACTGGGAGGCGACGCAGGAGAAGGCGCCGCAGGCGCGCGCGGGCCTGCTGCCGAACGTCTCGGCCTCGGGCAGCGGCAATGTCTACAACTACGACGCGACGATCAAGGACGATCCGCGGCAGGACATCAACCGGAATTTCCATCAGTACACCGCGGTCGTGTCGGCGGCGCAGCCGATCTTCCGTTATCAGAATCAGAAGCTGTACGACCAGGCGAAGCAGCAGGTCTCGCAGGCCGATTTCGTCCTCAGTTCCGCGCAGCAGGACCTGATCGTCCGCGTCGCCGTCGCGTATTTCGACATCCTGCTCGCCCAGTTCAACATCGAGCTCGCGGTGAGCCAGAAGAAGGCGGTCGACGAGCAGCTCGCGCAGGCGAAGCGCAATTTCGAAGTCGGCGTCGCGACGATCACCGATACCAACGAGGCGCAGGCGAAATACGACGCGATCGTGGCGCAGGAGATCACCGTGCGCAACGAGCTACGACAACCGCGTGACGGCGCTCCGCGCGATCATCGGGCGCTACCCCAAGGACCTGAAGAAGCTGGGACCGGGCTTCGTGCCGACGCTTCCCGAGCCCAACGTCGCCGATTACTGGGTCGATCGCGCGCTGAAGGAAAACCTCAACGTCCGCATCGCCGAAGCCAATCTCGAGATCGCGAGGCTCGAGGTCGACCGCGCGCGCGGCGGCCACTACCCGACGCTCGACCTGGTCGGCAGCTACACGGCGCAGGGCGCGAACGCGGCGATCTCCTCCAGTGTCGGCAGCGATCAGCGGACGGGGACCATCGGCCTGCAGCTCAACGTGCCGATCTACCAGGGCGGATTCGTCGATTCGCGGGTGCGCGAGGCCATCGCACTGCTCGAAAGATCGAGGCAGGATCTCGAAGGCGCGCGCCGTGCCGCGCTGTTCGCGGCGCAGACCGGGTTCGCGGGCGTTCAGAGCGCGACCGCGTCGGTGAAGGCGTTCGAGCAGGCGGTCGTGTCGGCGGAGAGCGCGCTCGCCTCGAACATCCTCGGCCAGGAAGTCGGCGTGCGGACGTTCCTCGACGTGCTGAACGTGCAGCAGAACGTCTACTCGACGCGAAGAGACCTCGCGGACGCCTATTTCAAGTATCTGATCGGCGTGCTCCGCCTCAAGTCCTCGATCGGCGCGCTGACCGATCAGGACATCGAGGACCTGAACCGCCAGCTCAGGGGCTGACGCCGCCGTCGCGGGCGCGCCGCGCGTCGATCGCCGCGTCGATCCTCGGTGCGAGCCATGCCGCCAGCCGGTCGGCGGCGCCGTGGTGCGCCGCATGAAACGCGAGCGCGGCGGCGCGCATCCCGGCGCGGCGCGAGGCATCGGCGAAAAGCGCGGCGACGGATTCCACCAGCGCGTTCGCGTCCGCCACCTCGAGCGCGGCGCCCGCCGCGCGCGCCTTTTGCGCCGCCTCGGCAAAGTTGAACATGTGCGGACCAATGAGCGTCGGAAGTCCGGCACTGATCGGCTCGATCAGATTCTGCCCGCCGAGCGGGAGCAGGCTGCCGCCGACGAACGCGATGTCCGCCGCCATGTAATAGCCGGCCATCTCGCCCATCGAGTCGCCGACCACGACCTCGACGTCGGCGGGCACGGGCATGTTGCCGCTGCGCAGGACGAACGGCACGCCGCGGCGGCGCAGCAGCTCGGCCACCGCCGCGAATCGCTGCGGATGGCGCGGCACGATCACCGTCAGCGTGCCGGCCGGCAGAGGGTGCGCCGCGATCGCGTCGAGGATCAGCGCCTCTTCGCCTTCGCGGGTCGACGCGGCGATCCACACCGGGCGCGATTCGCCGAAGCGCGATCGCAACTCCCTGCCCAGTGCCTCGCCGTCGCTCGCCGCCGCCGCGTCGAATTTCAGGTTGCCGGTAACGACGACGGCAGGAGCGCCCAGCGCCGTCAGCCGTGCCGCGTCCGCATCGGTCTGCGCTGCCACGCCCGACAGCGCGCGCAGCATCGGACGCGTCACGGGTGGGACCGCCGCATAGAGACGGGCCGAGCGTTCCGACATGCGCGCGTTGACGAGGTACATCGGCACGCCGGCCTCGCCCGCGAGCGCGATGAGGTTCGGCCACAGCTCCGTTTCCATGACGAGGCCGGCGCAGGGCCTGAAGTGAGCGAGGAATCGGCGCACCGCGAACGGCGCGTCGTAAGGCAGCCACGCCTGCAGCACGCCGTCGCCGAAGAGCGCGCGACCGGCCGCGCGACCTGTGGCCGTCATGTGCGTCAAGAGCACCGTGGCCTCCGGGTGCGCGCGGCGCAGGCGCGAGACGAGCGGGGCGGCCGCCCGCGTTTCGCCGAGCGAGACGGCATGCACCCAGAGGATCGGCGCCGGCGCCAGGTCACGGTAGCGACCATAGCGTTCGCCGACGTGCTCGCGATAGCCTGGCTCGCGGCGCCCGCGCCACAGCAGGCGCAGCGGCGCCAGCGGCAGCGCGGCGTACCAGAGCAGCGAGTAGAGCGCGCGCGCCGGGTCCATCAGCAGCGCGGGGCGAGCCGCATCAATTGCGCCGCCGCGCCCAGGACGTCGTCGGGAGTCGGCATGGCGCCGATGCCGCCCAGGTCGCGTGCCCATGGCCCCACCGGGCCGACGCCGCAGCGCAGCGGATCGGTCGCGACGAAGATCGACACCGTCGGCGTCCCGAGCGCGGCGGCAAGGTGGACGAGCCCGGTGTCGACCCCGACGGCGAGCTCGGCGCGCGCGAGCAGACCCGCGAGCGCCGGCAGGCTCGCCCGCGGTGGCGGCGGAACGTGTGCGTGAGACACGCCGGCCGCGTAACGTCCGCTGCGCAGTCTTTCCTCGTCGCTCCCCCATGGCAGGAGCACCGGGTAGCCGTTCGCCCCAAACGATTCCGTGAGTCGCCGCCAGTGCGCGTCGGGCCACAGCTTGTCCGCCCGCGACGTGCCGTGAAAGAATACGACGAACGGACGATCCGGCACGGTTCCCGCAGGGGGCGGAGTCGGCACCAGGCCGAAACGCGGCGGCCCCTCGACCCGGTAGCCGAGCGCTGCCCCCGCGAGCTCGCGGCAACGAACGATGAAGTGCTGGCGGCGGTCGATGGCATGATGCGCATCGTGCAAGAGCGAAGCAACGGGCTCGCGGATGCTCGCGCGGTCCGGGCCATGCCGTTCGCCGCG
This sequence comes from uncultured beta proteobacterium, assembly GCA_963724545.1. Taxonomy (GTDB): domain Bacteria; phylum Pseudomonadota; class Gammaproteobacteria; order Burkholderiales; family Casimicrobiaceae; genus CAIWHR01. Next base: position 102,064 of record CAVRVC010000007.1, read on the forward strand.
CGCCATGCGCGCGATCAGCGCACCTTTGATCTGCTCCTGCAGGTCGAGCACGGCCAGGTACTCTTCGCGGCGCACCGCCCGACGGAACGCCGCGAATTCGCGCCACGTCGATCGCGCGAAAGGGTGATGCCGCCATTGTCGCAACGCAATGGGAACGATGCGCCGCAGTCCGGGATGAAGCTCGAGCAGCGGAACGAATCCGGCCTCTCCCACCCAGTCGATGGCGAGCTCGGGTCGGTGCGCGCGCACGTCCGCGACGAGGGTCAACGCGTGCACGATGTCACCCAGCGACGATGGACGGACGACCAGGATCGCGCTCATCGCCGTGCTCTCGGCGCGGCACATCTCCCGTAGAATGCGCACATGTTCGACCTTGGCTGCGATGATACCGTGGAACGCGCCGCAGGGCGCCGCGGCGGGGAGCACGCGACGAAGGCAATGGCCTCGGGTGTGCCATGGGCGATGCGATGACCACCGACCGGGACGCGCGCGTCCTCGTCACGGGATGCGCGGGCTTCATCGGCATGCACACGGTGCTCGCGCTGCTGGCGCTCGGCCGGCGCGTGACCGGCGTCGACAACCTCGACCCCTATTACGACGTTGCGCTGAAGGAGGCGCGCCTCGCGCGGCTCGCCGCTCACGCGGAATTCCGTTTCGTCCGGATCGATCTCGCGGAACCGCACGCCACGCAGGCGCTCTTTCGCGACGGCGCCTTCGGTACGGTGGTGCACCTCGCGGCGCAGCCGGGTGTGCGGTATTCGCTCGTCAACCCCGGCGCGTATTTCGCCAACAATCTCACCGCATTCGGGCACGTGATCGAGGGCGCCCGGCACGGCGGCGTCGGCCATTTCGTCTATGCGTCGAGCTCCAGCGTGTACGGCGCGAACCACGCGTTGCCGTTTCACGAGGACCAGAACGTCGACCGTCCGGTCAGCCTCTACGCCGCGACGAAGAAGGCGAACGAGCTGATCGCCCACAGCTACAGTCATCTGTACCGGCTGCCGACGACGGGACTTCGCTTCTTCACGGTATACGGGCCATGGGGCCGTCCCGACATGGCGCCGATGGTGTTCACGAAGGCCATTCTCGCGGGCTTGCCGATCCGGGTGTTCAACGACGGGAAGATGCGCCGGGATTTCACCTACGTGGACGACATCGTGGAAGGCGTCGTGCGGGTGATCGACCGCCCGCCTGCGGCCGCCGATGGAGGCGCACCGTACGCGATCTACAACATCGGCAATCACGAGGCCGTCGCGCTCGAGACGTTCATTGCCACGCTCGAGCGGCTGCTCGGCCGGGCCGCGATACGGGAATACATGCCGATGCAGCCGGGTGACGTCCCGGCGACTTTCGCCGCGATCGATCGTCTCGCCGCGTTGACCGGGTTCGCGCCGCGCACGTCGCTCGCCGACGGGCTCGCGCGCTTCGTCGCGTGGTATCGGGAGTACTACGCGTGATCCTCGTTACCGGCGGGGCCGGCTTTATCGGCGCCAACTTCGTGCTCGACTGGCTCGAGAATGCGGGCGAGCCGGTCGTCAATCTCGACAAGCTCACGTACGCGGGCAATCTCGGCAGCCTCGCGACGCTGCGCGGCGATGCGCGGCACATCTTCGTGCGCGGCGACATCGGCGACCGGGCGCAGTCGGACGCGCTGCTCGCGCAGCACCGGCCGCGCGCGATCGTGAATTTCGCGGCGGAGAGCCACGTCGACCGGTCGATCCACGGTCCGGAGGCTTTCGTCGAGACGAACGTCGTCGGCACGTTCCATCTGCTCGAGGCGGCGCGCGCTTTCTGGGCGGCGGCGCCGGACGAGGCGCGCCGGACGTTCCGCTTTCTGCACGTTTCGACCGACGAAGTCTATGGCTCGCTCGGCCCGGACGATCCGCCTTTCACCGAGCGAAGCCCCTACGCGCCGAACAGTCCGTACTCCGCGTCGAAGGCCTCGGCCGACCATCTGGTGCGCGCCTATCACCACACGTACGGATTGCCGACGCTGACGACCAACTGCTCGAACAACTACGGCCCGCGCCAATTTCCGGAAAAGCTCATTCCGCTGATGATCGTCAATGCGGTCGCGGGCAAGCCGCTGCCCGTGTACGGCGACGGCCGGAACGTGCGCGACTGGCTCTACGTCGGCGACCATTGCGCGGCGATCCGCGCGGTACTGGCCGGTGCCGTGCCGGGCGCCACGTACAATGTCGGCGGCAACGCGGAAATGGCCAATCTCGACGTGGTCGGCACGATCTGCAGGGTCCTGAGCGAGCTCGCGCCGGGTCGCGAGTACGCGAAGCTCGTGACCTTCGTCAAGGACCGTCCCGGGCACGACCGCCGCTACGCGATCGATGCCGGCGCGATCCGCCGCGACCTTGCGTGGGCGCCCGCGGAATCGTTCGACACCGGAATGCGGAAGACGGCGCGCTGGTACCTCGACAACGGCGAGTGGCTCGCCGCGGTGACGAGCGGCGAATATCACAAATGGATCTCGCTCAACTACGCCGCCGGAACCGCATGAGCCCGAACCAGGCGACGAGGGGCCGCGCAGCGACCGCACGCGTGGGGGCAGACGTTCGCGCCGCCGGGCCGTCCCAAGGCGCGAACCGCGCCCCCCCGGGGGGCAGCGCAGCGGCGACAGCCGCAAGCGTGGGGGCACAAACATGACGGCGCGCAAGGGCATCATCCTGGCCGGCGGCTCCGGCACGCGGCTCTATCCGGTGACGCATGTCGGTGTCGAAGCAGCTCTTGCCGGTGTACGACAAGCCGATGATCTATTACCCGCTGTCCACGCTGATGCTGGCCGGCATCCGCGACATCCTGCTCATCTCCACACCGGAGGACACGCCGCGCTTCGCGCAGCTCCTCGGCGACGGCGGGCAATGGGGCCTCGCGCTTTCCTACGCCGTGCAGCCCGCGCCCGAGGGTCTCGCGCAGGCCTTCATCATCGGTCGCGAGCTTCGTCGGGCGGGATACCTCCGCGCTGGTGCTTGGCGACAACATCTTCTACGGCCACGATTTCTCGGTGCAGCTCCGGCGGGCGGGCGAGCGCCCGGACGGAGCGACGGTGTTCGCCTATCCGGTCGCCGACCCGGAGCGCTACGGCGTGGTCGAGTTCGATGCCTCCGGCCGCGTGCTGAGCCTCGAGGAAAAGCCGAAGCAGCCGAAGTCGCGCTACGCGGTCACGGGCCTCTATTTCTACGACAACCTCGTGCTCGACATCGCGGCGGACCTGAAGCCTTCCGCGCGGAACGAGCTCGAGATCACCGACGTCAACAGGGCCTACCTCGCGCGCGGCACGCTCGGCTGCGAGGTGATGGGGCGCGGCATGGCCTGGCTCGACACCGGCACGCACGAATCGCTGCTCGAGGCCGGCCAGTACATCGCGACGATCGAGCGGCGACAGGGGCTCAAGATCGCCTGCCCCGAGGAGATCGCGTATCGCCTGGGCTACATCGACGCCGCCGGCGTGGAGCGCCTCGGCCGGGCGATGGCGAAGAACAGCTACGGGCAGTACCTGCTCGCGCTGCTGCGCGAGCCGAAGATCCGATGAACGTCGTCGCGACCGCGCTCGCCGACGTCAAGCTCGTCCTGCCGCGCACGTTCGGCGACGAGCGCGGCTTCTTCCTCGAAAGCTGGAACGCGCGCGACTTCGCGGCCGCAGGCCTTGCCGCGACGTTCGTGCAGGACAATCACTCGGGCTCGCGGCGCGGCGTGCTGCGCGGCCTCCACTATCAGGTCCGGCATGCGCAGGGCAAGCTCGTGCGCGTCGTCCTCGGCGAGGTCTTCGACGTCGTCGTCGACCTGCGGCGCAGCTCGCCGACGTTCGGCCGCTCGCTCGGCGTGACGCTGTCGGCGCAGAACCGGAAGATGCTGTGGGTTCCGCCCGGCTTCGCGCACGGGTTTCTCACGCTGTCCGAGCAGGCGGAGTTCCTCTACAAGACCACCGATTACTGGTATCCGGAGCACGAACGCACGCTCCTGTGGAACGATCCCGCGCTCGGGATCGCGTGGCCGCTGTCCGTGCCTCCGATCCTGACGCCGAAGGACGCCGCCGGGATCCCGCTCGCTGCGGCTGACCTCTACGCGTAGCGGCCTCGCATGCCGCAGCCGACGATTCTCGTGACCGGCGCGCAGGGCCAGATCGGCTTCGAGCTCGCGCGTCTCCTTGCTCCCGTCGGTGGCGTCGTCGCCATGGACCGCGCGCAGCTCGACCTGTCCGATGCCGGCGCGATCATCGCCGCCGTGCGCCGCGTACGGCCCGCGCTCATCGTGAACGCCGGCGCGTACACGGCCGTCGACAAGGCGGAGTCCGAGCCGGAGCAGGCGCGAGCGGTCAACGCGCGCGCGCCGGGCGTGCTCGCGGAAGAAGCGAAGCGCCTGGCCGCCGTGCTCATCCATTTTTCAACCGATTACGTGTTCGACGGTGCGCGCACGTCCCCCTATCCGGAGGATGCGCCCGCGGCGCCGCAGAACGTCTATGGCGCGAGCAAGCTCGACGGCGAGCGGGCGATCGCGGCCGTCGGCGCGCACGCGCTCGTGCTGCGCACGAGCTGGGTGTACGGGCTGCGCGGCCGGAATTTCCTGCTGACGATCAGGAGGCTCGCGGCCGAGCGTGACGCGCTGACTGTGGTGTCCGATCAGGTCGGCGTGCCCAACTGGAGCCGAACGCTCGCGGCGGCGACGGCGCGAATCGTCGGCGCGGGACTGCCGGCGCTCGTCGAGCGCACGGGGTTGTATCACCTGTCGTGCCGCGGGCAGGCGAGCTGGTTCGACTTCGCGCGCGCAGTCCTCGGCGAGGTTTCGCACCCGAAGCTCGTGCCCATCGCGACGGCCGACTATCCGACGCCGGCGCGCCGGCCGACGTATGGGGTTCTCGCCACCGCGCGCTTCGAGCGGACATTCGGCTTCGCGCTGCCGGATTGGCGGGAGGACCTCGCGGCCTGCCTCGCGAGCGAAGCCGGACCGCCGCCATCGTGATCGCCGGTCGGGCGCCGGCATTCACGATGAGCGCGGGCCGCACGCGGCGCCGTCAGAACGCGAACGAAGCCCCGACGTCCATGCCCACGGACAGCGCGCGGCCCGCGCCGCCGACGACGATCGCGTTCATGCCGAACGCGACGCCGCCCAGCCGCTCGTTCATCCGGTAGCCGCCCAACGTTTCCAGAGGTTCGGCGCCCACTGCCGCGGAGCGCTGATCGGTGGTGGTTATCCGGCAGCGCGTGCACGGCTTGACGAGCTTCATCGTCACGCCGCTGGCGACGAGCACGTCGAAGTGGTCCTCGTCGAACGGCTCGAGACCCGAAAGGACGATGTTCGGACGGAATCGGTTCATCGGCAGGGCCGGCGTTCCACGGGCCGCGAGCCGTCCGTTGAGCTCGGCGAGCGACGCTTCTCCGATCACGAGCACCGGATAGCCGTCCGCGAACGCCGTGTGCGCGCCCGAGTCACCCGCGAACACCGGATTGCACAGGCGCTCGTGCGAGGGGTCGAAGCGAACGAGCCGGACGTCGGCGCCGAGCACGGACGACAGCCAGCGGGCGGCGGCGTCGCCCTCGTCGAACGCGGCAACGCGGCTCTTCCACACTACGACCTCGCGCGTTTCGATGCGGTGCGCATCGAGCGACACCGGCAGCGGCGTCTTGCCGGCGGCGGTGAGGACGAGCGCACCGGATTCGACGCTCGTGCCGACGAGCGCGAGCCGCGGGTACTCGCGTTGCGTGACGAAGGTCCCGTCAGGATCGACCACCATCCACTCCCGATCGCCCGCGTGGCCCGCCGGCGTCGTCACGGCGAGGCCGCGCACACCGACGCGCGCCTCGGTGAGGCCCATGCCGGCGCAACTCTTGACGGGGTAGACGTTGAGCGCGGAAATGCGCGGATGCGGCATCGAACGGGGGCTCGTCTGGCGGCGCGGGTTCGGACCCGATGCGCCGATGCGTGACCGGCGGGGCGCTAGCGCAATCCGGACGAGTATTCGGCGACGGCTTTCATCTGCGCATCCGTCATCCGTCCGGCGACCGCGCCCATGATCATGCCGTTGCTGTCCTTGCCGTCCTTGTCGGCGCCCCGCTCGCCGGCCTTGAACGCCTTGAGCTGCGCGTAGGTGTAGTCCGCGTACTGCCCCGCGAGGCGCGGATAGTTTTTCGCGAGGCCCGCTCCGTTCGGCGCATGACAGGCGGCGCAGGCCGGCAGCCCCGTCGCGCTGTCGCCGCCGCGGAAGAGCTTCTGGCCTGCCGTGACGAGTGCCGGGTCCTTGGCCGTGAGCCCCTTCGGCTTCTGCTGCGAGAAATACACGCCGAGCGCCTTCATCTCGTCGGGCTGCAGCGTGGCGGCCATCGACTGCATCACCGGATTGACGCGCAGCCCCGACTTGAAGTGCGAAAGTTGCAGGGTGATATACTCGGCCGGCTGTCCGGCGATGATCGGATTCACGGGCGTCGGGCTGTTGCCGTCGGCGCCGTGGCAGGCGGCGCAAACCTCTTTGGCGATCGTCTTGGCCCGCTCCAGGTCGGGCTTGCCGGCCGGTGCCTGCGCCGAGGCGGCAGGCGCCACCAGCGTGCCGGCAAGCGCCGCCAGCAGCAAAGTGCGTCTCATCGGGTGACTCCTCGAAGGCAGCGGCGGGCTTCCCGGCGGCGACTCCGATTGTCTCGCCCGCGCAACGCCGAATCCATGGTGCAAAAACAACGCATTGTAACGGAATCGCGCAGTCCGACCAAAACCGGACCGCGCCCTGCGCTTCGTACGGGAGGCGCGCGGTGAAGCATCCGCTCCAGCAGGCCGAATTCGTGGCGGGTGTCGCGAGCGACGACCAGCTGCCGCCGCCTACCTCGCCCGAGATCGCGTTCGCCGGCCGTTCCAACGCCGGAAAATCGAGCGCGATCAATGCGCTCGCCAACCGGACGCGCCTCGCTTTCACCAGCAAGACGCCCGGCCGCACGCAGCAGATCAATTTCTTCCGGTTGCGCGGCGGGGCGTTCGTGGCCGACCTGCCGGGCTACGGCTACGCCGCCGTGCCCCAGCCGCTGAAGCGGCACTGGCAATCGTTTCTCGCGCGCTATCTCGCCACCCGCCAGTCGCTCGTCGGGCTCGTCCTGGTCGTCGACGCGCGCCACGGGATCGGCGAGCTCGACGTTGCCTTGCTGTCCGGTTATCTGACCAGCGGACGGCCCGTCCTTCTCCTTGCTACCAAGATGGACAAATTCGCGGCGGCGGCGCAACGCGATGCGAAGCGCGGGATCGAGCGGGATGTCGCCGCGGCCTTTCCGCTGCATGCGGCGCAGGTGACGATCGTGCCGTTCTCGGCGACGCGCCGCCTCGGGATCGAGACGGCGGAGGCATTGCTCGCGAACTGGCTGGGCGAATCGGAATCCGGCGGAACGCGGCAGGCAGGCGCCGGCCGCAAAGAAAAGGCCTCGCGTCCAAGGGGAATGGCGCGAGGCCCGAAATACCCTCGATAGGATTGATCACGACCGAGGGCACCCGCTCAGGGAGGGAAGCGGGAGACGTTGCCGTCTGCCGTGGTAGACAATGGACCCCGGGAGGAGTTCCGACATGAGTTTCGATTTCGCAGGCGAGTTTCCAGCCCGTCGCATGCGCCGGATGCGGCGCGACGAATTTTCGCGCCGTCTCGTGCGCGAGAACCGGCTCACGGCCGACGATCTCATCTATCCCGTCTTCGTGCTGGACGGTTCGAAGCGCGAGGAGCCGGTCGCCTCGCTGCCCGGGGTTTCGCGCAAGTCGGTCGACCTGCTGTTGCGGGAGGCGGAACGCTGCGTCGAGCTGTCGGTGCCGGCGCTCGCGCTCTTTCCGGTGATCGGGAGCGAGCTCAAGACGCCGGATGGCGCGGAGGCGTGGAATCCCGACGGCCTCGTCCCCCGGGCGGTGCGGGCGCTCAAGTCCAGCTTTCCCGATCTCGGCGTCATCACGGACGTGGCGCTCGACCCCTACACCAGTCACGGTCAGGACGGGCTCATCGACGCCACCGGTTACGTCGTGAACGACGATACTGTGGCGGCGCTCGTGCGGCAGGCGTTGTGCCACGCGGAGGCGGGCGCCGACATGGTCGCGCCGTCGGACATGATGGACGGCCGCATCGGCGCGATCCGCCGCGCGCTCGATGCGCAAGGGCGCGACCGGACGAGGATCATGGCCTATGCGGCCAAGTACGCGTCGTCCTTCTACGGGCCGTTTCGCGACGCGGTCGGCTCCGCCGGCAATCTTGGCGGCGGCAGCAAGTACACGTACCAGATGGATCCGGCGAATTCGGACGAGGCGCTGCGCGAAGTCTGGCTCGACCTGTCGGAGGGGGCCGACATGGTGATGGTCAAGCCGGGCCTTCCCTACCTCGACATCGTGCGAAGGGTGAAGGACGCGTTCGCCGCGCCGACGGCGGTGTACCAGGTGTCGGGCGAATACGCGATGCTGATGGCCGCGGTGCGCAACGGATGGCTCGACGAGCGCGCGTGCGTGCTGGAAACGCTGACCGCGATGAAGCGGGCGGGCGCCGACGCGATCCTCACGTACTTCGCGCTGACCGCCGCGGCCTGGCTCGCGTCACGCTGAGTTTCCGGCGGCGACGAGGATGGCGAGGGCGTCGGCGGTGAGCCGGGGCTCGTCGGCCTTGCGCGACCGGTTGCGCCGCTGAATGGGCGTGACGATCGAGAGCCGGATCGCCACTCCTTTCGATTCGATGCGAAGCACCGTCGTCGCATCGCCCTCGCGCGGCGGCAGCGCCCCGTAGGTGACGCCGTGTCCGGCGAGCTCGATTTCCACGGCCTTCGGGTCGTCGGCGGCGACCTCCAGGCGCGCCTCGCTGTGCTCGGTCGCCCAGCCCGCGGCGACGCCGCCGACGAGCACCGGGTCCCACGCCGCGAGACGGCGCATCCACGAAAGAGCCTCGACCCGTTGCCGGTGCAGCGCGGCGACATGCGCTTCGCCCCCGAACAGCGCTTGGTGATCGGTCAGCGCGGCTTCGATTTCGTCGTTCGACGGCAATGCCGTCGAGTCCGGCAGGAGGAGCTGCCGAACCGCCTTCCGTTTGGCGAGCGTCCAGTCCGTGAGCCCGTGCTCGGCGATGAGCCGGGCCGCGACCTGGGCGATCCGGAGGCGATCGCGTTTCGCGCCGAGACTGTCCCTGCGGGAGGAAGGGCGCCCGGCCGGCATCGAAGGCTCCGTCCTAGAAGAGCTGGTCGCGAATGTCCTTGCCGGACTTGCCGGGAACGAAGCTGTCGTCCCGGCGGCGCGGCGGAAACTCGGCGAGGAAGTACTCGGTGATGCCGCCGACGTCGTCGCGCAGGCCGGTTTCGGCATTGATCGTGAGCGCGAGGATGCCTTCGGGCATCGGGCGGTTGGCCACGGGCGCACCCTTCAGAGCTTTCGCCATGTACGAGATCCAGATCGGCAGCGCCGCGGCCGCCCCCGTCTCGTTGGCGCCGAGCGTCCTCGGCTGATCGAAGCCGATCCAGGCCACCGCGACCAGGTCCCCGTTGTAGCCGCAGAACCACGCGTCCACGTTCTCGTTGGTCGTGCCGGTCTTGCCGGCGAGGTCGTTGCGGTTGAGCGACAGCGCGCGCGTCGCGGTGCCGACGCGCACGACGTCCTTCAGTAACGACGTCATGATCCACGCGTTGCGCGGGTCGATCGCGCGCTCGGCCGTGCCGCCCGCCTCGACGGGCTTGGCCTCGGAGAGCACGTTGCCCCTGGCATCGATGATCCGGCTGATGAGATAGGGCGCGATCCGGTACCCGCCATTGGCGAAGACCGAATAGGCCGTCACCATCTGCATCGGCGTCGCCGAACCCGCGCCGAGGCCCATCGTCAGGTACGGCGGGTGGAGTTTCGGGTCGAAGCCGAAGCGGCTGATGTAGTCCTGCGCGTACTGCGGCCCGATCGCCTGCAGCACGCGGACGGTGACCAGGTTCTTGGACTTGGCGAGGGCGGCGCGGATGCGCATCGGCCCCTCGAACTTGCCGTCGTAGTTCTTGGGCTCCCAGTCTTCGCTGCCGGTCTGCGCGGCGGGGACGAAGAACGGGGCGTCGTTGACGATGGTCGCGGGGGTGAATCCCTTCTCCAGTGCCGCCGAGTAGATGAACGGCTTGAACGCCGAGCCGGGCTGGCGCTGCGCCTGCGTCGCGTGGTTGAACTTGTTGCGCTCGAAGCTCCAGCCGCCGACGAGCGACAGGATGGCGCCGTCCTGCGGCCGCACGGAGACGAACGCGGATTCCGCCTGCGGCAGCTGCGTGATCTCCCACCGTCCCTTGGCGTCCCGCCCGAGGCGGATGACCGCGCCCGCCCGGATCCGGCTCGTGGCGGGCGCCTTGTCGGTGAGGGCCCGGGCCGCGAACTTGAGGCCGTCGCCGGTGATTTCCGCAACCTCGCCGTCGGCGAGCACGGCCTTCACCTCGGTCGCCGAGGCGCCCGTGACGACCGCAGGGACGAGAGCGTCGCCGTCGTTCGTCTCGGCGAAGAGATGCTCCAGCGCCGCGTCGCGCTCCGCGGCGTCCTCGGGAAGACGAATATAGGTCTCCGGCCCCCGGTAGCCATGTCGGTGGTCATACTCGATCACGCCTCGCCGCACCGCAGCATAGGCCGCCTCCTGGTCGGCCTTGCGGATTGTCGTCTGCACGGTCAGGCCCTTCGTGTAGGCATCCTCGCCGTAGGCGTCGAACACGACCTGCCGGGCCATTTCGGCGACGAACTCGCCGTGGGTGGGCAGCGCTTCCCGCAGGCCCTGCCGGACCGCCAGCGGCGCCGTTTGTGCGTCGCGGAATTGCTCGGGACTGATGTACTTCAGATCGTGCATTCGCTTAAGTACATACAATTGGCGGCTTTTGGCACGTTTGGGATTGCTGACCGGGTTGTAGGCCGACGGGGCTTTAGGCAAGCCGGCGAGCATCGCCGCCTCGGCCGGCGTGAGATCCCTGAGTGCCTTGCCGAAGTAGATCTGGGACGCCGCCGCGAACCCGTAGGCCCGCTGGCCGAGGAAGATCTGGTTGACGTAGAGCTCGAGGATCTCGTCCTTGGAGAGGTTGGCCTCGATCTTCCAGGCGAGGAGCACCTCGCGCAGTTTCCGGGTGATGGTCTTCTCGCGCGTGAGGAAGAAGTTGCGGGCGACCTGCATCGTGATCGTCCCGGCCCCCTGCTGCGTCCCCGAGGCGAGGTTGGTCGCGGCGGCGCGCATTACGCTGATGTAGTCCACCCCACCGTGCGAGTAGAACCGCTCGTCCTCCGCCGCCAGGATGGCGTTTATCATCACGTCCGGCACGTCGCGGATCGCGACGACCGCGCGCCGCTCCTCGCCGAACTCACCCAGGATGTCACCTTCCGCTGACACTACCCGCAACGGAATCTTGGGGTGGTAGTCGGTCAGGCTTTCGAGCGACGGAAGCGTCGGATAAAGTAGCGCCAGCACGAACGCCCCGAGCAGGCCCCCGACGAGGGAAAGGCCCAGGAGGACGGACGCGACGTAGAGCAGCCACCGCCTTAGCATGGGGGAATATAACTTACCCGTTGGGAGGGGTGAATCGGGGATTATAGGCGGGCTTACAACAAAGGTATGCCCGGAAGGAAAACAATTTGACAACCTTCATACTTGCTGCCAATCTTTAATGTAGATTATCAGCATTGGCCGTAGCGCTGGCCCCAAGGCAGCCATGCTCGCAGATAAACTCAATTCCGTCCTGGACGCGTTCAAGACGAAGTATCCGGCGCTGATCGGCGTCGATATCAGTTCGACCGCGATCAAGCTGGTCGAGCTCGCCGAAGCGGGCAAGGGCGCCTACCGCCTCGAGCGCTACGCCATCGAGCCTCTGGTGCGAGACGTCGTCACCGACGGCAACATCGCCAACCTCGATCTCGTGTCCGACGCGCTCAAGCGGGCCCACAAGCGGCTCGGCAGCCGGCACAAGAACGTCGCGCTCGCCCTGCCGGCCGCGATGGTGATCACCAAGAAGATCATCGTTCCCTCCGGCCAGCGGGAGGAAGAGCTCGAGCTCATGGTCGAGGCGGAAGCCAACCAGTACATCCCGTTCGCGCTCGACGAGGTCAACCTCGACTTCCAGACGATCGGCCCCGCGCCGAACAATCCCGAGGAGTCCGAGGTGCTGATCGCGGCCTCCCGCAAGGAGAAGGTCGAGGACCGGGTCGCGGCGGCCGAGGCGGCGGGCCTCAAGCCACGGGTAATGGACGTCGAGTCCTACGCGATGCAGCAGGCGTTCGAGCTCATCTCCCCGACGCTGCCCGCCAGCGGGCGCGACCAGAACATCGCCCTGGTCGACATCGGCGCCCACGTGACGCACTTCTACGTGCTGCGCAACAACCAGTTTCTGTTCTCCCGAGACCAGGCTTTCGGCGGCAACCAGCTGACGCACGACGTCCAGCGGGCGTTCAACCTGACGCCCGACGAGGCCGAGTCCGCCAAGAAAAGCCAGGGACTCCCGGAGAACTACGACACCGACGTGCTGCAACCGTTCATGGAAACGCTGGCCCTCGAGGTCACGCGGGCGCTCCAGTTCTTCTTCACGTCGACGTCCTACAACCAGGTCGACCAGATCGTGCTGGCGGGCGGCTGCGCGCTCCTGCCCGGCATCGACGAGCTCGTCGCGAAGCGGGCCGGGGTTACGACGGTCATCGCCAACCCGTTCGCCAACATGGCGACCTCCGATCGCATCCGCCCGCGGCAGCTCGCGCAGGATGCCCCGCTCCTGATGATCGCCTGCGGCCTCGCGCTGCGGAGCTTCGAATGATCCGCATCAACCTGCTGCCGCACCGCGAGCAGAAGCGGCAGGCTCGCCAGCGGCAGTTCGTTTCGCTGTCGATCGGCCTCAGCATCCTCGGCCTCGCGCTGGTCGCGCTGGGCTGGGTGATCCTCGGAGCCCAGATCGAGATCCAGGAAAGTCGGAACAACCTCCTCAAGGCCGAAATCGGGAAGCTCGACGAGCAGATCAAGGAGATCGACAAGCTGCGGGAGCAGACGCAGGCGCTGCTCGCCCGGAAGCAGGTGGTCGAGACGTTGCAGTCGAACCGGACCGAAGCCGTGCACGTGCTCGACCAGATGGTGCGCCAGCTGCCGGACGGCATCTACCTGAAATCGCTGAAGCAGACGGGGCCCAAGATTCAGCTGGTGGGTTACGCGCAGTCGAGCGCGCGGGTTTCTACCCTGATGCGCAACATCGACTCGTCTCCATGGCTCACGTCGCCGGAGCTGGTCGAGATCAAGTCGGTCCAGTCGCCGGTCGCAAAGGACCTGCGGGTCAACGAGTTCACGCTCAACGTCCAGATCAAGCGGGTCGCGCCGCCCGACGAGACCAAGGCAGCAGCTCCGGCCGCCCGAGCCGCTCCGGCGCCCGCTCCCACCGCGCCGGCGGCCCCGCCCGGCAAAGCCAAAAGCCCGAAAGACACATGACGCTCGACGAAATCCGCCGGCTGAACATCAAGGAGGTCGGCAACTGGCCCGCCCTGCCCAGGGCGGCGCTGCTTTTTTTCCTCCTGATCGTGATCGTCGCGGCCGGTGGCGCGCTCGTCTGGAAGGACCAGTACGACGCGCTCGACCGCTCGCAGCAGGAGGAGGTCAAGCTCAAGGAGCAATACGCCACCAAGAAGGCCAAGGCGATCAACTACGACATCTACGTGCAGCAGCTGAAGGAGATCGAGCAGTCGTTCGGCGCGCTCCTGAAGCAGCTCCCCAACAAGGCGGAGATGGACGCGCTTCTCACGGACATCAACCAGGCGGGCCTCGGCCGCGGCCTGCAGTTCGAGCTGTTCAAGCCGGCCGCTCAGGAACGGATGGCCGACTTCTACGCCGAGCTGCCGATCTCCGTGAAGATCACCGGCAACTACCATGACATGGGCGCTTTCGCGAGTGACGTCGCGCAGCTGCCGCGGATCGTCACGCTGAACGACGTCGTGATCACCAACGACAAGGGCGTGCTGACGCTCGATGCCGTCGCCAAGACGTTCCGGTACCTGGACGAGGAAGAGCTCAGCAAGCAACGCAAGGCGGCCAAGGACGCCAAGGACAAGGCGAAGAAATGAGGCGCTGGGTTGCCTTGTCGCTGGGTGCGTGCGTGCTGCTCGCGGGTTGCGGGGGCGAGAGCCACCAGGATCTTCGCGCATGGATGGCCGACCAGGGCAAGGGCGCGCGGGGCAGGGTCGATCCGCTGCCGCAGATCAAGCCGTACGAGCCGTTCGCGTACAACGCTTTCGACCTTCCGGACCCCTTCAAGCCGCGCAAGATCGAGCCCACCAAGGGCGGCAGCAAGCTCGCGCCCGACCTCACGCGTCGCCGCGAGCCGCTGGAGGCCTACCCGCTGGAGTCGCTGAACATGGTGGGAACGCTGGCGCAGGGCAAGACGACGTACGCGCTGGTGCGCACGCCCGACAAGGACGTGTATCAGGTGACCACCGGCAATTACCTCGGGCAGAACTTCGGCGTGATCCTCGGCATCAACGAGAGCGAGATCCGCCTGAAGGAGCTCGTGCAGGACGGCAGCGGCGATTGGACCGAGCGGACAGGGACGCTGCAGCTGATCCAGGCGGACACGAAGACACAGGAGCGAAAAAAATGAGCGCGTTCGTTTTCCTTGACAACGTCGTGACCGGGGCGCGAACGGCCCGCGGTGCGCGCGCGTGGCTCTTGGCCCTGTTGACGCTTCTGGGTTCCGGCGTGGCGTACGCGCAGACGGCCAACAGCATCGATTCGATGACGGTGTCGAGGGGGACTTCCGGGCGGACGATCGTCAAGTTCACGCTGAAGAATCCTCCTGCCAATCCGCCGGCGGGCTTCGCCATCGCGACGCCGCCGCGGATCGCCCTCGACTTCATGGACACCGTCAACGGCCTCGGCACCAACCAGAAGGCCGTCGAGGACGTCGCGCTGCGTAGCGTCAATGTGGTCCAGGCGGGCAGCCGGACGCGCGTCGTGTTCAATCTCAACCGGCCGCAGACGTTCGAAACGCAGGTGGAGGGCAACGCAGTGCTGGTGACGCTGTTCGACCAGAGCGACCAGCTCGACGCCAAGCAGCAGACGGTTCAGCGGTTCGCGGAAGCGCGCCCCGCCGACACGCAGCACGCGTTGCGCGACGTCGATTTCCGCCGCGGCCCGAACGGCGAGGGGCGGATCGTCATCGACCTGTCGGACGCCGCGACCGGCATCGACATCCGGCAACAGGGCAAGGCGCTGATCGTCGACTTCATCAAGACGTCGCTGCCGAAGAATCTCGAGCGCCGCCTCGACGTGCAGGATTTCGGCACGCCGATCGTGACGGTCGACACGTTCACCCAGGGCTCGAACACTCGGATGATCGTCGAGCCCAAGGGACTGTGGGAGCACTCGGCGTATCAGACGGACAATCGGTTCATCCTCGAGGTCAAGCCGGTGGTCGAGGACCCGAACAAGCTCGTGCAGGGCACGCGCCAGGGTTACAAAGGCGACAAGCTGTCGCTCAACTTCCAGAACGTCGAGGTCCGGGCGGTGCTGCAGGTCATCGCCGATTTCACCGGCCTCAACATCATCACCAGCGACTCGGTGACCGGCAGCCTTACGCTGCGCCTCAAGGACATCCCGTGGGACCAGGCGCTCGACATCATCATGCAGACGAAGGGCCTCGACATGCGCAAGAACGGCAATGTCGTGCTGATCGCTCCGCGCGAGGAGCTCGCCCTCAAGGAGAAGCAGCAGCTCGAGGCCCAGAAGGACATCAGCGAGCTCGAGCCGCTCGTGTCCGAGGCGTTCCAGTTGAACTACATCCGGGCGCAGGACCTTCTCAACCTGATCACGACCAACCGCCAGCAGCAATTCGGCGCTGGGGCGGGCCAGACCGCGACGACCGGCGGCCAGGGTTCGTTCATCTCGAAGCGCGGGGTCGCCATGGTTGACCCGCGGTCGAACATCCTGTTCGTGCAGGACATCCCGTCGAATCTCGAGGAGATCCGGAAGATCATCCGCCAGATCGACACGGCGATCCGCCAGGTGGTGATCGAGGCGCGTATCGTGATCGCGAGCGACAAGTTCGGCCGGCAACTGGGCGTGCGCTTCGGCGCGCAGACCGGGTTCCGGATCAACAACAAATACGCCGTGGGACAGGGTGGCAGTCTCAGCACGCAGCCGGTCGTCGCGACCCCGGGACCGAACGCGACACGCGACACCCGCACCCAGACTCCCTACGAGCTCGCGTCCGGAATCACGTATGCCGGCTACTCGGATTCACCGCAGCTCAACGTCAATCTGCCGGTGTTGAACGCCGCGGGCAGCCTCGCGCTCACGTTGATCAACCTCGGCAGCGGCAACCTCATCAACCTCGAGCTGTCGGCGCTGGAATCCGATAACCGAGGCAAGGTGGTCTCGAGCCCGCGCGTGGTCACCGGCGACAACCAGAAGGCGCACATCGAGCAGGGTACGGAAATCCCCTACGTCACTCCGGGCAGCGCCAACAATCCGGCCACGGTGCAGTTCAAGAAGGCCGTGCTGAGCCTGAGCGTGACCCCGCAGATCACGCCGGACAACCGGATCATCATGACGGTCGAGGTGCGGAAGGACTCCGTCGGTCAGATGGTCAACCTGGGCGGCGGATTCCAGGTGCCCTCGATCGACACGCGCAACGTGACCACGCAGATTTCGGTGAACAACGGCGACACCGCGGTGATCGGCGGCATCTACGAGGAGACGGTGAACAACTCCGTCGACAAGGTGCCGTTCCTGGGCGACGTTCCGGTGCTGGGCTATCTGTTCAAGACCACCAACCGCACAAGCGAGAAGCAGGAGCTGCTCATCTTCCTCACGCCGCGCGTGATCAAGGAATCGATCAACGCAATCAAGTGATCGACGCTTCATAGCTCGCCGCGACGAATGCGGCGGCGGCGCGAACCCGGTCGTGCCCGGACGGCGCGCGGCAGCTCCGGCGCCAAGGCCGCGCGATCGTCCGGCCATGGCGAATCCTCTACAATGCGCGGGTGCATTTGCATCGGGGCAATCTTTACTTGGTCGGACTGCCGGGCGCCGGCAAGTCGACGCTCGGACGGCAGCTCGCGCGGCGACTCGGCAAGACGTTCGTCGATGCGGATGCGGAGCTCGAGCGCAAGCTCGGCGTGACGATTCCGACGATCTTCGAGATCGAGGGCGAAGCGAGCTTCCGCGACCGCGAGGAGGCCGTGCTGGCCGAGCTGACCCTGCTGTCCGATGTGGTGCTCGCCACCGGCGGCGGCGTCGTAATCCGGCCCGCGAACCGTGAGCGTCTGAAGCAGAATGGTACGGTGATCTATCTGCATGCGCAGCCGGAAATGCTGCGCGAGCGCACGCGGCGAAGCAGGCACCGGCCGCTGCTCAACGCTGCGGACCCCATGGCCCGGCTCGCCGAGCTCTACGCGGTACGCGATGCGCTCTACCGGGAGGTTGCCGCGACGATCGTCGAGTCCAATCGCGACGAAATTGCGCGCTTCACGCGGCAGCTCGAGGCATCGCTCCCGGATCCGCGGCAGGCATGACGGTGCTCCGCGTCGCGCTTGGCGAGAGGAGCTACGACATCCACGTCGGCTCCGGACTCGTCGCGCGCGCCGGTGCGCTGCTATCGCCGCTCCTGCCGCAGCCGCGCGCGGTCATCGTGACCAATCCGGTCGTTGCCGCGCACTGGCTTTCGGCCTTGCGCGCGAGCCTGTCGGTGGCGGGCATCGCCAGCGAATCCATCGTCGTTCCCGACGGAGAGGCCTCGAAATCCTGGCCTACGCTGCAGGACGTGCTGACGCGCCTCCTCGAGATCAACGCGGAGCGATCGACCACGCTCGTGGCGCTCGGTGGCGGCGTCGTCGGCGACGTCGGCGGCTTTGCCGCCGCGATCTATCAGCGTGGAATGCCGTTCGTGCAGGTGCCGACTACGCTGCTCGCGCAGGTCGACTCCTCGGTCGGCGGCAAGACGGGCATCAATCATGCGCTCGGCAAGAACATGATCGGCGCGTTCCACCAGCCCCGGGCGGTCGTGATCGACACCGATTGCCTGAGCACGTTGCCCGACCGCGAGCTCTGCGCGGGCCTCGCCGAGGTGATCAAGACGGCCGCGATCAGGAGCCCCGCCTTCTTCGAGTGGCTGGAGGAAAATCTGTCGCGGCTGATCGCGCGCGAGCCCGATGCGCTCGTTCATGCCGTGACCGCGAGCTGCCGGATCAAGGCGGAAATCGTCGCGGCCGACGAGCGCGAGGCCGGCGAGCGCGCGTTGCTCAATTTCGGCCATACGTTCGGCCACGCGATCGAGGCCGGCGTGGGCTACGGCGAGTGGCTGCACGGCGAAGCAGTGGCCGCCGGTATGGTGTTGGCGGCGCGTCTGTCGGAACGCCTCGGCACGATCGACCGCGCCGATGTCCTTCGCCTGCGCCGGCTGCTCGAACGTGCAGGCCTGCCGGTCGCCGCGCCACGCCTAGGGACCGACCGTTACCTCGCGCTGATGGGCCGGGACAAGAAGGTGGTGGCGGGGTCGATGCGGTTCGTGCTGCTGCGCTCGCTCGGGGAGGCTTTCATAACCACCGACGTCCAGGAGCCGGTGCTCCGCAATTTGCTCGCGGACTAGGGCCCATAGTGTGAACGGGCCCTAAATGCGCTCCGAATCGGGACGACCTCGTCGCGGCCATCGGCGAAGACGCGATAGATGAAAACGGCGCCCGCGGGCGCCGTCTTCAATGCTGCAATCGCTCGTCGCTTTAGCCGCAGGTAATCGTCGCGGTGAAGCTCTTTTGCGGCACGCTCGAATCGAAGATGACGACCGACGTCGGTCCGCTACCCGCAACCAAGCCGGTGATCGTCGTGCTGCCGCCGCTGGCCGCGATGGACGACGGCGCCGCCGTGCCATTGCTCGGCCTGACGGTGTAGGGCGGCGTGCCGCCAAACACCACGAAACTGAAGCTCTTGCCGGTGCACCCCGTCGTCGCCGGGGGACCCGCAGATGGCGCGGGCACGCTGACCGACGGCGGCTCCGCAGACAATGCTGGTGCGGCGCTGCACGTGATGGTCGCCGAGGCGCTCTTCTGCGGCGAGCTCGCGTCGAGGAACAGGATGGTCGTGTCGCCGCTCCCCGTAATCAAACCGCTTATGAGGGTGTTACCGCCGGCCGTGGCAACTGTCTGCGGCGAAGCCGTGCCCGAGGAAGGCCTCACGTTGTAGGGCGGCGTGCCGCCGAACGCGAAAAATGTGAACGTCTTCCCGGTGCACGCTTCATTCGTTACCGTAGTAGGCGACACCGCAAGAGCAGCGGGCGGCGTCGGCGTCGGCGCGTCTTCGGTTCCCTCGACGTTGTGGAGCAGCGTGGTGACCTGCCGACCGGTCGCGTCGAGGATCGAAAACACCAGCGGATCGAGGCACGTGCCATTGGTGATCGCCTCGAAGAACCCGCCGTTGGTGTTGACGGTCGGGTTGACAAGCGTAACCCCGGTGGGGAACGTCGACGTGACGCGGTAGGGCGGCGTGCCGCCATAGATGTAATAGTCGGTGGCGAACCCGGTCGTGCAAAAGCCCTTGAACGGACCCTTGATCGTGGCGTCCGTCGGCACGACCGTCAGGATCGCCGTCCCATCGGTGATCTGCACGATCGTGAAGTTGCCTACCAATTGCAGCCCTGTCGCGACGTCGGTGACGCTCATCTGCGCGGCCTGCGTCGGCGCGTTGACGTTCGCCTTGATGATCACGGCGGCGGTCCCCGCGACGTCGGTCGGCACCGTCAGCGACGACGCGAGCGGCTGCCCCGGGTTGTTGGTGACGATGGCATAGGCCGTACCGATGACGTCGAACCGGATGGCGCGTCCCGCAATCCGATCGCCCTGTGTCCCGCGCAAGGTGACCTGCGCCGTAGCCGTCTGGCCGGAACACAACGAGGTGCCGCAGTCGGCGAGGGCCGGAACGATCGTGAAACCATTGACGAGCGCCGACTCGCGCACGGTGACGGCGACCGTCTGTGACGGGGCGGCGGGCGAAAGCGGCCCGAGGTCCTGTACCGTGATGTTGACGCCGACGTCGGCGTCGCTGGCGACATTGCTCGCGAGGAGCAAGATGGTGCGTCCCGGCACGTTCTGCGCGACGGGAAGGACGCCGGGATTGGACGAAAATGCCTGGAAGGGGCCGGCTCCGCCGGTGATCGTGAGCAGCATCGGAACGCCGGAATAGGCGACGACGTCAGTGCTGGGGAGAACGGTGAACGCGCTCTTGAAGACATTGTTCGGCGCCCCGCTCCCGCCGCCGCAGGCGCTGAGGGCGAGTACTCCCGCGACAGCGGCGAGGCCGGTGAGCGATCTCAGCCAACCGGCGAAGAGGCGGTTTTCCGTCATGATGGGATTCCCGATGATATTGTCCTAAGGAGGGCGGGGTGGCCGTGCTGTTTTGGGTGTAGCAACAAGCATCTAGCCCATTCTCTTGAGATTAAAGCCTAAGTTTGCCCCCGGCGCAAGTCTTTTGGCTCGTTCCAATTGACCGTGAGTCGGAACCTGTTGCGCCCCTCGCCTCTTGCGCTTCCCGGTGCCTTGTCGCATTGCAGCATCGCTGCTAGTCTACGAAGGTTTCGCCCGTCCCGGGCAAGCCGCGACCGGCGCCTCCAAAATGGGCCCCGGACGGCACGTCGCAGCGGTGAGGTCATGGTGCAAGAACGCTCCGAAGGATCGCCGTCCTGGCCGCCGCCGCGCCAGGGCCTGTACGACCCCGCGCACGAGCGCGACGCGTGCGGACTCGGCTTCATCGCCCATATCAAGGGCCAGAAGCGGCACGCCATCATAACGCAGGCATTGCAGATCCTGCGGAACCTCTCCCACCGAGGCGCGACGGGCGCGGATCCGTTGCAAGGCGACGGCGCGGGCATCCTGATCCAGCTTCCCGACCGGTTCCTGCGCAAGGCGTGCGGCGCGCAGGGCCTCACGCTCCCGGCGGTCGGCCAGTATGGCGTCGGCATGGTGTTCCTGCCGAAGGAGCCGGCCTCCAGGATGGCGTGCGAGCAGGAGATCGAGCGCGCGGTGGTGAGCGAGGGTCAGATCCTGCTCGGCTGGCGCAACGTGCCGACGAACAGCGGCGGGCTCTCCGAGCGCACGAAGGACGTCGAGCCGGTCATCCGCCAGGTCTTCATCGCGCGGGGATCGACCGCGATGGACGAGGACGCGCTCGAGCGCAAGCTCTACATCATCCGCAAGAAGTCGGGCCATGCGATCCAGGCGCTGAAGCTTCGTCACGGCAAGGAGTTCTACGTCACGTCGATGTCGTCGCGCACCATCGTCTACAAGGGCATGCTGCTCGCGCACCAGGTGGGCGAGTATTTCGTCGACCTCAACGACGAGTCCATGGTGTCGGCGCTGGCGATGGTGCATCAGCGGTTCTCGACCAACACGTTTCCGACGTGGGACCTCGCGCATCCGTTCCGGCTCGTCTGCCACAACGGCGAGATCAATACGCTGCGCGGCAACGTCAACTGGATCCGCGCGCGCCAGCAGGGCATCGCGAGCAGCGTGCTCGGCGAGGACCTCGACAAGATCTGGCCGCTGATCTACGACGGGCAGTCCGACTCCGCGTCGTTCGACAATGCGCTCGAGCTCCTCGTGATGGGCGGCTATTCGCTCGCGCACGCGATGATGCTGATGATCCCCGAGGCCTGGGCGGGCAACCCGCTGATGGACGAGGACCGGCGCGCTTTCTACGAATACCACGCCGCGCTGATGGAGCCGTGGGACGGTCCCGCCGCGATGGCGTTCACCGATGGGCGGCAGATCGGCGCGACGCTCGACCGCAACGGACTCCGCCCGGCGCGCTTCGTCGTCACCGACGACGACTACATCGTGATGGCCTCCGAGGTCGGCGTGCTCGACATCCCGGAGCGCAAGATCATCACCAAGTGGCGCCTGCAGCCCGGCAAGATGCTGCTCGTCGACACCGAGCAGGGGCGCATCATCGACGACGCCGAACTGAAGCGCACGCTCGCGACCGCGAAGCCGTACCGCCAGTGGATCGAGCGCTCGCGGATCGCGCTCGACGACCTGCCGGAACCCGCGCCGCCGCTGCCTACCGAGGTGCCGCTCATCGACCGCCAGCAGGCATTCGGCTACACGCAGGAGGACCTCAAGGTCATCCTGGCGCCGATGGCGCGCTCCGGCGAGGAGGCGATCGGCTCGATGGGCAACGACGCCGCGTTGCCGGTGCTGTCGCGCCGGCCGAAGACTCTCTACAGCTACTTCAAGCAGCTGTTCGCGCAGGTCACCAACCCGGCGATCGATCCGATCCGCGAAGAGCTCGTGATGTCGCTCGTCACGTTCATCGGACCGCGGCCGAACCTGCTCGCCGTCGACGTGCCCGCGGATGCCGAGGTCCTGCCGATGCGCCTCGAGGCGCAGCAGCCGATCCTGACGAACGGCGCGATGGAGAAGATCCGGCACGCGGCGCTCTTCACCGGCGGCGCGTTCAAGTCCTTCGAGCTCGACATCTGCTACCCCGCGGCGTGGGGCGCGAACGGCATGGAAGCGGCGCTCGCGTCGCTCTCGGCGGCGGCGGAGGACGCGATCCATCTCGGCTACAACATCCTGATCGTGTCCGATCGGAAGGTGTCCGCCGACCTCCTGCCGATTCCCGCGCTGCTCGCCACCGCGGCGGTGCACCAGCACCTCGTCCGCAAGGGGCTGCGCACGAGCACCGGCCTCGTCGTGGAGACGGGCTCGGCGCGCGAGGTGCATCATTTCGCGCTCCTCGCTGGCTACGGCGCGGAGGCCATCCATCCGTACCTCGCGCTCGAGACGCTGCCGTCGCTCGTGGACGCCGATTCCCGCGCGTCCGAGCAGGAATTGGCGAAGCGCTTCATCAAGGCGATTTCGAAGGGCCTCTACAAGGTGATGTCGAAGATGGGGATCTCGACGTACCAGTCGTACTGCGGAGCCCAGATCTTCGAAGCCGTCGGACTGCAGCGGGAGTTCATCGACAAGTATTTCACCGGCACCGCGAGCAACGTGGAGGGCATCGGCCTGTTCGAGATCGCGGAGGAGGCGTATCGGCTGCACCAGGCGGCGTTCGGCAATGATCCGCTGCTCGCCAACGCGCTCGACGCCGGCGGCGAGTACTTCTACCGCACGCGCGGCGAAGATCACATGTGGACGCCGGATTCCATCGCGAAGCTGCAGCACGCCGCTCGCACCGGCAACGCGCAGACCTACCGGGAATACGCCGCGCTCATCAACGACCAGTCGAAGCGCATGCTGACGCTGCGCGGCTTGTTCGAGTTCAAGTTTGCGCACGTGTCCATTCCGCTCGAGGACGTCGAGCCGGCCGCCGAGATCGTCAAGCGCTTCGCGACCGGCGCGATGAGCCTGGGCTCGATCTCGACGGAGGCGCACGCGACGCTGGCCGTCGCTATGAACCGCATCGGCGGCAAGTCGAACACCGGCGAAGGCGGCGAGGATGCGCAGCGCTATCCGCTGGTCAAGGCCGGCGAGACGTTGAAGTCGCGGATCTCCGCCGTCGTCGGCGACATCCCGCTGCAAGAGGGAGACTCGCTTCGCTCCAAGATCAAGCAGGTGGCCTCCGCCCGGTTCGGCGTGACCGCCGAATATCTGGTGAACGCCGACCAGCTGCAGATCAAGATCGCGCAGGGTGCGAAGCCGGGCGAAGGCGGCCAGCTGCCGGGCCACAAGGTGTCCGGCTACATCGCGCAGCTTCGCTACGCGGTGCCCGGCGTCGGCCTCATCTCGCCACCGCCGCACCACGACATCTATTCGATCGAGGACCTGGCGCAACTGATCCACGACCTCAAGAACGCGAATTCACGCGCCTCGATCTCCGTGAAGCTCGTCTCCGAGGTCGGCGTGGGCACCGTCGCCGCCGGCGTCGCGAAAGCGAAAGCGGACCACGTGACGATCGCGGGCCACGACGGCGGCACGGGAGCCTCGCCCGAATCGTCGATCAAGCACGCGGGCACACCGTGGGAGCTGGGCTTGGCCGAGACCCAGCAAACGCTGGTGCTGAACCGCCTGCGCGGCCGCATCGCCGTCCAGGTCGACGGCCAGCTGAAGACCGGCCGCGACGTCGTCATCGGCGCGATGCTCGGTGCGGACGAGTTCGGCTTCTCGACGGCACCTCTGGTCGTCGAGGGCTGCATCATGATGCGGAAGTGTCACCTCAACACGTGTCCGGTCGGGATCGCGACGCAGGATCCGGAGCTGCGCCGCAAGTTCACCGGACAGCCCGAGCATGTCGTCAACTATTTCTTCTTCGTCGCCGAGGAAGTGCGCGAGCTGATGGCGAAGCTCGGCGTGCGGAAGTTCGAGGATCTGATCGGCCGCTCCGATCTCCTCGACATGCGGCGCGGCATCGATCACTGGAAGGCCGGGGGGCTCGACTTCTCGCGGATCTTCTATCAACCGCAGATGCCGGCGGAGGTGGCACGACGCCAGTGCGAAACGCAGGATCACGGCCTTGCCGGCGCGCTCGACCACCAGCTGATCGCGGCGGCGGCCGCCGCCATCGAGAAGAAGTCTCCCGTGAGACTCGCGTACAAGATAAGGAATGCGAACCGCTCGGTCGGCGCGATGCTGTCGGGCGCCGTGGCGAGGAAGTACGGCCACGCCGGGCTTGCCGACGACACGATTCACGTCGCGTTCGAGGGTGTGGCGGGCCAGAGCTTCGGCGCCTTCCTCGCGCGCGGCATCACGTTCGAGCTGCAGGGCGCCACCAACGATTACGTGGGGAAGGGGCTGTCGGGCGGCCGGATCGTCGTGTACCCGGATCCCGCGTGTCCCGCGAAGCCCGAGGCCAACATCGTCATCGGCAACACGGTGATGTACGGTGCCATCGCGGGCGAGGCGTATTTCCGCGGCGTGGCGGGCGAGCGGTTCTGCGTGCGCAATTCGGGCGCGTCGGCGGTTGTCGAAGGCACCGGAGATCACGGCTGCGAATACATGACCGGCGGGACCGTCGTCGTGCTGGGGGCCACCGGGCGCAACTTCGCGGCGGGAATGAGCGGCGGCATCGCCTACGTCTATGACGAAGGCGGGACGTTCGGAGAGCGCTGCAACAAGGCGATGGTCGCGCTGGAGCCGTTGCTGCCCGACGCCGAGCAGGCGAAGGTCGAGCGCGAGCTCGCGGCCGCCGGCAACGGGCGCCTGCCGCACGCCGGGCGTTCGGACGAGACGCTCGTGCGCGAGCTGATCGAGCGGCACCTGCGCTTCACCGGCAGCACGCTGGCGCTCGCGATCATCGACGACTGGGAGGCCGCGCGCCGGAAGTTCGTCAAGGTGTTCCCGGCGGAGTACCGCCGCGCACTGACCGAGATGCATGCGGCGAAAGCGGCGGCAAAATCGGCCGCAGAAAAAGTGGCGGCGTGATGCACCTCTTGGGCAATCGCTGATGGGCAAGATCACGGGCTTCATGGAGCTCGCGCGCATCCAGGAGGCCTCGCTGCCGCCGCAGGAGCGCGTGACGAATTACCGCGAATTCGTGCTGGCGCTCACGGACGACGCGGCCTCGTCGCAGGCCGCGCGCTGCATGGACTGCGGCATCCCCTTCTGCCAGAGCGGTTGCCCGGTCAATAACGTCATCCCCGACTGGAACGATCTCGTCTACCGCCATCAGTGGCGCGAGGCGCTCGACGTCCTGCACTCGACGAACAATTTTCCCGAGTTCACCGGTCGGATCTGTCCGGCGCCTTGCGAAGCCGCGTGCACGCTCAACATCAACGACGACGCCGTCGGCATCAAGTCGATCGAGCATTTCATCATCGACAAGGGGTGGGACGAAGGCTGGGTGCTGCCGCAGCGCCCGGCGACGAAGACCGGCAGGCGGGTCGCTGTCGTCGGCTCCGGGCCGGCGGGGCTCGCCTGTGCGCAGCAGCTCGCGCGCGCCGGCCACGACGTCGTGCTCTACGAGAAGGCGGATCGCATCGGCGGCCTGCTTCGCTACGGGATCCCCGACTTCAAGATGGAGCGGCACCTCGTCGATCGGCGCATGGCGCAGATGTCGCTCGAGGGTGTTACGTTCCGGCCGGGCGTGCACGTCGGCAAGGACGTCGCGGCCGAGTCGCTCCTCGCCGAATACGGGGCGGTCGTGCTGACGGGCGGCGCGGAAGCGCCGCGCGATCTCCCGGTGCCCGGCCGCGATCTCGCGGGCATCCACTTCGCGATGGAGTTCCTGCCGCAGCAGAATCGGGTGGTCGCAGGCGACCAGGTGCAGGGGCAGATCCTCGCGACCGGGAAGCACGTCGTCGTGATCGGCGGCGGCGACACGGGATCGGACTGCGTGGGCACGTCGAATCGCCAGCGGGCGCAGTCGATCACGCAGTTCGAGCTCTTGCCGCAGCCGCCGGAGCAGGAGGACAAGCCGTTGGTCTGGCCTTATTGGCCGATCAAGCTCCGCACGTCGTCGTCGCATCAGGAAGGCTGCCAGCGCGACTGGGCGGTGGCGACCAAGCGCTTCGAAGGCACGGACGGGCGCGTGGAGAAGCTCGTCGCCGTGCGCGTCGAATGGCGGAAGGACGCGAGCGGCACGATGAAGATGGCCGAGGTTCCGGGATCCGAGTTCGAGATGAAGGCCGATCTGGTGCTGTTGGCGATGGGCTTTCTCGGACCCGTATACGAAGGCCTGCTCCAGCAGCTCGGCGTCGAAAAGGACTCGCGCAGCAACGTGCGCGCCGACACGGAGAATTACCGGACGTCGGTGCCGAAGGTGTTCGCGGCCGGCGACCTGCGCCGCGGCCAGTCGCTGGTCGTCTGGGCGATCCGCGAGGGCCGCCAGTGCGCGCGCGCGGTCGACCTCTTCCTGATGGGCCGCAGCGAGCTGCCCCGCTGATTCGAGACGGATCGACGACGCTCGTGGTGCCGGCCTTGCCGGACACGCGCGGCACCTTTACGCTCGCACGATGCCAACGCTCCAGAACGACGCTTTCCTTCGCGCGCTGCGCCGCGAACCCACGCCGCATACGCCGATCTGGCTGATGCGGCAGGCGGGGCGTTACCTGCCCGAGTACAACGCGACGCGTGCGAAGGCGGGAAGCTTTCTCGCGCTCGCCAAGACGCCGTCGCTCGCGACCGAGGTCACGCTGCAGCCACTCGACCGGTTCCCGCTGGACGCGGCCATCCTGTTCTCGGACATCCTGACCGTGCCGGATGCGATGGGACTCGGGCTCCATTTCGCGGAGGGTGAGGGACCGGCGTTCGCGCAAGCCACGCGCGACGAGGCGGCGATCGGCCGCCTCGAAGTGCCCGACATGGCGAAGTTGCGTTACGTGTTCGACGCGGTGCGGGAGATCAAGCGCGCGCTCTCCGGCCGTGTTCCGCTGATCGGCTTCGCGGGCAGTCCATTCACGCTCGCGTGCTACATGATCGAAGGATCCGGCAGCGCCGACTTCGCCACGGTGCGCCGCATGGCGCATGGGCGGCCCGACCTGCTGCGCCGTCTGGTGGACGTCAACGCGCGCGCGGTGGCCGCCTATCTCGGCGAACAGATTCGCGCCGGGGTCGACGCGGTGATGCTGTTCGACACCTGGGGCGGATTGCTCACCTCCGAGGCCTATCGCGCGTTCTCGCTCGATTCGATGCGCTCGATCCTGGGCGCGCTGCCCGCTGCCGCGGACGGCGTGCCCGTGCCCTCGATCGTGTTCACGAAGGGTGGCGGGCAATGGCTCGATTCGATCGCCGCGTGCGGCGCCGCGTGCGTGGGGCTCGACTGGACGGTCGATCTGGCCGACGCGCGCCGGCGCGTCGGTAGCCGGGTCGCGTTGCAGGGCAATCTCGATCCGCAGGTGCTGCTCGCGGACGCGCCCGCGATCGTTCGCGAAGCGACGCGGATCGTCCGCGCCGCGGGTCCGGCGCCGGGACATGTGTTCAATCTCGGGCATGGCATCGTTCCCCAGACTCCTCCGGACCACGTCGCGCTGCTGATCGAAACGGTCCGGCGCGAATCGCGTGCGATGCGCGCTGAGGCGCTCCCGGCGCGCAACGCGGCGGGCTCCGAGTAGCGGGCGCCAAGCGAAAATCGTTGCGCGGGGGCTTGACAAAGGGGATTTGTCCGTTGCCAAGCGGCGCAGTTATGCACACGTGACCGCCCACTTCACCGCGCGATCGAGCCTCGCGGCGGCCATGGGCACGGCCGTTTCAATTCGTTGAAACAAAACGTGAAAATAGCCGCGTCCGGGGCGCCATCGCGGCTGCCTTCGCCCGCGGATCCCCGAGGAGCGAAATGGTGTCGATGGGTTACCCACAAGTTTGTCCACAGACCCTTGTGGAGCAGAAGATCTGCCCGCGTTATAAACCAATGACTTGCCCGAAATAGCTGTGGACGTGTTGAGCATTTCGCACACTACAACCCGGGTCCGGCCGTGACGATCGCCCGCATCGCGCTTCCCGTCGCCGCATCGGGCGCGTTCGACTACTGGGTTCCTGACGGACTCACCGTCGAACCCGGGGCCGTGGCGCGCGTGCGCCTCGCGCGCCGAATTCTCTCCGGCGTCGTCGTCGCCGTGGTGTCGGACTCCGACGTGCCGCACGAGAAGCTGCAACCGATCGTCGAGCTCCGGCAGGACGTGCCGCCGCTGCCCGCCGACATCCTCGGTCTCGCGGAATTCGTCGCGAAGTACTACCAGGAGCCGATCGGCCTGGTCCTCGCGCAGATGCTGCCGCCGCTCGCGGCGGCAGCGCCCCGAGCGCGACCGGCGCGCGGATCCGCGTCGGCGGACGATGCCGCCTTCGCCGAAGTAGCGCAAAGCATGGCGCTCAATCCCGATCAGCAGAGCGCCGCATCGGCGATCGTTTCCGCCGCAGGATCGTTCGCGCCCTTTCTGCTCCAGGGCGTCACCGGGAGCGGCAAGACCGAGGTGTACCTCGCCGCCGCCGCCGAATGCATGTCCGCGGGCGGACAGGTGCTGATCCTCGTGCCGGAGATCAACCTGACCCCGCAATTCCGGCAGCGCCTGGCCGCGGCGCTTCCCGCAAGGCGAACCGTGACGCTGCACAGCAGGCTCCCGGCGCGCGAGCGCCTGCGGAACTGGTGCGAAGCGGCGAGCGGCACGGCCGATCTCGTTCTCGGCACGCGGCTCGCGGTCTTCGCGCCCTTGCCGCGGCTCGGGCTCATCGTCGTCGACGAGGAGCACGATCCCTCGTTCAAGCAGCAGGATGGCGTCCGCTACCACGGCCGCGACGTCGCGGTGTGGCGCGCGCGGCAACGGGGCGTGCCCGTGGTGCTCGGCAGCGCGACACCGTCGCTCGAGACGCTCGTCCATGCGCAGAGCGGCCGCTATCGGTGGCAGAAGCTGCCGCAGCGCGCAATCGCGCCGGCCCGCGAGCCCGCCGTGGTCATCGTGCCGAGCCGCGACGCGACGGCCCTCGAGGGGATCGGCGCGCCGCTCGAGGCGGCGCTCGCGGCCCGGCTCGCGCGCGGCGAGCAATCGCTGGTGTTCGTCAACCGGCGCGGATTCGCGCTGTCGCTCCTGTGCTCGTCGTGCGGCTGGCAGGCGGGCTGTCCCCGATGCAGCGCGCGACTCATCGTCCATCGGGAGACGGCGGACCTCCGCTGCCATCATTGCGGTCACCGCGAGCGCCTCGCGCGCGCTTGTCCCGAGTGCGGCAATGTCGACCTGGTGCCGCTCGGGCACGGCACGCAGCGGCTCGAGCGCGCGCTCGCCGCGCGATTTCCCGGCGCCCGCATCGAGCGCATCGATCGCGACAGCACGCGGCGCAAGGGGGCTTTCGCCGGCGTGCGCGAGCGTGTGCACGCGGGCGACGTCGACATTCTCGTCGGCACGCAGATGCTCGCGAAAGGCCACGATTTCCCGCGGCTGACGCTGGTCGGCGTCGTCGGCGCCGACAATGCGCTCTACAGCGGCGACTTCCGAGCGACGGAACGGCTCGCGGCGCTGCTGTTCCAGGTGGCCGGGCGCGCGGGACGGGCCGATCTTGCCGGCGAAGTGATCCTGCAGACGGACTTTCCGACGCACGCGCTCGCTCGCTCGCTCGTGGCCCACGACTACGAAAGCTTCGCCGAAACCCTGCTTGCGGAGCGGCGCGCGGCGATGCTTCCCCCCTTCGCGCACCTCGCGATGCTGGTGGCCGAAGCGGCGCAACGCGAGATGGTCGACGCCTTCCTCGCTGCGGCGAGCGAAGCGGGCCGCGCCGCGGCGCGCGAGGGGCGATGGTCGGTCGAGGTGTTTCCGCCCGTGCCGGCGAGCCTGCCGCGACGCGCGGGACTGGAGCGCGGACAGGTGCTGGCGCACGCCATCGAGCGAAGCGAGATGCAGCGCTTCCTTCCGCATTGGCGCGAAGCGATCGCGGCCTTGCCGGGCCGTCGCGTCCGCTGGGCGCTCGACGTCGATCCGCTGGGATTCGCGTGAGCGATCGAGAGGGAGCGGGGGTACGTGCAGCTATAATCCGTCGTTGCGTCGCCGCAAGCGATGCAATGACTCCGCGGGTTGGAGCGGCGCGTACCGCGCCGTTCGATTCGCGGTTCCCGTGCCACCGGTGACCGATGCTCGCCGAAGTCCGGCGTCTCCCATGACCGATCTTCGCAGCCGACTGACGGAAATGCTGGCTCGCGGCGTCGAGGCCGTTGCGCCCGAACGCGTGGCGATGCCGATCGAGCTCGATCGCCCGAAGCAGGCGCAGCATGGCGATTTCGCGTCGAACGTCGCGTTGCAGCTCGCAAAGGCCGAGAAGCGAAATCCGCGCGAGCTCGCGAAGTCGCTCGTGGCTGCGCTCCCGCCCTCCGAATGGGTGGAGAAGGTCGAGATCGCGGGCGCGGGATTCATCAACATCTTCGTCACGCCCGCCGCGCGGCAGGCGGTGGTGAAGGACATCCTCGTCGAAGGCGAGCGATTCGGTCGCAGCGAGTCGCGGCGCGGCGAGCGCGTGATGGTCGAGTTCGTGTCGGCGAATCCGACCGGACCGCTGCACGTCGGCCATGGCCGCCAGGCGGCGCTGGGAGACGCGCTCTCGCGCCTCATCGAATGGCAGGGCGCCGCCGTGACGCGCGAGTTCTACTACAACGACGCGGGCCAGCAGATCGAGAATCTCGCGGTGTCGGTGCGCGTGCGCGCGCAGCAGCTCCTGGGCGAGCACGCGAGCCTGCCGGAAGACGGTTATCGCGGCGACTACATCCGCGAATTGGCGCAGCGTTATCTGGACGAGGTCGGACACGACCTGGGCGACATCGAATCGATACGCCGGTTCGCGGTGGCCGAGCTCCGGCGCGAGCAGGACCGCGACCTCACGGCATTCGGCGTGCGGTTCGACAACTATTTCCTCGAGAGCTCGCTCTATTCCGACGGTCGCGTGGCCGCGACGATCGAGCGGCTGACGGCGTCGGGCAGGACGTACGAGGCCGAAGGCGCGCTGTGGCTCAAGACCACGGAGCTCGGCGACGACAAGGATCGCGTAATGAGGAAGTCGGACGGCGGATACACGTACTTCGTGCCCGACGTCGCGTACCACGTGACGAAGTGGGAGCGCGGCTACACCAAGGTGATCAACATCCAGGGCTCCGACCACCACAGCACGATCACGCGCGTGCGGGCGGGACTGCAGGCGATCGGGCTGGGGATTCCGTCCGGCTACCCCGACTACGTCATCCACAAGATGGTCACCGTCATGAAAGGCGGCGAGGAGGTCAAGATCAGCAAGCGCGCGGGAAGCTACCTCACGCTGCGCGAGCTGATCGACGAAGTCGGCCGCGACGCGGTCCGGTTCTTCCTGGTGGCCCGCAAGGCCGAGAGCGAATTCACGTTCGACATCGATCTCGCGCGGTCGCAGACGCTCGACAATCCTGTGTACTACGTGCAGTACGCCAACGCGCGCGTCGAATCCGTGATGCGGCAGGCGGATTTGACACCCGACATGCGGGCGCGGTTGCGCGATGCGGACCTGGCGCCGCTGACGAGCCCGTACGAGGACGCGCTGCTGCGCCGCCTGGCGGCCTTACCCGCGGAGCTCGCGCTGGCCGCGCGCGAGCTCGCGCCGCATCTCGTGACCGCCTACCTCAAGGAATTGGCCGCCGAATTCCACAGCTACTATAATGCCGAGCGGTTTCTGGTCGACGATCCCGTCACGCAGCGGGCGCGGCTCGCGCTGGTGGCCGCGACGGGGCAGGTCGTGCGCAACGGCCTCTCCGTGCTGGGGATCAGCGCGCCGGATCAGATGTGACGCCGGGCTGCCGATTCAACTGCGCGAAGCTGCGCAAGACTGCGTGAACCGCGCGATGACTTCCCGAACCGACCGCCGACCGCAGCGTCCCGCCGACACGAGGCGCCGCTCCCCTGCGTCCCGCCGATCCGGCGTCGGGGGAACGCTCGTCGGCATCTTCATCGGCGTTGCGCTGGGCCTCGCGCTGGCGGCGGGCGTGGCCTTCTATCTGCTGAAGGCGGGCAATCCCTATCTCGCGTCGAGTGCGCCGCGGGAGACCCCGCGCGAGGCGGCGAAGGACGCTTCCAAGTCGGCGCGAACCGAACCGGCCGGCGCGGAGAAGCCGCGATTCGATTTCTACAAGATCCTGCCGGGGGTCGAGGAGCCGAAGGTCCAGCCGAAGACCGGCGACCGTGCGACGACCGATCGCGCCATCACGCCCGACAAGGCGGTGGCGAAGGTCGACGAACGCGCCGCCCCGTCCGCCGACAAGACGACGAAGGCGGCGGAACGATACTGGCTGCAGGCGGGGTCCTTCGGCAACGAAGCCGACGCCGAGAATCTGAAGGCGCGACTTGCGTTCGCGGGCTGGGAGGCGGCGGTCCAGTCGGCGAATCTGCCGGACAAGGGCGTTCGCTATCGCGTGCGCCTCGGACCCTACGACAACACCGACGAGCTCAACCGCGTCAAGGGCGAGCTCGCCAAGCGGGGCTTCGACGTCGCGGTGATCAAGTTCTGACGGCTCTGCCCGGGCGCGGCACCCGGCGAAGGGCAACGAAGGGGAGATGTGCCGGGAACTCGCGTCGTCGCGAGGGGACCAACGAGCGTTAACGTCCGATGGAGAATGCGAACATGCACCCGCTTTTCACACTTTCGCGCCGCGTGGCCGTCCTCTTGATGGCATGCACGGCGGTGCTGTCGCTTGGCGCGGCCGCGCAGATGGCCGCGCCGCAGGAAGGCAACCAATACCTGCGGCTCCAGAATCCGCAGCCGGTCGAGACCGGCAAGAAGATCGAGGTCATCGAGTTCTTTTCCTATGGCTGCCCGCATTGCGGCGAATTCGAGCCGATCCTGCAGGGTTGGCTCAAGACGGCGCCGCCGGACGTGCAGTTCCGCCGCATCCCGGTGATGTTCCAGGATCGCTGGGTGCCGCTGGCGAAGATCTATTACACGCTCGAGGCGCTCGGCGAGGAGTCGCGCCTTTCGCCGGATGTGTTCGTCGCGCTGCACGCGAAGGGGCTTCCGCTGTGGCAGGACAAGACGTTCTTCGACTGGGCGGCGAGCCAGGGTCTCGACCGCAAGAAGGTCGAGGACATGTACAACTCGTTCGGGATCGGCGGCAAGGTCAACCGCGCCCGCATGGCGGCGCAGGCCTACAAGATCCAGTCGGTGCCGCATGATCGTCGTCGACGGCAAGTTCGTCAGCAATCGCGTGCCGTCGCACGCCGCGATGCCGGCGGTGATCGATGCCCTGGTCGCGAAGGCCCGCGCCGAGCGACCGAAGACGAGCTGCCGCGGGTCGCTGGTTCCTCGCCCGGCAGCGGCTGCGCGCGACGTGAGCCCGTCAGCGCGGGAACGTCTTCATCACCGGCGCCAGCAGCGGCACTCGGTGCCGCGCTCGCGCGGCGATTACGCCGCGGACGACGGGGTGGTCGGATTGTTTGCGCGCCGCCGCGCCGAGCTCGACGCTCTCGCCGCCGCGCTGCCGGCCGGCCGCACGGCGGTGTACGAGGGCGATGTGCGCGACGCCGATGCGCTCGCTCGCGCCGCCGCGGATTTCATCGCGCGCTTCGGCGCACCCGAGGTCGTCATCGCCAACGCCGGCATTTCGCGGGGCGCGCTGACCGAGCGCGAAGAGGACCTGCCGACGTTCCGCGCGGTCTTCGACACGAACGTCCTCGGGCTCGTGCACACGTTTCGCCCGTTCATCGCATCGATGCAGGCCGCCGGCGGCGGTGCGCTCGTCGGCATCGCGAGCATCGCCGGCTTTCGCGGCTTGCCGGGCTCGGGCGCGTATTCCGCGTCGAAGGCCGCGGCCATCGCCTACCTCGAGAGCCTGCGCGTCGAGCAGAGGGACACCGGGGTCGCGGTGCTCACGATCTGCCCCGGCTACATCGCGACGCCGATGACCGAGAAGAATCCGTATCCGATGCCGTTCCTGCTCGGCGCGGACGAAGCGGCGCGGCGGATCGTCCGCGCGATCGAGCGCCGCAGGCGCTTCTACGTGCTGCCGTGGCCGATGGCGATCGTCGGGCGCGTGCTCTCGCGTGCTGCCGCGCCCGCTCTACGATGCGCTGTTCGCGCACGCGCCGCGCAAGCCGCGGCCGCCCGGGTGAGACAAGACGGCCGGCGCCGGCCGGCGCAAGCCGTCAGAGCGGCATGCGCAGGCCGACGGTGACGGCCCAGTAATTGCCGTCGGTGCGGCCCGCGGTGGCCGAGCCGGCGATGTACCCGGTGACGCTGCCGAGCTCGGTGCTGGCGCCGAGGTTGAACAGCGCGTAGCTGTTGTCGGGCTTCGCGACGGGGACGGAGTAGTTGCCGCCCAACGTAACCGAGGACGCGCTGATGCTGCTTGCCGGATCCTTCGAGTCGTTTTCCCAGGTGGCCCGCGCGTACGGACGGACGACGCCGATGTTGCCCGCGACCTGCCAGCCGAGGCTCCACAGGAGCTGCGTGCGCGACTGCTCGCCGTAGGTCAGCGCCGTGCTGTCCGCGCCCATTTCGGAGAACTGCTTGACCACGGCATGGGTCCACGCGAGGCGCGCGTACGGACCGTGCATCAGATCGCGCATCGTGAACCAGTAGCCGCCGAGCAGGCGCCCCGTGAATTCGTAGCCGCGGGCCTCGGCGTCTCTCGGTGCGGATCGCCGCGCCGAGGGGAATCATCCGCGTGATGTCCGAGTAGTCGAGATTGCCGGCGCCGAGCGTCGCGCCGACGTACCACGGGCCGTCGCCATAGCCCGCATAGACCGTTCCGACCGGCTGGCGCAGCGTGTAGCCGCCGCCCGGGCCGCCGAAATCGCCCTTGTTGTCCGTGTAGCCGAACATCGCGCCGACGAGCATGCGGTCCGAGACCTTCATGTCGCCGCCGACCGCGATGGTGTTCATGTGTCCGCTGCCGTTGGTCGGGCCTGCCTGCAGGTCGCCGTGGCTGTAGTCGTACGCGACCCACGCCTCGAGCTTGTTCTGGCTCGCGCGGCGCGTTGAGGCTCGACCACATGCGGTTGTCGAGCGCGCGGAAGTTGGCCTGCTCGACGGCGAGCGGGGCTTGCGACGAGCGAGGCCATCTGCTGCGGACCGGTGATCATCGACTCCGCCGCCTGCGCAAGGATCGCGTTGCCCGCCGTCGTCGGGTGGACGCCGTCGGCGAAGAGGTACGTCGACGCCGCATTCGGCGCCACGAGATTGGCGGGCGTGCAAACCAGCGACGAGGTCGTGCAGGCACGCAGGTGTCGTTACGTTCGTGAACCCGTAAGCGGCCGGGTTGGCCACGATCTCGTTCACGAGCGCCTGCGCGTTGACCCGGATCGTCGGGATCCCGGAGGCGTTGAGCGCGCCGTAGAACGTGGTGTAATAAAGAGAGACGACCGCGCTTATCTGGCCGATCGCCGGATTCCCGGCATACGCCGGCAGCTTGCTGACATCCGGGTAGTTCCAGACGAGGATGTATTGCGCACCGCCGGCGTGCAGCCCCGCGATCTGCTGCGCGAGTTGGTACCGCGGCCGTCCCAGGTTGGCCTGCACTTCGGCCGACGTGATCTTGCCCGATTGAAAATCGGAGTACTGGGTGAAGAAATCGTTCGCGCCACCCCAGACGGAATAGATCGCATTCGGGTCGAGCGGACCTTTGGCCGATCAACTGCTGGATCTGCGTTGCGATCGGCACCGCGCCGCTGGTCGGCGGAACGGGCGGGTAACCCGGCAACAGCGTCACGCGCGCACCGCCGTACGCGTAGTCGTTGCCACCCTGATTGGCGGGGCGGCGCGAGAAACCGAAGTACTGAGCGAACGGCTGCGCCCACACCGGACCCGGGTTGGTCGTGAACATGCCGGTACCCGGCGGCAGCACCGGCTTGTACGAGCCCATGTCCGTGTAGCTGTCGCCGAAGAAGTAGACATTCGAAAACTGGCTGCGGCGCTGCCGGAGGCGGCAAGGGCGAGCGCGATGAGCTCGCGAGCACGCTTGCGTTCGAGCTTGCGCATGGGATGGCTCCTGGAGAGACTTGCGTCGGCGGATGGAACTGGGTCGAACGGCGCTCATTTTAGCCGAATTGACGTGGCCATCATCGCCGCGTCGCCCGGTCAACGCCGCCGAGTCGCGCCGGCCGTTGAGCGCACATGTTCGGACGCCAATCGACGACTCTCGCTTTCTGCGTCGGCGGGACGACGCTTCCTTGCGGTGATCGCATGGCTCGCGGCGTTCGCGCTGGCGGCGCTTCCGTATGCCGGGACGGGCGCAGGACGAGGATCTGCCGGGGCGCGTCGGTCGCGTCGCGGACTTCGCCGGACAGCTCTTCCTGTCGCCGGACGATCGTCCCGACGAGTGGGAAGCGATCGGCGTCAATTATCCGGTCACCTCCGGCGGCAACCTGTGGGTGTCGGGGGACGGACGCGCCGAAATCGACTACGGCGGCGGGCAGTTCCGGCTCGCCGGCGACACCAACGTGCACGTGTCGCGCCTCGACGATCGGCAGCTCGCGCTCTTCGTCGCGCAAGGCCGGCTGATCGTCCGCGTCCGCTCGCTCGATCCGGGCGACGCGACGCGCATCGACACGCCGAACACGCAGGTTACGCTCGACGCGGGCCGGTCTCTATCGCATCGACGTCGCGCCGGACGGGCAGACGACGTCGCTCACGGTGCGCGAAGGCGAAGCGGAGATCGCGCTCGCGAGCGACATCCAACAGGCGCTTCCGGGCCAGATCGGTGATGGTCGCCGGCACGGATGCTTCCGTCGCCGACATCCGCTACGCGCCGGCGTCGACGGCTTCGACACCTGGAGCGCCGATCGCGACCGGCGCTACGATCGCGCGCGATCGGCGACCTACGTGTCGCGGCAGATGGTCGGGTACGCGGATCTCGACGACTACGGATCGTGGCAGACCTATCCCGACTACGGCGCCGTCTGGTTTCCGACGGCCGTCGCGCCGGACTGGGCGCCGTATCGGCGACGGCTACTGGACGAACGTCGGGGCTGGGGCCCGACGTGGGTCGATCATCGCGCCCTGGGGCTATGCGCCGTTCCACTACGGTCGCTGGGCCCACATCGGCGGTCGTTGGGGGTGGTGCCCCGGCGCGTACGCAAGGCGTCCGGTCTGGGCGCCGGCGCTCGTCGCCTGGTACGGCGGCTCGAGCTGGGGCCGCACCATCGGGCATGGCGCGCCGGTCTACGGCTGGGTGCCGCTCGGGCTGGCGGCGAGGCGTATCACCCCTCGTGGCGCCAGTGCTCGTACAACTGCTGGGCGCACTACAACCGGCCCTATGCGGTGAACGTCACGGTGCGCCCGAGCGCGCCGCCCGGCGCGCTATGCGAATTTCGCCGTGCCGGGCGCAATGTCGGCCGTCACGGCCTCGACGCTCGTCGGCCGAAGGCCGGTGACGCCGAATCTGCTCCGAAGTTCCCGCGCCGCTCGCGACATCGCGCGCCCGTCATGGCGAACGCGCCACCGCTCGCGCCTCGGCAGCGGCCGCAGCCACGCGTCGCAGCCGAGCGTCGGTGAGCGGCCGGCAGGTACCGCCGGCTGCCGGCGTCCGCGTACGCGAGGACGCCGCGGCCCGAACCGGTCAATCCACGCGGAAGCTCCCGTCCTTCCGTGGTCGCCTGGCGCCGCGGCCGCGACGCCTGGCACCGCAGCACCGGTCCGCGACGCCTGCCGACCGGCTGGCCCGACGACCGTCCTCGCCGGCACAGGGCGCGCACGGCCGCGAGTCGGCCGGTCCCTCGCCGCGCCCGCGAGTCGCCCGTTGCGCCGAGCCGCGTGGCTCCGCCGCCTGCGCGCGGTGCCGCCGATCGCACCGGCGCAGCCGGGAGCGGCCGGGTCGCGTCGGTTCACCGGCCGCCGGTGACGGTGCCGCGCGGCCCCGCCGGCACCCGCGCAGGTCGCGCCCGCGCCGCAATGCCTCAGGGACAGGCGGCGCCTGCTGCGCCACCGGGCGGAAGGGCGGGACGCGCCGGAGGCGACAGGCCGGCATCCGAGCCGCCGCAGGCGGGAGCCCCCGCCGTCAAGTAGCGGCGGTCAGTTGGCGAGAAGCGCGAGGCGCTTGCCGCCGTCGACGAGCTTGACGCGCTCGCCCTCCGTGCACGGTCGGCTGGTTGGAGTAGGTGGAAGGTCCGCGTGCTGCCGCCGTCCATCTTGATCGTGACGATCCAGTAGGACTTCGTCGTTCTTGTTCTTCTTCGACCGTGTTGCCGACGTACGCGCCGCCCGCCGCGCCGGCGATCGTCGCGACCGTCTGGCCGGTGCCGCCGCCGATCTGATGGCCCAGCACGCCGCCCACGACGCCGCCGGCCACCGCGCCGAGGCCCGAGCCGCTTGCCTTCCTCCTCGACGAAGCGAATCGACTGGACCTGCCCGCAATCGTTGCACGGCGTCTGCGCGAGGGCCGCGCCGCCGGGCAAAGCGCGAGCGCCGCGAGGGCGACCGAACCCGCGCGACGACAGCGAAGCGTGTCATGGCAAATCTCCTCATCGTCGACGCTGTCGCGCGACCATCGCGCACGGCACTCAGTTTCCGTCGGCGCGCATCCGCGCGTAGGCACCGGGCGCCGCCTCGATCACCTTGAGCTTGCCCTTGCCCAGGAGCGCGCGCCGGAACCTGCGCGTCCGAGGCTGCGGCGCGATCCACGCGCGCCAGTGGTCCCACCACGAGCCTTCGTGCTGCTTCGCGCCCGCGAGCCATGCGTCCGGCGACTCGGGCAGCTTGTCGTTCGTCCAGAAGCCGTACTTGTTCGCCGACGGCGGGTTGATCATGCCCGCGATGTGGCCCGAGCCCGACAGCACGAAGCGCGACTTGCCGGAGACGAGCTGCGGTCCGGCGTACGTCGTCTTCCACGGCGCGATGTGGTCCTCGATCGCCGAGACGAAGTAGGTCGGCACCGTGATCTTCGACAGGTCGATCGGCACGCCGTCGAGCGTGATGCCGCCCGGCTCGCGCAGCAGGTTCTTCATGTACATGTTGCGCAGGTAGAAGCTGTGCATCGTCGCCGGCATGCGCGTCGAATCGCAGTTCCAGTGCAGGAGGTCGAACGGGAACGGATCGCGGCCCAGCAGGTAGTTGTTGATGACGAACGACCAGATGAGGTCGTTCGAGCGCAGCATGTTGAACGTGTTCGCCATCTCGCTGCCTTCGAGATAGCCGCGTTCGCTCATCTTGCGCTCGAGCGAGGCGACCTGGTCCGTCGTCGATGAACACCTCGAGCTCGCCCGCGCGCGAGAAGTCGACGAGCGACGTCATGAACGTGG
Organism: uncultured beta proteobacterium; assembly: GCA_963724545.1. Classification (GTDB taxonomy): domain Bacteria; phylum Pseudomonadota; class Gammaproteobacteria; order Burkholderiales; family Casimicrobiaceae; genus CAIWHR01. The sequence continues at coordinate 141,609 of CAVRVC010000007.1, forward strand.
CGCTGACGATGCGCCGGTCCTTGCTTCGGCCGCCATGTAGGCGAGCGTCGCGGCGAGCAGCGTGCCGCCGAGGCAGTAGCCGAGCGCGTTGACCTCCTTCTCGCCGGTGGCCTTCTCGATCGCGTCGAGCGCGGCCAGCGTGCCTTCGGTCAGGTAGTCCTCGAAGTCCTTGTGCGCGAGCCTGCGCGTCGGGATTGACCCACGAGACGACGAAGACGGTGATGCCCTGGTCGGTCGCCCACTTCACGAACGAGTTCTTCTCGCGCAGGTCGAGGATGTAGTACTTGTTGATCCACGGCGGAATGACGAGCAGCGGGCGCTTCGCCACCTTCGCCGTCGTCGGCTCGTACTGGATGAGCTGCAGCAGGTCGTTCTGGAAGACGACCTTGCCCGGCGTCGTCGCGATGTTGACGCCGAGCTCGAAGGCCTTCGGGTCGGTCATCGAGATCTTGAGCTGGCCGTTGCCGCGCTCGATGTCGTCGAGCAGGTTGTGGAGTCCCTTGACGAGGTTCTGGCCGCCGGTGGCGATCGTCTCGCGGAACACCTCCGGGTTGGTCAGCGCGAAGTTCGACGGCGCCAGCGCGTCGATGTATTGCCGCGTGAAGAAGTCGACCTTTCGCTTCGTCGCCTCGTCGAGCCCTTCGACGCTGCCGACGGCGTCGTGCATCCAGTGCGCGGCGATGAGGTAGCTCTGCTTGATGTAGTCGAACAGGAAGTGCTGCTCCCAGTCCTCGTGCTTGAAGCGCTTGTCGCCCTTGACCGGCGTCGGCGACGGGATCGGGGGCCCCGCCCATCAGCTTCACCGTCGACGCCTGCCAGAGGCTCATGTAGTCCCACCACAGGTTCATCTGCGCTTCGGCGAGCCGGTACGGGTTCGCGAGCATCTTCGCGGCGAGCTCCATGAACGCCTTGCCGATGCCGAGCTCGTCGGCGACGAGCGACTTGCCGGATTCCGCCTGGCGCGCGGCGAACTCGCCGATTACCTTCGCGCTCTTCTCGGCCGCCGTGCGCAGCGACTCGGCGAGCGCCACGGGATCATGGGTGGGGGCGGGCGCGGCGTCCGGCGCGGCACGGGTCTTGGCGGTAGCTGACATGGCGATGGCTTTCGTTGGGCGGGGAGGCGCAGGACGGATTATCCTGACGGGCGGAGCGAATCGTATCGTGCCGGCCACGTCGACAAGGCGCCCGAGCCTCGCCGCGCGCCAGAGGTGGTTGAGATGGGCGATCGCCTCGCCCATGGCGAAGTAACGCTGCTGGAGGTCGAGCACGCGCCGGAAAAGGACGGGAACGAGATCGGCGGCGCAGAGCGGCTCTGCCGCGGCGCCGCACCGCATCCTCGAGCTCGCGGAGCCTCGCTTCGTGGTGCGCGCGGAGTTGCCCGACGCGAAGCGCGATGCCGCGGAACGGCAGGCCATGCGACGGCAGCACCAGCGTGTCCCCGGGCAGTTCGAGGAAGGCCGATATCGAATCGAGGAACCGCCGCAGCGGGTCGCCGTCGGGGTCGAACGCGTGGACGCTGACGTTCGTCGAGATCTTCGGCAGCAGCATGTCGCCGGAGATGAGCACGCCGCGCTCGGCGCTGTGGAGCGCCGCATGGTCCGGCGAGTGCCCGTGGCCGGTGACGATTCGCCACGCCGTGTCCCCCGCGGGCCAGGCGTCTCCGTCCTGCATGGTGTCGATCGATTGCGGCAGCTCCGGCACGCCGCGCCGGTAGAGATTGCCGCGCTTGCCGAGCGCGTCCCGGTCCGCCTCTGCCATGCCGTGCCGGCGAAAGAGCTCGATCGTCGCTTCCGGTGTGTGGCCGCCGAACGCCCCCGCGACCGCGTGGGCCGTGAGGTACTCCGCGTGGGTCATGGCAACGGGGGCGTCGAAGCGCCGGGAGAGCCACGCGGCGTTGCCGAGGTGGTCGGGGTGATAATGCGTCGCGACGATGCGCCGGATCGGCGTCGCGCGGAGCGTCGCCGCGATGTGGCGCTCCCAAAGCGCGCGGGTCGGCGGATCGCCGAAGCCGCAGTCGACCAGCGTGCATCCGCCATCCCGCTCCGGGAGCAGCCAGAGATTGATGTGGTCGAGCGCGAACGGCAGCGGCATCCGCAGCCACAGGATGCCTGGCGCGATCTCCAGCACTTCGCCCGGCGGCGGGGGAGCGGCGACCGGGTACTCGAGGGCGCCCGCGGCCGAAGCGCTCATTGGTGCACCCTCGGCGCTGCGCGCCTTCTCTCCGAGAGGGGCGATGAGCGCCTCGGGACGGCCCGGCGGCGCCTACCGGCGGGCATCGGACGCGGGAGGCGGGCTGAGGGTCGTCTGGCGCGGGAGAGGGGCGACTGACATCGTCAGGAAGCGGCTTTTGTGCAACGCAACATCCTCGGGGAAACCCCCAAGGCTGTCAAGCCGATATGCTATCGTGACAGAGCCGTACGTGCGATGCGCCTTTCTGCGCGCCGCCGCGCTCCGATGCCCGCCGTCAACGCCCCTGGTGGCCACGCCAAGTCGACTGCTCCGCCGCGGTCGGGGCCGAGCTATTCCATTTCCGAGCTCGCGCAGGAGTTCGCGCTCACCACCCGCGCGATCCGCTTCTACGAGGACCAGGGCCTGCTCGCGCCCAGGCGGCGGGGCCTTGCCCGCATCTACGGCGAGCGGGAGCGCACCCGGATCAAGCTGATCCTGCGCGGCAAGCGCCTGGGTCTCGCGCTCTCCGAGATCCGCGAGCTCTTCGACATCTATGCGACCGCCGGCAACGAGCGGGCGCAACTCGAGAAATTCCTCCAGATGCTCGCCGAGCGGCGCGCGATGCTCCATCAGCAGCGGGAAGACATCGACGCCGTGCTCGCCGAGATCGCGTTCATCGAGCGCGATTGCCGGCGGCGCCTGAAGCTCGAGGCGGCCGCGGCCGGCGAGGCTCCTGGTGCCGAGGTCAGTTGATCTTGACGTTTACGTAAACGTAATGTACGGTCAGCGATTCGCCCGGCCCTAGCCGCACAGACGATTCGCCCACACGCGAGACATGACGATGCTGGACATTCCCGCCATCGACTTCCATCACGGCGACACGATCGACATGCTCCGCGCGACGGTCCGGCAATTCGCCGCGGACGAGATCGCGCCGCGCGCGGCCGAGATCGACCGCGCGAACCAGTTTCCGCACGACCTGTGGCGCAAGATGGGCGACCTGGGCCTGCTCGGCATCACCGTCGACGAGGAGTACGGCGGCACCGCGATGGGCTACCTCGCGCACGTGGTCGCGATGGAGGAAGTGAGCCGCGCGTCGGCGGCCGTCGGTCTCTCGTACGGCGCCCATTCGAACCTCTGCGTGAACCAGATCCAGCGCAACGGCAACGCCGCGCAGAAGAAGAAGTATCTGCCGAAGCTCGTGTCGGGCGAGCACGTCGGCGCGCTCGCGATGAGCGAGCCCGGCGCCGGGTCGGACGTGGTGTCGATGCGGCTCAAGGCCGAGCGTCGCGGCGATCGCTATGTGCTGAACGGCAGCAAGATGTGGATCACGAACGGTCCGGACGCGCGACACGCTGGTCGTCTATGCGAAGACCGACGTCAATGCCGGGCCCGCGTGGCGTGACGGCCTTCCTGGTCGAGCACGGCATGAAGGGCTTCTCGACCGCGCAGAAGCTCGACAAGCTCGGCATGCGCGGATCGAACACGTGCGAGCTCGTGTTCGACGGACTGCGAGGTCCCGGCCGAGAACATCCTCGGCGCGGAGGGCCGCGGCGTCAACGTGCTGATGAGCGGCCTCGACTACGAGCGCGCGGTGCTCGCCGCCGGGTCGCTCGGCATCATGGCCGCGTGCCTCGACGTCGTGCTTCCGTACGTGCACGAGCGCACGCAGTTCGGCCAGCCGATCGGCGAGTTCCAGCTGATGCAGGGCAAGCTCGCCGACATGTACACGACGTTCAACGCGGCGCGCGCCTACGTGTACGCGGTCGCGCAGGCGTGCGATCGCGGCGGAGACCACGCGCAAGGACGCGGCGGGCGCGATCCTGTTCGCGAGCGAGAACGCGACGCGGATCGCGCGGCGAGGCGATCCAGTGCCTCGGCGGCAACGGCTACATCAACGACTATCCGACCGGCCGGCTGTGGCGCGACGCCAAGCTCTACGAGATCGGCGCGGGCACCTCCGAGATCCGGCGGATGCTGATCGGCCGCGAGCTCTTCAACGAAACCAAGTGATGGCGGGAGCTCTGCAATGCTGAACGATCCGGTCGTCATCGTCGGCGCGGCGCGCACGCCGATGGGCGCGTTCCAGGGCGATTTCGCACCGCTCGCCGCGAGCGACCTCGGCGCCGTCGCGATCAAGGCGGCGATCGCGCGCGCCGGCATCAAGCCCGAGGACGTGCAGGAAGTGATCATGGGCAACGTGCTGCCGGCGGGCCAGGGCCAGGCGCCGGCGCGGCAGGCCTCGCTCAAGGCCGGCGTGCCGCTCGTCCGCCGGCTGCACGACGGTCAACAAGATGTGCGGCTCGGCGATGAAGGCGGCGATGCTCGCGCACGACGGGATCGTCGCCGGCTCGGCCCAGATCATCGTCGCGGGCGGCATGGAGAGCATGACCAACGCGCCGTACCTGATGCCGAAGGCGCGGTCGGGCTACCGCATGGGCCACCAGACGGTCTACGACCACATGTTCCTCGACGGCCTCGAGGACGCCTACGAGAAGGGCCGGCTGATGGGCACCTTCGCCGAGGACTGCGCGGCGAGCTTCGAGTTCACGCGCGAGGCGCAGGACGCATTCGCGCTGGCGTCGCTCTCGCGCGCGCTAGCGCGCCAACAACGACGGCACCTTCGCAGGGGAGATCGCGCCGGTGACCGTCACCGGGCGAAAGGGCGACGTCGTCATCGACAAGGACGAGCAGCCGGCCAAGGCCTCGCCCGACAAGATCCCGACGCTGAAGCCGGCGTTCCGCAAGGACGGCACGGTGACGGCGGCCAACTCGAGCTCGATCTCCGACGGCGCCGCGGCGCTCGTGCTGATGCGTCGCTCGACCGCCGAGAAGCGCGGGCTTCGCGCCGCTCGCGGTGATCATCGGCCACGCGACGCATGCGCAGGAGCCGGCGCTGTTCACGACGGCGCCCGGTCGGGGCGATCGAGAAGCTCTACCGGGCGACCGGCTGGACGACGCGGACGTCGATCTCTTCGAGATCAACGAGGCGTTCGCCGTGGTCACGATGGCGGCGATGAAGGAGCACGGCATCGCGCACGACAAGGTCAACGTGCACGGCGGCGCGTGCGCGCTCGGCCATCCGATCGGCGCGTCGGGCGCGCGCATCGTCGTCACGCTGCTCGGCGCGCTTGCGCAAGCACGGCAAGAAGCGCGGCGTGGCGAGCCTGTGCATCGGCGGCGGCGAAGCGACCGCGATGGCGATCGAGCTGCCGTAGTGCGCGGGCACTGACTGATCTTGCTGCCGCTCGACACCTGGCTCCTGTTCTGCCTCGCCTGCGTCGCGCTCGTCGCGACGCCGGGGCCGAGCATCGCTCTATCTCGTCTCCCGCACGCTCGCGCAGGGCCGCGCGGCGGGCTTCGTCTCGCTCTGCGGGACGTCGTCGGGCTTCGCGCTCCACGCGCTCGCCGCCGCGTTCGGGCTGTCGGCGCTGCTCGCCGCGGTGCCGCTCGCCTACGAGGTCGTGCGCTGGCTCGGCGCGGCCTATCTCGCGTGGCTCGCCGTGGGACGTGGCGCGCCGCCGCGACGACGCTGCGCCGGGAGCCGCGCCGGCCGAGGCTCCGGCCGCGCAGCTCTTCCGGCAGGGCCTGCTGACCGCGATCCTCAATCCCAAGGTCGCGCTGTTCCAGCTCGCGTTCTTTCCGCAGTTCGTTGACGCCGTCCGCCGGCAGCGTGCTGGCGCAGAGCCTCGTGCTCGCCGCGACACAGCTCGCGATCGTCGTCGCCGGCGATTCGCTGTTCGTGCTTCGCCGCGACCAGCGTGCGCCGGTGGCTCACGCTCCGTCCGGGGTGGGGGCGCTCGAGCCGCCGCGCGCTCGCTCTGGTCTTCGCAGCGCTGGCCGCGCGTCTCGCGTGGCAGGATCGCCCGTGAAGGCCGGGTGAGGCGATGCTGCTGACCGAGGAGCAGCGCCTCGTCCGCGACACGATCCGGTCGTTCGCGCAGGCGGAGCTCGCGCCCAATGCGGCGCACTGGGATCGCGAGCACCGCTTTCCGCGCGAAGCGCTGCATGCGCTCGGCGGGCTCGGGGCGCTCGGGATGGTCGTGCCCGAGCGGTTCGGCGGCGCCGGGCATGGACTACGTGTCGCTCGCCGTCGCGCTGGAGGAGATCGCCGCGGGCGACGGCGCGACGTCGACGATCGTCAGCGTGCAGAACTCGGTGGTCTGCGGGCCGCTCAACGCGTTCGGCACCGACGCGCAGAAGGAGAAGTATCTGAAGCCGCTCGCGCGCGGCGAGCGCTTCGGCTGCTTCTGCCTCACCGAGCCGCACGTCGGCTCGGACGCCGGCGCGATCACCACGCGCGCCGAGCGCGACGGCGACGACTGGGTGCTGAACGGCGTGAAGCAGTTCATCACCACCGGCAAGAACGCCGACGTCGCGATCGTGTTCGCGGTCACCGACAAGGCGGCGGGCAAGAAGGGAATCTCGGGGTTCGTCGTCGATACCGCGACGGCGGGATTCGTCGTCGCGCGCGTCGAGGAGAAGCTCGGCCAGCGCGCGTCCGACACCGCGCAGATCGTGTTCGAGAATTGCCGGGTGCCCGCGGCGAATCTCCTCGGGCGCGAAGGCGACGGCTACCGGATCGCGCTCTCCAATCTCGAGGCCGGGCGCATCGGCATCGCCGCGCAGGCGGTCGGCATGGCGAGGTCCGCGCTCGATGCGGCGCTCGCCTTCGCGCGGGAGCGCACCGCCTTCGGCAAGGCGATCGCGTCGCATCAGGCGATCAATTTCAAGCTCGCGGACATGGCGACGCAGATCGAGGCGGCGCGCCAGCTCGTGTGGCACGCGGCGGCGCTGCGCGATGCGGGGGAGCCCTGCCTCAAGGAGGCGTCGATGGCGAAGCTCTTCGCTTCCGAGATGGCCGAGCGGGTGTGTTCGGATGCGATCCAGATTCACGGCGGCTACGGCTACGTCGCCGATTTCCCGGTGGAGCGGATCTACCGCGACGTGCGCGTTTGCCAGATCTACGAGGGCACGAGCGAGATCCAGCGGCTGGTGATCGGCCGCGCCCTCGCCGGCTGACGCTCGATCACTGGAGGACACCCATGGCCGCGCCGATCGATTTCTATTTCGACTTCTCGTCGCCGTACGGCTATCTCGCCGCGCAGAAGATCGAGGCGCTCGCGGCGAAGCACGGCCGCGAAGTGGACTGGCACCCGGTGCTGCTGGGCGTGATCTTCAAGGAGACGGGCGCGGCGCCGCTGACGATGGTGCCGCTCAAGGGCGACTATTCGCGGCGCGACTTCGAGCGCAGCGCCCGCTTCCACGGCATCGCGGGATTCCGCATGCCGCCGAAGTTTCCGATCGCGAGCCAGGCGCCGGCGCGGATCGTCCTGTGGCTGAAGGCCGGCGATCCGGCGCAGGCGGCGCGGGTCGCCAAGGCGCTGTATCGCGCGTTCTTCACCGAGGGCGTGGACATCTCGAGCCCGGAGCTCGCGACGTCCGTCGCGGCCCGCGAGGGTGTCGACGCGGCCGCTGCCCGCGCCGCGATCGACGATCCCGCGATCAAGGATCTGCTGAAGCGCGAGGTCGATCAGGCGATCGCGCGCGGCGTATTCGGCTCGCCCTTCATCGTCGTCGACGGCGAGCCGTTCTGGGGCCTGGACCGCTTCGACCAGGTGGAGCGCTGGCTCGCGACCGGCGGATTCTAGGCGCCGCCCCGCATTGCTCCGGAGACTTCGATGGCCGAATACATCCTGCATTGCTTCGCGCAATCGGGAAATGCGTACAAGCCGGCGCTGGCGCTGGAGCTCGCCGGCGCCGACTGGACCCCGCGCTTCGTCGATTATTTCAACGGGGAAACGCGCACGCCCGGCCTATCGCGCGGTCAACGTGATGGGCGAGGTGCCGGTGCTCGAGCATCGGGGCGGCATGCTGTCGCAATCGGGCGTGATTCTCGACTATCTCGCCGAGACGCTTGGCAAGTTCGGCCCCGCCAATGCCGCGGAGCGCCGCGAAATCCTGCGCTGGATCCTGTTCGACAACCACAAGCTGACGAGCTACACGGCCACCTGTCGCTTCATGCGGGCCTTCGTGAAGGATCCGGAGCCCGCGGTGCTGGCGGAGTTTCGCCGTCGGGCCGAAACCGCCTGGGGCGTGCTCGACGCGCACTTGCAGGATCGCCGCTACGTGGCCGCGGACCGGCTGACGATCGCCGATCTCTCGCTCGCCGGCTACCTCTTCTTCGACGACGAGATCGGCGTCGACTGGAACGTGTATCCTGCTATCCGCGACTGGCTCGCCCGCATCCGGAGCGAGCCGCGCTGGGTGCATCCGTACGAGCTGATGCCGGGGCATCCGCTGCCAGCCGCGCGCTGATACCACACATGGGCATCCACGATCTCGCCTTGTTCGTCGCGGCCGGCCTCCTGCTCAACGTCACGCCGGGCCCCGACATGGCCTACATCGCCGCCCGCTCCGCCGCCGGTGGATTCCGCGCGGGGATGGCGGCCACGCTCGGCATCACCGCGGGCTGCATCGTGCACACGCTCGCGGCGGCGGCCGGCCTGTCGGTGCTCCTCGCGACGTCCGCTGCCGCGTTCGGCGTCGTCAAGTGGTGCGGCGCCGCCTACCTTCTCTACGCCGGGGCCCGGCTCGTCGCCGCGAGCGTGCGACCCTCGCGCGGGATGCAGCGCCGCGCGCCGCTTCGGCCGGCGACGGCGTCGAGGATCTTCCGCGAAGCGCTCGTCATCAATGTGCTGAATCCCAAGGTCGCGCTGTTCTTTCTCGCGTTCCTGCCGCAGTTCATCGCGGCGGATGCGGACTCGAAGGCGCTCGCGTTCGTCGCGCTGGGCTGCCTCTTCAACTTCAACAGCCTGTTCGTCAACGTCCCCGTCGTCTGGCTCGCCGCGCGCGCCGGGCGCAGCGTCCGTGGGCACGCCGCGGCGGCGCGCTGGCTGACGGGGACTGTCGGCGCGCTGTTCGTGCTGCTCGCCGCGCGTCTCGCGACACTCGAGCGCGCGTGACGTTCCGGTCGAGACGTCCATGCCCGTGATCGAAACGAAGCTCGACACCCGCGACGCGACGTTCGCGAAGAATCGCGACGCGATGGCGGCATTGGTCGCGGATCTTCGGACCAAAGTCGAGCGCATCGAGCAGGGCGGAGGCGAAGCGGCATGCGCGAAGCACGTCGCCCGCGGCAAGCTGCTGCCGCGCGAGCGCGTCCGCGCGCTTCTCGATCCCGGCTCGCCCTTCCTCGAGCTCTCGCAACTGGCGGCACACGGAATGTACGACGGGACGATCGCCGCCGCCGGCATCATCACCGGCATCGGTCGCGTGGCGGGCCGCGAGTGCGTCGTCGTGTGCAACGACGCCACGGTCAAGGGCGGCACGTATTACCCGCTCACCGTCAAGAAGCATCTCCGCGCGCAGGAGATCGCCCGCGAGAACCGCCTGCCTTGCATCTATCTGGTCGACTCGGGCGGCGCGAACCTCCCGAACCAGATCGACGTGTTTCCGGATCGCGACCACTTCGGCCGGATCTTCTACAACCAGGCGACGATGTCCGCGGAAGGCATTCCGCAGATCGCCGTCGTCATGGGCTCGTGCACCGCGGGCGGCGCCTACGTGCCCGCGATGTCGGACGAGTCGATCATCGTCAAGGAGCAGGGAACGATCTTTCTGGGCGGTCCTCCGCTCGTGAAGGCCGCGACCGGCGAGATCGTGTCGGCGGAGGAGCTGGGCGGCGCCGACGTCCACACCCGCGTGTCCGGCGTGGCCGACCACTTCGCGCAGGACGACCATCACGCGCTCGCGATCGCCCGCCGGATCGTCGGCCATCTCAACCGCGGCAAGGATGTCGGCGTCGAGCTCCGGGAGCCGGTGCCTCCGCGGTTCGATCCGCAGGAGATCTACGGCGTCATCAGCGCGGACATCAAGAAGCCCTACGACGTGCGCGAGGTGATCGCGCGCATCGCCGACGGCAGCGAGCTCGACGAATTCAAGGCGCGCTACGGCACGACGCTCGTCACCGGATTCGCGCGCATCTGGGGCTATCCCGTCGGCATCGTCGCAAACAACGGCATCCTGTTCTCGGAATCGGCGCAGAAGGGCGCCCACTTCATCGAGCTCTGCGCGCAGCGCAAGATCCCGCTCGTGTTCCTGCAGAACATCACCGGCTTCATGGTCGGGAAGAAATACGAGGCCGGCGGCATCGCGCGCGACGGCGCGAAGATGGTCACCGCGGTGTCCTGCGCGCAGGTCCCGAAATTCACCGTGATCATCGGCGGCAGCTACGGCGCCGGCAATTACGGCATGTGCGGACGCGCGTTCGGTCCGCGCTTCCTGTGGATGTGGCCCAATGCGCGCATTTCGGTGATGGGCGGCGAGCAGGCCGCCACCGTGCTCGCGACGGTGCGCCGCGATGCGATCGAGGCGAAAGGCGGCGCGTGGAGCGCGGGGGAAGAGGAGGCGTTTCGCGCGCCGATCCGCGCGCAGTACGAAGAGGAAGGACATCCGTATTTCGCCAGCGCGCGCCTCTGGGACGACGGCATCATCGACCCGGCGGACACGCGGCGGGTGCTGGGGCTCGCAATCTCGGCGTCGCTCAACCGTCCGATCGAGTCGACGAAATTCGGCGTCTTCCGGATGTAGCATCGGAACGAGCGGAGGACCCATGCCCAGCCCACGCAAGGCCGCCTCGACCGGCGGGAAAGCCGCGCGGCCCGCTGCCGCGCCGCGAGCGAAGAAGGCCGCGCGCTACGATACGATCGACGTCGATGTCCGCGAGTCGATCGCGATCGTCGTCCTCGCGCGACCCGACGTGCACAACGCGTTCGACGCGACGCTCATTCGCGAGCTGACGCAGGCGCTCGAGGCGATCGACGCCGATCCCGACGTGCGTGCGGTCGTGCTGCTGGGGGAAGGCAAGAGCTTCTGCGCGGGCGCGGACCTCAACTGGATGCGGAAGATGGCGGGCTACGGCGCCGCCGAGAATCTCGCCGATGCGATGGCGCTGGCGGCGATGCTGCGGACGCTGCACGGCCTCGGCAAGCCGACGATCGCGCGCGTCCACGGGTCGGCCTTCGGCGGCGGCGTCGGTCTCGTCGCGTGCTGCGACATCGCGTTCGCGGCGCACGACGCGACGTTCGCGCTGTCCGAGGCGAAGCTCGGGCTCATTCCCGCCACGATCGCGCCGTACGTGGTCGAGGCGATCGGCGCGCGGCAGGCGCGGCGGTACTTCCTGTCGGCCGAGAGATTCACCGCAGCGGAAGCCTTCCGCATCGGGCTCGTGCACGACATCCATCCGCTGAACGAGCTCGACGGCAGGATCAACGAGCTCCTCGGCGCGCTGCTGCTCGCCGGGCCGCGCGCGCAGGCGGAGTGCAAGGTGCTGATCCGCGCGGTCGCCGCGCGGCCGATCGACGACAAGGTAATCGCCGACACCGCGGCGCGCATCGCGCGGGTGCGCGGGTCGGCGGAAGGCAAGGAGGGCGTCGCTGCCTTTCTCGGCAAGCGCCCGCCCGCCTGGGTACCGGCGGCGCTCAGATCGAAGTGAACATGGGTCACGCGCTCTCGTCCCTGGACACCTGGCAGCTGATCGCGCTGGCGTCGGCCCTCGGATGGGCGAGCGGCATCCGGCTCTACGCCGTGCTCTTCGTGGTCGGCGGACTGGGCTACCTCGGTGTCGTCGAGCTCCCCGGCGGGCTCTCCGTGCTCGCGCACCCGTGGGTGCTCGCGGCGTCCGGATTCATGTTCGGCGTCGAGTTCTTCGCCGACAAGGTTCCGGGCGTGGACACGTTGTGGGACGTCGTGCACACGTTCATCCGGATTCCCGCGGGCGCAGCGCTCGCGGCGAGCGTGTTCGGCGATTCGGGCGCCGCGACGACGCTCGCGGCGGCGATCCTCGGCGGCTCGCTTGCCGCCGGCAGCCACTTGGCGAAGGCCGGCGCGCGCGCGGTGATCAACACGTCGCCGGAGCCGTTCTCGAACTGGGCGGCGTCGTTCGGCGAGGATCTCGCCGTGGGCACGCTGCTGTGGCTCGCGTTCACGCATCCGGTCGCGGCGCTCGCCGTGCTGGCGGTCCTGGTGCTGCTGATGATCTGGCTCATCCCGAAGGTCTGGCGCTTCATCCGCATGCTCATCGGAAAAATGACCGGGATGGCGCGCGGCTCCGGTCCGACGACGGGGCGCGGCGCCGATGTTTGAAAAGATCCTGATCGCGAACCGCGGCGAGATCGCCTGCCGTGTCGCACGGACGGCGCGCCGCATGGGCATCCGCACCGTCGCCGTGTATTCGGATGCGGATGCCGACGCGCTGCACGTTGCCGTCTGCGACGAGGCCCACCGGCTCGGGCCGCCGCCGCCCCGCGAAAGCTATCTCGACGGCAAGGCCATCGTCGCGATCGCCAAGCGGACCGGCGCGCAGGCGATTCATCCCGGCTACGGCTTCCTGTCGGAGAACGAGGAATTCGCCGCGCAATGCGCAGAGGCGGGGCTCGTGTTCATCGGCCCGCCGCCGGCCGCGATCGCCGCCATGGGCTCGAAGTCCGCGGCGAAGAACATCATGGGTAACGCGAAAGTGCCGCTCGTGCCCGGCTATCACGGCGACGACCAGGATCCGCAGCGGCTGGCGCGCGAAGCGGCGGCGATCGGCTACCCGGTGCTGATCAAGGCGACCGCCGGCGGCGGCGGCAAGGGAATGAAGATCGTCGAGCGCGACGCCGATTTCGCCGCGGCGCTCGCCTCCGCGCAGCGCGAGGCCAGGGCCGGATTCGGCGACGACCGCGTGCTGATCGAGAAGTACCTGTCCTCGCCGCGCCACATCGAGATCCAGGTATTCGCCGACACGCACGGCAACGCCGTCTACCTGTTCGAGCGCGACTGCTCCGTGCAGCGGCGCCACCAGAAGGTGCTGGAGGAAGCGCCGGCGCCCGGCATGAAGCCCGAACATCGGCGCGCGATGGGCGAGGCCGCCGTCGCGTGCGCCAAGGCGATCGGCTACGTCGGGGCAGGCACCGTCGAGTTCATTGCCGCGGACTCGTTCGCGCGGGACGGCGCGTTCTACTTCATGGAGATGAACACGCGGCTGCAGGTCGAGCATCCGGTCACCGAGATGGTCACGGGCGAGGATCTCGTCGAATGGCAGTTCCGGGTCGCGGCGGGCGAGCCGCTGCCGAAGCGCCAGGACGAGCTCGCGCTCTGCGGACACGCGATCGAGGCGCGCATCTACGCCGAGGACCCCGACCGCGGTTTCCTGCCGTCGATCGGCACGCTGGTCCATCTTCGCGCGCCGGTCGAGGGTCCCGCCGTGCGCGTGGACACCGGCGTTCGCGCGGGCGACGCGATCTCCCCGCATTACGACCCGATGATCGCCAAATTGATCGTCCACGGCGAGGATCGGGCCGCGGCGCTCAACCGGATCAAAGAGGCGCTCGCCGAGTACGAGATCGTCGGCGTCGCGACGAACGTCGCCTTCCTGAAGCGCGTCGTGTCGCACCAGGCGTTCGCCTCGGGCGCGGTCGACACCGGGCTCATCGCGCGCCACCAGGCCGCGCTGTTTCCCGCCGCGGCCCCGGCGGCTGCCGATGTGCTGCTCGCGGCGGCGCTCGGAGAGACACAGGCGCTCGCGGCCGAGCGCGAAGCCGGTGCGCGCGCGTCGGGCGATCCGCATTCGCCGTGGCACGCGGTCGACCCTTGGTGGGCCAACAGCGGGCGCCACGCCATCTCGTTCACGTTCGACGACGGGCAGGCGCGCCATGACGTCGCGGTACGCCGCAATGGCGACGCCTGGCACGCGAGCCTTCCTTCGGGCGCCACCAGTGCGCGCGTCTTCGCTCGCGGCGGCCGGCTCGTCATCGCGACGCCGGACGCGGAATTCGCGGCGACGGTCGTGCGGCACGGTGAGGAGCGGCACGTCTTCTGTCACGGCGAGCACCGGAAGCTCGGCATCGTCGATCCCCTCGCGCACGCCGGCGAGGAAGAGGCGCATGGCGGGCATCTGAGGGCGCCGATGTCCGGCACCGTCGTCGCCGTGCTGGTCAAGGCCGGCGACAAGGTGGGCAAGGGCGCGCCGCTGATGATCCTGGAGGCGATGAAGATGGAGCACACGATCGCCGCACCCAAGGCCGGCATCGTAGCCGCCGTGAACTTCCGCGCGGGCGATCGCGTGACGGAAGGGGCGGACCTCGTCGACATCGACGACGCGTGACGACGAGGGCGTCCGTCATGCGGATCCTGCTGCAACCGCCGCGCGATGCGGGAGAGGCGTGGCACGCGGCGCTCGCGGCGGCGCTGCCGGACGCGGCGATCACCGTCTGGCCGGAGGCCCGCGCCGAGACCGATTACGCGCTCGTCTGGAAGCCGCCGCCGGAATTGTTCGCCCGCGTGCGCCCCGCGAAGGCGATCTTCAATCTCGGCGCCGGCGTGGACGTGCTGCTGGCGGCGCCGAGATTGCCGGACGGCATTCCGGTGATCCGCCTCGAGGATGCCGGAATGGCCGAGCAGATGGTCGAGTACGTCGCCCTCGCGGTGCTTGCCGCCTATCGCGAGGCGAACGCGTACGCGGAGCAGCAGCGCGAAGGTCGCTGGCAGCCGCGGGAGCGGCTCGCGAAGGCCGCGTTCGGCGTCGGCTTCCTGGGCTTCGGTGTGCTGGGGCAGGCCGTCGCCGCGGGGCTCGCGCCGCTCGGCTTCCCGCTCGTCGCCTGGAGCGCGTCGAGGAAGGGGCTTCCCGGCGTCGTTTCCTTCGCCGGCCGCGGCGAGCTCGACCGCTTCCTCGCCGCGTCGCGCGTGCTCGTCTGCCTGCTGCCGTCCACGCCCGATACCCGAAACCTTCTCGACCGCGCGCGATTGTCGCGGCTGCCGCGCGGCGCCCACGTCGTCAACGTGGCGCGCGGCGACATCGTCGTGGACGACGATCTCGTCGCGCTGCTGGACGACGGCCACCTGGCCGGCGCCACGCTCGACGTCTTTCGCAGCGAGCCGCTGCCGCCCGGCCATCCGTTCTGGCATCATCCGCGTATCGCGCTGACGCCGCACACGTCGGCCGTGACGATGGTCGACGCGTCGGTCGCGCAGGTCGCCGCGAAGATCCGGCGCCTCGAGCGAGGCGACGAGGTCTCCGGCGTCGTCGATCGCGTTCGAGGCTACTGACCCCGGCTGCGCCTTGCCATGACCCTTCGCTCGAAGCTCCCGTCGTCGGTCCGGCTCGTCGAAGTCGGTCCGCGCGACGGACTGCAGAACGAGAAGACGCTCGTTCCGACCGATGCCAAGGTCGCACTGATCGACGCGCTGACGGCCGCCGGATTTCCGGCGATCGAGACCACCGCCTTCGTCTCGCGGAAGTGGGTGCCGCAGATGGCGGACGCCGCCGACGTCATGGCGCGCATCCGGCGGAAGCCGGGCGTCCGGTACCCGGTGCTCACGCCCAACCTTCAAGGGTTCGAGTCGGCGCTCGCCGCGCATGCCGACGAGGTCGCCGTCTTCGTCGCCGCCAGCGAGACCTTTTCACGCAGGAACATCAATTGCGGCATCGAGGAGAGCCTCGAGCGCGCGCGGCCCGTCTTCGCCGCGGCGGCAGCGCACGGGGTCCGCGTGCGCGGCTACATCTCGTGCGTGCTGGGCTGCCCCTACGAGGGCGACATCGATCCGCGCGGCGTCGTGCGGGTCGCCGCGGCGCTGTCGGCCATGGGCGCCTACGAGATTTCGCTCGCCGACACGATCGGCGTCGGCACGGCGGGCAAGACGGCGGCGTTGTTCGCCCTCGCCGCGGAACACGTCCCGGTTGCCGCGCTGGCCGGCCATTTTCACGACACGTACGGTCAGGCGTTGACCAATGTCTACGCGGCGATGGAGACGGGCGTGGCGACCTTCGACTGCTCGGTCGCGGGGCTCGGCGGCTGTCCCTACGCGAAGGGAGCCACGGGCAATGTCGCGAGCGAGGACGTCGTCTATCTGATGAACGGGCTCGGCATCGAGACCGGCGTGGATCTCGACGGGCTTCGCTTCGCCGGCGAGGCGATCTCGAAAGTGCTCGGGCGCCCGCCGGCGTCGCGTGTGGCGCGCGCGCTCGCCGCGAAGGTGGTCCAGTGAGCGCCGATGGACGCGAGTCGACGGAGCAGGTTCCGTCGCCCTGCGTCAGCGTCTGCGTGATGGACGCCGACGGCAGCGTCTGCCTCGGCTGCTTCCGCACGCTGGATGAGATCGCCGCGTGGAGCGTCCTCGACGCGAGCGCCAAACGACGGGTGCTGGCAGCGCTGCCGGCGCGCAAGGCCGCGCGGCGCCGATGATCGTCGACTGGTACTTCGACTTCGTATCGCCGTTTGCGTACCTGCAGAGCGAAGAGCTCGGGTCGCTGCCGCGGCGCGTCGCCGTGCGCTACCGGCCTGTCCTGTTCGCCGGCCTGCTGGGCGCGAACGGGCAGAAGGGCCCGGCCGAGATCCCCGCCAAGCGCGCGTTCACGTACCGCTTCTGCCTGTGGCGGGCGAAGTCGCTCGGCGTCCCGCTGCGGTTTCCGCCGGAGCATCCGTTCAATCCGTTGCCGCTCTTGCGCCTTGCCATCGCGTGCGATTCCTCGGCCGATGCCGTGCACCGGATTTTCCGCTTCGTCTGGCGGGACGGCCGGATGCCCGACCTGCCGATCGAGTGGGCGGAGCTCGCGGGCTCGCTCGGCGTGCCCGATGCCGAAGCGAGGATCGCGACGGCCGAAGTCAAGGACGAGCTTCGGCGCAACACCGACGAGGCGATCGCGCGCGGCGTGTTCGGCGTGCCGACGCTCGCCGTCGACGGCGAGCTCTTCTGGGGCGCCGACGCGACGGCGATGGCTGCCGACTACATCGCCGCCGGCTGCAAGTACACGGACCCGGAGTACGCGCGCATCGCCGCGTTGCCGGTCGGCGCGACACGCCGCGATGGCGGCGGCAAGCCGGTCAGGAAAGCCTGACGACGCCGGCCGCGATCAGCTCGGCGATCGCGGCTTCCCCAAAGCCCGCCTCGCGCAGGACCTCGGCGCCGTGCTCGCCTTGCGCCGGCGCGTGACGCGTCACGCGGAACTCGTGGCCGGACACCTTGAACGGCGGCGCGTATTCGCGCGATCCGTCGTCGCGCGCGCGCACCATCCGCCGCGCGGCGAACTGCGGATCGGCGAGCGCCTCGTCGAGTGTCGCGATCGGCGTGACGCAGCAATCCGCCGAAGAGAATCGCGCGGCCCATTCCGCGGCCGTGGCCCCGGAGAAGACCTGCTCGAGCTCGCGGCGAACGCGCAGGCCCTCGTCGCCCACCGCGAACTGGACGGCAACGAGATCGGGGCGCGCGATGGTGGCGCACAGCGCACGCCAGAATTTGTCCTCGAGCGCACCCACCGCGAGCCAGCGCCCGTCCTGCGTCGGGTAGACGCCGTAGCAGGGAACGCCGCCGGTGAGGAGATCCTCGCCGCGCGGCAGCACGTGCCCCCATTGCTCGAGCGCGTGGAGTGCGAAGATGTTGTGCGCGAGCGACGCGTCGGTCATCGCCACGTCGACGTAACGCCCGAGCCCGGTCCGGCCGGCGCCGACGAGCGCCGCGAGGAGCGCGATGGCCGCGGACGCCGCGCCGCCGAGGAGGTCCGCGATCTGCAGGTTGCACAACGCCGGCGGTCCGCCGCGCACGCCGGTCTGGTCGAGCACGCCGGCATAACCCAGGTAGTTGATGTCGTGTCCGGCGAGGTGCGCGCGCGGCCCGCCCTGGCCGTACCCCGAGATCGCCGCGTAGACGATGCGCGGATTCATGGCCGCGACCGCGTCGTAGTCGACGCCGAGCGAGGCCACGACGCCGGGCCGGAAGCTCTCGACGACGACGTCCGCCTTCCGTGCCAGCGCGAGAAATGCCTCGCGTCCCCGCTTGTCCTTGAGATCGATCGCGAGGCTCCGCTTGTTGCGGTTGACCGCGCGAAAGAAAGCCGAGACCGTGCCCGGGCGATTGCCGAGATTCCGCGCATAGTCGCCGGCGCCGGTGTCCTCGACCTTGACGACGTCGGCGCCGAGATCGGCGAGGTACAGCGTGCACACCGGACCCGGCAGCAGCCGCGTGAGGTCGAGCACGCGGATGCCGGCAAGCGGCCCCGCATCGCGTGCCGGCGCGCCCGGCGGCGACGATTCGCTGCTCAAAGGAGATCAGCGCCCGGGATGCCGAGCCCGCGCTTGATGGCCCGCGCCGTCGCGAGCGCGTCGTCGAGCGAGGCGGCAAGGCAGGTGACGTGCCCCATCTTGCGGCCGCGCCGCGGCTCGGCCTTGCCGTACAGGTGGAGCTTGGCCGACGGGTGCCGGAGGACGCGCGTCCAATCGGGCTCGCGCGGTGCGGCGCCGCCCCCTTCGAACCAGACGTCGCCGAGGAGGTTCACCATCACGGCGGGTTCGTGCTGCCGGGCATCGCCGAGCGGAAGGCCCGCGAGCACCCGCGCCTGCTGTTCGAACTGCGACGTCACGCAGGCATCGATCGTGTAGTGGCCGCTGTTGTGCGGGCGCGGGGCGATCTCGTTGACGATCAGCATGCTGTCGGCGGTCACGAACATCTCCACGCACAGCACGCCGCGGTAGTCGAGCTTCGCTGCGACGGCCGTGGCGACATCGCGCGCCTCCTTCGCCAACGCGCCGGACACGCGCGCCGGGACGATCGAGACGTCGAGGATGCCGTCGCGGTGCCGGTTCTCCGCAACGGGCCAGGTCGACGTGTCTCCGTGCTCCGTGCGCGCGACGACGACCGAAACTTCCGCGGCCAGGGGGACGAGCCGCTCGATGACGCAAGGATTGCGGCCCATCGCCGCCCACGCGGCGGCGACTTCGCCGCGCGAGGCGACGCGGATCTGGCCCTTGCCGTCGTAGCCGAAACGCGCGCTCTTCACGATGCCGGGGCAAAGCGACGCGTCGGCCGATCTCGCATCGTCCTCCGTCGCGAGCACCGCGTACGGCGCTACCGCGAAGCCGTGTCGCGCCAGAAAGGACTTCTCGCGAATGCGGTCCTGCGCGATGGCGACGCTTGCGGCGCCGGGACATACGCGCGCCGTGCGCGCGAGAAACGCGAGCGCGTCGGCCGGGACGTTCTCGAACTCGGTGGTGGCCGCGCTCGCCAGGGCGGCGAGCTCCGCGAGGCCGCGCGGGTCGAGGTAGTCGCCGCGAATGTGGCGATCGGCAACGCTCGCGGCCGGGCCGGACTCGCCCGGATCGAGCACCGCGACCCGATAGCCGAGGCTCTGCGCCGCCATGCAGAACATGCGGCCGAGCTGTCCGCCCCCCAGGAGACCCAGCCATGCGCCTGGGGCGACGACGGATTCCACGGCTAGGTCGCGGGTGGAACGCGCATCGCGCGTGCCGCGTTCGTCTGTTTCAGGCGGAACGCCGCGAGCTTCCGCGCGACCGCAGGGTCGGTTCCCGCGATGATCGCGACGGCGAAGAGCCCGGCGTTCGCCGCGCCGGCCTCGCCGATCGCGAACGTCGCGACCGGGATGCCCTTCGGCATCTGGACGATCGAGTAGAGCGAATCCTCGCCGCGCAGGTACTTCGACGGCACCGGGACGCCCAGGACCGGCACCGTCGTCTTCGAGGCGAGCATCCCCGGCAGGTGCGCGGCCCCGCCCGCGCCGGCGATGATGCAGCGAAGGCCGCGCGGTCCGGCGTCTTCCGCGTACTCGAGCATGTCGTCCGGCATCCGATGCGCCGAGAGCACCCGGGCTTCATGGGCGATGCCGAAGGCGTCGAGCTGGGCCGCCGCGTGGCGCATGATGTCCCAGTCGCTTTCGCTGCCCATGACGACACCGACCAGCGTGGCGATTTTGCGTTGGCCCATCGGCCCTCCCCGAGGGCAGACCGCGCGGCGGGGGGAACCGCACGCGAATCCGCAATGTCCATCAATCTTAGCACCCGCCGAGGGGTTGCCGCGCACACTCGGCGGCCACGTCGCGCGCGGTCGCGGACGAAAAGGTTGCCGTTCTCCCTCGCGGTCGCGGACAATGACGCCATGGTTCGAATGCATCGCGCGATCTACCTCCTGACGCTGGTCCTCGGCGCGCTTGTCGCGGCCACCGCCGTCGCGCAGGGTGACATGGATTTCCTGGCGGCGCGCACGGCCTTCGAGCGCGGCGACCGGTCTCGCCTCGACGCGCTCGCGCCGAAGCTCGCCGACCACGTCCTCGCGCCGTACGTCGAGTACTGGCAGCAGAAGCTCAGGATCGACAGCGCCACCGACGGCGAGATCAACGCGTACCTCGACCGCTGGCCCCAGACCCCGCTTGCGGACCGCTTGCGCGTCGAATGGCTGAAGTCGCTGGGCAAGCGCGCCCAGTGGGCGAGCTTCGCGACCCTTTACTCCCCGTTGCCCGGCGAGGACGTCGAGCTCGCGTGCTACGGCGTGCAGTACCGCCGCCAGCGCGACGGCGCCGCCGCGCTGGCGGATGCGAAGCCCCTCTGGTTCACCGGCCAGACCACGCCCGATTCGTGCGGGCCGCTGTTTGCCGCTCTGATCGCGAAGGGCGAATTGACGGTCGCCGACCGCCGCGCGCGCTTCAGGCTCGCGACGGAAGCGGGCAACGTGCGCCTCGCGCAGTCGATTGCCGCGGACCTGCCGCCCAACGACCGGATCACGGCGCGGGATTTCGCGCGTGTGGAAGCAAGCCCTGGGCCCTCGCTCGCGCGGGGCAGCTTCCGCTGGGAGGGGCACGGCGGCAGCGACCTCGCACTCTACGCGCTCGAACGCGCGGCGCGAACCGACGCGGCCGGCGTTCGCGCGGCGTGGGAAAAGCTGCGCAACCGGCTCTCGGAGGCCGACCGCCTCTACGGCAATGCCAGGATCGCGTTCCACGCGGCGCGACAACAGAACCCCCAGGCGGCCGAGTGGTACCGCGAGATCGGGAACGCGCCGCTGTCGGACGCGCAGCGCGCCTGGCGCGTTCGCGCGGCGCTGCGGGTCGGCGCGTGGCCGGACGTGCTCGCCGCGATCGAAGCGATGCCGTCCTCCGAGCAGGAGGATGCGGCGTGGCGCTACTGGAAGGCGCGTGCGCTGACGGCCACGGGTCGCGCGGCGGAGGCGGCCCCGATCTTCACGGGGCTTGCGGGGGAGATCCATTTCTACGGCATGCTGGCGGCAGAGGCGATCGGAAAGCGGCAGGAGCTCGCGAGCGCGCCGGTCGAGCCCGATGCCGACGCGCTCGCCGCGTTCGGCGCGACGGAAGGCGTGCGCCGCGCCGTCAAGCTCGCGCGCCTCGACATGCGGCCGGAGTCACAGCGCGAATGGCTCTACGTCGTGCGCGGGCGCCCCGACGAGTCGCTGCTGCTGGCCGCCGAGTATGCGCGACGCGAAGGGCTCTACGACCGCGCGATCAACACCGCCGAAAGGACATCGGCGCGGCACGATTACGGGCTCCGTTACCTGATGCCGTTCCGCGAGCAGTTTGCCGCCGCCGCGCAGGAGAACGCGGTGGACATCGCGCTCCTGTTCGGCATCGCGCGCCAGGAGTCGCGCTTCGCATCGGACATCGTGTCCTCGGCGGGCGCGGTCGGGTTGATGCAATTGATGCCGCCGACGGCGCAATGGGTCGCGAAGCAGCTGAACCGCGCCGACTTCCGGCCGTCGCAGATTTCCGATGCCGGGCTCAACACGCAATTCGGCGCGTACTATTTCAAGTACTGGCTGGAGAAGCTCGATCGGATGCAGGCGCTCGCCGCGGCCGCCTACAATGCCGGGCCGGGCCGCGCGCAGGCGTGGCGCGCCGCGTTTCCGCTCGAAGGCGCCGTCTGGGTCGAGACGATTCCGTTCAACGAGACCCGCGATTACGTGAAGAAGGTTCTCGCCAACGCCATGATCTACGCCCGGTCCCTCGATCAGGACAGCGTGCCGCTCTCGAGACGGCTGGGAACGGTGCAACCGCGCGGGATCGGCAACGGCGCGGCGGTCGCGGGCACGACTTACTGACGCCGGGATCTCGAGAGCATGGCGGAACACAGGATCCTCGTGCTGGGTGGCGCCGGATTCGTCGGCCGCCACGTCGCCCTGCGCCTGGTGGATCTCGGCTGCGACGTCGTCGTTCCGACGCGGCGGCGGGACATGGCGCGGCCGCTCTTCGTGTTGCCGACGGTGAACGTCGTGTCGGCCGATGTCGCCGCGCCGGGCGTGCTCGCGGACCTCGCGCAAGGCGCGTCGGCGGTCGTCAATCTGGTGGGTATCCTGAACGAGACGGGCGGGCAGACGTTCCAGAAGGCGCACGTCGACTTCACGCACGGCGTCATCAAAGCGTGCGGGACGGCCGGTGTGCGCCGGCTCGTCCACATGAGCGCGCTCAATGCCGACCCGGCGGGGCCGAGCAGGTATCTTCGCAGCAAGGGCGAATCCGAGGCGGCAGTGAGATCCTCGGGCCTCGACTGGACGATCTTCCAGCCGTCCGTGATCTTCGGCCGCGAGGATGCCTTTCTCAACCTGTTCGCGCGCCTCACGCGCGTGGCGCCGGTGATGGCGCTCGCAGGGGCGGGCGCGAGGTTCCAGCCCGTGTACGTCGGAGATGTCGCCGAGTGCGTTGCGCGTGCGATCGACGCGCGGGAGCAGACGGCAGGCAGGACGTTCCCGCTGTGCGGTCCGCGGATCTACACGTTGCGCGAGCTCGTGCGATTCGCGGGAGAGGTGACCGGCAGGCCGCGCCCGATCATCGCGCTGGGTCCGGCGTTGAGCAAGCTCGAAGCCATGGTCCTCGAGCACCTGCCGGGAACGTTGATGAGCCGCGACAATCTGGCGTCGATGCAGCGGGACAGCGTCTGCGATTGCGCGTTTCCGGCCGAATTCGGGATCGCGCCGCAGTCGCTCGAGACCATCGCACCGACGTACCTCGGACCGGAAGCGGCCAAGGGGCGCTACGACCGCTATCGCCTGCGCGGCGGCCGCTGAGCTTCCAGTGAAGATCTACCGCGTCGGCGGCTCGGTCAGGGACGAGCTCTTGGGGCGCGAGGTCGTCGACCGCGATTGGGTCGTCGTCGGCGCGACGCCCGAGATCCTCGTCGCATCGGGCATGAAGCCCGTCGGCCGCGACTTCCCGGTATTCCTCGACGGCGACACGGGTGAGGAATACGCGCTGGCGCGCACGGAGCGGAAGCACGGCCGGGGCTATCGCGGCTTCGAGTTCTTCGCGTCGCCCGACGTGACGCTGGCCGAGGACCTTGCCCGCCGCGATCTCACGATCAACGCGATGGCGCGCGATGAAAGGGGTGTGCTGATCGATCCGCATGGCGGCCAGGCCGACCTTCGGGCCGGCGTGCTGCGCCATGTGTCCCCCGCCTTCGTCGAGGATCCGCTGCGCGTGCTGCGGGTCGCGCGCTTCGCCGCGCGTTTCGGGTTCTCGGTCGCACCGGAAACCGCGAAGCTGATGCGCGTGCTCGTGGCGTCCGGCGAGCTCGCGGAGCTTGCGCCCGAGCGAGTGTGGCAGGAGCTCGCACGCGGTCTCATGGAGCCGCATCCCGCGCGCCTCCTGTCGGTGTTGCGCGACTGCGGCGCCCTCGAGCGGTTGCTGCCCGAAGTGGACGCGATACATGGGAGGGCGCGGCGCGCGACATGGGGCAAGGCCGGTGCTTCGCTGCGTCTCGCGCGCTCGCTCGAATGCGCGGCGGAGCGCGGCTTCTCCCTTCCGGTCCGGTATGCGGTCCTCGTCGCTCGACTGGGCGACGCCGGCATCGCCGCCAATGCCCGTTCGGGCGACGGCGTGCGGACGCGGCGCGACGTGCGGTGCGCCGAACGGATTTCCGGGCGGCTCCGCGTGCCGCAGGACTGTCGCGACGCCGCGCGTGTCGTTGCGCGCTGGCATCGGACCGTCGACCGTGCGCCGACGCTGCCGCCGTCGCGCGTGCTGCAGATCCTCGCGGCCGCGGACGCGCTGCGCCGCCCGGAACGTCTGCGGCAGCTCGTCGAGGCGTGCGAGGCGAGCGCGTTGTCGGCGCCCGGCGCTTCGGGCGAATATGCCCCCGGCGCCCGCCTTCGCACGGCGCTGAACGCGGTGAAGCGTGTCGACGCGGGCGCGATCGCGCGCGCGGTCGCGGGCAAATCGGGAACACGAGGCGGGGATCGCGCCGCTGCCGTCGCAACGGCCGTGCGCGCGGCGCGCCTCGCGGCGCTGAGGGCGCTCCGCTAGGCTCCCTAGCAGGCTGATGCAGAACCCCTCATGAGCCGCGTTTCGGACGAGATGGGCCCGGATACTAGGCGCGAGCCGCGTCGAATAGCTCGCGCATATTCGCAAGGCGAGCAACGACGTAGACGAGCCCATATCGTCGAAACCCGCATGGGCAGCGGCTTGGCGGGCGGTCTGCTTCGTCGCCGCTCGCTCGTGTGGGATCGAACACACGTCGCTCGCGGCTCATTTGGAAACGCGGCATCCCATCCCGCCAAGCCGCTGCGCGGCCATGACGGGTTCTGCATCAGCCTGCTAGACGCGATAGGCGACGAAGCGCATCACGTCCGCCGCGATACGCATCAGGCCCTTCACCGGAATGGGAAGGTCGACGGCGCCCGCGGCTCTCGCCGCCGCGCCGTGGCGCGCTTCGTCGTCGCGCATTTTTTCGACGATGGCACGGCTCCTCGCGTCGGCGGGAGGAAGGCGCTCCATGTGCGCCGTCAGGTGCTCCTCGACCTGGCGCTCCGTCTCGACGACGAAGCCGAGGTTGACGCGATCGCCGGCGAATCCGGCGGCGATGCCGATCGCGAACGAGCCCGCGTACCAGAGTGGATTGAGCAGGGAAGGGCGTGCCTCGAGCTCCGCGAGGCGCTGCCGGGTCCACGCAAGATGCTCTTCCTCCTCGCGCGCGGCGGAGGCGAATTCACGCTTGATGCGGGGCTCGGCGGCCAGCACCGCCTGCGCGGCGTAGAGCGCCTGCGCGCAGACCTCCCCCGTATGGTTGACGCGCATGAGGCCGCCCGCATGCCGGCGGTCGGCTTCCGTCAGTGCGCCGTCCTCGAGGCCCGCGCCGGGCATCGCGCGGGACGAAGCGGACACTCCGGCCATCATTCGCAGCGCGCGGTCGAAACCGACGACGAGATCGTCCGTTGCCATGCCTCAGTACACTAGAAGAAGTGCGCCATCCCGACGAGGAATCCGCCCGGTTTGCCGCAGCCTCCGTTGGGATAGGCGTCGCACAGGATCGGGTAGGGGTTGTGGTTGAACGTGTAGGCCGCGTTGGATTCGTTCCTGATCTTGACGTAGCCCGCGTACGCGAGCGTGCGGCCCGAAATCACGTACGTGTAGCTCAACTCCCACTGTGTGGATGCCGATTTCTCGCCCTTGGTGAGCCCGCCGATGCGCGTGCCGTCCGTCGCGCTGCCCGTGCCGTTGCCGGCGCGACCGACGTAGGCATAGAAAAGACCGGGGCCGATGTCGACGGTCGTGCTGACGCCGAAGAGGTTTCGCTTGAGACTGGTCGATGCCGTGGCATCGTAGTCGAGGCGCTCGTACACCGCGCCCAGCCTGACCGACTCGAACTGGTACGCGGCCGCGACGGAAAATGCGCGATCGGAAAGGGGCTCGCTCGGCGTGCCCCGGATCCGGTCGTGAACTTCGTAGGCGGTGCCGAGCTGGATCGGACCGTTCGCATAGAAGGCGCCGGTGCTGATGGCGCTGCTGTGCGGGCGCAGCAGCCCCTCGTAGCTCGCATACTGGAAGCTCGCGTTCAGGCCGGACATCGTCGGCGTGTCGTAGCGGATCGATTGCCGCAAGCGGTCGTCGAAGCCGCCGTTCTCCGGCGGGCCCAGAAAGCCTTGCGCCCACAGCGACGCCGTCGACAGGATCGAGCTCGTCAGCGTCGGCACGTTGCCGAAGATCGGCAGGATGTCGTCGTAGGGGCCAAGGAAGTAGCCCATCTTGAACGTGCCGAACGGCCCGTACAATCCCACGAACGAGTCGCGACCGGCGAGCCTGCCGAAACCCTGGGTCACCGAAACGCTGTTCTCGACCTGGAAGATCGCGGAAATCCCGTCGCCGAGCGGCTCGGCGCCGCGGATGCCGAATTCCGACGAGTTGGAGCTCACGCGGAATACGTTCGGATTCGGACATTTGTCCGGGCAGCCCGTTCCTGCCTGCTTGCCGTTGACGAGTTCGATGTCGACATTCATTCGGCCGTACAGCGTGACGCTCGCCTCTTGCGCGTGCGCGACGGGTGCGATCGAAAGGCCGGCGACGAGGATGGCGGCAGGGGTCGTTCTCAAATAGGTACTCCGCATGCCGATAATAGCGCATTGCCCGCGCACAGATCCGCCGACGCCGTGCGTCCGCCTGCACTATTTCCGCGATGGCGGCAACGTCGGCCGGACGAGCACTCACGTCGTTCGAGACACCAAAAGAAACGGGCGTCCGAAGACGCCCGTCCATGACACTTTCCCGGCCAGAGCCGGTGGTGCCGCTCTTTCGCTTAGAAATTGTGGCCCATGCCCATGACGAAGCCGCCGGGGTTGCCGCCCACCGCCAGGTTATTGACCGGGTTGATGTTGAAGTTGTAGCTCGCGTTCGAATCGTTGTTGATCTTGTGGTAGCCCGCGTAGACCTTCGTGCGCTTCGACAGGTCGTACGAGTAGCTGATTTCCCAGTCCGTTGCGCCGGTGTTGGCACCCTTGGCCAGGCCGGCCACGCGCGATATCGTCGATCCGGTGATCGACGTCGGCGTGGTGACCGGCGCCGGCGTGTCGACCGCGCTGCCCGTGCCGTCGCCCGCCGAGCCGTAGTACGCGAAGATCTGCCCGTTGGCGCCGACGTTGATGACGCTGCTCACGCCCCAGAAGTTGCGCTTCACGTGGTTCCTGACCGGGTTGAGGGCCGGGCCGTTGGAAACCTCGTAGTCCATCTTTTCGTACACGCCCGCGATGTTGAAGCTCGAGAACTGCCACTTCAGGACAGCCGAGAACGCGTCGTCGGACAGCGGAAGTGTCGTCGCGCCGCGGATATTGTGGTGACGTTCATACGCCACCAGGCCGACGAAGGGACCGTTCCGGTACGCGACGTTGTAGCTCTGGTTGTTGGAGTTCGAGGTCGGCGTGCCCGCGTTGGTGGCGTATTGCGCCGCCAAGGAGAAACCGGAATACGACGGCGTGTCGTAGCGGATCGACCTTTGCAGGCGATCGTCGAACCCGCCGCTCTCCGGCTGACCGGCCCAGCCCTGCGCCCAGATCGAGGCGGTCGACATAATCGACGTCGCGTACGTCGGGTCGTTGCCGAAGACGCCGTGGACGTCGTCGTACGGGGCCAGGAAGCGTCCCATCTTGAACGTGCCCCAGCCGCCGCTCAAACCGACGAATGTGTCGCGGCCACCCAGATTGCCGCCACCCTGCACGGCGTTGACCGAGCCGTTTTCCATCTGGAAGATCGCATTGAGGCCGCCGCCGAGCGATTCAGTGCCGCGAAGCCCGAAACGCGACGAGTTGGAGCTCACGCGATAGATGTTCGGGTTGGTGTTGTTGGCCAGCCTGCCGTTCACGAATTCCATATCCAGATTCAGGCGACCGTACAGCGTGACGTTCGCGGTTTGCGCTTGTGCCAGCGGGGCGGCCAGCAGGCCCGCAATGGCAACAGCGACAAGCTTCTTGTTCATGGAGTTTCTCCTCTAGCGGATAAAATGGGCAAGGTAAACGTCTTGCAGGCTTGCCACCGGAACCTTCTCTGCGATGTCGAGAAGTTGGATTCATTGTGCCAAACGGGGCGCCCGCGAGGCAAGGTAAAGTCCGGGCGGGCCGGAAGCTTGGACCGCGCTGTTGCTAAAACGCGACACACCATAGCCTTCACTTCGGCGTCACCGCTCTTGCGCTCGGATCGCAACGAACTCGAAATACGGCCGCTAAACGTATGATCAGCCTACGAAAACTTGCCATTCTTCCGGGTTGGGGCCCATGCCGGGCCTTCGACAAGGATTTTGGCGGGTTTTCGGGCGCAAGCGCCAACCGTGCCGTCATTCCCGCGAGTTGCGCAAGGCGGGCCGAAGCCTCGGCGCGCGGCGCGTGCGGATGACGATTTTCGAGGCTTCGTCATGGCTTGCGCCGCTGCTCGCGGCGGCTCTTTCCGCGGCGGCCCTGGCCCTCGTCGTTCGCGGCCGCAGCCGCCTGCCGCAGGACTATCCGACCGGGCGCTCGCTGCACGATCGTCCCGTGGCGCGGGTCGGTGGCATCGCGATCTGGGCGGGCTTTCTTCCGGTCGCATGGCTCGCCCCGCCGCCGCTCGGCGTCGACCGCTGGTGGCTTGCCGCGTGGGCGCTCGTGATCGTCGTTTCGTTCGCCGACGACTGGTTCGGCGTCCGTCCGGCGATCCGCCTCGCCGCGCACACGCTGGCGGCGCTCGCCTTTGCGGCGACTCTGCCCTGGCCGGGATCCGCGCCGCCCTCCCCGCTGTGGCAGATAACGGCGCTCGCGGCCGCGGTGTTCGTCATCGTCTGGTCCGCCAATCTCTTCAATTTCATGGACGGCAGCGACGGGCTCGCGGCGCTGATGGCGGTCTGCGGCTTTTCGGCCTACGGGGCGGCCACGCTCCTGGCCGGCACTCGTGCCGACGCGTTCTTCGCGCTCGCCGCGGCGTCGCTCGTGTTCTTCGCCGTCAACCGGCCTCCCGCCAAGGCGTTCATGGGCGATGGCGGTTCGGTCGGGCTCGGATTTCTCGCCGCGGCTTTCGGCTGCGCCGGCGAGCGTGCGGAAGCCTGGCCGGCATGGTTTCCCCTGCTCGTCTTCCTGCCCTTCATTGCCGACGCCACGGCGACGATGGGGCGGCGCGTCGCGCGCGGCGATCATCTTTTCGAAGCGCACCGAACGCATTATTATCAAAGGCTGCACCGGATGGGGTCGGGACACCGCGGAACGCTTGCGGTCTACGGGGTTCTGATTGTCGGAACGTCGGCATCGGCGCTCGTCGCGCTGGCCGTCGCGCCCGGGATGGGCTGGTGGGCGCTCGCGGCGTGGACGATGACGCTCGGCGCGTTGTTTGCCGGCATTGACTACCATTGGCGCAGGCGGGGACCCGAAGAACAATGACCCAACCCCACAACTACCGGGCGTGGCTCGCCTTCGTCCACGACCTCTGCGTGTCGGCGCTCGCGTGGGCGGCGATGTACTGGATCCGGTTCGGGCTCGACTTCCACGAGCCCTTCCTCGCCGACATGGCGCGCACGCTCGTCTGGATCCTGCCGCTGCAGGCCGCGATCTTCGTCGCGTTCGGTCTCTACCGCGGGCTGTGGCGATTCGCGAGCGTGCTCGACCTGCAGCGCATCGTGCTCGCCGCGGGGCTCGGCGCGCTGCTGATCCCGCTGGTCCTCGTGATGCTCCAGCTGCAGGTGGTCGTGCCGCGCAGCGTGCTGATCTTCTATCCGATCGTGCTCATCTTCCTGATGGCCGGCGATCGCTTCGCCTACCGAATCTGGAAGGAGCACCGCCTGTACAGCCCCCTCGCGGCCCTCGGCGAGCCGGTGCTCGTCATCGGCGCGGGCGAAGCCGGCGCGCGCCTGACGCGGGAGTTCGCCCGCAGCCGCCAGTGGCGCGTCGTCGGGCTCGTCGACGACGACCCCGCGAAGCGCGGCAGGCTGCTGCACGGCGTGAGCGTGCTGGGTCCGATCTCGAGCCTGCCGGCCTGGGCGAAGAAGTACGGGGTCCGCCAGGTGATCGTCGCGCTGCCCTCGGCTGCGCACGGCGTGCGCCGCCGCGTCGCGGAGATCTGCGCCGACGTGGGCATCGAGGTCCTGACGGTGCCGTCGTACGAGGACCTGATCAGCGGCCGGTCCGCGCTCACGACCATCCGCACGATCGAGCTCGACGACCTGCTGGGCCGCGATCCGGTCGTCCTCGACAATGCGGGTCTCGGCGAATGGCTCGGCAACCGCGTGGTGATGGTCACCGGCGCCGGCGGCTCGATCGGCGCCGAGCTCTGCCGCCACATCGCCCGCTACCGTCCGGCCAAGCTCGTGCTGTTCGACCTGTCCGAGGCGGCGGTCTATGCGATCCAGACGGCGCTCGCCGACGGCTTTCCGCAATTGCCGCTGGCGACGATCGTCGGCGACGTCAAGCACGCCTCGCTGGTCGAGCAGGTGCTGGCCCGCGAGCGGCCGGGCGTCATCTTCCATGCGGGCGCCTACAAGCACGTGCCCATGATGGAGGAGACCAACGCCTGGCAGGCGGTGCTCAACAACGCCTACGGCACGTGGGTTCTGGGCACGGCGGCGGTCGCGGCCAAGGTCGAGAAGTTCGTCCTCGTGTCCTCGGACAAGGCGGTGAACCCGACGAACGTCATGGGCGCTACGAAACGCCTGGCCGAGATCGTCTGCCGCAGCCTTCAAGGCAAGGCCACGCAGTTCGTGCTCGTGCGCTTCGGCAACGTGTTCGGCAGCGCCGGCAGCGTCATCCCGCGCTTCCGCGAGCAGATCGCCCGCGGCGGGCCCGTCACGGTCACCGCATCCGGACATCACGCGCTACTTCATGTCGCTGTCCGAGGCCACCCAGCTCCTGCTGCAGGCGGCGCTGCAAGGGAAGGGCGGCGAGATCCTCGTGCTGGACATGGGCGAGCCGGTGCGGATCATCGACCTCGCGCACGACATGATCCGGCTTTCGGGCGCCGACCCGAACCGCATTCCGATCGTCTTCACCGGATTGCGGCCCGGCGAGAAGCTGTTCGAGGAGCTCCTGACCGCGGAGGAGGCCACGCTACCCACGCCGCACCCGAAACTGCGGATCGCGCTGGCGCGCGAGGCGAATTTCGACGTGGTCGGCCAGATGGTCGCGTGGTGCGAGCGCGATCGCCCGGCCGACGATGCCGAAGTGCGCGCCCGCCTCAAGACCTGGATTCCCGAGTACATGCCGCCGGCGGGCGCGCCGGTGCAGCCGATCCCGGCCGCGCCGGTCGAAGCCACGGCGCCGGCACCGCTGCCACTGCGAGCGCCGCGCCGCCGCTAGCCGCGCTCACGAGCCCCGTCGGGCCGTCCCATGGACCACCACCGCAAGCGAGGGGGCAGTCACTCCTTGCTGCCGTAGAGATACGGGTTGAGCGTCGCGTCGTTGTACATCTTGAACTGGCGATAGACGCGCCAGAACGCGCGTCCCGCGGCCGCCTCGCGCAGCAGCGTGTCGAGACAGCGCGCGAGATCGGTGCGCTGGAGCGTCAGACGGGCGAGCTTTTCGCCGCACGTCGCGCGGTGGGCCTCCGACGCATCGGCGCGTGCGGCCTCGATTCCCATGTGGAAGATCTTGAGCGCGAGGATCGACAGGCGATCGATCATCGAGCCGGCGGTCTCGGAGTTGTGCCACGCGTGCGCCGCGGGAACGGCGCCGGAGAGCCGGTCGAGCAGCGCCTCGTCGATCTTCTCGATGGCATCGTTGCGGCGCTGGTTGTAGCCGTCGATCGCGCGCTTCCCCGCCGCGATCTCCCCGTCCGCGACGTCGCGCCGGCGCGCGCGGTCCTCCTCGTCCCACAGCAGGCGATTGTGGCGGTGGTTCGCCTCGATCCAGGCCCATACGCCGTGCCGGTTCCCCGGCGGGTCGGCGGCGCCCGCCCCGGCCTTCACCGTCGCGTCATGGAACGCGCAGATCGCCTCGCTCGCGACGTCGGTGAAATCGATTTCGTTCATTGGCGCACCTTGGCGCTTCTCCGGCCCGGTCGGGCACGCCGGCACCGGGCGAGACGACCAGGGTCGGTGGACCCGGCGAGGCCAGCAGGTCCCGGTAGAGGAGCACCTGTTGCAGCGTGATCGCGGAGGCCGAGAGCGGCAGCACCGCGCGCCGCGCATTCGCGGCCAACCTTGCCCGCAGCGGCGGATCCTGCAGCGAGCCCATATGGGCGGCGAGTGCCGGCACGTCGCCCGCGGCAGCGACCAATCCCGCATCGTGTTGCAGGACGAGCGACGCGGCGCCGGACTTGGTGCTGGTGATCACCGGCAGCGCACAGGCCAGCGCCTCGAGCGCGACGTCGGGCGAAGGGTCGTAGAGGGACGGCAGCACGAACGCGTCGGCGGCGCCGAGATGGGCCTGCCGGTCGGAGAGGCCGCGAACGAACGTCACGCGATCGGCCACGCCGCGCGCATTGGCGCGCGCGACATAGCGCACCGCCGAGGGATCGTCTCCCAATACGATGAAGTGCGCGGGCGGTGCGAGCCGGGCGAACGCGTCGATGGCCGAAGCGAGGCCGGCGCGCGCGAAGTCCGCGGCGGCCAGCAGAAAGACGGTCGCGGCGGGATCGACGCGGAGCTGTTCGAGGACGGCGGCCCGCTGCGAGCGTAGACCGGGATGGAAAACGTCGTGATCCACGGGATTGGAGATGACGTGGAGCTTCGCTTCGGGGACGGCGAAGCGCTCGCGGATCTCGTCCTTGACCATCGTGGAATTGCAGATCACCGCGCGCAGCCACGGGCTGGCGTAGAGGCGCCGTTCGATGCGCGCCCGATAGCGATCGCGCGGCGAGACGAGGGCGAGAAAGCGCGCGACCGGCGATGAGAGCTTTGCGCGCTCCTCCTGCCACACGGCGTGGACCCCCTCCGCGGCGCGATACACGTCGCAGCACAGCAGGCGCTCGTGGGATTCGACGAGCCTCGGCTGCGAGCGGCGCACGTCGCGGCACACGGCGCGGGCGAAACTCCAGTCGCGCCACAGCGCGCCGACGTGGAACGGGTCGAGCACGAGCGGCTCGACCAGTTGCAGCCGCGTCTGCGGCGACGATCGCGTGTACAGCGAAACGGCG
Source organism: uncultured beta proteobacterium (assembly GCA_963724545.1). Lineage (GTDB taxonomy): Bacteria > Pseudomonadota > Gammaproteobacteria > Burkholderiales > Casimicrobiaceae > CAIWHR01. Next base: position 174,397 of record CAVRVC010000007.1, read on the forward strand.
ACGTTGCGCTCGAGCAGCGCCTCGAGCGCGCGCTCGGTGACGCGCTCCGTCGCCCCTTCGGGCCGGTAATCCTGGCGGACGATCGCGAGACGCATCAGGGAGGCTTCATCCGGGGTCGCAAGGTGGTCTCGAGCCCGGACGGCGCGGCGTGTCCGGCCATGGGTCGCGTACCCGGCAACGATAGCAAAGTTCGCGCCGCGGCGGCATCGACGGGCGCGGCGCGCTGTGACCTACAGTCAGGGCTTACTCGTCCCGCGGAGCCCGCGCGGCGGGGTATTTCGCCACTCGGACAACGCCGGGCGGCGCTTCCGGTACAATCGATCGCGCGTTTCACGTTCTGCCTCATCCCGTCCCCGCCATGCCGATCGACGCCGTCAATGCCGCCGTGAAGGCGCAGATCCTTGCGGAGGCGCTGCCCTACATCCAGCGCTTCCACGACAAGACGATCATCGTCAAGTACGGCGGCAATGCGATGATCGAGCCGAAGCTGAAGGCGGGCTTCGCGCGCGACGTCGTGATGCTGAAGCTCGTCGGCATGAACCCCGTCATCGTCCACGGCGGCGGCCCGCAGATCGGCGACCTCCTGCAGAAGATGGGCATCGAAAGCGAGTTCCGGCAGGGGATGCGCGTCACCGACGAGCGGGTGATGAACGTCGTCGAGATGGTGCTGGGCGAGCTCAACCAGGAGATCGTCGGCCTCATCAACCAGCACGGCGGCAAGGCGGTCGGGCTCACCGGACAGGACGGCGCGTTCATTCACGCGCGGAAGATGCTGCTGAAGAACGACGCGGCCGGGGCGGCAGGCATCGACATCGGATTCGTCGGCGAGATCGAGCGCATCGATCCCGAGCTCATCCAGCTCCTCGACTCGCGCGATTTCATCCCGGTGATCGCCCCCATCGGCGTGGGCGCCGACGGCGTCGCGTACAACATCAACGCGGATCTCGTCGCCGGGAAGCTCGCGGAGACGCTGCGCGCGGAAAAGCTCGTGCTGATGACCAACACGGTCGGCGTCCTCGACAAGAACGGCACGCTGCTGACCGGGCTTTCCGCGAGCCGCATCGACGCGCTCTTCGCCGACGGCACGATCCACGGCGGAATGCTGCCCAAGATCGGCTCCGCGCTCGACGCCGTCAAGAACGGCGTCGCGAGCTCGCACATCATCGACGGCCGGGTCGAGCACGCGCTCCTCCTCGAGGTGCTGACCAACGAGGGCGTGGGCACGATGATCAGCGCCGACGACGCTCCGCCCGGCCGCGGGGCGGCAGACTGATCCCGGGGGATCGAGCGGCCATGGCGACGAAGCCCGGCGAACGCAAGCAGCAGATCCTGGAGACGCTGGCGGCGATGCTCGAGAATCCGCGTGCCGAGAAGGTGACGACCGCGGCGCTCGCGGCGAAGCTCTCCGTCTCCGAGGCTGCGCTCTATCGCCACTTCGCGAGCAAGGCGCAGATGTACGAGGGGCTGATCGAATTCATCGAGAAGACGCTGTTCACGCTCGTCAACAAGATCGCGAGCGAGACGACGGACGGCGTGGCCCAGGCGCAGCAGATCGTCGCCGTGCTGCTCGGTTTCGCGGAGAAGAATCCCGGGATGACGCGCGTGCTGATCGGCGACGCGCTCGTCAACGAGGACGAGCGGCTGCAGGCGCGGATCAACCAGCTCTACGATCGCCTCGAAGCGGCGCTGCGCCAGGCGCTGCGCATCGCGCAGGCGGGAGGCGATTGGCCGGGCGATCCGAACGCGGAGGCGAACGTGCTTCTGGCCTACGTGCTCGGACGCTGGCAGCTGTTCGCGAAGAGCGGATTCAAGCGCGGCCCGCAGGAGAGCTGGGAGGCGCAGCGCAAGTTCCTGTTCGGTTAGGGAACCCCTGAACAAGTCCCACGGGGGGCGACGGAGGCTTTCCGGGAGGGATGGCGCGAAGCCAGGCGAAGCGCATAGTCGGCACTATGCGCGAGCCTGGCGACAAAGCCAGCACGCGGAAAGCCCCGTCCCCGGGTTGGCGCGATAACGCGTTGCTTCGTTGCGCTCCTCGGCTCGTAGTACGAACTAGTTCCTTAGCCGGCACCCGGCCTACGCGGCCTGTACCGTCGAAGGGGCGAGCACGCAGCCCGAGATCTTCCAGCGGCCGTCCGGCTGCTTCTGCATCGTGTAGAGCGCGACCCGCACCGAATTGTCGGGCGCGATGAGGCGCAGCGGCTGGATCACGCTGCCGTCGATCAGGGCGCCCTCGAGAAACTCGGTGTAGCGCGCCGCGATCAGCGCGCCGTAGGCTAGGCGCACCATCGTCAGGAAATTCGCGGCGTCGCCGAACTGCTGCCTGATGCCTGGCGCGGCGTACGCGAACGCCTTCGTGCCGTCGCCTGCCTTCAACGCGGCGAGCTGCCCGGCGATGATGGCCTTGATCGCGGCCCATTCGGCGGCGGGAAGCGTCGCCTCGGCGCGCGCGGCGGCGAGCGGGAAGCAGAGGAGCATCGCCGCGAGCGGGAGCGCGAGCGCTCGCGCCAGCGATGCGCGGGTCATCGCGCGGAGCACACCGGGCAATGCGGATCGCGGGGAACGCGGACCTCGCGCCAGCGCATCGCGAACGCATCGAGCAGCAGCAGCCGCCCGATCACGGGCTCACCCGCGCCGGCGATGAGCTTCAGCGCCTCGGCGGCCTGCGTCGCTCCGACGATGCCGACGACGGGCGCGAACACACCCATGACGGCGCAGCGCGTCGCCTCGAGCTCTTCGCCTTCGCCGAACAGGCAGTGATAGCAGGGCGAGGTCGCGGCGCGCGGATCGAAGACGGCGATCTGGCCGTCGAAGCGGATCGCGGCGCCCGAAACGAGAGGCTTGCCGGCGGCAACACACGCGCGATTGACGGCGTGCCGCGTGGCGAAGTTGTCGCTGCAGTCGAGGACGACGTCAGCCCGCGCGACGAGGGGCGCGAGCTCCGCGGGCCCGATCCGCGCCGCGAGAGCCTCGATGCGCACGTCCGGGTTGATGGCCGCGAGGCGCGCCTTCGCCGCGGCGACCTTCGGCGCGCCGACGTCCGCCGTCGCGTAGAGAATCTGGCGCTGGAGATTGGTGAGATCGACCACGTCCGGGTCGCAGAGGGTCAGCGTCCCCACGCCGGCCGCGACGAGAAACTGGGCGACCGGCGCGCCGAGTCCACCGGCGCCGATCACGAGCGCATGCGCCGCCGCGAACTTTTCCTGCGCTTCGAGCCCGAGCTCGGGCAGCAGGATGTGCCGGCTGTAGCGGAGGAGCTGCGCGTCGTCCATCGCCGGTCCGGGGCAGACCGGCGGGTTCGCGATCGAGGCTTGTGTCATCGTTGCCATGATAGCCCCGCGAGCGGACCGTGACCACGCACGCTCCCTTGTGCCGCGTCGGAAAGCAAAACGCCCGGCCGTGCCGGGCGTTTGTCACTCGCGCGGGAAATCGCGGCGCGCTATTGCTGCGGCTTCGCTTGCGCCGACACTGCCTTCGCCGAAGCGATGACCGGCAGGCCCTTCAGCTGATTCATCGCCTGCGTCAGCTGGAAATCGTCGTTCGAGCCGAACACGATGCGCGGCGCCGGCGGCGAAGGGGGCGTGACGGTCGCGGAGTTCGCGGGTTGCGCCTTGCCCGCTTCGGAGTTGTTGCGCTTCAGCGCCTCTACCGCGCGCGCGGCCGAAGTTTCCTTCTTGCCCGTTTCGAGGTGATTCTCGAGGTTTGCCTCGCGGATGGAGAACGGCGACTCACGCCCGTCGTCGACGTAAATGTCGGGCTCGATGCCCTTCGCCTGGATCGAGCGACCCGACGGCGTGTAGTAGCGCGCCGTGGTGAGCTTCAAGCCGGAGTTGTTGGACAGCGGCAGGATCGTCTGCACCGAGCCCTTGCCGAACGTCTGACCGCCGAGCACGGTCGCGCGCTTGTGGTCCTGCAGCGCGCCCGCGACGATCTCGGATGCCGATGCCGTTCCGCCGTCGACCAGCACGACCATCGGCACCTTCTTCACGCCGGGCGGAAGGTCGCGGAGATAGTCCTCGCCGCGGCGTGTGTAATGCTCCTTCGCCGCGGTGAGGCGCATGCGCGCCTCGGGCGTGCGCCCGTCGGTGTAGACGACGAGCGCGTCCTTCGGTAGGAACGCGGCCGAAACGGCCACGGCCTGGTTCAGGAGCCCGCCGGGGTCGCTCCGCACGTCGAGCACGAGGCCCTTCAATTCGCCCTGCTTGTACATGTCCTTCAGCGCCTTGGCGACGTCCTCGCCCGTGCGATCCTGGAACTGCCGGACGCGCACGTAGCCGTAGCCCGGCTCGACCAGCTTCGAGGTGACGCTCTTGACGTTGATCTCTTCGCGCGTCAGCGTGAACGTCATCAGGCCCTCGGCATCCTTGCGCACGATCGTCAGCGCGACCGAGGTGCCCGGCTTGCCGCGCATCAGCTCGACGGCCTTGGCGAGCGGCATGCCGCGGGTCGCGCTGTCGTCGATCTTGACGATGAGGTCGCCCGACTTGATGCCCGCGCGAAACGCCGGCGTGTCGTCGATCGGGGAGATGACCTTGACGGTGCCGTCCTCGACGCCCACTTCGATGCCGAGGCCGCCGAACTTGCCCTGCGTCGAGATCTGAAGGTCCTTGTAGCCCTCGGCGTCGAGGAAATCGGAATGCGGGTCGAGCCCGTGGACCATTCCGTTGATCGCTTCCTTGATGAGCTTCTGGTCGGACACCGGCTCGACGTAGTCGCTCTTGATCCGGCCGAACACCGCGGACAGGAGCTGCAGATCCTCGTACGGGATGGGCAGCTTGGCTTCGCGCTGGGCGATGACCGAGAAATTGAGCGACAGCAATACGCCGAGCACTGCGCCCAAGCCGATCAGACCCGCCTTTTTCCAGTTGTTCATCGATGAATTCCTTTGCCGGACCGCATCAGATCAAGTATACGCCGGGCGCCCCGGATGGACCCCCATGAGCGCCGCCGGGCCGTCCGGAGGCGCTCATGGCTCCCTCTCGGAGGCAAGGCGCGCGGCGCCGAGGGTGCACCCATTGGCGCGCAAGCTCATTGGGCTCCGTCCCCGGACGCAAGTTCCGTGCCGCTCGACGGAAATTCGGGGGCTCGCCGAGGCCGGAAATCCGCGACAAAATGCGGTGAGCAAGCACTCACTCGCACGCTGCCGTTCGCAGTTGGCTTGCCGTCCCGTCCTGTTTGATCTCGACGAGCGACCGCCCCGTCATTTCCGCGGGCTTCGGCAGCCCCATCATCGCAAGGAGCGTGGGCGCAATGTCCTGGAGCGAGCCGCCGTGGGCCATCGTCGCGGGCCTTCCGACGTACACGCACGGCACATGGAAGAGCGTGTGGGCCGTGTGCGGCTGCCCGGTTTGCTCGTCGAACATCTTCTCCGCGTTGCCGTGGTCGGCGGTGACGAGGAGCTCCCCGCCGACGGCATTGAGCGCGGCATCGATTCGCCCGAGGCATTGGTCGAGCGTCTCGATGGCCTTGACGGTGGCGTCGAGATTGCCGGTGTGACCCACCATGTCGCCGTTGGCGAAGTTGCAGACGATCGCGTCGTATTTGCCGGAGCCGATCGCGGCAGTGAGCTTGTCGGTGACCTCGAGCGCGCTCATTTCGGGCTTCAAGTCGTACGTCGCGACCTTGGGCGAGGGCACGAGCACGCGGTCTTCCCCCGGGTACGGCGCCTCGACGCCGCCGCTGAAGAAGTAAGTGACGTGCGCGTACTTCTCGGTTTCGGCGATCCGGAGCTGGGTGAGCCCGAGCGACGAGACGTAGGCGCCGAAGCCGTTGTCCACCGACTGCGGAGGAAAGGCCACGGGCAGGTGCGCGAACTCCTCGCCGTAGCTCGTGAGGCACACGAAAGCGGCGAGGCGCGGCACGCGGCGGCGCGCAAAGTCGGCAGACGAGGCATCGGTCAGCGCCCGGGTCAGCTGTCGCGCGCGATCGGCGCGGAAATTCATGAAGACGATCGCGTCGCCGTCCTCGATCGTCGACGGGCGCGCGCCGGGCGGGACGATGGCCGTCGCGCGGACGAATTCGTCGTTCTCGCCGCGGGCATAGGCCGCCGCGAGGCCGGCCGCGGCGCTTTCGGCCGTATGGGCCGCGCGGCCGTCGACGAGGAGGTCGTACGCCTCGGCGAGCCGATCCCAGCGCTGGTCGCGGTCCATCGCATAGTAGCGGCCGACGATCGACGCGATGCGCGCGCCCTGGTGTCGCGCGCACACCGCCTCGAGCAGGGCGAGCGACGGCGCGGCGCTCTGCGGCGGCGTGTCGCGTCCGTCGAGGAATGCATGCACGTGGATGCGCGGCGCGCCTCCCGCCGCGGCGAGCTCGACCAACGCCGCGATCTGCCGCTCGTGGCTGTGCACGCCGCCCGGGGAGACGAGGCCCAGCACGTGCAGCGTGGCGCCGCCGGCCTTGGCCGCCGCGACCGCGCGGTTGAGCGCGGGATTGCGCGCGAACTCGCCCGTTTCGATCGCATGATCGATCCGCGTGTAGTCCTGGTAGACCACGCGGCCGGCGCCGATGTTGAGGTGTCCCACCTCGGAATTGCCCATCTGTCCCTTCGGCAGGCCCACGGCGAACTCGGACGCGTCGATCGACGTGTGCGGGCAGGTCGCGAGCAATCGATCCCAGTTGGGCTTCCGCGCACGCGCGATCGCATTGTCGGAGGTCGCCTCGCGGCAACCGAAGCCGTCGAGGATGACGAGCGTGACGGGACGTCTTTCCGGGCGTGGGGCAGCGGTCATCGGAGTCCGGGGCGGGTGCGCCGCGGCCTTGCGAAAGGCACGTAAGCTATCATTTTACCTTTGCCCTCATTTGCCTTCACGCGGAACCGCGATTCATGTCATTCGTCGAGAACCACTGGTACCTCTTCGCCCTGCTCCTGTTTTCGGGCGGAATGCTGATCTGGCCGACCGTTAAGCGCCGGCTCTCGCCCGCCCGGAACGTGGGCAACCTCGAGGCAACCCGTCTCATCAATTCCGCGAACGCGCTGCTGCTCGACTTGCGCGAGACGAAGGAGTTCGAGGGCGGCCGTCTGCCGAAGGCCGTCCACATTCCACTGTCGCAGCTCCCGAGCCGCAGCGACGAGCTCGCGCGTCATGCCGGACGTCCCGTTGTCGCCTACTGCATGAGCGGCAACCGCAGCGACATGGCCGCCAAGACGCTGGCGCGGCTCGGGTTCAAGGATATCTACCAGCTCGCGGGAGGCTACCGGGCCTGGAAGGACGCCGGGCTGCCCATCGAGAAGTGACCGTGCCGACGATCACGATGTACACGACGGCCGTCTGCCCGTACTGCATCCAGGCCGAGCGGTACCTGAAGGCGAAAGGCGTCGCGGCCATCGACTACGTGCGCGTCGATCTCGACCCGACGCTCCGGCAGGCGATGATGCAGCGGACCGGCCGGCGCACCGTCCCGCAGATCTATATCGATGCATTTCACGTCGGCGGGTACGAGGACCTGGTGGCGCTCGACCGCGCGGGGCGCCTCGAGCCGCTGCTCGCCGGCCGCAGCGAATAGCTCCGGGGTGCGCCGCGCAGCGACCGGCGGGCGGTAGGGTAAAATCAGCCGTTTGACATCTCCAAGGACCAACATCATGGCCGACCCGCAGCAGCAGGGCGACGGTGCCCAGGGCGCCGCGTTCAGCATCGACAAGATCTATCTCAAGGACCTCTCGCTCGAGAGCCCGGGCGCGCCGCAATCGTTCCTGAACCAGGAGCAGCCGCAGGTCGAGGTCGGTCTTCGCACGCGCGGCGAGCAGGTCCAGCCCGACGTCTACGAGTGCGTGCTGACGGTGACGCTGACGGCGAAGGTGGCCGACAAGACGCTGTTCCTCGTCGAGGCGTCGCAGGCGGGGCTCTTCACGATCCGCGGCGTGCCTCCCGAGCACCTGCAGCAGGTCATCGCGATCAATTGCCCGACGGTGCTCTTCCCCTACATCCGCGAGACGCTGGCCGACGCCGTGACGCGCGCCGGGTTTCCGCCGATCCATCTCGTGCCGATCAATTTCGATATGCTCTACCAGCAGCAGCTCGCGCAGACGCAGCCGCAGGCGCCGGCCACCGCGGCAGTCAACTGACGGGGTATCGACACATGAGCGTCCGCGGGGCGCTGCTGGTAACCGCGCTGGCGGCAGCGACGTCCGTTTCCGCCGCCGAATTCCGCTCCACCAGCGAGGCCGGGACGCTGCTGTACGACGCGCCGTCCGCCAAGGCGAAGCCGCTGTTCGTACTCGGGCGCGACGTGCCGCTCGAGGTGATCGTTCCCGTCGAGGGATGGATCAAGGTGCGCGACGTCGGCGGCACGATCGGCTGGGTGGAGAAGCGCACGCTTGGCGACCGGAGAACGCTCGTGGTCCGCGTTCCGTTGGCGGAGGTGCGGGCCATTCCCGACGACGCCGCGCCGATCGTCTTTCGCGCCGAGCAGAACGTGCTCCTGGAGCTCGCCGAGCCGGCAACGAGCGCGAGCACGACGGCGATGCCGGGCTGGGTCGGCGTCAAGCATCGCGACGGCCAGGCGGGATACGTGCGGATCTCCCAGGTGTTCGGACTCTGAGCACGATCGCCATCGTCGGCGCGGGCGCATGGGGAACCGCGCTTGCCGCCCACCTGTCGCGCCGCGACGGCCTTGCAGTGACGCTCTGGGCGCGCGACGCGGCGCAGGCCGCGGCGATGACCGCCCGGCGCAGCAACGACAAATACCTGCCGGGCATCGTGCTGCCGGAGTCGCTCGTCGTGACGAGCACGCTCGCCATGGCCGCGGCAGCGTCGCTCGTCGTCGTCGCGACGCCCGCCGCCGCGTTGCCGGGCGTCGCGCGCGATCTCGCGACCGCCGGCGCGCGCGCGCCGCTCTTCTGGCTGTCGAAGGGGTTCGTCGCGGTACCCGCGAGCCCCGCGTATCCCTCGGGGGTCGCGCTCGCGCACCAGCACCTCGCGCCGCTGTGGAGCGCGCCGGTCGGCATGATTTCCGGGCCGAGCTTCGCCGACGAGGTCGCCCGCGGGTTGCCGACCGCCGTCGCGGTCGCGTCGACCGACGCCGCCGTCACGGCGCGCGTCGCGTCGCTGCTCCGCGCGGAAACGCTGCGCGCCTATGAGAGCGACGACATCGCGGGCGTGGAGGTCGGCGGTGCGGTGAAGAACGTGCTGGCGATCGCGGCCGGCGCGAGCGACGGTCTCCGCTTCGGGCACAACGCACGGGCCGCCCTCATCACGCGCGGCCTCGCGGAGACTGGCCGCCTCTGCGCGGCGCTCGGCGGCCGGCGCGAAACGATGATGGGGCTCGCGGGTCTGGGCGATCTCGTGCTGACCTGCACCGGCGACCTGTCGCGCAACCGACGCGTCGGCCTCGCGCTCGCGCGCGGAAAATCGCTGCCGGACGTCCTCGCCGAGCTGGGGCACGTCGCCGAGGGCGTCGGCGCGGCGGCCGCCGTGCGCGCGCTGTCCCGGCAGCACGGCGTCGAGATGCCGATCTGCGACGCCGTTCACGGTGTGCTCTACGAGGGCCTCGCGCCGAGGGACGCCGTCCTGCGCCTGCTGCAGCGCGAGCCGCGCCCGGAGCAGCACTAGCAGGCTGATGCAGAGCCCCTCATGAGCCGCGTTTCGGACGAGATGGGCCCGGATACTAGGCGCGAGCCGCGTCGAATAGCTCGCGCATATTCGCAAGGCGAGCAACGACGTAGACGGGCCCATATCGTCGAAACCCGCATGGGCAGCGGCTTGGCGGGCGGTCTGCTTTGTCGCCGCTCGCTCGTGTGGGATCGACCACACGTCGCTCGCGGCTTCGCGCATCCCATCCCGCCAAGCTGCTGCGCGGCCATGACGGGTTCTGCATCAGCCTGCTAGTGTGATGTTCCGTATGTAACTTTACATGCCGAGCATGGTCCAAGTTGTATTCTTGGACCAGGGAGTGCTCGGCAATGAAGACGGGAAGACCGGCGAAGGAATTGGTGGTGAGCGCGGAGGACCGGGTGCAACTCGAATCGATTGCGCGTTCGCAGAGTCTGCCCGCGGTGTTGGTGCGGCGAGCGCAGATGATCCTGCGCATGGCCGACGGCGAGTCGAACAGCGCGGTCGCGCGTCGGTTTCGAGTGAGCCGACCGACGGTCACGCTGTGCCGCACGCGCTATCGCGAGCGTGGGATGGCCGGTCTGCACAACGAGCTCAAGCCCGGGCGGCCGCGCAGCACCAGCGAAGAGCAGATCGCCACGCTCATCAATACCGCACTCAAGGCGCGACCGAAAGGCAAGACGCATTGGTCGCGCCGTGGCTTGGCCGAGACCACGGGCCTGTCGACGACGACGGTGCACCGGTACCTGACACTGTTCGGGCTGCAGCCGCATCGCACGCGAAGCTTCAAGCTGTCCACGGATCCCTTCTTCATCGAGAAGGTGCGGGATGTCGTAGGGCTCTACCTCAACCCACCCGAGCACGCTCTGGTGCTGTGCGTAGACGAGAAGAGTCAAGTGCAGGCGCTCGAGCGCAGCCCAACCGGTGCTGCCGATGGGCTTCGGCTACGTCGAGGGCATCACGCATGATTATGTTCGCCACGGCACCACGACGCTGTTTGCCGCGTTGGACATTGCCAATGGCAGCGTTCTGACGCAATGCAAACCCCAACATCGGCATCAGGAATTCCTGTCCTTCTTGCGCCACATTGAAGCCAACGTACCTCCCGGGCTCGACGTGCATATGATCTGCGACAACTATGCCACCCATAAGCATCCAAGGGTTCGCTCGTGGTTGGCGCGACGCCCCCGCTTCCATTTGCACTTCATCCCGACCTACAGTTCGTGGCTCAACCAGGTCGAGCGCTGGTTCGCCTTGATTACCAACCAATCGATCCGCCGCGGTTCCTTCCAATCCGTCAGCGATCTCAAGCGGCAGATCAACACCTTCGTCGACAACTACAATCAGCATCCCAAGCCCTTCAAGTGGGCCGCGACCGCCGATTCAATACTCGCGAAACTTGAACGCATCTGCAAAGTTATTAACGGAACGCAACACTAGGGAGCCTTTGCACAAGTCATCGTGAACACTTGTGCAGAGGCCCCGTGGCTGCTCAACGGCCGCCGGCGAATCCGGCCTGTCGCCAGGCTTCGTAGACGGCAACGGCCACGGCGTTGGAGAGATTGAGACTCCGCACCTGCGGCCGCATCGGGATCCGCAGCGTCGCGTCGGGCGCGAAGAGCGCGCGGATTTCCGGCGGCAGACCCGTCGACTCGCGGCCGAACACGAGGACATCCTTCGGCTGGAAGCGCGTGGCATAGAGGGACGACGGGCCGTCGGTCGTGAAGGCGAACCAGCGGCGCGGTCCGTCGCGTTCGAGCGCCTCGCGGCAGGCGGCGAAATCGCGATGCACGCGGACGCGCGCGTATTCGTGGTAGTCGAGTCCCGCGCGCTTCAACTCGCGATCGTCCATCCGGAAACCGAGGGGCTCCACCAGGTGGAGATCGGTGTCGGTGTTCGCGGTGAGGCGGATCACGTTGCCGGTGTTCGGAGGGATCTCGGGCGCGACGAGAACTACAGCGAACTGCGGCGCGCTGGTCATGGCGCCCCCCTCGCGCCGGAAGCGTGTCCGTCCTCCTCCCCATGCGGGAGCGTCCGCGCCACGACCCAGCACTCGACTGCCAGCGCGCCGGCCGCGACGAGCGCGCGCGCGCCTTCGGCGAGCGTGGCGCCGGTCGTCATCACGTCGTCGACGAGCGCGATGCGCGCGCCGCGCACATCGGAACGCACCGCGAAGGCGCCGCGGACGTTCCGGTGACGCTCCGCCCACGGCAGCGACGCCTGCGGCGGACCCGCGCCGACGCGCACGAGCGGAGACGCGAGCGGCAGACGGGTGTCCCGCGCGACGTGGACGGCGATCTCGCGCGCCTGGTTGAACCCGCGCTCGCGCTGACGTGACGCGGCGAGCGGCAACGGCACGACATGCGCGGGGCGATCACGGCGGTCGCGCCGCGCGAGCGACGCGACGGCCGCGGACGCGAGCACCGCGCCCGCCCACTGTGCGAGCGCGATCCGCCCGCCGTACTTGAGCCGCTGCAGCAACCGGTCGGTCGGAAACGCATAGGCGAGCGCCGCGACGCTCGCGACGAATGGCGGCGGGCGGCGGATGCAGGCACCGCAGACCTCGCCTCGCGCGGAAGGCAGCGCGCAGACCGGGCATGCGGCGCCGATTCGCGGCAGCGCCGCCTCGCACGCGCCGCAGACGAGTGCGCCGCCGGATGGCGCCACGCACAATTCGCACCGCTGCGGCAGCGCGAGGCGCGCGAGCGCAACGGCCGACCAGCCGCTGCGCGCCGCGCCGCAGTCAAACGATTCGGCCCGCGCATTTGACAAGACTCCGACCTCCCTCGACACTCGACTCCGATTGTAGTGGCGAGAGCGGGCAACCGCGGCGCTCCGCCTCACGCACCCGAACGAAATCACGAAAGTCGTCGCGATGCCATCCGCCGAACGCATGATCGCCCTCCGCCCGCGCCGCACGACGCGCCGCGCGCCGGGCAAGACGCCATCGCGATGGACCGTCGCGCGCGTGCTGCGCCTGTTCGCGCTGCCCTTTCCCGATCTCGTGTTCCGCGCGCAGCAGGTGCACCGCGCGCATCACGCGCCCGATACCGTTCAGCTCTCGCGTCTCATCTCGATCAAGACCGGAGGCTGTCCCGAGGACTGCGGCTATTGCCCGCAGGCGAAGCGCCATCACACCGGCGTCGCCGAAACGCCGCTGCTCGACGTCGCCACCGTGGTCGCGGCCGCCCGGCGGGCGAAGGAAGAGGGCGCGACGCGCTTCTGCATGGGCGCCGCGTGGCGCGGGCCGAAGGAGCGCGACTTGGCAACGGTCCTCGACATGGTGCGGGAGGTGAAGGCGCTCGGGCTCGAGGCGTGCTGCACGCTCGGCCTCCTGAAGGACGGCCAGGCGGAAGGGCTCAAGGCGGCGGGCCTCGACTATTACAACCACAACCTCGACACGGCGCCGGAGTTCTACGGCGAGGTGATCACGACGCGCGGCTACCAGGATCGGCTCGACACGCTGGAGCGCGTCCGCGCGGCCGGCATCGGGGTGTGCTGCGGCGGCATCGTGGGCATGGGCGAGACACGCGCGCAGCGCGCCGGCCTCATCGCGCAGCTCGCCGCCATGGATCCGTATCCCGAGTCGGTGCCGATCAATCACCTGGTCCAGGTCGCGGGCACGCCGTTGCATGGTGCACTCGGCGGGGACAGCGCGCTCGACCCGTTCGAGTTCGTGCGCACGATCGCGGTCGCGCGCATCACGATGCCGAAGGCGATGGTGCGGCTGTCCGCCGGCCGGCGCGAGCTGGGGGAGGGGATCCAGGCGTTGTGCTTTCTCGCCGGGGCCAACTCGATCTTCCACGGCGACAAGCTCCTGACGACGGACAACCCCGATGTCGACGCCGACCGCTCGCTGCTCGCCAGGCTGGGACTGACGCCCGCGTCGTGACGTCGGGAATCGCCACGCTCGAACGCGACCTCGCGGCGCTCGCGGCCGCCGGATTGAAGCGGAGCCGGCGCACGCTCGAGTCGGCGCCGGGCGCGCGCGTCGTCGTCGACGGCCGGCAACTCGTCGCCTTCGCGAGCAACGATTACCTCGGCCTCGCGAATCATCCCGAGGTCGTCGCGGCGGCGCGCGACGGCGCCGCACGCTGGGGCGCGGGAGCGGCGGCGTCGCATCTCGTCAGCGGCCACTTCGCGCCGCATGCCGCGCTCGAAGCCGAGCTCGCGGCTTTCGTACGGCCGTGCGCCGCGGCCCGCGCGCTCACGTTCTCGTCCGGCTACCTCGCGAACCTCGCGATCCTGACCGCGCTCGCCGGGCGCCCGGATGCGGTGTTCGCCGACCGGCTGAACCACGCGTGCCTCAACGACGGCGCGCTCCTGTCCCGCGCGGCGTTCGTCCGCTATCCGCATGGGGACGTGGCGGCGCTCTCCCGCCGCCTCGCGGCGTCGAAGGCGAGGCGCAAGGTGATTGCGACCGACGCCGTGTTCAGCATGGACGGCGACATCGCGCCGCTGCCGGCGCTGCTCGCGCTCGCCGACGAGCACGACGCATGGCTCGTCGTCGACGACGCGCACGGCTTCGGCGTGCTGGGCGAGGGCGACCCGGAAGGCCGCGGCACGCTGGCGCACTTCGGGCTCGAGTCGGAGCGCATCGTGTACATGGGGACGCTAGGCAAGGCGGCAGGGGTGGCCGGCGCGTTCGTGGCCGCGCATCCGGCAGTGATCGAAACGCTGCTCGCGACGGCGCGCTCGTATGTCTTCACGACGGCGGCGCCGCCACTGCTCGCCGAGGCGCTTCGCGCGAGCCTTAGCCTCATCGCGCACGACCGCGCGCGTCGTGCGCACTTGAAGGGGCTCATCGGCCGCTTTCGCGCCCGCATGCGCGCCGGGCCATGGACACTGCTGCCGTCGACGACGCCGATCCAGCCCGTGGTGGTCGGAGACAACGCGACAGCGATGGCGCTCGCCGCGGCGCTCTGGGATCGCGGCTTCTGGGTGCCGGCGATTCGTCCGCCCACGGTTCCCGCGGGCACCGCGAGGCTTCGCATCACGCTGACGGCAGCTCATACGGACGGCGAGGTCGACGCGCTCGCCGCCGCGCTCGCCGACCTCGCGCCTGCATTTGCACCCGCGTCGGCCCGTCCGGATGCGCGATGAGTGCCGCAGGGCCGCCCCAAGGCACTCGCCCCCTGGGGGGAGCGGCGCGCAGCGCCGATCGGGGGGAACATACAAGCGCCGCAGGGATCGGGAGGGATCATGCGAGCGGTGCCCTCCACGTCGAGTCGACCGGCGAGGGTCCGGATCTCGTGCTGCTGCACGGCTGGGCGATGCATTCGGGCTTCTGGGGCCCTCTCGTGCCGCGCCTCGCGCGAAAGCATCGCGTGCACGCGGTCGACCTGCCGGGACACGGGTACAGCGCCGCGCCGCCGCAGTTCACGCTCGCGGCAATCGTTTCAGCGCTGGACTCGACGCTCCCGGACGCGGTCGCGCGCGTCTCGCTGCTGGGCTGGTCGCTCGGCGGGCAGGTCGCGATGCACTGGGCGCTCACCCGGCCGGAGCGCATAGGTCGCATCGTCCTCGTCGCGACGACCCCGCGGTTCGTCGCGGGCGACGATTGGCCGCACGCGATGTCGGCCGATACGCTCTCCCGGTTCGGCGACGAGCTCCGCGTCTCGTGGCGCCTTACGATCGAGCGGTTTCTCACGCTGCAGATGAAGGGCGGCGAGCACGCGCGCGCCACGCTCGCGAAGCTTCGCGACGAGCTCTTCGCGCGCGGCATGCCGTCGCGGGCGGCGCTCGAGGGCGCCCTCTCGCTCTTGCGGGAGATCGACCTTCGCGCCGAGGTCGGCGGCATCGCGCAGCCGGCGCTCGTCGTGTCCGGCGAGCGCGACACGCTGGCGCTGCCGGAAGCCGGCCGCTGGCTTGCCGATCGCCTGCCCCATGCGAGCTTCGCTTCGATCCGCGGTGCGGCGCATGTGCCCTTCCTGTCGCACGCGGAGGCCTTCGCCGCCGCACTGGACGCGTTTCTCGATGCCCGCTGAGCCGCCCGTCGACGACGATCCCGGCGCTATCGACGAACGCGCGGCACGTCGTCATTTCGCGCGCGCCGCGGCCACCTACGACAGCGCCGCGGTCCTGCAGCGGGAAGTGTCGCGCCGGATGGCCGAGCGGCTCGATGTCGTGAAGCTCGCCCCCGCGGCCATACTGGACGCGGGCTGCGGAACGGGCGACGCGCAGGCCGATCTCGCGCTCCGATATCCGGCCGCGCGCCAGGTCGCGCTCGATGTGGCGCTGCCGATGCTTCGCCATGCGATCGCGAAGGCGGGGCAGCGGCGCTCCGCGCTCTCCCGGCTCTTCGCGGCGTTCAAGGGGACCGAAGCGGCCGGTGCCGACTTCGTCTGCGGCGACATCGGCGCGCTGCCGCTCGCTTCGGGTGCGTTCGACCTCGTGTGGAGCAATCTGGCGCTGCAATGGGCGCCCGACCTGCCGCGCGCGCTCGCCGAGCTCGGCCGCGTGCTGCGCGTCGGCGGGCTCGTCACGTTCTCGACGTTCGGGCCGGATACGCTGCGCGAGCTGCGCTCGGCGTTCGCGGGCGTGGACCGGCACTCTCACGTGAGCCGATTCACCGACATGCACGATATCGGCGACATGCTGGTCGAGGCCGGGTTCGGCGACCCGGTGATGCACATGGAACCGTTCACGCTGACCTACGCCGATCCCGGCATGCTGCTGCGCGACCTGAAGGCGATCGGCGCGACCAATGCGACGCGGGCCCGTTCGCGCGGGCTCATGGGCCGCCGCCGCTTCGAGCGCGCGCTCGCCGCGCTGGAGACGGCGCGGCGCGACGGGCGCATTCCGGCGACGTTCGAAGTGATTTACGGCCACGCGTGGAAGGTCGCCCCCCGGCGCACGCCGGAAGGCCACGCGATCGTCGCGTTCCCGGGAACGAGGGATCGATGAGGCGTTCCGATGCTTCGCCGCCGACGGGGCGCCGTTTCGCGCGATGACACGCGGCCTCTTCGTCACGGGCACGGACACCGGCGTCGGCAAGACCGTCGTCGCCGTGGCGATCCTGCGCGCGCTCGCCGCGGCGCGCATTCCGGCCATCGGGATGAAACCCGTGGCGGCCGGCATCGCGCCGGGCGAGTCGATCAATGCCGACGTCGCCGCGCTCGTCGGGGCCGCCACGGTCGACGCTTCGCTCGCCGACGTGAATCCCTATAGCTTCGCGCCTGCGATCGCGCCCCACATCGCGGCGGCGGAGGCGGGCATTGCGATCGATGTCGGCCGCATCGCCGAGGCTTATGCGAGGCTCGCACGGTCGGCGGCGGCGATCGTCGTCGAAGGCGCCGGCGGCGTGCTGGTGCCGCTCTCCGATCGGATCGACATGCTCGACGTTCCCGCGCGACTTCGCCTCCCCGTGCTTCTGGTCGTCGGCATCAGGCTCGGGTGCCTCAATCACGCGCTCCTGTCCGTGCAGGCGCTTCGCGCGCGCGGCGTCCGCTGTGCCGGATGGGTGGCGAACCGCGTGGAACGGTCGCTGCCGGCCGCCGACGCGAACGTCGCGGCCCTTGCGGCGCGCATCGAGGCGCCGCTCGTGGCCGACCTCGGCTGGGACGGGGCGGGTGCGCCCGCCGCGCGGTTCGACCGGGCCTTTCTGAGCCGGGTCGGCCTCGCGCCCTGACCCGCGTGCCGCGCCTTCCGCCGCGCATTCGAACCGTGCTAATATTCGCGGCCTTTTGCAGCAATCCGGCAGCACTTCGGCGTGGCGCGGGCCCCCGGCTTAGGCGATTCGCGCGGCGCGACCGCGGCGATGCCTTCCGGACCTTCCGTCCTCGCGTGCCGGGCGAATATGCCGCCACCCGACTCCTCCGTTCAATCCAGTGAAGTCCGATAGAGCGCTGCGCGGCCGGGAGACCTGCCGCCGACTGGTGTGACGGCGGGTGCAAAGACCAATGCAAGTCGCTTTCGAGGGAAGCATGGTGCGTAACAAATCGAACGGCGGAATCCTGCGCGCCTTCGCGGGCGTGGCGCTTGGCGCGATGGTCTCCGGGACGGCGAGCGCCGCCCGGGAGTGGAACCTCCAGCCGCCGGTCACGCCGATCGCGCGCCAGATGTACGACCTCCACACGTTCATCTTCTGGATCTGCGTGGTCATCTTCGTCGCGGTGTTCGGCGTGATGTTCTACTCGATCTTCAGGCACCGGAAGTCGGTGGGCCACGCCGCGGAGCAGTTCCACGAGAACACGACGGTCGAGATCGTCTGGACGGTCATCCCGTTCCTGATCCTGCTCTTCATGGCGTTCCCGGCGACGAAGACCATCCTCGCGATGAAGGACACGACGGCGCCGGATCTGACCGTCAAGATCACCGGCTACCAGTGGAAGTGGAACTACGATTACCTGCAGGAGGGCTTCGGCTTCTACTCGAATCTCGCGACGCCGCTCGCGCAGATCGAGAACCGCGAGCCCAAGGGCGAGCACTATCTGCTCGAGGTGGACAACCCGCTGGTCGTCCCGGTCGACGCCAAGGTGCGCCTGCTGATCACCGCCGGCGACGTCCTCCACGCGTGGTGGGTACCGGCGTTCGGCGTCAAGCAGGACGCGATTCCCGGCTTCGTGCGCGACACCTGGTTCAAGGCCGAGAAGACGGGCGTCTACCGCGGACAGTGCGCCGAGCTCTGCGGCAAGGAGCACGGCTACATGCCGATCGTCGTCGAGGTGAAGTCGAAGGAGGACTACGCCGCGTGGGCCGCCGAGCAGAAGAAGAAAGCGGCCGCGGCGGACGACTCCGCAAAGGTGTGGGGACAGGCCGAGCTCGTCGCGGCCGGCGAGAAGATCTTCGCGGCCAACTGCGCGGCGTGCCACCAGGCGAGCGGCAAGGGCGTTCCCGGCGCCTTTCCGGCGCTCGACGGCTCGAAGATCGTCAACGGCCCGAAGGCCGACCAGATCGCGCTGGTGCTGAACGGCAAGCCCGGCACGGCGATGGTCGCGTGGAAGGGGCTCTCGGACGCCGATCTCGCCGCGGTGATAACGTACACGCGCAACAGCTGGGGCAACAAGACGGGCGAGGCGATCCAGCCCGCCGAAATCAAGCTCGCGCGCCAGTAGGGCCCGACCGAACCGTTCTGGAGATCCGAACATGAGCAGCATCGCCCACGATCACGCTCCCGGCTACGGGCACCACGACGATCACGCGCACCACCCGAGCGGGATCACGCGCTGGCTCACGACGACCAACCACAAGGACATCGGCACGATGTACCTGTGGTTCTCGTTCACGATGTTCCTGGTCGGCGGCACGATGGCGATGGTGATCCGCGCCGAGCTCTTCCAGCCGGGGCTGCAGATCGTCCATCCCGAGTTCTTCAACTCGATGACCACGCTGCACGGTCTCATCATGGTGTTCGGCGCGATCATGCCGGCCGCCGTCGGGTTCGCGAACTGGCAGATCCCGCTGATGATCGGCGCGCCGGACATGGCGTTCGCGCGGATGAACAACTGGAGTTTCTGGCTGCTCCCGCCCGCCGCGATCCTGCTCGTCGCTTCGCTGTTCGTCCCGGGCGGCGCCGCGGCCGCCGGGTGGACGCTCTATCCGCCGCTCACCGTCCAGGCCGGCATGGGGATGGACCTCACGATCTTCGCCATCCACATCCTGGGCGCGTCGTCGATCATGGGCTCGATCAACATCATCACCACGATCCTCAACCTGCGCGCGCCCGGCATGACGCTGATGAAGATGCCGCTCTTCTGCTGGACGTGGCTCATCACCGCGTACCTGCTGATCGCGGTGATGCCGGTCCTCGCCGGCGCCGTCACGATGCTGCTGACCGACCGCCACTTCGGCACCACGTTCTTCAACGCGGCCGGCGGCGGCGATCCGGTGCTGTTCCAGCACGTGTTCTGGTTCTTCGGGCACCCCGAGGTCTACATCATCATCCTGCCGGCCTTCGGCATCATCTCGCAGATCATCCCGACGTTCTCGAGGAAGCCGCTCTTCGGCTACGCGTCGATGGTCTACGCGACGTCGGGCATCGCGATCCTGTCGTTCATCGTCTGGGCGCACCACATGTTCACGACGGGCCTGCCGACCGCCGGCCTGCTGTTCTTCATGTACGCGACGATGCTGATCGCGGTGCCGACCGGCGTGAAGGTGTTCAACTGGCTCGCGACGATGTGGAAGGGCTCGATGACGTTCGAGACGCCGATGCTCTTCGCCGTCGGCTTCCTGTTCCTGTTCACACTGGGCGGCTTCACCGGCCTCGTGCTCGCGATCATGCCGGTCGACGTGCAGGCGCAGGACACGTACTACGTCGTCGCCCACTTCCATTACGTGATGGTCGCGGGAAGCCTCTTCGCGTTCTTCGGCGGCGCGTACTACTGGATCCCCAAGTGGACCGGCACGATGTACAACGAGAAGCTCGGCAAGATCCATTTCTGGTCGTCGCTGATCTCGTTCAACGTCACGTTCTTCCCGATGCACTTCCTGGGCCTCGCCGGGATGCCGCGCCGGATTCCCGATTATTCCCAGCAGTTCGCCGACTGGAACATGGTCGCCTCGATCGGCGCGTTCTGGTTCGGCGCGTCGCAACTCCTGTTCCTCTACGCGATGGTGCAGTGCGCCCGCCGCAAGGGCGAGAAGGCGCCGGCGCGGCCGTGGGACGGCGCGGACACGCTCGAATGGACGCTGCCCTCGCCGGTTCCGTACCACACGTTCGAAACGCCGCCGACCGTCAAGTGAGCGGAAGCCCCGCCGTGGCGACGCATCCTCGCCTGACCGACACCCCCGCGCCCGACGCCGACGCGGAGGCGCGCCTTCGCGCGTCGAACCGCCGGACGGCGCTGACGCTCGCGTCGATCGCGGTCGTCTTCTTCTTCGGCATCATCGCGAGCAGGTTCATGGGCGGCTACACGACCGGTGTCGGCGTCGTCGGCGCCGCCGTGCTGCTCTATCTCGTCGTGGCCATCGGGCGCAACCTGCGCAGCAAGCAATGAACGTCGTGCAGCGAACCGACAACCGCCGGCTCCTCGGGAAGCTCTGCGTCTTCGTCGTCGCGATGTTCGGCTTCGGCTACGCGCTCGTGCCGTTCTACGAGAGGATCTGCGAGGCGACCGGCATCCGCAACATCGGGCGCGCCGATGCGGTGGCCAACACCCAGGTCGACGCGACGCGCGACGTGCGGATCGAGTTCGACTCCAACATTCGCAGATTGCCCTGGACCTTCCGCGCGTTGACGCCGGTGGTCAGCGTGCATCCCGGCGAGGTGCAGCAGGTGGTGTTCGAGATCGTCAACACGACCGACCGGGTGCTTACGGGGCAGGCGATTCCGAGCTACGGTCCGCGGCAGGCGGCGCAGTATTTCAAGAAGCTCGAGTGCTTCTGCTTCTCGCGGCAGACGCTGCAGCCGGGCGAGGCGCGGCAGATGCCGGTGGTGTTCGTCGTCGACGCGGGCCTGCCGAAGGATGTCGCGACGATCACGCTGTCCTACACGTTCTTCGAGGTCGAAGGTGCCGACAAATCCTAAACGACCAGATTGCGGGCGCGCTTCATCCGCGCCCGCTTTTCCAGCAAAGGGGCTACTCCGATGAGCGCAGTCGAGACCGGCGCCAAGCCGTATTACTTCGTGCCCCAGCCGTCCTACTGGCCGCTCGTCGGCTCCTGCGCGCTGCTGCTGCTGGGAAGCGGCGCGGCGCTGTGGATGAACTCCTACGCCCCCGGGCCATGGCTGGTGGCGGCGGGATTCTGCGTGCTGCTCGTGATGCTGTTCGGCTGGTTCGGCACGGTGATCGGCGAATCCGAGGCGCGCCTCTACAACGCGAAGGTCGACACGTCGTTCCGCTGGAGCATGAGCTGGTTCATCTTCTCGGAGGTCATGTTCTTCACCGCGTTCTTCGGCGCGCTGTTCTACATCCGGAACCTGTCGGTGCCCGACCTCGGAAACCTCTCGTCGAAGCTCATCTGGCCCGATTACACGTCGAGCTGGCCGACGGTGGGCCCGTACATCAAGGAGCAGTTCACGCCGATGGGAGCGATCGGGATCCCGCTCCTCAACACGATCATCCTGCTGTCGTCCGGCTTCACGCTCACCGTCGCGCACCACGCGCTCAAGGCCGGCCACCGCGGCGCGCTCAAGCTGTGGCTCTTCGCGACCATCGTGCTCGGCTTCACGTTCCTGGGCTTCCAGGCGTACGAGTACATCCACGCCTACAGCGAGCTCAACCTCAAGCTGACGACGGGCGTCTACGGCTCGACGTTCTTCATGCTGACGGGCTTCCACGGCGCGCACGTGACGATCGGCGCGATCATGCTGTCGGTGATGCTGGCGCGGGCGTTCCGGGGCCACTTCGACCGCGACCATCACTTCGCCTTCGAAGCGGCCGCATGGTACTGGCACTTCGTCGACGTGGTGTGGCTGCTGTTGTTCGTCCTCGTCTACTGGCTCTGATGCAAAGCTGCTGCGCGGACCGTCCGCGTCAGCGCAATCCGGTCGGTGCGATCCACCCGAGGTGGTAGGACACCACCAGGAAGATGACGAGGCCCGCGGACAGCGCCACCCGCAGGGCCAGCGCCTTGACCATGCGCGTCCCGTGCCCGCGATCGTGGTAGAGGTAGTAGAGCGCCGAGAAGAGGCTCGCGATGACCGCCACGAGTCCGGCGATGACGATGATCTTCACATCCGCGGCTCCAGGCGCCGAGTTTAGCAGGCCGAGGCCAAACCTCCGATGAGCGGCATTGCGGACCACAGCAATTCCGGGGCGGTCCCGAATCCGGTCGCCGGACCGCGCCGGCATCGGCCGCGTCTCGTCCCGACGCTCGCGGCCGTCGCGGCCGTCGCGGTCTGCATCGCCGCGGGCCACTGGCAGCAGGGTCGGATGCACGCCAAGGAAGCGTTGCGCGCGCAGTACGACGATGCCGCGCGCGCGGCGCCGGTGTCGCTCGCGAGCCTGCCGGCCGGTGCGGACTGGACGGCGCTCCGGTATCGCCCCGTCACGGCGACGGGCGAATATCTGGCGCAGCAGCAGATCTTCATCGACAACAAGGTGCAGGCCGGCCGCGTCGGGTATCACGTCGTGACTCCGCTCAGGCTTGCCGACGGCCGAATCGTCCTCGTCGATCGCGGCTGGATCCCGCAGCACGCGTCGCGCTCGGAGGTCCCCGCCGCACCGCCGCCCTCCGGCGAGGTGACCGTGCGCGGACGCCTCGCGCTCGCGCCCTCCGCCTATCTCGAGCTCAAGCCCGACTCGGCCGCCGGCCCGGTCCGCCAGAACCTCGACCCCGCGCGATTCGCGGCCGCGACGGGCCTGGCCGTGCTGCCGGCGATCGTCGAGGCGACGGTCGCGCCCGTTCCCGACGACGGACTCGTCCGGGCGTGGCCGGCGCCGGACTTCGGCATCGAGACCCACCGGATCTACATGGTGCAGTGGTATTCGTTCGCGCTGCTCGCCGCCCTGCTGTGGCTCTGGTTCCATCGTCCGCGCACGGTTCCCGGGCGATGACGGAGCGCGTCGTGCCCAGGAGCCCCGATGCGCCGGCGAAGCGGCCCGGCAACGCGCGGCGCACGCTCGCTTGGATCGCCGCGGTGACGCTCGCGCCGGTGGTGGCGTCCTATACCGTTTACTACTTCTTTCCGCGCGAGCCCGCGGCGAATTACGGAACGCTGCTGCCGACCGCGCCGATAACGGGCATCGAGGGGACGCGTCCGGACGGGTCGCCGTTTCGGCTGGACGAATTGCGCGGGCGCTGGGTGCTGCTCTCGCTGGGACGCGGGGATTGCGATGCCGGCTGCGAGCGCCGGCTGTACGCGACGCGCCAGGCGCGGACGATGCAGGGCAAGGAGCAGGAACGCGTCGTGCGCGTCTATCTCGGCGGTGGCGACGCCGTGCCGTCGGCCGCGCTCCTCGCGCAGCACCCCGGGCTCGTCACGGCTCGGGTGGCGGATGCGGTCGCGGCGCGATTTCCGGCCGGCGCGGCCTCGCTGTACCTCATCGACCCGCTCGGCAACCTCGTCCTCGCCTATCCCGACGATCCGGACATCAAGGGCATCGCCCGCGACCTGACGCGGCTCCTCAAGGCCTCGCGCATCGGCTGATCGTCGTGCGGCGCACGGCGGATGGTAAAATGATCCGTTTCAGAGACCGGTTGCGCACGCGCGGCCTTATATGCGAGCCGGCGGACGGCCCGCTCAGCTTTGGCCTCACGGGAAACACGTTGACCACCCTCGCGCTCGCCGAGATCCGCTTCAAGCATTTCCTCGCGCTGACGAAGCCGCGAGTGGTGTCGCTGATCGTCTTCTGCGCGGTGATCGGCATGTTCCTCGCGACGCCGGGACTGCCGCCGCCGCGGATCGTGTTCTTCGCGACGGTCGGCATCGCGCTCGTCGCCGGTGCGGCCGCCGCCTTCAACTGCCTCGTCGAGCAGAAGATCGACGCGCTGATGGCGCGCACGCGGCGCCGCCCGCTGCCCGCCGGCGAGCTCACGTCGCGTTCCACGCTCGCCTTCGCCGGCGTCGTCGGCGGACTCGGGCTCACGCTCCTCTATCTCTACGTGAACGAGCTCACGATGTGGCTGACGCTCGCGACGTTCGTGGGCTACGCCGTCGTGTACACGGTGCTCCTGAAGCCCGCGACGCCGCAGAACATCGTCATCGGCGGCGCTTCCGGTGCCATGCCGCCCGTGCTGGGCTGGGCCGCGGTCACCGGCGACGTCGGCGCGGAGCCGCTGATCCTGTTCCTGATCATATTCGTGTGGACGCCGCCGCATTTCTGGTCGCTCGCGCTCTATCGCGTCCGCGACTTCGCGCAGGCCGGACTGCCGATGCTGCCGGTGACCCACGGCCGCCGGTACACGCAGCTGCAGATCGTCCTCTATACCTGCGTGCTCGTCGCGGTGTCGCTGCTGCCGTTCGCGATCCGCATGAGCGGCGGCCTCTACCTCGCCGCCGCGCTCGCGCTGGGCGGCCTCTTCCTGCTCTACGCGGTGCAGCTCTACCGCGACTACAGCGACCCGCTCGCGCGGGCGACGTTCAAATACTCGATCTGGTATCTCGCGGCGCTCTTCTCGGCGCTCCTCGTCGACCACTACTGGCGGTGAGCGGAGTCATGGCGAAGGCTGCGACGCCCCTCGTCGCCTTCAAGCTGGCGCTCATCGTCGCCTTCGTGCTGGCGCTCGCGGGATGCGGCCGCGAGGGTCCGCAATTCCAGACGTCGGACGTCACGGGGTCGGCATTCGGCCGCGAGTTCTCGCTCGTCGACCACAACGGCAAGGCGCGCACGCTGGCCGATTTCCGCGGCAAGGCCGTGGTGCTCTTCTTCGGCTACACGCAATGCCCGGACGTCTGTCCGACCACGCTCTCGACGCTGGCGGAGGCGATGCGGCGCCTCGGGCCGGACGCGGCGAGGGTCCAGGTGCTGTTCGTGACAATCGATCCGGAGCGCGACACGGCGGAGCTCCTGTCGCATTACGTCACCGCGTTCGATCCGTCGTTCCTCGGTCTCGCCGGGGACGCCGAGGCCACGGCCCGCACCGCGAAAGAGTTCAAGGTCATCTACCAGAAGCAGCCGGGAGCGACGCCCGGCAGCTACACGATGGACCACTCCGCCGGCACGTTCATGTTCGACCCCGAGGGCCGGCTCCGCCTGTACGCAAGCCACGGCAAGGACGCCGACGTCTTCGTGCACGACCTCACCCTGCTGCTGCAAACCGCCCGCTCCTGAAGCAGCGCTCCCGGGCGCGCGGCGTCGGCCGCTCTTCCTCCGCGCCGTCAGTTGCCCTTCCTTCGCTCGATCAGCTCGATCTTGTAGCCGTCGGGGTCCTGCACGAACGCGATGACCGTCGTGCCCCCCTTGACCGGACCCGCGTCCCGCGTCACCGCGCCCGGCCCGACCGCGGCGCGCACCGCGGCGCACGCCGCCGCCGCGTCGTCGACCTCGATCGCCACATGACCGAATCCCGAGCCCAGCTCGTAGGACGGCACGTCGTAGTTGTACGTGAGCTCGAGCACGGCGCCCGTCGACTCGTCTCCGTAGCCGACGAACGCGAGCCGGTATTTCTGCTCCGGCCGGTCCGTGGTGCGCAGGACCTGCATGCCGAGGACCCGGGTGTAGAAATCGATCGAGCGCGGCAGGTCGCCCACTCGCAGCATCGTGTGCAGGATTCGCATCGTTCTTCCTTCGACGTTGGCTTCAGAACTCGGCGAGCTCGAAGTCTTCCTTGCGCGCCCCGCATTCGGGGCAGGTCCAGTTCGGCGGCACGTCTTCCCACTTCGTTCCCGGCGGGATGCCCTCGTCGGGGGCGCCGGCAGCCTCGTCGTAGATCCAGCCGCAGATGAGGCACATGTATTTTTTCATTGCGAACAGTCGTTAGAGTAAAATCGCACGATTCTAGCAAGTCCGCCGCCGGCCGCGCACCCGCGAGCCGTGTCCAATCCGGCGTTCACCGACTGCACCATCTCCGCCGCATCCGCGCGGCCCGCCCATGCCAGCCGATTCCGAACCCGAATTTCCGCCGATCGTGCTGACGTTCGCCGCGTCCGACCCGTCGGGCGGGGCCGGCCTGCAGGCCGACATCCTGACGTTCGCCAGCATGGGCTGCCACCCGTTGTCGGTCGTCACCGCGATCACCGTGCAGGACACGCGCGGCGTCGAGGGCCTCCTCGCGATGGAGGCGGAATGGGTGGCCGATCAAGCGCGCTGCCTGCTCGAGGACATGCCGGTGGATGCCTTCAAGATCGGCGTGCTGGGGAGCCTCGAGAGCATCGCCGCCATCGCGGAGATCCTCTCCGACTATCCCGACGTGCCGCTCGTGCTCGACCCGGTGCTGGCCTCCGGCCGCGGCGACGAGTTCGCGACCGACGAGATGACCGACGCGCATCCGCGAGCTCCTGCTGCCGCACACGACGATCGTCACGCCGAACAGCCTCGAGGCGCGGCGGCTCGCCGACGTCGAGGACGACGACACGCCGCTTGCCATGTGCGCCGAGCGCCTGATCGAGATGGGGGCGGGCCACGTGCTGGTCACGGGCACGCACGAGCCCACGACGGACGTCGTCAACACGCTCTACGCGAAAGGCGGCGTCGTGCGCACCGATACGTGGGCGCGGCTGCCGGGAAGCTACCACGGCTCCGGGTGCACGCTCGCGTCCGCCATCGCCGCGATGCTCGCCAA
>CAVRVC010000008.1:0-86188 GCA_963724545.1 uncultured beta proteobacterium
CTGATCTTCGTCAATTCTCGGGAACGGCATAGCCGCCACCATGACGGGTGGTGCGGCTCCGCAGCGGGCGGTCGCTCGCGGCGAGAAATTGGGAGTGACGATGCAGGAAGTCGGTGGTCTGGTTGCTTGGTTTGCCCGCGTGCTGCGCTTGCGCATGCCGGTGCTGGCGGGGCTCGCGGCGCTGGTCCTTCTCGCCGGATGCGCGACGCGTCCGATCAACCCGCCCCTCACCGACGCCAGCCTGGAAAAGGGTTACACGTTCCAGACGCGGCAGAAGTATTTCAAGAGCCCGGACAATCTCGTCGTCCTCGCCTTTTCGGGCGGCGGGACGCGGGCGGCTGCGTTCTCCTACGGCGTCCTGGAGTTCCTTCGGCGCACCGAGGCCATTGGACCGAATGGCAACAAGGTTCGCCTGCTCGACGCCGTTAGCATGATCACCGGGGTATCGGGGGGCAGTTTCACCGCGCTGGCCTATGGCCTTTACGGGGACAAGCTGTTCGACGACTACGAGCAGCGTTTTCTCAAGCGCGACGTCCAGGGCGAGATCATCCGGCGCGTCCTCAGTCCGGCCTACTGGGGGGATCTCTCGTCACCGACCTGGGGCCGTTCCGAGCTCGCGGCCCAGCTGTACGACGAGATCCTGTTCAACGGCGCGACGTTCGGCGACCTGGACCGCGGCGACGGCCCGTTCATCGTCGCGTCGGCGACCGACATCGCATCCGGCGGCCGGGTACCCTTCAACCAGAACGTCTGGAATGTGCTGTGCGCGGATCTCAATGCCGTGCGGCTGTCGCGTGCCGCCGCGGCATCGTCTGCGGTGCCCGTGGTGCTGTCCCCGGTCACGATCAACAACTACGGCGGCACCTGCAACTATTCCCTTCCACCCTGGGCCAAGATGTTACGCGAGTCCGCGAATCCGCCGCGGCCCGCATCGCGGGCGATACGCGAGCTGAAGGACATCGATCCCTACAACGACAGCGCAGCGAGTCCCTACATCCACCTCGTGGACGGCGGCGTGTCCGACAACGTCGGCATGCGCGGCGTGCTCGACGCGCTGGAACTGCTCGAGGCCCTCCACGACGCGGGTCAGCCGACGCCGCTCGACCACGTGAAGAGAATCATCGTCTTCGTCGTCAATTCGATCTCGACGCCTCCCACGACCTGGGATGAAAGGGAAACGGCGCCCGGCACAATGGATATCCTGCTCAAGGCCGCCGGCACTCCGATCGATCACTATTCGTTCGAGGCAGTCGAGCTGCTGAAGGACATTTCCGCGCGCTGGGAGAATGGACGGCGGATACGCGAGCTCGCCGGATGCGGCGCCCGCAACGACTCGCCGGTGTGCGCGGCGGTGCATGTCCCGCAGGCGGAGATCTACGCGATCGACGTGTCGTTTGCCGCGCTCGCCGACAAGAAAGAGCGCGCCTACCTCAACGAGCAGCCCACGACCTTCGTGCTGCCGGCCGAGGCGGTCGATCGCCTGCGCGCTGCGGCGGGCACGATCATCCTCGCGTCGCCCGAGTTCCAGCGGCTGCTGAAGGATCTCGGGGCGAGGATCGTCGCCGAGCCCGCCGGCAAGGCGGCACCCGCGCCGTAACGCGTCAGACGGGATCCGGCGAGTCGGACGCCGGCGCGGCCGCGCGGATCGCCGCCAGGATGCCTTGCAGGAGCGCCGTCGGTGTCGGCGGACAACCGGGGACCTCGACGTCGACGGGGATGACATTGGCCACGCGGCCAAGGGACGCGTAGCTCTCGCCGAAGATGCCGCCCGAGCAGCCGCACTCGCCCACGGCGACGACGAGCTTCGGATCGGGCGTCGCGTCGTAGGTCCGCTGCAGCGCGATCGCCATGTGCTTCGAGACCGGGCCGGTCACCAGCAGCAGGTCCGCATGGCGCGGGCTCGCGACGAACTTGATGCCGAGCCCCTCGATGTTGTAGTACGGGTTGCCGAGCGCGTGGATCTCGAGCTCGCAGCCGTTGCACGAGCCGGCATCCACCTGGCGGATCGTCAGCGCCCGTCCCAGCGTCGTCAGGATCTTCTGCTGCAGCCTGGCGGCGACGGCCATGTCGTCGGCCGGCGCAGGCGGCGCTTCGGTCTTGATGCCCGTCTTCGCGATCTGGCGGAGTATGTGCAGCATGGCGTCAGAGGTCCTGTCCGCTGTACGAGAGATTGAACGATTTGTTGATGAGCGGAAAGTCGGGAACGATGTTGCCGATCACCGCGTGCTCGAGAACGGGCCAGTTGGTCCACGACGGATCGTGGGGATGGCAGCGCCGGATCGTGCCGCCGGGACCGCATTCGAGTGCGACCAGGACCGGCCCGCGCCAGCCTTCGACCAGCCCGAGGCCCTTGCGGAACGGTGGAGGCTCGGGAATCTCCACGGCAATGTCGCCTTCGGGGAGGGCGGCGGCGATCGAGCGGACGAGGCGCAGCGATTCCTGAATCTCGTCGAAGCGCACGGTCACGCGCGCCGCTACGTCGCCCGCTTCGCCGCCGGCCTTGCGGACCCCGAGCGCATCGTAGGGCAGCGTCGGAAAATCGCAGCGCAGATCGTGCGCCTGCCCGCTGGCGCGGCCCGCGAGACCGATGAGGCCGAGCGTCGCCGCGAGCTCCGGCGTCACGACGCCGCAGGCGCGGAAGCGGTCCTGCAGCCCGTCGTGCTCGTCGTAGATGTCGCGCAGCACGCGCACTTCGCGCTCGAGCGTCGCGCATTCGTCGCCGATCGTCGCGGCGCCTTCCGGCGCCAGGTCGCGCGCGACGCCGCCCGGGACGATCCAGTCCATCGCGAAGCGGTGACCGAACAGCGTGCAATTCGTGCGGAGCACGAGCTCCTTCAGCCGCGAGAACTGCGCGAGCCCGAACGCGAAGCCGCCGTCGTTGCCGAGATAGCCCAGATCGCCGAGGTGATTGGCGATGCGCTCGCGCTCCAGCACGAGCGCGCGGAGCCAGGCGGCGCGGGCCGGCGGCGTCACGCCGGTGATGGCTTCCAGCGCCTGCGCATAGGCCCACGCGTAGGCGACCGTGCTGTCGCCGGAGACGCGGCCGGCGAGGCGGTGGCCGGTGACGGCGGACATCGCCTCGAACCGCTTTTCGATCCCCTTGTGCACGAAGGAGAATCGTTCCTCGAGGCGCAGGACCTTTTCGCCGACCACCTGGAACCGGAAGTGTCCCGGCTCGATGATGCCGGCGTGGACCGGTCCGACCGGGATCTCGTGCACGCCGTCGCCTTCGACGCGGACGAACGCGTACTCCTCCTGCCCGGGTTGCCACTTCGCGAGCGCCTCGAAATCGCGCCGCAGCGGGAACTGGTCGATCGGCCAGCTCGCCTGCCATACCCAGGGCCGCTGGTCGTCGCCTTCGGAGGCGAGGCCGAGGAGATCGAACGTCGCGCGCTGCATCCGGTTCGCCGCCGGAAACACGACCGCGAGGTCGGGATACGTGGAATCGCCGGTCGGCAGCGTGAGCTCGAACATCACGAGCCCCTCGGCGTCCTGCACGACCGCGTGGATCGTGTAGCCGCGCTCGCGATCGCGGTCGTCGCTGCCCCAGAGCGCCACCAGGCGCGCCCCCTGTTCCCAGGCGACGCGGCACGAGGCGAGGAGCCCCATCGCATTCACCGGACAGCGGCGCGCCGGCACGGCGGCATGCAGCACGGCGGTGGCGAATCCGAGGCGGGATAGATCCATGTGCGGCCCGTCCTAGTGCGCGCACGGCCGCCCGAAGCGCACTATGCGCCCCCTCGGGGGGCAGCGAACGAAGTGAGCGTGGGGGCTGTTCATTCTAGCCGATGAGGCGCGCCGCCTGCCGGTACCAGTCGGCGAGGAACGGCGGAATCCAGAGCCCGAGCATCAGGACGAGCGCCAGGTGGAGATAGACCGGGACCATCGCGGGGCGCACCGGCAGCCGCTTGGCCGTCGTGGCGCCGAACACCATCGGCTGCACCTTCGAGAAGACGGCGGCGAACGCGAGACCGAGCGCGGCGAGCAGGAACGGCGCCGCCCAGGGCTGCTCGCTGATCGCCGTCACCAGGATCAGGAACTCGCTCGCGAAGACGCCGAACGGCGGCATCCCGAGGATGGCGAGCGTGCCGAGGATGAGCCCCCAGCCCAGCATCGGGCTCATCGTGACGAGACCGCGCATCTCGTCCATGATCTGCGTCCCGGTCTTCTGCGCCGCGTGGCCGACGGTGAAGAAGATCGCGGACTTGGTCAGCGAGTGGACGGTCATGTGCAGGAGCGCCGCGAAATTGGCGACCGGGCCGCCCATCCCGAAGGCGAACGTGATGATGCCCATGTGCTCGACCGACGAATACGCGAACAGGCGCTTGACGTCCTTCTGGCGCGACAGCAGCAACGCGGCGACGACGACGGAGAGGAGGCCGAAGCCCATCATCAGGTCGCGGGCGAAGGACGTCTGCAGCGATCCCTCGACCAGCACTTTGCAGCGGACCACCGCATAGAGCGCGACGTTGAGCAGGAGCCCGGAGAGGACGGCGGACACCGGCGTCGGCCCTTCGGCGTGCGCGTCGGGCAGCCAGTTGTGCAGCGGCACGAGGCCCACCTTGGTGCCGTAGCCGACCAGCAGGAACACGAACGCGATCGACAGCACCGTCGGCTCGAGCTGGCTCTTGACGTCGGCGAGCTCGGTCCACAGCAGCGCGCCGCCGCCGGCGCCGAGCAGCTTCTCGGCGGCGAAATACAGCAGGATCGTGCCGAACAGCGCCTGCGCGATGCCCACGCCGCACAGGATGAAGTATTTCCATGCGGCCTCGAGGCTCGCCGGCGTGCGATACAGCGACACCAGCAGCACGGTCGTCAGCGTGGCGGCCTCCATCGCCACCCAGAGGATGCCCATGTTGTTCGTCAGCAGCGCGACGAGCATCGTGCAATTGAAGAGCTGGTACATGCTGTGATAGAGCCGCAGCCGGCCCATCGTCAGCTTGCCGTGCTCCTGCTCGATCCGCATGTACGGGCGCGAGAAGATCGCCGTCGTGAATCCGACGAATGCCGTGAGCGCCACCAGGAACACGTTGAACGAGTCGACGAAGAACTGCCGGCCGAGGGTGAGCTGCGGCCCGTCGGCGATCACGCGCGTGGTGAGCGCAACGGCGGCGGCGAACGTGAGAAAGCTCACGGCGACGTTGACGGTCGGCGCCGCCCGGCGCTCGCCGATGACGGCGAGGAGCGCGGCACCCGAGAGCGGAAAGCCCAGGACGGCGAGGATCTCGATCACTTATTCGCCCTCTTTGAGCTTTTCCATGTGCTTGAGATCGAGGCTGTCGAACTGCTCGCGGATCTGGAAGAAGAACACGCCCAGGATCAGCATGCCGACGAGGACGTCGAGCGCGATGCCGAGCTCGACCACCATCGGCATGCCGTAGGTCGCGCTCGTCGCCGCGAAGAAGAGGCCGTTCTCCATCGCGAGGAATCCGATCACCTGCGGCAGCGCCTTGCGCCGCGTGATCATCATCAGGAAGGAGAGCATCACGCTCGCCATCGCGATGCCGAGCGTGGCGCGCGTCACCGTGCTCGCGAGCTGCGAGATCGGGTAGGCGAGATTGAACGAGAACACGACGAGCACGATGCCGATCAGCATCGTCGTGGGGATGTTGATGAGCCCCTCGACGTCCCACTTCACGTCGAGCCGATGGATCAGTCGGTAGAGGAGCCATGGCAGCAGCGCGACCTTGAGCGCGAACGTCAGGCCCGCGGACGCGTACAGGTGCGGCTGGTTCGTGCCGAACGCGACGATCGCGGTCGACACGCCGAGGGCGAGCCCCTGCGCGGCGAAGAGGTTGACGAGCGAGAGCACGCGCCGCTGGGTGAGCATCGCGAACGCCAGCAGCAGCAGGATCGCGGCCAGCAGGTTGATGAGCTGCGCGTAGAGTGGGATGCCGGCCATCGTGCTAGCTCCCGAGCATCTGGTTGACGAGCATCGCCAGCACGGCGAGCAGGAACGCCGTGCCGAGGAACTCGGGGGCGCGGAAGATGCGCATCTTGGCCGACAGCGTCTCGATCAGCGCGAGCAGGAAGCCGCCGACCGCGAGCTTCGCGATGAGCGCGGGGGCCGCGCCCAGCATCGCGAGCCAGTCGCCGCCGGCCGCCGCGATGCCGTACGGAAAGAACAGCGCGATGCCGATGCAGGAGTAGTTGAAGAGCTTGAGCGCCGACGCCCATTCGATCAGCGCCAGGTGGCGGGCGGAATACTCGAGCAGCATCGCCTCGTGGATCATCGTGAGCTCGAGGTGCGTGGCCGGATTGTCGATGGGGATGCGGGCGTTCTCGGCGAGCGACACCATCGTGAACGCGACGCCGGCGAACGCGAGGCTCGGGTAGATCGCGAGCTCGCGGTGCGCGAGCGTGTCGACGATCGTCGGCAGCGACGTCGAGCCGGAGATGAGCGACGCCGTGAACAGCACCATCAGCAGCGCCGGCTCCGCCAGGAACCCGACCAGCATCTCGCGGCGCGCGCCGAGCGAGCCGAAGGCGGTGCCGATGTCCATCGCGGCGAGAGCGATGAACACGCGGGCGAGCGCGAACAGGCCGACGAGGGCGATCGCGTCGGCGGCGCGCGCGAACGGAAGATCGGTCGCGAGCGACGGGACGATCGCGGCCGCGCAGCACATCGCGGCGAACACGATGTACGGCGTGAGCCGGAACACGGGCGACGCGCCCTCGGCGACGACCGCGTCCTTGGCGAACAGCTTGCGGATCGTGAAGTACGGCAGCAGCAGCGGCGGCGCGCTCCGGTTCGAGAGCCACGCGCGGCACTGGTTGACCCAGCCGACGAGCAGCGGCGCCAGCGCCAGGGCAATGGCGAGCTGCAGCAGCTGGGAGGCGATCGCGGCTAATGTCATTGGTGTGCCCCCACGCTTGCGGCTGACGCCGCTGCGCTGCCCCCCAAGGGGGACCAATTCGCGCCTTGGGTCGGCCCGGCGGCGCTCATCGCACGAAGAACAGCAGCGCGAGCAGCGTGCAGAAGCTGTACGTGAGGTAGATCGAGATCCGTCCCTGCTGGATCAGTCCCGCGATCCGCGCGAGGAACTCGGCCGCCCGCGCGACGGGCAGGTACAGCGCGCGCCAGAAGCGATCGTCGACCTTGACGGAGTAGCGCGGCTTCTGGTCGAACGGCGTCGGCAGATGGCGCTCCATCTCGAAGAACGGCTCGAAGATCTGGCGGATCGGCTGGCCGAAGCCCTCGGCGGTGTCCTGCATCCGCGGCGTCTGCAGCGGGAATCCGCAGTCCCACGGCGGCGCGCGCCGCACCCGTCCGTGGTAGAGCCGATGCACGACCCGCATCGTCACGAGCACGACGCCGACGATCACGGCCAGGACGACCAGCGGCGCGTAGCTCGACCGGTCGGCGCTGATCGGAGCGAGCTGCAGCCAGTTGTCGGCGATCCGGCGCGTCGTCTCCCCGCCGACCAGAAGCGCATCGACCGGTTCGATGAGCGCGATCACCTGGACCGGCAGCACGCCGAGCAGCACGCATCCGGCGCCCAGGTAGACGAGCGCGGCGCGTTCCCAGAGCCCGGCGTCCCGCGCGTAGGCGAGGTTCGGCTCGCGCGGCCGGCCGAGGAACACCACGCCGAAGAACTTGACCATCACGTAGGCCGCGAGCGCCGCGGCGAGGACGAGCGCGGCCGCGGCGAGCGGCACCAGCATGTTGACGAACGACTGCGGGAGGCTCGGCGTGAACAGGAATGCCTGCAGCAACAGCCATTCCGACACGAACCCGTTGAGCGGCGGTATGCCCGCCGCGGCGAGCGTCCCGACGAGCGCCAGCCACGCGACCCACGGCATCCGGTGGATGAGTCCGCCGAGCTTGCCGAGGCTCCGCTCGTTCGTCGCGTGCAGGACGGAGCCCGTCGCGAGGAACAGCAGGCTCTTGAAGAACGCATGGTTGAGCGAGTGGTACAGCACGGCGGTCAGCGTGATCGCCGCCAGCAGCGTCTTCGCATACGCCTTGAAGAGGATGGCGAGGCCGATGCCGGCGACGATGATGCCGATGTTCTCGATCGACGAGTAGGCGAGCAGGCGCTTCATGTCGCTCTGCACGGCGGCGAAGACGACGCCGTAGAGCGCGGTCGCGAGGCCGAGCGCCAGGGCGACGACCCCCCACCACCACACTTGCATGTGGAGGAGGTCGAACGCGACGCGCATCAGGCCGTAGATCGCGGTCTTCAGCATGACGCCGCTCATCAGGGCCGATACGGGGGACGGCGCGGCCGGGTGCGCCTCGGGCAGCCAGACGTGCAGCGGCAGGAGGCCCGCCTTGGCGCCGAAGCCCGCGAGCGCGAGAAAGAAGGCGGCCGTGGGCCACATCCCGGTCAACGTCACCGAGCGCATCGAGGCGAACGTGTAGTTGCCGCTGCCGCCCTGCAGCACGCCGAAGCAGAGCAGGATCGCGATCGCGCCGACGTGCGCGATCAGCAGGTACAGGAAGCCCGCGCGGCGGATCTCCGGAATGCGGTGCTCGGTCGTGACGAGGAAGAACGACGAGAGCGCCATCGATTCCCACGCCACCATGAACAGGTACGCGTCGTCGGCGACGAGCACGAGCGCCATCGCGGCGAGGAAGGCGTGGTACTGGAAGCAGATGAGCCCCGGCGGGGTGCCGTCGCTCGAGCGGAAGTAGCCGGCCGAGAAAAGCGAGATGGCGGCGCCGGCGGATCCCAGCAGCAGCAGGAAGAACGCCGACAGCGCGTCGAGGCGCAGATGGAAGGGCAGGTCCGGCAGGCCGAGCGGCAGGATGGTCGTCGCCGGCGGCGCGCCGATCGCCAGTGCCGCGACGATCGCCAGCGCGAGCCCCACCGCCGCGCCGGCGGGAAAGAGCACGCGGCTAACGAATTTCAGGGCTCCGGCGCGCGCGAGCCCGAGCACGCCTAAGACAAGCCACGCCGCGATGGCGGCGATGACGAGGTTGAGCGGTGTCGAGGTCATTCCTACGGGCGGACGCCGCCCGGCGCCGGTTCGCCGCGATGCCGCGCGGACGATGTCACTTGACGCGCATTCCCGGCTCGGCTCCGGCGTCGGGTGAGAGGAGGTGGATGCCCGGGCCATCGCCCGATGCGGCGAGCACCATGCCTTCGGAAACGCCGAACTTCATCTTCCGCGGCGCGAGGTTCGCGACCATCGGCGTCAGCCGCCCGACGAGATCCTCGGGCCGGTAGGCCGACTTGATCCCGGCGAACACCGTGCGGTGGCGGCTCTCGCCGATGTCGAGCGTGAGCTTCAGAAGCTTGGCGGCACCCTCGACGTGCTCGGCGTTGACGATCCGCGCGATGCGAAGGTCGATCCGGCCGAAGTCGTCGATCGAGATCACCCCCTCGCCGGCGGACGGGGGCGGGGATGCGGTGGCCGGCGGCGTGGCCGGTGCCGGCGCGGTGGCCGACGCCTTCGGTCCTTCGATCAGCGCGTCGATCTGCTTGGGGTCGATACGACCCATGAGATGCTCGTAGGGACGGATCGACGTCGCGGTCCGCGGGAGGTCATCCCAGCGAAGCGGCAGGGGCATGTCGAGCATCCGCGCGACCTTTTTCGCCAGCGCCGGCAGCACGGGCGCAAGGTAGTACGTCAGCACGCGAAACGCCCTGAGCGCGTCGGTGCACACGTCCTGCAGCTCGGCGCGCCGCGACGGATCCTTCGCGAGCTCCCATGGCTTCGCCCGGTCGAAGCGTTCGTTGATGCGGTCGGCGATCCGCATCACCTCGCGCAGCACCTTGCCGTACTCGCGCGCCTCGTAGCCTTCCGCGATTTCCGCTTCGGATCCCCAGGCGACCACGGTCGATGCGGTACGCGGCGTGAGGTCGTCGTCCTCGGTAGCGGGTGGCGACAGCTTTCCGTCGAAATACTTCGTGATGAACGTCGCTGCCCGGCTCGCGATGTTGACGTACTTGCCGATGAGGTCGCTGTTGACCCGCGCGATGAAGTCGTCGGGATTGAAGTCGATGTCCTCGACCCTGGCGTTGAGCTTCGCTGCGATGTAGTAGCGCAGCCACTCGGGATCGAGGCCGAGGTCGAGGTAGACGTCGGGGCTCACGCCGGTGCCGCGCGACTTCGACATCTTCTCGCCCGACGCCGTGATGAAGCCGTGGACGAAGACGTTGTCCGGCACCTTGTACGGCGCGCCGGCGAACTCGAGCATCGCGGGCCAGAACAGCGTGTGGAAGTAGACGATGTCCTTGCCGATGAAGTGGTACTGGTCGACGTCCGGACTTTGCAGGAACGCGGCGAAATCGATGCCCTGCTGCGCGAGGTGCGCCTTGAGGCTCGCGAGGTAGCCGATGGGCGCGTCGAGCCAGACGTAGAAGTACTTGCCCGGCGCGTCGGGAATCGGGATGCCGAAGTACGGCGCGTCGCGCGAGATGTCCCAGTCGGCGAGCCCCGTTCCCCCCTCGGTCCTGCCATCCCCAAGCCACTCCAGCGCCTTGTTCGCGACCTCGGGCTGCAGCCGCCCCGGCTTCTGCGTCCACGCCTTCAGGAACTCGACGCAGGCCGGGTCGGAGAGGCGGAAGAAGAAATGATCCGACGACTTCCGCACGGGGGCCGCACCCGACACGGTGGAGTACGGATTCCTGAGATCGGTCGGCGAGTTGAAGGTGCCGCAGGACTCGCAGGCGTCGGCGTACTGGTCCTTCGCGCCGCATTTCGGGCACTCGCCCTTGATGTAGCGGTCCGGCAGGAACATCTCCTTCACCGGGTCGTAGAATTGCTCGACCGGCTTCGTCGTGACCAGAGAGGGCACACGGTCGCGCAGCCGCCGGTAGATGTCCTGCGACAGCAGGACGTTCTCCGGCGAATCCGTCGAGTGCCAGTGGTCGAAGCCGATGTGAAATCCCGCGAGGTGCTTCGGGCGCGTCGCGGCGATCTTCGCGACGAGCGCCTGCGGCGCGATCCCTTCGGCATCTGCCTTCAGCATGATCGCGGCGCCGTGCGCGTCGTCGGCGCAGACGAAATGCACGTCGTGGCCCTGCATCCGCTTGAATCGCACCCAGATGTCGGCCTGGATGTACTCCATGATGTGGCCGATGTGGAAGAGGCCGTTCGCGTACGGCAGCGCCGTCGTGACGAAGAGGCGCCGGCGGCCGGAGCCGGCGGCGGAGGTCGCGGACATCGGGGAAAGACCTTGCGCTCTGGCGGGTAAACGAAGATTCTAGCAAACCGCCCCGGGCCGCGAATATCGAAAGCGGCCGTTTTTCGCTAATATCGAGCTCTTTTCGACATCGCGACCCATTTCCGACGGAGCATCCGATGGCCATCACCGAGGCCGACGTCCAATCCCGCTTGCGCGCGCTGATCGATCCCAATACCGGCAAGGATTTCGTCAGCGGCAAAGCCGTCAAGAAGGTCGAGATCGGCGCCGGCGGCATCGTCGTCGACATCCAGCTCGCCTATCCCGCGAAGACGCAGCACGAGGTCCTGAAGAAACTGATCGCAAACGACCTCGGGTCGCTGCCCGGCGCGCCGCGCGTCACGGTGAACATGACGCAGAAGATCACGTCGCACGCGGTCCAGCGCGGCGTCAAGCTGATCCACGGCGTCAAGAACATCATCGCCGTCGCGTCCGGCAAGGGTGGCGTCGGCAAGTCGACGACGGCCGTCAACCTCGCGCTGGCGCTCGCCGCCGAGGGTGCCAACGTGGGCGTGCTCGACGCCGACATCTACGGCCCGTCGCAGCCGATGATGCTCGGCCTCGCCGGCCGGCCCGAATCGCGGGACGGCAAGACGCTCGAGCCGCTCGAGGCCTACGGCCTGCAGGCGATGTCGATCGGCTTCCTGATCGACGCGGACACGCCGATGGTATGGCGCGGCCCGATGGTCACGCAGGCGCTGGAGCAGCTCCTCAAGGACACGAACTGGCGCGATCTCGACTACATGATCGTCGACATGCCGCCGGGCACCGGCGACATCCAGTTGACGCTCGCGCAGAAAGTGCCGGTGACCGGCGCGGTCATCGTCACGACGCCGCAGGACATCGCGCTGATAGATGCGCGCAAGGGGCTCAAGATGTTCGAGAAGGTCGGCGTGCCGATCGTCGGCATCGTCGAGAACATGAGCATGCACGTCTGCTCGAAGTGCGGGCATGCCGAGGCGATCTTCGGCGAGGGCGGCGCGGCGAGGATGTGCGCCGACTACAAGGTGCCGTTCCTGGGCGGGCTGCCGCTCGACATCCACATCCGGGAGCAAACGGACGCCGGCCGGCCCACGGTGATCGCCGATCCGGACGGCAAGATCGCGCACATCTATCGCGAGATCGCCCGCCGCACCGCGGTGTTCGTCGCGGAGAAGGCCGAGGACTTCTCCGCGAAATTCCCGAACATCGTGGTGCAGAACACGTGATCAAGTCCGACCGCTGGATCCGCCGGATGGCGGCGGCCACGGGGATGATCGAGCCGTTCGAGCCCGGGCAGGTGCGCGAGGTCGACAGCCGCAAGATCGTGTCCTACGGGACGTCGAGCTACGGCTACGACATCCGCTGCTCGCGCGAATTCAAGATCTTCACCAACATCAACTCGACGATCGTCGACCCGAAGGCGTTCGACGCCGGATCGTTCGTCGACTTCACCGGCGACGTCTGCATCATCCCGCCCAATTCGTTCGCGCTTGCGCGCACGGTCGAATTCTTTCGCGTGCCGCGCAATGTGCTCGTCCTTTGCTTGGGCAAGTCGACCTATGCGCGCTGCGGCATCATCGTCAACGTGACGCCGCTGGAGCCCGAGTGGGAGGGCCACGTCACGCTGGAGTTCTCAAACACGACACCGCTGCCCGCGAAGATCTACGCCAACGAAGGCGTCGCGCAGGTGATCTTCTTCGAGTCCGACGAAGTGTGCGAGACGTCGTACAAGGACCGCGGCGGCAAGTACCAGGGGCAGAAGGGCGTCACGCTGCCGAAGATCTGACGCGCAATACATCCGGAGGAACCGCCGCGATGCCCATGCGGAGCGCGTCGAAGGTCGCATCGGTCTCGCTCATCGCGGTCTGCCAGGTCGCCGCGATGGCGCTCTGGTTCTCGGCCTCGGCGATCATCCCGGCGCTCGTCGCCGAGTTCCACCTGGGGGGCTTTGCCCAGGCGGCCCTGACGAGCGGCGTGCAGGCGGGCTTCGTCCTCGGGTGCCTGGCCAGCGCGTTCCTCGGCCTACCCGATCGGATCGACCCGCGCCGCCTGTTCGCGGCGTCCGCGGCGGTCGGCGCCGCGTCCAACGCGCTGTTGCTGGTCGTCGATCCGGCGTCGGCGGGCGCGCCGCTCTTGCGCGTGGTCACCGGCGTGTGCATGGCGGGCGTCTATCCGGTCGGCATGAAGCTCGCATCGACGTGGGCGAAGGGCGACATGGGGCTGATGGTCGGAATCCTCGTCGGCGCGCTCACGCTGGGCTCCGCGTCCCCGCACCTCTTCAACGCGCTGGGGGGCGTGAACTGGCGGATCCCGCTGGCGCTCGCGTCGGCCAGCGCCGTGGTCGCCGCCGTGCTCATCCTGTTCGCGGGCGTCGGCCCGAACCGCGCACCGTCGCCCCGTTTCGACCCGCGAACGATGGCGACGGCCTGGCGCGACGTTCCGCTGCGGCTCGCGAACCTGGGCTACCTCGGGCACATGTGGGAGCTCTACGCGATGTGGGCGTGGATCGGCGTGTTCCTCGACGCGAGCTTCGCGCTGACGCTGCCGGCCGACACGGCCGCGGGCGCGGCCAAGCTCGCGGCGTTCGCGACGATCGCGGCGGGGGCGATCGGCTCGGTCGGCGCCGGCCTCCTGGCCGATCGCCTCGGGCGCACGACGATCACCATCGTGGCGATGGCGGTGAGCGGCAGCTGCGCCGCGACCGTGGGGCTGCTGTTCGGCGGCAACCCGGTGCTGCTCGTCGCGCTCTGCCTCGTCTGGGGAGTGAGCATCGTCGCCGACTCCGCCCAGTTCTCGGCGTCGGTCGCCGAGCTGTCCGACCGCGCCTGGGTGGGCACGATGCTGACGCTGCAGACGGCCATGGGATTCACGCTGACGCTGTTTACCATCCACCTGATGCCGTACCTCATCGCCGCGCTGGGCTGGCCGCACGCCTTCGTGCCGCTGGCGATCGGCCCGGCGTTCGGCGTCTACGCGATGGTGCGGCTGCGCGCCCATCCGCGGGCGGTGGCGCTGGCCGGGGGCCGGCGCTGACAGGAAATCCGGACGATTGAATATGGCGCCGCCGGGAACGTCGGCGTAGGATCGTCGCACCGGTCGGCTCCCGACCGGCCCAACCGTTCGCCTTTTCCACCTCTGTGGAGGCCGCCATGGCGTATCACCTCGAAGGACGCTTGCTCGAAGTCTGCAACTGCCGCGTGCTCTGCCCTTGCTGGATCGGCGAGGATCCCGATTTCGGCACCTGCGACACCATCGTCGCCTGGCATTTCGACAAGGGGACGATCGACGGCGTGGACGTGTCCGACCGGACGATCGCGATGATCGCGCACGTCCCGGGCAACATCCTGCAAGGCAACTGGAAGGCCGCCGTCTATCTCGACGAGCGGGTCTCGCCGGCGCAGGAGGCGGCGCTGCTCGCCGTGTACACGGGCAAGAAGGGCGGCCCCATAGCGGACCTCGCGAAGCTCGTCGGCGAAGTCGTGTCCGTCGAGAAGGTGCCGGTCACGTTCACCGTGCAGGGCGGCCGAGGGACGATCAAGCTCGGCAACGCCGGCTCGGCGGATCTCGTGCCGTACACCAGCGCCTCCGGCCAGACGACGACGCTGACCGACACGGTGTTCTCGACCGTTCCGGGCGCGCCGGTGTTCGTCGGGAAGGCGACGAGCTACAAGTCGAAGAACGCGAAGCTCGGCATCGATCTCGACATCAAGGGGCACAACGCGCTGCAGAGCACGTTCGTGTTCCACCACTAGCCGGCGCCGCCGCGGCCCTGCTTCCCGTAACGCGGGGAGGCGGGATGCGGCCCCCGCGATGTCCGTCGCCCGATCCGCCGCGGCCCCCGGGATGCACTCGCAGCCCGGGAGCAGTCGCGCGCTCTTCTGGCCGCTGCTGTCGCTGCTCGTCGTGGCTTCGTGGGCCGTGCTGTTCCTGTGGAGCGCGAGCCCGTACGGGCGCTTCCTCGATCACGCCGGCTGGGGCGAAGCCGGCGCGCTCGCCGCGCTCTGTCGCGCGATTCCGCAGGGCGATGTCCTCGTGCCGGGCGCGCTGCACGCCGCCGCGTGGGTGCTGATGATCGCGGCGATGATGCTGCCGACGACGTTTCCGTTGCTGGCGATGTTCCGCCGGATCACCGGCGCGCGGCCCGATGCGGGACGGCTCGCCGCGCTCGTCGTGCTCGGCTTCCTCGCGGCGTGGCTCGCGTTCGGAGTGGCGGCGCACTTGGCCGACGCCGCCGTGCGCTATGCGGCGGCGCGGAGCGAGTGGTTCGTCACCAACGGCTGGATGGTCGGCGCCGCCGTGCTGGCCGGCGCGGGCCTGTTCCAGTGGAGTGCCCTCAAGTACCGCTGCCTCGACGAATGCCGGACGCCGTTCGGATTCGTCGCCTCGCGCTGGCACGGCGTGTCGCCCTCGCGCGAGGCGCTTTCCATCGGCGTCGGCCACGGCATCTTCTGCGTGGGCTGCTGCTGGGCGCTGATGCTGACGATGTTCGTCGTCGGCGTCGGCAGCGTGGGCTGGATGCTCCTGCTTGCGGCGCTGATGGCGGCGGAGAAGAACCTGCCGTTCGGCCGGCGGCTGCGCACGCCCGTGGGGCTGGGTCTCCTCGCCACGGCGGCGGCGGTCACGCTCGCCAACGTGTGAGCGCCGAAGGGCCGCCCCCGCCACGCGGCTCACATATTTCGTAGCCTTCCCGGGCGAATCGTCCCATAATGCGCGCCGTTCCGTCGCGTCGCCGCGAATTCGCCGCGCGCGGCCGAGCCCGTGCCGCGCGGGACCGCGAGGCGCGCGCCCGAGGCCTGACTGGAGGGGAACCGACCCCATGAAATTCCGCTTTCCGATCGTCATCATCGACGAGGACTTCCGCTCCGAGAACACGTCCGGGCTGGGCATCCGCGCGCTCGCCCAGGCGATCGAAAAGGAGGGAATGGAGATCCTGGGCGTCACGAGCTACGGCGACCTGTCGCAGTTCGCGCAGCAGCAGAGTCGCGCGTCGGCTTTCATCCTGTCGATCGACGACGAGGAGTTCACGCCGGGTCCGGAAGTCGACCCGGCCGTGCTCAACCTGCGGAAGTTCATCGAGGAGATCCGGTTCAAGAACGCCGAGATCCCGATCTACCTGTACGGCGAGACGCGCACGTCGCGGCACATTCCGAACGACATCCTGCGCGAGCTGCACGGCTTCATCCACATGTTCGAGGACACGCCGGAGTTCGTCGCCCGCCACATCATCCGCGAGACGAAGGCGTACATGGACTCGCTCGCGCCGCCGTTCTTCCGCGCGCTGGTCGAGTACGCGCAGGACGGCTCGTATTCGTGGCACTGCCCCGGCCATTCGGGCGGCGTGGCCTTTCTCAAGAGCCCCGTCGGCCAGATGTTCCACCAGTTCTTCGGCGAGAACATGCTGCGCGCGGACGTCTGCAACTCCGTCGACGAGCTCGGCCAGCTCCTCGACCACTCGGGCCCGGTCGCCGCCGCCGAGCGCAACGCGGCGCGGATCTTCAACGCCGACCACTGCTTCTTCGTCACCAACGGCACGTCGACGTCGAACAAGATGGTCTGGCACGCGACGGTGGCGCCGGACGACATCGTCGTCGTCGACCGGAACTGCCACGTGTCGATCCTGCACGCGATCACGATGACCGGCGCGATCCCCGTGTTCCTGACGCCGACGCGCAATCATCTCGGCATCATCGGTCCGATCCCGCTCGAGGAGTTCGCGCCGGAGAACATCCAGAAGAAGATCGAGGCGAATCCGTTCGCGCGCGTGGCCAAGAACAAGAAGCCGCGGATCCTGACGCTCACGCAGAGCACCTACGACGGCGTCGCCTACAACGTCGAGATGCTGAAGCAGACGCTGAACGGCAGCATCGACACGCTCCACTTCGACGAGGCATGGCTGCCGCACGCGGCATTCCACGAGTTCTACAAGGACATGCACGCGATCGGCAAGGACCGTCCCCGCAGCAAGGACGGGCTCGTCTTCGCGACGCACTCGACGCACAAGCTGCTCGCCGGCATCTCGCAGGCGTCGCAGATCATCGTGCAGGAGTCCGAGAACCGCAAGCTCGACCGCCACATCTTCAACGAGGCGTACCTGATGCACACGTCGACGTCGCCGCAATACGCGATCATCGCGTCCTGCGACGTGTCGGCGGCGATGATGGAGCCGCCGGGCGGCACGGCGCTGGTCGAGGAGTCGATCATCGAGGCGCTCGACTTCCG
Organism: uncultured beta proteobacterium; assembly: GCA_963724545.1. Taxonomy (GTDB): domain Bacteria; phylum Pseudomonadota; class Gammaproteobacteria; order Burkholderiales; family Casimicrobiaceae; genus CAIWHR01. Next base: position 17,336 of record CAVRVC010000008.1, read on the forward strand.
CCGCGCGATGCGCAAGGTCGACGACGAGTGGGGCAAGGACTGGTGGTTCAAGGTCTGGGGGCCGGAGCGCCTCGCGCCGGAAGGCATGGGCAAGCGCGACGACTGGCTGCTGCGCGCCAACGAGCGCTGGCACGGGTTCGGCAACCTCGCCGCGGGGTTCAACATCCTCGACCCGATCAAGGCGACGATCATCAACCCCGGCCTCGACGTGTCCGGGAAGTTCGCGAAGACGGGGATCCCGGCGTCGATCGTCACGCGCTTCCTGGCCGAGCACGGCGTCATCGTGGAGAAGACCGGCCTCTACTCGTTCTTCATCATGTTCACGATCGGCATCACCAAGGGCCGCTGGAACACCCTCGTGACCGCGCTGCAGCAGTTCAAGGACGACTACGACAAGAACCAGCCGCTGTGGCGGATCCTGCCCGAGTTCGTCGCGAAGCAGCCGCGCTACGAGCGGGTCGGCCTGCGCGACCTCTGCCAGCAGATCCACGACATGTACAAGGCGAACGACGTCGCGCGCGTGACGACGGAGATGTACCTGTCCGACATGCAGCCCGCGATGAAGCCGTCCGACGCGTTCGCGTGCATGGCGCACCGCGAGATCGACCGCGTCGAGATCGACGAGCTCGAGGGGCGCGTGACGAGCGTGCTGCTGACGCCGTACCCGCCGGGCATCCCGCTGCTCATCCCCGGCGAGCGGTTCAACCGGACGATCGTCGAGTACCTCAAGTTCGCGCGCAGCTTCAACGCGCAGTTCCCCGGCTTCGACACCGACATCCACGGCCTGGTCGAGGAACCGGACGGGAGCGGCAAGGTCCGCTATTACATGGATTGCGTCCGGCAGCGCTGACGCGTTCGAGTGCGCAGGCTCGCGGGGCCGTGGTGCGGGCGGCCGGGCGCATGGGGTCCTAAGCCCGGCCGCCCACACCGCGGGCCCGAGTCGGCGTGGCACAATCGGGCGCTTCGCCATGGCCACCCGATTCCGACGCCTGTTTCCGTTCCTCGACTGGCCGCGCTTCACGCGCGAGACGCTGAGCGCGGACCTGCTCGCGGGCATCACCGTCGCGCTGGTGGCGGTCCCGCAATCGCTCGCGTACGCGCAACTCTCCGGCGTGCCGCCGCAGTACGGGCTGTACGCGTCCTTCATTCCCGCGATTCTGGGTGTTCTGTTCGGCTCGTCGCTGCTGCTCGCCACGGGACCGGTCGCGATGACCTCGCTGCTGACCGCGGCCAGCGTCGGCGCACTTGTGCCGTCGCGGACCGAAGCAGTTCTACGCCTACGTGACACTGCTGGCGCTCCTGTCCGGGATCTTTCAGCTTGGCTTCGGCTCGCGCGGGCCGGAATCCTGCTGAGCCTCGTGTCGCACCCGGTGCTGATGGGCTTCATCAATGCCGCGGCGCTGATCATCGCGATGTCGCAGCTTCCGGGCCTGCTGGGAATCTCGACCCGCGAGCAGCGGCCATCTGCTCGCGGATACGTGGAACGTGATCACGCGGATGGACACGGTGCACGAGATGGTCGCTCGGCTTCGGCCTGACGGCGATCGCCATGTTCGTCGCGTTCCGGAAATATGCGCCGCGGCTTCCGGGCGTGCTGATCGGCGTCGCGATTCTCACCGCCGTGAGCGCGCTTTCGGGATTCGCGGAGCGCGGCGGCCGTGTCGTGGGAAGCATTCCCGCGGGGCTCCCCGGCGTCGGCGTGCCGGCGCTCGAATGGGGCGCAATCACCGCATTGCTGCCGGCCGCGTTCGTCATCGCGCTCATCAGCTTCATGGAGGCGATGTCGAGCTGCAAGGCGATCGCCATCAAGACCCGGGTTCGCTGGGACGAGAATCAGGAGCTCGTCGGGCAGGGGTTCGCGAAGATCGCGGCGGCGTTCTGCCAATCGATGCCGGTGAGCGGATCGTTCTCGCGCTCGGCGCTCAATCTCGCGTCCGGTGCGCGGACGGGCCTCTCGTCCCTCGTGACCGCCGCCTGCGTGCTGCTCACGCTGCTCTTCTTCACGCCGTTGCTCTACCACCTGCCGAAGCCCGTGCTCGCGGCCGTCATCATGCTCGCGGTCATCGGTCTCCTCGATCTCGGGGCCTTTCGCCGCAGCTGGCGCGCGAGCCGCGAGGATGGGGTGGCGGCAATCGCGACGTTCGTCGCGACGCTGGCGTTCGCGCCCAACATCCAGAACGGCATTCTCACCGGCATCATCGTTTCGCTCGCTGCCTACATGTACGGGCGCATGCGGCCGGAGATCGAGGCGCGCGCCGTTCCCGCCACGGACGCGGTGCAGGAGGGGGGCCGCGGTGCGGCGCCGGCGGCGCACGCGACGATCGGGACGCTGCGCTTCGATGCCGCGCTCTACTTCGCGAACGTGTCGTTCTTCGAGGAAACGGTGCTGGCGCTCGAGCGGGAGGAATCCGGATCTGCGGTACATCGTGGTCATCGCGAACGGGATCAATCAGCTCGATGCCTCGGGCGTGGAGATGCTGCGCCATCTGACCCTGCACCTCCGGCAAAGCGGGATCACGCTGGTGCTGGCCGACATCAAGCGGCAGGTCCGGGACGTTGCCGAGCGAACCGGGCTCGTCGCCGTGCTCGGCCCGGAAAACATCTATCCGACCGTGGCAGCGGCGCTCGAGGACCTGCGCCGGCGCAAGGGCGCGTCCGGCGCGACGTGAGGCGCTAGACCTTGCCCTTCCAGGGCACGACCAGCCGCTCGATGTAGCGCATCAGCAGGTCGAAGAGATAGGCGACGGCGCCGATCACGACGATGCCCATGATCACGACGTCGGTGCGCAGGAAGTTCGACGCGTTGAGCACCATCTGGCCGAGGCCCACGGTGGCCGCGACCATCTCGGCAGCGACGAGCGTCGTCCAGCCGAATCCGATCGCGATCCGCATGCCGGTGAAGATCTCCGGCATCGCCGCCGGAATCACGACGTGCCAGATCACCTGCCATTTCGACGCGCCCATCGAGTACGCGGCGTTGATCTGCTCGATCATCACACCCTTGACGCCGGCGCGCGCGGCCATCGCGAGCGGCGCGAAGCACGCGAGGTAGATGAGGATGACCTTCGCGGTCTCCTCGATGCCGAACCAGATCACGATCAGCGGCAGATACGCGAGCGGCGGCAGCGGCCGGTAGAACTCGATCGGCGGGTCGAAGATGCCGCGCGCAATGCGCGAGACGCCCATCGCGATGCCCGCCGGAATCGCCGTGAGGCACGCGAGCAGGAACGCCGCGAACACGCGCATGAGGCTCGCCCAGAAGTGGTCGAGCAGCGGCCGTCCGCCCTGGATGTCGCCCTTCCACGCGTCGGCGAAGCTCGTCACGATCCGCTCCGGCGTCGGCAGGAAGATGTCGCGGATCCACCCGAAGTGGGTCGCGATCCACCACAGCGCGAAGATCGCGGCCACCGTCACGATGCTGATGAGCGTGCTCGGGCCTTCGCCCGGGACGCTGTAGCCGGTGACGGTGCGCAGCGGCGGCGCCGGCGTGTCCGCGGGACTCGTCGCCCGCGGTGGCGCGGCGGCGGTCGGGGGAAGTCGATCGGGGCTGTTCACGGAAGGAGCGCCTCCGCCGTGCTCGGCGCCGAATGAATGAGCTGCAGGATCTCCTCGCGCAGGCGGATGAACTCGGGGTCGGCCTTCACTGCCCGCGCGTCGCGGCTTTCGACGAAACGGCGGCCGAAATCCACGCGGTAGCGATGCGCGATGCGCCCCGGCGACGGCGTCATCACGATGAGCTCGGTGGCGAGGAAGAGCGCCTCCTCGACGCTGTGCGTGATGAAGAAGAACATCTTCTTGCGTTTCCCACCAGAGCTTGAGGATCAGCTCCTGGATCTGCTCGCGCGTCAGCGCATCGAGCGCGCCGAGCGGCTCGTCCATGAGCATCACCTCGGGGTCGCTCGCCAGCGCGCGGGCGAGGCCCACGCGCTGCTGCATGCCGCCGGACAACTGATAGATCGGGTAGTCGGCGAACTTCTCGAGCCCGACGTGCCGCAGCTTGTCGAGTGCGACGCGACGGCGCTCCGCCTTGGCCGTGCCGCGCATCCTGAGGCCGAACGCGACGTTCTCGGCCACGTTGAGCCACGGCATCAGCGCGTGCTTCTGGAACACGACGCCGCGCTCGGCGCCGGGGCCGACGACCGGCTTGCCGTCGAGGACGATCTCGCCCGCCGAGTACTGCATGAATCCCGCGATGCAGGACAGGAGCGTGGTCTTGCCGCAGCCCGACGCGCCCAGCGCCACGACGAAATCGCCGGGGTCGAGCGCGAGGTTCACGTCGGACAGTGCGTGGGTCGTCTGCCCGCCGCGGCCGGCGTAGCTGACGGACAGATGGCGGATTTCGAGCTTGCTCACGTCAGGCGGATTTCGTCCTGGGCACGAAAACGGCGCGCGAAACGCCTGCCAGCCGACGTTCCCGCGCGCCGAGTTCTCGCGTCGCGCCGCGACGCAACGACGCTACTTGGCGGCTTCCGCCGCGTAGGTCGGATTCACCGCCACCGAATAGTCGGGCAGCGTCTTCTCGATCTGCTTCTGCGACAGCTGGAATGCCGCCGTGGCCGCGAAGGCCTTGGCCGCGGTGCTGTTGGCGCCGCCGCCCAGCCACTTGGTCGCCTGCTCGGACGCCGACGGGAACTTGTAGAGCGCCATGCCGGCGGGAACGTCCTCGGGCTTCGCACCCGACCATTTCGCGACGGCCTTGACCTCGCTCGAGTCCTTGTTCCACTTCGCGGCGTTCTTGCGATAGTTGTCGTCGGCGGCGGCCATGACCTTCACGAACTTCACCATGAAGTCGCGGTTGGCCTTGGCCCAGTCCTTGTTGACGACGTAGCCGTCGAACGTGGCCTTGCCGGTCTGGGCCGAGATCTGTCCGGACGTGATGATGACCTTGCCGTCCTTCTTCACCTCGGCCAGCACCGGGTCCCAGATGAACGTCGCCTGGATGTCGCCGCGCTGCCACGCCGCCCGGACTTCGGGCGGGCGCATGTTGAGGATCTGCACGTCGGCCGGATTGATCTTGGCCTGGTCGAGCGCCACCATCGTGTGGAAGTGCGTCGTCGAGTTGAACGGCATCGCGATCTTCTTGCCTTTCAGATCCGCGATCGTGTTGATGCCCGAGCCGTTCTTCGCGACCAACGCTTCCGCCGATCCGATGTCGTCCAGGATCCAGAAGAGCTCGAGCGGCTCGCCGCGCGACACCGCCGCCGCGATGCCGGCGGAGCCGACCTCGCCGACCTGCACGGCGCCCGAGGCCATCGCCTTGATCACCTCGCCGCCGCCGCCGAACTGCTTCCAGTTGACCTTGTAGCCCGTGGCCTTCTCGAGCTCCTTCGCTTCCTGCGCGATGCGATACGGCACCACCATGTCCTGGTAGCCGATCGTCACTTCCTTCTGTGCCCATGCCGGCGCGGCGGCGACCGCCGCGAACAGCGCCCCTAGAACGATGCGTTTCATGCGAGCCCCCTCGTGGTTTGATGCAAGTGGAAAAGCCGGGCCGCCGGCACGCCGCGCGGCGTGCCGGGCGCCACGTTCGCGTTACAGCGCCTTGAGCGTCCGGCGCAGGATGTCCGCGATCTCGTCGACGTGCTTCTTCTCGGCGATGAGCGGCGGCGCGATGATCGCCGAGTCGCCGGTCGTCTTGAGGTTGAGGCCGTTCGCGAACAGCTTCTTCTGGAACACCTGACCGCGCTTCCCGGGCGCGCCGTCCGCGTGGACGTCGATCGTCGCGAACATGCCGTAACCGCGGATGTCGGCGACGACGGGAACGTCGCGGAGCGCGAAGATCGCGTCGAGGAAGTACGGCGAGAGCTGCCGCCCGCGCTCGAACAGGCCCTCGTTCTTGTAGATGTCGAGCGTCGCGAGGCCGGCGGCGCAGGAGGCCGGATGGCCGGAGTACGTGTAGCCGTGGAAGAGCTCGATCGCGCCTTCGGGGGCGGCGCCCATGATCGTGTCGTGGATGCGCTCGCTCACCGCCACGGCGCCCATCGGCTGCGAGCCGTTGGTGAGGCCCTTGGCCATCGTCAGCAGGTCCGGCGTGACGCCGAAGCTCTGCGCGGCGAACGTCTGGCCGGTGCGGCCGAAGCCGCAGATCACTTCGTCGAACACCAGCAGGATGCCGTGCGCGTCGCAGATTTCGCGCAGGCGCTTGAGGTAGCCCTTCGGCGGCACGAGGCAGCCGCTCGACCCGGCGATCGGCTCGACGAAGCAGGCGGCGATGTTCTCCGCGCCGTAGAGGTTCACGAGCCGGACGAGATCCTCGGCGAGCTCGACCCCGTGCGCGCCTTCGCCCTGCGTGAAGTAGTTTTCCTTGAGATGCGTATGCCGCATGTGGGCGACGGCCGGGAGCCCGGTGCCGAACTTGCGCCGGTTGTTGACGAGTCCGGACAGCGCGACGCCGCCGAAGCCGACGCCGTGGTACGCCCGCTCGCGCGAGACGAACATGTTGCGCCCGCCTTGCCCGCGCGCCTGGTGGTAGGCAAGCGCGATCTTCATCGCCGTGTCGACCGACTCGGAGCCGGAATTGACGAAGAAGATCCGGTTGAGGTCGCCGGGCGTCAACTCGGCGACGCGCGTCGCGAGCTCGAACTGCTTCGGGTGCGCGCGCAGGAACGGCGCGCAGAAGTCGAGCTCCCGGAGCTGCGCGCCGACGGCCTCGGCGATCTCCTTCCGGCCGTGCCCGGCGGACACGCAGAACAGGCCGGACGACGCGTCGATGATCTTGCCGCCGCGGTCGTTCCACAGGTACATCCCTTCGGCCCGCACGACCATCTGCGGGTCGGACTTGAACTCGCGGTTCGGCGTGAACGGCATCCAGTATTCGTCGAGCGAGATGCGCTTCGTCGCGGCCTGGTCCTGGATCGTCAGTTCGGCATGGCCCATCGTGGTCTCCTTGGCTTCGTCCGCACGCGTCCGCGCGGGCAACGGGGCCGGCGCGGCGTATGCTAGGATCAATCCTGAATCGTACACCTTTGCGACCGGAATGCGGGGCGACCGGCGCCCGCAGGGTGATTTCCACCAGCGTCCGGGTGTCGCGGCCAAGCAGTCCATCCGAATCCCTTCCTTTCGCGAGAAATCCCATGCGCGTCGGCGTCCCGAAAGAAATCAAGGTTCTCGAAAATCGCGTCGGCCTCGTGCCGGGCAGCGTCCGCGAGCTCACGGCGCACGGCCATTCCGTCGTCGTCGAGCACAATGCCGGGCAGGGCATCGGCATGGACGACGACACGTACCGCAAGGCCGGTGCGACGGTCGTCGCGACGGCGGCCGAGGTTTTCGCCACCGCCGACATGATCGTCAAGGTGAAGGAGCCGCAGGCGGTCGAGCGCAAGATGCTCCGCAACGGCCAGATCCTCTTCACGTATCTCCACCTCGCCCCCGATCCCGAGCAGGCGGCCGATCTCGTCGCGAGCGGCGCGGTGTGCGTCGCCTACGAGACCGTCACGTCGGCGACCGGCGGGCTTGCCGTTGCTGGCCCCGATGTCGGAGGTCGCCGGGCGGATGGCCGTGCAGGCCGGCGCGTACTACCTCGAGAAGCCGCACGGCGGGCTCGGCATGCTGCTGGGCGGCGTGCCGGGCGTGGATCCCGCGAAGGTCGTGATCCTGGGCGGCGGTGTCGTCGGCTCGCACGCGTGCCACATCGCGCTCGGCATGGGGGCCGACGTGTGGGTGCTCGACCGCAGCGTCGACGTGCTGCGCGCGCTGTGGCGGCAATTCGGCCGGCCTCTCAACACCGTGTTCTCGACGCACGACGCGGTCGAGAACCACGTCACGAGCGCCGATCTCGTCATCGGCGGCGTGCTGATCCCGGGCGCGAACGCGCCGAAGCTCGTGTCGGCCGCACTCGTGAAGAGGATGAAGCCGGGATCGGTCATCGTCGACGTCGCGATCGACCAGGGCGGCTGCTTCGAGACGTCGCACGCGACGACGCACGCCGATCCGGTCTACGTCGTCGACGGCGTCACGCACTACTGCGTCGCGAACATGCCGGGCGGCGTGCCGCGCACGTCGACGTTCGCGCTCAACAACGCGACGCTGCCGTTCGTGCTCGCGCTGGCGGACAAGGGCTGGAAGCAGGCGCTCGCCGACGATCCGCATCTGCGCAACGGGCTCAACGTCGCGTTCGGCAAGGTGACCTGCCAGCCGGTGGCCGAGGCGCTCGGGTACGCGTTCGTCGAGCCCGCCACGGTCATGAGCTGACGGGGCGCTCGCCGGATGCGGTGGGTCGCGGGCTCGCCGCGGCAGCCGTCGGGCTTCGTACCCCAGGCGCCCGCCTGCCGCCGCGGCGAGCCCGCTCCTCCGTGAGATCCCCCGCAGTTTGCGCAGATGCCTCCCATCGCGCTCAACGAGCTCTTCACGCTGATCCTCGCGATCCTCGCGATCCTGCTCGGGATCGCGATGAACGCGCGCTCGGCGCTGCTCCGCGCGTCGAACATCCCGCCGGCGGTGCTGGGCGGCCTCGTGTTCGCGTGCGTCTTCGCCGCGCTGCACGCGGCGTTCGGCATCGACATCGAGTTCGCCGGCGGCAATCGCGCCGCGCTGCTCCTCATCTTTTTCGTGGGCCTGGGCCTCGCGGCCAAGTTCTCGGGTCTGCGCCACGGCGGCGTTCAGGTCGCCGGACTGTGTGCGGTCATCGCGCTCATGGTCGCCGCGCAGAACGGTGTGGGCATCGCGTTGGCCAGGGCCTTCGGCATGGCGCCTTCGCTCGGACTGTTCATCGGCAGCATTCCGCTGCTCGGGGGGCATGGGACGGCGGCCGCATGGGCGCAGGCGCCGGAAGCGGAGGGACTGACCGGCGCGTTCGAGCTCGGCATCGCGGCAGCGACCCTCGGACTCGTGGCGGGCGGTCTCGTCGCCGGCCCGGTGGCGACGGCGCTGGCACGCTTTGCGCGCGAAGCCCCGGCCGCATCGGAGGCATCGGCCGACGTGCCCTTGCCCGGCGGCGGGTCCGGTGCCGGAATCGCCGGCCTGCTGAGCTCCGACCGCTGGCTGCGCGCGCTGCTGCTGATCGCGGCGGCGCTCGCGATCGGTCAGGGCCTGCAATGGGTGGCGGCGAGGATGAGCGTGACGGTGCCGGCGTTCCTGACGGCGATGTTCGGCGGCGTGATCCTGACGAACCTCGCCGATCTCGTCCGCCGTCCGGTCGACCACGAGCTCGCGGATCTCATCAGCACCGTGGCGCTGCGGCTTTTCCTGGCGATGGCGATGCTGAGCCTCAAGCTGTGGGCGCTGCTGGCGTTCGTCGGCCTGCTGTCGGCGATGCTCGTCGCGCAGATCTGTGCCGTCGTGCTGGTGGCGTCGCTGCTCGTGTTTCCGCTGATGGGACGCGACCGGCAGGCGGCGGTCGCGGCCGGCGGCTTCATCGGCTTCGCGCTGGGCGCGATGCCGGTGGGCCTCGGCACGATGCGCCGGCTGCAGGAATCGCTCGGCTCCGCGCCGCGCGCGTTTCTCGTGATCACGCTGGCGGCGAGCCTCTTCGCCGATGCGGCCAACGCGATCGGCATCGGGACGATATTCGCGCTGCTGGAGTAGCGCTCCAGCCCCGTCGATGGTCTCGCGGGCTCACGGCGGGACCCGTCGGGCTTCGTACACCAGGCGCCCGCCGTCTCCCGCCGTGAATCCTTGCGAGCGGTCGGCGCGTCAGTCCCGCAGCACCGCAGGCAGCCAGAGTGCGAGCTGCGGAAACGCGAGCAGCAGCAGCAGGCCGATGACCTGCAACACCATGAACTGCATCATCCCGGCGTAGATGTCCGAGAGGTCCCAGTCCGGCACGACGCCTTTGAGGAAGTACGCCGACAGCGCGACGGGCGGCGACAGCCACGCCGTCTGCAGGCAGACCGCGACCAGCGTGCAGAACCAGACGAGGTCGATGCCGAGCTTCTGGACGAGCGGCAGCATGATCGGCACGACGATCAGCACGATCGGCACCCATTCGAGCGGCCAGCCCAGCACGAAGATGATTCCGAGGATCAGGAGGAGCATCGCCGTGGGCGGCAGGTCGAGCTGCAGCAGCGACTCGGCGATCAGCGTCGCGCTGCCGAGGCGCGAGAAGACGGCGCCGAAGTAGTTCGACGCGGCGACCAGCAGCAGGATCATGCAGGACGTGAGCAGCGTCGAATAGACCGCCTTGCGGAACTTCTCCCACGTCATGCGGCGGTAGAGGAGCGGTCATCACCAGCACGGCGAACGACCCCACCGCGCCCGCGTCGGTCGGCGTCGCGATGCCGGCGAGGATCACGCCGAGCGTCGCGAAGATGACGACCACGACGGGCGCGATGCCGAACACGAGCTCGCGCACGACTTCGCCGATCGACTCGGCTCGCTCTTCGATCGGCAGTGCCGGTCCCAGTGCCGGATTGAGGTAGCTCCGGACGAGCGTGTAGATGATGTAGAGGAGCGCCAGCACCAGGCCCGGAATGACCGCGGCGGCGAAGAGATCCGTCGCGGGCACGCCGACCACCGGTCCCATCACGATCAGCATGACCGATGGCGGGATCAGGATGCCAAGCGTGCCGCCGGCGGTGATCGCGCCGGCCGAGAGCCGCATGTCGTAGCCCGAGCGCGTCATTGCCGGCGCCGCCATCACGCCCAGCAGCGTCACCGACGAGCCGACGATGCCGGTCGCCGCGGCGAAGATCGTCGCGGTCACCAGAACGGCAAGGTAGAGCGAGCCGCGCACCGACGCGAACGCGAGCTGGATGCCGCGAAACAGCCGCTCCATCAGCCCGGACTGCTCGAGCAGGAAGCCCATGAACAGGAAGAACGGCACCGACGCGAGCGTCGGGTCTCGCATCACGGAGAACACCTGCAGCGTCATGAGGTGCAGCGCCAGCGGCCCGAGCATGGCGTAGCCGCCGATCGCCGCCACCGCGATCAGCGTGAACGCGATCGGGAAGCCGATGAAGATCGCGACGAACAGCACGCCGAGGAGCAGGATGCCGAACCACTCGGGGGTCATTGCTATGCCCCCACGCTTGCGGCGCTTGTATGATCCCCCCTGATCGGCGCTGCGCGCCGTTCCCCCCCGGGGAGGCGAGCGCCTTGGGGCGGCCCGGCGGCGCTCATTGGTGCACCCTTGGCGCTGCGCGCCTTCCCTCCAAGAGGGAGCGATGAGCGCCTTGGGACGGCCCGGCGGCGCTCATGTGGTCACCTCGCCGTCGCCGCCGGCCGGCAGGATCGCGATCTCGTCGTCGCCCGGCCCGAACGCGCGGCCCCAGCACTGGATGAACTCGGAGATGCCCTGCAGCAGCAGAAGCACCGCGGACAGCGGCATCATGAACTTGAACGGCCAGACGATCGGCAGCCACGGGCTCGTGACGATCCGCTCGTTCTGCCCGTAGGACTTGAGGAAGAACTCCCAGCCGAGCCAGCCGAAGATGGCGATCGCCGGGAAGAAGAAGATGAGGTAGCACGCGAGGTCCACGCGCGCCTGGGTGCGCGGCGACCACTTCGAATAGAACGAGTCGGTCCGGATGTGTCCCCCGCGCTGCAGCGTCCACGCGGAGCCCACCATGAAGAACGTGCCGTACAGCATGAACGTCATGTCGTAGGCCCACTCGGTGGGCGCATTGAAGCCGTAGCGGGCCGTCACTTCCCAGACGAGGGAGAGCACCATCGGCAGGATGAGCCAGGCGATGGCCTTGCCGGCAACGAGGACGACGGCGTCGATCGCACGCGCGAGTCGCGCGACCGGAGAATTCGGGTTGGGCATCGGGGTCTCGCCTGGATAGCGCAACCCGGCCGGGTCGCGAAGGCGACCGGCCGGCGCTGCGAGAGGAGGACGTGAGGACGCTACTTCGGCGGCGCGGCGAGGGCCGCATTGCCGAGGTTCGAGTACAGGTCGTTGATCTTGGTCCAGTACGGGACGACGGTCTTCGCGAACGTGCGCTGCGAGTCGAGCACTTCCTTGAAGAACGCATCCTTCGCCGCATACCGGTCGAGAACCACGTTGGTCGCGCGGACGAACTCGGGAAAGAAGTCCTTGGGCGTGTCGTGGATCGTGACCTTGAACTCGTTGCGCAGCCTCACGACGGCCTGCGCGTTGCGGTAGACGTTGAACGTGTAGGTCTCCATCATCGACGCCATCGCCGCCGTGCGGATGATCTCCTTCAGGTCCGGCGAGAGCTTGTCCCAGACGGTCTTGTTGATCAGGATTTCGCCGATGTCGGTCGACTGGTGCAGGCCCTGCAGATAGTAGTTCTTCCAAACCGTCTGCAGGCCGAGGTTCAGGTCGTCGGCCGGACCGATCCATTCGGCGGCGTCGATCACGCCGCGCTGCGCCGACGGCACGATTTCACCGCCCGGAAGCGCGACTGCCGCGACGCCCATCTCCTTGAAGATCTCGCCGGTGATGCCCGGCGGCGAGCGGTACTTCATCTTCTTGAAGTCGGCCACGCTCGTGATCGGCGTCTTGAACCAGCCGAGCGGATCCGGACCCATCGGCTGGACGAAGATCGGCTCGACGTTGACCTTGAGCACGTCCTTGTAGAGCTTGCGGTAGAGGTCGTAGCCGCCGCCCTCGAAGATCCATGCGACGTGCGACAGCTGGTCGAGGCCGACGCCGGCGCCCGCCATCGGATTGGAGAAGAGGCCGGCGGTCGGATTCTTGCCCGACCAGTAGTGCGTCCACGCGTAGCCGCCCTCGACGATGCCCTTGTCGACGGCGTCGAGAATCTCGAACGCCGGCACGACGGCGCCGTCGGGCAGGAATTCCATCTTCACCCGCCCGGCCGACATCCGGTCGATGCGATCGCCCATGCGCTTCAGGAGCTCGAAGTAGATCGAGGCGGACGGAACCGCCGTCTGGATGCGCATCCTGACGGGCGCCGCCGCGGTTTGCGCGAATGCCTGTCCGCAGAGCAGAAACGCGGCGACGAACGCGACCATGCGGGCCGCAAGCCAATGCCGATTCATTGAACCTCCCTTGGTTGTCGAAGGCCCTATCGCCGGGCCCGTTGTCACGCCGTTCGCCGCGTGGCTCGCGATCTTGCGCCCGGCGAATGTAGACGTTCGCGGCGCGGTTGGCAATGCATGTCACCCCAAAGCGGGACGCGGCGCCTTCGCGGACCCGGCGACGCCGAACGTCGCGCCGAGCGCCGCAGCGGCGCGCCGCAGCGCGGGGAGGTGCCGGAGCGCCGCATCGAGCGGCATTCTCGCCACCGGCGCGTGCACGGCCACGGAGGCGACCACGCGGCCCTCGAGCGCGACCGGCACCGCGACGCAGACGAGCCCCGTGAGGTATTCCTCGTCGTCGGTCGCCAGCATGTCCCGCCGCACGCGCGCGAGCGCCTCGGCGAAGCGGCGGCGATCGACGATCGTGTGGTCGGTGAAGCGCGGCAGCGGCAGCGTGTCGACGATTCGTTTGCGCCGCGCGGCCGGCAGGAGCGCGAGCAGCAGCTTGCCGCTCGCCGTGCAATGGAGCGGCACGCGCGATCCGGGCGAGAGCGTCATGCGCAGCGGCCACGAGCTCTCGACGCGGTCGAGGTACACGACCTCGCCGCCTTCGAGCATCGTGAGGTTGCACGTCTCGGCGATCTCGGCGACCAGCCGCTGCAGGATCACGCGCCGCGGGCCCTTCGCGGTGCCGTTGCGCAACGTGTCGAGCGCGAGCCGCGTGAGCCTCGGTCCCGCGCCGATGCGGCGCCCGTCGGGCTCGCGCGTCACGAGGCCGGCGTCCTCCAGTGTCGAGAGCATGCGGTACACGGTGGGCTTGGGGAGACCGGTGCCGGCGGTCGCGTCGGCGAGCGAGATCGGCGCCTCGGCGGCCGCGATACGCTCGAGCAGCGCCAAGGTGCGGAGCAACGGCGAGTCGCGATCGATCTTCCTGGCCATCGGATAAACAATATCTCGAAAAATGGAATAATTCAAATCAGATTTGATGGATCACCTTGCGCCCGCCGGAGCGGTGTGAAAAACTCGCAATCCGCTGTCGCAACCACCCATGGCGAGGAGAACGCGATGAACAAGCCCGTCGAGCTGCCGGCGGCCGTGACCGGCAAACAGAAGATGACGCCCTCCGAGGCCTTCGTGGAGACGCTCGTCGCCAACGGCGTCAAGGACGTCTTCGGCATCGTCGGATCGGCGTACATGGATGCGCTCGATCTCTTTCCGCTCGCCGGCATCCGCTTCATCTCCGTCGCGCACGAGCAGGGGGGCGGGCACATGGCCGACGGCTACGCGCGCGTGTCGGGGCGCCACGGCGTGTGCATCGCACAGAACGGCCCGGGCATCACGAATTTCGTCACGTCGACCGCCGCGGCGTTCTGGGCGCATTCGCCGGTCGTCGTCATCACGCCCGAAACCGGAAGCGGAACGCTCGGCCTCGGCGGCTTCCAGGAGACCGAGCAGCTTCCCATCTTCTCGAAGATCACGAAATTCCAGGCGCACGTGAACAACCGCGCGCGGATGGCCGAGCTCACCGCGCGCGCGTTCGACCGGGCGCACCTCGAGCTCGGTCCCACCCAGCTCAACATCCCGCGCGATTTCTTCTACGGCGACATCGAGTGCGAGATCCCGCGGCCCATCGCGATCGAGCGCGGCGCCGGCGGTCCGAAGAGCCTCGACGCCGCGGCGGAATTGCTGGCGGGTGCGAAATTTCCCGTGATCCTCTGCGGCGGCGGCGTCGTGATGGCCGACGGGCAGGCCGAAGCCATCAAGCTCGCGGAGCTGCTGCAGGCGCCCGTGGCCAACAGCTACCTGCACAACGATTCGTTCCCGGCGAAGCATCCGCTGTGGGTCGGGCCGCTCGGCTACCAGGGCAGCAAGGCGGCGATGAAGCTCATTTCCCGCGCCGACGTCGTGCTGGCGCTCGGCACGCGCCTCGGGCCGTTCGGCACGCTGCCGCAATACGGCATGGAGTACTGGCCCAAGGACGCGAAGATCATCCAGGTCGACGCCGACGCGAAGATGCTGGGTCTCGTCAAGGCGATCTCCGTGGGCATCTGCGGCGATGCGCGCGCGGCCGCGCTGGCGCTGATCGAGCGCCTGTCCGGCAAATCGCTCGCGAGCATCGCGAACAAGGGCGCGCGCCTCGCCGACGTCGCGGCGACGAAGCAGGCGTGGGAGGCCGAGCTCGACGCCTGGTCGCACGAGAAGGACAAGTGGTCGCTCGAGGTGGCGAAGAGCTCGACGCACATGCATCCGCGGCAGATGCTGCGCGAGCTCGAGCGTGCGATGCCGGCGGGCGCCATGGTGTCGACCGACATCGGCAACATCTGCTCGGTGTCGAACTCCTACCTGCGCTTCGACCGGCCGCGCTCGATGTTCGCGGCGATGAGCTTCGGCAACTGCGGCTACGCGTTTCCGACGATCGTCGGCGCGAAGGTCGCCGCTCCCGATCGAGCTGCCATCGCCTACGTCGGCGACGGCGCGTGGGGAATGAGCTTCGGCGAGATCCAGACGTGCGTGCGCGAGAAGATTCCGGTGACCGCGGTCGTGTTCAACAATGGGCAATGGGGCGCCGAGAAGAAGAACCACGTCGACTTCTACGAGAACCGGTTTGTCGGCGTGAATCTCGACCAGCAGCCGTCGTGGGCGAAGGTCGCGCAGGCGATGGGCGCCGACGGCCACACGATCGACAAGCTGTCGGACGTCGGTCCCGCGCTGGCTGCCGCCGCGAAGGCGCAGCGCGAGGGACGGACGACGATCCTCGAGATGATGGTGACGCGGGAGCTGGGCGATCCGTTCCGCCGCGACGCTCTCGCGCTGCCGACGCGCCATCTCGCGAAGTACAAGTCCACGGCGGCATCCCGGGGCTGAACCGGAGCGTCGGGGCGACGCCGTGACCCCGGACGACCTCGCGGCGCGGTTTCGCGCGGCGCAGACCGTCGCGCTCGACGCCGGCGCCCTCGCGCAGGGCTGGTTCGCCGGCGAGCGTCCGCTCGACGTCGCGCTGAAGGGTCCGCAGGACTTCGTCACCGCGGCGGATGGCGAGGTCGAGCGCCTGATCGTCGACGATCTCAAGTCGTGGTTTCCGGACGACGCGTTCATCGGCGAGGAAGGCGGCGGCGCCGCCGCGGAAGCGTGCTGGGTCATCGATCCGATCGACGGCACCGCGAATTTCGCGCGCGGCCTGCCGCACTGGTGCGTGTCGATCGCGTTCGTCGTGGCGGGGCGCACGGAGCTCGGTGTGATCTACGACCCGAACGGCGATCTCGTCTATTCGGCGCGGCGCGGCCACGGCGCGATGCGCAACAAGCTGCCGATCCACGTGAGTGCCACCACGGAGCTCGCGCGCGCGACGGTCGACATCGGATACTCGCGCCGCACGGCGATCGACGACTTCGCCGGCATCATGACCCGGTTGCTTGCGGGCGGCGTCAACGTGACGCAGAGCGGATCGGCGGCGCTCGGCCTCGCGCGCGTCGCCGACGGCCGCCTCGACGGCTACGCCGAGCGCCATCTCTACGCGTGGGACGCGCTCGCCGGGCTGCTGCTGGTCGAGGAGGCGGGCGGCCGGGTCAACGCGTTCCTCGAAGGCGATGCGCTCACGGCGGGCAACGTGACGGTCGCCGCGACGCCCGCGCTCTATGCGGCGATCGCGGATGCCCTCGCCGTGCGTTGAGCCCGGCGTGGAATCGAGCGCCGGGACGCCGCGACCCGCGCGGCGCTATGCCTCCCGGTCACGATAGAACCAGCGCTTCGCGAGCTCGGTGGTGACGACGTAGCCGGCGACGATCGCGAGCATGATGCCGAGCAGGGGCCAGCCGAGAGGGACGAAGGCGAAGGCGCGGGCGACGGGCGCGATGAACGGGACGGCGATCGCGAGAAGCGCGACGGCGACGGTCGTCCAAAGCAGCAGCGGCCCGGGCACGCTGCGCCACGCCGGGCCGTGCGTGCGCAGCACCAGCAGCACCGCGAGCTCGGTCAGGAGCGACACCACGAACCAGCCTGTCTGGAAGATCGGTTCCGACGCATCGAACACGTCGAGCAGCACGAAGAACGTCAGCAGATCGAAGGCCGTGCTGATCAGTCCGAACACGATCATGAACCGCCTGACCTCCGCCACGTCCCAGCGCTGTGCGTGCGTCACGCGCTCGGCGTCGACGCTGTCCGTCGAGATGGCCATCGACGGCAGGTCGGAGAGGAAGTTGTTGAGCAGGATCTGCTTCGCGGCCAGCGGCAGGAAGGGCAGCAGCGGCGTGGCGAGCGCCATGCTCACCATGTTGCCGAAGTTGGCGCTGGTGGTGATGGCGATGTACTTGAGCGTGTTGGCGAAGGTGCGGCGGCCGTCGTCCACGCCGCGGCGCAGAACGTCGAGGTCGGGTCGCAGGAGCACCACGTCGGCGCTGTCGCGGGCGACGTCCACGGCCTGGTCCACGGAGATGCCGACGTCCGCCGCATGGAGCGCCGGCGCGTCGTTGATCCCGTCGCCGAGGTAGCCGACCGAGTGGCCGGTGCGCTGCAGCGCCCGGACGATCCGTTCCTTCTGCTGCGGATCGACCTCTACGAAAAGGTCGGTGCGCGCGGCGAGGTGCCACAGCGACTCGTCCCGCATGCCGGCAATCTCCTCGCCGGTCAGCATGGCCTTCGAGTCGAGGCCGATCGTGGCGGCCACGTGAGCCGCCACGTACCGGTTGTCCCCGGTGATGATCTTCGTTCGCACGCCGCGCGCCGAGAGGTCGCGCACCGCTCGGGCGGCTTCGTCCTTGGGCGGGTCGAAGAAGAGCAGGAACCCCGCGAGCGACATGCCCGCCTCGTCGTCCGGCGTGTAACGGACCTGCGCCGGCACGCACTTGGTCGCGATCGCGATCAGTCGAAACCCTTCGGTGCCCTTGGCGCGAAAATAGGACTCGAGCCTCGCGCGCAACGCATCGTCGAGGGCGACCTCGCCCTCGGCGCGCGCGAGGGAAGTGCACACGCCGAGCACGTTGGCGAAGGCCCCCTTCGTGATGATCCGGTGCCGGCCCGGATGCTCGTCGTCCGCGATCACGATGGTGAGGCGCCGGCGGCTGAAGTCGTAGGGGATCTCGTCGACCTTCGACGAGCCCGCCGTCGCCAGGCCGCCCTTCTCTCCGGCCGCGACGAGCGCCGCATCGAGCGGGTTCTCGATGCCGGTTTCGAGCGCCGCATTGAGGTAGCCGAGGCGGAGCACCTCCGCCGACGCGGCGCCGTCGGCATTCACCGCGGCGTCGAGCGCCATCACGCCCGCGGTGAGCGTCCCGGTCTTGTCGGTGCACAGGACATCGATGCTGCCGAGATCCTCGATCGCATCCAGGTGCCTGACGATCACGCCGCGCCGCGCCATCGCCCGGGCGCCGCGCGCGAGGGTGACGCTGACGATGGCAGGCAGCAGCTCGGGCGAGATGCCGACGGCGAGGGCGACGGCGAACAGCAGCGATTCGAGCGCCGGGCGCCCCAGCACCTGGTTGACCGCGAGGACGAAGAACACCATCACCACCATGATCCGCACGAGGAGGTACCCGAATTGCCGCACGCCGCGGGCGAACGCGGGCTCCGCCGGACGCGTCCTCAGTCGTGCTGCGACGTCGCCGAACGCGGTGGCGCGGCCGGTCTTCACGACAAGCACGGTCGCGGTCCCGCTTCGCACGGACGTTCCCATGAAGGCGCAGTTGGTGCGGCCCGACATCGGTGCGCCGGCGCTCACCGCGCCCGGTTCCTTCTCGACGGGCATCGACTCGCCCGTGAGGCTCGCCTCGGTCACCAGGAAGTCCCGCGCGGCGAGGATCACGCCGTCGGCGGGAACGAGATTGCCGGCGGCGAGCTCGATCACGTCGCCCGGCACGATCTCGCTGGCGAAGACGGTCCGGATTGCGCCGTCGCGCCAGACCCGGGCCGTGAGCGCGAGCCGCTTGCGCAGCTCGGCGATGGCCGCCCCGGCCCGATATTCCTGGGCGAAGCCGAGGAGCGTGCTCCCGAGCACGATCGCGAGAATGATCGCGGCGTCCACCCAGTCGCGGACGAAGAGCGAGATGGCCGCGCCGAAGACGAGGATCAGGACGAGCGGGCTCGCGAACTGATGGAAGAGCAGCCGGACGGCGGCGACCTCGCGCTGCTCCTCCACGACGTTCGGGCCGTCGCGCGCGAGGCGTTCGGCGGCCTCCGTCGACGAGAGTCCCTCGCGCCGCGCGTCGAGCGCGGCAAGGAGTGCCGATGGATCACGGGCCCAGTACGCGTCCTCGCGCGCGACGCCCTCGACCAACTCCGCGCTCCGCGCCATCAGATGGCTCCGAAGTGCTGCTCCCGCCCGCGCTGCCGCCGTGACATGCCGAACGATGTTCGGCCGGGGCCGCCGGTGTCAAGCGTCAATTCGAAGGACGCGCCCCGCCTCCGCCGGAAAGGGCTCCGACCTTGATCTCGATCATGACCTGGACCTCATCGGGATAACCCGATGTGAGGTCGCGACTGCTCGGCATGGGGCCTCATTCGATCATCTCCCACCCGATCGTGCCAGGTCGAAGCGGTCGAGGCTCATCACCTTGCTCCAGGCCGCCACGAAGTCGTGGACGAACTTCTTCTGCGCGTCCGCGCTTCCGTAGACTTCAGCCAGGGCGCGGAGCTCTGAGTTTGAACCGAAGACGAGGTCGACCCGCGTTCCGGTCCACTCGAGTTCACCCGTCCTGCGAGCGCGACCTTCGAACACGTCGGCGTCTTTCGAGGCCGCCTTCCACTCCGTGCCCATGTCGAGCAGGTTTGTGAAGAAGTCGTTGGTCAGCACCTCCGGCCGCTCGGTAAAGACGCCGTGCTTCGTCACTCCGAAGTTGGTCTTCAGCACGCGCATGCCGCCCACGAGCACCGTCATTTCGGGCGCGGTCAGAGTCAGCAACTGCGCCTTGTCCACCAGCAATGCCTCGGCCGATGCGCTGTGCTTGTTCTTGACGTAGTTGCGGAAGCCGTCGGCGACCGGTTCGAGCACGGCGAAGGAATCCACATCGGTCTGCTCCTGCGATGCGTCCATGCGTCCCGGCGTGAAGGGAACCGTCACCTCGTGACCCGCCCGCTTCGCAGCTGCCTCGACGCCGGCGCAACCCGCCAGAACGATCAGGTCGGCCAGCGAGACCTTCTTGCCGCCGGACTGGACGCTGTTGAACGCGCTCCGGACGCCCTCCAGGGTCTCGAGCACCTTCGCCAGTTGGCCAGGTTGGTTGACTTCCCAGTCCTTCTGCGGAGCCAGACGAATGCGCGCCCCGTTCGCCCCGCCTCGCTTGTCGGAGCCACGGAAGGTCGACGCCGACGCCCAGGCGGTTGAAACCAGTTCCGAGACCGACAGACCCGAAGCCAGGATCTTCCCCTTGAGGGAGGCAACGTCCTGCGCCTCGATCAACTTGTGATTGACCCCGGGAATGGGGTCCTGCCAGATGAGCTCTTCCGCAGGAACCTCCGGGCCGAGATAGCGCACGCGCGGACCCATGTCGCGGTGCGTCAGCTTGAACCACGCCCGGGCGAAGGCGTCCGCGAACTGATCCGGATTCGCCATGAAGCGCCGCGAGATCTTCTCGTAGGCCGGGTCGAAGCGCAGCGAGAGGTCGGTGGTCAGCATGGCAGGTGCGATGCGCTTCGACTTGTCGTGGGCGTGCGGCACCGTGCCTGCGCCCGCGCCGCCCTTCGGCGTCCACTGGTGCGCGCCGGCCGGGCTCTTCGTCAGCTCCCATTCGTAGCCGAACAGGTTCCGGAAGAAGTTGTTGCTCCACTTCGTCGGCGTGGTGGTCCAGGTGACTTCCAGGCCGCTGGTGATGCAGTCGCCCCCTCTGCCCGTCCCAAAGCTGCTCTTCCACCCGAGGCCCTGCTCCTCGATGGGCGCGGCTTCGGGCTCGGGGCCCACGTGGGATGCGGGGCCGGCGCCGTGGGTCTTGCCGAAGGTGTGGCCGCCCGCGATGAGCGCCACCGTCTCTTCGTCGTTCATCGCCATGCGGGCGAAGGTCTCGCGGATGTCCTTGACCGCAGCGATCGGATCCGGATTGCCGTTCGGGCCCTCCGGGTTGACGTAGATCAAGCCCATCTGCACCGCGGCGAGCGGATTCTCGAGATCCCGCTCCCCGGCGTAGCGCTTATCGGCCAGCCACTTGTCCTCGGAGCCCCAGTAGACGTCCTGTTCCGGTTCCCAGATGTCCTCTCGCCCGCCGCCGAAACCGAACGTGTCGAATCCCATCGATTCCAGAGCAACGTTGCCGGTGAGGATGATCAGATCTGCCCAGGAAATCTTCCGGCCATACTTCTGCTTGATCGGCCAGAGCAGTCGGCGTGCCTTGTCGAGGCTGACGTTGTCCGGCCAGCTGTTGAGGGGGGCAAAGCGCTGGTTGCCGTGCCCCGCGCCGCCGCGGCCGTCGCCGGTGCGGTAGGTGCCGGCGCTGTGCCAGGCCATGCGTATGAACAGGGGTCCGTAGTGGCCGAAATCCGCCGGCCACCAGTCCTGGGAGTTGGTCATCAGCGCCCGGAGATCCTTCTTCAAGGCCTCGAGGTCGAGGCTCTTGAACTCTTCGGCGTAGTCAAAGCTCCTGTCCATGGGATCGGACAGGGACGAGTGCTGGCGGAGGATGTTCAGCTTCAGCTGATTGGGCCACCAGTCTTCATTCGACGTGCCGGCGCCGGCGGTATGATTGAACGGGCACTTTGTTTCGCTTGGCAAGGTTCTCTCCTTTGGCGGTTTGCAATCTACTGCTCGACCCAGTGCGGAGCTTGGAGTCGACGCACGGATCGAGCGAACGGTTTCAATCCTGCGCCGATTCCATGATAAGAATCCACTTTCGTGATTGCCAATCGTTTGTGGCTAAGGAAACGATAGGCGGCAGCTATCGCAGGGAGGGTTTGCGCTTAGAATTCCCGTTGCCCTGACCAGCCGCGAGAGGCGCGATGATCCAGCTCTACTACTACCCCGGCAACGCCAGCCTTGCGGTGCACATGCTGCTCGAGGAGATCGGCGCGCCCTTCGCGTTGAAGCTCGTCGACCGCGCCAATGCCGCCCACAAGTCGCCCGAATACCTGAAGCTCAATCCGAACGGCCAGATCCCGGTGCTGGTCGACGGCGATCTGGTGCTCTACGAGACGGTGGCGATCTCGATGCATCTCGCCGACACCCATCCGAAAGCGGGCCTCGCGCCGCCGGTCGCCACGCCCGAACGCGCGCATTACTACAAGTGGTTCGTGTGGTGCACGAACACGCTGCAGGCGATGCTGATGCACTATTTCTACGGCGGCCGCATGGTCGACGAAGGCGATGCCGCGGCGGCGGCGCAGGTGAAGGCGCATGCGGAGGCCCGGATCGGAGGCATGCTCGATCAGCTCGATGCGCAACTCGCGTCGCACGGGCGCGAATGGCTGCTCGGCGCTTCGTACGCCGCGGTGGACCCTTTCGCCACGCTGATGTGCCGCTGGACCCGCGGCTTCGCGCGTCCGGCGCGCAGCCTGCCGCATCTCGGTCCGTACCTGCAACGGGTGCTGGCGCGGCCCGCCGTACAGCGCGCTTTCGCGACCGAGAAGCTGCAGCCACCGCTCGTGTAGGCAGGAGCCTCGCGTCCCTGCGCGGGAGGACGCGTCCAGGGCGATCGCCCGCGCGGGGCCATCCATATTCGGCTAGCATGCCGCCTGACAACCGGCATGGTGGTGCCCAACCGAGGAGACGCGCATGAATGACATGGTGACGGAAGTCCGCGGCTGGTTCGACGCGGCGCAGGCAATGCAGGCCGACACCGTGGCGCTGAGGCGCGCGATCCACGCCGAACCGGAACTCGGGCTGCAAACCCCGAAGACGCTGGCCAAGGTGCGAGCGGCACTCGCCGGTCTGCCGCTGGAGTGGAAGACCGGTGCCTCGACCACGGGGGCGGTCGCCGTGCTGCGTGGCGCGAAGCCCGGGCGCACGGTGCTGCTGCGCGGCGACATGGACGCGCTTCCGATGCCGGAGGACACGGGCCTCCCGTTCGGGTCCGCGGTCGCAGGCACGATGCACGCCTGCGGCCACGACACGCACACCGCCATGCTCGCCTCGGCGGCGCGCGCGCTGTGCGCCCGACGCGAATCACTCGCCGGCACCGTGCTGTTCATGTTTCAGCCCGGCGAGGAAGGCTGGCACGGCGCCCGGTTCATGATCGACGACGGCCTGCTCGACAACCCGGCGCCCGAGGCCGCCTTCGCGCTGCACATCATGCCCAACGCGCCGGCGGGCACCTTCGGCGCCAGGGCGGGGCCGATGCTGGCCTCGGCCGACAAGCTGATCGTGCGCGTGCGCGGCAAGGGCGGGCATGCGTCGATGCCGCACCACGCGATCGATCCCGTTCCGGTCGCCTGCGAGATCGTGACCGCGCTCCAGGTGTTCGTCACGCGGCGCGTCGACATCTTCGATCCGGTCGTGATCACGATCGCCAAGATCGACGGCGGTTCCACCGACAATGTGATTCCGGAGTCGGCGAACCTGCTCGGCACGATCCGCGCGCTGTCGAAGGAAACGCGCGCCGTGGCACACGCCGGCATCGCTCGCGTCGCGGAGAACATCGCTCGTGCGCACGAATGCGACGCCGAGGTCGAGATCGTCCCGGGATTTCCGGTGACGGTGTGCGACGCACGCGCCGTCGGCGTCGCCGAGCGGGCCATCGGCAGCCTGTTTGGCGCGGACGCATGGATCACCATGGCCTCGCCGATCATGGGCGCGGAAGACTTTTCCTATGTTCTGCAGCGCGTGCCGGGGGTGATGGCATTTCTCGGCGTGTGCCCCGAGGGACAGCAGTGGAAGAGCGCCTGCCCCTGCCACTCCAACAAGATGGTGCTGAACGAGGACATGCTGGCACGCGGCGTCGCCGCGCACTGCGCAATTGCGGAACGGTTCCTGGCTCGCGGGTTCGACTAGGACCACCGTCCTGCGGTCTGCCGCTCATTGCATGCGGCGATTCACCGTTGTCACGAAGGCGGTGGTATGGCGATACTGAAATTGGCGCAGGCCTGCGCGATCATTGACGCCGCGCTCGCGGAGGGTCGCAAGAGGAGCCTGGCTCCGCTCGCGGTTGCCGTGCTGGACGCTGGCGGACACCTGATGGCGTTCAAGCGGGAGGACGGGACGGGCTTTGTCCGATTCGACATTGCCAGCGGGAAGGCCTGGGGGGCGCTCGGCATGGGCTTCGGCACACGGGAACTGGCCGACCGCGCGGCAAGATCTCCGGCTTTCGTCGCGGCGCTCTCGGTCGCAAGTCAAGGCCGAATGATTCCTTCGCCAGGGGGCGTGTTGATCATGGGCGCGGACGGCGAGGTGGCCGGAGCGATCGGTATTTCCGGCGACACGGGCGACAACGATGAAGCTTGTGCCATCGCGGGTATCGCAGCCGTTGGTTTGTCCGCGATCCCCGGGCGCGCAGGCGGCTAGGGCCGGCGAGGGAGCCTTCTGCCGGTGCCTGCTGGACCACCAACGGTACCTTGTAAAGCACGGCGCAAAGTCGTAACCTTTTCCGCGGGGGCAGACAGGACCCCCGGGTTTCATTCCTCCAAGACGGTGCCTCGTCCAATCCTGTGAGCGTCGCGTGACGGATGCGGGCACCGGAGCACGTTCGCGGTCCGTCCGGGCGCAGGTTCAACCTTGTGCTTGGAGGTATCGTCGTGCGCTATCAACTGAAGCAGATCCATTGCCGTCCCTGGACGCTGAGCGGACTCTCGCTCAAGCTCATCGAGAGCCATTACGAGAACAACTACGGCGGGGCGCTGCGGCGTCTGAACGCCATCACCGGGCGTATCAATCAGTACGCGAGCGAGCACAGCCAGGCGATCGCGGGCGGCGTTCCGCTGCTCGCGCTCGACATGTACGAGCACGCGTATCACATCGACTTCGGCGCGAACGCGACGGCCTTCGTCGACACGTTCCTGCGCGCGACCGGCGGGCGGTCGAGGGCCGCTTCGACGACGCGAGCAAAGTGGCGCCGCCGCGGCCGCTGATCCAGGAAGAGTTTGCCGACCTGCCGGGCATGGGGGTCGAGGAAGTGAGGACGATGCTCGCCGAAGGCAAGCCGCTGCAGCTCATCGATACGCGGCCCAAGCACTTCGTCTCGCGCCGGCAGGACATCGCCGAGGGCGTCGTCTGGCGCGATCCCGAGCGCGTCGGCGAGTGGATGGGCGAGCTCTCCCGGGAGAAGCCGGTGGTCGTGTACTGTGCCTACGGCTTTCACGTCGGCTGCCGCACCGCGATCGCGTTGCGTGATGCGGGCTTCGACGCCCGCTACATGACGGTCGGCCACTCCGGCTGGAGGGCCGTCGGCGCGCCGGTCAAGATGAACGCGTGATGCGCGGGCGGAGGTGGGCTCGCGAGCATGCGAGCGAATCGCCAATTCCGCCCGATTCAGCTTAAAGTATAGGGGAGGGAACGACAACAACGAACGGAATCATGAGCGAGCGGTTTGCGCAGTATCCGAGCCTCGCCGACGCGGGAGTCTTCGTCACCGGCGGCGGCTCGGGGATCGGCGCCTCCATCGTCGAGCATTTCTGCGCGCAACGCGCGAAGGTGACGTTTGTCGACATCGCGGAAGCCGCATCGCTGGCGCTTTGCCGGCGCGTCGGCGACGCCGGGTTGCCCGCGCCACGGTTCGTCCCGTGCGACCTCCGCGACATCGCGGCGCTGCAGGCAATCGTCAAGCGGGTCGGTGAGGAGGCGGGCCCGATCACCGTTCTCGTCAACAACGCGGCGAACGACGACCGGCACAAAGCGACGGACGTCACGCTCGAGTACTGGAACGACCGCATCGCCGTCAATCTGCGCCACCAGTTCTTCGCCGCGCAGGCCGTGTATCCGCAGATGAAGGCAGCCGGAGGCGGGTCGATCGTCAATTTCGGCTCGATCAGCTGGATGAACAGCGTGGGCAACTACAACGCGTACACGACGTCGAAGGCGGCGGTGCACGGGATGACGCGCGGGCTGGCGCGGGACTGGGGACTCGACCACATCCGCGTCAATACCGTCGTGCCGGGCTGGGTGCTGACGCAGCGCCAGATCGATCTCTGGCTCGACGCCGACGGCGAGCGGCAGCTCTTCGAGAATCAGTGCCTCAAGGAAAAGCTCTATCCGCCCGACATCGCGCGGATGGTGCTGTGGCTCGCGGCCGACGACAGCCGGATGTGCACCGCGCAGAATTTCATCGTCGACGCCGGCTGGACGTGACGGGGGGACGCGCAATTCCGCGCGGCCGGCACCAGGAATGAATCGGGAGGAGTCGCATGCGGCTGCTGCAACTTAAGGACGGTTCGGGCCGGCGCCGCGTCGCGCGCGTCGGCGACGACAAGACGACGCTCGACGTGCTCGCCGGATACGAGTCCGTCCTCGAGCTCGCGCGGGACGCGATCCGGCGCGGCTGCCGGCTCGACGATCTCGTGCGCGTCTCGAAGGTCGACCTGCGCCTCGAATACGACGCCGTCGAGCGCGCGGGCGAGGTGCGGGTGCCGATCGACCATCCGGACCCCGCGCATCTTCTCGTGTCCGGAACGGGCATCACGCACCTCGGCAGCGCGAACGCCCGCGACGCGATGCATCCGGGCCGCACGTCCGGCGCCGAGAGCAGCGGCGATTCCGACTCGATGCGCATGTTTCGGATGGGAGTCGAAGGCGGCAAGCCTGGCGCCGGGAAGACCGGGGTGCCGCCGGAATGGTTCTACAAGGGCGACGGCAGCATCGTCGTGCCGCCGGGTGCGCCGCTCACGATGCCCGCGTTCGCGGTCACCGGCGGCGAAGAAGCGGAGATCGTCGGCGTCTACGTCGTCGACGACCACGGCACGCCGCGCCGGATCGGCTTCGTGCTCGGCAACGAGTTCTCGGATCACGGCCTCGAGGAGCAGAACTATCTCTATGCCGCGGCCTCGAAGCTCCGCGAATGTTCGCTGGGGCCGGAGCTCCTGGTCGGCGACCTGCCCGATACCGTGCGCGGCCTTTCGCGTGTGCTGCGCGGCGGCGAAACGCTGTGGAAGGGCGACTTCCAGAGCGGCGAGGATCACATGTCGCACTCGATCGCGAACCTCGAGCACCACCATTTCAAGCACGCGATGTTCCGGCGCCCGGGATTCGTCCACTGCCACTTCTTCGGCGCCGCGGTGCTGAGCTATGCCGAGGGGGTTCGCGCCGAGCCGGGCGACGTGTTCAAGCTCGACGTGCCGGTGTTCGGCCGGCCGCTGCGCAACACGCTGCGCCGCGCGGAGCCGGAAGCGGTTACGGTCGAACCCTTGTAGGATTTCCGCGACCGGACGATGTCCGGGGCGCGGCGTTCGGAAACGTGGGCTGACTTTCTCTTCAGCCGGGATTCTCGACCGGGAGCGGCTTGCCGCATCGCTTGCAATACCGTGCGTCAGCGTCGTGGCCTTCGGTCAGGCAGCCGCGACACTTGCGTGCCGCGATCGGCGGCGCGATGCGGCGGGCCGTCATTTCGGCCGTGACGATGCCCGTGGGAACGGCCAGCATGCCCCACCCCATCAGCATCATGCACGACGCGATGAAGCGTCCCAGGTCGGTCTTCGGCGTGATGTCGCCTTCGACGGTGAACAGGAACGTGAACCCCCATTCGAGTACATCGAACAGCGGGCCGTAGCGCGCGGTGATCGATTGGACGCTGTCGAGGATCACCACCAGCACGCTGGCGAGGATGGTCGCGACGAGCAGGAGATCGAACAGGCGTCCTCCGCGCGTGTCGGCTTCGAAGATGACCGTGTAGACGCTCAACCGCCACCCCGTGGGCCGGCCGAAGCGCGCCATTCCGTCCGGCGGCACGACCGAAGCGGCGGAGGGCGACGCGGAAACCGGGCTGGAGATCGTCATGAATATCGCATGTTGATGCCGTTTCCACCGTACCATGGGCTCGCCCCGGGGGAGCGGCGATGTCCCTTCAATAATTTGATCGAAGACAAGAGGCGCGCGTCGGCGACGATGTAGGGCATGCCGGCCCGTTGCGGACAGTCCCGTTTCCGGCAGCTGGTACCGGTAGATCCCCGGCGACGCCGCTGAACTGCGTGCCCTGCGATCACCGTGTCCGGCACGAAGTACTTCAGCGACACCGATCTCAACTGAGCCCCGCGGTCGAAAGGGCTGGCGAGGGGCGGTTGTCGACGCTCGCGCTGCACGGCGAGGCGAAACGCGAATAAACTTACAGGTTGCGCGGCGCGACGGTCGGCGCATTCGCCAGGACCTTCGCCTTCGCCCGAGATTTCGAAACGACACGACAACAACCCAAGGAACGAAATGACACCCATCAAATCCGCCATTCTTCTCGCCAGCGCAGCGTCGTTGCTCGCCCTCGGTGCGTGCAATTCGGCGAAGGACGCTGCGCCGGCTGAAAAGGGTCCGGCTGCGGCAACGGTGAACGGAACGGCGATCAGCCAGCGCACCGTCGAGGCGATCGCGAAGCAGGGCGCCGCTCAGGGTCGTCCGGACACGCCGGAAACGAGAAAGGCCATCATCGACCAGCTGGCGATGCAAATGGTGGTCGCGGAAGAGGCGGTCAAGAAGGGCCTCGACAAGACACCCGAGGTGACGGAACAGATCGAGGCGGTGAGGCAGTCGGTTCTCGCCAACGCCTACGTCAGGGACTTCGTCAAGAACAACCCGGTCTCCGATGACGCAGTCAAGGCCGAATACGACCGCATCAAGGCGACGGTCACCGGCAACCAGTACAAGGCGCGCCATATCCTGGTGGAGAAGGAATCCGAAGCCAAGGACATCATCGCCCGGCTCAAGAAGGACCCCGGTTCGTTTTCGAAGCTGGCGATGGAAAGATCGAAGGATCCGGGCTCCAAGCCCCAGGGCGGCGATCTCGGATGGTTCGACCCGAGCGGGATGGTGCCGGAATTCGGTGCCGCCGTGAGCAAGCTGGAAAAGGGCAAGTTTACGCAGGAGCCGGTCAAGACCCAGTTCGGCTACCACGTGATCCTGCTGGAAGACTCGAAGCCGGTCGACGCGCCTCCGCTGGACAACGTCAAGCCGCAACTCGCGCAACAGCTGCAGCAGCAAGCCCTGAGAAAGCAGCTCGATACCCTCAAGGCCGGCGCGAAGATCGAGGTTGTCGCGGCGGCGGCCCCGGCGCCTGCAGCAACGCCCGCGCCGGCCACCGCGCCTGCACCGGCACCGAAGTGACGGGCAATCGAACCGCGCAGACGTCCAACCGCAACGCCGCTTGATCCTGCGCAAATGCGCATATCGTCCCCCACGCGAAAATTAGAAAATGATCGACTGAAGCGCAGGAGAAGCGGATGGGCGGTTCGTCGGGTGCACTTGATTTCGTCGTGAGTGGCATGCGCAGCGCCGCCGCATTGACTGTATTGGGCGTCCTTTCGTTTCCATCCGCTTTCGCAGCGGAAAGCATCAAAGGTCAGGTGCAGGGCGGAGGCGCTCCGATCGCCAACGCGACGGTGACGCTCTTCGCCGCGAGTCCCGCCGCGCCCAGGCAACTCGCGCAGGCCAGGACGGGCAGCGATGGCCGGTTCGCGCTCAACGCCACGAGCGAGACACCGAAGGACGCGACGCTGTATCTGGTGGCGAGGGGCGGAAAGTCCGCTGCCGACAAGGCGAGCGGCGACAACGCGGCCATCGCGCTCATGACCGTGGTGGGTGGCGCGCCGCCCGCCGACGTCACGATCAACGAGATGACCACCGTCGCGTCCGTGTGGACGCACAACCAGCTCATCGACAGCACGGGGATCAGGGGCCAGCCGCTGCAACTCAGGATCGCCACCGGCAACGTGCCGAGCTTCGTCGATGTTTCGACGGGCGGGTGGGGCGGCACCATCCAGGATCCGCTCAACAGCGGCCAGACACCGACGATGGCCAATTTCGCGACGTTGGCCGACGTGCTCGCGGGCTGCGTCACGCGGGTGAAGCCGGATGCGTGCGCCAGTCTGTTCGCGGCGACGACGCCTCCTGTCGGCAGGATCCCGGCGGACACATTGGCGGCCGCACGCCTGATCGCTGCCAGCCCGTGGTACCAGCCGGAGAAGGTGTTCGCGCTGCTCGAGGCGTTCTATCCGGTCCAGCCCGGCAAGACGATGCGGCCGGTGCCGTACATGCCGTACTTGAGCCTCTCGCCCAGCGCCTGGGTGCTGCCGCTCAAGTTCGACGGGGGCGGTTATCGCGCCGGCGGCAAAGCGATGTTCGACAGCGAGGGCAACCTCTGGGTCGGCGACAACTTCACGGTGGGCTGGCAAGCGCAGGACGCGCTTTGGCAGGGCAATGCGACGAAGTTCGATCCGAACGGCAAGCCGCTGTCGCCGATCACGACAGGCTTTGCCGGTGGCGGGATGCAGGGCGGCACCTTCGGCGCGGCGGTCGACGCCAGGGACAACGCGTGGCTTTCGAGTTACGGCGGCAAGTCAATCGCGGTGTTCGACAAGAGCGGCAAGCCGCTGACTCCGCCGGAAGGCATCACGTTCAATGGCCGGCTCGGGCTGATGCAGGGCATCATCGCCACGCCCAGCGGTGACATCTGGGCGCTCGGCATCTCGAAGCGCCAGCTCGTGCACTTCCCCAAGGGTGATTGGACCAAGGGCCGCATCGTGTGCGAGGGCGACAGTGCCGAGCCGTGCAAGTCGTTCACCGCGCCGTTCCACCTCGCCATCGACCGGCAGGACCGGATCTGGGTGTCCGACAGTTCGGACCATGTCTTTCGTTTCCCCGCGTCCGATCCGGGTAAAGTCGAGCGTTTCAGGGTCGGGTACAACAACAGCGGACTCAACATCGACGGCCAGGGCAACGTTTGGGTAACCAACCGCTTCGGTGCCGGGTTGCTGGGCCTGGCCCATCTGGCAGACATGGCGCTGCATCTGAAGGCCGAAGGGGTGGACTCGGCTGCAGATTATCTGACGAAGATCATGTCGAAACAGAAGGGCGGAGCCGGAAGCGTCACGCTGCTCAAACCCGATGGCACCGAATACCCCGGCTCGCCGTTCAAGGGGGGCGGTCTCCCGGGCCCATGGGCGGTGGTCGTCGACGGTAACGACAACGTGTGGGTCTCCAATTTCGCGATGCCGGCCAGCCCGATCGTGCAGCTGTGCGGCGCACGCACCGAGAACTGTCCGCCGGGGCTGAAGACCGGTGACCAGATTTCGCCGGCGGGCGGTTACGTGGGCGGTGGCCTGCAGATGCAAACCGATCTCGCGATCTCGCCTGCGGGCGATGTCTGGGTGATGAACAACTGGCAGGACATCGACAGCTGTTTCCCTGGCGCCGCAGAGACGCTCTCGACGCGCTGCGGCGGTCAGGGCGTAGTGATCTTCTTCGGCATGGCGAGGCCTGTGCGCGCGCCGCAGATCGGGCCGGCGCGGCCGTACCAGTAAAGCCTCGGATCGCTCCCGAAAGTCAGATCTTCTTCAATCGCAATGGAGCAACCCATGTCCGCCGTTTTCACATGCCGATGGTCGGCCGTCGCCGCAGTGGCGGTCGTCTTCGCAGCTGCGGCACCGGCCAATGCCGAAATGTCCGCCGAAGAGCTCGCGAAGCTCGCGCAGAATCCGGTCGGCAACCTGATCAGCGTGCCGTTCCAGAACAACACCAACCTCAACTTCGGACCAGAGAAGGGGACCCAGAACATCCTCAACATCCAGCCGGTGATCCCGATCTCGATCAGCGCCGACTGGAACGTCATCACGCGAACGATCCTGCCGGTGATCTCGAATCCGGCGCTCGGGCCGGGTGACGACCGCACCAACGGCATCGGCGACGTCCAGTTCACCGCATTCCTGTCGCCGGCCAACCCGGGTTCGTGGATCTGGGGCGTCGGGCCGATCATCCAGCTGCCCACGAACAGCAACGCGGAGCTCGGTAACAAGAACTGGGGTATCGGGCCCTCGTTCGTGGTGCTGCACCTCGAGAAGGGCAGTCCGTGGGTGTACGGCGTCCTGATGAACAATGTCTGGTCGGCGTCCGGCAACAAGCAGGGCGGCTCGTACAGCAACGGCCTGATCCAGCCCTTCCTCAATTACAACTTCCCGGATGGCTTCTATCTCACCAGTGCGCCGATCGCGACGGTCGCGTGGCAGGCGGAGAGCGGGCAGAAGTGGACGGTTCCGCTGGGCGGCGGCGTCGGCAAGATCTTCCACTTCGGCAAGCTGCCGGTGAACTCGCAGGTTTCGGCCTACTACAACGTCGTCAGGCCGGATTTCGGCGCCAACTGGCAGATCCGCGCGCAGGTGCAGCTGATGTTCCCCAAATGACTGAGTGCGCCCCCCGCTAGAGACCGGTCGCCCTGGGCAGGACCGCGGGCGTACAATCCGCGTTCGATGCAACCGAGGACCCCCATGCTGTATCCGGATCTGTTCCGTGCGCTGGAAGAGGTGCGCTGGAATCTCGCGGACGACGTTCCGTGGAGCGCCTTCGACGGCAGCCTCCTGACCGACGAGCACGCGCGCACGATCAAGATGAACGCGATCACGGAGTGGGCCGCGCTGCCCGCGACCGAGATGTTCCTGCGGGACAACCGCGACGACAGCGACTTCTCCGCGTTCCTGTCGATCTGGTTCTACGAGGAGCAGAAGCATTCGCTCGTGCTGATCGAATACCTGCGCCGGTTCCGCCCCGATCTCGCGCCGACCGAAGCCGAGCTCCATGCGGTGCGCTTCGAGTTCGATCCCGCGCCGCGGCTCGAGACGCTGATGCTGCATTTCTGCGGCGAGATCCGCCTCAATCACTGGTACCGCCGCGCCGCGCAATGGCACGCCGAGCCCGTGATTCGCCGGATCTACGAGCTCATCGCCAGGGACGAGGCGCGTCACGGCGGCGCGTACCTTCGCTACATGAAGCAGGCGGTCGAGCGCTTCGGCGACGAAGCGCGGCGCGCGTTCACGAAGATCGGCGTGCTGATGGCGAGCCCGCGCCGCGCGGGCAGGCCGCTGCATCCGACGAACCTGCACGTCGCGCGGGAATTCTTCCCGAACGACACGGTGCAGAGCCGGTTGCCCGACCCTGGCTGGCTCGAGCACTGGCTCGACGGCCAGATCCGGTTCGACCGCGATTGGGAGAAACGCGTGATCACGATGATCCTGCACAATCTCTCCTCGCTCTTCGGGCAGACGTTTTCGTCCGCGCAGGAGCTCAATCGCTACCGCAAGTCGCTCGTGCCGGCGTGAGCCTGCCCGCCGTTCCAACGCCCGAAGCCGTCGTTGCCGCGCTCGTCGCGCGGGCCCGTGCCGCGCAGCGCCAGTACGGGACTTGGTCGCAGGAGCGGGTGGACGAGGTGGTCATCGCCGCGGCCTGGGCCATCGTCGAGCCGGCGCGCAACCGCGCGCTCGCCGAGATCGCCGTGCGCGACACCGGGCTCGGCGACGTCGCCGACAAGATCGCGAAGAACCGGCGCAAGACGATCGGCCTGTTGCGCGACCTGCGGGGTGCGAAGTCGGTCGGCGTGATCCATGCGGATCCGGCCCGCGGTCTCACCGAGATCGCGCGGCCCGTCGGCATCGTCGCGGCGATCACGCCGTCGACCAATCCCGGCGCGACGCCCGCGAACAACATCCTCAACGCGCTCAAGGGCAGGAACGCGATCATTCTCGCGCCGTCGCCCAAAGGGGCGTCCACGCTCGCGCTCCTGCTCTCGTTCGTGCATGCCGAGCTCGACCGCGTCGGCGCGCCGCGCGACCTCGTGCTGCAGCTGCCGGCGCCGACGTCGCGCGAAGCGACGCACGCGTTGATGCGGCAGGCGGATCTCGTCGTCGCGACGGGCTCGCAGAACAACGTGCGCGCCGCCTACGAAAGCGGAACGCCTGCGGTGGGCGTCGGGGCGGGCAACGTATCGGTGATCGTCGACGAGACCGCCGACGTTGCCGCCGCCGCCGCGAAGATCGCGCGGTCCAAGACGTTCGATCACGCGACGTCGTGCTCGTCCGAGAACAGCGTGATCGCCGTCGCCGGCGTGTACGACGCCCTGGTGGCCGCGTTCGCGGGCGAGGGCGGCGAGCTGCTCGATGCCGGCGAGGCGCGGGCGCTCGAGGCGGCGATGTTCGCGGGCGGCAAGCTCGCGCCGGCGTTCATCGCGCAGTCCGCGGGTACGATCGCCGCGCGCGCGGGGCTCGACCGCCCGGCGCTTCGCACGGCGAAATTCCTGATCGTCCGCGAGGACGGCGTCGGACCCGATCACCCGTTCTCCGGCGAAAAGCTGTCGCCGGTGCTGGCGCTCTATCGCGCCGACGACTTCGCCGCCGCCGCGGCGCTGGCGGAGCGGCTGATGGGGTACCAGGGCGCCGGCCACTCGATCGGGCTCCATTCCCGCGCGCCGGACCGCGCGCTCGCGCTCGGCCTCACGCTGCCGGTGTGCCGCGTGATCGTCAACCAGGCGCACTGTTTCGCGACGGGCGGCAGCTTCGACAACGCGCTGCCGTTCTCGCTGTCGATGGGCTGCGGCACCTGGGGCGGCAACAGCATCTCGGACAATCTCAACTACCGGCACTTCCTCAACATCACGCGCGTCGTGCATCCGCTGCCGCCCGAGGCCGTGCACGAGCCGACGGACGACGAGTTCTTCGCCGAATACCGCCGGACGCACGGCCTGTAGGCCCGGCAGATGCGGACGCTGCGCGAGGTCATCGACGGGCACGCCGCGGCGCAACCTGACGCGCCGTTCCTGTTCGCGCCCGAGCCCGGCACCGGGCTCACGTACGCCGAATTGCGCAACACCGCCCGCGCGCTCGGCGCGGAGCTCCGATCGCAGGGGGTCGCGCCGGGCGAGGTCGTGTCGTACATGCTGCCGAACGGCGTCGCCGCCGCGAGCGTCTTCCTCGGCGCCATGTACGAAGGCTACGTCGTCTCGCCGGTGAGCCTCCTCGCGCAGGATGCGCTGATCGAGCACACCCTCGCGCACTCGGAAACCCGCATCGTGTTCGCGGCGCCCGAGTTCGCGGACCGGCTTGGGGCGATCGTCGCGCGGATCGGAAGCCGCGCGGTCGTACGGCCGACTTCACCCGACGATCTCACGGTGTCGGCGGCCGCGGCGAGCGCGCCGCCGGTCGCGCTCGACTCGACGTCACCGGCGATGCTGATGTACACGTCGGGCACGACCGGAACGCCGAAGGGCGCGCTTTTGTCGCACGGCAATCTCGTGCACGCGGGCCAGTCGGTCAGCGCCGCGCACCGCTTCACGACGGAAGACCGCGTGCTGAGCTCGCTGCCGCTCTACCACGTCAACGGCCAGTGCATCGCCACGATCTCGCCGCTGGTTTCCGGCGGCAGCATCGTGCTGCCGCACCGCTTCAGCCTGTCGCAGTGGTGGCCGCTGGTCGAGCGCTATCGGCCGACGTGGCTCAACGTCGTGCCGACGATCATCGCGTATCTCCTCAACGGACCGGACCTCACGCCGGAACAGGCGGCGGCGTGCCGCCGCCTGCGTTTCGCCCGCTCGGCGTCGGCGCCGCTGCCGCCCGAGCATCATCGGGCGTTCGAGGCGCGATTCGGAATCTCGGTGCTCGAAGGGATGGGGTTGACCGAGTGCGCGTCCGTCGCGTTCGCGAACCCGCTCGATCGTGCGGCGCGCAAGATCGGCTCGCCGGGACTTCCGTTCGGTCTCGCGGCGCGCGTCGTCGTGCCGGGCGGCGCGGAGTTGCCCGTCGGCGAGCGTGGCGAGATCGAATTGCGCGGGAAAAACGTGATGCTCCGCTACCACAAGGATCCGGAGGCGACGGCGCGCACGCTTCGTCCGGGTGGCTGGCTCGCGACCGGCGACCTCGGCTATCGCGACGCCGACGGCTTCTACTTCATCACCGGCCGGCTGAAGGAGCTCATCATCAAGGGCGGGGAGAACATCGCGCCGCGCGAGATCGACGAGGCCGTCCTGAAGCATCCTGCGGTGCTGGAAGCCGCGGCCGTCGGCATACCCGATCGGGAATACGGCCAGGAGATCCTCGCTTGCGTCGTGCTGAAGCCGGGCGTCGCGTGCACCGAGGCCGAGCTCCGCGCTCATTGCCTCGCGACGCTCGGCCGCTACAAGTCGCCGAAGGAGTTCCGCTTTCTGTCCGAGTTGCCGAAAGGACCGTCGGGCAAGGTGCAGCGGCTGAAGCTCGTCGCCGGCAGTTGATACGGCGCGGCCCGGTACGTTGGGGCCATGACCGACCGCCGCACCGGCAGCGCTTGGGGCCGGGACGAGCGGAAAGGGCCCGCAATCAACGAGGAGGAGTCAGCGATGGTCACATTCAACGTACGCCGTGCCGCCGCCGGGGCAGTGCAGGGACTGTGTTTCGTCCTCGCGCTCGGAGGAGCGGGAATCGCCGCGGCGCAGGAAGCCTATCCGACGCGCCCGATCGAGTTCATCGTGCCCTGGGGTCCGGGCGGAGGCGCCGACCAGGTCGCCCGCAAGTCCGGCGTGATGCTGGAGCAGTTGCTCAAGGTGTCGTTTCCGGTCGTCAACGTCGCGGGCGCGTCCGGACAGACCGGTCTCACGAAGATGCTGGCCGCCGCGCCCGACGGCTACACGATCTCGATCATGACCGGCGACACGTTCGGCACGCAGGCAGGCGGCAAGCCGAACTGGAAGTTCTCGGACATCACGCCGGTCGCGATCATGATCAAGCAGCCGTCGGCGTTCTTCGTTCCGATGGGAAGCCCGATCAAGACCTGGAACGACCTCGTGGCGGAGGCGAAGAAGCGCCCGCTGAAGGTCGCGGTCACGGGATTCGGCACACCGGACGACATCACCGTGAACTACTTCACGAAGAAGGGCGTCAACCTGCTGTCGGTGCCGTTCGCCAATCCCGGCGAGCGCTACACGGCGATTCTCGGCGGGCACGCCGACCTGCTGTACGAGCAGCTGGGCGACGTGAAGAGCTTCCTCGAAGGCAAGCAGATGCGCCCGATCGTCATCTTCGACACGCAGCGTTTCCCGGCCTTTCCGGACATCCAGACGTGCGTCGAGGTCGGCAGCCCGGTGATCATCAATCAGTTCCGCATGGTCACGGTCAAGGAAGGCACGGATCCGAAGAAGATCCAGGTGCTGGCCGACGCGCTGGCCAAGGTCGCGGCGAGCGACGACTTCAAGGCGTACCTCAAGGACCAGTACGCGGACCCGAAGAGCTACATGTCGGCGGCCGACGCGCAGGGATTTCTCGCGAACGAGCTCGCCAACATGAAGAAGTTCGCCAAAGAAGCGGGCATGGCCCAGTAGTCCCATGTTCTCGCGCCGCAAGGCCGCCCGCATCGCGCCGTACGTCGTCGTCCTCGGCATCGCGGCGCTTCTCTATCGCAGCGCCAGCGGCATCGACTTCTTCGCCCCGGCCGGACGCATCGGGCCCGATTTCTGGCCGAAGATGGTGCTCATCCTGATGATCGCGACCTGCGTCTACGAGATCGTCAAGATCGGCCTCTTCTCGAGCGAGGAGTCGGTGAGCGGCGTCCTGCAGACGTTCTCCGCGTCGCCGCCTGCCGCCGGGGAGGCGCCATCGCTCCCGGACGAAGGCCGGACGTATCCGGTGCGGCTCGCGCTCGGGCATCGGGGCGACGGTGCTCTACGCCGCCGTCGTGCCGGTCGCGGGCTTCTTCCTCGCCACCACCGCCTACCTGGTGGCGTTCATCGTGTCTGGGACGCTACCGGCGCGTCTGGGTCACGATCGCCGTGAGCCTCGTCGGCACGCTGCTCATGCTCTTCTTCTTCATGAAAGTGGCCTACATCTCGCTGCCCATCGGCACCGCGCCGTTCTCCGCCGTGAGCCTGTGTCTCATGCAGGTCATGGGCATCCGCTAGGACGCGATGGACATCCTGCAGCACCTCGCGACGGGCTTCGTCCATGTGTTCGAGCCCGTCAACCTGCTCTTTCTGCTCATCGGCCTCGTGCTCGGCCTCCTGGTCGCGGTGCTGCCCGGGCTGACGCTCGTGATGGGCGTGGTGCTCGCGCTGCCGTTCACGTACCGCATGCAGATCACGCCGGCGATCATCCTGCTCACGGCGATGTACGTGTCCGGAACGTATGCGGGCGCCTGGACGTCGATCCTGTTCCGCGTTCCCGGCGAGCCGATGGACGTGCCGCTCCTGTGGGACGGCTACACGATGGCGAGGAAGGGCGGCGCCGCCGCGGCGCTGGGCTGGACGCTCGTGGCGGCGCTGTTCGGCGGACTCGCGTCGGCCATGGTCATGGTGGCGCTCGCGCAGCCGATCGCCGAGATCGCGCTGACGTTCTCGACGCCCGAATATTTCGCCGTCATCTTCTTCGGGCTGGTGAGCGTCGGCTCGCTCGGCGGCGGCTCGCTGACCAATGCGTTCATCAGCCTGTTCTTCGGCCTCCTGATCTCGACCGTCGGCGTCGACGACATCTACGGCGCCGAGCGCTTCGTGTTCGGCGTGCCGCTGTTCAAGGACGGCATCGACTATCTCGTGGTGATGGTGGGCGCGTACGGCCTCGGCGAGGTCTTCTCGCGGATGGAGAAGGGCTTCGTCTCCGTGGCGGTGGAGGGGGTCGGCGAGGTGAAGACCCGCCTGCCGAGCCTCAAGGAGGCGTTCGCCGCCAAGATGACGTTCCTCCGCGGGACGTTCGTCGGCATCGTCGTCGGGATCGTGCCCGGCGCCGGAGCGACGATCGCGTCGTTCGTCTCCTACGGCACGGAAAGGCAGTACGGCCGGAGGAAGAGCGAGCTCGGCACGGGCATTCCGGAGGGCATCATCGCGCCGCAGACCGCGGCCACCGCGTCGGTGGGCGGGGCGCTGATTCCGCTGGTGACGATGGGCATTCCGGGGAGCGGCGCCACGGCCATCATTCTCGGCGCGTTCCTGCTGCACGGACTGCAGCCCGGGCCGCAGGTGTTCCAGACCTCGCCGCAGGTCATCTATGCGATGTTCGCGTCGCTGTTCGTGGGCATCGTCGGCATGTGCGTCATCGGCTACTTCGCCGCGAAGCTCATGGTCAAGGTGCTCGACCTGCCGGAGGCGATCGTCTCCGCGTACGTGGTGATGTGCTGCTTCCTCGGCGCCTACGCGTCGCGCAACAACGTGACGGACCTCTGGCTGCTGGCGGTCTTCGGCATCGTCGGCTATCTGTTCGAGCGCTTTCGCTTTCCCATCACGCCGCTCGTGCTCGGCGTGATCCTGGGACCGCTCGCGGAAACGAGCTTCATGACGACGATGGTCAGCTTCAACAACGACTGGACCGTGTTCTTCACGCGGCCCGTCAGCGGCGTCCTCATGGCGATGGCGTTCGTCGCGCTCCTCTATCCGCTGGTGAGGCACCAGCTGCAACGGCGCAAGCTGCGCGAGAGCGATGGATAGGTCACGCTGGCCGGAGTGCTGTCGAGGCGGCCCCGCTGACTCCGGCGGCGCGCGAGGTGAATCGTGGCCATCGTCGAACGATTGAACCTGTACCGGCTCGAAGTGCCGCTCACGACGCCGTACAAGCTGGCGTTCGGGCCGGTGACGAGGTTCGACACGATTCTCGTCGAGGCGCAGGACAGCGACGGCCGGATCGGGCTCGGCGAGGCGACGCTGCTCACGGGCTACACCGACGAGACGGTCGACGGCGCGTGGGACCTGATGCAGCGCGTGGCGCGCCGGCTTTCCCGGACTCTCGCGCCGGATCGTTGCATCGAGCAGACGGCCGGGCTCACACGGGAAGCGCCGTTCGCCGCGACCGGCCTCGCGACCGCGATGGAGATGCTGCTCGGCGAGTCCCTGGTTGCGCGTGGACGAGGCGACGCGCGTGCCGCTGCTCGGCGTCGTGAACGGCGACGATCCGGACGAGCTGGAGACGGAAGTGGCCCGACTCCTCGCCGAGGGCTTCGGCACGCTCAAGGTCAAGGTGGGCTTCGATGCGAGCGAGGATGCGCGCCGGGTGCAAGCGGATACAGAAGGCCGTCGCCGGCCGCTGCCGCCTGCGCATCGACGCGAACCAGGGCTACGACCGGGAGCAGGGCTGTGCCTTCGCCGCCGCGCTCGATCCGGAAGGCATCGAGCTCTTCGAGCAGCCCTGCGCCGCCGGCGACTGGGACGCGGCGCGCGCGGTGGCCGACGTGTCGCCGGTGCCCATGATGCTCGACGAATCGATCTACGGCATGGACGACATCGAGCGCGCGGGCAGGCTGAAGGCGGCCCGCTACATCAAGCTCAAGCTGATGAAGATGGGAAGCCTCGAGGCGCTCGCGCAGGGATTGCGGCGCATCCGCGAGCTCGGCATGGAGCCGGTGCTGGGCAACGGCGTGGCCTGCGAAGTCGGATGCTGGATGGAGGCATGCGTCGCGCGCACGCTGATCGGCAACGCCGGCGAGATGAACGGCTTCCTCAAGCCCGTCACGCGCCTCCTCGCGGAACCGTTGCGCTTCGCGGACGGCGCGCTGGTGCTCGACGCGGGCTAGCGCCGCGGCTCGACGCGGACGCGGTGTCGCGCTGCGCGGTGGCGACTGCTTCGTTTCACTGACGCCGGGCGGAATCAGCCATGGAAGGGAAGACGCTGGTCACGGGAGTCATCGGCTCCGACACCCATATCGTCGGCAATCGCATCCTGTCGATGGCGCTGGAGAAGGCCGGCTACAAGGTGGTCGCGCTGGGCGCGCTCACGCCGGCCGCGGAGTTCGTCAAGGCGGCCGTCGAGACCGCCGCCGATGCGATCCTCGTGTCGTCGCTGTACGGGCAGGGCGAGCTCGACTGCCGCGGCTTTCGCGATCTCTGCGTCGAGGCGGGGCTCGACGACATCCTGATCTACGTCGGCGGCAACCTGGTCGTGGGCAAGCAGACGTGGGAGGAGGTCGAGCGACGCTTCGTCGCCATGGGCTTCGACCGCGCGTTCCCTCCCGGGACGCGCACCGACGACGTGATCCGCATCCTCGCGCAGGATTTCGCCGCGCGCGC
Organism: uncultured beta proteobacterium; assembly: GCA_963724545.1. Classification (GTDB taxonomy): domain Bacteria; phylum Pseudomonadota; class Gammaproteobacteria; order Burkholderiales; family Casimicrobiaceae; genus CAIWHR01. The sequence goes on from CAVRVC010000008.1 coordinate 58,027, forward strand.
GCAGCGCTCGTCGTCGCAGCGATAGCCGGCCGCGACCATGAAAGCCGCGCTTCTCATCGACTTCGGCAGCACCTACACGAAGCTGCGCGCCGTCGACGTGGAGCGTGCGGCGATCGTGGGGGCGGGGCAGGGACCGTCGACGGTCGCGACCGACATCACGATCGGCATGCGCGCGGCACTCGCGGATCTCGAGCGCCACATCGGCGCGCTGCCCTCGTTCGCCTACCGCCTCGCGTGCTCGAGCGCGGCCGGAGGCTTGCGGATGGTCACCGTGGGCCTCGTGCGGGAACTGACCGCGGAAGCCGCCCGCCAGGCGGCGCTCGGCGCCGGCGCGCGCCTCGTCGGGACGTTCGCGTACCGCCTCACCGCGGCCGACGTGAGCCGGATCGAGGCGCTCGCCCCCGACATCCTGCTCCTGGCCGGCGGCACCGACGGCGGCAATCGCGACGTCGTCGTGCACAACGCCGAAGCGCTGGGCCGGAGCCGCGTCGCGTGCCCGATCGTGCTGGCGGGAAACAGGTCCGCGATGGACGAGTGCCGCGGAGCGCTCGCCGGCAGGCCGACGATCGTCACCGGCAACGTCATGCCGGAGTTCAACGTGCTCGACATCGAGCCCGCCCGCGCCGCGATCCGCGACGTGTTCATCGATCGCATCGTGCACGCGAAGGGCATCGACCGCGCGCAGGCGATGTTCGACCGCGTGCTGATGCCGACACCCGCAGCCGTGATGGAAGGCGCGCGGCTGCTTGCCGACGGCTGCGAGGGGCGGCCGGGTCTCGGCGCACTGCTGGTGGTAGACCCCGGCGGCGCGACGACCGACGTGCACTCGGTCGCCTCGGGCGAGCCCAGCCGGGCAGGCGTGATTCCGCAGGGCCTGCCGGAGCCGAGGGTGAAGCGCACGGTCGAGGGCGACCTCGGCATGCGGCACAACATCGCGGCCATCGAGGAAGCGGCGGGAGTCGCCGCCATCGCCGCGGAGAGCGGACTTGCCGCGTCTCGAGTGCACGAGCTGGTGGCCGAGCTCGCGCACGATGTCGGGCGGTTGCCGGCGAGCGCGGAGGAAGCGGCGCTGGATCGCGCGCTCGCCCGCGCCGCCGTGCGGCTCGCCGTGAAGCGCCACGCCGGCACGGTGGAGACCGTGTACACCGTGTCCGGCCCGGCGATCGTGCAGCGGGGCAAGGATCTCTCCGACGTGGGGGTCGTGATCGGCACCGGCGGCGCGTTGGCGCACAGTCCGGATCCCGCGGCGATCCTGTCGACCGCGCTCGCCGACGCCGCGGATCCCTTCTCGCTGCGGCCCCGCGCGCCCCGGCTCTTGCTCGACCGGGAGTACATTCTCTATGCGTGCGGCCTGCTGGGCCAGGTGGAGCCGCAGGCGGCGCTGGCGCTCGGGCCTGACCCACCTCGCGCCGCTGAAGGAGGAGATCCGCGATGAACGCACCGGCGAAACGTGACGCGGGACGGCCGCTGTCGCAGGAGCGCATTCCGGACGATGCGTTCGCCGCGATGCGGCGCGAGAACCTCGCGCGCTGGCCCACGGGCAGCGAGGTCGACCTCGACGAAGCGGCCGCGCTGCACCGGGCGCTCCCGAAGCACAAGCAGCTCGCGTGGGTGCTCCGCCGGGCGGTCGAGGAGAAACGCTGCCTGACGCAGCCGCGGGGCGGCTTCGGCACGTTCGCGCTGCAGCTCAAGCTGATGGAGACGCTCGACAAGGAGGGCCTCGCCGACGTCGTGCCCACGACGACCGACAGCTACACGCGCAACGAGCATTTCGCGCTCGCGCAGCGCGGCGTCGAGGAATCGGAGCGCGAGGGCCGCTCGATGCTGAACGGCTACCCGCTGGTGAATTACGGCGTGGCGGTCGAACCGTCGTCTGATCGAGGCCATCGACAAGCCGGCGATCATGCTGACCGGAACCGCGATGCCGAGGCTCACCGGCGAGATCGGGTTCGCCTCCGGCTATTCCGGCTACCTGGGCTCGGGCATCGCGTACACGTCGTCCTACATCAAGGAAATGACGATCGAGGACGGCATCCGCAACTACCAGTACCTCGATCGCCTCGTCGCCGAGTACCAGGAGCGCGGCGTCGAGCTGCACCGGCGGCAGCCCGGATTCCTGACCGGCACCAATATTCCGCCGTGCATCGCGATCATGACCTGCGTGCTGGACGCGCTGCTGGCGGCGGCGCAGGGGGTGCGGAACTACGGGCTCGAGCTCGGGCAGACGCTGCACATGGTGCAGGACGCGGCGGCGATCGCGGCCTGCCGCGAGCTCGTGCAGGAATACCTCGTGAAGTGCGGCTACTCGCGACGTGTTCACGTCCGTGACGTCGCTGCACTGGATGGGCGCGTGGCCGCACGACGACGCGCAGTCGGCGGCGCTCGTCGTCTATGGCGGAACGCTCGCCGCGATCGGCGGCGCCGTCAGCGTCACCACCAAGACCACGCACGAAGCCTTCGGCCTGCCCACCCCCGAAATCAACGCCGAAGGCCTGCGGATGACGCGCATGGCGATCTACCTCGCGCGCCACATCCGCCTCGATGGCCTGGCGGAGTTCGCGCTTCGAGAAGGACCTGATCATGCGCGAGGTGCGGCCGATCATCGACAAGGTGCTCGAGATGGGCGACGGCGACGTGGCGGTGGGCAGCGTGCGCGCGTTCGAGGCCGGCGTGATGGACATCCCGTGGTCGCCCAACCGGCACGTGAAGAGCCGGGTCATGCCGGCGCGGGACGCGGAAGGTTGCCTGCGCATCTTCGACGCGGGCCTGATGCCGTTCCCGCGGGACGTGCTGGAAGTGCACGAAGTCGCGTCTGCGCGAGCGCGCCGCGCGCGACGGCGTGCCGTACGACAACGAGCTCGCCGTCGCGAGCGTGTTCGAGCTCTCCGAGCCGCTCGCGAAGCTCGCGACCGACAAGTGGACGCGGCGGGCGGCGTAGAATTCCGCTATGAGCACGCTCTCGGTCCGGGTCTTTCGCAGCGCCGCCGACGGCCGCGGCGCGGACGTTCGTCGCCTACGACGTGCCGCGCATGCCCGCGCAGACGGTGCTCGACGTCGTGACGCACATCCAGCGCCGCATCGACCCCACGCTCGCCTACCGCTTCGCGTGCCGCGTCGGCATGTGCGGCTCCTGCGCGATGACGGTCAACGGCCGCGCGCGCTGGACCTGCCGGACGCATGTCGAGGCGGTCGCCGGCGACGGCGCGCTCGAGATCGCGCCGCTCGCGAACCTTCCCGTGATCCGCGACCTCGTCACCGACATGCGGGAGTTCTTCGACAAGAACGCGCGGGCGAAGGGTTCGTTCGTGCCGACGGCGACGCGCCGGGACGAGTTCGCGACGGTCGCCCCGGCCTCGAAAGCGCGGCGCGCGGTGGACGCCGCGATCGAGTGCATCGGCTGCGGCGTCTGCTACGCGAGCTGCGACGTCGTCGGCTGGAATCGCGACTATCTCGGCCCGGCCGCGCTCAATCGCGCCTGGACGCTCGTCAACGACCCGCGCGACGGCGCGCGCGCCGCGCGGCTCGCGGCGGTCGCGGGCGACGCCGGATGCCACGCCTGCCATACGCATCAGAGCTGCACGCGAGCGCTGCCCGAAGCAGCTCGCGCCCACCGCGTCGATCGCCGGGCTCAAGCGCGCGACGGCGCGTCGCGGCGCTGACGGGCGGCGAGCCTGTGAGCGCGGCGCGCAGCCAGTCGCTGCTGTGGCTCGCCCAGCGGGGCAGTGCGGCGGTGCTCGCGTGCTGCGTGGTCGTGCATCTCGCGACGATGATCGTCGCCGTGCGCGGCGGACTCACGGCGGCCGAGATCCTCGGACGCACGCGCGGCAGCCTCGCGTGGGCGGCGTTCTACGGCGTGTTCGTCGTCGGCGTCGCGGTCCACGCGCCGATCGGCCTGCGCACGATCGTCGCCGAGTGGCGGGGCGCGCACGGGCGGGGCGTCGACATCGCGATGCTCGTGTTCGCGGCGGCGCTGCTGGTGCTCGGCATGCGCGCCGTGGTGGCGGTGACGACGTGACGCCATGGCTGGCGCGCATCCGCGCAACGACTGGCGCGCGCGCGGCCACGCGGGCTGGTGGGCCTTCGCCGTGCACCGCGTCTCGGGCCTCGCGCTCGCGCTGTTCCTGCCGGCTGCATTTCGTGGTGCTGGGCACGGCGCTGACGGGCGCCGCGGCGCTCGACGCGGTTCTCGCGTGGACCGAGCGGCCTCTGGTGAAGGCGAGCGAAGTCGTCCTCGTGTTCCTGCTGGCCGCGCATCTTGCCGGCGGGCTGCGCCTGCTGCTGGTCGAGTTCGGCGGCTGGCGAGCGGCATGGCAGGGCGCGCTGATCTCGGTCGCCGGCGGCGCCGCCGTGCTCTGCGCGCTCGTCTTCGCGCTCAATCTCGGGTAGGGCTTCGATGCACATTGCGCCGGAACGCATCGAGGACGCCGCGAAGGAGCTCTACGTCCGCGCGCTCCGCGATCTTCCGCCCGACATCAAGCGCGGCTTCGCCGGGCTCGCCGCGCGCGAGACGGGCGCGACGGCGAAGGCGGTGCTCGGCACGATGATCGAGAACATCGCGGTCGCCGAGCGCACCGACAACCTGCTCTGCCAGGACACGGGGATTCCGATCTACAACGTGACGATCGGCCGCGACGCGGTCGTCGACGGCGTCGCGACTGAAGGCTGCGATCCGGCGCGGCTGCGAGCGTGCGACGCGCGAGCACTCCGTTGCGCTCGTCGATCGTGCATCCGCTGACGCGCAAGAACGAGCACACGTCCTGCGGCATCGGCGTGCCGGTGATCCACGTCGATTTCACCGATGCCGTTCGCGGGACTGAGGATCGAGATGATTCCCAAGGGCAGCGGGTCCGAGAACAATTCGTGGCTGCGGATGGCGGTCCCGGCGGAAGGCGTCGACGCGATCAAGACCTTCGTCGATCGACTGCGTGCTCGGCGCCGGCGGCAAGACCTGTCCGCCGACGATCGTCGGCGTGGGCATCGGCGGCACGCGCGGACCTGTGCGTGCATCTCGCCAAGATCGCCGCGACGCGGCCGCTCGGAACGCATTGCGCCGATGCCGCAGGGCGCGGCGCTCGAGGCGCAGCTCTCGCGCGGCGGTGAACATGCTCGGCGTCGGACCGCAGGGGCTGGGCGGCGACGCGACGGCGTTCGCGGTGCACGTCGAGCTCGCGGCGACCCACATCACGATGAATCCGGTCGCGGTCAACATGCAGTGCCATTCGGCACGCCGGGCGAGCGCGCTCCTCGGTGCCGACAGCATCGAGTTCGGCTACTGACGGGGCGCGAGGGCCATGGCGCACCACGAGCTCACGACGCCGGTCACCGAGGATGCAGGTCCGCGCGCTGGCGGTCGACGACACGGTCACCCTCGACGGCGCGCTGTTCGGCATTCGCGACGCGACGCAGATCGCGATGTTCGACCACGGCCGCGCGACGCGATTCGACTTGCGCGGGCATGCGGTCATCCACACGGCGCCCAACGTGAGGAAGGTGGCGCCGTCGCCGGCGCATCCGGCGGGCTACGAGCCGCTCTGCGTCGGCACGACGACCAGCGCGCGGATGGAGCGCTTCACCCGGCCGCTGATGGAGCGCTGCGGCGTTCGCATCGTCATCGGCAAGGGCGGTCTCGGCGCCGAGTCGGCCGCGGCGTTCCGCGAGCTGGGCGGCGTCTATCTCGCGATCGTCGGCGGCGCGGCGGCGCTCGAGACGACGTGGATCGAGGCGATCGAGGACGTCGATCTCGACGACCTCAATCCCGAGAGCCTGTGGCAGTTCCGCGTGCGCGGCTTCGGACCGCTGCGCGTCGCGATGGACAGCCACGGCGGCAATCTCTACGCCGCCGTCGACGCGGACGCGCGGGCGAATCGCGCCGCCGGCGCTCGCAGCGCTCGGCGTCAAGCGATGAGGCCGCGGCACGACGTGAAGCCGCAGGAGTCCGCGAGCGGCGGCCGGCCGGCGTGATGCGCCGCGTGCGCACCGACGTGCTGATCCTCGGCGCCGGCGGTGCCGGCCTCTTCGCCGCGCTGCACGCGCACGCCGCGAATCCCGCGCTCGACGTGACGATCGCCGTCAAGGGGCTGCTCGGCAAGTGCGGCTGCACGCGGATGGTCCAGGGCGGCTACAACGTCGCGCTGGCGGCAGGCGACTCGGTCGAGCGGCATTTCATGGACACGATCGAGGGCGGCAAGTGGCTGCCGGACCAGGACCTCGCGTGGACGCTCGTCACCGGCGCCGTCGAGCGGATCCGCGAGCTCGAGAACGAGCTCGGCTGCTTCTTCGACCGCAACGCCGACGGCACGATTCACCAGAAGGCGTTCGCCGGGCAGACGTTCGACCGCACCGTGCACAAGGGCGACCTCACGGGCATCGAGATCATGAACCGGCTCTCGGAGCAGGTGTGGGCGCGCGGCATCCACCGGCTGGAGGAGCATCGCGCGCTCGATTTCGTCGCGGCCCGGAACGAAACGAGGGCGCGCTCGAAGGCGCGCCGGCGGGCGTGCTGCTCGTCGACATCCGCACCGGCGAGTACGTGTTCGTCCAGGCGAAGGCGGTGCTGCTCGCGACCGGCGGCGGCCCGACGATGTACCGCTTCCACACGCCGTCGGGCGACAAGAGCTGCGACGGTCTCGCGATGGCCTTGCGCTTCGGCCTGCCGCTGCGCGACATGGAAATGGTGCAGTTCCATCCGACCGGCCTGCTCGCGGGTCCCCACACGCGGATGACCGGGACCGTGCTGGAGGAAGGGCTGCGCGGCGCCGGCGGCTACCTGCTCGACGGCGGCGGCAAGCGATTCATGGAACGGTACGACCCGCGCGGCGAGCGCGCGACGCGCGACATCGTGTCGCGCGCGATCGACGCCGAGATGCGCGCCGGAAGGACGACGCCCCACGGCGGCGTCTATCTGAGCATGGGCCATCTGGGGCCCGACAACGTGCGGCGGCAATTCAAGGGCATGGTCGAGCGTTGCGCGGACTGCGGCTTCGATCTCGCGGCCGGCAAGGTCGAAGTCGTGCCCACCGCGCACTACATGATGGGTGGCGTCGAGTTCGCGCCGGATTGCACGACCGAGCGCGCACGGGCTTTTCGTCGCCGGCGAGGACTCGGGCGGCGTGCACGGCGCCAACCGGCTGGGCGGCAACGGCGTGGCCAATTCGACGGTCTTCGGCGGCATCGCGGGCGACACGATCGCCGCCTGGCTCGCCGCGCGAGCGCGAGTGGCGCGAGCCCGACGCCGCAGCGCTCGAGTCGGCGCGCGCGCGCGCCGAGGCGCCGTTTTCGGTTTGCGCGCCGATCCGGGCGCGCTGGAGTCGATGCGCGAGCGGCTGTACGGCCTCATGTGGGACGACGCGGGCATCGTGCGCGACCGGGCGAGCCTCGCGCGCGCCGCAACGGCGCTCGACGCGCTCGATGCCGAGCTCGGCGCGATCGGCATCGCCGACGGCGCCCGGGCGTTCAACCTCACGTGGCACGATGCGCTCAACCTCGCCAACCTGATCGCCGTGTCCCGCGTGATCGTGGCGGCGGCAACCGCACGCGAGAACTCGCGCGGTGCGCATTACCGATCGGATTTCCCGGACGAAGGCGAGCTGGCGACGTCGACGTTCGTCCGCGTGCGGCAACGCGACGGAAAGCTCGCCACGGAAGCCGTGCCGGTTCGCTTCACGCGCGTCGCGCCGGGCGGGGCGATTTCCGCCTCCAGTGAACTAGCCGCTGGCGGCGATGCGGTGGACGACGATCTCCCGGTCGATGCCCTTGACCCGGAGGGGGTGCGCATCCAGCGGAAAGCCGGCCAGAAGCGGCGCAGCGCCGGCGAACCCGATACATCTCGTCGCTGATGCAGATCTCGTTGGGCGACGCCACGCCCTGGATGCGCGCGGCGAGGTTGACCGCCCGCCCGAAGTAATCGAGTTGGCCGTTGAGCGTGACGGCGAGGCACGTGCCCACGTGGGCGCCCATCTTGAGCGCGATCATTTCGGCGCCGGCGGTCTGATTGAAGCCGGCGATCGCCGCGCGCATGGCGAGCGCCGCCTGCAAGGCGTCGAGCGGCCGATGAAAGGACGCCATGACCGCATCGCCGATCGTCTTGACGAGGGCACCGGAGTGACGCCGGATCGCATCCCGCAGCAGGCCGAAATGCTCCTGGACGAGCTGGAACGCCTTCACGTCGCCGATCCGCTCGTACAGGGCGGTCGAGCCGGTGATGTCGGTGAAGAGAAGGGTGATCTCGGTTACGCCGAGGCCGTCGGCGGAAACGATGCGTCTCCGATGGAAAGAGGTCGAGGAACGCCTGATGGGACAGCAGGCGCGAGCCCGACAGGAAGCGGGCGAGCTCGATCGCGTAATGATCGGCGACGTTGATGCCGAGCAGCGCGACGCGCTTCGCGGAACCGTTGGTGAAGACGTATTCGAGCCGTCCCGGCGCGGCCGTCGCCTGCAGGCACATCGGAAGCGCTCGCGTCGTGCGTGAAAGCGAACCGGCAGATGGTCGGACCGGCCGGGCACCGCGCGCACTTCGACGACCGGGCCGCTCGTGAAGAACACGAATCCCGGACCGACCTCGAGCGGGAACGACCTCGTTTCCCCTGGCTCGACGAACGCGGTCAGGACGGCGTGCCTGCGATAGAAGTCGCGCAACGACGGACCGCCGTCGACCACCCCGTTCGCGGTGAAGCGGTAGTCGAGCGCGTAGGACTCGGCGTCGAGGGATTCCGGGTCGTGGTAGCGCGACTCGCGCACCGCGCGCGCCAGCGTGAACGTGATCTCGATGAATCCGCTCAAGTCCGCGTCGCGTTCGCGACGCACACGTTGCAGAAGTATCGGGAGCCGGCGGATCGCAGCGACGGGAAGCTCGCCGCGATTTCCCCGCAGCCCGGGCAGACGCATTGCCATTCCATGCCGAGGAGGCCGGCCTTGCGCGCATGCAGGAAGAGGTCGATCGCGTCGTCTTCGGCGATGCCTCGCGCGGAGGCGAACGGAATCGGGTCGATCCGGACGATCTGCCGGTCGTCCGCGGTGCGCACGAACGATTCCAGCGGGCGGACGAGATCGTCGTGACCGGGAAAGCTCGCGCGGATCCGCCGCAGCTTGTCCGAGAGCAGCGGTTCGTTTCGTATCGTGACGATGGTCGTGCTCCCGTCGGGAAGCCCGGCGCAGGGGCCGGCGTGGCAACCGTAGCACGCGCGCCAAAGGCCCGGCAAAGGGCGGCGGCAGGCGCTCCGCGGTCGCCACCCGAGTTGCCCCGCGCGCGCCGGCAGGACAGAATCGCGGCCATGCCATCGGACCTTCGATGCATCCGTTGCGGCACCGGGAACCGTGCACAGCGGCAGTTCTGCGCGGAGTGCGGCGCGAGGCTGCCGGTCGCATGTCCCGCGTGCGGATTCGGGAACGAAGCGACGGAACGATTCTGCGGTGGCTGCGGCACGCGGCTGCGATCCGGCGGAGCGCGCGGGCGGCCGCCTCGCGCATCGCCCGGCTCGCGAGGATGCGAGCGCTTCCGCCCCGGCCGCCCGCGGGCGGCGACGGCGAGCGGCGGCCGGTCACCGTCCTCTTCGCCGATCTCGTCGACTACACGCGGATGTCGCGCTCGCTCGACCCCGAGGACGTGCATTCGATGCTCGAACGGTTCTACGCCGTCGCGGACGAGATCGTGGAGCGCTTCGGCGGCAGCATCGACAAGCACATCGGCGACTCGGTGATGGCGGTCTTCGGGGCACCGGTCGCGCACGACGACGACGCGATACGGGCGGTGCGCGCCGCGGCCGAGATCCATCGCGCGATGCCCTCGGTAGGCGAGCGTCGCCGTCGAGCCGCTGGCCGTGCACGTCGGCATTGCATCGGGCGAGGTGGTCGCGAGCGGCCTGGGCGGCGCCCGGCACCGTGCGTACACGGTGATCGGCAACTCGGTCAACCTCGCGGCTCGGCTGCTCAAGCTCGCCGGCGCCGGCGAGACCGTGCTCGACGAGGCGGTGCACGCGGCGACGCAGCGCATCGTCCGGTGCGCTCCGATCGAGGACGCGAAGGTGAAGGGCATCGACGCGCCGCTCACCGCCTGGCGATTCGTCGAGTTCGCCGACGTCGCCGAGCCGTCGGGTGCGCATCCGTTCGTCGGCCGCGTCGCGGAGCTGGCGCAGCTCACCGCGACGCTCGCGAGCTGCGCCGCCGGCGGAACCGGCGGGCACCGTGTTCGTGCGCGGCGATGCCGGCATCGGCAAGTCGCGGCTCGTCGGCGAACTGCGCGGCCGCGCCCGCGCCGCCGGGTTCGCGTGCCACACCGGGCTCGTGCTGGACTTCGGCATGGCCAAGGGGCGCGAGGTGGTCCGCGAGGTGGCGCAGAGTCTCATGCATCTCGCCGCCGGGATCGGACGACGCGGCGCGGCAGCGAGGCGCTGCGGCAATGGCTCGCGCGGCATCCGGGGCTCGCGAAGGAGGAGCCGTTCCTGCGCGACGTCGATCGGCCTGCCGCAGGCGGAGGGCAGCGGCGCGCTGTACGAGGCGATGGACAACGCGGCGCGCCAGCAGGGCCGCGCCAGCGCGGTCGTACGCCTCGCTCGAGGCCGCCTGCGCGGCATCGCCGGTGCTGCTCGTCGATCGAGGATCTGCATTGGGCGGACAAGGTGACGCTCGATCACGTCGCCGCGCTGACGCGCGCGGTCGGCGCGCTGCCGGCGGTGCTCGCGCTCACCTCGCGCGTCGCCGGCGATCCGCTCGACCGCGGCATGGCGCGCATCGGTGCAGGGCAGTCCGCTGCTGACGATCGACCTCGGTCCGCTCGGCGCGAAGGACGCGCTCGCGTTCGCGGGCGGCTTCCTGTCGGCGTCGTCGCGCGTTCGCGCGGAAGTGCGTCGAGCGTTCCGGCGGCAACCCGCTGTTCCTCGAGCAGCTGATGCGCGCCGCCGACGAGCGGGACGACGCGCTGCCGGCGTCGCTCTCCAGCCTCGTGCTCGCGCGGATGGACCGGCTGCCGGAGCGCGACCGCGCGGCGCTGCGGGCGGCGTCGGTCGTCGGCCAGCGCTTTCCGCTCGCGCTCGTGCGCGATGCTCGCGCAACTGCCCGACTATTCGTGCGACGTGCTGATCGCGCACTTTCTCGTCCTTCCGGAGGGCGACGAGTTCCTGTTCGCGCACGCGCTGATCCGCGACGGCGTCTACGCGTCGCTGACGCGCGCCCGCCGCGCGGAGCTGCATCGTGCCGCCGCGAAGTGGTACGGCGATCGCGATCCCGTGCTCGTCGCCGAGCACCTCGATCGCGCCGAAGCGCCCGAGGCGCCGCGCGCGTACCTCGACGCGGCGCTCGCGCAGGCCGCGGCGCTGCAGCCCGAGCGCGCGCTCGCGCTGGCCGAGCGCGGCGCGGCGCTGGCCAAGGAGCCCGACGACGTCGTCGCGCTCAACATGCTGCGTGGTCGGTTGCGCTGCGAATCGGGCGAGGGCCAGCCGGCGATCGACGCCTACCAGGTTGCGCTCGCGGCCACGCGGGAACCCGGCGAGCGCTGCCGGGCGCTGATCGGAATCGCGGCCGGTCATCGCCTGATCGCGGGCGCGGACGCGGCGCTTGCGGCGCTGGCCGAGGCCGAGCCGCTCGCGCGCGGCCTGCCGCGCGAGTCCTGCGAGCTCCACTACATTCGCGGCAATCTCCATTTCGCGCGCGGGGACAACGACGCATGCCGCGCCGAGCACGAGGCGGCGCTCGGGTTCGCGGCGTCGCTCGCCGATCCGCTGTGGGAGGTGCACGCGACGAGCGGATTGGGGGATGCGGACTATGCCGACGGCCGCATGGTGAGCGCGCTCGCACGGTTCCGGCGCTGCGTGGAGCTGTGCGAAGCGCACGGGCTCAAACGCGCCGCGATCGGCAATCTCGGCATGGCCGGATATTGCCGTTACTTCCTGCTGGAGTTCGACGCGGGGCTGGCCGACATCGCGGCGGCGCATGGCCTCGCCCTCGAGATCGGTTACCGGTACGGCGAGATGTTCACGCTCGAAGCGCAGGGTTCGCTGCTCGCCTTCTGCAATCGTTATGGCGACGCCCTCCCGTTCATCGAGCGCGGGATCGCCCTTGCCGACGCGATCGGCGCGCTGCGGTACCTGGCGACCCTCCTCAGCGAACGCGCCGAAGTCCTGCTCGCGCTGGGACGCGTCGAGGAGGCACGGGCGGACGTGGACCGCGGGATCGCGCACTTTCGCGAGACCGGCATGCGCTTCTGGGGACCGATGGCGCTGGGTCTTCGCACGCCGCCGCGATCGAGCGGTACACGGCGGCCGAGCCGCTGCCGCTCGCGGATTTTCTCGTCGCCCGCGCCCGCGTCCTGGTCGGTCTCGCCGCTCGGCCCTCCGATCCGATGCTCGCCGCCGAGCTTTCGAAGTTGCGCGCGGAGGCGGCACGCGTGCGCTGGCCGATCGAGTGGCCCGTCCCGGCCGGTGTCTCGGGTTGATCCCGGGCGATCCGTCCTATGGCGAGCTCATCCGCCACGGATAGCCGAGATCCGCCCACTGCGCCCGCTCCTTCGCGAGCAGGTAGTCGGCGAGCGGATGCGCGGCGAGCCAGCGGCGCGAGATGTCGAACCGGATGTCCCGCCCGACCTTGAGCGTGATTCGCGGCACCGCGATCGTCGCGCGGGCGTGATGAACGATGATCGCGACGCGGACGGCTAGCACGGCCGCGCGGACGGCCTTGTCGCCGATGGAATTCTCCATCTTCGCGAGCCGGCCCCGGCACCCGTAGACGAGGAGCGCGAGCCGGCCCTGCTCGCCGGCGGAGAAGCCCGGCATGTCGGCGTTCTGGAGGATGTAGGCGCCGTGCTTGTGGAACCCGTCGTGCGAGATCGACATCCCGATTTCGTGCAGGCGGCCCGCCCACTCGACGAGCTTCGCGAGCGTAGCGTCCGGCGCGGCGGCGGCGCGGCGGAAGAGCGCGCTCGCAAGGTCGCCGACCCGCTGCGCCTGCACGCGATCGACTGCGTAGCGGGCGATGAAGCGCTCGACGGTCGCCGCGCGGGCGTCGTCGTTCGTCGAGCGCCCGAGCAGGTCGTAGAGGACGCCGAGGCGCAGTGCGCCTCCGACGGGATCGATGCGCTCGGCCCGGATCTCCCCGACCGCCGCCGTCATGATCGCGAGCCCGCCCGCGAGGACCGGAGCCCGCTCGCCCTTGAGCGCCTCGAGCTTCAGGCGCGACACGTGTCCCGCCTCGAGCATCCGGCGCCTCAAGCGCGCGAGCCCGGCCGGCGTGATGCCGCCGCCGGACAATCCGTTCTTTTCCAGGATGTCGGCGAGCGCCACTGCCGTGCCGGAGGAGCCGTAAGCCTCGCGCCACTGGTCGGGACCGAACATCCCGGCGATCGCTTCGATCTCGGCGCGCGCGGCGGTCTCGGCCGCGTCCATTGCCGCGGCGGTGATGGCGCCGTCGCGAAAGAAGCGCTGGGTCAGGGCGACGCAGCCGATCGCGAGCGACTCGAGGCGCTCGGGCTCGAAGCCGCGGCCGATGATGAACTCGGTCGAACCGCCGCCGATGTCGATCACGAGCCGCGGCACGGGGGAGCGAGGCAGCTCGTGCGCGACGCCGAAGAACGTGAGCCGCGCCTCTTCGTGGCCGCTGATGACGTCGATCGGCAGGCCCAGCGTGCGCTCGGCCTCCTTCAGGAACTCGTGCGCGTTCTTCGGCGACGCGGAACGTGTTCGTCGCGACGACGCGCACGGCCGACGGATGCAGACCGGACAGGCGCTCGCGGAACCGGGCGAGGCAGGCGAGCGCCGCGTCCATGGCGGGACGCTTCAGCCGGCCCTTGTCGTCGACGCCCGCGCCGAAGCGCAGCGTCTCGCGCCATGTGTCGAGTTGGTAGATCTGGTCGCCCTCGACGCGGCCGATTTCGAGCCGGAAGCTGTTCGATCCGAGATCGACGACGGCGAGGAGGGGGTCGGATTCCTTTCGGGCATGGGGGTACGCGATCGGCCGGCGACCGCCGTCCGAAGGGTAGCAGAAATCCCCGGGTGCGCCGGCGCGGCGCGTCGGCCGCGCCCCGTTGTAATATGGCTGTCATGCGGGCGTCGCAGACTGTGCCGTTTGCCCCCCGCCGGCCGACGCGGCCGCGTCCAATGGGTCGCGGTTTCCCCGACGCAATGAAGTCATCGCTTCCACCGCCGATCAACCGCGAGCTTTCGCAGCTCGCGTTCAATCGCCGGGTGCTGACACTGGCGCAGGATCCGGCGACGCCGTTGCTCGAGCGGTTCCGGTTTCTCTGCATCGTCAGCAGCAATCTCGACGAGTTCTTCGAGATCCGGGTCGCGGGGCTCAAGGAGCAGCTCCGCGCGCGGCTGCCGCCGCCAGGCATGACGCTGCCGGGGCTGCGGGCCCTTCTCGGCGTCATCGACGACGAGACGCGGATGCTGGTCGCCGAGCAGTACCGGCTGCTGAACGAGGCGATCCTGCCGGCACTGGCGCACGCCGGCATCCGTCTGCTGCGCCATGGCGACCGCAACGCGGCGGAGCGCGCTTGGGTGGCCGATTATTTCCGGCGCGAAGTGAAGCCGCTCCTCACGCCCATCGGCCTCGACCCCGCGCACCCGTTCCCGCAGGTTGCGAACAAGAGTCTCAACTTCATCGTCGAGCTCGCGGGCCGCGACGCGTTCGGGCGCGAGACCACGATCGCCACGGTCAAGGCGCCGCGGCTCCTGCCGCGCGTGATCCTGCTGCCGCGCGCGATCGCCGGCGCCGACAACACGTTCGTGCTGCTGACGAGCGTCATCCATGCGCACCTGTACGAATTGTTCGGGGGGCGCGACATCGTCGGGTACTCGCAATTCCGCGTGACGCGCGACGCCGACCTCTGGTTCGACGAGGAGGAGGTGAAGAACCTGCGCCAGGCGCTGGAGGGCGAGCTGCCGCAGCGGCACTTCGGCCAGGCGGTCAGGCTCGAGGTCGCGGCGGGCTGCCCCGACAAGCTCGCGCAGTTCCTGTTGCGTCAGGTCGACTTGAGCGACGACGACCTCTATCGCGTCGACGGCCCCGTCAATCTCGCGCGGATGGCCGCGCTCATCGACGCCGTGTCGGTGACGGGCCTCGAATACCGGCCGTTCGTGCCGGGTCTGCCGGACCGACTGCGCGAATCGGCCGACCTCCTCGCGACGATCCGGCAGCGCGACGTGCTGCTGCACCACCCGTTCCAGTCGTTCGATCCCGTCGTCGAGTTCATCCGCCGGGCCGCCGACGATCCCGACGTCGTCGCGATCAAGCAGACCGTCTACCGCACCGGCGTCAACTCGGTGCTGATGGAGGCGCTGATCGAAGCCGCTCGCCGCGGCAAGGAAGTCACCGTCGTGGTCGAGCTCCTCGCCCGCTTCGACGAGGAAGCGAACATCAACTGGGCGGAGAAGCTGGAGCAGGTCGGCGCGCAGGTCGTCTACGGCGTGTTCGGCCTCAAGACGCACGCGAAGCTCGCGCTCCTCGTGCGCCGCGAGCGTGACGCGAAAGGCCGCGTGCGGCTGCAGCCGTACGCGCACCTCGGCACCGGCAACTACCATCCGCGCACGGCCCGGCTCTACACGGACTTCGGGCTCCTGACCGCGGACCGGAGGATGTGCGCGGACGTCAACGAAGTGTTCCTGCACATCACGAGCCTCGCCAAGGCGAAGAAGCTGAAGCGCCTGCTGCTCGCGCCCTTCACGATGCACGATCGCCTGCTGTTCGCGATACGGCGGGAGGCGCGGCACGCGCGCGAAGGCAAGCCCGCGCGGATCATCGCGAAGATGAATGCGCTGATCGAGGAAGCGGTGATCCGTGCGCTCTACATCGCGTCGCAGGCGGGTGTTGCGATCGACCTGATCGTGCGCGGCGCCTGCGCGCTGCGCCCGGGCATCGAGGGGTTTTCGGAGAACATCCGGGTGCGCTCGGTGATCGGCCGCTTTCTCGAGCACACCCGGATCTGGTACTTCGCGAACGACGGCGGGGACGAAGAGGTGTGGCTCGCGAGCGCCGACTGGATGGGGCGCAACCTCTTTCGCAGGATCGAGATCGCATTCCCGGTGCTGGACCCGGAGTTGAAGACGCGTATCATCGCCGAAGGACTGAAGCCGTATCTCGCCGACAATCGCGACGCTTGGCTGCTCGCCGCGGACGGCACCTACGCGCGGCCGAAGGTCACGCGCCGGTCGCTGCCGCGCGCCGCGCAGCAGGAGCTCGTCGATCGGCTGGCCGGAGAGCCCGATCCGGACTTCTGAGTGGGAAAGGCCGAAACATGGACCTCATTCTCTGGCGGCACGCCGAAGCGGAACCCGGCGAGCCCGACCTCGGGCGCCGCCTCACCGCCAAGGGCATCCAGCAGGCCGAGCGCATGGCGAAATGGCTCGACCGGCACCTTCCGGCCACGACACGCATCCTGACGAGCCCGGCGGATCGCGCCCTGCAGACGGCGCGCGCGCTGAAGCGCAAGTACCGCGTCGTGCCCGAGATCGCGCCCGGCGCCACCGCGGCCGCTGTGCTGGCCGCGGCCGGCTGGCCGGAGGCGCGCGAGCCCGTTCTCGTCGTTGGCCACCAGCCGACGCTGGGGGAGGTCGCCGCGTATCTCCTGACCGGCGGGAGCGCTCCATGGAGCGTGCGCAAGGCCGGCCTCTGGTGGCTGTCCCACCGGGTGCGCCACGGCGAAGCGTCGACGCTCCTCAAGGTTGTGATCTCGCCGGACTTCGTCTGACGGCAGGGCACGGCAGGCCCGCTGGTCCCGCCGCGCGACCCGCGCTTGTCATCGCGCTGTAATGCGCGGTGCCGAGAATGGGCGCTTCACCATTTCCCCCAGGACAACGGCAATGCGCAAATTTCTACCGCAAGCCTTCGTGGCCGCGACGACGCTCGCGTTCGGGCTTTCCACCGCATCGGCGATCGACATCACGGGTGCCGGCGCGACGTTCCCGTACCCGATCTACGCAAAATGGGCCGAAGCCTACAAGCAGAAGACGGGCGTGGGGATGAATTACCAGTCGATCGGCTCGGGCGGCGGCATCAAGCAGATCCAGAACAAGACGGTGGACTTCGGTGCATCGGACATGCCGTTGAAGCCCGAGGATCTCGACAAGGACGGACTGATGCAGTTCCCGACGGTCATCGGCGGCGACGTGCCCGTCGTCAATCTCGAAGGCGTCAAGCCGGGCGAGCTCAAGCTGACCGGCGCCGTGCTCGCGGACGTCTACCTCGGAAAGATCGCCAAATGGAATGACGCCGCCATCGCGAAGCTCAATCCCGGCGCGAAGCTGCCCGACTCCGAGATCACCGTCGTGCACCGCTCGGACGGCTCGGGCACGACGTTCATCTGGGTGAACTACCTGTCGAAGGTGAGCCCCGAATGGAAGCAGAAGGTCGGTGAAGGCACGTCGGTCGCGTGGCCCACCGGCGTCGGGGGCAAGGGCAACGAGGGTGTCGCCTCGTACGTGCAGCGGGTCAAGGGCTCGATCGGCTATGTCGAGTACGCGTACGCGCTGCAGAACAAGATGACCTACACGCAGGTGCAAAACCGGGACGGCACCTTCGTCAGCCCGTCGTCGGAAACCTTCAAGGCGGCGGCGGCCGGCGCCGACTGGAGCAAGGCGCCGGGCTACTACCTCGTGCTGACCGATCAGCCGGGCAAGAGTGCGTGGCCGATCTCCGGCGCGACCTTCATCCTGCTCTACAAGACGCAGCCGAAGCCGGACAAGGCCAAGGAGGTCCTGAAGTTCTTCGACTGGGCGTACACCGCGGAGGGCGACAAGCTCGCGGATGCGCTCGACTACGTGCCGCTGCCGGACGCCGTGACGGCGCAGATCAGGGCGGCCTGGAAGGCGCAGGTCAAGGATCCGGCGGGCAAGCCGATACTGTGAGTTCCGCGGGGGCGCGGAGCGCTCCGGGTATCATCCAACCCTCGCCGTGGAAGGCGAGGGCTACCGTCGTCGTCCCCATGCCGGAACCGAAGCGCTCGTCGATGCAGCTGCAGGACCTGATCTTCCGGTCGGTCGCGCGCTTCTTCGCCTCGCTCGTGCTGCTGCTGCTGCTCGGGATCGTGGTGTCGCTCGTCTACGGCAGCCTGCCGTCGATCCGGGCGTTCGGTTTCGGCTTCCTCGTGAGCTCCGAGTGGAACCCGGTCACCGAGCGGTTCGGCGCGCTCGTCCCGATCGTCGGCACGCTCGTTACGTCGGCCATCGCGCTCCTTATCGGCGTGCCGGTGAGCTTCGGCATCGCGCTGTTCCTGACCGAGCTCTCGCCGGCCTGGCTCAAGCGGCCGCTCGGCACGGCCATCGAGCTCCTCGCGGCCATTCCCAGCATCATCTACGGCATGTGGGGCCTGTTCGTGCTGGCGCCGCTCTTCGCGGATCACGTGCAGCCGTGGCTCATCGGCTCGCTGGGGGCGACCCCGCTCGTCGGCGCGCTGTTCAAGGGGCCGCCGCAGGGCATCGGCGTGCTCACCGCCGGTTTCGTGCTGGCGATCATGGTGATCCCGTTCATCGCGTCCGTGATGCGCGACGTGTTCGAGATCGTGCCGCCGGTGCTGAAGGAGTCGGCGTACGGCATCGGCTGCACGACGTGGGAGGTCGTCCGGAACATCGTGCTGCCCTATACCAAGGTGGGCGTCATCGGCGGCATCATGCTGGGCCTCGGGCGCGCGCTGGGCGAGACGATGGCCGTGACGTTCCTCATCGGCAACGCGCACCGGCTGACGCCGTCGATCCTCGCTCCAGGGAACAGCATCGCGTCCGCGCTCGCGAACGAGTTCACCGAGGCGGTCGGCGACCTCTACACGTCGGCGCTGATCGAGCTCGGCCTCATCCTGTTCGTCATCACGTTCGTCGTCCTGGCGCTGGCGAAGGTCATGCTGCTGCAGCTCGCGAAGAACGAAGGCGCGCGCACCTGATGCCGGGCACCCGATGATCTCGCTTTACTCCCGCCGGGTGCTGGTCAACCGCGTCAATCTCGTGATGTCGTTGCTGACGATGCTGTTCGGGCTCGCCTTCCTGTTCTGGATCCTGTTCACGCTGTTCGCGGCGGGGTTCCACGCGTTCGGAACCCACCTGTTCACGGAGACGACGCCGCCGCCCGGCAGCGCCGGCGGCCTCGCCAACGCGATCGCCGGCAGCCTCGTGATGGCGTTCACGGGCACGGCGATCGGCACGCCGGTGGGGATCTTCGCCGGCATCTACCTCGCGGAATACGGCAGCCGCGGCTGGCTTGCGCCGGTGACCCGCTTCATCAACGACATCCTGCTGTCAGCGCCTTCCATCATCATCGGCCTCTTCATCTATCAGATCTACGTGTTTCGCGTCGGGCATTTCTCGGCATGGGCGGGCTCATTCGCGCTGGCGCTGATCGTGATCCCCGTGGTCGTGCGCACCACGGAGAACATGCTGCGTCTCGTCCCCGACAGCCTGCGCGAGGCGGCGGTGGCGCTCGGCACGCCGCAATGGAAGATGATCCTGATGATCACGCTGCGCTCGGTGCGCGCCGGGGTGATCACCGGCGTGCTGCTCGCGGTGGCGCGCATCTCCGGCGAAACGGCGCCGCTCCTCTTCACCGCGCTCAACAACCAGTTCTGGGCGACGGATCTCAACGCGCCGATGTCGAATCTTCCGGTGGTCATCTTCCAGTTCGCGATGAGCCCCTACAAGGACTGGCAGGAGCTCGCCTGGGCCGGCGCCCTCCTCATCACGCTCGCGGTCCTGATTCTGAACGTCGTGGCGCGCGTGCTGTTCCGGCAGAAGGCCGTCAAGTAGGCGGCGAGTCAGGGGACACGGAATGAATCTCGAAGCGATCGCGGTCAAGCCGGGGGTGGAGGAGCCGGCCGCGCCGGCGGTGAAGCCCAAGATGTCGATCAGGAACCTCGACTTCTTCTACGGCAGCTTCCAGGGGCTGAAGCACATCAGTCTCGACATCGCCGACCGGCAGGTGACGGCGTTCATCGGGCCGTCCGGCTGCGGCAAGTCGACGCTGCTGCGCACGTTCAACCGCATGTACTCGCTCTATCCGGGCCAGCGCGCCACCGGCGAGATCATGTTCAACGGCGTCAACATCCTCGATGCGGGCGTGGACCTCAACATGCTGCGCGCCAAGGTCGGCATGGTGTTCCAGAAGCCCACGCCGTTCCCGATGTCGATCTACGACAACATCGCCTTCGGCGTGAACCTGTACGAGCGTCTGTCGCGGCGCGACATGGACGAGCGCGTCGAGTGGGCGCTGACGAAGGCCGCGATGTGGAGCGAGGCGAAGGACAAGCTGAAGCAGAGCGGCATGGCGCTGTCCGGCGGTCAGCAGCAGCGCCTGTGCATCGCGCGCGCCGTCGCGGTGAGGCCCGAGGTGCTGCTCCTCGACGAGCCGACGTCCGCGCTCGATCCCATCTCGACAGCGAAGATCGAGGAACTGATCAGCGAGCTCAAGGTCGATTACACTATCGCGATCGTCACGCACAACATGCAGCAGGCGGCACGCGTGTCCGATTTCACCGGATACATGTACCTGGGCGAGCTGATCGAATTCGGCGCGACCGACACGCTGTTCCTCAAGCCGGCGCGCCGGGAAACCGAGGACTACATCACCGGCCGCTTCGGCTAGCGGACGGCCGGTCGACGGGGCGCCGGCAACCCGCCGCCCGGAAGGGATGGATGCGATGAACGAGCACACGCACAAGCAGTTCGACACCGAGATGGAGGCGATCCGGAGCGGCGTCCTCGCGATGGGCGGACTCGTCGAATCCCAGCTGCGCCGCGCCATCGCGCTGCTCGAGGCCGATGACCACGATGCGATCGTCCAGGTCAAGACCGACGAGAAGCAGATCAACCAGATGCAGGTCAGCCTCGACCAGATGTGCAGCCAGATCATCGCGCGGCGGCAGCCCACGGCGATCGATCTCCGCTTCGTGCTGATGATCAGCAAGATCGTCAACGAGCTCGAGCGCGTCGGAGACGAGGTGAAGAAGATCGCCTACAAGGCCGCCGAGACCCGCGGCGTCGACCGGCTCGCCCACGTGCGCCGCTACGACGTCGTGCGCACGACGGAGCGCGCGCGGGAGATGCTGCA
This sequence comes from uncultured beta proteobacterium, assembly GCA_963724545.1. Classification (GTDB taxonomy): domain Bacteria; phylum Pseudomonadota; class Gammaproteobacteria; order Burkholderiales; family Casimicrobiaceae; genus CAIWHR01. The sequence goes on from CAVRVC010000008.1 coordinate 79,039, forward strand.
GATGGCGCTCGACACGTTCGCGCGCCTCGACGCCGCCGCCGCGGCCGAGGTGATCGCCCGCGACGAGGAGATCGACGCCGCCTTCCTCGCGATCATGCGCCAGCTCATCAGCTACATGATGGAGGACCCGCGCACGATCACGCCGGCGCTCGAGATCGTGTTCATCGCGAAGTCGATCGAGCGGATCGGCGATCACGCGAAGAACATCGCCGAGGCCGTCGTCCAGGTGGTGAAGGGCATCGACGTCCGGCACGCCTCCGCCGACCAGATCCGCGCCGAAGTGGCTGGGGAATGAAGGTTGCCCGGATAATGAGCGCGCCGGGCCGCCAAGGCCGCGCGACTGCGCTCTGCCTCGGGGGTCAGCGCAGCGGCCGAGTTGGCCAACGAGCCCGCAAGCGCGGGGACCGTCGGTGATGCCGACGGTCCTCGTCGTGGAGGACGAGCCCGCGATCCGCGAGCTGCTGCGCGTCAACCTGGTCGACGCGGGCTACGCGGTCTGCGCGACTGCGGACGCCGAGAGCGCGCAGCGGGAGCTCAACGGCGCGCTGCCCGACCTGCTGCTGCTCGACTGGATGCTGCCGGGCAAGTCCGGCCTGACGATGGCGAAGGAGCTGCGGCGCGACGCGCGCACGCGCGCGTTGCCGATCATCATGATCACGGCGCGCACCGACGAAGCCGACAAGGTGGCCGGCCTCGAGGCCTGGGTCGATGACTACGTGACGAAGCCATTCTCGCCGCGCGAGTTGAAGGCGCGGATCAAGGCCGTGCTGCGGCGCCGGGCGCCCGAGGCAGTGGAGGAGCCGCTGTCCGCCGGCGCGCTGATACTCGACCCCGCGATGCACCGAGTCAGCGTCGGCGGCAGCAACGTTCCGCTCGGCCCCACCGAATTCCGGCTGCTGCGATTCCTGCTCGCGCGTCCGGAGCGCGTGCATTCGCGCACGCAGCTCCTGAATCATGTGTGGGGCGACAACGTCTATATCGAGGAGCGCACGGTCGACGTCCACATCCGCCGCCTGCGCCAGGCGCTGGAGCCGTTCGGACAGGACGGCCTCGTGGAGACGGTCCGCGGCAGCGGCTACCGGCTCTGCGTCCCTCGCTAGGACCGCACCCGACGACTTCGAATGCGTCCCGTTCTCGTCGCCGGTGTCGTCGCCCCTCTCGTCGTTCTGGTGCTGGCGCTGCTCGCCGGGTTGGCGCTGGGGGCCTTCTGGTCCGCCGCGGTTCTGGGCGTCGGACTGGGCGCGCTGCTGGCCGTCGACCTCTGGTACCTCGACCGCCTAACGCGCTGGGCCGACACCGACCTCGACGCCCAGGTGCCCGAGGCCTCGGGTGCGTGGGGCGTGGCGCTCGCCGCCCTTCATCGTCGGGTGCGCTCGCGCATGCGCCATCAGCGCGACCTCGCGACGACGATCGAGCGTTTTCGGAGCGCCGTCGAAGCGCTGCCCGAAGGCATGGTGATCCTCGACGCGGCGAACCGCATCGAGTGGGCCAACGCGCGCGCGCAGGCGCACCTCGGCATCGATCTCGCGCGCGATGCCGGCGCGCCGCTCCTCAACTTCGCGCGGCAGCCCGAGATCGTCCGCTATTTCGAGGCCGGCGACTTCGCCGACGCGGTGGTCGTCGACTCGCTCCGCGAAACCGACACGACGCTGTCGATCCAGGTGGTGCCCTTCGGCATCGACGAGCGGCTGCTGATCAGCCGCAACATCACGCAGCTCGAAGTCGTCGCGCGGATGCGCCGCGACTTCATCGCCAACGTCTCGCACGAGCTCAAGACGCCGCTGACCGTCGTCGCCGGCTTCCTCGAGACGCTGCAGGACCTGGAGCTCGAGTCCCGCCAGCGCGCGCGCTATCTCCAGCTGATGGCCGAGCAGGCGCGGAACATGCAGCGTCTGGTCGACGATCTTCTCACGCTGTCGGCGCTCGAAAGCGATCAGAACGCCCTCGTGGAGGCGTGCGTTCGACGTGGTTCCGCTGCTGCTCGCGGTTTCCGCCGACGCGAAGGCGCTGGCGGACGGCCGGCACGTCGGTCACGCTCGACATCGGCGAGGGGGCGACGGTCATCGGCAATCGCGACGAGCTTGCGAGCGCGTTCGGCAACCTCGCGAGCAACGCGGTTCGCTACACGCCGGATGGCGGCAGCGTCAGGCTCGCCTGGCGGGTCGACGCCCTCGGCCGCGGTGAATTCAGCGTGACGGACAACGGCATCGGAATCGCGCCGGAGCACGTGCCGAGGCTCACCGAGCGGTTCTACCGCGTGGATCGCGGCCGCTCGCGGGCGGGCGGCGGCACGGGCCTGGGGCTCGCGATCGTGAAGCACGTGCTGCTCCGCCACCAGGCGGAGCTCGACGTGATGAGCGAGCTCGGCCAGGGCAGCACGTTCGCGGTGATATTGCCGGCCCGGCGAATCCGGCGCGCGGCGTCCGACGCGAGCTCCGGCGAAGCTTCGCCGTCGCCGCCGGAGCAGGCGGCTACCAGTAGCTGAGCGCGGCGCGGAACAGCGCCTTCAGGTCGTCGCTCCCCACGTCCTTCGGCGCGTTGCGGATCACGCGGTACTGCGGCTCGGCGCCGGTGGCGAGCGCATCGAGATGCGACGCGTCGAAGCCGAGGGCCGTCAGTCCGTTGGGCATCGCGGTCGCGCGCATCAGTTCGATCACGCGCTTCGCGAGCACTTCGCCGGCGTCGGCGTTCGTCGCGCCGCGCGTTTCGGCCCCCAGGCATTGCGCGCCGTGCAGGTGCCGCTCCGGACAGGAGGGCGCGGTGAACCGCCAGACCGACGGGTTGTTCAGCACCACCGCCATGCCATGCGGCACGAGCGACTTTCCGGGCGGGTAGCCCTCGACGTGCCAATCCTTCGCGAGTCCCGACACCGCGTACGACAGACCGTGCGGCAGGTGGCAGCCGGCGGCGTTGAACGCGATGCCCGCGAGCATCGCCGCGTACATCATCTCGGTGCGCGCCTCGGCGTCCGAGGCGTCGTTGACGGCGCGCGTGTGGAACCGGCCGACGCTCCGGAGCGCCTCGCCCGCGAGCATGTCCGAAAACGGATTCGCGCCCTGCGACACCGGCCGGTTCACGCCTTGCGCCGGATTGAGTCGGCGCGGATACACGCGGGCCGTCAGCGACTCGAGCGCGTGGCTCATGCAGTCGAAGCCGGTCGCGGCCACGGCGTTCTTCGGCAGCGTCGCGGTGACGGTCGGGTCGATCAGCGCGACGTCGGGAATGAGGCGGCGCGAGATGATGCCCGTCTTGGCGTTGAGCGCGCGCAGATTGAAGATCGCGATGCCGGTGGTTTCGGAGCCGGTGCCGGACGTCGTCGGACACGCGATGTGCGGCTTGACCGGCCCCGGCACCTTCTGCCCGCCGCCGATCGGCGCATTCACGTAGGTCATGAACTCCGCGGGCTGCGACGCGTACAGGTTCGCGGCCTTGCAGGTGTCCATCACGGAACCGCCGCCGACGGAGACGTAGCCGTCGAACCGGCCGTCGGCCGCGAAGCGGGCGGCTTCCTGGAACGAGGCGTCGGTCGGCTCCACGACGACGTCGCTGTAGACGGCGACGTCGACGCCGGCCGCGGCAAGGGACTTCGCCACGATCGCAACGTACTCGCCCGCGGCAAGACGCGGATCGGTGAAGAGCGCCACGCGCTTGACGCCGAGCTCGCGCGCATTGTCGCCGGCCTCGGCCAGCACGCCCCGACCGAACGTGAACGTCGGCATCCCGACGGTGAAGCCGCGATCGCTGCCGGGGACGGCGGCGAAATCGGCGTGGCAGCAGGACATGGTGGGCTCCTTCGGCGTCGGGGCCGGACATTATCGCAGGGCGGCGTCAGGCCGCGCCATCCGCGAGCATCGGTCGGCGACCTTCTCGGCGATCATCACCGCCGGCGCGTTGGTGTTGCCGGACACGACGGTGGGCATGATGCCGCAATCGACGACGCGCAGGCCGGTGAGACCGTGGACCCGGAGGTCGGCGTCGACGACCGCCATGCGGATCGGCGGCGGGCCCCATCTTGCACGTGCCGGACGGATGGAAGATCGTGCCGGCCGTGTTCTTCGCGAACTCGAGCAGCGCGTCGTCGCTCGTCGCGTCGGGGCCGGGACGGTACTCGCCGGCGACATAGGGCGCGAGCGCACGTGTCGCGGCGAGCTTTCGCGCGAGCCTGATCCCGGCGACGAGCGTCGCGCGATCGCGGGGCGTCGACAGGTAGTTGGGCTGCATCGCGGGGGCTGCGAGCGGGTCCGGCGACTTCAATCGCACATGGCCGCGCGACTCCGGCTGCAGCTGGCACACCGACATCGTGAATCCCGGAGAACGTGTGCACCGGCGAGCCCGCCATGTCCGAGGACAGCGTCGCGACGTGGAACTGCAGGTCCGGCCGGTGCAGCACGGGGTCGGTGCGCGCGAAGATGCCGCCCTGGTTGATGCCGACGGCCATCGGACCGGTGCGCGCGAGCGCGTACTGCACGCCCATCGCGAGCTTGCGCCACGGCGAGCGCAGGATGTCGTTGGTCGTGATCGGCTTCGTGCAGCGGAAGATGACGCGCGCCTGCAGGTGGTCCTGCAGGTTCTCGCCGACGCCGGGCAGCGCATGGACGACGGGGATCGCGAACTCTCGCAGCAGCGCGGGCGGGCCGACGCCCGACAGCTGCAGGAGCTGCGGCGACTGCAGTGCGCCTGCCGCGAGAATCACTTCGCGGCGCGCGCTGACGGTCACGTCGCGCCCGGCTTGCCGATACACGATGCCCGTCGCCCTGCGGCCGGCGAAGAGAATTCGTCGTCGCATGGGCCTCGGTCTCGACGAGGAGATTCCGCCGCGACCGCGCCGGACGCAGATACGCGACGGCCGTCGAGCAGCGCAGTCCGCGCCGTGTGGTCAGCTGGTAGTAGCCGATGCCTTCCTGCGTCGCGCCGTTGAAGTCGTCGTTGCGCGGTATCCCGATCTCGCCGCCGGCATCGATCAGCGCTTCGATCAATTCGTGCTTCGCGCCGATGTCGGAGGCCCACAGCGGTCCGTCCGCGCCATGCCACTCGTTCGCGCCGCGGACGTTGTGCTCGAGCTTGCGAAAGTACGGCAGGACGTCGTCGTAGCCCCATCCGGGGTTGCCGAGCGCGGCCCAGCCATCGTAGTCCTCGCGCTGGCCGCGGATGTAGATGAGCCCGTTGATCGCGCTCGAGCCGCCGAGCGTGCGTCCGCGCGGCCAGTAGATCTGCCGACCGTTCATGCCCGGATCGGGCTCGGTCTTGAAGCGCCAGTTGTAGACCGGGTGGAACATCGTCTTCGCGTACCCGATCGGGAATGTGGATCCACGGGTAGCGATCGGCGGGACCGGCTTCGAGCAGCAGCACGGAGAACCGGCCGTCGGCGGAAAGCCGGTTCGCGAGCACGCAGCCGGCGGAGCCTGCGCCGACGATCACGTAGTCCCAGGTTGTCGGCGTGGCCATTGGCATTCGATCTGCCGGCCAATTCTACAGCGCCGGGCCGCCCGCCGTTTCTTCCACGTACGTCATGACGGTGCAGCGAGCCCCGCGGACATCAGCGCCCGGAGCCTTCGCCGGGCATGGAACATCCGCGTCTTCACCGTGTTGACGGGGCACCCCATGATTCCGGCGATCTCCGCGCAGGAGCGATCCGTCGAAATAGCAGAGCTCGAGGACGGCGCGATGCTCGCGCGACAGTGAGCGCGAGGGCACGAGCGATCGTCGCCCGCCGCTCCTGCTCGAGCAGCAGATCGCTCCGGCCGCCGAGTCGCTCGCCGGCCGGGCAATCGTCCGGATCGAATTCCACGGGATTGTCGATCCGCTTCAGCGCCTTCAACGCGCGCCGGAACGCGATGCCGAAGATCCACGTCGACACGTTCGAGCGCGAGGTTGTAGCTCGACGCCTTGCGCCAGACGACGAGCATCGTGTCGTTCACGACCTCGTCGACGATCTGCGGTCGCCGGGTGACGCGCACGACGAAGCGCCGCAGCCTCGGGCAATAGCCGCGATAGAGCGTCTCGAACGCCGCGCCGTCTCGCGCGGCGACGCGATGGATCAGATCGACCTCATCGAGCGTCGCGCCGCCGCGCCGCACGCTTCCGCTGCCGCCTCCCGCGATCGCGAGGCGCAGCATCTCTTGCTTACCGTCCACGCACGGCAAACACGTCGCCCGCATCCTCGTCGAACGCGCAACCGAGGTCACGTCCGCGATCGGCAAGGCGATTTCCGGGTGCGAAGAAATTACAACGCCATTCGCATTGAACCGGAATCGTCGATACGGGAATAGACGCGCGGTGTCACCAGCGGCGGCGCGCCCTCGCTTCGCTACGGGGATCATGCGGCGCACCGATTTCAAGGAGGAACTCGAACGGAGGTCAGTGCAATGAAGATCGAATCGCATCGGGAGCAACAGTGTCGCTCGGATGGCCGGCAATGGCGCTCGTGACGGCGATCGCGCTTGTCCGCGGCGCCGGCCGCGCGCGCGGATCCGGAAGGACGCTACCAGCGGCACGATCTCGTATCGGATCAGGCGGGTGTCGCCGATCACCAGGACGCGAATCTGAAGAACGCCTGGGGAGTCGCCTTCAATCCGTTCGGCTTCGTCTGGGTCTCGGATGCCGAGACCGGCGTGTCGACGCTCTACGACGGCGCGGGGGTTCCGCAGTCGCTGGTCGTGACGATTCCGCCGGCGGCCGGCGCCGCGTCCGGCAATCCGACGGGGATCGTGTTCAACGCCTCCAGCGGCTTTCTCGTCAACCCGCCCGCGACCAACTCATCGGCCAAGTTCATCTTCGCGACCGAGGACGGCGTGATCGCCGGATGGGCGCCGCCCGTCGACGGCGACGCACGCGATCCTCGTCAAGGACAACTCGTCCGTCCGGTGCGCAATACAAGGGATTGGCGTTGAGCGCCGGCGGCAACGGCTCGCTCCTCTACGCGACGGACTTTCACAACGGCAAGATCGACGTCTGGGACGCCAATTTCAACCCGGTGACGCTGCCGGCCGGCGCGTTCGCGGATCCGAACATTCCGGCCGGCTTCGCGCCGTTCGGCATCCAGGCGATCAACGGCAACCTCTACGTGACCTACGCGAAGCAGGACGCCGACCGGCACGACGACGTCGCGGGCAAGGGATTGGGCTACGTCGACGTGTTCGACCCCAACGGC
>CAVRVC010000009.1:0-107303 GCA_963724545.1 uncultured beta proteobacterium
GCGCCAGACTGATCGGAAGCGCGGCAGCCGCTTCCTGACGGTGAAGGCGGTCGGGGACGTGACCATCGAATGCGACCGCTCGCTCGAGCTCTGGATGCTGCCGGACGGTCGGCCACCCCAGTCCCTCGGCCTCGTTCCGGCGTCCGGTGTCGAGCGCGTGCCGCTGCGCGCGCCGGCGGGCGTCGCGTTCCAGGGCATTCCGGCGCTGGCGGTGAGCCTGGAGCCTGCGGGAGGCTCGACCACCGGCGCGCCCACGGGACCCGTGCTCTTCACCGGGCGGATCGAGCGGACCTACTGACCCCGGGAAACCTGCCGCCCCCTGGGACCGGGGCAAGCAAAGGGCCGGACGCACCGCGCCCGGCCCTCCACATTCCCTGCCGCCCGCCTGGGGGTGCGGGCGACGGGGAAAGACGCTGCGCTCTTAGATCTGCTGCCGCTGGGGCGGCACGACGTGCGGAACATGGACCTTCTGCGCGTGGGGCGCGCGGACCTTCTGCATGGCTGTCTCCTTGTCACGGACTCCGTAAACCACGATGGGCATCCCGTCGCCCGACGCCGCACCGGCGACCGGCGAGGCGGCACTCGGGGCGCTCGCGAGAGCCCCCGTGCTTCTGCCCGAATTCACCTTCGCCGGCAGGACCGAGAGGGCGAGCGTCAGCACGGTCATCGCGACGGCGGCGAGCGTGATAGCGGCGCGGGGCGTTGCGGCTTGATAGCTTTTCATCGTGGGCTCCTGGTTCGGTTTCTTGCTGCTCGGTCGTTGGATGCGCCGATCCGGGATTCCGGATTCACCCGTTTTTCGGTGGGCCGCCTTCGATCGATGCAGTGGGTCGCATCCTAGGCACCGCGTCTTACGCGCTCAAGAGGGACGCGACGAACCTGCGGAAACGCGGCGCCAAGGGAACTGGCGCGCGACGAAGCGGAAGGGCGGGCAGCGGGCGCCGGCGGGCGCCCGGGTCTCGTGAAGCCTGCGGGCGCCCGGACGCGCGCCCTGACGCGAGGCACGATCTTCAGGCCGGAGCGCGTACCTTCTGGTCGATGGCGCCGAACACGGAGCGCCCCTGCGCGTCGTGCATCTCGATGCGGATGCGGTCGCCGTAGCGCATGAACGGCGTCGTCGGAGCGCCGGAGAGGAGCGTCTCGACGGTGCGCTGCTCGGCGATGCACGAGTAGCCGACGCCGCCCGCGGCCGCGGGCCGCCCGGGGCCGCCGTCCTCCTTGTTCGACACCGTGCCGGACCCAACGATGCTGCCCGCGACGAGCTCCCGGGTCTTCGCGACGTGCGCGATCAGCGTCCTGAAGTCGAACGTCATGTCCACGCCTGCATCGGGCCGGCCGAACAGATGCCCGTTCAGATGCGAGACGAGCGGCAGGTGCACCTTGCCGTCGCGCCATGCGCCCGCCAGCTCGTCGGGCGTGACGGCGACCGGCGAGAATGCGCTCGCCGGCTTCGACTGAAGGAAGCCGAAACCCTTCGCGAGCTCGGCCGGAACGAGGTTGCGCAGGCTGACGTCGTTCACGAGCATGAGGAGCCGGATGTGGCGCTCCATGCTGTCCGCCGCCGCGCCCATCGGCACGTCGCCGGTGATCACCGCAACTTCGGCCTCGAAGTCGATCCCCCAGCTCTCGTCCCCGAGCACGATGTCCTCGCACGCGCCGAGCATGTGGTCGGACGCGCCCTGGTACATGAGCGGGTCGGTCCAGAATTCGGGCGGCATCACGGCGCCGCGGGCCTTGCGCACGAGCTCGACGTGATTCACGTAGGCCGATCCGTCGGCCCATTGGTAGGCGCGCGGGAGCGGCGCCATCGCCGAGGCCGGATCGAACGGGACCGATCCGGGCATGCGCCGGGCGTCGAGCTCGTCCGCGATCGCGGCCAGCGAGGGAGCGGCGCCGTTCCACGCATCGAGCGCCGCCTGCAGCGTGCGCGCGATCTCCGGCACCGCCACGCAGCGCGCGAGGTCCCGCGAGACCACGACGAGCTCGCCGTCGCGGGTGCCGTTATCGAGGGTCGCGAGCTTCATCGGTGCGCTCCATCGTGCGCAGGCAGGCGATCCCGCTCTGCTACTTTCGCTTCAGCGCGTAGCCTTCCGGACGATCTTCCATCTCCCAGCCGGCGGCGTGCAGCTCGGCCCGCAGGCGATCGGCGTCGGCCCAGTTCTTCGCTCGCCGCGCGGCGAGCCTTGCCTCGGCCAGGGCCGTCACCGCGTCGGGCGCGGTCTCCCGGGGCGGTGTCCATTCCGCGAGCTTCAAGCCGAGCACGGCGTCGAACGCGAGCAGTGTCGCGCGCTTCACGGCCGGCGCCAGATCCCCGCGCAGCGTCTCCCACGCCACGGCAAGGGCGCGGGGCAGATTGAGATCGTCGTTGATGTCGTTCGTGAAGCGCTCGAGCAGCCCGGGCTCGGGCGTCGCCGTGCCGGCGTCGCGCACGGCGAACACGCCGTTTCGCATCCGGTCGAGCGCGACCGCGGCCGCGTCGAGGGCATCCCACGTGAAATTGAGCTGGCCGCGATAGTGCGCGGTAAGGCACAGGTAGCGGTAGGCGAGCGGATCGTAGCCGCGCTCGACGAGATACGCGATCCGCAGGAACTCGCCGGCCGACTTGGCCATCTTCGCGTCGTTCGACAGCAGGAAGTAGCCGTGCAGCCAGAAATTCGCGAGGCGCGTGCCCACGCGGGCCTCGGTCTGCGCGATCTCGTTCGTGTGATGGACCGGAATGTGGTCCTCGCCGCCGCAGTGGATGTCGAAGAAGTCGCCCAGGTACTTCTGCGCCATCGCCGAGCACTCGATGTGCCAGCCGGGGAAGCCCCTGCCCCACGGGCTGTCCCACTCCATCTGCCGCTTCTCTCCGGGCGCCGAGAACTTCCACAGCGCGAAGTCGGACGGGTGCCTTTTCTCGCCCAGGTCGACGCGCTTGCCGGCTTCCTGCCCCTTGACGTCGAGGCGCGCGAGATAGCCGTAGTCCGGCTGTTTCGACGTGTCGAAGTAGACGCCGTCGGACGTCCGGTACGCGAAGCCGTTCTTCTCGATATCGGCGATGAAGGCGACCTGCTCCGCGATATGGTCGGTCGCCCGGCACAGCACCACCGGATCCTCGATGTTGAGGAGCTTCAAGTCGGCGACGAACGCGTCGGTGTAGAGCTGCGCGATCTCCCACGCGGACTTGCCCGTGCGCCGGGCGCCCTTCTCCATCTTGTCCTCGCCGGTGTCGGCATCCGAGGTGAGATGACCGACGTCGGTGATGTTCATCACGTGCCGCACCCGGTAGCCGTTCCATTCCAGCACCCGCCGCAGCACGTCCTCGAACAGGAACGTGCGGTAGTTGCCGATGTGCTGGTAGTCGTAGACCGTCGGCCCGCACGTGTACATCCCGACCGCGCCGCCCTCGTGGAGCGGCGCGAACGGACGCAGCGTGCGCGTGAAGTTGTCGTAGAGCTGGAGCGGGTTCGGCATGCGCGGCATCCTAGCGAATCGCCTGCGGTGGGGCAAGGCGAACATCGGGCGCGGTAGAATTCGCCGTTGCCGCGCGCGCGGCACCGCGCTTCGCGCCTTCTCCGCGGCGAGAGGCGCGCCATGCACCGTCGACCGCCCCGCCCCGATGCCCTCCTCGCCCGCCCTCCGCGCGCCGCTCGCGCCCGCCGACGGGTCCGCCCGTATGCCGTCCGCCCGCGCGGTGTGGGCGTTCTTCATCGCGGTGGCGCTGATCTGGTTCGCGACGCTGGACGCGCGGCGCCTCGTGCATCCCGACGAGGGCCGCTACGCCGAGATCGCGCGCGAGATGGCGGCGAGCGGCGACTGGGTGACGCCGCGCCTGAACGGCCTCAAGTATTTCGAGAAGCCGCCGTTTCAGTACTGGTTCACGGCGGGCGCCTATCGCGTGTTCGGCGTGCACGAGTGGACGGCGCGCCTGTGGCCCGCGCTTGCGGGCTTCCTCGGCGTGCTGGCGGTCACGGCGGCGGGCTACGCCCTGGGCGGGAGGATGCTCGGCGCCTATGCGGGGCTCGCGCTTGCGACGATGGTCTGGCACGCCGGCTTGGCGCAGATCGTCACGCTGGATTCCGGACTGGCGTTCTTTCTCGCGCTGGGCTTCGCCGCGCTGGTGGTCGCCCAGCGCGCCGAAACCAGCGTCTCCGCGCGCCGGAGGTGGATGTGGGTCGCCGCCGCCGCGCTCGCGGGCGCGACGCTCTCGAAGGGGCTGATCGGCCTCGTGCTCCCCGGCGGGGCGCTCGTCGTCTATACGCTGGCGACGCGCGACTTCGCGCTCTGGCGGCGGCTATCCATCGGCTCCGGGCTCCTCGTGTACCTCGTGTTGACGGCGCCGTGGTTCGTCGCCGTGGCGCTCGCGAACGACGAATTCCTTCGTTTCTTCTTCATCCACGAGCACCTTGAACGCTTCCTCGCCAAGGGTCACGGCCGTCCGGGGCCGTGGTATTACTTCCTGCCGCTGCTTGCGGTCGGCGCCCTGCCGTGGCTCGCGATCCTGGGCGCGGGCCTCGTCCGCGCATGGCGGGACGGCGTACCCAACGCGCTCGGCTTCTCGTGGCAGCGCTTCTCGCTCGCGTGGGCCGCGTTCGTCTTCGTCTTCTTCAGCATGTCGGAGTCGAAGCTGCCGTCCTACATCCTGCCGATGTTCCCGCCGCTGGCGCTCGTCACCGGTTGGCTGCTCGCGCGTCTCCACACCCGTGAGCTGATGCGGCTTCTCGTGCCGCTCGCGGTGAGCGGCATCGTGCTGGCGCTGGCGTTGATCCTCGCCTACGACCACATCGCACCCCGATTCGCGAGCGAGCGCCTTCCGGCCGAGCTTCTGCTGGATTACGGCCCCTATCTCAAGGTCGCCGCAAGCGTGGCCGCGCTCGGCGGCATTGCCGAGCTGCTCGTGTTCCGGTCGGACAACGCCTCGCCGCGGGCACGCTTCATCGGCCTCTCGATCCAGTCGTTGACCGCGCTGGCGGGCCTGCAGATCGCCATCGCCGGATTCGACGCGTTGAGCCCGATGCGCTCGTCCTCGGCTATTCTCCGGTCTGCGCAGCAGGTGGCGCCGCTCATCGCCGACGCGCCCTTCTACCAGGTCGAAATGTACGATCAGACGGTTCCCTTCTACCTCGGCCGCGCGACGCGCCTCGTCAACTACCGCGACGAGCTCGCGCTCGGCATCGACGCCGAGCCCGGCAAGCAGATCCCGACCCGGGCGGCGTGGATCGCCGAATGGCAGTCGCTGCCGCAGGGCTACGCGATGATGGAACCCGCACTCAACGCCGTCCTGGTCGCGCAAGGGCTCCCGATGCGCGAGCTCGCGCGCGACCCGCGCCGCGTGGTGGTGAGCCGGCGATGAGCGCCGCCGGGCCGTCCCAAGGCGCAAATTGCTCCCCCTCGGGGGGCAGCGCAGCGGCCGCAGCCGCGAGCGTGGGGGCACACCAATGAGTATTGCGGCGATGGCGTTCCTGATGGCCGGCGTGCTGCTCAACGCCGCCGCCCAGCTCCTCCTCAAGGCCGGCACCAATGTGCTGGGCGTGCTGTCGCTCACGCGCGACACCTGGCCCGACACGTTGCTGAAGATGGCGACCCAGGGCTATTTCGCGCTGGGCATCGCCTGCTACGGCATCTCCGTGTTCGTCTGGATCCTCGGGCTGTCGCGCGTCCCCGTCTCGATCGCCTATCCGCTGCTGTCGGTCGGCTACGTGGTCAACGCGATCGCCGCCTACTACCTGTTCGGCGAGGCCGTCACGCCGACACGCTGGCTCGGCATCGGGTTCATCGTCGTCGGCGTCACGCTGGTCGCGCGCAGCTGAGGCCGCCGCAATGACCGCCCCGCCATATCTCAAATTCGCCGGACCGGTGCTGGACGAAGCCACCATCGCCGGCGTGGCCGACGTGCTTCGCTCCGGCTGGATCACGAGCGGGCCGTGGGTGAGCCAATTCGAGAGCGCGCTCTCGACATTCTGCGGCGGCCGGCCGGTGAAGGTCCTGACCTCGGCGACGGCCGCCGTCGAGGTCGCGCTGCAGCTCGCCGGCATCGGCCCGGGCGACGAGGTAATCACGTCGGCGCAGAGTTTCTTCACCGTGCTCAACATGATCGCCAAGGTGGGCGCCACCCCGGTGTTCGTCGACTGCGACCTCGTGACCCGCAACATCGAGCTCGGACAGGTCGAGGCGGCCATCACGCCGCGCACCAGGGCGATCATGCCGACGCATTGGCCGGGCTCGCTCGTCGACATGGATGCGCTCCACGCGCTCGCCCGGGGGCGAGGGCTTCGCGTGATCGAGGATGCGGCGCTCGTGATGGGATCGCAATGGCAGGGCCGGAACGTCGGCGCGATCGGCGACCTCGTCACCTTCAGCTTCCACCCGAACAAGAATATGACGACGATCGAGGGCGGCGCGCTCGTTCTCAACGACCCCGCCGAGGCGCAGCGCGTCGACGCGCTGCGCTTTCACGGGATCACCTATCGTCCCGACCGCACGCGCGACGTCGCGTTCCCGGGCGGCAAGTTCAACCTTCCCGACGTCAACGCGCGGATCGGCGTCGCGCAGCTCGCGCAGCTGCCGTCGTTCCTCGCCACGCGGCGCGCGCTCGTCACGCGCTACTTCGAGCGCTTCGCGACCGACCCGCCGTGCGTGCTGCCGCCACGCCCCCGCGACGGCGACGGACAGACGTGGAACATGTTCTCGGTGCTGCTACCGCTTGCCGCGATGTCGTTCTCGCGGCAGCAATTTCGCGCCGCGCTCGAGGCGGCCGGCGTCGGCACCGGCGTATCGTACGAGGCGCTGCACCTTTGCACGCTCGGCCGCCGCTACGGGTACGGGGACGGCGACTTTCCGGTGACCGAGCGGATCGCGCGCGAGACGGTGACGCTGCCGCTGCATGCCGCCATGACGGAGGGAGACGTCGACCGCGTCTGCGACGCGGTGGCCGCGGCCCTCGCGCGCGCGCCTTCCTGACGGCGCTTCGTTTGCAGCCCGGAGAAGACACGATGGACCCACCGCGACTCTCGGTCGTGATTCCCGTCTACAACGAGGAGGCGAGCCTGCCCACGCTGTTCGAGCGGCTCTACCCGGCGCTCGATGCGCTCGGCACCGCCTACGAGGTGATCTTCGTCAACGACGGCAGCCGCGACAAGTCGGCGGCGCTTCTGCGCGAGCAGTGGGAGCGCCGCCCGGACACCACCCGCGTCGTGCTGTTCAACGCCAACTACGGCCAGCACCCCGCGATCGTCGCCGGCTTCGAGCACTGCCGCGGCGATCGCATCGTCACGATGGACGCCGACCTGCAGAATCCGCCGGAGGAAATCGGCAAGCTGCTGGCGGCGATGGACGCCGGTCACGATTACGTGGGCGGCGTGCGCCGCGACCGCGAGGATTCGTGGTTCCGGCGATACGCCTCGCGTGCGATGAACCGGCTGCGCGAGCGGATCACGCGCATCCACATGACCGACCAGGGCTGCATGCTGCGCGCCTACAGCCGCGAGATCGTCGCGGCCATCGCGGCGAGCCGCGAGGTCAGCACGTTCATCCCGGCGCTCGCGTACACGTTCGCGAGCAATCCGACGGAGATCGACGTGGCGCATGCCGGCCGCGCGGCGGGCAAGTCGCACTATCCGCTCTACAAATTGATCCGCCTCAACTTCGATCTCATCACCGGGTTCTCGCTGGTGCCGCTGCAGCTGTTCTCGATGTTCGGCATGCTGGTGTCCGCGCTGGCGCTCGCCACCTACGTCTTCGTCATCGCCTACCGGCTGGCCTACGTGCACCCGGAAGACGCGATGTCGGTGTTCTGGGATCGCGACATCCTCGCGTTCTTCCTCGTCGGAATGATGCTGTTCGGCCTCGGCCTCATCGGCGAGTACGTCGGGCGCATCTACCACCAGGTCCGCGCGCGGCCGCGCTACATGATTCGCGCCGTGCTCGAGCGTCCCTCCGACGCGCCGCCGGACCGCTGAGCGTCGATGCCGCGCGCCGTCGTCTTCGCCTATCACAACGTCGGCGTGCGCTGCCTGCGCGTGCTGCTCGCGCACGGCGTCGAGGTTCCGCTCGTGGTGACCCACGAGGACAATCCGGGCGAGACGATCTGGTTCGACTCGGTCGCCGCCACGGCGGCCGAGTGCGGCATTCAAGCGATTACGCCCGCCGACCCCAACGCGCCGGACGTCCTCGCCCGCGTCCGTGCCCTCGCGCCGGATTACCTGTTCTCGTTCTATTACCGGAGCATGCTGGCGCCCGCGCTGCTCGCGCAGGCGCGGATGGGCGCGCTCAACATGCACGGCTCGCTGTTGCCCCGCTACCGCGGCCGCGCGCCGGTCAACTGGGCGGTCCTTTCCGGCGAGCGGGAAACGGGCGCCACGCTCCACTTCATGGCCGAAAAGCCCGACGCCGGGGACATCGTGGCGCAGACCCGCGTGCCGATCCTGCCCGACGACACCGCGCGCGAGGTTTTCGACAAGGTCACCGTCGCGGCGGAGATCACGCTCGACGCCGTGCTGCCGGCCCTCCTCGCCGGCACGGCGCCGCGGCGGCCGCAGGATCTCGCGTCCGGCAGCTATTTCGGCGGACGCCGTCCGGATGACGGCGTCATCGACTGGAGGCAGGATGCCGCGTCGATCCACAATCTGGTGCGCGCGGTCGCCCCGCCCTATCCGGGCGCCCGCACGGAGCTTTCCGGCATTCCCGCCCGCGTGCTGCGCACGCGCGTGCTCGATCCGGCCGCGCCTCCGGCACCGGCGCCTGCAATCGAATCCCGCGCCGGCACGCTCGTCGCCCGCTGCGGCGGCGGCGGCGCGCTCGCGGTGCTCGCGCTCGAGGTCGGCGGTGCGCCCTGCGACGCACCGGCGCTCGTCCGGCGGTTCGGTGCGGCACCGGTGCCTCTCGATTCACGCCGGGCGCCGCGCTAGCGCACGTATAATTTCGCCATGCGCAAAATCCTGATCCTCGGCGTCAACGGTTTCATCGGCCACCACCTGTCGCGTCGCCTGCTCGACGATCCGGATGCCGAGATCTACGGCATGGACATGCAGTCCGATCGCGTGACCGAGCTCCTGCCCGAGAAGCGCTTCCATTTCTTCGAAGGCGACATCACGATCAACAAGGAGTGGATCGAGTATCACATCAAGAAATGCGACACGGTGCTGCCGCTCGTCGCGATCGCCACGCCCGCGACCTACGTCAAGGAGCCGCTGCGCGTCTTCGAGCTCGACTTCGAGGCCAACCTGCCGATCGTGCGCGCCTGCGTGCGTTACGGCAAACGGATCATCTTCCCGTCGACTTCCGAGGTCTACGGCATGTGCCGCGACGACGAGTTCGATCCGGAGCGCTCGGAGCTCGTGCTCGGCCCCATCGCGAAGCCGCGCTGGATCTATTCGTGCGCGAAGCAATTGATGGATCGCGTGATCCACGCCTACGGCATGCAGGAGGGCCTCGACTACACGTTGTTCCGGCCGTTCAACTGGATCGGCTCCGGCCTGGACTCGATCAACACGGCGAAGGAAGGGAGCTCCCGCGTCATCACGCAGTTCCTCGGGCACATCGTCCGCGGCGAGCCGATCAAGCTCGTCGACGGCGGCACGCAGAAACGCGCGTTCACCTACATCGACGACGGCATCGCCGCGCTGCGGACGATCATCGCCAATCCCGGCGGCATCGCGTCCGGCAAGATCTACAACATCGGCAACCCGGCCAACAACTTCTCCGTGCGCGAGCTCGCGACGATGATGCTCGACCTGGCGCTGACCTACCCCGAGTATCGCGACATGGCGGCGCGCGTTTCGATCGTCGAGACCACGGCGGATCAATACTACGGCGCGGGCTACCAGGACGTGCAGAATCGCGTGCCGAAGATCGACAACACGTGCGCGGATCTCCGGTGGCGCCCGAAGGTCGCCATGGCCGACGCGCTGGCGCGGATCTTCGACGCCTATCGCGGACAGGTGGCCGAAGCACGACACCTCGTGGATTAGCGGCGTCGCCGCGCCGGCCGCGATGCTGCTCGCCCTCAAGATCGACGTCGACACGCTGCGCGGCACGCGCGAGGGCGTGCCGAACCTCGTCCTGCTCCTGAAGAAGCACGGCGCCGACGCGACGTTCCTCTTCTCGCTCGGACCCGATCACACCGGCCGCGCGATCAAACGCGTGTTCCGGCCGGGCTTCTTCGGCAAGGTCCGCCGCACGTCGGTCGTGCGCCATTACGGCTTGAGGACGCTGATGTACGGCACCGTGCTGCCGGGGCCGGACATCGGCCGGCGCGCCGGCGACGTGATGCGCGCGACCCGCGACGCGGGATTCGAGGTCGGCATCCACACGTGGGACCACGTGCGCTGGCAGGACGGCGTCTCCCACGCGAATGCCGCCTGGACGCGCGCCGAGATGCAGCGAGCCTGCGACCGCTATACCGACGTCTTCGGCACGCCGCCGCTGACGCACGGCGCCGCCGGCTGGCAGATGAACGTGCACGCGCTCCGCCTCACGCAGCGGCTGGGATTCGAGTACTGCTCCGACGGCCGCGGCGTCCATCCGCACCTGCCGGTGTGGAATGGCGAGCTGATCCGCTGTCCGCAGCTTCCGACCACGCTGCCGACGATGGACGAGCTCATCGGACGCGACGGCATCACCGAAGCCAACGTGGCCGCCCACATCCTGGAACGGACGAAGGACGCCGCCGCCGCGCAGGTCTACACGCTGCACGCCGAGCTCGAAGGCATGCGTCTCGCGCCTGCGTTCGAGCAGCTCCTCGTCGGCTGGAAGGCGCAGGGCTGGCGGCTCGGCTCGATGCGCACGCTGCTCGACACGCTGCAGCCGCTGGCACTGCCGCGCTGCGTCGTCGGTCCCGGTGAGGTCGACGGCCGGTCCGGCACGCTGCTCGTGCAGCGCGAAGAATTCCTGGCCGACGTCGATCTCGCGGCGGCCGCCTGAAAGGAGATCCACCATGCTTGGCAAGAAGGTCACCGATTTCTCGATCCCCGCGACCGGCGAGACGACGTTTCGCCTCGCCGACCACAAGGGCCATCCGGTCGTTCTGTATTTCTATCCGAAGGACAACACGCCCGGCTGCACGGTGGAGGGAACGGATTTTCGCGATTTGCACCAGGAGTTCGCAAGGCTCGGCGCGGTCGTGGCGGGCGTTTCGCGCGACTCGATGAAATCGCACGAAGGCTTCAAGGCCAAGATGGGGTTCCCGTTTCCGCTGCTCTCCGATGCCGATGAGAAGCTCTGCACGCAGTTCGACGTGATCAGGATGAAGAACATGTACGGCAAGAAGGTCAGAGGCATCGAGCGCTCGACGTTTCTCATCGGCCCCGATGGAAAGCTCGTGCAGGAATGGCGGAAGGTCAAAGTCGAAGGGCACGCGGCGGCCGTCCTGGCGGCCGTGAAGGCGCTCTGATATCGGGACAATGGCCGTGTCTCCATGCCAATGAGAACAGTTCGCGCCGTCGTTCCTGGCGTGGTGGGGTTGCTGTGGTCGATATCGGCGGCAGCGCAAGGACCAGTCGCACCCGATCCGCCGGCTTTCGTCACCGGTCCCTACATGGAGCCGACGATGATGCGGGTTGTCCCGTATCCGGACGAAATGTATCCGTTGCCGGGGGTTGCCCCTGCGGTTCCATTCTCGTGCTACCGCATCGGACGCTGCTCCGCGTATGACCTCTACCGCTTCCGGGATCGGCCGAACAGGCTGACGAGACTGGCGCCGGAGACGCCGACGGAGAGTGACGCCGTGCCGCCTTCGGTCCACTACGTGTGGTTTTTCGCTCCGGTTACGCCGGAAGAGAACATTCTTCCAAAGTATCGGACGGCGAGCCAAGTCCGCGATGAGTACCGCGCTGCCGGCAGACCGATTGACGGCTCAAACTGACCGGCCTCGCGATGGACATTGGACCGTAAACCGAGATGTTCACTTGGCTAGCGCGTTTCATCGAGCACCATCCTGGTCTCCACAGGTTCGCTCTTCTCGTTTGGCGGCTGTTCCCCCCACGGCTGGCCGGGTTCCTGAGGGGACTGCTCGGCCGTAAGTGGCTGGTTGGGGCGGTTGCGGTCATGATCGACGAGAACACCTCCCCCTCGGAAGTGCTCTTGGTTGAGCACACCTATCGGACCAGAGGCGCGTGGGGCCTTCCCGGGGGATCCCTCGAGTCGACTCCGGGAGATCCCAAGAGTCCAAGCAATGAAAGCTCTTCCGACGACGTCATTGAATCCGCGTTGCGGCGGGAAGTGCTCGAGGAACTCGGCATCGAAATTGCGGTGATCAGGCTTCTCAGGGTCGACGCCATTCCCTTTATCGCCGAAGAACCCGGGCCCTACAGACTGGACTTCTACTTTCGCTGCGCGCCTCGTGCCGGATTTGCAGAATTGAGGCGCCGCTTGAACTCTGGACTAGCCAAGCCCTGCTCGCCGGAGATACGACAAATACGCTTCGTGCCCTTGACCGACTTGGCCAAGTACGATCTGTTTTCATCTGATCTCAGGTTCTTGACCAAGGACCTTCCCCGGCATGAATCCGACCTCGCAATATCCAGGAGTGAATGAACTGGAATCCCTCGCGCTGCGCGGAAGGGACTTGGCCAAAGGAAGTGGTCCCGAGGATCGAACCGCCGGATTGCTCGTCCGACGGTCAACTCGCCTGGCCATGCCGGGAGAGCCCAGGAGGCGGTTGCGGCGCTCCGACTTGCGCGCCACCGCGCCATTCGCGGCGTTGGTTCCCTTTTCACCACAACCCGTGGCGCACGACCGCGATGCGATCCACCATTGCTTGTGTTCGGCGGAACCGGGCGCTAGGATGGGCAGGCAGTCTGCCAGGCATCGCTACCAACGACGTCATCGAGGAGGCTCATGGTCGAGCGCAAGACCCGTCCCGCGCCCTTAACCCTCGTTACCCGCAAGTCCGCCAAACCCCCGGCCGCCAAGTCCGGCCCGGCCGCCCGCCTCGTCCTGGCCAGCAAGCTCTTCGTCCTCGACACCAACGTCCTGATGCACGACCCCACGAGCCTCTTCCGGTTCGAGGAGCACGACATCTACCTGCCGATCCTCACGCTCGAGGAGCTCGACAACAACAAGAAGGGCGTCACCGAGGTCGCGCGGAACGCGCGTCAGGCCTCGCGCTTCCTGGACGAGCTCGTGACCGGTATGCCCGACGGCATCGTCGAGGGCATCCCGCTGACGGAAAAGTCCGGCGGCGCCGCCACCGGCCGGCTGTACCTGCAGACCGAGGTGATCACGACCGTGCTCCCCGCCTCGCTCGCCAACGGCAAGGCGGACAACCAGATCCTCGCGGTCGTGATGCACCTGCAGCACCTCCATCCGAAGCGCAGCGTCATCCTGGTGTCGAAGGACATCAACATGCGGATCAAGGCGCGCGCGCTGGGCATCGCCGCCGAGGACTATTTCAACGACAAGGTGCTGGAGGACACCGAGCTCCTCTACAGCGGCATGCGCGAGCTGCCCGGCGACTTCTGGGACCGCCACGGCAAGGGGATGGAATCGTGGCAGCAGGGCGGTCACACGTACTACCGGGTCACCGGGCCGCTCATCGCATCGCTCCTCGTCAACGAGTTCCTCTTCCTCGAGAAGCCCGGCGAGCAGCCGCTCTACGTCATGGTGAAGGAGATCGCCGGGCGCACCGCCGTGCTGCAGACGCTGAAGGACTACACGCACCAGAAGAACAACGTGTGGGGCATCACGGCGCGGAACCGCGAGCAGAACTTCGCGCTCAACCTGCTGATGAACCCGGACATCGACTTCGTCTCGCTGCTGGGCCAGGCCGGCACCGGCAAGACGCTGCTGACGCTTGCCGCCGGGCTCATGATGACGCTCGAGTTCAAGGTGTATTCGGAGATCATCATGACGCGGGTCACGGTGCCGGTCGGCGAGGACATCGGCTTCCTGCCCGGCACCGAAGAGGAGAAGATGAACCCCTGGATGGGCGCGCTCGAGGACAACCTCGACGTGCTGAACAAGACCGACGACGACGCCGGCGAATGGGGACGCGCGGCCACGCGCGATCTCATCCGCTCGCGCATCAAGGTCAAGAGCCTCAACTTCATGCGCGGCCGCACGTTCATCAACAAGTTCCTGATCATCGACGAGGCGCAGAACCTGACGCCGAAGCAGATGAAGACGATGGTGACGCGCGCGGGCCCGGGCACCAAGGTCGTCTGTCTCGGCAACATCGCGCAGATCGACACGCCCTACCTGACGGAAGGGAGCTCGGGGATCACCTACGTCGTCGACCGGTTCAAGGGCTGGGCGCATTCCGGTCACGTGACGCTGCAGCGCGGCGAGCGTTCCCGCCTCGCCGACCACGCGGCGGAAATCCTCTAGCGAAATGCCCGCCGCACGATTGGCCGTCGCGCCGGCGCCCGGCCCGCCGCCATCGCAGATCGACGCGCTCGAAGCCGCGCTCGCGGCCGCGACGACGCCGGCGGAGCGTGTGCGGGCGCAGGATGCGCTGGCGACGGAGCTCGCCCGGACCGGCCACGCCAAGCGCGCGATCACGATCGCGAAGGAAGCACGCGCGAGCGCACAGGGCATCGGGGACTCCGAGCTCATTGCGGGAGCGCTGCACACGCTCGCGCGCTGCCATTTCTATCTGGCCGACTTCGTCTCGTCGCTCGAGCTCCTGCTGGAGGCGGCACGCACGTATCGCGAGCGCGGCGACACGGCCGGCGCGGCCACCGCGCTGGCCGGCGTCGGACTGTGCCAGCATCGGCTCGGCGCGCAGGAGGACGCGATCGCGTCGCTGCTAGGCGCGCTCGAGTCGGCGCGCGAGCAGGGGCTCGCGGCGCTCGAGATCGACATCCACAATTCGCTGGGCTCGGTGTTCCTGGCCTCGGGCCGCGTCCGACGACGCGGCCCGCCACCTCGCGGCCGGGGTCGAGCTCGCGACCGCGCAGGGCAACAAGAACCTCCGCACGAAGCTCGTGCACAACCAGACGTTCCTCGCGCAGAAACGGCGGCGACGAGGCGCAGGAGCGCGAGACGGCGCAGCGGGAATACGCGGCCGGGCTCGAGCTGTCGCAACAGGCGCTCTCGCTCGCGCGCGAGCTCGGCAACCGTTACGACGAAGCACATTCGCTCGGGCAGTCCGGCACGATGCTCCGGCTCCTGGGTCGCGACGACGAGGCTCGCGCGTCGCTGACGGCGGCCCTCGCCCTGGGCCAGGAGCTCGACGAGACGCGCGTGCAGGCCGAAGTGCTGCTCGAGCTCGGCCGCATGCACGCCGGCCGCGACGGTGCGGCGGCGCGCCGGTACTTCGACGAAGCCATCGCGCTCGCCGAATTGAGCGACGCGAAGACGCTTCTGGCCGATGCCTGCTCCGGCCTGTCCGCGCAGCACGAGCGCGACGGGGACGCGCCGGCGGCCCTCGCCGCCTTCAAGCGCTTCCACGCGGTGCGCGAGGCGGAGTTCGCGACGACTCGGCAGCACGCGGCGCGCGCGGCGCAGCTCTGGATCGACTTCCAGCAGGCCGCGCGGCAGATCGACGCAATACCGCGAGCAGGCGGCGCTCCTTGCCGAAGACAAGATGGCCCTGCGAAGCGCGCGGAAGCGCTGACCGTCGCTTCGCAGCAGGATCCGCTGACGAGCCTCCTCAACCGGCGCGGCCTCGACGCCAAGATCGGCGTGCTGCTCGCGGCCTGCGACGGCAACGGCGTGCCGTTGACGGTCGCGCTGATCGACATCGACCAGCTTCAAGTCCATCAACGACACGTTCACGCACATGCTCGGCGACGTCGTGCTGAAGCGCGTGGCCGGCGTGATTCGCGCGCACAGCCGGGCGAACGACCTGCCGGTGCGCTACGGCGGCGACGAGTTCCTGCTCGTGCTGGCGGGCGCCGACCGCGAGGGCAGCGCTCGCGTGCTGCGGCGGCTCAAGGACGCCGTCGACGCGTGCACCTGGTCGAGCGACGGCAAGCCGGGACCGGTCGTCACGCTGTCGATCGGGGCCGCCACCGCATGCGGCCGGCGCCACGATAGCCGCCACGATCGCGCACGCGGACCGCGCGCTCTACGCCGCCAAGGCCGCCGGACGCAACCGGATCGTGCACTGGCCCGCGACGTAGCGCGAGGGCCCGCCGCTCTCGCCGCGGCGATCCCGGGATCGCCGGCGACGCCTGCGTCAGCCGCCCGACAGCGCCGAATTCTCGAACCGCGTGTGCTCGCCGAGAAAGGTGAGCCGCACGGTGCCGATCGGGCCGTTGCGCTGCTTGCCGATGATGATCTCGGCCGTCGCCCTTGTCCTGCGAGTCGGGGTTGTAGACTTCGTCGCGGTAGATGAACAGGATCACGTCGGCGTCCTGCTCGATCGCGCCCGATTCGCGCAGATCCGACATCACCGGCCGCTTGTTCGGCCGCTGCTCGAGCGAGCGGTTCAGCTGCGACAGCGCGACTACCGGCACCTTCAGCTCCTTCGCGAGCGATTTCATCGCGCGCGAGATCTCGGAGATTTCCGTCGCGCGGTTCTCGCCCTGCGTGGACGCCTGCATCAGCTGCAGGTAGTCGACGACGACGAGACCGAGCTTGCCGTACGTCTTCGCGAGCCGTCGCGCCCGCGAGCGGACCTCGATCGCGTTGAGCGCCGGCGTCTCGTCGATCAGGATCGGCGCGTCGTTGAGCCGTCCGAGCGCCGCCGAGAGCTTCTCCCAGTCCTCCGAGGCGAGCCGCCCGG
The DNA here is from genome assembly GCA_963724545.1 of uncultured beta proteobacterium. Taxonomy (GTDB): domain Bacteria; phylum Pseudomonadota; class Gammaproteobacteria; order Burkholderiales; family Casimicrobiaceae; genus CAIWHR01. The sequence goes on from CAVRVC010000009.1 coordinate 16,646, forward strand.
TGCGCAGCTTGTGCTGGTCGAGGCGGCCGACGGAGCCGATCATCCGCAGCGCGAGCTGCGAGGCGCCCATTTCCATCGAGAACACCGCGACCGGCAGCTTCGTGTTGAGCGCGACGTGCTCGGTGATGTTGAGCGCGAGCGCCGTCTTGCCCATGGACGGGCGGCCCGCGATGATCACGAGGTCGCCGGGTTGCAGCCCCGACGTCCTCTCGTCCAGGTCCGCGAATCCCGTCGGCACGCCCGTGACCGCCGACGGATCGTCGCGGTTGTACAGCGTCTCGATGCGCTCGACCACTTCGCCCAGCAGCGAGCCGATCGTCGCGTACGTCCGGGTGCCGCGCTCGCCCTGCTCCGCAATGTGCAGGATCTTCGCTTCGGCCTGGTCGAGCACTTCCTTCGCGCCGCGCCCCTGCGGGTGGTACGCCGACTCGGCGATGTCGCCGGCCGTTCCCGCGAGCTGGCGCAGGATCGAGCGGTCGCGCACGATCTGCGCGTAGTGCCGGATGTTGGCGGCGGTCGGCACGTTCTCGACGAGCGCGCCGAGGTAGGCGAGCCCGCCGACGTAATCGAGCTTCTGCGCGGAGGCGAGCGACTCGGACACCGTGACCACGTCGGCAGGCTTGCTGTCGCCGACGAGACGCACGATGTGCGCGTAGACGAGGCGGTGCGCCTCGCTGTAGAAGTCGGCATCGGTGATGACGTCGCCGACCTGGTCCGCCGCGTCGTTGTCGAGGAGGAGCCCGCCCAGCACCGACTGCTCCGCTTCGAGCGAATGCGGCGGCAGCTTCAGGCGGTCGATTTGCGGATCGTCGGGCATGGCGGTCGGAGGGCGAAGGTCGATTCTAACGCCGGACGAAGGGAAGAACGACCGGATAGGACAAAAGGAAAAGGGGCCGTCGCCGGCCCCTTCGCACTGTCGCGCCGACGCGGCTCGAATCAGCCGGCGGCCGCCGTCTCGCCGATCACGACCACGGTGATGTTCGCCGTCACGTCGAGGTGGAGCCCGACGACCAGCGGGAACTCGCCGACGTGCTTGAGCGGGCCGTCCGGCATCCGGATCGTCGACTTCTCGATCGTGATGCCCTGCGCCTTCAGCGCCTCGACGATGTCGAAGTTCGTGACGGAGCCGAAGAGGCGACCGTCGACGCCGGCCTTCTGCGACACCTGGACGCGCAGGCCTTCGAGCTTCCCCGCCTGCTCCTGCGCCGCCGTCAGCTTCTCGGAAGCCGCGCGCTCGAGCTCGGCGCGCTTCGCTTCGAGGAGCTTGATGTTCTCGGGCGTCGCGCGCTTCGCCTTTCCTTGCGGAATCAGGTAATTGCGCGCGTAGCCCTGCTTGACCTTGACCACGTCGCCCAGGTTGCCGACGTTGATCACCTTTTCCAGCAGAATGATTTGCATTGCCGTCTCCGCGTCAGTGCAGGTCGGTGTACGGCACGAGCGCCAGGAAGCGCGCGCGCTTGATCGCGACCGACAGCTGGCGCTGGTAGCGCGCCTTGGTGCCCGTGATCCGCGCGGGCATGATCTTGCCGTTCTCCTGGATGAAGTCCTTGAGGACCTCGATGTCCTTGTAATCGATCTGCTTCACGCCTTCGGCGGTGAAGCGGCAGAACTTCTTGCGCTTGAACAGATTGTTGCCGCGCTCGCGTTTCTTGCCATCCTTCTTCTTGCCGAATCTTCCTGTGGGACGGGGCATGTCAGTTTCCTTCCAATGCGTGGTCTAGCGTTTCGAATTCATTGACGTGCAGCGCGACGGCAACGCCGGTGCGGTAGCGCCGGGCGAGAAAGCCCTGGCAGCGCACCGCCGTGCCCATCGGCACCTCCGCGAGCGCCTTGGCCGGGTCGCCGAACGCGACCGCCGCGAGCTCGCAGTCGACGGCCCGCTTGCTGCCGGCCTCCGCCTGCACCGACGCGTGCTTCAGCACGCAGTCGAGCGCCGGAATCCCGGCGGGGGTGAAGCGAAGGGCGCCGCGCTGGGCGAGGGTCGCGTCGAGCATGAGCCGATTGGCGGACACGTCGCGGTTCCGCGAGCCAGCAGCGGCCTACGAAGCGGCCTCGGGCGCAGCAGGTGTCGCGTCGGCCGGGGTTTCGGCGGCCGCGGGCCGCGGTGCGCGCTCGCCGCGATCGCCCCGCTCACCTCTGTCCCCGCGATCACCGCGATCACCGCGATCGCCTCGGTCACCGCGCTCTCCGTCGCGGGGCTTCGCCTTCTCCTCGCGCATCATCGGCGACGGCGCGATCACCGGGCCGTCCATCGCGACGATCAGGTGGCGCAGCACGGCGTCGTTGAACTTGAACGCGTGCTCGAGCTCGTCCAGGGTCTCCTGATCGACCTCGATGTTCATCAGCACGTAGTGCGCCTTGTGCACCTTGGCGATCGGGTAGGCGAGCTGGCGCCGTCCCCAGTCCTCGAGCCGATGGATGCGGCCGTTCTTGCCGGTGATGGTCGTGCGGTAGCGCTCGACCATCGCGGGCACCTGCTCGCTCTGATCGGGATGCACGATGAAAACCACTTCGTAGTGACGCATGCAGAGCTCTCCTTCTGGTCATGGTGGGGCGGGCGCAGCGTTCGCGCGCCGCCGGGCGGCCTCCCCCGGTCTGCAACGGGATGAGGCAAGGGAATTTGAAAGTATAACGGCTTTTGCCCGGCAAAACAAGCGGATAGCGCGGAACCCCCGCTACTTGAGCGCGGCCGGCGACAGCGCGGTCTCGCGCTCGGCCGGGGGCAGCGCCGCGAGCGCCTTGACGCGGGCGTAGAACCGCGCGAGATCGCCGTCCTCCGCCGCGAGCAGCGCCGTGAACTGGGGCACGCGGTCGGCGTAAAGCGCGACGGCGACGATGCCCGCGTTGTTCGCGCCGCCGGCGAACCAGCGCTCGAACGCGGGGCCGATCCCCGAGGCCGCCTTGAGCGCTTCGTAGTCCGCGCGCATGGCGGCGAAGGCGGCCGCCTTGCCGGCGCGCTTCTCGTCGTCCGTGGCGGAGCTCGCGTACAGCGCCGCGAGGCGCTCGCGCGTCGCACCGACGAGCGTGCGAAAGGCGGCGCGAAGCTCGCGCCCGCGCGCGGCATCCGCGGCAAGCTCTGCCGCGGCCGCCGGGCCCCGCACCTCCGCCTCGGCCGCGAGCCAGCGCGCGATCCCCGCCTCTTCCACCGCGACCGCGAACGACTCGTTGAACGACGTGTCGTCCTTCACGTAGACGATCTGGTGCGCGAGCTCGTGGAAGATGAGCCGGGCGAGCTCCGCCTCGCGATAACGCACGAACGTCGACAGCACGGGGTCGTCGAAATAGCCGAGCGTCGAATAGGCGGGGATCCCGGACAGGTGGACGTCGTCCCCGTCGGCCTTGAGGCGCGCGGCTTCGGCGCGCGCGTCGGCCTCGGCGAAATAGCCGCGGTACGCGACGCATCCGGCGATCGGGAAGCACCACTCGCGCGCGGTCAGCGCAAGCTCGGGCGCCGCGAATACATTCCACAGCACGTACGGCCGCCCGAGGTCCGCGTAGTTCGTGAACGTGCGGTTGTCGGGCAACGCGAGCTCGCGCGAGGCGAACGCGCGGATCTCCTGCGCGCGGACAAGGCGCGCCTTGAGCGCCGCATCCGGCGTCGTCGCGATGACCTCCGGGATCGGCTTCGCGCGCGCGAGAAGATCGGTCTGTCCGGCAATTCCCTGCCAGTAGAACTCGATGTCGGAGCAGCCCGTCAGCAGGCAACAGGCGGCGGCGACCCCGGCGATCGCCCGCCGCGCCGCCCTGGGCGCGACGAAGCGGCGAAGCCGTGCGATCCGGGCAGGGCCGGGCAATCGGGTATCAAGGGTGTCCACCGAACGGAGTAATCCTTCTGCGCGCAAAAAGCGTTATGGTAATGCCTGCGCATCCGACAGCGACCCGGCCGATAACGTTCGATCATGCCGAAATCCCGCCACATCGCGCCCCGCCTCGGTGCCGCCGTGTGGGTTCTGGCGGCCCTGCCCGCCGCAGCCGACGTGTACAAGTGCGCGGGCGAGGGCGGCGTTCCCGTGTATCAGGAGATGCCCTGCGGTTCGGCCAAGGAATTGCGCAACTTTCAGACGGACCCGCCGGAGATCACCGTCCTCCCGGCGCAGCGAGCCGGCGCCACGCCGCCCGACACGATCAGGAACGCCCCGCCGAAGAACGGCAAGGCGGACAAGGATGCCAAGCCTGGCAAGGCGGGAGTCGCCGCCGACGCGACCGAGCGCATGCATCTGCGCCTCGGCATGTCCGAATCCGAGGTGCTGGCGAGGCTCGGCAGCCCGGACATGACGGTCGGCGCCAAGAATGCGCCCTCCCCGCGCTGGACCTACATGCCCGCGCCGGGCGATCCCGAAACGATCACCACGCTCATGTTCGCGAAGGGCGTGCTGGTCGACATCGAGCGCAAGGTCGTCAAGAAATAGATGCGCGCGCTGATCCAGCGGGTGCGGGAGGCGCGCGTAACGGTAACGGACCGCGTCACCGGCGCCATCGGACCCGGGCTTCTCGTACTGGCGGCCGTCGCCGCGGACGACACGGACGCCGACCGCGAGTGGATCGCGCGCAAGATCGTGGCGCTGCGGATCTTCGACGACGCCGCCGGCGTGATGAACCGCTCGATCGTCGACAGCGGCGGCGACATCCTCGCCGTCAGCCAGTTCACGCTCTACGCGTCGACGAAGAAAGGCGCGCGCCCGTCATGGTCGGGCGCGGCGCCACCCGACATCGCGCGGCCGCGATTCGACGCCTTCGTCGCCACGCTCGCGCAAGCGCTCGGCAGGGCCGTCGCCGGCGGCGAGTTCGGCGCGATGATGCAGGTGGCCCTGGTCAACGACGGGCCGGTGACGATCTGGCTCGACTCGCGCGATCGCGAGTAGGCCGCCCCGGCGAAGCTCCGCCGTCGCCCGACGGCGCATCGCACGCTCTTGTCCGCGGTCAAGGGGGGGCACGGGTACGCCCGCGATAATCGTCGCGGTCGACCCACGCTGCCTGCCTCAAGTCCATGCCGTCCTCGAAGTTCCTCCGCTGGCGTCCCGGCCCCGCCGACGGTCCGGGCGGGCTTCCCCGCGCCTGGCTCGGGCGGCTTGCTCTTGCCGCGGCCTTCGTCGCCGCCGCGGCATTCTTCTTCCGCGACGCGATCCTCGGCACGCCCGTCGAGGTGGCCGAGGTCGTGCGCGGCGACCTCGTGCAGACCGTCGTGGCGAGCGGCCGCGTGACGACGCCGCAACGCGTGTCGATCGGCGCCGTGATCACCGAGAGGATCGCGCGCATTCCGGTGAACGAAGGTCAGAGTGTCGCGCGCGGCGATGTGCTGATCGCACTGGACGACCGCGACGAGCGCGCCGCGATCGCGCAGGCGGAGGCCGCGGTCGCCCAGGCCGAAGCGCGCATCCGGCAATTGCGCGAGGTCGGGTTGCCGGCGGCGGAACAGAGCCTCACGCAGGCGCAGGCCAATCTGGTGCTGGCGACCCACCAATACGAAAGAGCACAGGACCTGAAGGCGAAAGGATTCGTGACCCAGAGCGCGCTCGACGACGCGAAGCGCAATCTCGACGTCGCGAAGAGCCAGCTCGATGCGGCGCGTCTTCAGGTCGCGAGCAATCGGCCCACCGGCAGCGACTTCCTCGTCGCGCAGACGGCGCTGGCACAGGCCCGCGCGACGCTGGCGGCGGCGCAGGCGAAGCTCGACCAGACCGTCCTTCGCGCCCCGCTCGCCGGCACGCTCATCGCCCGCAAGGTCGAGCCGGGCGACGTCGTGCAGCCGGGGAAGGAACTCATGGTGCTGGCGCCGGTCGGCGAAACGCAGATCGTCGTCCAGATCGACGAGAAGAACCTGTCGCAGCTGAAGCTCTCGCAGAAGGCCATGGGATCGGCGGACGCCTACCCGCGCGAACGGTTCGCGGCCGAGCTCTTCTACATCAACCCCGGCATCGACGCGCTGCGGGGATCGGTCGAAGTGAAGCTCCGCGTTCCCGAGCCTCCGTCGTATCTGCGCCAGGACATGACGGTCTCGGTCGACATCGAAGTCGGGCGCCGGACGGACGCCGTCGTGGTTCCGTCCGCCGCCGTGTTCGACGCCGCGAGCGCGCAGCCATGGGTGCTGGCAATCGAAGGGGGTCGTGCGGTGCGCAGAGCCGTGACGCTCGGCCTCAAGGGTGAGGGCCGGGACGAGGTGACGACCGGCGTCGCGCCCGGCGATCGGCTGGTCGCCGATTCGAGCGCGGGCATCCATGCCGGCCAGCGCGTGCGCGGGACCACCGCGACGACAGCCCGTGCCCCATGAACCCGCTCGGCCGGTTCGAGGTGATCGTCGCGTTCCGCTTCATGCGCGAGGGCCTGACCCAGACGCTGCTCATCGTATTCGGCGTGGCGCTGGGTGCGGGCGTGATCATCTTCATGTCGGCACTGCTCGCGGGGCTGCAGTCGAACATCGTCCGCCGCACGCTCAACTTCCAGGCGCCGATACAGATCCGCGCGCCGGAGCAGGTCGCGCGCCCGCTGCGTGACGACCCGGCGTCGCAAGTGGCGGCGCAGATCCAGCCGCGCTCGCAGCAGCTTCGCTCCGTCGATCAATGGCAGAAGGTGCGGGCCGACGTGGTGCGCATGCCCGACGTCGTGGCCGCGACGCCGGTCGTCTCCGGGCCCGGCTTCGCGCGGCGCGGCGAGGCGACCAAGTCGGTCACCATCACCGGCATCGAGACCGAGACCTACGTCGACGTGGTCGCGCTTCCCGAGAAGATCGTCGCGGGCCGGTACGACGTGGGTCCGCTCGATATCGTGATCGGCATCGACCTCGCGAAGGATCTCGGTACGTCGGTCGGCGACAAGCTGAGCCTCGCCACCGCGACGGGCGCGACCGCCACGCTCAACGTGACGGGCACCTTCGACTTCGGCAACAAGGGCGTGAACGAGCGCAACGTCTACGTGGCGCTGCGAACCGCGCAGAATCTGCTGGACCTCGCCGGCGGCGCGTCGAGCATCGACGTCAAGATCCGCGACCCGTTCGCCGCCGAGTCGATCGCGCGGCAGATCCGCGCGGGCCACGATCTCCAGGTGGACAGCTGGATCTCCACCAATGCGCAGTTCTTCTCCGCGATGGCGGCGCAGATCCTCGCGAACACGCTGATCCGGCTCTTCGTCGGGCTCACCGTCGCGCTCGGGATCGCCAGCGTGCTGGTGGTGTCGGTGGTCCAGAAATCGAAGGAGATCGGCATTCTGCGCGCCATGGGCACGGCGCGCGCGCAGGTGCTGCGCGTGTTCCTGATCCAGGGCGGCTTCATGGGCCTGACCGGGGCCCTGTTCGGCTCGCTGCTCGCGTGGGGCTTCCTGCTGCTGTGGCGTGGCGTCGCGAGGAATCCGGATGGAACGGCGATGTTCGTCGTGGTCATCGAGCCGTCGCTGTTCACGATCGCCTGCGCGGGCGCGACGCTCGTCGGCATCCTGGCCGCGGTGGTTCCGGCGCGGCGCGCGGCGCGCCTCGATCCCGCGGTGGCCATCCGTGGCTGAGCCGGCGCGCCCCGAGACGCTGCGGCTGTCCGGCGTGCGCAAGTCGTACGGCGTCGGCACGGCGGTCGAGGCCGAAGTGCTCCATGGCATCGACCTTTCGCTGCGACAGGGCGAATTCGCCGCGCTGATCGGCCCGTCGGGCTCGGGCAAGAGCACGCTCCTCAACCTCATCGGCCTGCTCGACAAGCCCGGCGCCGGACAGCTGTTCATCGCGGGGCAGGACGCGGGCGCGCTCGGCGAGACGGAAGCGACGAGCCTGCGCGGCCGCGCGATCGGCTTCATCTTCCAGTATCACCACCTGCTGCCGGCGTTCACCGCCCTCGAGAACGTGATGATGCCGATGCTGGCCGCGCGCGGCCGCGTCGACGCCGGGATGCGGGAGCGCGCCGCCGAACTGCTGGAGCGGGTCGCGCTCACGCGCTGGCGGGACCACAAGGCGTCCGACATCTCGGGCGGGCAGCAGCAGCGCGTCGCCATCGCACGTGCATTGGCGATGAATCCCGTGTTGGTGCTCGCCGACGAGCCGAGCGGCAACCTCGACACCGAGAACGCCGATGCGGTCTTCGATCTGTTGCGCGACGTGAACGAGAGGAGCGGCACGACGTTCCTCATCGTCACCCACGATCCGCGCCTCGCCCGGCGCTGCGATCGCATCATCGAGCTGGTTGACGGGCGAATCGTCTCGGACGAGGCGAACGCCGACGTCGTGCGGCGCGGCGAATCGGCGTCCACCTCCTGATCCGCTTTCGTCGCAACCTCGAACGGCGACGGTACGTGCAAGGGGAATTCCATCGCCACCGCGACCTGCTGGGGGGTGCCGCCAACGATCTCGTGCTGCCGGCGGAATGGTGCTCAAGGCTCTCGGCACGCTGGATCTGAATGGCGCGACCGTGCACAATGGCTGGACGAGAACCGGATAATCCCTTCCACGGCGTGCATTTCGAATCCCCAACATCATCGGCGGTCCGGGCACGGTGCCAATGACGGTGGCAACCCGCGGGACTCGCTCCATGTCCAGCATGGTCGCGGTAGCAACGCTGCTTTCCGGCATGACCTCGGTTGCGGCGACCACCGACAATCGCGCAGGCCCGCAATTGACGCTTCGGCGATCTATCGGCAGCGTTGCGCCGGATGCCACGAGGGAGGGGTCGAGCGCGTCCCCGATCGGGCCGCGCTGAAGTTTCTCTCCGTCAAGCGCGTGCGCGCTTCCTTGGCGACCGGCAGCATGAGCGCCTACGGCAAGGACCTGTCGCCAGCCCAGCTCGACGCGCTCAGCCGCTTCCTTGGCGGCGCACCGTCGCCGACGGCAACCTCCCCTTCGCGCTGTACCCCTTCCGACAAGAGCTTCACGGGAACCCTGTCCGGTCCGTACTGGAATGGTTGGGGCGCAGGGATAGCGCAACGTCGCTTCCAGAGCGTGGCGATGGCGCAGCTTTCCGCCGCCGATGTGCCGCGGCTCAAGCTCAAGTGGGCTTTCGGTTTCCCCGACGTGCTCCGAGCCTATGCGCAACCCGCAGTGGTCGGCGGGTGGGTGTTCGTTGGCAGCGCCGGTGGCAAGGTCTACGCGCTCGATGCCGGCTCCGGATGCACGCATTGGGAGCTCACGGCGCTCGCTCCGGTTCGCACCGCGATCAGCGTCGGCCAGGGACCGACCGGCGCGATGATCTATTTCGGCCCGGCACAGTCCGCCGCCGTGACCGCGATCCCGGGTGTCGTCTTCTCGGGAGGGCTCGACGGCCATCTGCGCGCCTATCGTCGGGAACGGGGCGGCTGATCTGGGACGTGGAGACCAAGATGCCGTACACAACCGTCAACGGCGTCGTTGCAACGGGCGGTTCGATCGACGGGCCAGGCGCCGTGGTCGTCGGCGGCATGCTGTATGTCAACTCCGGCTACGGCATATTCGGCGGTGCACCCGGCAACGTCTTGCTCGCATTCTCGATCGATGGAAAGTAGGGGTCCGCCTTGCCGGTGCTGCTGCCAAACCCCGCTCAAGCCGGGGCTGCCCACGGACCGGCAGCCCCCGAAGCGCCCTCGGCAAGGTGATCCGCCGAGGGCGTCCGTCGCTGGAACGAACGGTGGGGCCCGCTAGGTCATCGGAGCGAATTCAATGACGCTGGCATCGGGGAGGTCGACGCCGGGCATTTCCCCTAAGGCCCCCCCGGCTCGATCGTACCGAAGCGTTCAAACGCGGCCTTTGCCCGAGCCGCAGGAGCGCGCGCAGCTCTCAAACGATCTTTCGCACGAGTCTCCCTTCCCCTTCGAGTTCTTGGACGATCTCTTGCACGATTCGTAGGACCTGCGGCAGCTGTCCGCACAAGAATTCAGACCGCTGTTTGAGTTGCTTGCCAGAATCGATGGTGCAGCATCGATCGCGCAACTTTGGGCAGCACTTCCACTGGCCGCCTGAGCAAGGACCGCCGGCTCACATGCGGGCGCGTCGAGCGCGAATGCCGGAGCAATCGCGAATCCGCACCAGCATAGTGCGGTGACAAGAACGAGACTAAAGCGTGCGTACATGGACCACCCCCCTTTCATTTTGCGGCATTGAATGCGATGCCGCGACGCCGGATTAGCGTACGCCGGCTGCAGCTGGATCGCAACACGGCGCGCCTCGGAAGGGTCCGGCCCTTCTCCGTCGCCGGCCTTGTGCATCGCAGCATGAGATGCCGCGTCTGCGCAGCAAAGACCGTCTGATATCGTCTGCCGCTGCGGGGCCTTACGGCGCGGTCCGCGCCTGGATCCCTTTTTGGCGCCGCGACTCGGACTCATCGAACCCCGTCATGCGTCTCGACCACGAACGATTGCTGCCGGCGATCTATCCGCTATTTGCCGTTTCGGGATTCTGCGGGCTCGTCTACGAGTCGATCTGGTCGCATTACCTCAAGCTGTTCCTCGGCCACGCCGCCTACGCCCAGTCGCTGGTGCTGATCGTGTTCATCGGAGGGATGGCGATCGGCGCCTGGCTGGCTGGTCGCTATTCCGACCGCATCGCGAATCCGCTCGTTGCGTACGCGCTCGCCGAGTTGCTGGTCGGTGTCGGCGGGATCGCGTTCCACACCGTATTCGTCGCCGCGACCGATTGGGCGTACGACACTCTGCTTCCGGGCACCTGCAGCGAAGAAGGGCTGTGTTTCTCGTCCTGGCTGCTGGCGGCGCTGCTGATCCTGCCGCAGTCGATCCTGCTTGGAACGACATTTCCGTTGATGGCGACCGGCGCCATTCGCGCATATCCGCGAGCACCGGGCAAGAGCATCGCCGCGCTCTATTTCCTGAACAGCCTGGGCGCGGTGTTCGGGGTTCTGATCAGCACGTTCGTTCTCATTCCGCGTTCCGGACTGCCCGGAACAACCATTACGGCCGGGGTTGTGAACGTACTGCTCGCCGTGACGACCTATCTGATCGCGCGAGTGGACTCGATCCATGAACGCTTGCGATTCATTTCTCCGGCAGGCTCGAATGCAACCGCACCGTTGCCTCCGCGCTGGCTGCTTTGGGTCGCGCTGCTGACCGGACTCTCGTCGTTCATCTACGAGGTCGTCTGGATTCGCATGCTGAGCCTGGTGCTCGGTTCTTCGACCCACGCCTTCGAGCTGATGCTTGCGAGCTTCATCCTGGGCCTCGCCCTTGGCGGTGCGTGGATTCGCAAGCGCATCGATCGACTCGCCGATCCGAAACGCTTTCTTGCCGGAGTCCAGATCGCGATGGGCGTGCTCGCCCTGCTGAGCCTCGTCCTCTACGATGCGTCGTTCGATGTCACGGCATGGATGATCGGCGCGCTGGCCAAGAGCGACACCGGATACGCGCTCTACAACGCGGGCAGCGCGGGCATCGCGATGGCGATCATGCTTCCGCCGACGGTGATGGCAGGGATGACGCTGCCCCTCATCACGTTCCTGCTGCTGCGCGGCGGGTATGGCGAGCGAAGCGTGGGATATGTCTATGCGTGGAACACGTTCGGGTCCATCGTCGGTGTACTTCTTGTCGTCCACGTCGGCCTGCCCTGGCTCGGCATGAAGGGGAGCCTGATCACCGGCGCGGCGATCGATGTCGGTCTCGGCCTGTTGCTCTTGCGGCCGGATCGAGCGGGCGAACGCCGGCAGCCGGGCTTTGCGGTCGTTGCGGTCCTGGCCGCGACCCTCCTGCTCGCGGCACCGTGGTGGTTCGAGATCGACGTCCGCAAGACGGCAGCCGGCGTGTTCCGAACGGGGGCGGTCGCCCTCGACGACGACCAGCGTGTGCTGTTCAACGAGGACGGCAAGACGGCAACGATCTCCGTCGTCGAGAACGACAAACTGGTTTCGATCCGTACCAACGGCAAGCCGGATGCCGCCATCCGCGTCGGCGGCCCCGCCGGAGAAGTCGCGTACGACGAGCCGACGATGGCCCTCATTCCCGCGCTCGTGCTCGCGCAATCGCCGGGCGCGAAGACCGCCGCCGTCATCGGCTTCGGTTCGGGGATGTCGACGTCCACGCTGCTGATGGACCCGCGTCTGGAGCGTGTGGACACGATCGAAATCGAGCCGATGATGGTGCGCGGGGCGCAGCACTTCCGGCCGGTCACGAGTCGCGCCTACGACGATCCGCGCAGCAATATCGTCATCGACGATGCCCGATCGTACTTCGCGCGAAGCAAGCGCCGCTACGACCTGATCGTCTCCGAACCGTCCAATCCCTGGGTATCCGGCGTCTCGTCGCTGTTCACCGAGGAGTTCTATCGCCGCGTGATCCGGTATCTGAGCGACGATGGCGTGTTCGGGCAGTGGATTCAGCTCTACGAGTTCGACGACGATCTGCTCGCGACGATCACGACCGCCCTGGACGCCGTCTTCGGGGACTACGCGATCTATGCGTCGGTCGATGGCGACGTCGTGATCGTGGCGCGCAAGACTGGAACTCTGGGGCGCGCATCGGACGACGTCTTCGGCCACCCCGACCTCGCCAAGGAACTGTCGAGACTGGGGTTCCGCAACGCCGACGATCTCGAACGCCGACGGCTGGCCGGCCGCGCGACGATTCGTACGTTGTTCTCCCCGCACTCGACTCCGGCAAATTCCGACTACTTCCCGGTTGTCGACAACCTGGCCGCACGTGCCCGATTCAAGGCGACCTACGCGGATCACCTGCCACGCTTGCAGCTCGCCCCGGTCCCCATCGTCGAGATCCTCGAGCGGCGCGCGCCCTTGCTGAGTCCTCCGTCTCCCGAGCTGCAACCGGTATCGACCGAGGCGTCGGCACGCGAAACGGATGCGCAGCAGATCTACACGTTTGTCATGGCGTACGACGGCGCGACCTCCCAGGCAGCACTACGCTCCCTGCCGATGGCGCCGCAAGTGGGAGTATTGACTCTGATCATGCAGGACTGCGCCGACGCAAAGGGCGTCGAGGCGAACTGGGATAGCGTCATCGCGGTTGCCGCCGCCGTCAATCCGTCGTTGCTATCCCGGCAAACAGACGCATTGTGGAGGCGTATCGCCGGGTCGAAATGCATCGCGCGCATGTCCCCGGAGCGAATGGACTGGGTCGAGCTCTTTGCCGCGGTGGGGCGACGCGATGCTCAGCGCATGGCGAGCTTGTCGGACCGCTTGTTGCCGGGAGCGGCAACTGCAGCGGAAACCGAATACCTGGTGGCCGCCGGCGCTACCGGATTCCTCGGCATGCACGACATCGACCGAGCGCGCCAGATCCTTGCCCGCGACACGGACCGCGCGGGATCCAAGCATCGTAACCTCGGGTGGTATCGGCTCCTGACCCAGGCCGCGGGACTATGAGGTCCCGGACCCTCGGATTTTCCCCGGGCCCAATCCCGGTCGCGGCAGGTCAGAGCTTGTAGGCGCGCTTCGCGAGCCCGTAGGCGAGCTCGGGCGCGAGCTCGAACGCCTCGTCCTCGCCGATCTTGTGCTCGACGACCAGGGTCGCGAGGAAGCGGCAGTCGATGCGCCGCGCGACGTCGTGCCGCGCCGGGATCGACATGAACGCCCGCGTGTCGTCGTTGAAGCCGACGGTGTTGTAGAAGCCCGCGGTCTCGGTGACCTGCTCGCTGAAACGCAGCATGCCCTCGGGACTGTCGTAGAACCACCACGACGGGCCGAGCTTCAGGATCGGGTAATGGCCGGCGAGCGGCGCCAGTTCGCGCGAGTACGACGTCTCGTCGAGCGTGAAGAGGATCACCGTGAGGTCGCGCTCGTTGCCGTAGCGATCGAGGAGCGGCTTCAAGGCACGGACGTAATCGGTGGACGTCGGGATGTCGGCGCCCTTGTCGCGGCCGAAGTCGCGGAAGACGCGCGGATTGTGGCTGCGCAACGAGCCGGGATGGATCTGCATCACGAGCCCGTCGTCGATGCTCATCCGCGCCATTTCGGTCAGCATCTGCCCGCGGAACTGTTCCGCCTCGTCCGCAGTCGCCGTTCCCGCCAGCGCGCGGTCGAGCAGGCGCTGGCACTGCTCCGCCGGAAGGTCGCAGGTGCGCGCCGTCGGATGGCCGTGGTCCGTCGACGTCGCGCCCATCGTCTTGAAATAGGCGCGCCGCTCGCGATGCGCGGCGAGGTAGCCCTGCCAGGTCGCCGTGTCCTCGCGCGCCAGGGCGCCGAATCGCAGCACGTTCTCCCGGAAGCTCTCGAATTCCGGATCGACGACCGGATCGGGCCGGTAGGCCGTGATCACGCGACCCTTCCAGCCCGACGCCCGGAGCTTCCTGTGCTGCTCGAGCGGGTCGAGCGGCGACTCGGTCGTCGCGATCACTTCGATGTTGAAACGCTCGAACAGCGCGCGCGGACGGAACTCCGGTCGCGCGAGGCAGGCGTTGATGCGGTCGAACGTGCGATCGGCCGATTCGGCGGTGAGCCGCTCGTCGCAGCCGAAGACCGTCGCGAACGCGTGGTCGAGCCAGACGCGCGTCGGCGTGCCGCGAAACAGGTGATAGTGCGCGGCGAACGTGCGCCAGATCTTGCGGGCGTCCTTCTCGACCGGCGCGCCGTCGCGGCGCGGAATGCCGAGATCCTCGAGGCGGATGCCCTGGCTGTAGAGCATGCGGAAGACGTAGTGATCCGGCGTGATGAAGAGCGCCGAGGCATCGGGAAACGGCGCGTCGTCGGCATACCATTGCGGATCGGTGTGGCCGTGCGGGCTCACGATCGGCAGCGCCGCGACCGTCGCGTAGAGCGCGCGAGCGAGGCCGCGGGTGGCGGGGTCGGCCGGGAGGAGCCGGTCGGGATGGAGGACGAGCGGCAGGGCGGCCATGATCGTTTCCTACGAGCGAGGTTGCGCGATGTGCACGGCGAGCGTGCGGCGCACGCCGTCGCGGAACAGCGAGCCGACGTCGCGGCTCACCTCGCGTCGGAAGGCCGCATTGGCGGAGAGATCGGCGCCGAACACTTCGGTGAGATCGAGAAAGCCGTTGGCGATGTCGGCGGCATTGCCGCGCGCCGCGGCCGCGATCGCTTCGAACTTCGCGGCCATCGGATCCGAGACGGCGAACGGCTTGCCTTCGCCGTCGGTGCCGGTCGCATAGCGAATCCAGCCGGCGATCGCGAGCGCCAGGTGCGCGATCGACCCGCCGCCCGAGAGCCGCTCGCGCACCGTGGCGAGAAGCCGCTGCGGCAACTTCTGCGAACCGTCCATCGCGATCTGGCGCGTGCGATGCGGCAGCGCTGCGATTGCGAAAGCGTTCGCGGATCTGCGCGCCGTACACGGCGAGATCGACACCGGGAGGCGCCACGAGCGTCGGCATCACCTCCTCGACCATCAGCCGCTCGACCAGCGTCGCGAGCATCGGATCGCCCGAGGCCTGCCAGATGAAATCGTAGCCGGCGAGGAATCCGAGATAGGCGAGCGTCGAGTGGCTGCCGTTCAGCAGGCGAAGCTTCATCGTCTCGAACGGGGCGACGTCGGCGACGATCGTCGCACCCGCGTCCTCCCAGGGCGGCCGCGCCGCGGTGAAGCGGTTCTCGATCACCCAGCTCGTGTACGGCTCGGCGACGACCGGCGCGGCGTCGGCGACGCCCAGTCGGCGCGAGGCCTCGGCGATGTCGGCGTCGGTCGTCGCGGGCACGATGCGGTCGACCATCGTGCACGGAAACGCGACGTGGACACCGATCCACTCGGCGAGCTCCGGATCCGCCGCCTGGACGTAGGCGGTGACGATGCCTTCGACCGTCCGTCCGTTGTGCGGAAGGTTGTCGCAGCAGACGACGTTGATCGCGCCGGCGCCCGCCGCCCGACGCGCGGCGAGGCCGGCGGCGAGCACGCCGATCGTGCTCGCCGGCGACTCGGGATGCGCGAGATCGTGCGCGACGTCCGGATGCTGGAAATTGAGCCTTCCGGTCGCCGGGTCGTGGCAATAGCCTTTCTCGGTGACCGTCAGCGAGACGACCCGGACCCGCGGATCGGCGAGGCGCGCGAGCACGCGATCGCGCTCGTTGCCGAGGAACAGCAGCTCGCGCACCGCGCCGACGACGCGAAGCGAGCTACCCGCCGTGCCGCGCTCGAGCACCGAGTAGAGGCCGTCCTGCGGCGCGAGCGCGGCGATCGCCCGCGGCGTCTTGAGGCTCACGCCGCTGATGCCCCACTCCGGGTGCCGGTGCAGGATCGCGTCCGTGTAGACCGCCTGGTGGGCGCGATGAAAGGCACCGAGCCCGAGATGGATGATGCCGACCCCGACGGCGCCGATGTCGTAGTCGGGCCGACGCACCTCCGGCGGCACGCCGGGCAGCGTCGACAACGACAGGCGGCCTACGCTCACGTGGCGGCCTCCACGGCGGACGCCGTAAGGAGACACGACGACCTGTCGGCCGCCTGCGCAATCGCGAGCCGACGCGCCCTGCGGGCCTTGGCTTCGCCCGTCTCGCTCATGCGACCCCCTGCGGATGTTCCTTGACGCGCGAGACGAGCTGCGTCGGATTGACGAAGCGCAGCGCGATCAGCAGCCACACGAGCGTGACGCCCATGTAGATCATCGCCATCGCGTCGACCGACTGCGGCGCGCGCACGCCGGCCGCGAAGACCGCGTAGTACAGCGCGACGACCAGCGTCTGCGAGTCGGAGCCGGCGGTGAGGAACGTGAGCTCGAACATCGCGATCGTGCGCACCAGCACGAGCAGCGACGCCGCGAGGATGCCGGGAGCGAGCAGCGGCACGAGCACGTGCCGGAAGATGCGCCCGGTGCCGGCGCCGAACACGCGCGCCGCCGATTCGAGGTTCGGATCGATCTGCTCGATGAACGGCGTCATGACGAGGATCACGAACGGCGCCGCGGGAATCAGGTTGGCGAGGATCACGCCGTAGATCGTGCCCGCGAGATGGACCTGGTACAGCACGGTCGCGAGCGGGATGCCGTACGTGATCGGCGGCACCATCAGCGGCAGCAGGAACAGAAGCATCAGCGCGCGCTTGCCGGGGAAATTGCGCCGCGCCAGCGTGTACGCGGCCGGCACGCCGATCAGCAGCGACAACAGCACGACGGCGAGCACGACCTCGACGGTAACGAAGAGCACCGAGCCCAGCTGGAATTCCTTCCAGGCGGCGGTGTACCACGTGGTGGTCCAGCCGTCGGGAAGCCATGTGCCGAGCCAGCGCCGCGCGAACGAGCTCGTCGCGACCGCGGCGATCATGAGACCGATGTTGACGACGAACAGCGTCATCAGGCCGAGCAGCAGCCCGCGCCACGCCCGGTCGAGGAATCCCTGTGCCGCGGGCCATCGCCATCAGCCTTTGCCCCCGACCACCGGGCCGCGATAGAACAGATTGCGCAACCCGAGCACCGCGACGACGATCACGAGCTGGACCGCGCCCATGATCATCGCGATGGCCGAGGCCAGCGAATAGTCGTAGACCTCGAAGGCCGCTTCGTACGCCGCGATCGAGATCACGCGCGTCGGCCCCGCCGGCGAGCCCAGCAGCACGGCCGACGGAAACACCGAGAACGCCTGCACGAACGCGAGGCAGAAGCACATGGCGAGCCCCGGCGCGAGCAGCGGCAGGTAGATGTGGCGGAACTGGGCCTTCGGGTCCGCGCCGAGCGTTGCCGCAGCGCGCGCGAGCCCGGGATCGATGCCCGTGATGTACGACAGGATCAGCAGGAAGGCGAACGGAAAGCCCGACACCACGAGCGAAATGAGCACGCCGGTGAAATTGTGCGTGAGGCGGATCGCACCGTCGTACAGGTGGAAGAACTGCAGGAACTGCGCGAGCCAGCCCTTGGGGCCGAAATAGATCAGCATGCCTTCGGCGATGAGCACGGTGCCGAGCGTGATCGGCACGACGAGGATCGTCGTGACGAAGCGCTGATAGGGCGTCTTGATCCGCATCTTGAAGGCGATCGGCAGCGCCAGTCCGACGTTGATCAGCGTCGCCGGCAGCGCGAGCTTGAGCGTGGTCCCGATCGTCGGCCAAAGGTTGTCGGTGGTGAAGAAATGCGCGTAGTTGGCCAGCGCGCCGCCCGCCTTGGGCGTGAACGACAGCCACAGCCCGTAGAGAAACGGATAGACGAAGAGCAGCAGCATGAACAGCGCCCCCGGCGCGACCAGCAGCAGGCTTCGATCGAAGGGCTCGCGCGCGAGCGGCGCGGCGGCGGTCGCCATGGCTAATGCGACCGGATAGACGAGCGCGCGGTCGACCGGAACCTGCACGTGCGCGGTGTCGCCCACGCGCGGCGGCCGCGCGGCGCGGACGTGGAGAAGCGTTCCGGCCGGCGTGCGGACGTCGACCAGCGAATCGCGGCCGCAGTATTCGACGTTGGTCACTTCGCCGGCGATCGCGTTGACGGCGCCGGCGTCGGCGAGCAGTCGCCTCCTCCGGGCGAATCGCGACGCAGGCGCGTCCGCCCGAGAGCGGCAGCTTCCGCGTGCCGACGAGGCGGATGTCGGGCGCCGGACAGCGTGACGCGATCGCCCTCTCGCCGGCGACGTCGAGCTCGAGCACGTTGCGGTAGCCCATGAAGCGCGCGACGTGCAGGTTGGCCGGTTGCAGGTAGACGTCCTCGGGCGGGGCGATCTGCTGCGCGGCGCCGTCCTTCATCACGACGATGCGGTCGGCGAGCGACAACGCCTCGTCCTGGTCGTGCGTGACGTAGATGGTCGCGCGACCGAGCTCGGTGTGGATGCGCCGGATCTCGGCGCGCGTCTCGATGCGCAGCTTCGCATCGAGATTGGACAGCGGCTCGTCCATCAGGATCAGCGGCGGCTCGATGACGATCGCGCGGGCGATGGCCACGCGCTGCTGCTGGCCGCCGGAGAGCTGCCCGGGCAGCTTGTGCTCCTGGCCGGTCAGCTGCACCATCCGCAGCGCCTTGGCCACACGCGTCGCCGATCTCGCTGCCGCGCCACGCCGCGCATGCGAAGGCCGAAGCCGACGTTCTTCTCGACCGTCATGTGCGGGAAACAGCGCGTAGTTCTGGAACACCATGCCGAAGCCGCGCTGCTCGGGCGGCAGCGTGTCGATGCGGGTCTCGTCGAGCATGATCGTCCCGTCGGAGAGCGGCAGCAGCCCGGCGATGCAGTTGAGCGCCGTCGACTTGCCGCAGCCGGACGGACCGAGGAGCGCGATGAACTCGCCGCGCTTGATCGTCATCGTCAGCTCGGACAGCGCGTTGAACGCCGCGCCGCCGGCGCCGGCGAAGCGGCGGGTGACACGCCGTCGAGCTTGAGGTCGCTCGAAATCGGAATTCATCGTGGCCACGGCCTTGGCGTCAGGATGCGGCTTGCCCGGCCCGGCCAACGGACCGCGCCGCGCGGTGAAGCGAACGACGAGGACGCTCCGTCCGTGGCGCGAAACTCGCGCCACGGACGGCGCGCATTCAGACGTGCAGCGCGCTACTTCGTCTTCTGAGCGCCGACCTGCTGGTCCCAGATCTTGAACGCCTCGACCTGTGCCGCGGGCGGCAGCGACTGCGTGTGCGGGAACTGCGTCAGCCACCCTTCGTATTCCGGCCGGCCGAACTCCTTGATCGCGTCCTGGCTTTCCTTCGGCGCCATCGCGAGCGTCACGCCCTTCACGGCGGGGCCGGGATAGAAGTAGCCCTTGTCGTAGGTGTACGCCTGCGCGGCCGGCGTCAGCATGTACGCCATCAGGTCGAGCACGACGGCGAGCTTCTCCGGCGGCACGCCCTTCGGCACCACCATGTAGTGGGCGTCGTTGATCCACGTCATTCCCTTGAACGGCGCGACCTTGTAGTTCTTCGGCACGATGCCGAGCACGCGCGGGTTGATGTCCCAGCCGGTCATCGTCATCGTCATGTCGCGCGAGCCCTCGCCCAGCTCCTTCATCACCGCGCCGGTGCCGGTCGGGTAATACTCGATGCACGAATTCAGCTCCTTGAGATACGCCCACGTCTTTTCCCAGCCGTTGACCGGGATCCTTCGGATTCTTGTCGCCGAGGAGGTACGGCAAGCCCATGATGAACGTCCGGCCCGGGACCCGAGTTCGCGGGCCGCGCGTAGATCAGCTTGTTGGGATTGGCCTTGCACCAGGCGAGGAGCTCGGCCGGCGTCGTCGGCACCTGCTTCACCTTGTCCGGGTTGTACTCGACCAGCGGGCCGGCCGGCATGAACGTGACGGTGATGCCCTGGTCGGTCGCGAGCTCCTGCATCTTCGCCGCGGCGGGCTGGTAGTTCGCCATCAGGTTCGGGAACTTCGCCGCGTATTCGGGCAGGATCTTGATCAGCAATCCCTGCTCGATGCCGGCGGCGAGGAAGTCGGTGCCCGTCAGCACGAGATCGATGTCGCTGCGACCCGCGCCCTGCATCGCCTTGAGCTTGCCCGGCAGCTCCGGCGCCGGCGCCTTGGTGAAGTTGAACTTGGCGACGAGGTTGGGGTTCTTCTTCGCGTACTCCTCGATCGCGTCCTGCGTCAGCGCGAGATTGCCGGCGACGTCGACGATGTTGATCGTCACCGGGCTCTTCGGCATCGCCGGAACCTGCGCCGATGCGAACGGAATCGCGCCGATTCCGGCCATTGCCACCACAGCGATCCCGGCCGCGCCGGCCTTCAGTGCGCCGCGGCGCGTGCATTTCGTCCACCTGTCCATCGTGCTCATGTACTTCCTCCTGGTTTGCGCAATAGTCCGCACCACGCGGCACCCACCGCAGATCGATCCGACCGGCGGCGCCTGTCGGTCCTGTCCCTGTTCGCGCCGCCTTCGCGCGGCGACTCTAACGCCGCCCACCTCCACGGTCAATCGGCCCGGCTGGCGGACCGTCACTGGTAGCCGAACGCTCGCGGCAGCCACATCGAGAACGCCGGCACGTAGGTGACGAGCATCAGCGCCGCGATGAGCGCGCCGTAGAACGGCCAGATCGTGCGCATCACGTAGCCGATCGACACACCGCCGATCGCGCAGCCGACGAATTGCGTCGTGCCGACCGGCGGCGTGTTGAGCCCGAGCGCGCAGTTGATCAGCATCACCATCCCGAACTGCACGGGGTCCATCCCGAGCTTCTGGCAGATCGGCAGGAAGATCGGCGTGCAGATCAGGATCGTCGCCGCCATGTCGAGGAACGTGCCGAGGACGAACAGGATCAGGTTGACGAGGAAGAAGATCGTCCACGGATTGGTCGAGATCGGCGGCCAGCGCCTTCCCCGTCAGATCGGCGACGCTGTAGAGGCTGATCAGATAGCCGAACGTCGCCGAGATGCCGATCAGCAGCAGGATGGTCCCCGTCGTCTTGACCGCCTTCGCGGCGGCCTTGAGGAAGTTCTCCCACGACAGGCTGCGATAGACGAGCGTCGTCATCAGCAGCGCGTAGATCACGGCCACCGACGCCGATTCGGTCGCGGTGAACACGCCCGACAGGATTCCGGTGATGATGATCACGACGACGAAGAGGCCCGGCACCGACGCGATGAACGACCGAGAGCACCGACGTCCCAGCCGGGAAACTTGCCGGCCGGGTAGCCGCGCTTGACCGCGACCAGGTAGGCGGCCGCCAGATTGCACAACGTCAGGATCAGCGCCGGGATCGACGCCGGCGAGGATCAGCGCCGCGATCGACACCTTGCCGCCCGCCGCCAGCGAATAGATGATCATGTTGTGCGACGTCGGCATCAGCGCGCCGACCAGCGCCGCGTGCGTCGTGACGTTCACCGCGTAGTCGGCGGCGTAGCCCTCGCGCTTCATCATCGGGATCATGACGGCGCCCATCGCCGACACGTCGGCGACCGGCGAGCCCGACACGCCGCCGAACAGCGTGCAGGCGACGACGTTGGACATGCCGAGACCGCCGCGGATGTGCCCGACCAGGCTCTTCGCGAACGCGACGATGCGATCGGCGATGCCGCCGTAGAGCATCAGCTCGCCGGCGAAGATGAAGAACGGAATCGCCAGGAACGAGAACACCGTCATCCCGGACGTCATCCGCTGGAACACGACGGCCAGCGGCAGGCCCTCGTACAGGATCGTGCAGACCGCCGACAGGCCGATCGCGAACGCGACCGGCACGCCCAGGATCAGGAACGCGAGGAACGACAGCGACAGGATCGTCAGTGCCATGCCGGCTCCACTTCGGTGCCGTGGAGGATCGCGACGATGTGCTCGATCGAAAAGAGCAGGATCAGCGCGCCGGCGATCGCCACCGGCACGTGGTTCAGGCCTTCCGGGAATGCCCAGCGTCGGGATGTTGTAGTCCATCACCGAGATCGCGAGCAGCGCGCCGTTGTACGACATCAGCGCGCCGAAGACGCCGACGAAGCCGTGGATGACGATCTCCATCCGGGGCGCACGCGCTCGGGCACGAGCACCAGCAGCGATTCCATGCCGATGTGGCCGGCGTCGCGGACGCCGACCGCCGCGCCGAACATCGTCACCCAGATGACGAGCACGAGCGCGAGCGCCTCGGCCCAGGTCGGCGTGTCGTTCATGATGTAGCGGCCGAACACCTGGAACGACACGCAGGCGACGATGGCCATCAGGCCGCAGACCGCCACCATCAGCAGGTACTTCGCGAGCGGCGCGCAGAAGCGGGACAGGAACATGGGCGTACCGGTGGGAGCGCGGGCGGAGGGCATGGCCCCCGGGGCCGCCCGCGGGGCCCCGGGGACGCGGCACTGCGGCTATTGCGTGGCCTGCACCTTGGCGACCATGTCCTTCAGCTTCGGATCGGTGATGAACTTGTCGTAGACCGGCTTCATCGCGTCGGCGAACGATTTCTTGTCGACCTCGACGACCTGCGCGCCGCCCGCCTCGACCTTCTTCCTGCGACTCCAGCTCCTTCTCGTCCCACAGCTTGCGCATGTAAGGCACCGACGCCTTCGCCGCCTCGCGGATGATCTTCTGCTCGTCCGGCGTCAGCGCGTCGTAGACCTTCTTGGACATCAGCAGCATCTCGGGCGCCATCGAGTGGTCGGTGATCGCGTAGTACTTCGCGACTTCGTAGTGGCGCGCGGTGTCGTACGACGGCCAGTTGTTCTCGGCGCCGTCCACCACGCCGGTCTTGAGCGCCGTGTAGACCTCGCCGTAGGGCATCGGCGTCGCGTTCGCGCCCATCGCCTGCAGCAGCGCGACCCACAGATCCGACTGCTGGACGCGGATCTTCATGCCCTTGACGTCGGCGAGCGACTTGACGGGCTTCTTGACCGTGTACAGCGAGCGCGAGCCCGAGTCGTAGAACGCGAGGCCGATGAAGCCCTGCTTCTCGCAGGCCTTCAGGATCTCGTCGCCGATCGGGCCGTCGAGCACCTTCCGCATGTGCTCCTTCGAGCGGAACAGGAACGGCATCGTCGGCACCATCGTCTCCGGGCAGATGTTGTTCATCGGCGCGACGTTGATCCGGACGAAGTCGAGCGCGCCGATCTTCGTCTGCTCGATCGTGTCCTTCTCGCTGCCGAGCTGGCTCATCGTGTAGACCTTGATCGTGTCCTTGCCGCCGGTCTTCTGCTTGATGATGTCGCTCATGTATTTCACCGCCATCACGGTCGGGTAGTCCTCGGGATGGACGTCCGACGAGCGGAATTCCTTCGCCGCCGCCGGCAGGCAGAGCGCGAGCGCGGCCAGCGCCGCGGCAATACGGGTCGATCGGTTCATGATGGAGCTCCTCCTTGGTGGATACGCCGCGAGGCGTGCTGCTGGGTCGACTTCTTCGCCGGACGCTTGGCCGTGCCGCGCGTCCCGCTCCTCTTGCTGCCGCCGCCGGTCTCCTCCCAGCGGCGCTGGAATTCGCGGGCGACGCGCCGCAGATGGCGGTGCATCGCCTCCCGCGCGGCGTCGGCGTCGTGCGCCTCGAGCGCCGCCACGATGGCCTCGTGGTCGGTCAGCGTCTTCTCGCGCAGCTCGGGGGTGTGGAAATGGTCCTCGATGCGGGTCCAGAGCTCGCCGCGCCGCTGGTCCCAGAGTCCGGCCACCGCGGACGGCAGCGCGCCGTTCCGCGTCGCCTCGGCGATCAGCACGTGGAACTCGCGATCGGCGGCGTCGCGCCGCGCGAAGTCGTCGGCGTGCTCGCGCATCCGGGCGATCGTATCGCGGAGCGCTGCGAGATCCGACTTCCTGACGTTGCGCGCGGCCAGCGCCGCGACCTCGCCCTCGATCATCGCGCGCGCGGCGAGAAGATCGAACGGTCCGGCGCCGCCGTCGTCCACCGGCGCCGCACCGGCGTCGCGCTTGCGGTGGGATCCCGGGTCGGTGACGAAGATGCCGGTGCCGACGCGCACTTCGACGCGGCCGGCCAGTTCGAGCGCGATGATGGCCTCGCGCACGGACGTCCGGGAGACGCCGAGCAGCACGGCGAGCTCGCGCTCGGGCGGAAGCCGCGAGCCTGCGGGGAATTCGCGATTGTCGATCAGCGTGGCGATCTGACCGGCGATCTGCCGGTACAGCCGAGTCGACTCCACTGCCTGGATCGGCACGCGCCCCCCTCGTGATTCCAACGCGACCCGCGGCGCCGCGGCGGTGGCGGCCCTCGCGCTCCGGCCGCTCTTCGGAGGCGGCCTTGCGGTCGGAGCGGACTCTACTGCGGGGGTCGGATTCGGTCAAGTGGTCCAACCACCGGACCAAGACCCCGGGGGCGCCGGCCCCGAGCGGTCAGCGGGCCTGGCCTTGTAGTGGCCCGAGCGCCCGCCGGACTTCTCGAGCAGCCGCAGCGCCTCGATCTTCATCCCGCGGTCGACCGCCTTGCACATGTCGTAGATCGTCAGGAGGCCCACGGAAGCAGCGCAGAGCGCCTCCATCTCGACGCCGGTCTGGCCCAGCGTTTCGTGCGGTCACCTCGATCGCGACCGCGTTCGGAGCGGCATCGAGGTCGAACGCGACAGTGACGCTCGTCAGCGCGATCGGATGGCACAGCGGGAATGAGCTCCGAGGTCCGCTTGGCGGCCTGGATCGCGGCGACTGCGGGCCACGCCGAGCACGTCGCCCTTCTTCGCGGTTCCCGCGCGGATGAGCGCGAGCGTCGCGGGGCGCATCGCGATCCGGCCGGCGGCTCGCGCGACACGCTGTCGTCACGGGCTTCGCCCCGACGTCCACCATGTGCGCCTGACCGGCCGGGTCGAAATGCGTAAAATGGGAGTCTGTCGCCGGGGGCCCGGCGCTGTCGCGCGGCCGTTGCCGCCCTGCCTCCCTTTGCCGAGGTTCCCGTCGCCTTGCGTGTCGCACCCGCCACGACCTCTCCTTCGCTTGAACTTCGGTTGACGCGACGCATCTTAATCTCAAGCCTCGGCCACCGTCACGCCCGGACTCTCCCTTGACCCATCCGCCGACCGCCGACATGCCTGCGACCCGCCGCCCCGCGCGCAGGGCCGTCGCCGTGCTCACGGCGCTCGCGCTCGCGTTGCAGCCGATCGTGTCGGCGGCACTCGGGTCGGGCATCGCCGCCCAGGCGATCTACGGCGTCGTCCCCGAAGCGAGCGCGCCCCTGCCCGCCGCATCTGCGGCCATCGCCCCGCGCGCGGATCGGCACTGCCTGACCTCGGCGAGGAATCGCAGGCCGACGTCTCGCTCGGGCAGGAGCACAAGATCGGCGAAATGGTCATGCGCCAGATCCGGGCCGCCGGCGCCTACCTCGAGGATCCCGAGGTCAACGACTACCTGAACGAGCTCGGGCATCGCCTCGTCGCCGCGATCCCCGAGAACCGCCAGGAGTTCGAGTTCTTCGCCGTCGCGGATCCCACCGTCAACGCTTTCGCGCTGCCGGGCGGCTACATCGGCGTCAACACCGGCCTCATCCTTCTCACGCAGAACGAGTCCGAGCTCGCGGCCGTGCTGGCGCACGAAATCACGCACGTGACGCAGCGGCACATGGCGCGTGTCGATGGCGACGCAGAAGAACGCCATGCTGATGATGCTGGCGAGCCTCGCGCTGGCGATCGCGGCCTCGCGCTCGAAATCGTCGTCGTCGGGAGCAAGCCACTTCGGCGGCGATCGCCTCGGGACAGGCGCTCGCGATGCAGTCGCAGATCAACTTCACGCGCGAGAACGAGTACGAGGCCGATCGCATCGGGTTCCAGCGGCTCGAGGCGGCGGGCTTCGACGTCAACGCGATGGCGACGATGATGGACCGGCTGCAGAAGTCCAGCCGGTTCGCCGACGGCAGCGCGCCGTCGTATCTGCGCAGCCACCCGGTCACGCACGAACGCATCGCCGAAGCGCAGTCGCGCGCCTTCGGCAAGCCCTACAGGCAGGTCGTCGACTCGACTCGAATTCCACCTGGTGCGCGCGCTGCTGCGCAGCTACACGGGAACGTCCAAGGAAGCCGTCGCGTATTTCAGGAACGCTCTCGCCGATCGCAAGTTCAACGACGAGGTCGCGGCGCGCTACGGCCTCGTCGCGTCGCTGCTCCGGAACGAGGAATATCCGCAGGCGCTGACCGAGCTCGGGGCGCTGGAGAAGATCGCCCCGCCGCATCCGATGATCGAGGCGATGGCCGGGCACGTGCTGATGGAATCGGGCAAGCTCGACCTCGCCATCGCGCGCTTCAAGTCGGCGCTCGCCCGCTATCCGAACAAGCTGCAGCTGATCTACGACTACCCGCAGGCGCTGATGAAGGCCGGACGCGCCCGCGAGGCCGCGACGTTCCTCGATGCCGAGCTCCTGCGCTTCCCGCAGGACGGACCGCTGCACCGGATCGCCGCCCAGACGTACGCGGAGCTCGGCCAGAAGCAGCAGGAACACCGGCACCAGGGCGAGTTCTACGCCTGGCAGGGGGACTTCAAGGGAGCCGTGCGCCAGTTCGAGCTCGCGTCGAAGGCGAACGACGGCGATTTCTACCAGACGTCCGTCGTCGAGGCCCGCTTGCGGGCGTTGCGCAAGGAGCTCGAGGAACAGCAGGCGGCGCTCGGCAGGGACGGCTGACCCGGCCCTCACCACCCTGTAGGTTCCTACAGGTGTCCTCCCCCGGGCATTGCGGCTAGTGTCCGTCCCACGACCCGCGATGCAAAAGAGGGGCGCAGCGGGCGGGCAAACGCTACCGGGGAGGGGCGCATGAAGATTCTCCTGATCGACGATCACCCTTTGATCGCCGAGGCCCTCGCGCAGCTGCTCCCGCAATTCGACCCCTGCGTTGCGCTGCTGGCCGCGCGAGATTCGGCCGAGGCCACCGAGCTGCTCGACAACGAGCCGGACATCGCGCTCATCCTGCTCGACCTCGCATTGCCTGGAGCGCGCGGGCTCGATGTGCTGAACGACCTCAAGCTCGACTACCCGGGCGTGCCGATCGTCGTGCTGTCCGCGACGCACGACCGCGCGACCGTGCTGGCGGCGCTCGGAGCCGGTGCGCAGGGCTTCATCCCGAAGAGCGCCAATGCCGAGGCGCTGCTCGCCGCGATCCGGCACGTTCTCGACGGCGGCGTCTATCTGCCGTCCGACGCATCGCCGACGCCGCACGGCGATGGCGTGCACGTCGAAGGAGGCGAGCTCGGCCTCACCGCACGGCAGACCGACGTGCTGAAGCTCATGGTCCAGGGCAAGCCCAACAAGCTCATCTGCCGCGACCTGACGCTCTCGGAGGGAACGGTCAAGGTCCACGTCAGCGCGATCCTGAAGGTGTTGCGCGTGCGATCCCGCACGGAGGCGATCGCGCTGCTCGCGAGCCGCGGCATCAGCGTCGACACGCTTGCGCCGCGACGGCCGGACCCGGGGCGCAGCGCGCGCTGAAGCGGCGCCAAGCGAGCGCATTCGCGCCGGCGCATCGCACTCCGTTTCCCGTCCGCGCCATGGCCCGCGCGTCCTCCGCAGGAGCTCCGGACGCGAGGGTGTCGCTCCTAGCGCATGCGCGAGCCGATCAGGTCGCAACCCTCTACGGATCATGGCATCGGACCACCGCGTCGATGCTGCTCGGCGCGCTCATCCTGTGCGGCGTCATGTGGCAGCAGGAGGCACCGTGGGTGATGGCGGCCTGGATGGCGGCCATCCTCGCCAACCAGGCGTGGCGCGGCGTGCTGGTGCGCGCCTACCGAAGCGCCGCACCGCCGGTCCGCGACGCCGCGCGGTGGGGCGCATACTGGGTCGTCGGGTCGACGCTCGCCGGCGCGTTATGGGGTTTGGCCGCCGTCGCGATGTTTCCGACACTGCCCGCGTACCAGGCGTTGTTCATCGTCTGCCAGTTCGGCGTCATCCTCGGCGGCCTGTCCCGCACCGCCGTGTACAAGCCGTCGTTCTATGGCTTCGTGCTGGCGGTTCTCGTGCCGCTGATCGTACGGGTGGCGATCGAAGGCGACCAGGTCCACTGGTTCACCGCCGGCGTGCTCGGCGTCGTGCTGGTTTTCGTCCTGGCGTTCGGGCGCCAGGTCAACCGCGTGATCACCCAATCGCTCATGATGCGCTACGAAAACGTGGATCTCATCCGCGAGCTCAAAGCGCAAACCGAAGCTGCGCTCGCGGCGCGCGCCGCCGCCGAGACCGCGAGCCTCGCCAAGAGCCAGTTTCTCGCCGCGGCGAGCCACGACCTGCGCCAGCCGCTGCACGCGATGGGGCTCTTCGCGGCCGCGCTCGCCGCCAAGGTGCGCGACCCGGGCGTCAAGCCGCTGGTGGCGAGCATCCGCACGTCCGTCGAAGCGCTCGAGCACCTCTTTGCGCAACTCCTCGACTTGTCGCAACTCGATGCCGGCGCGCTGCGACCGGCGCCGACCGTCGTCCCGCTGCAGCCGATCTTCGCGCGGCTCGCCGCGGATTTCGCGCCGCAGGCGACCGCAGCGGGGCTCGCGCTCTCGATCGTGCCCACTCGCATGGCCGTCGAGTCCGATCCGACGCTGCTCGAGCGCGTGCTGCGCAACCTGCTCGCCAATGCGCTGCGCTACACGCCGGCCGGCGGCGTGCTGATCGGCGCTCGAAGGCGGGGGGCGTATATCCGGCTCGACGTGATCGATTCGGGGGTGGGCATCGCGAAGGGCGACTCCATGCGCATCTTCGACGAATTCGTGCAGTTGCCGACGGCATCGCGCAATCATGTCGGCGGACGCGGCATGGGCCTGGGCCTCGCGATCGTGCGCCGGCTCGCGGCGCTCTGCGAGCACCCGATCGAGCTCGCCTCGGCACCGTGCCGGGGCTCCCGCTTCTCGATCACCGTGCCGCGCGCGAACGCCGACACCCGCGCCCGCGTTCCGTCGCGGCAGGCGCCGCGGGCCCGGGATTCGTCGGCGCTCGCCGGCCGCCGCGTCATCGTCGTCGACGACGATCCCGCGGTCGTGGCGGCGATGCATGCGCTGTTCGCGTCGTGGAACGCGGTCGCTTCGGGTGGTCCCGATGCCAGCAGCGCACTCGCCACGGTCGCGGATCGCGCCGGCAGCAACGGTGCCGCGGTCGATCTGATCGTCGCCGATCTGCGCCTCGCGGACGGACAATCGGGGATCGGAGCCATCTCCCGCATCCGATCCCGGCTCGGCGCCGGAATTCCGGCGATCGTCGTCTCGGGAGACACGAGCCGCGCCGCGCAGGACGAAGTGCGCGCCGCCGGGGTGAAGCTGCTGGTGAAGCCCGTCGTCGCCGCGGCCCTCAGGAGCGCCGCGGAAGAGGCGATCGGAATGCGTGCCGCCCTGCCGGCCGATCACGCCTGCGGCGCGAAATGAAAGAGCCCGGCGCGAGGCCGGGCTCTTTCCATCCGCAGATCGGGGATGTCGCAGTGCGGTCTATCCCGCCGTACCACGCGAGCCCTTGAAGTGCTCGCGCATCTTCTCTCTGATCGAATCGGATTTCGCGAGGCGCTTCTGCAGCATGTCCTTCACGACGGCCTTCTGGTCCGGCGTGAACGTGGCGTAGAGCGCGAGCCATTCGGTGCGAATCGCCTTGCGCTGCGCGCGGCCCTGGTCCATGGCCGCATCGCCCGCCGCCGCCACGGCCGCGAGGTCGGGCTCGGTCTTCGCAAGCTCGGCGTTCAGCGTGTCCCGGACCTTCTGATGGAGCGCCCGTCCGGACTGGAACGCCGCCTTGCTGTCGGCGACGGCCGTGTCGAACATGCCTTGCTGGCTCGTGTTGAGGTTGAGTTGCGACTTCGCGCTTGCGATCAGATGCCCGATCATCTCGTCGGGGCCGGCCATGCCGTGATGGCCATGCGGGCCGCCGGCGGGCTGCGCCGAGGCGGCTTGCACGCCGAATGCCGTCGCCAACGCGAAAGCGGCGACCCCGGCGATCGTGCGGAACCTGCGGTGGGACGTCATATCGTTTCCTTTCGGTGATTGCGGCGCCACAGCGATTCTGCGGCTCCTGTGACTTGGACTCCATTATCGGCGTGCGTTCGCGGGACGGAAGGCCGATTTGCAACCGGACGTTGCATGGGGGGGCCGGCGTTACAATCGGTTACACATCGCGCCGCCCCGGTCGGCGCGCCCGCCGTTACTCTCGATCATGGTTGCCAAGCCTGCCGCGCCCAAGATTCTCGTCATCGACGACGACGTTCGCCTGCGCGATCTCTTGTCGCGCTATCTTGCCGAGCAGGGATTCCAGGTCGCCACCCTCCCCGACGCGCGCGACCTCGACAAGAAGCTGCAGCGCGATCCGCCGCACCTCGTCGTGCTCGATCTCATGCTGCCCGGCGAGGACGGGCTCGCCGTGTGCCGCCGGCTGCGCGCTGCGGGAGAAGGCGTGCCGATCGTGATGCTGACGGCGAAGGGCGAGGACATCGATCGCATCGTCGGACTCGAGATGGGCGCCGACGACTACCTCCCGAAGCCGTTCAACCCCCGTGAGCTCGTCGCGCGCATCCAGGCGGTCCTGCGGCGGCAGACGGAGCGGCTCGCGCCCGGCGCACCCGCGGGCGACGGGAAGATGGCGTTCGGACCGTTCGTGCTCGACCTCGCCGCCCGCACGCTCGTCAGGGGCGACGCCACGACCCACCTCACGACCGGCGAGTTTTCGCTCCTCAAGGTGTTCGCGCAGCACGCGCGCCAGCCGCTCGCCCGCGAGAAGCTGACGCTGCTCGCGCGCGGCCGCGACCACGACGTGTTCGACCGCGCGATCGACGTCCAGGTGTCCCGCCTGCGCAAGCTGATCGAGCCCGATCCCGCGAATCCGCGCTATATCCAGACCGTCTGGGGATTCGGCTACGTGTTCATGCCGGACGACGGCGAAGCGGGCGCGAGCTCCACGGACGAGGCGCCTTGACGCTGCTGCCGCGATCGCTGTTCGGCCGTCTGGCGCTGCTGCTGCTCGCGGTGGTGGCCGTCGCGCTCGCGGCGACGATCCTCCTCTTCCGGCAGGACCGCCTGTCGCTCCTCGCCCGCCAGTTCAGCGACACCAAGATCGTGCAGCTGCAGGCGGTGCGCGCGGCGCTCGAGGCGAACGACACGCCCGAGCGGCGCGAGTCGATCGGCCGGATCGGCCGCGAGTACGGCGTTCGCATCGTGCCCGAAAACGAGCGCCCGTTCATCAACCGCGCCCCGGTGCCGCCGCTCCTCGAGCCGCTCGAGGCGCGACTGCGCGAAGCCTTGGGACAGGGCACCGAGCTGCGCGTCGCGCCCGGTCGCGGGGTCTTTCTCGTCCGGGTGGAAGCGGCCGGCGTGGGTTACTGGGTCGGGTTTCCGCTGCCGCCGCGCGAGCTGCCGGAGGATCACCCTTCGCGCGCCGCGCTGTGGAGCCTGATGCTGGCGGCCGTGCTGCTCGCCGCCGCGTTCGTCTTCGCGCGCTACCTCGCGCGTCCGCTGCGCGAGCTCGCCGCAACCGTCGAACGGGTCGGCCGCGGCGAAACGCCGCCGCCGCTGCCGGAGAACGGCCCGTCGGAAATCGCGACGCTCAATCGCGGCGTGAACCGGATGGCGGCGAACCTGCGCCAGCTCGAACAGGACCGCGCGCTGCTGCTCGCCGGCGTCTCCCACGATCTGCGCACGCCGCTCGCGCGGCTTCGGCTGGGTATCGAGATGCAGACGCTGGACGAGGCCACGCGCACCGGCATGGTCGACGACATCGGCGAGATGGACCGGATCATCGGCCAGTTCCTCGAGTTCGCGCGGACGGACGAGGACGCCGCGCGCGAGCCCACTGACGTCAACGCCATCGTCGAGTCGCTCGTCGACCGCTATGTGCGTGCCGGCAAGGACGTTCGCTTCGCGCCCGGCGCGCTGCCGCTCGTCCCGCTGCGGCCGACGGCGTTTTCGCGGCTCCTCGCGAACCTCGTCGACAATGCGATCGCCTACGGTGCGCCGCCCGTCGACGTGTCGACGCGGGCCGCGGACGGGAGCGTCGTGCTCGACGTCGCCGACCGTGGACCGGGCATCGCGCCCGATGAAGTCGAGCGGCTCAAGCAGCCGTTCACGCGCGCCTCCGCGGCGCGCGCGGACGCGGCGGGGGTCGCCGGCGCCGGGCTCGGCCTCGCGATCGTCGAGCGCATCGCGAGGCTCCACGGCGGAACGCTCGACCTTCTGCCGCGCGGGGGTGGCGGCACGGTCGCGCGGGTGACGATTCCTATCGCGCCGTGACGGCGCCCGGCGTCACTTCGGCGCCATGCGGATCGCGCCGTCGAGCCTGATCACCTCGCCGTTCAGCATGACGTTCTGGATGATCTCGCGCACGAGCGACGCGAATTCCGAAGGCCGGCCAAGCCGCGGCGGGAACGGCACCATCTTGCCCAGCGCTTCCGCGATCTCGGGCGCGATCTGGCCCACCATCGGCGTTTCGAAGATTCCCGGGGCGATCGCCATCACCCGGATGCCGTTTCGCGCGAGGTCGCGCGCCATCGGCAGCGTCATGCCGGCGATGCCCGCCTTCGACGCGCTGTACGCGGCCTGCCCGATCTGACCGTCGAACGCGGCGACCGACGCCGTGTTCACGATCACGCCGCGCTCGCCCTCCGAATTGGACGCGTTCCGGGCCATCGCCTCGGCGGCGAGCCGCGCCACGTTGAACGTGCCGATGAGGTTGATGTTGATCGTGCGCACGAAGCTCGCGAGCGCGTGAGGCCCTTCCTTGCCGACGACTTTCTCGCCATGGACGATGCCGGCGCAGTTGACGAGCCCGTGCAAGGCTCCGAAGCCGTCGACGGCCGCCGCGACCGCGGCCTTGGCGGACGCCTCGTCGGTCACGTCGGTGCGCACGAAGCGCACGCGAGCGCCCTGCTCCCTGGCCAGCGCCTGCCCCTCCGCTTCCTTGAGGTCGGCGATCACCGCGTTGCCGTCGCCGGCGACAATCATGCGGACCGTCGCGGCGCCGAGGCCCGACGCGCCGCCGGTGACGATGAACGTGCTGTCCTTCAACTGCATGTCGGCAATCTCCTTCGCTGTGCCGCCCTGCGCGGCGGATTCGGCAGTCTCACTTCGGCTGCGCCTTGAACACCGTCATTGCCGAGGTGATGAGCCCCGCCAGATCGGAGAGGTTGGCCGGCACGATCACCGTGTTGTTGGTCTTGGCAATGTTGGCGAATGCCGCAACGTACTGTTCCGCGACCTTGAGGTTCACCGCCTGCAGCCCGCCGGGGGCTTCGATCGACTCGGCCACCTGCCGGATCGCCTTGGCGTTCGCCTCCGCGATCGCGAGGAGCGCCGCGGCGTGACCCTGCGCCTGGTTGATCTCGGCCTGCTTCTCGCCTTCGGATTTCGCGATCGCCGCGGCGCGCGCCCCGTTGGCGAGATTGATCTGCTCCTGCTGCTTGCCTTCGGAGGTCGCGATCACGGCGCGCTTCTCGCGCTCGGCCGTGATCTGCGCCTGCATCGCGTGCAGGATTTCCTTCGGCGGCGTCAGGTCCTTGATTTCGTACCGCAGGACTTTCACGCCCCAGTTGCCCGCGGCCTGGTCGAGCGCCGCGACGACGAGGCCGTTGATGTGGTCGCGCTCCTCGAACGTCCGGTCGAGCTCCATGCGGCCGATGACGCTCCTGAGCGTGGTCTGCGCGAGCTGCGTTATCGCCACCTGGAAATTGCTAGAGCCATACGAAGCGAGCCGGGGGTCCGTGACCTGGAAGTACAGGATCCCGTCCACCTGGAGCTGCGTGTTGTCCTTGGTGATGCAGATCTGGCTCGGCACGTCGAACGGGATCTCGCGCAGGTCATGCTTGTACGCCACGCGGTCGACGAAGGGGATGACGAAATTGAGGCCCGGCTGGAGCACCGCGAAGAAACGCCCGAGCCGCTCGATGACGAGGGCGTGCTGCTGCGGCACGACACGGATCGCGCGCGAGATGATGATGATGGCGACGACGAAGAGTGCGATCGTGAAGAGCGACGAACCGAGCCACATGAAAATTGCCTCCGGCGTTGGGTCCAGCATGGCGGGCGCCCGCGTCCCCCGTCAGACAGAAGGACGGCGGTCGGACAGGATCAGGAGCGAGCCGCGGGTGGCGACGATGAAGAGTGTCGCCGCGCGCGGCACGGCGGGTGACTCGAGCTCGGCGTCCCACGTCGAGCCGCGGTAGTGGACACGCGCGGTGCCGTCGTCCTTCCACGTTTCCACCTGCACGGCCTGTCCGACGTCGAGCGAGGGCTGCGGCGGCGGGGACGCCCGCGCGAGGCGCCAGCGGTGCGCTGCGATCGTCAGCGCGACACCGAGCACGCCGGCGATCCCGAACTGGATGGGCACGGACGCACCTGCCCACGCCGCGGCGCCGCCCAGAGCGACCGCGATGCCGATGGCAAGGAGGTAGAACGTTCCCGACAGGAGCTCCGCGCCGATCAATATCGCGGCGCAGATCCACCAAATCCACTCGACGCTCATCGCTCGTTCTCGCTCCGGATCGGGGCGCACAGTGTAATGAATTCCACGCGCGTTGCGCGCGGAGGAACGGGAATTGTTGCCGCGGTCGCGCCCGGTCGCCGGCCCGCCCGGGCCCCATCGGCGCAACGCTTCGATTCGGGTATAATATTCCTTTTTTAATCAAGCGCTTTGGCGAACCGGCGAGATTGCGATGCCCATTTACGAATACCGATGCTCGGCGTGCAGCCACGACGTCGAGGCCTTGCAGAAGTTTTCCGATGCGCCGCTGCTCACGTGCCCGTCCTGCCACAAGGACGCGCTCGTCAAGCAGCTGTCGGCCGCGGGGTTCCAGCTGAAAGGCAGCGGCTGGTATGCCACCGACTTCAAGGGCGGCAGCAAGCCGGCGCCGGCGAAGCCCGAGGGCGCCCCTGCGACGGAAAGCGGGGCGACGAGCGAAGGCGCAGCGAAGTCCGGCGGCAAGGACGAATCGGGATCCGCGGCGAAGAGCGAGACCAAGTCCGAGACCAAATCGGACGCGTCCGGCACCGCCGCGAAGTCCGGGGCCACTCCGGCCGCGACCTAGCACGTCGCCAGGAACGATGAAGCGCTACCTGATTGCCGGCCTGCTCGTCTGGGTGCCGCTCGGCATTACGCTCTGGGTGATCAACTTCCTGGTATCGACGCTCGACCAGACGCTCCTGCTCGTGCCGGAGCGGCTGCGCCCCGAGGCGCTCGTCGGCTTTCACATCCCCGGTCTCGGCGTCCTCATGAGCTTCCTCATCCTGTTCGTCACCGGCGTCTTCGCGGCCAACTTCTTCGGCCAGCGGCTCATCC
The DNA here is from genome assembly GCA_963724545.1 of uncultured beta proteobacterium. Taxonomy (GTDB): domain Bacteria; phylum Pseudomonadota; class Gammaproteobacteria; order Burkholderiales; family Casimicrobiaceae; genus CAIWHR01. The sequence continues at coordinate 51,999 of CAVRVC010000009.1, forward strand.
TGGTCTGGGAGGGCCTGCTCGGACGCATCCCCTTCGTCAAGTCGATCTACTCGTCGGTGAAGCAGGTGAGCGACACCGTGCTCTCCGATCAGGGCACGGCGTTCCGCAAGGCGCTGCTCGTCGAGTTCCCGCGTCCCGGCTGCTGGACGATCGCCTTCCTGACCGGCGCGCCAGCGGAGGCGGTCGTCGACCACCTTCCGGGCGAGCACATCAGCGTCTACGTTCCGACGACACCCAACCCGACCGGCGGCTACTTCGTGATGGTCCCGAAGAGCGCGGTGCGCGAGCTCGACATGTCCGTCGACGATGCGCTCAAGTACATCATTTCGATGGGCGTCGTCTCGCCGCGCCGCCGTCGCCAGGCACCGGTGCCGCCCGCGCCGCTTCCTGCCGCCGTCCGTTCCCGAAATTGACCGGGCGACGGAACGCTGCGTGGCCGCGCCGCGGCACGTCCGTCCTGCCCGTTCCGACCCGATTCGCTTCGAACGCAACTGCCCGCAACGCACGCCGGAGAATCCTTTGAAACGCACTGACTATTGTGGACGCATCGACCGCCGCCATCTCGGAACGGCGGTCACCCTGATGGGCTGGGTGCACCGGCGCCGCGACCACGGCGGGGTCATCTTCGTCGACCTGCGGGATCGCGAGGGCCTCGTGCAGATCGTCTTCAATCCGGACCGCACCGCCACGTTCGCCGCCGCGGAGTCGCTGCGCAACGAGTTCGTGATCCGCGTCACGGGACAGGTGCGGCTGCGGCCCGAAGGCGGCGCCAATCCGAACCTCGTCTCCGGCGAGATCGAGGTGCTCGCGCACGACATGGAGATCCTCAACACCGCGCAGACGCCGCCGTTCCAGCTGGACGACGAGAACCTGTCGGAGACCGTGCGTTTGCAGCACCGCGTGATCGACTTGAGGCGTCTGCCGATGCAGAAGAACCTGATGCTTCGCCACCGGGCCGCGATGGCCGCGCGCAAGTATCTCGATGCGCACGGCTTCGTCGACATCGAGACACCGGTCCTCTACAAGTCGACGCCCGAAGGTGCCCGCGAGTTCCTCGTGCCGTCCCGCATCCACCACGGCATGTTCTACGCGCTGCCGCAGTCGCCGCAGCTCTTCAAGCAGATGCTGATGATGGCGGGCTTCGATCGCTACTATCAGATCGTCAAGTGCTTCCGCGACGAGGACCTCCGCGCCGACCGCCAGCCGGAATTCACGCAGATCGACGTCGAGACCTCGTTCCTGGACGAGCTCGAGATCCGCGACCTCATGGAGGGCCTGGTGCGGACGATGTTCAAGGAAGCGATAGGCGTGGACCTGCCCGACCCGTTTCCGGTGATGACATACGCCGACGCGATGCACGATTACGGCTCGGACAAGCCGGATCTTCGCGTGCCGCTCAAGCTGACCGAGCTCACCGACCTCATGCGCACGGTCGACTTCAAGGTCTTCCGGTCCGCGGCGGATCTCCCGAACGGCCGGGTCGCGGCGCTGCGCCTTCCGGGCGGCGGCACGCTCACGCGGAAGGAGATCGACGACTACACGGCGTTCGTCAAGATCTACGGCATCGGCGGGCTCGCGTACATCAAGGTCAACGATGCCGCGAAGCCGAACGAGGAAGGACTGCAGTCGCCGATCGTCAAGTTTCTCCCCGCGCCCGTGCTGGCCGCGATCCTCGAGCGCACCGGCGCCGCGAGCGGAGACCTCATCTTCTTCGCCGCCGACCGCGAGAAGGTCGTCAACGACGCCCTCGGCGCATTGCGGGCAAAGGCCGGCACCGAGCGCGGTCTCGCCGAAGCCGGGTGGAAACCGCTGTGGGTCGTCGATTTTCCGATGTTCGAGTTCGACGAGGAGAAGAAGACGTGGGCCGCGCGGCACCATCCGTTCACCGCGCCGAAGGACGGCCACGAGACGCTGTTCGAGACCGACCCGGGCCAGGCGATCGCCAAGGCGTACGACGTCGTGCTGAACGGCTGGGAGATCGGCGGCGGCTCGGTGCGCATCCACAAGTCGGACGTGCAGGCGAAGGTGTTCTCGGCGCTCAGGATCAGCCCGGAGGACCAGCGCCGGAAATTCGGATTCCTGCTCGACGCGTTGTCCTACGGCGCCCCGCCGCACGGGGGTATCGCGTTCGGTCTCGACCGGCTGACCGCGATGATGGCGGGCGTCGACCAGATCCGCGACGTGATCGCGTTCCCGAAGACGCAACGCGGCCAGGATCTCCTCGTCGACGCGCCGAGCGCCGTCACCGAGCAGCAACTGCGTGACCTGCACATTCGCGTGCGGGCCAGCGACTCGCTCCGCCCGGCCGGCTGAGCGCCAACCGAGCGGCCGCCCGCGCTGGCGCCGCTCGACCCGTTGACGGACAATCGCCGGCGGAGGGGGAGGACAGGGTCATGGGTGGCACTCCGTCGAGGGCGACGCGGTCGCAATCTCGGTCGTGCCGCCATTGTGTCCGGTGGACGTCTCGCCTTATGATTTCACGCGCGCCGGCGAGCTGATCGACCGGGCGTCGAGAAGCACGCGCGAACGGCTCGACGGCGGTGGGCTCGCACGCCGCGGCGTCCCCATCAACTGCGGATCCATGCGCACGTCAAGGCCTGACTGAAATGGTGGCTTCGTTGCAACGCTCGACGCCGCGCCGCGCTCTGCCGCGAGCGCGCGGCATCGCCCTTTGGCTGTGCGCGCTGGCGTGCCTCACGATCACGGCTCAGGCCCGCACCACGCCGGATGCGCCGACCGAGGTTGCGCTCGCCGACCTGCCCAAGGAGGCGCGGCGAGGTCTATGCGCTGATCGGCAAGGGAGGGCCGTTCGCGTTCGAGCGCGACGGCGTCGTCTTCGGCAACTTCGAGAAGCTCCTGCCCGCGAAGCCGCGCGGCTACTATCACGAGTACACGGTGCGCACGCCCGGCGTCAAAAGCCGCGGCGGCCGCCGCCTGGTCTGCGGCGGCAAGCCGACCGCACCGGACACGTGCTACTACAGCGATGACCACTATCGGTCGTTTCGAAAGATCCGCACATGAACCTTCCCGATCTGCACGATCTCGAAATTGCCGGCGTCCACGCGCTGCGCGGCGACCCTCAGGCGCTCGCCGCCGCCGCCGCCGCGGCGAAGCTGCGCTTCCATTCGACCGATCTCGCCGGGCGTCGACAGCAAGGTCGCGTTGCTCGCGGCGCTGGCGAAGGGCCTCAAGCTGCCGCAGCACTTCGGCAACAACTGGGACGCGCTCGCCGATTCGGTGGAGGACGGCGAGTGGCTCGGCAAGCACGGCTGCGTGATCGCGCTGTCGAACTCGGCCGCCTACCGGAAAGCGCACGGGATCGACTGGACGACGTTCGAGGACATCCTCGCCGAGGCCTCCGACTACTGGCGCGAGCGGCACAAGCCGTTCTGGGTTTTTGTCAGCTGAGCGTCGGCTGATGTCCGTCCGCTGATCCGTTGCCGTACAAGATCCCCGTCTCGACGCTGGTGCTGGTCGCCACGCGCGATCTCGACGTGCTCCTGATCGAGCGCGCCGACGCTCCCGGCTTCTGGCAATCGGTGACCGGCAGCCAGGAAGCCGGGCGAAACGCTGCGCGAGACCGCGCACCGCGAGCTGCTCGAGGAGACGGGCATCGACGCCGCGGCGCACGGCGGGCTCGTCGACTGGAACCTCTCGAACGTCTACGAGATCTATCCGCGCTGGCGCCATCGCTACGCGCCGGGCACGACGCACAACACCGAGCACGTGTTCGCGCTGCCGCTGCCGGCGCCCGTCGCCGTGCGCGCTCGATCCGCGCGAGCATCGCGCCGTACCTCTGGCTCCCCTGGGAGGAGGCGGCGGCGAAGTGCTTCTCCTGGTCGAATCGCGACGCGATCCGGCTGCTTGCCGGAACGGTTCGGTGCCGCGCGCGGGCTAAGGCGCGCTACTCGCCCGGCCGACCATCGCCTCGGGCCGCACCCAGGCGTCGAACTCGTCCTCGGCGACGTAGCCCAGCGCCAGCGCCGCGGCCTTGAGCGTCGTGCCTTCGCGGTGCGCCTTCTTCGCGATCTCGGCCGCCTTGTCGTAGCCGATGTGCGGGTTGAGCGCGGTGACGAGCATCAGCGAGCGCTCGAGCGAGCTCCGCGATGCGCTCGCGGTCGGGCTCGATGCCCGCGCGCGCAGTGCTCGTCGAAGCTCGCCATGCCGTCGGCGAGCAGCCGCACGCTCTGCAGCACGTTGTGGATGATGAGCGGCTTGTAGACGTTGAGCTCGAAGTTGCCGGACGCGCCGCCGATGCCGACGGCGACGTCGTTGCCCATCACCTGCGCCGCGACCATCGTCAGCGCCTCGCACTGCGTCGGGTTGACCTTGCCCGGCATGATCGAGCTGCCCGGCTCGTTCTCGGGAATCGTGATCTCGCCCAGGCCGGAGCGCGGCCCGCTCGCGAGCCAGCGCACGTCGTTGGCGATCTTCATCAGCGCGCCGGCGAGCGCCTGCAGCGCGCCGTGCAGGTGCACCAGCGCGTCGTGGGCCGCGAGCGCCTCGAACTTGTTCGGCGCGGTAACGAACGGCAGCCCGGTGAACTCGGCGATCTCGGCGGCGACGCGCTCGCCGAATTCCGGGTGCGTGTTGAGCCCGGTGCCGACCGCCGTGCCGCCGAGCGCGAGCTCGCACACGTGCGGCAGCGCCGCCTCGATGTGCGCCCACGCGTGCGCGAGCTGCGCCACGTAGCCCGAGAACTCCTGGCCGAGCGTCAGCGGCGTCGCGTCCTGCAGGTGCGTGCGGCCGATCTTGACGATGTCGGCGAAGGCCTCGGCCTTCGCCGCCAGCGTCGCCTCGCAGCGCGGTCAGCGCCGGCAGCAGGCTGCGCGTCACCGCCTCGGCCGCGGCGACGTTCATCGCCGTCGGGAAGACGTCGTTCGACGACTGCCCGCGGTTGACGTCGTCGTTCGGATGCACGAGCCGGCCCTCGCCGCGCGGCCCGCCGAGGAGCTCGGACGCGCGGTTGGCGAGCACCTCGTTGACGTTCATGTTGGTCTGCGTGCCCGATCCGGTCTGCCAGACGGCGAGCGGAAATTCGCCGGCGATGCCGCCCGGCGAGCACCTCGTCGGCCGCGGCGACGATCGCGTCGGCCGTCTGGCTGCGGCAGCGTGCCCAGCGCCGCGTTGACGCGCGCCGACGGCGCGCTTGACGATCAGCGAGCGCGCGGATCAGCGGCTCCGGCATCTTCTCCGTCGAGATGCGGAAGTGCTCGAGCGAGCGCTGCGTCTGCGCGCCCCACAGCCGGTCGGCCGGAACTTCGATCGGGCCGAACGTGTCGCGCTCGATGCGGGTGGAAGGATCGGTCATGGCGAGTCTCCGTTGCGGTCGGAGATACGTCGAAACGCTCAGGGCGTGCCAGCTGCGCCATGCTGCGGCCGGGCGGTATCCTCGCTCCGCACACCGCGCCGACCCGTCCGGAAAAAGGGCGCCGCGAGGCGCCCCCTTTCCGCCTTGCGCGGTCGACTACGCCGCCGGCGTCGGCTCCGAGGCGCCGCGACGGGCGCCGGCGCCGGCGCCGCCGCGTCTTCCGCCGCCGCCTTCATCGACAGGCGCAGCCGGCCCTTGTCGTCGGCTTCGAGCACCTTGACGCGGACGATCTGGCCTTCCTTCACGTAGTCGGAGACCTGGTTGACGCGCTCCTTGGCGATCTGCGAGATGTGCAGGAGGCCGTCCTTGCCCGGCAGCACCTGGACGATCGCGCCGAAGTCGAGCAGGCGCAGCACCGTGCCTTCGTAGATCCGGCCGACTTCGACTTCGGCGGTGATGTCCTCGATGCGCTTGCGCGCGACGTTGCACGCGTCGGCGTTGACCGACGCGATCGTGATCGTGCCGTCGTCCTGGATGTCGATCGTCGTGCCGGTCTCCTCGGTCAGCGCGCGGATCACCGCGCCGCCCTTGCCGATCACGTCGCGGATCTTCTCCGGGTTGATCTTGAACGTCATCATCCGCGGCGCGTGCTGCGAGACTTCGGTGCGCGCGTGCGGCAGCGCTTCCTGCATCAGGTGCAGGATGTGCATCCGGCCCTCGCGCGCCTGCGACAGCGCGACCGCCATGATCTCCTTGGTGATGCCCTGGATCTTGATGTCCATCTGCAGCGCGGTGATGCCGCGGTCGGTGCCGGCCACCTTGAAGTCCATGTCGCCGAGGTGATCCTCGTCGCCGAGGATGTCGGTCAGCACGGCGAACCGGTTGCCTTCCTTGATGAGGCCCATCGCGATGCCCGCGACGTGCGCCTTCGTCGGCACGCCGGCGTCCATCAGCGCGAGGCTGCCGCCGCAGACCGAGGCCATCGACGAGCTGCCGTTCGATTCGGTGATCTCCGAGACGACGCGCATCGAGTACGCGAACTCCTCGGCGGTCGGCAGCACGGCGAGCAGCGCGCGCTTGGCGAGGCGGCCGTGGCCGATCTCGCGGCGCTTCGGCGTGCCGACGCGGCCGGTCTCGCCGGTCGCGTACGGAGGCATGTTGTAGTGGAGCATGAAGCGGTCGGTGTACTCGCCCATCAGCGCGTCGATGCGCTGCTCGTCGCGCGCGGTGCCGAGCGTCGCGACGACGATCGCCTGCGTCTCGCCGCGCGTGAACAGCGCCGAGCCGTGCGTGCGCGGCAGCACGCCGGTGCGGATGGTGATCGGACGCACGGTGCGCGTGTCGCGGCCGTCGATGCGCGGCTCGCCGGACAGGATCTGGTTGCGCACGATCTTCGACTCGAGCTCGAACACGAAATTGTTGACTTCGTTCGCGTAGCCCCCCGGCGCGTCGGCGGGAATGCATTCTGCGGCGACCTTGGCGTAGATGTCCTTCAGGCGCTGCTGCCGCGCCTGCTTGGAGCGCAGCTGATAGGCCTCGTGCAGCGCGGCGTCGGCCACCGCCGTGACCTTGGCGATCATCGCCTCGTCCTTCGCGGCCGGCTTCCAGTCCCACAGCGGCTTGCCGCCCGCTTCGATCAGCTCGTGGATCATGCCGATCGCGGCCTGCTGCTGCTGGTGCCCGAACACGACGGCGCCCAGCATGACTTCCTCGGGCAGCTCGTTCGCTTCCGACTCGACCATCAGCACCGCCGCTTCCGTGCCGGCGACGACGAGATTGAGCGCGGACGTCGTGAGCTCGGTCTTGGTCGGATTCAGCACGTACTGGCCGTCGACGTAGCCGACGCGCGCGGCGCCGATCGGGCCGTTGAACGGAACGCCGGAGAGCATCAGCGCCGCCGACGCGCCGATCATCGCCGGGATGTCGGGATCGATCTCGGGATCGACCGACATGACGGTCGCGATGACCTGCACTTCGTTGTAGAAGCCGTCGGGAAAGAGCGGCCGGATCGGCCGGTCGATGAGGCGGGAGGTCAGCGTCTCCTTCTCCGACGGGCGGCCTTCGCGCTTGAAGAAGCCGCCGGGGATCTTGCCGGCGGCGTAGGTCTTTTCCTGGTAGTCGACGGTCAGGGGGAAGAAGTCCTGGCCGGCCTTCGCGTCCTGCCGTGCGACCGCCGTGACCAGCACGACGGTGTCGTCGAGGCTCACCAGCACGGCGCCGCCGGCCTGGCGTGCGATCTCGCCGGTTTCGAGCGTCAGGGTGTGGCGGCCGTAGGGAATCGATTTCTTGATGGGGTTCACGTTGTCCTCGTTTCAGCGCTCAATTCGCTCAGTTCAGTTGAAAAGACAATGGCCGCGCACGGTAGGCGCGGCCATTGACGTTGTTCTCAGGGGACTTGCCGCGACGGCGACGGGCCCATTGCCGGCTCCTGGCGACGCATCGTTCGCGCATGTTTCATTGCTTGCGCGACCCGAAAGGCGGCGGGAAGTACGGGCTGGAAGAACCCAAGCGCGCCTACTTGCGCAACCCGAGCTTTTCGATCAGCGTGCGGTAACCGTCCGCATTGCGCGACTTCAGATAGTCGAGCAGCTTGCGGCGACGCGACACCATCCGCAGCAGGCCGCGCCGCGAGTGGTGGTCCTTCACGTTGGCCTTGAAATGATCGTTGAGGCCGTTGATGCGCGCGGTGAGCAGCGCGACCTGCACTTCGGGCGAACCGGTGTCGCCCTTGATTCGCTGGTAATCGGCGATGACTTTCGCCTTTTCTTGCACGGTGACTGCCATTGTCGTCGTCCTTCGATCGTGAAATGCGCACGGGACCGGCAGCGGCCCCGGCGTTGAATTCGCCGCATCCCGCCATTCGTCGCGAATGCGACGTAGCCCATCGGCGGATGCTCTCGGCGGAAACAAGCATTCTACACTGGAAAACGCTTAGGATTCAATTGCTCAGGGCTCCGGGTAGTGGGTCGGACCGCGCCGGGCTCCGCCAGCGTATCCGTGCGCGCGAGACGCAGCGAACGCAGCGCCCCGCCCGCCGATTCGACCAGCCCCACGAATCGCCCCTGGGGTCCGTAGCACCGGTACATGCCGGAAGCGCCCGCCGGGGAGACCCCGATGCGGCCCGCGACGAGAGCCCGTGCGGTCGTCGCGTCGACATCGAGCCGCGGCAACGCCGGACAGCGGGGCGTCGGGCGGCAGCAGGCGCCGGTCGCGCGCCGGCTCGTCCATCGCCTGCAGCGCCTCGAGCGTCACCGCATCGGCGAGCGCGAACGGTCCGGCGACGGTCCGCCGCAACGCGGCGAGGTGGGCGCAGGAGCCGAGCGCGGCGGCAATGTCCTCCGCGAGGACCCGAATGTACGTGCCCTTGCTGCAGGCGATCCGCACCACCGCGCGACGGCGGCGACCAGTCGACGAGCTCGATCGCCGTGATCTCGATCGCGCGCGGCGGCCCGGGGAACCTCGATGCCGGCGCGCGCGTACTCGTAGTAGGGGCGGCCCCGGAACTTGAGCGCCGCGAACACCGGCGGCATCTGAACGGATCGGTCCGACGAAACGCGCCAACGCCGATTCGAGCTCCGCCTGCGAGAACGCCGCGTCGGCAGTCCGCACGACCTCGCCCTCGGCGTCGCCGGTAGTCGTCGCCGACGCCGAAATGCACGGTCGCGACGTACTCCTTCGGCGCGTCGAGCAGCACCTGCGCGAACTTGGTCGCCTCGCCGAAGCAAAGCGGAAGCAGCCCGGTGGCGAGCGGATCGAGCGTTCCGGTGTGGCCCGCCTTCTCCGCGCGGTAGAGGCGCTTCGCGCGCTGCAGCGCCGCGTTCGACGAAAGGCCCGCGGGCTTGTCGAGCAGCAGCACGCCATCGACCCGCCGGCGCGGCCGGGACTGCGCGCCGGGCGGCGTCATCAGGATTCCGGCTTGCGGTCGGACGCGACGGCCTCGTCGATCAGTTGCGACAGGCGCATGCCGGACTCGATCGAATCGTCGTAGGCGAAGTGGAGCTGCGGCACCGAGTAGAGCTGCATCCGGCGCGACAACTCCCGGCGCAGGAATCCGGCCGTGTGCTGCAGCGCCTGCACGGCCTCGTCGGCGTGCTCGCGGCCGGCGAGGTGCGTGACGAAGATCTTCGCGTGCGACAGATCCGACGACACTTCGACGGCCGTGATCGTGACGCGCCCCACGCGCGGATCCTTGACGTCGTCGCGCAGCAATTCGGCCAGCTCGCGCTGGATCTGCTCGCCGACGCGCTGCGCGCGCTGCGAGTGCTTCTTCACCTGCAGGCTGATACAGACCCCGTCATGGCCGCGCAGCGGCTTGGCGGGATGGGATGCGCGAAGCCGCGAGCGACGTGTGGTCGATCCCACACCAGTGAGCGGCGACAAAGCAGACCGCCCGCCAAGCCGCTGCCCATTCGGGTTTCGACGCGGCCCCGTCTACGTCGTTGCTCGCCTTGCGAATATGCGCGAGCTATTCGACGCGGCTCGCGCCTAGTATCCGGGGCCGTCTCGTCCAAAGCGGCTCATGTCGGGGTCTGTATCAGCCTGCTTGCTACAGCGTCCGCGACACTTCGACGATCTCGTAGACTTCGAGCTGGTCGCCCTTTTCGACGTCGTTGAAGTTCTTGAGCGACAGGCCGCACTCGAAGCCGCCCTTGACCTCGCGCACGTCGTCCTTGAAGCGCTTCAGCGAGTCGAGCTCGCCGTCGTGGATCACGACGCTGTCGCGCAGGAGCCGCACCCGCGAGCCGCGCTTGACCACGCCTTCCAGCACGTAGCAGCCGGCCACGGTGCCGACCTTCGAGATCTTGTAGACCTCGCGCACCTCGACCAGACCGATCTGGCTTTCCTTCTTGTCGGGCGCGAGCATGCCCGGACAGCGCCGACTTCACCTCGTCGACCGCGTCGTAGATGATGTTGTAGTAGCGGATGTCGACCCCGCTGTGCTCGGCCAGCTTGCGCGCGGCGACGTCGGCCCGGACGTTGAAGCCGATGACGACGGCCTTCGACGCGAGCGCCAGGTTGATGTCGGACTCGGTGATGCCGCCGACCGCCGCGTGCACGATGTTGACCTTGACCTCGCCGGTCGAGAGCTTCGTCAGCGCCTGCGCCAGCGCTTCGTAGCTGCCCTGGACGTCGGCCTTGACGATGAGCGCGAGCGACTTGATCGCGTCCTCGGCCATCTGGTCGAACATGTTCTCGAGCTTCGCCGCCTGCTGCTTCGCGAGCTTCACGTCGCGGAACTTGCCCTGGCGGAACAGCGCGATCTCGCGCGCCTTGCGCTCGTCGCCCAGCGCCATGACGTCTTCGCCCGCGAGCGGCACGTCGGACAGGCCCTGGATCTCGACCGGGATGGCCGGGCCGGCGCTCGTCACCGCCTTGCCGTTCTCGTCGGTCATCGCGCGCACGCGGCCGAACACCGCGCCGGCCAGCACGATGTCGCCGCGCTTCAGCGTGCCCGAGTGCACGAGCACGGTCGCGACCGGACCCTTGCCCTTGTCGAGCCGCGATTCGATCACGATGCCCCGCGCCGGCGCGTTCTTCGGCGCCTTCAGCTCCAGCACCTCGGCCTGCAGCAGGATCGCGTCGAGCAGCTCGTCGATGCCCTCGCCGGTCTTCGCGGACACGGGGATGAACTGCGTCTCGCCGCCGTACTCCTCGGGAATCACGCCCTCGGCGACGAGCTCCTGCTTGACGCGCTCGAGGTTCGCTTCCGGCTTGTCGATCTTGTTGATCGCGACGACGATCGGCACGTTGCCCGCCTTCGCGTGCGCGATCGCCTCCTTCGTCTGCGGCATCACGCCGTCGTCGGCGGCGACGACCAGGATCACGATGTCCGTGACCTTCGCGCCGCGGGCGCGCATCGCCGTGAACGCCTCGTGGCCCGGCGTGTCGAGGAACGTGATCACGCCCTTCTTCGTCTGCACGTGATACGCGCCGATGTGCTGCGTGATCCCGCCCGCCTCGCCGCTCGCGACCCGCGTGCGGCGGATGTGGTCGAGCAGCGACGTCTTGCCGTGGTCGACGTGGCCCATCACGGTGACGACCGGCGGCCGCGGCTCGGCCTCGACGTCGGTCGCTTCCGACTCGGCGAGGAGCGCGTCCGGGTCGTCCTGTTTCGCGGCCTGCGCCTTGTGGCCCATCTCCGCGGCCAGGATGATCGCGGTCTCCTGGTCCAGCACCTGGTTGATCGTGACCATCTGGCCCAGCTTCATCAGCGCCTTGATGACCTCGGCGGCCTTCACCGACAGCTTCCGCGCGAGCTCGGCCACCGTGATGGTCTCGGGAATCGTCACGTCGCGGATGACCGGCGCGGCCGCGCCCTGCACCGCACCCTCGCCGCTCTCCTCGTCGTGGCGTCGCGCGCCGCCGACCTTCGGCTGGCGCCAGCCGACGGCGGCGGTGCCGCCGGTGACGTCGCCGCGGAGCTTCAGCGCGCGTCGCCGCGCGGCCTCTTCCTGGAACCCGGCGCCACTCTTCTTGACGGGCTTCGCGCGCTCGCCCGGCTTCGCCGCCGGACGATGCAGCGTCCCCTCGGTCGGCGTCTTCGCCGCAGCGGATTTCGTCGCCTTCGCCGCTTCCGCGGCCTTGGCGGCTTCGGCGGCCGCGGCCTCGGCATCCGCGGCGGCCTTGGCCGCGGCTTCCTCGGCCTCGCGCTCCTTCTTGGTCTTGCGCTTGACCACCTGCTCCTGCTTCTTCTGCACTTCCTCCTGCTGGCGGGCAATGAGCTCCTGCGCCTTCTTCTCCTCGGCTTCGCGCGCGGCGAGCTCCTCGACGCTGATGACGGGCGCGGCGACGGTCTTCACGGGCTCCTCGGCCGGCGCCGGCGCTTCGGTCTCGTCGCGCTTGACGAACACGCGCTTCTTGCGCACCTCGACCTGGATCGTGCGCGCCTTGCCGGTGGTGCCGGCGGCCTTGATCTCGGTCGTCTGCTTGCGCGTGAGCGTGATCTTCTTCTTGGGCTCGCCCGCGGCGCCGTGCTGCTTCTGCAGGTATTCGAGCAGCTTGGTCTTGTCCTGCTCGGACAGGCCGTCGCCTTCGTTCTTGCCGGCGACCCCAGCCTTCGCCAGCTGCTCGATGAGCGCGCCCGGCGGCAGCTTCAGCTCCGTCGCGAATTGTTCGATTGTCGTGTGCGCCATGTGCTTCTCCCGCTTGCTCTTGTTGCCTTGCGCGATGGTCAGTGCCGCGTCGGCGCCGCTGCGAGCGCCGGCCGGCTCGGCGTCGGCCGGCGCGTCTTCGAACCAATGCGCGCGCGCCTTCATGATGAGGTTCTGCGCACGCTCTTCGGAGATGCCGGTCAGCTCGACCAGCTCGTCGCCCGCGAGGTCGGCGAGCGCGTCGCGCGTCGTGATGCCGTGCATCGCGAGCGCGCTGGCGATCTCGGTGTCCATCCCGTCGAGGTTCAGCAGCGCTTCCTCGACGTTCTCGACGTTCTCCTCGCGCACGATCGCGTCGGTCAGGAGGGCGTTCCGCGCGCGGCTCCGGAGCTCGTTGACCGTGTCGGCGTCGAACGCCTCGATCTCGAGCATCTCGTTCAGCGGCACGTAGGCGATCTCCTCGAGCGAGGTGAAGCCCTCGCCGATCAGGATGTCGGCGACTTCCTCGTCGACGTCGATCTTGTCCATGAAGAGCTGGCGCAGGCGCTGGCCTTCCTCGTCGTGCTTCTTCTGCGAATCCTCGACGCTCATCAGGTTCAGCTCCCACCCGGTGAGCTCGGAGGCGAGGCGCACGTTCTGGCCGAGCCGGCCGATCGCGATCGCGAGGTTCTCCTCGTCGACGACGACGTCCATGCTGTGCTTCTCCTCGTCGACGACGATCGACGAGATCTCGGCCGGCGCGAGCGCGTTGATGACGAACTTCGCCGGGTCGTCCGAAAAGAGAATGATGTCGACGCGCTCGCCGGCGAGCTCGTTGGTCACCGCGGTGACGCGCGAGCCGCGCATGCCGATGCACGTGCCCTGCGGATCGAGCCGCGGGTCGTTCGACTTCACGGCGATCTTGGCGCGGATGCCGGGGTCGCGCGCGGCGGCCCTGATCTCGATCAGCCCCTCCTCGATCTCCGGCACCTCGAGCTCGAACAGCCGCATCAGGAACTCCGGCGCGATCCGCGACAGGATGAGCTGCGGGCCCTTGGCGGTGCGGTCGATCTTGGTCACGTACGCCCGGATGCGGTCGCCGACGCGCAGCATCTCCTTCGGGATCAGCTGGTCGCGCGGGATCACGCCCTCGATGCGGCCCGACTCGACGATCACGTTGCCGCGCTCGATGCGCTTGACCGTGCCCGTCAGCAGGTTGTCCTGCCGCTCGAGGAAGTCGTTCAGGATCTGCTCGCGCTCGGCGTCGCGGATCTTCTGCAGGATCACCTGCTTCGCCGCCTGGGCGCCGATGCGGCCGAACTCGACCGGCTCGAGCGGCTCCTCGATGACGTCGCCGAGCTTCAACTCGGTGCCGCGCTCGCCGGCGTCGGTGATGGCGATCTGGTACGCGGGCTCCTCGTGCTCCTCGTCGGGCACGACGGTCCAGCGCCGGAACGACTCGTAGTCGCCGGTCTCGCGATCGATCGACACGCGCGCGTCGATCTCCTCGGCGAAGCGTTTCTTGGTCGCCGACGCGAGCGCCGACTCGAGCGCCGTGAAGACGATTTCCTTCGCCACGTTCTTCTCGCGCGCAAGCGCGTCGACCAGCAGCAGCAGTTCGCGATTCATGTTGCCTTTCTCCACTCGATCTTCGGCACCAGCCGCGCGCGATCGATGTCGGCGAGCGGGATCGTCCGCGTTCCCTGCGCGGTCGCGACGACGACGGCGCCGTCCGCGAAGCCCTGCAGGATGCCCTTCATGCGCCTGCCGTCCGCGCCGGGATTGGCGAGCCGGAACTCGGCCTCCTCGCCCGCGAACCGCAGAAAATCCGCCGCCTTCCTGAGCGGCCGGTCGAGACCCGGCGACGACACCTCCAGCCGCTCGAAATCGACGTTCTCGACCGCGAACACCCGCGTCAGCTGGCGGCTGACGCGCGCGCAGTCCTCGACGCTCACGCCCTTGGGCTTGTCGATGAAGACGCGGACGTACCGGCCCTTGGGAGAGCTCTCCCAATCGACCAGCTCGTACCCCATCGGGGGGAGCGTGCTTTCCAGCAGTTCGCCGAGGTTCATCGCCATGCAAAAGGGTCGCGCCAAAAAAAAATGGGCTGTGCCCAGCCCATTTCTCCTGCTTATCCGGTCGGATTGTAGCAGAAAACAGGGGGGAAATGAAGGGGCTTCCCCCGGACGGCGCGAGCCGGGCGGCGGCGACGGCCGCAGCCGCGTACGGATCGCGCTGCTGCGCGCGGCGCCGAACGGCGTCCGATCTTGGCCGAAGCGGTTGCCGGCGGTCAAATCGACGAAGTACGATGCGCCCTCGGCACGATGCCGCCCCCCGACCTGAATCCGACCCCCAAACATCGCCGCCTCCGATCGAGGTCCGGGCGAGCTCGCTCCCCCGCGAACTTCCTTCGCCCGGCGAAGGCGTCGCGCTGTGGTGGTGCGAGCTCGACCGCACCCCGACGACCTCACCCGAATCGCCATGCAGCTTTCACCCGCCGAGCGGGCGCGCGCCGCGCGCTTCGGCACCGAGGCGCTGCGGCAGCGCTGGATGGCGGGACGCGGCGCGCTGCGCACGGTGCTGGGGCAGCACGCTCGGCATCGACCCCGCGGACGTCGCCATCGTCCGCGGCGCGCGCGGGCGCCCCGCGCTGGCCGACGACGCGACCCGCATCGACTTCAACGTCTCGCATACGCGCGGCGTGGCGCTGGTGGCGATCGCCCGGCAACTCGACGGGAGCGGTCCGCGTGGGCGTCGACATCGAGCATCGCGACCGCGAGGCCGGCGCCGATCGGCTCGCGCGCAAATTCCTGACGGCATCGGAGCAGGCGACGCTCGCGGAGCTTCGCAGCCGGACCTGCGCCGGCAACGCTTCCTTCGCTACTGGACGTGCAAGGAAGCGATGAGCAAGGCGACCGGCGACGGTCTCGTCGCGCCGATGCGGCGAGCTCGACGTCGACCTTGCGCCGACGCCGACGGCTGCGCGCCGGTCCCCCGCCGTACCTACCGCGCGACTGGTGGCTCGCATTCGCCGACGTCCCGTCCGAATGGCTGGCCACGGTTGCGCTGTGGCGCACGGCGTCCTGAACCCCCTCGGTGCTTCCGCCCCGGCGTGCGCGCGCGGCGCGATGCGCGCTCGATCACGGTTTCGCGCGGCGCCGCCGGCCCTCCGCTTCGGCGTGGTCGGGCTTCGGGTATTTCCATCGCTTCTGCAGCCAGAGCCAGTCGGCCGGACTTTCCCGGATCGACCGCTCGAGTTGCCGCGCGAAGCGCTCCATGATCGGCGGTGTCGTCCGCGGCGCCTCCCGCCTCGTACGGCGGCATCGCGAGCGGCGTGAGCCGCACCGAATAGCGGCCCCGGCCCACACGGCGCATCCCGATGTAGAGCACCGGCGAATCGAGGAACCGCGCGACCTTCTCCGCGCCGAGGAAGAACGCCGTGTCGCGGTTGAGGAAGCGCGACCAGTGCTTCTTGTCGTCGCGGGGCGGCGTCTGGTCGGCGATCAGCGCGTAGCCGCGCGGCGTGCCGGCGCGATGCATGAGCTCGTAGACGAAGTCCTCGCGCACGATCGGCTTGCCGCCGAAGCGCGAGCGCGCCTCCAGCAGGAACTGGTCGAGCGCCGCCACGCGCTGCTTCTGGTACACGGCGTCGATCGGCAGCCCGAAGCGTGCGCCTCCGGCCGGCAGCAGCCATTCCCAGTTGCAGAAATGCGGCGTCAGCAGCACGACCGACTGCCGGGCGGCGACGGCGGCATCGATGACGTCGGTGTTCTCGAAGGTCACGCGCTGCGCGAGCGCCTCGGCGCTCGCCCCGAAGCCCCAGATCGCTTCCATCACGACGTCCGCGATGTTGCGGTAGGACTGCCGCAGGATGCGCGCGCGCTCGGCTTCCGGCATGTCGGGGAACGCGAGCGCGATGTCGCTCGCGACCTGGTCGCGCCGCCAACGGAACACGTGGAATACGAGCACGTGGAGGCAGCCAGCCCCACGCATACAGGATGGGCAGCGGCGTGCGCGTCAGCGCTTTCAGCAGGAAGCGCAATGGGGCGAACGGTCGGCGGGACGTCCCGGGCGGCCTAGCCCGACGGGCGCTGCGCGTGGATCAGCCACAGGCGCGCGAGGTCGGCCGTGCCGTCGGTGCCGCCGACGTCGCGGAACACGCGGACCGCATCCGCCTTGCGTCCCGCGGAAAGGTACGCGATGCCGAGATGAAGCCTGGCCTCGTCCGGACGCGGGAGGCCACCTCTGGCGATCCCCTGCTCCATCATGGGGATGCCCGTGTCGAACTGGCCGGCGCTGACGTACGCGAAGCCGACATTGACGAGAGCGACACCGCCGCTCGCCGCCGTCGCGGCCTTGGCACTTTGCGGCAGCTGCTTCTGGTCGTCGATCACCTGCTTCGCCGCCGCGTCGCGCAGCTTTTTCTGCGCCTCCGCGTCGGCGCCCGAGCCGAGCGCGCCGGACGCGAACCCCTCGTCGGAGATGCGCTTCGCCTCGGCCGGAAGGCGCCGCCTCCATGGCGCGCTTCGCCATCGCCGTGTAGGAATCGGTGCCGTCAAGCGTTCCGGTGGCATGCCGCAGGCGCAGGACGTCGAGTGCGTTGCTGGTCGGAGAAACCCGCTTTTCGCTCGACGCGGCGGATGGCTTCCGCCCAGTATTCCTTGCTCGGATAGAAGGTGAGGAGCTTGTCCAGCGTGAACACGTAACCCGCATCGTCGCCGAGCTTGACGTAGCAGTTCGACGAGCATCTGCAGGCGGTTCCCGCGTCGGCACGCCGCCGGACTTCGCTTGCGAGTCCACGAGCGCCCGCAGCTCGCGGGACGCGCTTGCGCAGTCGTCGGCGAAATATTGCGCGCGAATGAGGAGCAGGCGCATTTCCGGGTTCGACCCGCCGTCGGCCATGTAGCGCGACGCGGCGCTCGCGGCCTTGGCGTAATCCTTGGCCTGGTAATAGAGCTGCGCCAGCACTTCGATCGATCTTGATGCGATCGGCGGGCGCGAGGCCGCCGGCAGCGAGCACCGCTTCGAACGAACGGGTCGCGGTCGGGATGTCGCCCGCACCGGCGGCGGCGACTCCGCGCACGCGGTCGATCGCAACATTCTCGGTGGCAGTCCGGTCCGGGATCGCATCGGTCAGCCCGATCTTCGTCAGCGCTTCGTCGAATTTCTTCGCGCGGATGAGCTCCTCCGCCTGCTGCAACGGCACGGCGACGCTGGACCGGAACGCCGTGGGCTGCCGGGGGGCTCGTCGCTTCGGGCGGGCGCTTTGGCGGAGGCACCAGCGATTGCGCGAGCGCGACCGACAGGAAGGTGCTCACGATGATCGCAAGCGCAATCGGGACCGACGCGAAGTCCGCGCGAGACAGATCGCATTGAACGCACGTTTGGATTTCCGGGAAAGGTCGGGCACGAACCGTGCCGGCGGCACGGCGACCGGGGATTTTACAACGTTTCCGTCGTCGCCACACGGCAGCCCCGGCGCGGCCGCCGCCGGTCGGTCGGTCAGGCCTTCACGACGCCGCGCCGGATCTGGTCGAGCTCGATCGACTCGAACAGCGCCTTGAAATTGCCCTCGCCGAAGCCTTCGTTGCCCTTGCGCTGGATGAACTCGAAAAACACCGGCCCGAACTGATTCTCGGAGAAGATCTGCAGCAGCACGCGGCCGGCGTCGCCGTCGATCAGGATGTGGCGACGCTTCAGCTCGGCGAGCGGCTCGCCGTGCCCGGGCACACGCTTGTCGACGCCTTCGTAGTACGTGTCGGGCGTGGTCAGGAGCTTCACGCCCGCTGCGGTGAGCGAGTCCACCGTCTTGTACAGATCGGTCGATCCCATCGCGATGTGCTGGACGCCTTCGCCGTGATAGCGGTCGAGATACTCCTGGATCTGGCCGGCCTTCTCCTGGCCTTCCTCGTTGATCGGGATGCGGATCTTGCCGCAGGGGCTCGTCATCGCGCGGGACTTGATGCCGGTGACCTGTCCCTCGAGGTCGAAATACCGGATCTCGCGGAAGTTGAACAGGCGCTCGTAGTAGCTCGACCACTCGTCCATCCGCCCGCGATGCACGTTGTGCGTCAGGTGGTCGATGTACGCGAGCCCGTGCCCGGGCGGATTCTGCGGCGCACCCGGGATCGCCTCGAAGTCGACGTCGTAGATGCTGATGTTGCCGATTTCGCCCGGCTTGGCGCCGTCCTTCCCGCGCCACCGGTCGACGAGATAGATCATCGAATCGCCGATCCCCTTGATCGCCGGGATGTTGAGCTCGCCGGGACCGCCGGTGGAATCGTAGCCCCAGGCACCGAGCGAGATCGCGCGGGCGTAGGCCTTGCCTGCGTCGGCGACGCGGAACGCGATCGCGCAGATCGACGGGCCGTGCAGCCGCGCGAAGCGTTGCGCGAAGCTGTCGGGCTCGGCGTTGAGGATGAAGTTGATCTCGCCCTGGCGGTAGAGCGTCACCTTCTTCCGCCGGTGCCGCGCCACGGCCATGAACCCCAGCCGCTCGAACATCCTGCCCATGGCCACGGGATCGGACGCGGCGTATTCGATGAACTCGAAGCCGTCGGTTCCCATCGGGTTGTCCCACGGGGCAAAGCCCTCGGCGGTACCGTTCATCGTTCGCTTCCTCCTCGGTGCCCGCAGGGCCGTCCCAAGGGCACTGGGCGCGGCCTCCGCAACGTCTTGCCGGATGTGCTGCGTTGTCTGGTCAGCCGCCACCCGCGCTCGCAGACGCGCCCTTCGGGCCTTGGCTTCGCCCTGCTCGCGCAGGCGTCCCTCGGGGGTGAGCGTGGGGGCTGTTCATCTATTCCGGAATCACTGCGGTCACTTCGATCTCGACCTTGGCCGCGTCCTCGATCAGCGCGCCGACCTCGACCGCGGTCATCGCCGGAAAGTGGCGGCCGATGATTTCGCGATACGCTACTCCGATTTGCGAATACGCCGCAACGTATTCCCGCTTGTCGACGACGTACCACGTCATCCGCACGATGTGCTCCGGGCGCGCACCGCCTTCGGCGAGCACCGCGACGACGTTCGCGAGCGCCTGGCGCACCTGGCCCGCGAAATCCGACGTCCGGAACGCGCCTTGCGCATCCCAGCCGATCATCCCGCTGACGAAGATGGTCTTCCCGTTCGCCGCGACGCCGTTGGCATAGCCGCGGGGCCGGACCCAGCCGGGAGGTTGCAGGAATTCCATGCGCTGTCCTTTGCGTACGTTGAAAGGGCGGGGAGTCCGGCGCGGGCGACCCTCGGTCAGCCGTCGGAGAGCTTCGCCGCGATCTGCTGCGGCGTGAGGCCGGCATTGGCGGCCGCCGCCTCCTTCTCGCGCTGGATGTTGCGCTCGAGCTGCGCCTTCGCGGACCGGTATTGCTTCGGCCAGTCGAGGTCCTGGTAGCCGAGCTTCGCGGCCTCGGTCAGCGTCCACGCGGGATTCGCGAGATGCGGACGCGCGATGGCGCAAAGGTCGGCGCGGCCCGCCGCGATGATGCCGTTCGCATGATCGGCCTCGAAGATCGCGCCCACCGCGATGGTGGCGATGCCCGCCTCGTTCCGGATGCGGTCGGCGAACGGCGTCTGGTACATGCGCCCGTACACGGGCTTCGCGTCGGGCACGACCTGGCCGGACGAGCAGTCGATCATGTCGGCGCCCGCGGCCTTGAACAGCCTGCCGATCGCCACGGCGTCGTCGGGGACGATGCCGCCTGCCGCCCAGTCGTGCGCCGAGATCCGCACGCTGATCGGTTTGTCCCCGGGCCACGCGGCACGTATCGCCGCGAAGACTTCGAGCGGATATCGGCAGCGTCCGGCAAGATCGCCGCCGTATTCGTCGTCACGCCGGTTGGTCAGAGGCGAGATGAACGACGACAGCAGGTAGCCGTGCGCGCAGTGCAGCTCGAGCCAGTCGAACCCCGCTTCGGCCGCCCGACGGGTCGCGGCGACGAAATCGGCCTTGATTCGCGCCATGTCCTCCCGCGTGGCGGCGCGCGCCGTCTGCGACACGCCCGCGAGATACTGCTGCGCGCTGGCGGAGACGAGCGGCCAGTTGCCCTCGGCGAGCGGTCGATCCTCGCCGCCCCCTCCCAGGGGACGCAGGTCGAGCCCTTCGCGCCCGCGTGTCCCAGTTGCATCGCGATCTTCGCGTCGGTCTCGGCGTGGACGAAGTCGACGATGCGCCGCCACGCATCGCGTTGCGCGTCGTTCCAGAGGCCCGGGCAGGCGGGCGTGATGCGCGCGTCCGGCGACACGCAGGTCATTTCGGCGAACACCAGTCCGGCCCCGCCCATCGCTCGCGCGCCCAGGTGCACCAGATGGAAATCGCCCGGGATGCCGTCCCGCGCCGAATACTGCGCCATCGGCGACACGACGATTCGGTTCTTGAGCACGACGCCGCGCGCGCGAAATGGCGTCAGCATCGGCGGCACCGGGCGGGACGGCGGCGGCGCGGGCATGCCGGCCTGCGCGAAGGCGTGGGCGGAGACCCAGTTCTCGTAGCTCCCGACGTATTCCGAGTCGCGCAAGCGCAGGTTCTCGTGCGGAATGCGCTGGCTCCGCGTCAGCATCGAATACGCGAACTGCTCGGCCTCGAAGTGCGCATAGCGGTCGACATTCTCGAACCACTCCATCGAATTGCGCGCCGCGCTCTGGATCTTCAGCACCTCGAGCGAACGGACGTCCTGGTAGGCGCGCAGCACCCGGCCGAGGTCGCTCGTGCCGGGCGTCGCGCAGGAGCGCGAAGGGCCGCCCCGAGCGCGAATGCCGGAGTGCGGAGCACGGAGGTCGCTCAGTGAACGCGCGAGCTCGATCGCGTCCTCGAGGGCGAGCTTCGTGCCGGAACCGATCGAATAGTGCGCGGTGTGCGCCGCATCTCCCATCAGTACGACCGGCACGTGCCGTCCGTTCACGTCGACCTCGTGCACCCAGTTGCCGCAGACGATGCGCGGAAACTTGATCCACATCGCCGAGCCGCGCAGATGCGTGGCGTTGGACAGCAGCGGATGGCCGTCGAGGCGCGCTGCGAAGAGCCGCTCGCAAAAGGCGATGCTCTCCTGCTGGCTCATCCGGTCGAGGCCCGCGTTGCGCCATACTTCTTCGGGCGTCTCGACGATGAACGTCGACGTGTCGCCGTCGAACTGGTAGATGTGCGCCTGGAACCAGCCGTGCTCCGTCTCCTCGAATGCGAACGTGAACGCGTCGAACCGCTTCTTCGTGCCGAGCCAGACGAAACGGCACCGCCGCGGTGTCCACCTCCGGCCGGAAGACGTCCGGGTGGCGCGCGCGGATCGCGCTGTTGACGCCGTCGCAGGCGATCACGAGGTCGGCGTCGTGCTCCGCCGCGACGACGCGCTCGTCGGTGACGTTGGTCTCGAACACGAGCCTGACGCCGAGCTCCTCGCAGCGGGCCTGCAGGATGTTGAGCAGCCGCTTGCGGCCGATGCCGCAGAAGCCGTGACCGCGCGACGTGACCTTGCGGCCCTTGAAGAACACGTCGATGTCGTCCCAGTGGTTGAACGCCTGCAGGATCGTCCGCGCGGTGGGCTCGTCGGCGGCGACGAGGTTGCCGAGCGTCTGGTCGGAGAAAACGACGCCCCAGCCGAACGTGTCGTACGGCCGGTTGCGCTCGATGACGACGACTTCGCGGCGCGGATCCTGCTTCTTCATCAGCAGGCCGAAATACAGGCCGGCCGGCCCGCCGCCGATGCATGCGATGTTCATGGCTCTCCCTTCGTGCCGGCCTTCGCCGCAGGATACCCGGTGCGGCGCGCCGCGACACGAACGCAATTATTTGACATCTAAAGCATTTCGCTGTCAATCGCAGGCCGCAGCCGGCGACGGCGCCGAAGACCGCCCTTGTACAATCGCCCTCGCGGGACGTGTCCGCGCGCGTGGATGGCGGCCGACGAAGGGGCGGCGATAGATGACGCCGAAGCACAACGAGGCCGCTGCGAATAGCTCCGTCCCGGAGGGAAGGCGCGCAGCGCCGAGGGAGCACACATTCGACCACTGGAATCCCGGGATTTCGTCTCGCATTCCGCGCGAGATCCGCCACCTCGCGACGCTGTATCGGCCCGAAAACGTGTTCACCGAGCTCGCGCGGGCGGACGAGCTCGCCGATCTCACGGGTCTTCCCGGCAGCGAGCTCGTCGCGTTCCGGCCGGAGCGCCTCGCGCTCCACGAGCTCCTGATCCGGGTCACGGCGGACATCGCCGTGTCCGACGGCTCGAGGATCGAGGACCTCGGCATCAATTTCCGCCGGATCGCAGGCACGATCCTCGCGAGCTACGTCGCGCCGGAAATGCCCGCGATCGTCGCGCGCTACGCCGCGTTGCGGCGGGACCTCGGCGCGATCATCGCAACGGAGCTCGCGAGACTCCGTTCCGCACGGGCGACGACCGCGACACCTCCGCGTTCGAGTGGCTTCACGCTGCGCTCACTCTTCGGGCTCGCGCGCCGGGAGACGCCGGCACAGGACGTCGGCCCCGCCGACGAGAGCGCCGTCATCGCCGCGTGGGAGGAAGCCTCGCGCGGCGGCGACGCGCTGCGGGCGGCCGCGTGCCGCGCGCTGGCGCGGATCGCATCGGCGCTCGTCGTCCGCCACGGTTCGATCTGGGGCGATCGGGATACGATCGCCGCGATGGCGCTGGATCTCGCCTGCAACGCGTACGGCAGCGACGTCGTCGGGGAGCTGATCGACCCGCTCGTCAGGAAGGCCGCCGCGACGGAGCCGTACGCGCTCTTGCCGCGGCAGGATCGTCCTGTCGTCATGAACACGAAAGGCGCCTCCGCATCCGGCAAGAGCACGCTGCGCCCGCGGCAACGCGAGCTCGCCGGCGAGATCGGCGTGCGCTGGAGCGAATTCGCGCTCATCAGCCCCGACATCTGGCGCAAGCAGCTCCTCGACTACGCCACGCTCGGGCCGACCTACAAGTACGGCGGCGCGCTCACGGGCGAGGAATTGCAGATCATCGACAAGAAGCTCGACCGCTACATGGCGCGCAAGGCCGAGCGCGGCGAGATGACGCACCTCCTCATCGATCGCTTTCGCTTCGACAGCTTCGCCCCCGACTCCGACGAGGCGGGCAGCAACCTGCTGACGCGCTTCGGCCATGACGTCTACCTGTTCTTCATGATCACGCCGCCCGAAGCGCTGGTCGAGCGCGCGTGGAAGCGCGGGCTCGAGATCGGACGGTACAAGGCCGTCGACGACACGCTGGCGCACGGCATCGAGGCCTACACGGGAATGCCGGGCCTCGTCTTCACGTGGGCGAAGCGCGGCGACAAGCGCGTGCAATTCGAATTGCTCGACAACAGCGTCGCGGCGGGCGAGCGCCCGCGCACGGTCGCCTTCGGCGGGAACCGCGTGCTGAACGTGCTCGACGTCAAGTGCATGCTCGACATCGAGCGCTATCGCCGCGTGAACGTCGATGCGACCTCGCCGGCCGACCTCTACCGCGAGCCCTCGCTGCTGCGGCCGGAGCACAACGCCGGCTTTCTCATCCAGTGCCTCGAGCACTTTCCCGTCGTCAATTTCGCCGACTGGGCCACCGGACGGGTCTATCTCAGGTTCGCGTCGGCCGTGCCGGTCTGGTGCGATCGCGCCCTCCTCGATGCCGCGATCGCGAACGAGGAAACGCGCGCGGGACTCGCCGCGGCGGCGCCGTCGGCGCTCGATCCGGCGGTGCCGCCGGCAGACGGCCCCGTCCACCTCGACCTCGGCACCGGTCCCGAACGGATGGTGACCCTCGGCGCGTGGGGGCCCGCGGCGAGCGGCGCCGCATGAGTAACCGTCTTTGGCGTCAAGCGTTATGAAGCGATTGGTCCCAAGGTTTGTTGTGTCTGACCATGGCGTTGAGCTTGGTCAGCAGCTTGCGCATGCAGGCGACCAGCGCGACCTTGGGGAACTTGCCGGCCGCGAGAAGGCGGTCATGGAACGCCTTGATGGAAGGATTGTGTCGGGCGGCGCTGAGCGTCGCCATGTACAGCACGCGCCGGATCTCGAAGCGGCCACCGCGCACATGGCGCCGGCCACGGGAGGTGCCCGAGTCATTGGCCATGGGCGCCACGCCCACCAAGGCGGCGATCTCGCGGCGGTTGAGCCGCCCGAGTTCGGGCAGTTCGGCAAGGATGGTCGCGCTGGCCACGGGGCCGATGCCGCTGGCCGACTGCAGCAACTGGTCGAGTTCGGCGAAGTGTTCGCGCACGTGGGCGACCATCTGCGCTTCCACGTCGTCGAGCTGGGCGCGGATGGCCGCGATCATGGCCTCAATGCTGGGGCGCACCAGGGCCATGGCCAACGGCAGCCGCTGGCGCTCGCCCAGCAGCATGGTCAGCAATTGACGCCGACGCGTAACCAGAGCCGCCAGCGCCTGCTGCTCGGCATTGGCCAGCGGGCGGATGAAATGCGCGAGGTCGTCGCGGCGGACCAGCACCGCCGCGAATTCGGCCAGCATGCGCGCGTCGATGCGGTCGGTCTTGGCCAGCTTGCCCATGCGACTTGGCGAAGTCGCGCGCCTGTTTGGGATTGACCACCGCCACCGCCAAGCCGGCCGCCTGCAGCGCGCAGGCCAGCGCCGCTTCGTAACCGCCGGTGGCCTCCATCACCACCAGGGCAACCCCCAGCGGCGCCAGCGCCGCCGCCAGCGCCGAGTGTCCTTCGGCCTCATTGACGAACTGCTGAGCGTCGAGCGCTGCGCCCAGTACCGCGACATCGACCTGCGCTTTGGCCACGTCGATGCCCACCACCACTAAGGTTGCAGACATGGTCTTCGGATCCCCTGCTTGTGCATGCGCGCTCGATGGCCGCGCGCGTAACCGTTCGGGCTTCATGAAGACCAGTGCGGCAACCGTGCGTTCTTTACTCATGCACGGGCTCGATCACCCCAGCGCCTACCAAACTGCACGGGCCGGCCTGGTCGCCTCAACAGCAACCAAACTCTACCGCACTGGTCATGGCTGAACACAGCGCCGCCGGGCCGTCCCAAGGCGCTCCCCTCGGAGGGAAGGCGCGCAGCGCCAAGGGTGCACCAATGAGGCGCGAAGGGCCGCCCCGGTCGGCATGGCAACATGACGGCTCGAGGCGCCACCCCGGCGCCGGAAGGAGGAGCGATGGCCCTGGTTCCGCCGATCGAGTACGAAGCCGCGAATGCCGCGGTGCGCGCCGTGTACGACGACATCCGCGCGACGCGCAGGACCGACTACATCAACAACTTCTGGAAGATTCTCGCGCACGACCCGGCGGCCCTCGCGCGCACGTGGGCGCAGGTGAAGGAAGTCATGGGCGAAGGTGCGCTCGATCCGCTCGTGAAGGAGCTGATCTACATCGCGGTCAGCGTGACCAACAACTGCGAGTACTGCATCCATTCGCACGCCGCGGCGGCGCGCACGAAGGGGATGACGCCGCGGATGTGGGACGAGCTCATCGCCGTGACGGCGCTCGCGAATGCGACCAACCGCCTCGCCAACGGCTACCGGATGGACGTCGACGAGCGCTACGCCTCGCCGCTCGCGCCGGATCCTAAGGGCTGACGAGCCCCCACGTGACGCGGTGCTTGGGCGTGACCGCACCCGCAATGCTCACCGGGACGCTCTCGACCTGGCCGTTCATCGTCGTCACCTGGACGAGCACGGGCGGCGTGGCCCCGCTCGCGCCGGGGTCCGCCTGGATCAGGGCGACGCCCGCGATGCCGCCCACGATGTCGACGCTCGGAACGATGGTGCCGCCTCCGGAAATGAGCAGCGAGTTGCCCGTCGTGAGATCGCGCGCGTACAGCGTCGACGACAGCACCGCGAGGCACGGGTCCGACGACGGCTTCGAGAAGCCGTACACGGCCACGTTGACGTCGGCGTAGACGTCGCTGTTGATCTTGAGGCTGCCATCGGTGCCGTCCTGGTACCACCCGCGTCCGATGGGCGCGCCGCCCAGCCCCGCGACGCTGCTCCCCGTGATCGCGGTGAGATTGGCGCGCGAGTACGGCACGGCCGGTGCCGGCTCGGGCGTGGTCCAGGTGCCGTCCCTGATCACGTAGAAGCTGTTGATCACCGACGTGTCGACGAGGTCCTGCTGATCGAGGAGCTTGCCCGTGCCGACGAAGAGATACCGGTCGACGTTGTTGTTCTGGTCGATCTCGATGCGCACGCCGGTCGTGATGGGTTGCGGCTTGTTCGTCGCGTCCTTGAGCGTCGCGATCTTCTCGGCGCGCCACAGCGCCGGGTCCGCATTCGAAAGATCGAAACGCCACACGTTGCCCTTGATGTCGCCGCCGTAGGCCTGCAGCACGTAAGGATTCTGCCGGCTCGCGGTGAACGCGCGGATCGTCGACAGGTCGGTCGGGTTCGTGTCGGTCCCGGTGTCGCCCGGAAGCGGGATCTTCTTCAGGAGCTGGCCGGCCCTCGTCGGCGCGTTCGGATTGAGCACGTAGAGGAAGCCCTTGCCGCCCGGATTGTTGTAGCCCGACGCGACGAGCACCACCCAGCCGTACGCATACGTCTTGACGAGCGTCGGCGCATCGTAGACGTAGCCCAGGTTGGCGTCGGTGAATTCCCAGAGCACCTTGCCCGCCGCGGTCGCTTCGGTGTCGCCCGAAAGGAACGGGCGGCGGCGGTGCGATCGGCGTGGTGACGTCGAGCGCGTAGACCGAGCGGCCGCCGGCGCCGAGCCCGCCGACCAGCATGGTCCGCCAGTCGTTGCCCGTTTGCGGGGGCGTCGGCGGTGTTGGTGTTCGCGAAATCGATGTCCCACACGCGCGTCGTCGCGTTGACGTAGAACTTGTGCGAGTAGAGCGGGATGCCGCCGCGGCGAAACGCGAGCGCACCGAGCTGGAAGCCGGGAGACGGCGTGTGCGCCGAGTCGTTCGGGTCGCCGCCGCTGAACATCGCCTTCGGAATGTACGCCCAGGCTTCCTTGCCGCCGTTCCCTGCGTCGTCGACGATCGCGTGCAGCATCCCGTCGTTGCTGCCCACGTAGACCATGGGCGTGCGGTTCGCCTTGGCCGCCTTGAACGCGTTGTAACCGGGATTCGGCGATCCGGTCGCCCCGCTGTCCGCATACGGCGCGCTCGGCGCGCCGACCGGCACCGCCGCCGAATAGACGATGTCGCCGAGGAGGTGCGAGCGCGTGCGGAAGCTCGTCGTGTTGATGCCTTCGTTCGACTTGTCGCCGCGCAGGAAATTGAGCACCGCCTGCGCCGTCGGGGTGCGGCCACCATGCTCCAGCCGGCGTTGAGGGACGCCTGCTGCGCGGCGGACAGGTTGGCGAGGCGGAACGGAACCGCGGCGGCGGTCGCGTCGTTGATCGTGACGATCCGGCGCTGCGTGTCCCAGCCGTTCACCGGCGCCGCTGACCGCCGCCTGCGCGTCGAGCTGGGTCGCGGCCGACCACAGCGGCGCGTTGAGCGGATTGCCGTTGGCGTCGATGGGCAGCACGCCGGTGGCGATGTCGAGCGCGTACTTCTTGACGTCGCCCCAGATGCCGGCTTCGTAGCTCGTCTTGTACGCGTACTGGTTGGTGACGCTCAGCTGCGCTCCGCCGATGCCCACCGCCGTGCCGGTGCCGGACTGGTCGGTGAAGTCGGCGAGCGCGCTGACGATGCTCTCCGCCAGTTGCTGCGCATTGTTCGCGTTGAAATACTTGCCGCGACTGTTGACCGCCGCGTGCCACAGGTCGTCGATCGCCTCCGGTCCGCCGGCGCCCGTCGCGGGGGGCCAGTTGGCCGTGCCGGACGTGATGGCGTTGATGCCGTTCGGATAGCTGATCGTGCCGCTGGGCGCCGATGGACAGGCCGTAGACGTTGACGTGCTGCCATGGCGCGACGGAGTCCTTCACCTTGTCGGCAATGGCGGGACGAATGTCGCGGATCCAGTAGTACATCGCGAGGTCGCCGAGGCTGTTGCTGGTCGCGGTCGAGCCCTCGTAGTAGGGCCGCGGGAAGTTGCTCCCGGCGTGAACCCGGTCGCGCCCGGCAGATTGGCGAGCGAAGGCACGGTCTGGTCGTCGTTGCCGCGCGACGTGTAGGACAAGGTCGCAGTTCCAGTAGCCGTCGGTCGACAGCAGATGGAAGTTCGGCTGGCATTTTCCGGTGACGGGATCGAGCGGATCCGTCGCGCCCGGCAGTCCCGAGCCGGCGAGATTGCCGGCGAAGAGCTCGCCGATGCGCCACATCGCGTCCGGCAGCGGCGTGCCGCCGTTGGGGGTCACCTTGTAGGCGTTGGTGAGCCAGGTCTGCTTGTTCGCGGTCGTGAAATCCTTGACGTTCGTGAACAGCGTGCTGTTCTCCCAGAGCGTGTGGAAGCCGACGCGCGAGTTCTGGTCGAGCGCGGAGAAGGCGATGCCGGAGGCCGCCTTCATCGACAGGATCCGCGTCCGATAGAACGCGTACCAGTTGGCGAAATTGGCCATCTCCTGCGCGTACGTGCGGCCGCTGGGATTGGCCGCGGCCACGCCGTTGACGAGGAAGCCCGACGACTTGATGTCGACGCGCGTGAACGCCTGCGGATCGAACGACGCCGCGCCGGTGCCGTAGCGAACGTACTTGTAGGTGGTCGGATCCCACTGGCTCACGCAAGGAGTCGTCCCCCAGCCCGCGGCGTCCTTGGCCGAGCAGAACTGGACCTGCGAAATCGTGTAGTAGTAGGGAGTGCCGTTGAGCGTGAACTCGTTGACGAACTTGCACTTCTCGAGCCCCGAGCACGTGACCGAGCTGTTCGGGTAGTTGTAGCCGGCGGCGATCGCGGGCGTCGTGTTGCCGCTCACCGTGACGGCGCTGTAGGCGCGGCCGTTGCGGCGGCACACCGAGCCGTTGGAGTCGGCGGTCTGCTTCTCCAGCCGCCGTCGGGCTCGTCTTCCAGCACCAGACCGTGTCCGGGTAACCGGTGGTGAGATCGATGGTGCCGCCGGTGTTCGACGCCCGGATAGCCGGCGAATCCGTTGCTGTAGACGGCGGTCCATGGCGCCCCGCAGGTGGTGTCCGAGCCCTCGCACGGAAGATCGGTGCCGTCGGCCTTCTTGCCCGGCCGGTAGAGCGGCGGACGCATCGTAGAACACGCCGTTGTAGCTAGCTGCTCCTGACCGGAGGATCGTACTGGCTGAACAGTGTATCCGGATCCGGGCGCCGACGTCGCGCCGCCGCATTGGATGCCGTCGCGGCAGTGCGCGATGCCGGAGGCCACGTAGGCGACGTAATCGGGAAGGAAGTCCCATCCCATGCTGCCGGAGTCGTCCATCGTGAACATGATGTTCGGCTTGACCGGATTGAGGCCCTGGATCGGGACCTCGGCCAGCGTTTCCGTGATCGGCGGCGGCGTAGACCGTCAGCGGCTGAAGCGCGACGGCGGCGGCGAGCGTCGCGGCAGAAGGCGCCTGCAGGCAGTTCGGCGGAAGACGGTCATCGCGATGCTCCTGGGGCGCTCGATGCGGCGGGCGGCCTACTTCAGCACGGCCTGTGCGTACGTCACGGTGTTGCGCGGACCTTCGACCCGGACGGTGACGCGGTAGAAGGCATCGCCGGGCCGGATCAATCCGACGTAGTGCTCCGTGCCGGGGTCGGCGCCGAGCGCGCCGGTGGCGAGGTTGCAGTTGCTGCGGATCGCCGGGCCCGGGAGCGAGGCACATCCGCTCGATCACGTAGCAGCTCCGGTTGCCGGCGTCGTCGTTGGCGATCAGGCCGGTCGCGAGACCCGGCGCCGGAGCAGCCGTTCGCACTCAGCAGCAGGTCGGGAATCTTCGGAACGACGCTGTTGGCCGCCATGCAGCCGCCCGCGGTGCCGCGGATGCACGCGTAGAAGTTCTGCGCCGGCGCATGCTGGGTGCGGTCGAGCGCCGGCGCGGCTTCCCACATCGCGTGGATCGCCCGCTCGATGCCGCGGTCCACGGCGAGGCTCGCCGCCTGCTTCAGCACGAGGTTGCCCGTGACCGTCGTCGCCGCGTCGGTCGATCGCATCAGCGCGATGCCGGCAATGCGACAGCGCCACCATCACGAGCAGCGCGACGAACAGCACGATCCCGCGCTGACGGCTGGCGGCCGGCGGCGGCGCGGCGCGAATGCGGCCGCACGGTGCGAGTTCGATGTCATGGCGCGTTCCACAGCGCGTTGCGAAACGGGATCGTGGTTTCCAGCACCTTGTAGCGGTAGTGCTGCTGCGTCGGCGGCGAGCGTCATCGCCACCGCGCACGGGATCGTGGAGCAGAACATCTCGAGCGGGCCCGGCGTGACGGCGATCGATCTCGTACTGGTCGCTGCGCGTGACGATCGCGATCGCGCACCGCGCGGATCTGCTGCCAGGTCGCCTGCGGCTGCAGCGGCAGGTTCGCCGCCGACCAGTTGCCGGTGGCGGGCTGCCAGGCGATCGACCGTGCCGTCGTTGTCCGTGTCGAGGCCGAACTGCGCCTTCAGGTTGACGACGTTGCTGACGGCGGGCGTCACCGGCTGCACCGTCGGCAGCAGGCTCTGCGTCTGCAGCGTGTTCGTCGCCGGGATCGACGGAGTAGAGGGTCTGACCGAATCGCGCCGGCTCGCCGGGAGTGGCCGCCTGCCCCAGATTGACGAGCGACGCCGTGACGGCGCCGTAGGTCGCCGCCGCTGTTGTTGCCGGGCGTCGCCGTCAGCGTGTGGCTGATCGTCGCGATGCCGGTGCCCGCGGCGACGGAAACGCCCCCCGCGTTGACGATCGAGAGCGTGCAGTTCGTGCCCTGGACCGCGACGATCACGTCGTTCGGGCTGAAGCCGAGTGGCCCGGCGACGAGTACGCGCCCGGCGGCGTCGTGCCGACCGACGCCATTGTTGAGCAGCGGCGCCGGGGTCGACAGCGAGCTCGAGCCGCCGTAGAGCACGGTGATCGAATCCGGATCGTTGTCGGTCGCGCCCGCCGCGATGATCGCCGGAATCGGACGCAGCATCGCGCAGCCGGCGAGCGCCGTGGTCGACGCCGAGATGACCTGTCCGGCGCCCATCAGGTCCTGCCCGATGAGGAAGAGCCCGTAGCTCGCGTTCTGCTGCGCGTCGCTGCCGGCGGTGATCGTGCGCTTCTGGCCTTCGCTGACCACGTAGACCTGGTAGATGATCAGCACCATCAGCATGCTGATGAGCACGCCGATCATCAGCTCGATGAGGCCGACGCCGCGCTGCCGCGATGATTGCCTGCCTCGGGGCGGCCCTGCGGCACTCATATGTTCTTTCCGATCTGCGCGGTGATCAGCACCTGATGGCGCGCGGTCTCGCCGGGCAGCTGCCAGAACACCGTCACCACGACGCTGCGGCTTTGCGCCGACAGGCCGGGCTGCGCGAGGTCGACGACCGGGGCATTGGCTCCGCTGGCCGATGGCAGCTGGTTCGCCACCATGTTCTGCCACGCGGCGAGCTTGGGCCCGCCCGTGCCGAACTGGGGATCGAGGTCGCCGGCGGCCGTCGCCCACATGTCGCCGATGACGGCATTCGCGAGATTGGCGGCTTCGGCGCGATAGCGGGCGTCGTTGGTCGCGCGGATGGACGCCGCGAGAATCCCGATGAGGCCGAGCACGCCGAAGGAAAAAATGAGGATGGCCACCATCGCCTCCATCAGCGCGCTGCCCTTCTGCGGCAGGCGTGGGCCCTTTGCCCGCGTCGAGCCCGCGGCCATGTCGGCAATCCCTCGCGTCGGGTGGCATCCCATGTCAGCAGGCCCTCGCGTCGGGCGGCATCAAAAGCCGCAGAGCGGGATCGGGATCGCACAGCTTGATGCCGCGCAGGTCGTCGACGAAGATGCGCAGCGTGCGCGCCTCGCCGAGGGCGACCGAGGCCACGTCCATCTGCTGCAGATTCGGCGTCGCGATCGGCGACGGGGACACGATGCGGCCGAGGCCGTTGAACGTGATCGAGATGGCGCTGCCCGGCGAGCGCACCACCATCGCGCTGCGGCCGAGCTCGAGCTTCGAGTATTGCTGGATCGGCGGCTGCAGAAGCGCGCCGGTCGCCGGGTTGAAGATGTTGATCGTCCAGCTCGGGATCGCTGCCGCCGGCGAACGTGAAGCTCACCGGCCGGTTGAGTCGCGTCGCCTCGCTCCGCGCGAGACGCAATCCGTTGCTGATCGCCTCGGACGTGGAGCGGATCTCGGCATTGCGCAGGAAGGTGGTGAACGACGGCAGACCGGCCAGCAGCAGCATGCTGGCGAGCGTGAGCGCCACCATCAGCTCCAGCATCGTGAATCCGCGGGCCTCCATGGACGTGCTCCCCAACATCGCTTTCATCGCCGTCTGTCGTCTACATTCGTGTCGACATGGGCGGGTGCCCGGTGCGGCGCCGACGCGTATCGAATTCCGGATCGCGACGTCTTGCGGCACCTTGCCGACGCCCGACGAGGCGCAAGACATATGCCATTGTCCTAGGCCGGCGCTGCGCTCCGGAGCGAGCGGTCGGAGCGCGCGGACCAAAGGTTGCGGCGGGAGATCCCGCGCCGGTTGTTCACTACGGCGCGTGCGCCGAAAGTCTGCCGCCAGACGCCGCTAAGTGACGGAATTCGTCGTTTGGCGCCGCGCAACCGCTCACGCGTCGAACAAAATCGACGCCGTTGTCCGCTACAGGGAGTGCGCGTGTCGGCTACCGGACACTATGTCGACGGGTCCTGCCAGCCCCCGGGAGGAGCGACGAGCCGGTCGACTTCCTGCGGTCCCCACGTGCCGGGTGCGTAGTCGTAGACCGGCGTGTCCGCCTTCAGCATCGGATCGACGATCCGCCACGCTTCCTCGACATAGTCCTCGCGCGCGAAAAGCGTCCGGTCACCCGCCATCGCGTCGCCCAGCACGCGTTCGTAGGCGTCCATTTCCGCGGGACCGGGGCGGCGGCTCGCAAGGAGCTCCACCTGCTGTCCGATCATCCGGTCGTCCGGATCCATGACGGTGGCGCCGACCGCGAGCGTCATCTCCGGGCTGATGCGGAACCGGACATGGTTCGGTACGCCGGGAGAGGCCGCGAAGATCTTCGGCGCGCGACGCAGGCGCACGACGACCTCGGTGCACGTGACGGGCAGCGACTTCCCGGCGCGGATGTAGAACGGAACGCCCGCCCACCGCCACGAGTCGATCTCGAGCTTCAACGCCGCGAACGTCTCCCGGCGCGAATCGGGCGCCACGCCCGGCTCCTTGCGATAGCCGACGAACTGCCCGCGGACGAGGTTCTTCGCCTCGATCTGCGGGATCGACTTCAGCACCTTCACCTTCTCGTCCCGCATCGACTCGCTGTCGTCCCGCGCGGGCGGCTCCATCGCGAGGTTCGCGAGCACCTGGAACAGGTGATTCTGGATCACGTCGCGCACCGTGCCGATCCCGTCGTAGAACGCGCCGCGTCCCTGGATGCCGAAATTCTCGGCCATCGTGATCTGCACGCTCTTGATGTACTTGCGGGTCCAGAAGGCCTCGAGGAATGCGTTCGCGAAGCGGAAGAACACCATGTTGTGCACCGGCCGCTTCCCGAGATAGTGGTCGATGCGGAAGATGTGGCTCTCGTCGAAGCACTTGCGCAGGATCACGTTGAGCTCGCGCGCCGAGTCGAGGTCGCGGCCGAACGGCTTTTCGACGATGACGCGGGAGCCTGCGACGCAGCCGGTCGCCGCGAGCTGCTCCACCACGGTGCCGAAGAGCGCCGGCGGGATCGCGAGATAGTGGGCGGGCCGTCGCGCCGGACCGAGCTCCTTCCTTATCCGCTGGAACGTCGCGGCGTCGTTGTAATCGCCGTCGACGTAGCGGAGGAGCCCGGCAAGGCGATCGAACCTCGCGGCGTCGAACGTGCCGGCCCGCTCGAGGCTTTCGCGTGCCCGCGCCCGCAACTGCTCGAGCGTCCAGCCGGACCTCGCGACGCAGATGACCGGCACCGCGAGACTGCCGCGCCTCTGCATCGCGGCGAGCGCGGGGAAGATCTTCTTGTAGGCGAGGTCGCCCGTCGCCCCGAAAAACACCAGCGCATCGGTTTCCGTTTCGCTCATCTCGCTCTCGCCCGCAGCCCATCCCGCGCGCAGTCGGCCTCAGTTGGCTACCGGGCCGCCGGCTTCTCCACGTGCCCGCCGAACTCGAAGCGCATCGCCGACAGCAGCTTGTCCTGGAACTCCGCCTGGCCGCGCGAGGAGAAGCGCGCATACAGCGCCGTGGCCAGCACCGGCGTCGGCACGCCTTCGTCGATCGCCGCCTTGATCGTCCAGCGCCCCTCCCCCGAATCGGAGACGCGGCCGGAGAAATTGCCGAGCGCCGGATCCTTCGCGAGCGCGTTCGCGGTGAGGTCGAGGAGCCACGAGGCGATGACGCTGCCGCGCCGCCACACTTCGGCGATGTCGGGCAGATTGAAGTCGTACCGGTAATGCTCCGGGTGGTCGAGCGGCGTCGTCTCGGCATCGGCCGCATGCTGCGCCGACCCGACGTTGGCGCCGCGCAGCACGTTCATGCCTTCGGCGTACGCCGCCATCAGGCCGTACTCGATTCCGTTGTGCACCATCTTGACGAAATGGCCGGCGCCGTTCGGGCCGCAGTGCAGGTACCCCTGCTCCGCCGTGCCGCCCGCTGCGCCGCCGCGGCCCGGCGTGCTCGCGATGTCGCCTTTTCCGGGCGCGAGCCGGGCGAAGATCGGGTCGAGGTGTCGTACGACGGCGGGCTCGCCCCCGATCATCATGCAGTAGCCGCGCTCGAGACCCCAGACGCCGCCGCTCG
Organism: uncultured beta proteobacterium; assembly: GCA_963724545.1. Lineage (GTDB taxonomy): Bacteria > Pseudomonadota > Gammaproteobacteria > Burkholderiales > Casimicrobiaceae > CAIWHR01. The sequence goes on from CAVRVC010000009.1 coordinate 87,032, forward strand.
TGCCGACGTCGACATAGTGGATTCCCTTGGCGGCGAGCTCACCCGCGCGCCGGATGTCGTCGACGTAATTCGAATTGCCGCCGTCGATCACGACGTCGCCCGGCTCGAGGTGCGGCAGGAGGTCGCCGAGCGTTCGATCGACGACCGCGGCGGGCACCATCAGCCAGACGGCCCGCGGCGCCGCGAGCTTCCCCGCGAGATCGGCGAGCGATGCTGCGCCCGTCGCTCTTTCGCGGACGAGATCCTGCACGGCCTTCTCCGCCCGGTCGTACACGATGCACACGTGCCCGCCGCCGATCAGCCGGCGCACCATGTTGGCACCCATCCGGCCCAATCCGATCATTCCGAGTTGCATGCGTCGCTCCCTGTCGATGCTGCGATGGATCGTGGACTTCCGCGCTGCCGGTCGGGCGGACGAAAGGCGCGCCGGCTACGGCGCTTTCCTCAACTTGCGATAGCGGCGGATCAGCGCGTTGGTCGAGCTGTCGTGGCCGAGCGAGGGCGCTTTCTCGCCCAACTCGCCGACGATCCGCTGGGCGAGCACCTTGCCCAACTCCACGCCCCACTGGTCGAACGGATCGATGTCCCAGATCGCGGCTTGCGTGAACACCGCGTGCTCGTAGAGGGCGACGAGCGCGCCGAGCGCCGAGGGCGTCAGCGTGTCGAGGAAGAGCGTGGAGGACGGCCGGTTGCCCTCGAACACCTTGTGCGGCACGAGCGCCGCCGGCGTGCCTTCGGCCCTCACCTCCTCCGCGGTCTTGCCGAACGCGAGCGCCTCGGCCTGCGCGAACACGTTCGCGAGCAGCATGTCGTGGTGGGCGCCCAGCGGATTCAGCGGATTCGCGAACGCGATGAAATCGCAGGGGATGAGCCGCGTGCCCTGGTGAATGAGCTGGTAGAACGAGTGCTGGCCGTTGGTGCCGGGCTCGCCCCAGAAGATCGGGCCGGTGTCGTGCGCAACGCGCTGCCCGCGCTGCGTCACCCGCTTGCCGTTGCTCTCCATCGTGAGCTGCTGCAGGTAGGCGGGAAAGCGCTTCAGGTATTGCTCGTACGGCAGCACCGCGACCGTCGCGGCGCCGAGGAAGTTGTTGTTCCAGACCGCGAGGAGCCCCATCAGCGCCGGCAGGTTGCGCTCGAACGGCGCCGTCCGGAAGTGCTCGTCCATCGCGTGAAAGCCGTCGAGCATCGCGCGGAAGTGCCCGGGACCGATCGCGAGCATCGTCGACAGGCCGATGGCCGAATCCATCGAATACCGGCCGCCGACCCAGTCCCAGAAACCGAACATGTTCGCGGTGTCGATGCCGAATTCGGTCACTTTCGCCGCGTTCGTCGACACCGCGACGAAATGCCGCGCGACGGCGCGCCGGTCGTCACTGAGGCCGCCGAGGCCCGCGAGCAGCCAATCGCGCGCCGCATGCGCGTTGGTCATCGTCTCCAGCGTCGTGAACGTCTTCGACGCGACGATGAAGAGCGTGGCCGCGGGATCGAGGTCGCGCACGGCCTCGACGAAGTCGGTGGCGTCGACGTTCGACACGAAGCGCAGCGTCAGAGCGCGGTCGCCGTAGTGGCGCAGCGCCTCGAACGCCATCACCGGACCCAAGTCGGAGCCGCCGATGCCGATGTTGACGATACTGCGAATCCGCGCTCCGGTGTGGCCCGTCCACTGCCCGCCGCGCACGCGGAACGCGAAGTCCGCCATCCGATCGAGCACCCGATGCACGTCCGGCACGACGTCCTCGCCGTCGACGACGATCGACGTCCCTTTCGGCGCCCGCAGCGCGACGTGCAGCGCCGCCCGGTTCTCGGTGCCGTTGACCTTCTCGCCGCGGAACATCGCGCCGATGCGCGCGGCCACGTCCGATTCGTCGGCGAGCGCCAGCAACAGGCGCAGCGTCCCGTCGGTGATCCGCTGCTTGGAATAGTCGAGATAGACGCCGGCCGCCTCGGCGGTCAGTCGTTCGCCGCGCGCGGGATCGGCGGCGAAGAGCTCCCGCAGCGTGGTTTGCCGCATCGAGCGAGCATGCGCTTCGAGCGCCTGCCATGCGGGGCGCGCGGAAACCGGCGCGGCGTCCGCGCTCATCGCCGCGCCTTCTTCCTGCGCGCCGGCGCCGCGACCCGCCCCACCGGCTTGCCGGCGCCCGCCTGCGCCCAGAGCCTGAATCCGCCGGCGAATGCATTGGCGTTCTCGCCGGGGCGACAGCCCTCCGGCAGCTCGCCGACGTGCTCCGCGTTGCCGCCGCCGATCACGATGTCGTCCGGCAGCAGCGCGCCGCGCAGGAGGCCGATTACCGCGTGGACATGCCGCCGCCACTTTCTCTTGCCGAGGCGCTCGAAGCCGCGCCGGCCGACGTAGTCCTCGAACGTCGCTTTGCGGTAGGGGAGATGGCCCAGCTCCATCGGCTCGACGATGCCGTTGAAGATCATCGCCGTGCCCAGGCCCGTTCCCAGACCAAGGAACAGCATCCTGCCGCCTTCGTAGCTGCCGAGCGCCTGCATCGCGGCATCGTTGATCACCTTCGCCGGGACGCCGAACGCGGAGGTGAAATCGAATCCCGACCAGCCGCGTCCGAGATTGTGCGGCTCGGCCGCCGGCCGGTTGCCGAGCACGGTGCCGGGGTATCCCACCGCGACGGCATCGTAGCGCCAGTCCCCGGCGAGGGCTTTCACGCCGGCGACCATCTGCGCCGCGGACATCGTGGGCATCGACGCGAACTCGCGCGCGGCCTTCCTGCCGCTCGCGAGGATCTTGACGTGGGTGCCGCCGACGTCGACCACCAGCACCTTCATCGGCACGGCGGCTAGGGCCTGTTCACACTATGGGCACAAACGCGTTGCACGGCCGAAAACGCCCAGCGCAAGGCGCAAAGGCGAAGGCGGGTCGAGCACCCGGCGAGACTTTGCAACGCAGCGATGGGCGTTTTCGGCAGCAACCCGAAGGGAACGGGCGGCCTGGGGCGCCACTCTGCGTTGCCGTCCTCGCGAAGACGCCCGGTCTTCGCTTCGTTGTCCGCCTTGATTGGCGCCCCAGCCCACCCGTTCGCGTTTGCGTCCATAGTGTGAACAGGCCCTCTAGTTCGCCGTCGCCAGCGTGGCGCTCTTCGATTCGAGCACGGCCATCAGCTCCCGCCAGGAGCGGACGAACGCCTCGGCGCCCTCCTTCTGCAGCCTCGCCGCGAGGGTGTCGACGTCCACGCCGGCCCGCGCGAACTCGGAGAGCGTCGCCTCGCAATCGCCGCCGTCCGATGGCATCGGCTCGCCGATTTCGCCATGTTCGGCAAACGCCTTGAGCGTGGCCTCCGGGATGGTGTTCACGGTGAACGGCGCCGCGAGCGCCTTGACGTACAGGATGTCGGACGCCCCGGGATCCTTGGTGCCGGTGCTCGCGAGCAGCAGCCGCTGCGGCCGCGCGCCGGCGTTCATCGCCCGCTGCTGGCGCGGGGAAGCGAGGAGCTCGCGATACGCCTTGTACGCACGCTGCGCGATGGCGATGCCGAGCCGGTTGACGAGCGCTGCCGGCACTTTGGAGGCTACCGCGACATCCCACCGGCTGATGAAAATCGACGCCACCGAGGGCACGTCCGGATTCAAGCCCGCCGCGATGCGCCGCTCGATGCCGCGCAGATACGCATCCGCCGCCGCGAGATATTGCTCGCGCGAGAACAGCAGCGTGACGTTGATCGGCACGCCGGCGAAAGTCGACTCCTCGATCGCCGGGAGCCCTTCCTTGGTCCCGGGGATCTTGATGAAGAGATTGCGCCGCCCGGCCCCGGCGTGGAGCTCACGCGCGGCGGCGAGTGTCGTCTTCGTGTCGTAGGCGAGGAGCGGCGAGACTTCGAGCGACACCCAGCCGTCGACGCCGGCCGTGCGCTCGAAGACCGGGCGGAAGAGATCGGCAGCGCGGGTGAGGTCCTCCTGCGCCAGCTCGAAGAAGAGCGCTTCGCCGGACTTGCCCTTCCCGCGCAGCGTGCGGATCGATTCGTCGTAGGCGGCGCTGCCGCCGACGGCCTGGTTGAAGATCGACGGGTTCGACGTGAGCCCCGTCACGGAAAACTCGGCGATGTAGCGTTGCAGCGTGCCGGAAGCGAGCAGGTCGCGGGTGATGTTGTCGAGCCAGAGACTCTGGCCGAGATCGTGGAGCTGACGTGTCGCGAGCATCGGGTCGCCCCTTCCGAGTGGGTGATTCAACGGTCCTGCATGCGTCGGACCGGTTGCTGAATCCGCGGTTCCGTAGGATGCAATGAGTTCGGGGTGATTGGCAAACTTTACACAGCGGTCGACGCGTCATGTCGTCCCGGAAGGCGCCGCCAGCGCCGCCTCGACGATCCCGCGCGCCTCGGCGACGATCGCCTGCAGATGGCGCTCGTCCCGGAAGCTCTCCGCGTACAGCTTGTAGAGGTTCTCCGTCCCCGACGGTCGCGCGGCGAACCAGCCGCTCGCGGCGGTCACCTTGAGCCCGCCGATGGCGGCGTCGTTGCCGGGAGCGCGCGTGAGCGCCGCGGTGATCGGTTCCCCGGCGAGGAGCGGCGCGCTGACCGATGCCGGCGAGAGCTTCGCAAGCCGCGCTTTCTGTTCCGGCGTGGCGGGCGTGTCGATCCGCGTGTACACGGGCGAGCCGAATTGCGCGGCGAGATCGCGGTAGTGCTCCCCCGGGTCCCGTCCGGTGCGCGCCGTCATCTCGGCCGCGAGGAGATCGAGGACGAGGCCGTCCTTGTCGGTCGTCCACACGCTGCCGTCGCGGCGGAGGAAGCTCGCGCCGGCGCTCTCCTCGCCGCCGAAGCAGAACGACCCGTCGAGCAGGCCCGCCACGAACCACTTGAAGCCGACCGGCACTTCGCACAGCGTGCGGCCGAGCGAGGCGACCACGCGATCGATCATCGCGCTCGACACCAGCGTCTTGCCGATCGCAGCCCCGCGGGGCCACTCCGGACGGTGGGTCAGCAGATAACGGATCGCCACCGCGAGATAGTGGTTCGGATTGAGGAGACCCGCCGAGGGCGTGACGATCCCGTGCCGGTCGGCGTCCGGATCGTTCGCGAACGCGACGCGATAGCGGTCCTTCTGCGCCACCAGCCGCGCCATCGCATGCGGGCTCGAGCAGTCCATGCGGATCCGGCCGTCGTGGTCGACCGTCATGAACGCGAACGTCGGATCCACCGTGGCGTTGACGACCGCGATGTCGAGACCGTGCACCCGATTGATCGGCTCCCAGTATCCGACGCCGGCGCCACCGAGGGGATCCACGGCGAGCGAGAGTCCGGCCGTGCGGATCGCTTCCATGTCGATGACGTTCGGCAGATCCCGTACATACGGCAGCACGAGATCGCGCGCATGCGTGGTCGGAGCGCGCAGGGCGCTCTCGAGCGGGACGCGCCGCACGTCGCGGTTGCGCTCTCCGAGGAGCGCGTTCGCGCGCTGCTCGATCCATGTCGTCGCCGTCGAGTCGGCGGGCCCGCCGTGCGGCGGGTTGTACTTGAAGCCGCCGTCCTCTGGCGGATTGTGCGACGGCGTGACCACGATGCCGTCCGCCAGCCGCTCGCCACGGCCGCGGTTGTGCACGAGGATCGATCGGGAGATGACCGGCGTCGGCGTGAAGCCGCCGTCCTGCTGGAAGACGACTTCCACGCCGTTGGCGGCGAGCACTTCGAGCGCCGCGTCCTGCGCCGGGCCAGACAGCGCGTGCGTGTCCTTGCCGAGGAAGAGCGGGCCGGTCGTCCGCTCCCTGCTCCGGTAGTCGCAGATCGCCTGCGTGATCGCGAGGATGTGCTCGCGTGTGAACGCCCCCGCGAAAGACGAGCCGCGGTGGCCGCTGGTGCCGAAGGCCACCCGCTGCGCCGGATCTTCGAGGTCGGGCACGCGCGAGGCGAACGCGCGCAGCAGCGCGGCGACGTCGACCAGGAGCGCCTTCGGCGCCGGCTTGCCGGCGAGGGGAGACAACGTCATGGACAGTTTTCGTTAACGGCTCGATGCGGACTTGAACTATGCTACCGCGACCCGTCGCGCAAGTCCCACAAAGCAGTTTCCCATGTCCTCCGGAAGAACCCCGCCGACCGCCGAAGAGGTGCGCCTCGCCGAAGCGCGCGAGGGCAAGGCGCCCTGGCGACGCTGGGGACCGTACGTCAGCGAGCGGCAGTGGGGAACCGTGCGCGAGGATTACAGCGCCGCCGGCACGCCGTGGGAATACTTCCCGCACGACCACGCACGGTCGCGCGCCTATCGCTGGGGCGAGGACGGCATCGCCGGCATCTGCGACGACCGTGCGCGGCTCAACTTCGCGGTCGCGCTGTGGAACGGCGCGGACCCGATCCTGAAGGAGCGCCTGTTCGGCCTCACCGGGCACGAGGGCAACCACGGCGAGGACGTGAAGGAGTACTACTTCTACCTCGACAACGTCCCCAGCCACGCGTACATGCGGATGCTCTACAAGTATCCGCAGCGGGCCTATCCGTATTCCGGTCTCGTCGCCGAGAATCGCCGGCGCACGCGCAGCGATCCGGAATACGAGCTCGCCGACACCGGAGTGTTCGACGAGGACCGCTACTTCGACGTGTTCGTCGAGTACGCGAAGGCCGGGCCCGACGACCTCCTGATCAGGATTCGCGCCGTCAACCGCGGCCCGGTGCCGGCGCCGCTTCACCTCCTGCCCACGCTCTGGTTTCGCAACGACTGGTCGTGGTATCCGGGCAAGGCGAAGCCGCGCCTCGAGGTCGACCGGTCGGACGCGAGCGGGCTCGTCGTCAAGGCGACGTGCCGCGAAGGGGACGTATTCCGCCTCTACAGCGAGCCGCCGGACGACGCGCTCTTCGCCGAAAACGAGACCAACACGGCGCGTCACCCCGGGACGCCCGGCGCCGCGGTCTTCGCGAAGGACGCGTTCGATCGTCATGTCGTGCACGGCATCGCCGACGCCGTGAACCCGGCGCGCGCAGGCACGAAGGCAGCGCCTCTCTTTGTCCGCACGGTCGGCGCGGGCGAGACGGCCGAGCTCAAGCTCCGCCTGGCCGGAGGCCCGTCGATCCGGGATGCGCTCGGCGCCGCATTCGAAGCCACGTTCGAGCTCCGCCGGCTCGAGGCCGACGAGTTCTACCGCCGCGTGACGCCGTTCCCCCTGCCCGAGGACATGCGCAACGTGCAGCGGCAGGCGTTCGCCGGGATGCTGTGGACGAAGCAGCACTACCACTACTCGGTGCACCGCTGGCTCGACGGCGACCCCGCCGGGTCGCCGCCGCCCGAGGCGCGCCGGCACGGCCGCAACCACGACTGGCCGCATTTCGCCGCGAGCGACATCCTGTCGATGCCGGACAAGTGGGAGTACCCGTGGTTCGCCGCGTGGGACACGGCGTTTCACGTGGTCGCGCTCGCGATGATCGATCCGGACTTCGCCAAGGATCAGCTGCTGCTGCTGATGCGCGAGTGGTACATGCATCCGAACGGCCAGATCCCCGCCTACGAGTGGGCATTCGGCGACGTGAACCCGCCCGTGCACGCGTGGGCCGCGATCCGCGTCTACCAGATCGAGGGCAAGATGTACGGCAGGAGCGACCGCGCGTTCCTGGAGCGCGCGTTCCAGAAGCTGCTGCTCAACTTCACGTGGTGGGTAAACCGGAAGGACGCGGAAGGCAACAACATCTTCGAGGGCGGCTTCCTCGGCCTCGACAACATCGGTGCGTTCGACCGGTCGTCGGGGCTGCCGTCGGGCGGACGCCTGGAGCAGGCGGACGGCACGAGCTGGATGGCGACCTATTGCCTGAACCTTCTCGGCATCTCGCTCGAGCTCGCGCGCGAGGACTCCGTCTACGAGGATCTCGCGACGAAATTCTTCGAGCATTTCGTCTACATCGGCGCCGCGGTCAACCGCGTCGGCGGCCGCGAGGGCGGCCTGTGGCACGACGACGACGGGTTCTACTTCGACGCGCTCAAGCTCCCCGACGGCCGCGCATTCACCATCCGCGCCAACACGGTCGCGGGCCTGATTCCTCTCCTCGCGATCGCGGTCGGCGAGCGGGACAGCCTGCTGCGATACCGCGACTTCGCGCAGCGCTTCCAGTGGTTCCTCGAGTACCGCGAGGACTTGCTGACCGGGCTCGCGGACCTCACGCACCGCGGCATCGAGCAGCGCCTGCGCCTGGCGCTCGTGGACTCGACCAAGCTGAGGCGCATCCTGGCGCACATGCTCGACGAGGACGGGCTCCTCGGCCCGCATGGAATTCGCTCGCTATCGAAGCGGCACGCGGCCGATCCCTTTGTCCTCGCGCTCGACGGCCAGCGCTTCGTGCTCGACTACGAGCCCGGCGAAGCGACCACGCCGCTCTTCGGCGGCAATTCGAACTGGCGCGGGCCCGTATGGTTTCCGATCAACTTCCTGCTGATCGAGGCGTTGCAGAAGCATCACTATTTTCTCGGCGACGACTTCAGGGTCGAATGCCCCACCGGCTCCGGCCGCGAGGTGACGCTCTGGGACGTGACCACCGACCTCACGCGGCGCCTCGTCGGGATCTTCCTGCGGGACGGGCAGGGCCGCCGGCCGGTCAACGGCGGCCGTGCGCGGTTCGACACCGACCCGCACTGGCGCGATCTCGTCGCGTTCCACGAATACTTCCACGGCGACACCGGCGCCGGTCTGGGCGCGAGCCATCAGACGGGCTGGACCGGGCTCGTCGCCAAGCTGATCCAGCAATACGGCGAATACGCGCTGCAGTCGAAGCCGCCCGGCCTCGGCGAGGCCGGAACGTTCAGGGCCCGAAGCTGAACTTCGTGAAGAAGTAGCCGATCGAGTTGAAATACGTGGCGTAGATCGCCGCGTTGTCGGTCCCGATGCTCGCCACCGGGGCGAGCAGCGGGACCGGCCAGTAGTGGGTCGACGTGCTGTGCGAGATCAACAGGGCCGAATAGCCCGCGCCGACGCGGACGTCGCCGATGAATTCCCAACGGGCGAGCCACGCGTAGCCGGCGAGGTACAGGCGCTTCCGGTGGGAGTCGGTCGCGATGATCCCGTAGAGGATCCGCTGATTGAGATTGTCTTCGGTCAGCGTCCGGCCGTAGCCGCCGCCCCACGCGTTGTCGTTGTATTCGTCGCGCTTCTCGTGCGAGAAGCCGTAGGGCGCGTGGTAGAAATAGCCGGATACGTAGACATCCTGCGCGCCCTCGTTCCAGATGCGCTTCGTCCCGTCCCAGAGCCCTTGCCAGGGACCTGCCTCCCTCGCATCGGTCGACTGCAGTGCCGCCGGCGTGGTGCTGTTGATCCTTTCGCCGATCGCCTTCCAGGTGTCGGCAACGTCCCCGGCGGCTGCGAGCGGCGACGCGAGCATGGCGACCAGAAGCAGGACGGGCCTGCGGCGGGGCCCGGTCGTTCGTCCCCGGCGATTGGACAAGCCGTTCGGAGCGCGACCTTTGCGGCCGCATGCGATAGATCCATCGTCCACGAAGAGATAACCTCATCCGTTCGGTTTGGGCGGCCAGATGGCGAATTTGGGCGAACTCGGGCGAAGCGCGGTTGTAGCAGGCGCTCCCGGAGACGGTCAAGAATGGCGCCGGCTCGCATAAGGCACGACGCCGGCGGGCGCGCCAATATCGCCGCAATGCCCTGCCGGAGAAGGGGTTTCGGTTATACTCGGCCGGGTTGTCGCGGGACGGCCCGCGCGCATGGCGTCAGGGTAAGGTTATTCGGATGGCGAAAATGACCGATCGGGGTCTGCTATGGCGAAGCTGATACTCAGTCTCGACGATGTCGTGCTCGAGGAAATTCCCCTTTCGAAAGAGCGCACGACGATCGGCCGCAAGCCGAACAACGACATCCAGATCGACAACCTGGCGGTGAGCGGCGAACACGCGGTCATCGTCACGATCCTGAACGACTGCTTTCTCGAGGACCTCGGCAGCACCAACGGCACGCTCGTCAACGGCGTGCTCGCGAAAAAGCATCTGCTGCAAAACAACGACGTCATCGAGCTCGGAAAGTACAAGCTCAAGTTCGTGGGCATGGCGTCCTCGCCCGCCCCGACCCCCGCCGACTACGAAAAAACGATGATCTGGCGTCCGGGCGGGGTGAAACCGCCGGCGGCACCCGGCGGTGCGCCTTCGGCCCCGACCGCGCCTCCGGCAGCGCCTCCGGCGGCGCCTCTGGCCGCCGGGCCCACCGCACCCCCTCAGCCGCCGAAAGCTGCGGCCCGACCGGCTCCGCCGCCATCCCCGGCCGCCGCCCCGGCGGCCAAGGCGCCCGCCCCCAAGACCCGGCTGGCGCCCGACACGCCGCCGCCGGCACCTCGCGCCACCCAGGCGCCTCGCGCCGCCCCCGGACCCCGCGCCACTCCACCACCGGCGGCGACCCCGGCCACGACCCGCGGAGCGCCACACCCGCCCACCGAGGAATCACCGAATCGCTGGTGGAAGATCGGCCTCGTCGTGCTCGGCATCGTGATCGTCGGATTCATCTACTACCGCATGCGCGGCTGAGTTGGCGCTGCGCCTCGGCGGCCACGCCGGAATCGCGCGCGCGAGAATCCTCCCGGAATCAGCACGACGGACAAAAAGAGCCCCGCCGAAGCGGGGCTCGTGTCCGCGCGAACAGGCTATTGCCTGCGCCGCGAAAAACCGGATCCGGCACGACAACCCGTCCAGGATCGATCCTGCCTCGGAAGCTTTGAAAGCACGTTCCGCACCAAACGGGAATGTGCAATGGAATCAATGTTTCAATCAGTGCTGCCGCGTGCGCCTGTAAGATTTCTCGACGACCCCGGCGCACGCCGCTCGGCCTCCAACAGCGCGAGCTCGAGCTCGCGATGGGCCAGCGTGCCGTCGGGCAGCCGTGCGAGCAGCAGCCGCCAGTTTCGCGCGGCCTCGGCAAGATCTCCGGCCTCGAAGGCGGCGTTCCCGGCCATTTCGAGGGCGCGCGCGTGCCCGGGATCGATCGCAAGCGCTCGTTCGATCAACTCGCGCGGGCGCCCGGCCAGGATGCCACCCTGCGCCATCGCGAGCGCGTCCGCGTACTCGCACCATACGCCGGGATCGCGCGCGACTTTCGGCGACGCCTCGAGCGCCCTCCGATACGCTTCGGCGGCGGAGCCAAAGCGGTCGAGGTCGAACTCGATGCGCGCGAAGAGCACCCAGCCACGACCGTCGCGCGGGTGTCCCGCGAGATGCAGCGCGAGCGGCTCGCGAGTCGGCGCCGCGGCCTCGCTCGCGACGCCCGCAACGCCGGTCGCTGCGGCGTCATTGCGCGCGAACGGATACGGGTGGCCGAGCACGGCGTAGAGCCCGGCCGCGAACAGGGCGAGCGCGGCACCCAGGGCGACCGCGACGCCGATCCCGGCCGGTCGCCGTAACGGCACCCCCGGCATCACCGCCGATGCCTCATTTGGCGGGAGCCCCCGCGGAACCGGCGGCCACCTGCCGCGCCTTGATCGCGTCGTCGAGGATCTTGATGCCCTCCTGCGAGGCGCTCACGGACTTCGCGAGCGACTCGTGCGCGAGCTCGGGGTTGTGGAACGACGCGCCGTTGGCGGCCGTCCACCACTCCCAGTTCGCGTGCGCGTCGCCGTGCTTCGCCCGGGCGGCCTTCAGTGCATCCTCGCCCACGCCGACGAGCTGCGCCTGCCCGAACCTGCCGATCAGCTGCGACAGCCAGAACTCGGCATTGCGCACCTTGCCCTGGTAGTGCGCCGCCATCGATTCGATCACATAGCGCGCCTGCTTCTCGTCCCACTGCGTGTGGCAGGTGAGGCACGTCTCCTTGAGATAGTTCTTCGGATTGGTCTGCCAGTGCGACGTGTACGTCTTGCCGGTCTTCGGATCCTTCACCTTCGGCATGTGGCACGACGTGCAGTCCACGCCCGCCTTGTCGTGCTTCGAGTTGTAGTAGGTCTCGACGTCAGGATGCTGCGCCTTCCACAGCGCGGCGCCGGTGAACTGGTTGCGAAAATCGCGGAACTGAATCCCGTCGTAGGCCTTGAGAATGTTGTTCACGTCGACGAACGGGAAATAATTGGTCCGCGGATCGGCCATCGTGATCGCTTCGCCGGTGTTGGGATTGAATCCGGGATTGCAGTTGTACTCGACGTGGCACTGCGCGCATTGCAGCTTGCCGTCGTAGCGTTCCAGCAGCGCGATCTTCCGGGTGAAGCCGCGCATGCCCATGTCCTTGACGTCGATCGCGGTCCGTTTCGGGTCCTGCGAATACAGCGTCGGCGCCTCGGTGCGCGTCAGCGCCTGGATCAGCGCGTCGCGCACGATCCGCGGCTTTGCCGCGTGCGGATCGTGGCAGAAGATGCAGTTGAGCGCGTGCTGCGACGACTTCGCGAGCTCGACGACCTTCGACGAGCGGCTCCATCTGGCGCCGGGGGCCGGATCGCCCATGTAGGCCCAATCGAGGATGTGGTCCTGCGTCTTGCAGGACAGGCACACGGCATTCGCGGCGGCGGCCGTGCCCGGCTTGAAGACCTTCTGGTCGGTGTTGTCGGGGTAGAGGTCGACCGCGACGTCCCACACGTTGATGTCGCCGGATCCGCCGAGGTAGCGCCAGCCCTCCTTCGTGCCGAAGCGGCCGCCGAACGCGCGGTCGACGACGAACTGGTCGAGCAGCGCGAACGTGTGCGAGCGCGGCAGGTTGTGCTCCTTCGTGAAGCCGTGCGGCGACATCAGCAGGTCGTAGGAGGGGTCGGGCGCGGGACCGCCGTACTGCTTCTTCTCGAAGCGGCCCGTCCGGTTCCAGTTCATCTGCGCATAGGTCTTGTACTGGTTCTGGTGGCACGTGCCGCAGTTCGCGAGATCGGTGTTCGTCGTCGGGCGCGTCGATGCGTTGGCGAGATGCTCCTTCGTGCCGTCGTGGCACGCATTGCAGCCGAGCAACTTGTGTTTCCCGGCGGCGTGCAGCTCCTTGACCGCTCCGTGGCAGCCGTAGCAGGCCGAGGCGTCGAACGCCGCCCTGCCGGCGGTCGCCTTTGCGGGGGCCTGTGCCGACGCGGAACCTGCGGCGAGCGCCGCGGCCCCGAAAACGCTTGCCGCCGCGAAACGCGCCATCGCGCGTGCGAACGAAAATCCCATGTCATCTCCCCGAGCGGATGATCTGTCTTCGACGTAGTGTCGAGTCTAGTCGCGACGCAGACTCGCGATGCGTCGCCCGAGCCGGGATGGTTGACGTGGGTCAAGACGCATCGCGCGGCGCGCGGACGCTCCATGGACTCGGCCCGGCGGCGCTGTGATCCCCCCCGATCGGCGCTGCGCGCCGTTCCCCCCAGGGGGCGAGCGCCTTGGGGCGGCCCTGCGGCGCTGTGATCCCCCCGATCGGCGCTGCGCGCTCACTGCACCAGCGGCGTCGCCGCGGCGGCGAGATCGGCGCCCTCGATCGACGCGCGGCCGGCCAGCACCTCGACGTACTGCTTCAGCGCCCGCGCCTCCACGCGCGCGGCGAGGAGCGCAGCGACCTGTGCCTCGACCGCGTCGAACGGCAGCCGCCGGCCTTCGATGCGCCGCTCGATCGCGACGATGTGAAAGCCGTGACGCGTGGCAACGAGCGAGGGCAGCACGCCGACGACGGAAGAGCCGAAGACCGCCTTTTCGAATTCCGGCACCATCTCGCCCGGCCCGAATTGGCCGAGGTTGCCGCCCAATTTCCCCGACGGGCAATTGGACATTTCCGCCGCGCGCGCGGCGAATGCTTCCGGTGCCGCCTTCAACGCCGCCAGCGTCCGCTCGGCGTGGTCCCGCAGCGCCAGCACCGGCGTGCCTGGCAGGATCGCGAACAGGATGTGCCGTGCCTCGACTCGCTCGCCGACGGTGAACTGCTCCGGGTGCATGTCGTAGTAGCGGCGGCACTCGTCCGACGTCGGCGCGGGCGTCTTCACGTCGCTCTCGAGCACTTGCTCGATGAGGCGATCCTCGTCGCTGCGACCGGCCGGGGTCGGAGCGCCAATGAGTCCGAGCTCTCCGGCGCGCTGCAACAGGAGCTCCCGGATCGCCAGCGTCCGCCTCGCCGCGGCGTCGGGATCGGGCATGTTTATATGCAGCGCCGCTTCGGCGGCGATCGCCGCCGCGGGAATGATCGTGTGATTGACGGTGACGGTCATCGCGGCCCTCCCGGGGTCGGTTGGCATGGCGTGCTCGCGGCCGTTCTAGCGCGAGCGCACCACCTGATACGCGCGCGCCAGGTACCCGACGGCGGCGAATCCGCTCCAGACGTGCACGAGACGCGTGAACGGGAAGATCAGGAAGATCGTCATGCCGAGCACGAGGTGGAGCTTGAATACGAGCGCGACGTCGGTGACGAATCCGGCCGCATCGCCGCGGAACGTGACGATATGCTGGACCCACATCATCAGCTTGATCATCTCCTCGCCGTCGCGGTGCTGCGCGGACACCGTGATGCTGACGAGACCGAGCAGCAGCTGGGCGAGCAGCAGCAGAAGCACCCCCATGTCCATCGGCCGGCTGGTGAGGCGGATGCGCGGCTCGGTGAGGCGGCGATGGATCAGCAGGAGGAGACCCACAAGGCAAACGCCGCCGGCGATCCCGCCGGCGACCATGGCCAGCATCTGCTTCGCGGCCGGCGTCACGCCGAGGACGTGCCAGACGCCGAGCGGCGTCACCAGTCCGAACAGGTGGCCGAAGAAGATGCCGAGGATGCCGAGGTGGAAGAGGTTCGAGCCCCAGCGCAGCTGCCCGGCGCGGAGCAGCTGCGACGAGTCGCTCTTCCACGTGTATTGATCGCGGTCGAAGCGCAGCAGGCTGCCCACGAAGAACACGGCCAGCGCGACGTAGGGATAGATGCCGAACAGGAACATGTGGAGAAAGGACATCGCGTCACTCCTTCGTTGCGTCAGGGCTGCCGCGGCACGATGTGCACGACGGACGTCTGCGGCTGGCTCGCGCCGCATCCCGCTCCGCCGGGCGGACCGAAATGCACCGGCTCCTCGACCCATTCGTCGTCGAGCGCGGCATCGTTCGCGACCGGCCTGGGCTCGCGACGCGGCGCGAGGCCGGGCTCGCCCACCATGGCGAGAATCGCGGTCGCGACGGCGGCGTAGCGGCTGTCCCGGTCGGCGAGCGCCTCCCCGATCGCGCGCACGATGTGCGCGCAATCACCGAGCATGTCGCGCGCCTCGGCATCGCGCTGCGAGCGACAGGTATTCGAGCATCATCGGCAGGTAATCGGGAAGCTCGTTGACCGCCGGCCTGAGGCCCGCCTTCGCATACAGCGCCTGCAGCTCCACCATCGCCTGGCCGCGGGCCCGCGAATCGCCGTGCACGTGCTCGAAGAGATGCAGCGACGTCGCGCGGCCGCGATCGAACAGCGCGACGTAGCTTTCCTGCGCGTCGAGCAGATCGGAGCGGCCGAGCCACGCGACGAGGGAGGCGAGCGCGCTTCGCCGGTCCCGGTCGAGCCGCAGCTCGCGGTCGAACACGGCGGCGAGGTCGGGCAGCGCGGCGACGAGATCCGCCGACGGATACGCGAGGAGCGCGGAGAGGGCCCTGTACGTAGAGTTCATGTCGAGCTCCTCGCCGCGGCGGCGACGATCGGTATGGTCTTCTTCCCCTTGCCGCCGAACAGGCTCGTCTTCGTCTCGCCTTCCGAGCAGCCGTTGCCGAACGAGAAGCCGCACTCGCCGCGCATGTCGAATGCGTTCTCGGCGTATTCGCGGTGCGCGGTCGGGATGACGAAGCGATCCTCGTAGTTGGCGATCGCCATGTAGCGGTACATCGACTCGACCTCGCCGGCGGTCAGCCCGACCTGCTTCAGCACGTCGGCGTTCTCGCGCTTCTCGACGTGGCGGTCGCGCATGTACGCGCGCATCGCCAGCATCCGTTCGAGCGCCGCCACGACGGGCGCCTCGTCGCCCGCGGTGAGCAGGTTGGCGAGGTACTGCACCGGAATGCGCAGCGACCGCACGTCCGGCAGTTCGCCGAACGCGCCGATGCCGCCGGCATTGGCCGCGGCCGAGATCGGGGAAAGCGGCGGCACGTACCACACCATCGGCAGCGTCCGGTACTCGGGATGCAGCGGCAGCGCGACCTTCCAGTCGACGGCCATCTTGTAGACCGGCGATCCCTTCGCGGCCTCGAGCCAGGAATCGGGCACTCCGTCGCGCCGCGCCTGCGCGATCACCTGCGGATCGTTCGGGTCGAGGAAGATCGACAGCTGCGCGCCGTAGAGCTCCTTCGGATCCGCCACCGACGCCGCCGCCTCGATGCGGTCGGCGTCGTACAGCAGGACGCCGAGATAGCGGATGCGGCCGACACAGGTCTCGGAGCACACGGTCGGCTGCCCGGCCTCGATCCGCGGATAGCAGAACGTGCACTTCTCGGCCTTGCCGGACGACCAGTTGTAGTAGATCTTCTTGTACGGGCAGCCGGACACGCACATCCGCCAGCCGCGGCACTTGTCCTGGTCGATCAGCACGATGCCGTCTTCCTCGCGCTTGTAGATCGACCCCGACGGGCAGGACGCGACGCACGTCGGATTGAGGCAGTGCTCGCAGAGCCGCGGCAGGTACATCATGAACGTGTTCTCGAATTCGCCGTAGATCGCCTTCTCCATCGCGCGGAAGTTGGCGTCCTTCGACCGCTTGGCGAACTCGCCCCCGAGGATCTCCTCCCAGTTCGGGCCCCACTCGATCTTCTCCATGCGCTGGCCGGTGATGAGGCTGCGCGGGCGAGCGACCGGCGCCGCCTTCATTTCCGGCGCCGTGTGCAGGTGCTCGTAGTCGAACGTGAACGGCTCGTAGTAGTCGTCGATCTGCGGCAGGTTGGGGTTGGCGAAGATCTTCATCAGGATCGACCACTTGCCGCCCTGGCGCGGCTCGATCTTCCCGCCGCCCTTCCTCACCCAGCCGCCGTTCCACTTGTCCTGGTTCTCCCACTCCTTCGGGTAGCCGATGCCGGGCTTGGTCTCGACGTTGTTGAACCACGCGTACTCGACGCCTTCGCGATTGGTCCACACGTTCTTGCACGTGACGGAGCACGTGTGGCAGCCGATGCACTTGTCGAGGTTCAGCACCATGCCGATCTGCGCGCGTATCTTCATTGGGCGGACTCCTCGGCGGCGGCCGGCGTGTCGAGCCAGTCGACGTTCTTCATCTTGCGCACGATGACGAACTCGTCGCGGTTCGTGCCGATCGTGCCGTAGTAGTTGAAGCCGTAGGACAGCTGCGCGTAGCCGCCGATCATGTGCGTCGGCTTGGTGACGATGCGCGTCACCGAGTTGTGGATGCCGCCGCGGGCGCCGGTGATTTCCGATCCGGGCACGTTCACGATCTTCTCCTGCGCGTGGTACATGAGGCACATGCCGAGGCTCACGCGCTGGCTCACGACCGCACGCGCCGTGATCGCGCCGTTGACGTTGAAGAGCTCGATCCAGTCGTTGTCCTCGATGCCGGCGCGCTTCGCGTCGGTCTCGGAGAGCCAGACGATGGGACCGCCCCGCGAGAGCGTCAGCATGATGAGGTTGTCGGTGTAGGTCGAGTGGATGCCCCACTTCTGGTGTGGCGTGATGAAGTTGAGCAGCACCTCGGGGTTGCCGTTGCTCCGCTGTCCTGCATCGGGCGCACGGCCTTGAGATCGACCGGCGGCCGGTACGCGCAGAGACCCTCGCCGAACGCCAGCATCCACTTGTGGTCCTGGTAGAACTGCTGGCGGCCGGTGAGCGTGCGCCACGGGATCAGCTCGTGCACGTTCGTGTAGCCGGCGTTGTAGCTCACGTGCTCGGACTCGATGCCGCTCCACGTCGGGCTGGAGATGATCTTGCGCGGCTGCGCCTGGAGGTCGCGGAAGCGGATCTTCTCGTCCTCCTTCGGCAGCGCGAGGTGCTTGTGCTCGCGGCCGGTGATGACCGACAGCGCCTCCCACGCCTTGACCGCGACCTCGCCGTTGGTCTCGGGCGCCAGCATCAGCACCACTTCGCAGGCGTCGATGTCCGATTCGATCCGCGGCAGCCCCTTGGTGATCCCTTCCGCGGTGACGGGATAGTTGAGATCGCGGAGGTTCTTCACCTCGCGCTCGGTGTTCCACGCGATGCCCTTGCCGCCGTTGCCGACCTTCGCCATCAGCGGCCCGAGCGCGGTGAACTTCTTGTACGTGTTCGGATAGTCGCGCTCGATCACGGCGATCTGCGGCGCCGTCTTTCCGGGCACGAGCTCGCACTCGCCCCGCTTCCAGTCCTTGACGTCGACGGCCTGCGCGAGCTCGGACGGTGTGTCATGCAGCGTCGGCGTCAGCACGAGATCCTTCTCGACTCCGAGGTGGCCGACGCAGACCTCGGAGAACTTCTTCGCGATCGCCTTGTAGATCTCCCAGTCGCTCTTCGATTCCCAGACGGGATCGACCGCCGCCGACAGCGGGTGGATGAACGGGTGCATGTCGGACGTGTTGAGGTCGTTCTTCTCGTACCACGTCGCCGTCGGCAGCACGATGTCCGAGTACAGGCACGTCGTCGACATGCGGAAGTCGAGCGTGGTCAGGAGGTCGAGCTTCCCTTCGGGTGCAGTGTCGTGCCACGCGACCTCCTCCGGCTTCGCGCCGCCCTCGCCGTCCGCGTGGAGATCCTTGCCCTGG
This sequence comes from uncultured beta proteobacterium, assembly GCA_963724545.1. Taxonomy (GTDB): domain Bacteria; phylum Pseudomonadota; class Gammaproteobacteria; order Burkholderiales; family Casimicrobiaceae; genus CAIWHR01. The sequence continues at coordinate 105,569 of CAVRVC010000009.1, forward strand.
ACGCCGTGGCCGGTGCCGAGCAGGTGCTTCAGGAAATACTCGTGCCCCTTGCCCGAGCTGCCCAGCAGGTTGGACCGCCAGACGAACAGGTTGCGCGGAAAGTTCGCGGGGTTGTCCGGATCCTCGCAGGCCATCCTGAGGCCCCCGGATTTCAGCATCCTGACCGCGTGGTCCTTCGGGTCAGCGCCGGCAGCCGCGGCGTCCTTCACGACTTGCAGCGGATTCGTCGAGAGCTGCGGCGCGCTGGGGAGCCAGCCCATCCGCTCCGCGCGCACGTTGAAGTCGATGAGGCTCCCCGTGTACTCGTTCGGATCGGCGAGCGGCGGACAGGATCTCCTTCACCGCGAGCTTCTCGTAGCGCCACTGGTCGGTGTGCGCGTAGAAGAACGACGTCGAGTTCATCTGGCGCGGCGGACGGTGCCAGTCGAGCGCGAACGCGAGCGCCGTCCAGCCCGTCTGCGGCCGCAGCTTCTCCTGGCCGACGTAGTGCGACCAGCCGCCTCCCGACTGCCCCACGCAGCCGCACATGATCAGCATGTTGATGATGCCGCGGTAGTTCATGTCCGAGTGGTACCAGTGGTTCATCGCCGCGCCGATGATCACCATCGACTTCCCGTGCGTCTTGTCGGCGTTGTCGGCGAACTGGCGCGCGATCGTGATCGCCTGGTCCGCGGGCACGCCAGTGATCTTCTGCTGCCACGCCGGGGTGTACGGCACGTCGTCGTCGTAGGACTTCGCGGCGGTGTCGCCCGGCAGGCCGCGATCGACGCCGTAGTTCGCGCACATGAGGTCGAACACGGTGGCGACGGTCGCCTCGCCGTCGGCGAGCGCGAGCTTGCGCACGGGAACGTTGCGAACGAGGATGTCGGCGCCCTGGTCGTTGTGCCGGAAGCTCTCGTGCGCGATGCCGCCGAAGTAGGGAAACGCGACCGCCTCGATGCCGTCCCGCGCTTCGAGCAGCGACAGCATGAGCTTCGTCTCGGCGCCGCGCGTGCCCTCCTTCGTCTCCAGATTCCATTTGCCGAGGTCGCCGCCCTCCTTCTGGCCCCAGCGGTAGCCGATCGTGCCCTGCGGCGCGACGACGCTGCCGGTGAGCTCGTCCCAGGCCACCGGCTTCCATTCCGGGTTGTTCGACTGCCCCAGCCTGTCGGCGAAATCGGACGCCCGCACGAGGCGGTCGGCGACATACCGGTTGCCGCGCTTGACGAGCTTCACGAGCATCGGCATGTCGCTGTAGCGCCGGCAGTAGTCCTGGAAGTAGGCCGACGGCCGGTCGACGTGGAACTCCTTCAGGATCACGTGCCCCATCGCCATCGCGAGCGCGGCGTCGGTGCCCTGCGTCGGATGGAGCCACAGGTCCGCGAGCTTCGAGACCTCGGCGTAGTCGGGCGTGACCGCGACGATCTTCGCGCCCTTGTAGCGGACCTCGGTGAAGAAGTGCGCGTCGGGCGTGCGCGTCTGCGGGACGTTGCTGCCCCACGCCATGATGAACGTCGAGTTGTACCAGTCGGCGGATTCGGGCACGTCGGTCTGCTCGCCCCACGTCTGCGGCGACGACGGCGGCAGGTCGCAATACCAGTCGTAGAAGCTCATGCAGACGCCGCCGATCAGCGACAGGTAGCGGCTGCCGGCGGCGTAGGACACCATCGACATCGCGGGGATCGGGGAAAAGCCGATCACGCGATCGGGGCCGTGCTTCTTGATCGTGTAGACGTTCGCCGCGGCGATGATCTCG
>CAVRVC010000010.1:0-72164 GCA_963724545.1 uncultured beta proteobacterium
CATCCCTCGTGACGACCCGGGCGGCCGATGTCGGTTACATTAATGCCCATGCGCGTGCTGATCGTCGAGGACGACCGGCTGCTCGCCGACGGTCTGTGCGCGCGCTCGACGCCGCCGGGCACACGCCGTCGACATGCGGCGAGCGGCGAGTACGCCGACCGCTGGTGGCGCACCGACTACGACCTCGTCGTGCTCGACGTCGGGCTGCCGGGCATCGACGGCTTCGAAGTGCTGCGCCGGCTCCTGTCGCGCGGCGAATCGACGCGCGTCATGATGCTGACCGCTCGCGACGCGGTCGAGGATCGCGTGCACGGCCTCGACCTCGGCGCCGACGACTACCTGACCAAGCCGTTCTCGGTGACCGAGTTCGAGGCCCGTGTGCGCGCGCTGCTGCGGCCGGAATGTGCCGTCGCCGGGATCGAGGTCGGCCGGGACTGACGATCGACCAGTCGGCCAAGCGCGTGCGCGTTCACGACAAGGTGGTCGACCTCACGCCGCGCGAGTGGGCGCTGCTGCAGCTCTTCCTCAGCGCGCCCGGGCGCGTGCTGAGCAAGGAGCAGATCGGCGAAAGCCTGTTCAACGTCGACGGCGAGCTTTCGCCGAACACCATCGAGGTTTACGTCTCGCGGCTCCGCGCGAAGATCGAGCCCGCCGGCATGCACATCCGCACGGTGCGCGGCTTCGGCTACCTGTGGAAGGGGGGCGATGGCTGAGCGCGGTTCGCCGCCGACGAGCATCCGGCGTCGGCTGCTGGTCTTTCGTTCGGCCGCGCGTGCTGCGTCGCGTGGTGCCGGCGCCAGCAGCGTCACGTCTGGGTGGCCTGCACGCTGCCAACGATGCCTACGACCGGTCGCTGCTCGATCCGGCGCTCGAGATCGCCGGCAGCGTCCGCATCGACGCGACGGGAGCGCGCGTCGACCTGCCGCAGAAGGCGCTCGGGTGCTCGTCTACGATCATCTGGACACGGTGATCTTCCAGGTGCGCTCGGACCGCGAACAGATAATCGACGGGGACGCGGAGCTGCCCGCGCCCCCGCCGATGGCACCCGGGAGCACGTGTTCTTCGACGGCGGACATCGCGGGGAAAAGCTGCGCCTCGTCGCGTACCGCGCGGCCAACGGATACAGCGTGCAGGTCGGCGAGACTCTCCACAAGCGCGACCGCCTCGTCCGCGAGATTCTCCTCGCGGAGCTCGTGCCGACGCTGCTGATTGCCGCCGCGACGATCGGCCTCGCCTGGTGGGGCGTGGCGCGCGGGCTGCGTCCGCTCGCGCACGTGCGGAACGAATTGCTGGGACGCTCGCCGCGGGATCTCCGGCCGATCCCGGAGACCGCGTCGCCCGATCGAGATCTCGCCGGTGGTCGAGGCGTTCAACAACCTGCTTCAGCAGCTGCACGAGTCGAGCACGACGCAGCAAAGGTTTCTCGCCAACGCCGCGCACCAGCTGCGAACCCCGCTCGCCGGGCTGCAAATGCACCTCGAGCTCATGCTGCGGCGGGATCTCTCCCCGGAAGTGCGCGCCGAGATCTCGCGCATGCATGGCGCCACGATCCGCGCCGGGCGCCTCGCGACGCAGCTCCTCGCCCTCGCCAAGGCGGAAAGCGCACCGGATCACGGCAAGCCGCTGGAGATCGTGGACCTGGTGGCGGTGGCGGGCGACGCGGCACGCGACTGGTCGGCGCCGGCGATCGAGCGCAAGATCGATCTCGGCTTTGCGCTTGCACCGGCGCGGACCTGGGGTGATCCGCTGTTGCTCCCGAACTCCTCGACAACCTGATCGACAACGCCTTGCGCTACACGCCCGCCGGCGGCACGGTCACCGTCGGCACGGGCGTTCGCGACGGCATGTCGTACCTCTACGTCGAGGATACCGGTCCGGGGATCGCGGCGGAGGAGCGGGAGAAGGTGTTCGAGCGCTTTTATCGCGTCGCCGGCACCGAGGGGGATGGCTCGGGCCTGGGGCTCGCCATCGTCAAGGAGATCGTCGATCGCCACGGCGGCGCCGTCTCGATCGCTCCGCGCGACGGCGGCGGCGGAACCCGGATCTGCGCTTCGTTCCCCAGCGCGTAGCGACGAGCCGTGGATCCGCGCGTCAGCTCGCCTTGCGCAACGACAGCCCGGTGGCCGCGTCGAAGATATGGGCGTGGCGCATGTTGAAGGCCATGCGCAGGCGGTCGCCTACGTTCGGCAGTGCGCGGCCGGCGATCTTTGCCATGAGCTCATGCGCACCGAGCGCGAAGGAGAGCAGGAACTCCGCGCCCAGCGGCTCCACCGTCGTGACCGCCGACTCGACCGACGCCGGCGCATCGGCGCCGCTTGCCGCCAGCGCGATGTCCTCGGGCCGGATACCCAGCACGACCTCCTTGCCGGGCGTGAACGCTACATCGACGCGGGCATCGAGCGGCAGCCACGCACCGGCCGCGAGGACGCCAGGACGCCCGGACGCATCGACCTTAATTTCCGCCGGAATCATGTTCATCGCGGGGCTGCCGATGAATCCGGCGACGAAGAGGTTCGCCGGCGCGACATAGACCTCCATCGGCGTGCCGACCTGCTCGATCCTGCCGTGGTTCAGGATCACGACGCGGTCGGCGAGCGTCATCGCCTCGACCTGGTCGTGCGTGACGTACACGACGGTCGCGCGGAGCTTCCGGTGCAGCTTCTTGATCTCGCTCCGGAGGCGCGCGCGGAGCTCCGCATCGAGATTGGAGAGCGGCTCGTCGAACAGGAACACCGCCGGGTCGCGGACGATCGCGCGGCCCATGGCCACGCGCTGCCGCTGTCCGCCCGAGAGCTCGCCGGGCTTGCGCTCCATCAGTTCGTCGAGGCCGAGAATGGCGGCCGCCTGCCGCACGCGGCGCTCCACGTCGGACTTCGGCAGCCGCTGGGCGCGCAGCGCGAACGCCATGTTGCCGAACACGGTCTTGTGCGGGTACAGCGCGTAGTTCTGGAACACCATCGCGATGTTCCGATCCTTCGGCGCCGTGTTGTTGACGAGCCGCTCGCCGATGCGGATCTCGCCGCCGCTCGCTTCCTCGAGGCCCGCGATCATTCGCAGGATCGTCGACTTGCCGCAGCCCGAGGGTCCGACCAGCACGACGAACTCCTCGTGCGCGACGGTGAGGTCGATGCCGCGCACGGCCTCCACTGCGCCGAAGTCTTTGCGCAGCCCTTTCAGTGCCAGTTGTGCCATGCGTCGGGAGGGCCGGAGTCAGGCGCCGGCGATGCGGCGGGCGACTTCGCGCGAGAGCAGGGATTCGGCGTCGTGCCGGCGTCTGCCGATCGCACCGAGCGCGGCGCGCTTGGCGGCGATGTCGGCGCGATAGCGCGCGAAGCTCGCCGCGAGCGGTGCCGGTGCCGGCCCACCCTGCATCGTGCGCACCGCGATGAAATGCTCCGGCGTGGTGAAGCGGCGGAAGTCGGCTTCGGCCAGCCGCGCGGGCCGGCCGATCGCGGCGGCAAAAATCTGCTGGAAGTCGGCGAACGCGACCTCCGACAACGCGACGCCGCCCTCGATCATGCGGCGCGCGAGCTTGCTCGCGACCTCGTGCGCCTGCCGGAACGAGATCGCCTCGACGCGCACCAGCGAGTCGGCGAGCTCGGCGAGCGTGATGCCGGCCTCGTCGATGTGGCGGCGCACCCTGGCGCCGTCGATCGTGGCCGCCTCGAGCAGACCGCGCAGCAGCGCCATGAACCGATGCGCGGTGTCGAACGCGTCGTAGCCCGCGATCTGCACTTCGCCCTCGGAATCGTTCATGTCGGTGAACGGCGTGTTGTGCACGGCGGTCAGCACCGCCTCGCACCGCGCGGCGCCGAGCGAAGCCATCAGGCGCAGGTGCTCCACGGGCACGGGATTTCGCTTCTGCGGCATGATGGAGCTGATCTGCACGTACGCGTCCGGCACGTGCAAATGCCCGATCTCGAAGCCGGTCCACGTGCTCAAATCCTGCACGAAGCGGCCGGCGTGAAGGAACACGAGCTTGAGCGCGGCGTACACGCCGGTGGCGTAATCGGCGGCGGCGATGGCGCCGTAGGAATTCTCCTGCGCGTCGGCGAAGCCGAGAAGCTCGGCCATGCGCTTCCGGTCGAGGCCGAAGCCCGACGTCGTGATCGCCGCGGCGCCCATGCTGCAGAGCTCGACGGTGCGCGCCGCGTGCAGCAGCCGATCGAGATCCCGCAGCGACAGCTCGACGAACGCGGCGAGATAGTGGCCGTACGTCGTGGGCTGCGCAGGCTGGCCGTGCGTGTACGCGACGACGATCGTGGCGCGCTCGCGCTCGGCGACCGCCAGCAGTGCCTCGACCGTGGCGAGATGCTCGTTCGCGAGCACCGCCAGCCGGTCCATCAGCGCGAGCTTGAACACGGTGTGGTCGATGTCGTTGCGGCTGCGCCCCGTATGCAGCTTGCCCGCGACTTCGACGCCCAGACGGCGGATCAGCTCGGCTTCGACGAAAAAGAAGAAATCCTCGTGCTCGCCGGTGTAGACGAGGCTCGCGACGTCGACGGTCTTGCGGATGTCGTCGAGAGCGCCGAGGATGCGGCGCGCCTCGTCCGCCGTCAGCAGCCCGGCTTCGCCGAGCAGCACGGCGGAGGCCTCGTTGATCCGCATCTGGTGGCGCCAGTGATGGCGCTTCACGCCCTCGAACAGCGGCGTCAGCACGGTGTCCTTGTAGACCTGCGCCGGGAATTTCTCTTCGCTCATGGGTACGCCCTCGCGCTCGCGGCGCGCTCCGGCGGCTGCGGCGTGCGGGTTCGCGGCGGGGTTAGGGTGATGCATGCGCCCGCCTGCGAACCCGCACGCCGCAGCCGCCGGAGCGCGCCGCGAGCGCGAGGGCGTAGCGCTGCAATGCTCACGCCTTCAACCCCGCGAGCACGATGCCCCGGATGATGTAGCGCTGCAAGAGCAGGAACACGAGGATCGTCGGAATCGTCGCCACGCTGGCTCCCGTCATCACCATCTCCCATTCGGTCTGGAATTCGCCCGAGAAGGAGGCGAGCCCCACCGGCAATGTATAAAGGTTCCGGTCGGTGATGGCAATGAGCGGCCACAGGAACGCCGTCCAGTTCCCGAGGAACGTGAAGATCGCCAGTGCCGACAGCGCGGGGGTCACGAGCGGCATCGCCACCTGCCACCAGACCTGGAATTCGTTGAGGCCGTCGAGCCGGGCGGCGTCGAGCAGCTCGTCGGGCACGCTCTCGAAGAACTGCTTCATCAGGAACGTCCCGAACCCGGTCATGAGCCCGGGGAAGGCGATGCCCCAGTAGGTGTCGAGCCAGCCGAACGTCTTCGCCATCGAATACCACGGCAGCACCAGCATCTCGGTCGGGATCATCAGCGTGCTCAGGATCGCGACGAACACGAGATAGCGCCCGCGAAAACGGAATTTTGCCAGCGTGTAGCCGACGAGGCTGTCGAAGAACAGCACCGACGCGGTCGTGACCGTGCCGACCAGCAGCGAATTGCCGAACCAGCGCGGGAAGCCCGAACGCTCGAAGAGGCGCCGGTAGTTGTCGAGCGTGGGCTCGCGCGGCAGGAGTGACAGCTCGTAGATCTCGCTGTTGAGCTTGAACGACGCGCCGAGCATGTACGCGAAGGGAATCACCATCACGACACCGCCCAGGAACAGCAGCGTCCAGGTGATCACCGTTGCCGGCGCCATTGTTCGCTTTCCGGTCATCGGCTCTTCAGGAGCTTCAACTGGAGGAGCGAGATCGCGAGCAGGATCACGAAGAGCACGACCGTCTGCGTCGCCGCGTAGCCCATCTCGAACCGGGAGAACGCCGTCTCGAAGATCTTCAGCACCAGCGGCTTCGTCGCATCGAGCGGCCCGCCCTGGCCGCTGGTCATCGCGTAGACATAATCGAAGATGCGCAGATAGGCGATCGAGCTCGTGACGACCAGAAACACGATCGTCGGCCGCAGCGAGGGGAGGGTGATCTCGAGCAGCACACGCCAGGCGCCGGCACCGTCGATCGCGGCCGCCTCGTAATACGTGCGCGGGACCGCCTTCAGTCCGGCGAGGAAGATCACGATCTGGAACCCGATGCCGGCCCAGATCGCCGGGGCCAGCACCGCGGGCAGCGCCTGCGTGGTGGAGCGCAGGAACGGCATCTGGGCGAAGCCCAACTCCGTCAGCCATACGTTGAAGGCGCCCACGGGGGGCGGCTGGTAGAACCAGCGCCACACCCAGGCCATCGCCACGGCCGTCGTCAGATGCGGAATGAAATAGAGCGCTCGCAGGAGTCCGTGGCCGAAGCGCACCCGGTCGAGGAAATACGCGACGACGAACGACAGCAGCATGCTGATCGGCACGCCGAGGCCGAGGTAGGCGAACGTGTTGCCGATCACCTTCCAGAAGGCTGCGTCCTGCGCGAGCCGCACATAGTTGGCGAGGCCGATGAACTCCATCCGGCCGACGATGTTCCAGTTGGTGAAGGACGCGCGGAAGGCCTCGGCCGCGGGGTAGAAGCGGATGCCGACGTAGAAGACGACCGGCAGCGCGAGGAAGCCCCACGCCCAGACCGCCCGCTTCTGCCCGATCGTGAGGTCCTGCCAGCGCGGCATCACGCGCCGCTCCGCGCCAGTGCGGCGGGCGCCCCGGCGCCGCGGTCTATTTCTTGTAGAAGCCGTCAAGCAGCTTCTGCTCTTCGGCCGCGGCCTGTGCGACTGCATCTTTGGTCGGAACGTTCTTCAGCGTGATCGTGTCGACCATGTCGATCAGCACCTTGCGCTGCGCGCTCTCGTTGACGAAGTCGGTCGCGTACGAATAGGTGAGACCGCGAATGAACGGCCCGTACTTGGCGTGGTTCTTGTTGGCGTCCTTTTCCGCGACGCTCTTCCGCGCGGGCGAGCTCGCCCACCGTGTTCATCCAGAGCTCCATCGCCTCGGGCGTGGTGATGAATTTCAGGAACTTCACCGCCGCGTCGAGCTTGGGGCCGGTGGCCTTGGTCGTGATGCCGTTCACCCAATACGACGCGAAGTTGGCCTTGACGCCGTTGTGCGAAGGAAGCTCGGCGACGCCGTAATCCAGTCCCTTCTGGCCATCGAGCGCGCCCAGCCGGAACGAGCCGTCGATCGTCATGGCCGCCTTGCCGGACCGGAACGCGGTGACGCCGTCGGTGAGGAATCCGATCTGCCCCACGCGCTGCTTGCCGGCGAGATCCACGTACCACTGCGTGGCATTCACGCCGGCGCCGGAGTTGTAGGTGACGGTCTTCTTGTCGGCCGAGTAGGGTGCGCCGCCGAACTGCCGGATCAGCACCTCGCGCAGCCAGTGATGGTCCTGGCCGCCCATGTCGAGCGTGAGCCCCGCCTGCACCAGATCGCCGTTGGCGTTGCGCTTGGTCAGCTTCTTCGCGTAGTCGACGAGCTCGTCGAGGGTCGCCGGCGGCCGGTCGGGATTGAGGCCGGCCTCCTTGAACAGCGCCTTGTTCCAGAAGAGCGCGAGCGACCGCACGGCGGTCGGCAGCGCGTAATACTTTCCGTCCACCTTCATCTGCTGGACGATCGGGAAGTATTCGCGCTCGATCTCCACGACGCTGAAGTCGCTGGCGGGCAGCGGCTGCAGCAGTCCCGCCTTCAGGTAGTCCTGCAGCCAGCCGTAGAAGAGCTGCACGACGTCGGGGCCCTGCCCGGCGGGGATCGCCGCCGCGATCTTCACGCGGAAATCGTCGTAGGGAACGTGCGTGTGCTTGACCTTGATGCCGGGATTGGCCGCCTCGAACTGCTTGATGAGCGTGTCGATCGCCGTGACGCGCTGCGCGAAAGTGTACTGCCAGTACTCTATCTCGACCTGCGCGCGCGCGGCACCCGGCCATGTCAGCGCGACCGCCACCAGGGCGACCATCCAAAAACTCGTTCTGACGATCCTCGTGGCCATGCGTTTCCCCCGGTGTCTGGTCGTGGGGCGCGCGCCCCGTCGGATGCGGCGATGGTAGCGGATATTGCCACCCTTGCCGAGGGGCGCCTACCTCTCCTCGATTGCTCCGGACTCGCTGGATCGGAATCGGCAATCGGGCAGCGGTCCCGAAGCGAGCACGCGTTTTGCCATCGATCGGCCGACATGGTCCAACACGCGCTCGACCTCGGCACGGGACCGATCCGGATCGGCGAGCCAGCTGTCGACGTCGTGGAACGACGTCTGAGAGCACCTTGTCGTGGTTTCCACGAGCGCCCTTCTATCGGCCGCAGCTAGCACGCGCCACTTCACGGCGACCGAGTATTCCTGCTGTCCGAAAGGGCACCCCGCGGTGATGTCCACTTGCTCGATCTCGACGAGCGTATCGGGCCCGGCATCGGCAGATGCATTTGGTTCCGTCCGGGCACATCCCGCCCGCGGCGCGTTGAGACCTGCTTCGAGGCCATGCGTGAGGCTGCCGGCATCGACCGAATCGAGGATCCTCTCGAAATCCGCGTTGGCGGTCGGGCGGCTTTCGTTCGCCAGCGCACAGGCCGTACCGCCGACCGCCCCGACGGCGGCTCCGGCCGGAACCGTGACGATCCACGCCCAGATGTTGGGCACCGCCGTGAGGCCCGCCACTGCACCGGCTGCCGCTCCGGAGAGCCCGCCTGCCGGATTCGAAAGGGGATGCGCGTGGAAGGCCGGAGCGCCGAACTTCGAGTCGATCGCAACTTGGCATACATGCTTCCGCTCTTCCGGCGCGAGCAACGGACCCGCGCACGCGGTGAGGAACCCCATCGTCACTGCCACCGTCGCGACGGTTGGCGAGACACCCACGGCATTCTCCCTTTCGGTCCCGCTGGAAGCTCGCTCGTTCCGGTCAGCCTAGTTCCGCGGGAGATGCAACTTCTTGTGCAGGATCAAGTTCCAATTGATGCATTGACGAGGATCAACGGGCCCTTGGCGATCTGCTCTAGTATCGGTCGAGAGGGGGATCAGGAGGGCTCCGGCCTGAGCGGAAGCCGGGCCGTAGCGGTGGAGGTGAATTGGCGATGCGTCAAAACGTGAAGCGCGCGCGGCTTTCGGTGGTTCCGCGCGCATCGGACAACGTCGCTCCGACGCCGAAGGGGAGCCCCGCCCGGACCGCGCCGGCAGCCACGACGGACGGCGGGCCGGAGTTCCTGCGGGATTCCTACGGGGCGACGGCCTTTGCGGAGGTGCTCGATCGCTCGCTGCACGCCGCGGTGGCGCGATTCACCGCGGGCGTGTCGCCGATGACGTTGATCGGCGCCTACGCCGATTGGGCAGCGCATCTGTCGCACTCCCCGGGCAAGCAGCTGCAACTCGCGGAAAAGGCGACCCGGAAGTGGTTGCGGCTCTTGACCTACGCGAATCGCAGCATGCTGAGCCGCGATGGCTGCGAGCCCTGCATCGAGCCGCTGCCGCAGGACCGGCGTTTTCTCGCCGACGCGTGGCGGAGGGCGCCCTACGACGTCGTCTACCAGTCCTTCCTGCTGACGCAGCAGTGGTGGCACAACGCGACGACGAGCATCCATGGCGTCAACGCGCAGCACGAGAAGATCGTCGCGTTCGGCACGCGCCAGTGGCTCGACGTCTTTTCGCCGTCGAACCATCCGCTCCTCAATCCCGAAGTCGTCGATCGCACGCGGGCGGAAATGGGCATGAACTTCGTCCGCGGCGCGCAGAACTTCCTCGAGGACTGGGAGCGCAAGACGGCCGGACGCGGGCCGGTGGGAACCGACGCCTTTCGGGTCGGACACGAGATCGCGATCACGCCGGGCAAGGTCGTCTACCGCAATCGCCTGATCGAGCTGATCCAGTACGCGCCGACCACCGCCACGGTGCGGCCCGAGCCGGTGCTCATCGTTCCGGCGTGGATCATGAAGTACTACATCCTCGACTTGAGCCCCGGCAACTCGCTCGTGAAGTACCTGACCGCGCAGGGCTACACGGTGTTCATGATCTCGTGGAAGAATCCCGGGCCGGCGGATCGCGATCTTGCGATGGAGGACTATCGTACGCTCGGCGTCATGGCAGCCCTCGACGCGGTGGCGGCCATCGTGCCGCGCCGGAAGATCCACGCGGTCGGTTACTGCATCGGCGGCACGCTGCTCGCGATCGCGGCCGCCGCGATGGGCAGGGACGGCGATGATCGGCTCAAGTCTGCGTCGTTCTTCGCCGCGCAGACCGACTTCACCGAGGCGGGCGAGCTGATGCTGTTCATCAACGAGAGCCAGCTCGCGTTTCTCGAGGACGTCATGTGGGAGCAGGGCTTCCTCGACAGCCGGCAAATGGCCGGCTCGTTCCAGATACTGCGCTCGAACGACCTCATCTGGTCGCGCATGGTCCGCACGCTACCTCATGGGCGAGCGCGAGGTCATGACGGACCTCAACGCCTGGAACGCCGACGCCACGCGCATGCCGTATCGCCAGCACGCCGAGTACCTGCGCCGGCTGTTCCTCGACAACGATCTGGCGGAGGGACGCTATCCCGCCGGCGGGCGCCCCGTGGCGCTGTCCGACATCCGCGTGCCGATCTTCAGCGTCGGCACGGAGACCGACCACGTCGCGCCGTGGCGCTCGGTGTACAAGATCGGATCTCCTGACCGATGCCGAAGTCACCTTCCTGCTGACGAGCAGCGGCCACAACGCGGGGATCGTCTCCGAGCCGGGCCACGCGCACAGGCATTACCGTGTCACCACGAAGGCGGCGGACGACCATTACGTCGACCCCGACGTGTGGCTGAAGACGACACCCGTCGTGGAGGGCTCGTGGTGGCCCGAATGGGTCGCGTGGCTCGACGCCCGTTCCGGGGCGCGAGGCGCGCCGCCGCGCATCGGTGCAGGCGCGGGCGAGTACGCGCCGTTGTGCGACGCGCCAGGCACCTATGTGCTCGAGCGCTGACGGGATCCTCGGTCACGTCCGGCGCCGGGCGGACCGCGCGGATGGCGCTCGCCGGGGACTGGTCGGGCTGATGTTCGTGGCGGTGCTCGCAGCCGCCGGCGGAGTCCGCGCGCAGGCACCGCAGCTGCTGGAGCAGTACAAGTGCACCTTCTGTCACGCGGAGCGCGAGGCGAAGACGGGACCGGCGTTCGTCGAGATCGCCGCATCGTACAAGGGAAACACCAAGGCGGTCGACGTCCTCGCCGCCGTCGTCAGAAAGGGCAGTCACGGCAGCGGCCCGTGGCACATGCCGCCGCATCCCGAAGTGTCGGAGGCCGACGCCAAGGCAATGGTGCGCTACATCCTTTCGCTGCAGGAATAGGCGTCGAGCCGGACGGGCGGCGGGAACCCGCATCGCGACGGAACCTCGAATCCGTCGCGTGGCATCCCGCTATGCCTTCGGCGGATCGCGCAGCTCCCGGCGCAGCACCTTTCCGATCGGCGTCTTCGGCAGGCTGTCGCGGAACTCCACGTGGCGCGGCAGCTTGTAGCCGGTGAGCTGGGCTCGGCAGTGGGCGAACACGTCTTCCTTCGTGAGCGCCGGATCCTTCTTGACGACCACCACCTTCACCGCCTCGCCGGTCTTGTCGTCGGGCACACCCACGGCCCCGCATTCCAGCACGCCCGGATGGGACGCCACGACGTTCTCGATCTCGTTCGGGAAGACCTTGAAGCCGGAGACGACGATCATGTCCTTCTTGCGGTCGGTGATCGTGATGTAGCCTTTGGCATCCAGATGGCCGACGTCGCCGGTCTTGAGCCATCCGTCCTGGAACACGTTGGCGGTTTCCCCGGGCTTGTTCCAGTAGCCCTTCATCACCTGCGGGCCGTGCACGCAAAGCTCGCCCGTGCACTTGTCGATGTCGCCGTCGCCGTTCCAGATGGGCAGTTCGTTGAAGGCGTCGTCGCGGATCGAAACGTCGGTGGACGGAAAGGGCATGCCGATGGTGCCGGTCCACGCCGCCCCCAGCGGATTGGCGCAGACGCCGGGCGAGGTTTCGGTCAGGCCGTAGGCTTCGGTGATGTAGCGCCCGGTCACCTGGGTCCAGCGCTCGGACACCGGTTTCTGCACCGCGGCGCCGCCGCCGATGACCACCTTCACGGCGTCGAAATTCAGCCGGTCGAAGCCGGGTGTGTTGAGAAGGCCGTTGAACATCGTGTTGACGCCGGTCATGACGCTCCACTTCCAGCGCCCGAGCTCCTTGACGAACGCCGGCATGTCGCGCGGGTTGGTGATGAGCACGATCAGGCTGCCCCACTTCATGAACGACAGAGTCGAGGTGAGGCAGAAGATGTGATAGAGCGGCAAGGGCGCGATGACGATTTCCCCGCCCTCCTTGAACGTGCCCGAAACCCAGATGCCGGTTTGCTCCAGATTGGCGAGGATGTTGTGGTGGGTCAGCATCGCGCCCTTCGCCACGCCGGTGGTGCCTCCGGTGTACTGCAGGAACGCGATGTCGTCGTGGGTCGACTCGACCGGATCGAACCGCATCGCCGCGCCGCGCGCGAGCGCCGTCCGGAACGCCGTCGCGCCGTCGATCCGCCAGGGCGGCACCATCTTCTTCACCCGTTTGATGAGCAGATTGACGAGCCAGCGCTTCGGATTCGGCAGCAGGTCTCCGATCTCGGTCGTGATGACGTGCTGGACGGGCGTCCTCGCGAGCACCTGCTCCAGCGTATGCGCGAAGTTCTCGACGATGACGATCGCCTTCGCGCCGGAGTCGATCAGTTGATGCTCGAGCTCCCGCGGGGTGTACAGGGGATTGACGTTGACCACCGTCATGCCGGCGCGGAGGATGCCGAACAGCGCCACCGGATATTGCAGCAGGTTCGGCGACATGATGGCGACGCGCTCGCCCTTGCCCATGCCCGGCAGTCCCTGCAGGTAGGCGGCGAAATTGCGCGACAGCCGGTCCAGGTCGGAGAAGCTCAGCGTGTGGCCGAGGTTGTGATAGGCCGGCCTGCCGGCGAATTTGGCGACGATCTTTTCGAGCAGGTCCGGCAGCGAGCGGAAGCGATCGGCGTCGATTTCGGCGGGAATGCCCGCCGGATAGTTCTTGAGCCAGATTCTGTCGGTCATGATTCGTCCGGTTGACCACACGAAGCGGAAGCGGCGCATCGTTCCGGGGGATCGATCCAGCAGCCCTTCGCGTCTTCGATGCTACCGGTCGCGATCGGGGCTCGCTTCGCTCCAGATCAAGGTTTGCGTCCGTCCCGGTTCGCAAATCGATTCATCGCGGCGACGAAGATCGCGTATTTGGCGCTGTTGACCATCATGTCCTGGAACCAGTTCACGAGGTCGCCCCAGGGGTCGTTGAGATTGTGGAGGCCGGAGATGAACGCGACGAGCGTCCCCACTTCGGTCTGCCCCTCGATCACGAACCATCCGCCGACGCCGAGCACGACCACCTTGGCGGCATTCTGCGTGAGGTTCATCAGGAAATTCATCGAGTACTTGAGCTTGAGGATCCCGAGGTTGAGCTCGAAGATCTCCGCGAACCGCATTTCCTGCCGCAGGGCCGCCTGCATCTCGTCGATCCTGCCGGGAAGCACGCCGATGCTCGTTTCGCGCAGGACGACGATCCTGGACTGGACCCGTCGATTGATGGCGCGCTGCATCAGCGGAACGAACACGAACTGGGGTGAAAACATCGCGATGCTGACGGCGGCCAGCAGCGGCTCGATGTAGAGCATGTAGCCGAAGACGCTGGCGAGGATGCCCGCCTGAAGTATCGGCTCCGAAACGGCGACGCCGACAAAGGCGCCGATGGGCTCCGGTTCGGCGAGTATCAGCGAAATTTCTACACCCTGGACGTCCGGCTCGTGGCGGTGTCCGGTTCGAGCGCCGGCGGCCGCGCTGGCGGCGAGTCGCATCGTGCGTACGGTCCTTTCGCACACCCAGCCTCGGTAGACGTTCATCAGCAGCTTGACGAGGCCCTCGGACAGCACGATGCCGACATACGCGGCGGCAAGGCCGAGCACGAGCTTCATGTCGCGATCGAGGACGATCGCGTTCAGGATCCGCCGCTGGAGCTCGAGCGGCGCCGTGTTCAGCGCGAAGACGGCGATGGCGAGGAGCGAGATCCAGGCCTGGCTCGAGGCGCTGACGCGGAAGACGAAGCCGAACAGCGTCGGCGGCATTCCGCCGGACGCGAGCGAAGCGGAAACATTATTGACGGGCAGCGACCACCATCGCGTGCGCTCGGCGTTCACCGGAACCAAGCCGATCATCGATGCAACTCCCAATGACACGATAGATCATTCGTACCCTGTACGCTGCATGCAGCTGTTGACCGACGTCAAGGTCCGTTGCCGACATCGGCATAGACTCGAATCGAGTCATAGGAGGATACGATGCAAACTCCGCTTCAGATCACGATCCGGCACATGGCGAACTCTCCGGCGCTTACCGCCCGCATTCACGAGGAGGCCGAGAAGCTGTCGGTGCATTGTCCGGATATCGTCAGCTGCCGTGTGGTCATCGAGCAGCGGGACCGGCACAAGAGTCAGGGCCGGTCGTTCAGTGTCCGCGTGGCGCTCGGGGTTCCGGGCGAAGAACTGGTGGTCAATCACGATCACGACGAGGATGTCTACGTGGCCGTCCGGGATGCGTTTGCGAGCCTGACCCGGCGCCTGGAAGACTTCATCCGTCGCCGGCGCGACGCCGTCAAGCAACGCGCGTCCGAATCGAAGACGGATCCGATGGCGGTCGGCCAGGACTAGGCGATGAGGCCGGCCACTGGCGTGCACATGTCGGAAGAAGGGTGGAGCGAATGAAGACGGATCGTGCAATGAGTGCAAGCGAGTTGAAGGAATTGAGCCGTTCCAGGCTGGTGGAGGACGTCAGAGCGGTCGTAGCCGACGCCGAGGACTATCTCGCCGCGTCCGCCGGGCAGTCGGGCGAAGCGTATGCAGCGGCCAGGATGAGATTGGAACGGACGCTGGACGAAGTGAGGGCGCAGGTGGTCGGGGCATCGCGCGCGGTGACCGAGAAGACGCGCGCGGCGGCGAGGGCGACGGACGCGTACGCGCACGAAAATCCATGGGAGGCCGTTGCCGTGGGGGCGGGCGTCGGTTTGCTGCTGGGATGGTTGATCGGTCGTCGCTGAAGCTCGCCGCTCCTGCCCGGATGTGACACCGGGCGCGGCGGGGGATGCGTGATGACCGACGTCGCACGCTTCGATCTCTCGGATTCGATTCGCGCCTCGACCGCGTATTGGCGGTGGTGTTCGCGAGTCTGGGAAATCTGGGCGACGCGCAGCGGCGGCGTGGCGGCGATCGATGCCGCGCGCCGCAAGCGCTTTGCCGATCTGGTGCGGTTTGCCCGTGCCCGTTCGCCGGTGTATCGCGACGCCTATCGCGCGCTGCCGGAAGGGGATCTCGACGCGGCCGACCTGCCGATCGTGACCAAGCCGGCGCTGATGGCCCGATTCGACGACTGGGTCACCGATCCGGAGCTTGATCTCACGGGCATCGAGGCGTTTCTCGCCGACCGGAAGCACATCGGCGAGCGTTATCTCGATCGCTACGTCGTCTGGAAGAGCTCGGGGAGCACCGGCACGCCGGGCATCTACGTGCAGGACGCCGACGCCCTGGCGACGTTCGACGCGCTGATGGCGGTGCATCTCAGGCCGCTGCGTTTCGCCATGGAGCATCCCTGGGAGATGCTGGCAGGGTCGGGGCGGGCGGCACTGGTGGCGGCGACCGGCGATCACTTCGCCGGCATCGCGTCCTGGCAACGCGTCTGCCAGGCGAGCCCGTGGATCGAAGCGCGCGGATTCTCGATCATGGATCCGCTGCCGCGACTCGTCGCGGACCTGAACGCCTATCGGCCGGAGTTTCTCGCGAGCTATCCGACGATGCTGGAGCTTCTTGCCAACGAGCGGAACGCCGGGCGGCTGACGCATCCGGCCGGTGCACCTGTGGTCCGGCGGCGAATGTCTGTCACCTTCGGCGGCGGCGGAGATCGAGCGCGCCTTCGGCTGCCGCGTCGTCAACGAATACGGCGCCTCGGAATGCATGAGCATCGCGTACGGATGCGCCGAAGGCTCGCTGCACGTCAACGCCGACTGGGTGCTGCTCGAGCCTGTCGACGAAGCGTATCGGGCGGTACCCGCCGGCGAAGCATCGCACACCGTGCTGCTCACCAACCTCGCCAATCGCGTGCAGCCGGTCATAAGGTACGACTTGGGCGACAGCGTCATAATGAAGCCCGAGCCGTGCGCCTGCGGCAGCCCTCTTCCGGCGATGCTGGTGGAAGGGAGGCGCGACGACGTGGTCTCGTTGCGCGCGCTGGACGGCAGCGTCGTGCGGCTCCTGCCCCTCGCGCTGACGACCGTCGTCGAAGAGGCGGCGCCGGGGCATCGCTTCCAGATCGTCCAGACCGCCGCCGACCGGCTGATGGTGCGCCTCGACACATCGGCGGAAACCGATCGGCGGGCTGTGTGGCACGGGACCGCGAATGCCTTGCGTCAGTATCTGGCGCGACAGTCGCTGCCCAACGTGCACGTCGGCCTCGACCGGCGAGGCCCGGTGACGGATCGCCGCAGCGGCAAGCTCAGGGAAGTCATTGTCGCCCGGGAAGAGGCGGCATCCTTGGCTCGCCGATAGTCGTCGAGCAAGAGGGCGTGGTTCCGTCTGACAACCTCATAGCACTCGCATGCCCGCGCTTCCAGGCCGAGGCGATCGAGGATGGTCACTTGCCCGCGAATCGAGTGGATCAGTCCTGCCTTTTGCAGCCTTCCCGCTGCTTCGGTAACCCCTTCGCGACGCACGCCCAGGACATGGGCGAGACGCCCGCGTGTCAGCGCAATCCGGTTCGAGGGCAAGCGGTCCCGGCATGACAGGAGCAAGCGGCACAATCGCTGCTCCAGCGAATGGTGTCGGTTGCACGCCGCTGAATGCCCTATTTGGGTGAATAGCGTGCGCGTGTAGCGCAGCAACAGCTGCGGCAGCGGGCCGTTGTGCTCGAATTGTCCTCTCAGCAGGTCCGCTCGCAACCGGTAAGCGTACCCGGCACACAGGACCTCCGCCCGGCTCGGCGAGCTTTCGCCGCCCAGGAACGATGCGACGCCGATCACGCCTTCGTTGCCCGTGATCCCAAGACCTGCGCATGGGCCGTTCTCCGGCCCGTAGAACCTGCAGACGATGCCCGCCGTGAGGAAGTACAGGTACCTCTCTTCGTCGCCGGACTCGTGAACAATCCGTCCCGCGGGCAAGGCTACGGGCTCGAGATCGAGCAGCAGATGCTCATGGTCCGCGGGCGGCAGCGCAGCAAGCAGCTGGTTCTGCGCCGGCGCATGCCGCTCAAGTCCGACGGGCGACCTGGCGCCTGCCGCCAGGCTCGTATCCGACCGCGCGTCAAGAACTGGCTGTTCGAACATTCGACTCTCCCACATGCCGAAACCACTACCTCGCTTTTCAATCTACGCGTTCGTCCGTCACTCCCGTTGACGTGGGTCAACCCTAGTGTGCGCTACCGAACAAACGCGGCGGGCGACGGGGCCTAGATTGTGCGTTGGACCTCGTTCCCGGTCCCGCGTGCCGGTCGCTTGCCGGCAGACGTTTTCAGGAGCAAGTCATGAGCATTGGCACCATTTTGCTGATTGTCGTGATCCTGATGCTCGTCGGCGTATTGCCCGTATGGCCGCATGCCTCGAGCTGGGGGTATGGCCCGAGCGGGATCGCCGGCGTGATTCTGCTGGTCCTGATTGTCCTGTTCGTGACGGGACGGTTGTGACTCCGTGCAGTGAGAGCGGAGTGTTCATTTCGAAGGAAAAGGCATGACGAATATCACTCGTAGATTGGCGACGATTGCAGGCGTGTTGGTCATGGCGACAGCACTGGGTTGCGCTTCGACCGCGAAGACGGAAGGTACCGGCGAATACGTGGATGACACGGTTGTCACCAGCAAGGTGAAGGCGGCGATCTTCAATGAACCGTCGCTGAAGTCCGCTGAAATCAACGTCGAGACGTTCAAGGGCGTGGTTCAGCTGAGCGGCTTCGTGAGCTCGGCGGCCGCGGAGAATACGGCGGTTGCCGTGGCGCGCAAGGTCGAAGGCGTCAAGTCGGTCAAGAACGACATGCGCTTGAAGTGATCGTCGACGGGTCGCGGATGCGGCGGTGCTTGAGCGCCACGACGACGAAGGCGCCGGATAAGGCTCGACCGGCGCCCGTTCGCGCGGAGCGTCACACCACGTAGCGCAGGATTGCGACGTACTGCGTCGTGCTGCCGGCGATCACGAACAGGTGCCAGACCCCGTGTGCGTGTTTCACGCGAGTGTCGAGCGCGTAGAAGACGATACCGAGGGTATAGAAGAGCCCGCCCGCCAGGATCCACGCGAAGCCCGACGGGCCCAGCGCCTGCCACAGCGGGACCAGTGCCACCAGGGCCACCCAGCCCATCACGACATAGATCACCACCGAGAGTATTCGCGCTCCGCTGCTCGGCCGCAGTTCCTGCAGGCCGCCCAGCACCGCAAGCCCCCACACGACGCCGAGCAGCGACCAGCCCCAGGGGCCGCGCAGCGTCACCAGGCAGAACGGGGTATAGCTCCCGGCGATCAGCAGATAGATGCTCTGGTGATCGAGCTCGCGCAGAACATCCTTGGGCCGCCCGCGAAGGCTATGGTAGAGGCCGGAGATGCTGTACAGCGACACAAGGGTGACCCCGTAGATCGCGACGCCAACCACTTTCCGCGGGTTGCCGTCGATCGCCGCAAGCACGGTCAGCACGATCCCGCCCGCGAGCGCCAGGACGGCCCCGACGACGTGAGTCACCGCATTGAATTTCTCGCCGTGGTACACGGGTCGGTTGCTTCGGGTTCGATAGCGACGCCTTCGCCGCGACGAGGGGACGGCCCGATGCTCACCCCAATCCGGCGTCAGGCTCGCCGCAGTGCGCCAGGATGTGCGCGCGCGCCGCGTCGCGCATGGCTACCGCTGCCGCGAACGCGTCCGGCGCGGGCGTGCCTGCGGGCGGATGCACCGGGCTCCCGATGGTAACGGCGATGGAGCCTTTCCGCGGCAGCCATTGACCGTCCTGCAACAACGCCCGGGTGCCCCGGATGGCCACCGGCAGCACAGGAACCTGCGCCGCAGCAGCCGCGGCGAAGCCGCCCAGGTGGAAGGCCCCCAAACCCGACATGCGTCTGAAGGTGCCCTCGGGAAAGAGCGCCAGCGACATGCCGGTCTTGACCAACTCCGCGAGGCGCGCCGCGTCCTCGACGCTCTGCCGTGTGGCGAAGCGCTCGACGAACTGCACACCGAGTGCGCGCAGGTAGATGCGCGCGACCGGATGGTCCATGAACTCGCGCTTCGCGACGAAGCTGAAATGTGCGGGAAGGGCCGCGAACAATGCCATTCCGTCGAGATAGCTGGCGTGGTTTGCCACGAGGACGCTGGGTGTGCGCGGCAGCTGCTCGACACCGCGCACCGTCAGCGCGATACCGGCAAGATGCAGGGCAATGCGCGCCGCGAGCCGGTTCACGCGCCAGGCCGTGGCGGGACGCGGCGCCAGCGCGGTCAGCAGCCAAGCAGGCGGCGCAAGCAATGCGAATATCAGCCAGCAGTAAACGCCGAAGAGCCACCGGGCCGCCGCCGCGGCCGCGCGCTGCGCCTGCGGAAGCAGCGAACCGGAGACCAGTCGGACAACTTGCCACCAGCCCGCGCGTCCGTGCGCACCGACACGTCCGGCCTCGTACTGTTCGCGGCACGCGGCGCGGCGAATCTTGCCGCTCGAAGTCTTGAGCACCGAGTGCGGCGGCGCCAGCACCACCTCGTCGGGCGGCTCGCCCAGCACCGCGACGGTCGCCTCGACGATTCGCGCGCGCAGCGAGTCCTGGCCCGCCGTCCCGGTTTCACGGGTCTCCGCGAGCACCACCAGCCGCTCGGTGCCGCTGCCTGGATCGGGGCTGCCGAATGCGGCGACGCAGCCCCGGCGCACGCCCGGGATCGAGCCGATCGCATCCTCCAGCTCGTGCGGATAGATGTTGCGCCCGCCGCGGATGACGATGTCCTTGACGCGGCCGGTGAGGTACACCTCTCCGGCGGCGACATAGGCGCGATCCCCGGAGTCGAGCCACTCGCCGTCGAACAGGCGCCGCGTTCCTTCCGGATTGCGGTAGTAACCGAGCGTTGCCGACGGTCCCCGGAACTCGAGGCGCCCTTCGACGCGTTCGCCCGTCTCCCGGCCGAGGACATCGACGATGCGCACCTCGTGATCGGGCAACGGAAGGCCGCAGGAAACGAAGCGCAGCGCGTTGACATCGTCGGCTGCCGCGGGCTCGGCTCGGCCCAGACGACTGAAGGGCAGCCGGCGCACGCGGTCGATGCGCGGCCCGCGTCCCAGCGGCGGGCACAACAAGCCGACCGTGCATTCGGCGAGACCGTACACCGGCGTCATCGCCGCGGGACGGAAGCCGCAGCGCGCGAAGCGCTCGGTGAAGCGGCGCAGCGTCTCCGGCAGCACCGGCTCGGCGCCATTGGCCGCGATGCGCCAGGAGCCGAGATCGAGGCCCTCCATCTGCGCGTCGTCGATGCGCTTCACGCAGAGCTCGTAGGCAAAGTTCGGCGCCGCGGAGATCGTGCCGCGATAGCGGTGGATCGCCCGCAGCCAGCGCTCCGGCCGCGCCAGGAAGGCGAGCGGCGACATGACGACCAGCGGAATCGCGAAGTAGAGGCTGGCGAGCCACATGCTGATCAGCCCCATGTCGTGATAGAGCGGCAGCCAGCTCACCAGAACGTCGTCCGGCTTCACGTCGATGGCCCGGCCGATGGCGCGGATATTGGCCAGCAAATTGGCGTGGGTGAGCACGACGCCCTTCGGATCGCCCGTGCTGCCCGACGTGTACTGGATGAACGCCGTGTCGTCCCGCGTGATCGACACCGGCGACCGCTCGCCGCCGCCCTCCTTCAGCTCGGCCACCGTGACGATTCGGCGCAGGCCGGCCACGCGCGCCTCCAGCAGATGCGCCACGCCGCGCGCCTCGGGCACGGTGACGACGATCGAGGCTTCGGCGTTGGCGAGGATGCCTGCGTGGCGGCGCACGTGCTCCTCGATCTGCGACAAGTGCGCTGGCGGATAGATCGGCACCGGGATGCCGCCCGCCCGAAGGATTCCGAAATACGCATCGAAGTAGTCGGTGCCGGTGGGCAGCATGATCGCCACCGTCTGGCGCGGCTCCAGTCCCGATCGCTGCAGCCCGGCAGCGACAAGGTCGACCTGCGTCTGCAGATCCCGATAGCGGATGCGCGTCTCTCCGGTGTCGCCGAGGTAGACGATGTGCACACGGTCGGGGTGGGCGCGCGCGTGCCAGTCGAGCGCTTCGAGGAGGGTGGCGGCGTCGACCGGGACGGCCGCAACGGGCTCGGACCAGCGCGCCGGGAGGACGGCATGCGAGTCGGCGGAAGCTAGCCCCGATGACTTCTGCAGCGCCGCGAGCAGATCGCGCAGCGTAACAGCGCCGCCGAGCGTCTGCTCCGGCAGGTTGACGCCGAAGGCACGCTCGATGCGCACGGCGAGCTCGACCCGGCTCAGGCTGTCGAGGCCAAGGTCCCGCTCGAGGGCGCTATCGAGCCTCACCGGACGAATCCACGCCGCGCCCGGATGGAGCTCGGCGAGAAACTGCCGCGTCAGCGCCAGGACTGCGTCCGGCGTTTGCCCGCCTTCCGAAGCGCCGGGACGCGCCGCTTGGCCGGCCATCTTCCGCGCGCGATCCTAGCGCGCCTTGCGTGCCGTCGTCCTCCTGGCCCGCTTCGCCGCCGCGGGACGCTTCCGCGGTCTTGGCCGGCGCGCGTTTCGTCGACTTGGCGGGCGCGCGCTTCGCCGGCGTGGTCCTGCGGCCGGTGGTCGTCTTCGCCTTTCGTTTTGCGCCTGCGGACTCGGCCCCCAACCCTTCGGACATTCCGATCAATATCCCGCTGGCCAGGATCGCGAAGTTCTGCGTCAGCAGATACGCCGTCTTGAAGCCCGTCTCGCGCTGCGCGCGCATGGCCGCCTGCGCCCGCCTTGCGTATGCCCGCAGGGTCGATGCCACCTGCGCGCCCGTGGCGGTGCCGGATACCTTCGTCTTGTTCAGCACGCGCTCCCAGGGCACCCTGATCTTCTCGCCGGCACTGTTCGCCGCCGCCATGATGCCCCGCAGAAACTCGTCCTCGAGTCTTTCCAGCTCGTCGAGAGCACGCTTGAGGTTGGAGTCCTCGAAGTCGTAGCCTTCGCCGGTCAGCCTGTGCAACGCAACGTCGCTTGCCTGGACCACTCTGAGCAACGCGTCGTCCATGCCGGCGACGGTATCCGAGAGGGCCTGCTCGACTTTCATCTCGCGCTTGCCAACCCCGAGGCTCACGCCTTCGATGATGCTTCGCAAGACCTTCCCGATCTGCTCGAGCGTCAGCTCGCGCTGCTGCAGCGACTTGAGGGTCAGATCCCGCACCGTGGCACGCACGTCGCGGCCTTGCTTGATCGACTGGGATGCCAGGCTCTTCAGTACCTGGTCAACGTCAATTTCGGGATTTTGCATGACTTGCTCCGGTCAGACCTTCTTCTTCAACTCCTTCGCACGCTGCTTCATGTCACCGATCTCCGCCTGTGCCTCGCCGAGAATCTTTTGAACCTTGCCCTTTGCTTCCAGCTTCTCGTTGCCGACGAGCTTCCCGGCGACTTCCTTGATGAAGCCTTTCGCTTCCTTCACCCGGCCTTTGACTTGCGTCTTGTTCATGCTCATGACTCGCTCCTCGTAACCTTCGACGGCAAGCGGCCTGCGGTCCTTCGTACGAATCCATTGCCCGCGCGCGGCCTCGCCACCGGGAAAGTATAGGTTCGACTCCGAGCCTCATGCTTAATCCAGGTCAAGGGACATGACCGGCGAAGCGGGTACATTGCGACAGTGGCTGATGTAATTGTCGGGAACGAGGGGAAGCGCATGACGAAGCTTGGCAGCAGCATCTGTGCAGCGGTGGCGATGAGTGTCCTGGTCGTCGGATTGTCCGCCTGCGAGAAGAAAGAGGGCCCGGCGGAACGCGCGGGCAAGCAAGTCGACAAGGCAGTCGAGAAAGTCGGGGAGCAAGTCGAGAAAGCCGGTCAGCAAATCCAGGATGCGGCAAAGGACGCCAAGAAGTAGGCGGTAAGGCTCGTCGGAGGCGGCGTGCGACGCTGTCCTTCCGGTCCTGATCGCAGCGTCCCGGCCTATGGGCAATCACGTGCGCAAGCGCGCTGACGCAACGCGGCGATCGTCGACGGTGAAACCGGCCAAGCGAACGCTTCCCCTGTCGCAGGTCTATCGGCTGCTCGAGCCCGGGCCGGTCGTGCTGGTCGCGACGTCGAAGGACCGGCAGGCCAACGTCATGGCCATGTCGTGGCACACGATGCTCGAGTTCGAGCCGCCCCTCGTCGGGTGCGTCGTCAGCAACCGGAACTACACGTTCGACGTGCTGAAGGCGACGGGGGAGTGCACGATCAACATCCCGGCCGTCGACCTTGCCGCGAAGGTCGTGCGCTGCGGCAACGTCTCGGGGCGGACCGTGGACAAGTTCGACGCGTTCGGGCTCACGCCGGCGCCCTCGTCGTGTCTCGGGGCCCCGATCGTCGCCGAGTGCTTCGCCAATCTCGAATGCAAGGTGGTCGACAGGAGCATGGTCGCCAAGTACAACTTCTTCGTGCTCGAGGTGGTGAAAGCGTGGATCGACCCGGCACGCAAGGACGCGCGGACGATTCACCATCGCGGCAAAGGAGCCTTCATGGTTGCCGGCCGCACGATCAAGCTTCCTTCGCGCATGAAGTAACGGCACAATTGGAGTCGTTGCCACGACAACGCGAGGACTCGGCGCGCGATGCGCCGGGCACGGTTCGTCCGGAAGGCCTCCATGTTTACGCTGTTACCGCCGTTCTGGCTGATTCGCGTCGCCGTGGCCGCCGTGTGGCTCTACGAGGGGTTGTGGTGCAAGCTCCTCCGCGGCCAGCCGCACGAGCTCGAGGTCGTGAAGGCCGTCCCCTGGTTCGGGCCGCGCATCGGCGCGCTTTTCCTCATGGCGCTGGGAGTGGTCGAAGTGGCGTTGGGCGCATGGGTGCTGTCGGGGATCGAGCCCTGGTGGTGCGCGCTCGTGCAGACGCTGCTGCTCGTCACGCTGAATGCCAACGGCCTCGATCTGGTCGCGGCACATCATTCACGATCCGGCGGGAATGATCGTGAAGAATTTCGCGTTCCTCGTCCTGGTGTGGGTGGCGGCCGGATTGCCCGAAGGATGGTGACGACGAGCGCAGCCGGGACCGCCTGGGAGCGCGGTCGCTTCGACGCGGGCACCGGCCCGAGCAAGGTCCTGTTCGGTCGCATGTACGAAGACGCGTCGATCGAACGCGACGCGTTCCGGCCGGGCGGCCGGGTCTTCTGCATCGCGTCGGCCGGCTGCACCGCGATGAAGCTCGCGCCGCGCCACGAGGTCGTCGCCGTCGACATCAACCCGGCCCAGCTCGCCTATGCCGAACGGCGCTTCGCGGGCGAGCAGGGCATGCGCGGCACCGCCGAGCGCGTCATGGCGTTCGGACGGGCGCTCGCGCCCGCGGCCGGCTGGCACGCGTCGACGCTGCGCACATTTCTCGAGCTCGACGATCCGCACGAACAGATCGCGTACTGGCGCCGGCACCTCGACACCCGGCGCTTCCGCGTGGCCGTGGACGGGCTCCTTTCGCTCGCGTCGCTGCGCACGGTCTACGCGTCGCCGTTTCTCGACTTTCTCCCGCCGCGCATGGGCGCGGTCATGCGCGGGCGCATGGAACGGTGCTTCGCGCGGCACCCGAACCGGACGAACCCTTACGCGCGCGCACTGCTGCAGGGCGAGTTGTCCGACGAGCCGCCGCCCCCGGAGGCGAGCGGGATCCGACTGGTCCACGCCGATGCGGCGTCCTTTCTCGAAGGCGAGGCTGCCGGCAGCTTCGCGGGATTCGCGCTGTCGAACATTCTGGACGGCGCCAACGCGGAGTACGAGCGGCGTCTGGTCGCCGCGGTCAAGCGGGCTGCCGCGAAGGACGCGGTGGTGGTGCTGCGGAGCTTCCGCGAGGCGCCGACGGAAATGCCGACGAACCGCGCCGCCGACGATCGCGCGATGCTGTGGGGCATCGTCGACGTCCGAGCCCGCGGCGCAATGGTGAGCGCCCCGATGGAGCACGCGCGGCGGCGAGACCGGAGCGCGCAGGAGGGCCACGTCGATCCTGACGAGGATGGCGTTTGCCGCGCCGCCCGATCGGGTGTGGAACGGGCTGATGTTCTACGAGCAGATCGACGAGCGCCCGCCGCTGCACCTGCGCCTGCTGCTGCCGGTGCCGATCGGGACGGAGAAGACGAAATCGACGGTCGGCGCGCGCGTGCGGTGCTCGTACGAAGGCGGGCACCTCGTCAAGCGCATCACCGAGATCGATCCGAAGCGACATTACGGATTCGACGTCGTGGAGCAGACGCTCGCGATCGGCGGAGGCTTGACGCTCTCCGGAGGCGGCTACACGCTGCGCGAGCTGCCGGACGGACACACGGAGGTCGCGGTCACGACCCGATACATGGGTGGCAGGCGCCCCGCCTGGTTCTGGAAGCCGGTCGAGGCCGCCGTCTGCCATCTGTTCCATCGTCACCTGCTCGGGGCGATGCGGCGCAAGGTCGAAATGGACTAGGGCTCGGGGCGAGGGCCGGGAACCGGGCTCCACGGCGGCGTCGCGCCATTCGCGGGTCCACGCCGCGGCGATCCTGCGCGAGATCAACCACTTCATGCGGGTTCGCGCCTAAGCTGCTACGCTTGGCCGCCACGGTCGGAGGCCGGTCTACGAGAAGGAGGGAGCAATGAATCGTCGCATGATGGTCCTGGTCATGGCATTTGCGCTGGCTGCGCCTGGCATCGCGCTCGGCGCCGACAAGGCGAAGGAGCAAGCCGAGGTGCGCAAGGCCGCGCAGGATGCGCTCGCCGCGGTCTACAAGGCGGCGCCATCGGCGCGCAAGGCCGTCGAATCCGCGGCCGGCTACGCCGCGTTCAGCAACTTCGGCATGAAGATCCTCGTTGCCGGGGGTGGCTCGGGGAAAGGCATCGCCGTCAACAACAAGACCAAGGCAACGACGTACATGAGGATGGCGGAGATTCAGGCCGGGCTGGGCTTCGGGGTCAAGAAGTTCCAGCTGGTCTGGGTGTTCGAGACCGACGCAGGCCCTGAACAGCTTCGTCAACTCCGGCTGGGAGTTCGGCGCGACAGGCGACGGCGGCGGCGAAGTCCGGCAGACAAAGGTGCGGCGTACCAGGGCGCGGTCGCGGTGTCGCCGGGCGTGTGGATCTACCAGGTCACGGACAAGGGCCTCGCGCTCGAGCTCACCGCGAAGGGAACGAAGTACTACAAGGACGGCGATCTCAACTGAGCGTCGGGAGCGAGCCATGAATCTCGGACGAGCGCGACGTCGAGCCGGGAGCCTCGTGCCGTCCCCGGACTGCTCGATGTCCTCATCCGCGCCGGGCTCATCTTCGGCCTGGCCGCGCTTTGCTACCAGGTGTTTTCGCCGTTCCTGACGCTGACCGTATGGGCGGTCATCCTGGCCGTCGCTCTCTATCCGCTGCAACGGTTCGTCGCGGCGAAGCTGGGGGGCAGGCAAGGCCTGTCGGCCACGCTGCTGGTGATCCTGGGAGTCGTCGTGATCGTCGTCCCGACCGCCGTGCTGATGAGCTCGCTCGGAGACTCGGTGCATCGGCTGATCAACGAGGTGCAGGAAGGCACGCTCGAGATTCCGGCGCCGCCCGATTCCGTGGCGGGGTGGCCGCTGATCGGCGAAAAGGTGCACGCGACATGGTCGCGGGCGCACGACGATCTTCCGGCCTTCATCCAGAGCCAGCAGCCGAAGATCGGCGACGTGGCGAAAGCCGCTCTCGGATTCGTCGCGAGCATCGGCACCGGCCTGCTGCAGTTCCTCGCCTCGTTCATCATCGCCGGCATCGTCATGGCCTTCGGCGAGTCGGGCAGCCGGGCAAGCCGTGCGATCTTCGAACGCGTTGCCGGCGCCGAGCGGGGCGCCGAGTTCGCCAAGCTCGCCACGGCGACCATACGGGCCGTTGCGCAAGGGGTCATCGGCGTCGCCTTCATCCAGGCGATCGTCGTCGGTCTGTGCCTGCTGGTGGCCGGCATACCCTGGGCGGGCATACTCGCCGTGATCGTCCTCGTGCTCGCCATCGCCCAGGTGCCCGTGCTGATCGTCACGCTGCCTGCCATCGGCTACATCTGGTGGCTCGGAGATTACGGGACGGTCGAGGCGATCGTCTACACGGCGCTGCTCTTCGTCGCCGGATTGGTGGACAACATCCTGAAGCCGCTGATGCTCGGCCGTGGCGTCGATGCGCCGATGCCGGTCATCCTGCTCGGCGCACTCGGCGGAATGGCGGCGGCGGGAATCCTCGGCATGTTCGTCGGAGCCACCCTCCTTGCACTGGGCTACCAGCTCTTCATGGGCTGGGTGGCGGTCCGGGACGCGGATGTCTCTCGCCAGAAGGCCGGCAGCGCCGGGGCGGAGTGAAACGCGTCCCGAAGTGGCGATGCCGGCACGCCTCGGAGACGGCATGGATTCGCGTGACCTGAGAAGGAAGTTCCTCGCCGGCCTGGTGACCGGGCTGCGCGTGGTGTGGCCGATCGTGTCGGTGCTGCTCGGATTGATCGTCGTCCTCGGCCTCGTCATCGGGGTGATGGAAGGCTGGTCGGTGCACGAGTCGATCTACTTCGCCTTCGTGTCGGGACTGACGATCGGCTACGGCGATCTCGCGCCGAAATCGCTCGTCACGCGCGTGCTCGCGATCGTCATCGGCATATGCGGCGTGCTTCTTACGGCGCTGGTGGCCGCGGTCGCCGTCAAGGCGTTGACGATGGCGACGGAAAGCGGCGAGGGCTGAAGCCGCAGACTCAAGGCGCGGCGGCGCGGAGTCGGCGTCGTCGCGCGCACGCGGCGAGACGGAGACGCCGCTTCATGCCTCGGCTCGAGATGTCCTCCTGGGTCCTGCACGAGCAGTAATAGACCGAGAGGCGGGTCGTCTTCTCCAGCGCGAAGAGCAGAAGCGACAGCGCCGCCTCGTCCGCACCGGCGACGGGTTCCCATAGCAGAGCCCCGCCGGCATCGCCGCCGGAGCCGTAGCCTTTCCCGGCTACGGCGGCGGAGTTCTCGCGGCAGGCGAAGAGCTCGTGAATGTTGAGGAAGGGCACGCCCAGCGTGTCCAGGCGAAGGACCATGTCCGTCATTTCCGCGAGCCGTTCGGGAATCACGGGAACCTCGACCGCGGTTTCGTCGAAGTAGCGAAGAGCCCGTTCCAGGGGCTCCGTGTCGAACTCCCGCGCGACGAGGTTGAACCGCAAGGCGTCCAGCCCGGCAGCCTTGAGTTCGGCGAGCAACTGGTCGGTGAGGCAGTCGCCGTTGGTATAGAGGTCGATGCGGACACGGAAGGGCAGCGTCCTCAACGCGCGCACGAGTCGCAGCAGCCGCTCCGGCCGCATCGTGGGCTCGCCGCCGCTCACGCCCACGCTGCGCAGGCTGTAGCGACGCACGATTTCCGGCGCCTCCTCTGGTTCGGCAAGGCGGATGCCGTGTACCACCAGTTCGTCCGTCCTCGGCTTCTGGTTGAAGCAGAAGAAACAACCGCGCGTGCACAGGCCAGTGACATAGGCGTTGGTCCCCTTGCCCGCGAGACAACCCCGGCAACCTGGCGGCAGGTGCCGCGTGTAGAGCGTGCGGCGCTCCGCCGAGCCCTTGATGCCGCCACGGCGCAGCGACTCGAGCAGCGAGGCCACCCGCTCGGCACGGCCCGCATCATCTTCTGCGCGATGCACGGCAATGTTCTTTCGCAAGCCATCGGCTTTTCGCGCGTACCAGGAGAGGTCGTCTTCGTCTTTGAGCATGGGTGTCACCGTAAGTTATGGAACCGCCCGCCGCCGCATCGAAATCGCGTCTTCCTGCTCGAGCTCTTCGAGACGCCCCTCGATCCCGTAGACGGCCCGATCGAGCTCCGGCAGAAGGACGTCCTGCAGCGCGCGCGCGCGGCGCACCGAGCGCCGGTATTCGAACGACAAGCGCTCGAGGTTGCCGCTCACTGCGGCGAGGCGCGCGGCCGCCTCGATCAGCGCGACGAACGCACGCCGGCAGGCTTCGCCTTCCGGGGACGTCTCGACCGACGGCGGGGTCGCGGCGTCCGACGGACGCCACGTGGCGTGCTGCAGGCGCACGCCCATGATCGAGCTCGTTTCGCGCGCGAGCGTTGCGCCCGACTGGTCGAGCGGCGGGTAGACCTGGAGGTCCTCGAGCCCGTGGCGGGCGACGGCGGCCTGCAGCGCCTGGACCGCCGCGCGGTGGGCATCGAGCATCGCGCGCTCCAATGCCGCGTGACGCTCGAGCTCGCGCAGGATCTCGCCCGCGAGCAGCATGCACTTCTCGTCGAGGAACACGTAGCCCTCGTGCATCGCACGCTGCTCGTCCTTGAGCTCGAGGACGACGGCGCGGGTCGGGCTCGCTTCGCTCATTGACTGCGTTGCGCGCTCAAGTGGGCGGCGATCTGCGCGTCGGACAGGCGCGTGAGCTCGGTCGCCGGCATCGCCGGCGAGAAGGCGCCAGCCGGCCTCCATGCTCTGCTCGAGCGTGCGCGGCTCGGACTGGCTGACGAGATCCTCCTCGAAGGACGTGCCGAACGCGAGGTACTGGCGATCGGTGGCGGAGAGCCCTTCCTCGCCGACGACGCTCGCGAGCACGCGCGCCTGCACGGCGCGCGCGTAGGCCGCGTAGAGCTGGCTCGAGAGCGCAGGATGGTCCGGGTGCGTGTACTTGCCGCCCGTGCCGTCCTTCATCAGTCGCGACAGCGACGGCAGCACGTCGATCGGCGGATAGATCGCGCGCCGGTCGAGATCGCGCGAGAGCACGATCTGGCCCTCGGTGATGTAGCCGGTGAGGTCGGGGATCGGGTGCCCGATGTCGTCGGCGGGCATCGTGAGGATGGACAGCTGCGTGAGCGTTCCTTTCGTGCCGCGAATGACGCCGGCGCGCTCGAACAGGCTCGCGAGGTCGGAGTACATGTAGCCCGGAAAGCCCTTGCGGCTCGGAATCTCGCCCTTCGACGACGACACCTCGCGCAGCGCTTCCGCGTAGTTCGTCATGTCGGTCAGGATCGCGAGCACGTGCTTGCCTTCGACGAAGGCGAGATACTCGGCGGCGGTCAGCGCGAACCGCGGCGTCAGCAGCCGCTGCGTCGACGAGTCGCTGGCGAGGTTCAGGAACAGCGCCGTGCGCTCGAGCGCGCCGCTCTGCTCGAGGCTCTTGCGGAAGAACTCGGCGCTGTCGTACGGGACGCCGATGCCGGCGAACACGATCGCGAAGTCGTCGCCTGCGCCGCCGTCTCCGCCCTGACGCAGCCGCGCATGGCGGGCGATCTCGACGGCGAGCCGGTCGTGCGGCAATCCGCCGCCGGAGAAGATCGGCAGCTTCTGGCCGCGCACGAGGCTGTTCATGAGGTCGAGCGCCGTGACGCCGGTCTCGATGAAGTCGCGCGGACCCGCGCGCGCGACCGGATTGATCGGCAGGCCTTCGATGCGGCGCGTCTCGCGGGCGGCGATCGGCGGGCCGCCGTCGATCACCTGTCCCACGCCGTTGAACACGCGGCCGAGGATCGAGGGCGAAAGGCCGAACGTCAGCGGCTCGCCGAAGAAGCGCACCACGGTGTCCGAGAGCGCGAGGCCCGACGTCGACTCGAGGACTTCGATCGTCATGAACGCCTCGTCGATCGCCGCGACGCGCCCCAGGCGGGCGCGGCCGTCGCCGCCGTGCACCTCGACCGCGTCGTACAGGCCGACGTCGAGCGTGCGCCGCAGGAAGAGCAGCGGCCCTTCGAGCCGCGAGGCGGCCCCTTCAACCGTGAGCCGCATCGCCTGCCTCGTGCGCGTGAACGAGCTCCGCGAACTCGCGGTCGAGCTCCGCCTCCAGCGTCGCGAATCGCGCGAGCTCGGCGTCGGCGATCTCCTCGCCCATCCGCTGCAGCGGCCGCAGCGAGCGCAAGCGCGCGAGCTGGTCGGGATGGACGCCGGCCGCGACCGCGGCCTCGGCCAGGTCGACGAACTTGCCGATGAGCCGCATCATCGCCGCCTGGCGGCGGGGGCTGCAGACGCGGTCGACCGGCGAGAACGCCGACTGCCGCAGGAACGCGTCGTTGACGAGGTCGGCGCAGAAGAGCGTCACCTGCTGGCGCACGGGAAGCGCGTCCTTGCCGATGATCCGTGCCATACGCTCGAGGCGCGCCTGTTCGTCCAGCAGCGTGAGAAAACGGCGGCGCAGCTTCCACCAGTCGCCGTTGCCGTTCTCCGCCCACCACGGTCCGAAGTCGCGCGCGTCCTCGGCGTAGGACTGCAGCGGATGCACGGCCGGGTAGAAGCGCGCCTGCGCCCGCTTGACGTCGAGCGCCCAGAACGCCTTGACGTAGCGCTTCGTATGGCTCGTCACGGGCTCGGAGAAGTCGCCCGACGGCGGGCTGATCGCGCCGATCACCGTCACCGATCCCGTTTCGCCGCCCAGCGTGTCGACGATCGCGGCGCGCTCGTAGAAATCGGCGAGCCGCGACGACAGGTACGCGGGGTAGCCTCCTTCGCCGGGAAGCTCGCCGAAGCGCCCCGAGACCTCGCGCAGCGCTTCCGCCCACCGGCTCGTCGAGTCGGCCATCAGCGCGACGTCGAGGCCCTGGTCGCGGAAGTATTCCGCCACGGTGACGGCGCAGTAGATCGACGCTTCCCGCGCGGCGACGGGCATGTTCGACGTGTTCGCGATGATGACCGTGCGCTCCATCAGCGGCCGGCCGGTCTTCGGATCGACGAGCAGCGGAAACTCCTCGAGCACGCCGGCGAGCTCGTTGCCGCGCTCGCCGCAGCCCAGGTAGACGATGACGTCGGCGTCGCACCCCTTCGCCAGCGCTTCGAGCAACACCGTCTTGCCGGTGCCGAACCCGCCGGGCACCGCGGCCTTGCCGCCCTTCGCCACGGGGAACAGGCAATCGATGATTCGCTGGCCGGTGACGAGCGGTGCCGTCGCGGGAAGCCGTCGCAGGACCGGCCGTGGTACCCGCACGGGCCAGTCGTGGCCCATCGCGAGCTCGCGCGTGCCGCCGTCGCTCGTGCGCAGCGTGCAGACGGTCGCGGTTTCCGGATAGTCGCCGGACGGAGCGATGGAGGTGACATCGCCGCCGGCGTCCGGCGGGCAGATGCAGCGTTGCGTGCGGCCCGATGCGCCGGTCGCCTCGCCGTAGACGGCACCCGCCAGCAGCACTTCGCCCGGCGCGATGCGCGGCACGAACGCGAACGTTCCGGCGGCGGCGCGCCGCATGCCGGGCGCGACGAATGCCGAACCGGAAGCCGAGAGCGGGCGGAGCAGGCCGTCGAAGATGTTGCCGAGGAGGCCCGGCCCCAGGCGTATCGCGAGCGGCAGGCCTTCGCCGACGACGTCCGCGCCGGGGCGCAATCCCGTCGTGTCTTCGTAGACCTGGACGATGATGTCGTCGCCGGAAAGGCGCACGACCTCGCCCAGCAGCGCTTGCGGGCCGACCACGACCGCTTCGCGCAGCCTGAACGGACCGCCTGCCGCCGCATG
Organism: uncultured beta proteobacterium; assembly: GCA_963724545.1. GTDB lineage: Bacteria > Pseudomonadota > Gammaproteobacteria > Burkholderiales > Casimicrobiaceae > CAIWHR01. The sequence goes on from CAVRVC010000010.1 coordinate 32,481, forward strand.
GAGCACGGGACCGCTGATCGAACGGATGGAAGCCCGGCTCATCCGATCCGTTCCAGGTGTCGCAGGAGTTGCGCACCGACCTCGGCGCGATCGGCGAGGAGGCCGCCCAGAGTGCCGTCGACGACGTTGCCGCCCGCGGCGATGCGCAGGCCGGCGGCAATGGCGGCGTCGGCGACGAACACCGGCGCCGCGCCGAGCTCCGACGCGATCCGACCGCCCACGGCCTGTCGCTCGTCCGGCGCCCATCCGGGTTCGTGCGCGATGCGCCACTCTCCGCGCGGTAGCGCGTGCGAGGCCGCCGTGACGATCGCGGCGATCCAGAGCCGGCGCGTGCGGTCGTCCCGCCAGCGTGCGCGCAGCGCGTCGGGGAGCCGCCGCCAGCCCAGCTCGAGCAGCGCCGCGGTCCGTCGCTGGTCGTGGAGGCGGCGCCGCGTGTTGAGCTTGGCGTGCGCCGTCGCGACGCGATCGTGCGCGCGCCGCCGCTCCTCCGCGAAGACTTCGCGAATGCGCGCGCGCGCCTCGGCGCGCGCCTCCGAGACGACGGTCGACGCGCGGGCCCGCGCCGCCTCCAGGATCGCCCCGCACTGCGCCGAGCGGTCGACCTCGACGAGGTCGAGCAGGGCCTGCGCGCGCCGTTCGAGCGTCATGCTTCCATGCCCAGCTGTCCACGCAAGCGCGCGGCGAGATCCGGCAGCGGGACCTCTCCCTGCGCATCCGGCACGACCAGCACCAGCGGCTGCAGTGCCATCACGGCCGCCCGCAATTGCGCGGCGTCGAGCCTGGCCGCGACCGCCGCGGAGACGAGCACCAACGGCGACATCGCACGTGCCTCGTCGAATGCCGCCGCCGCGTCGCCCTCCGCAGGAACGCGCACGCGCGCACCGGCCAGCCGATATCCGGCCGCGGTGACTTCGTCGCCGAGGAAGACCGGTGTCAGCATCAGGCGAGGCGATTGAGGATCAGGATCGACACGATGAGCCCGTAGATCGCGATCCCTTCGGCCAGGCCCACGAAGATCAGCAGGCGGCCGAAGAGCTCGGGCTTCTCGGCGAGCGCGCCGATCGCCGCCGTCCCGACGCGGGCGACCGCGAAGCCCGCACCGAGCGCCGCCAGCGCCGTCGACAGCGCCGCCGCGAGGAGACCGAAGCTCCATGCGTCGCTGCCGATGCCGGCGGCACCTCCGGCCGGGCTCGCGGCCTGCACCGGCGCCGCGGTCACGAAGAGCGCCGTCGCGCCGATGCCCATGACGAGCGTGAGCGCGACGAGGGCCGCGGCCAGCTTGAATGACGATTTCATCTATCTCTCCTGCGAGGTCGAGGGGGGAACGGGTAACGGATGGAACACGCGGCCTTCCGCCGCGAGGAAGCGGGTGAAGAACTCGAACAGCACGAGGCGTGTCGTCTGGATCGATACGACCAGGCCCTCGAGGACGATGACGATCACGTTGCCGAGCACCAGCACGAGCACCGACAGGAGCATGTTGCCGGACGCGTTCATCAGCGCGACGATCGCCGACGACAGCCCCGCGTGCGCCAGCGCGAAGGCGCCGACACGCGCGAACGACAGCGTGTTGATCAGGATCTGCAGCGTCCGCTCGACGAGCTCGGCCAACGCGCCCGGCATCGCGCCGAGCCCGCGCGCACGCCACGCGTGGCCGCAGAGGAACAGCACGGCGCCCGCCGCTGCGATCGCGAATCCCGGGGGCCACACGATCCCGCCCAGCAACCCAAGATAGACCGCGATGAATCCCGCGTCGGTCGTCATCCAGCCGGCGAGCTCGCCGCGCCAGTGCGCCTCGACGGCGGACAAGAGCAGGCCGATCGTCAGCAGCGCGCCGCCGCCGAAGAGCGGGACCAGCAGGATCGTCAGCGGATCGTCGAGCGGCTGGATCCAGAGCGGGTGCAGCACGTGCAGGCTGAACACGCTGCCGAACAGCGCGCCGAACAGCGTCGCGGCGATGCCACCGGCGACGAACAGCCGCGCGAGCGGCCAGCGTTTCCGCACCGCAAAGCCGGCGACGGTGATGACGAGCCCCTGGCCCAGGTCGCCGAACATGTAGCCGAACATCAGCGGCACGGCGACCGCGAGCAGGACGCTCGCGTCGGCCTCGTTCCGGGACGGCATGCCGAGCGCGCGGCTGAAGACCTCGAACGGCCTCGCCCACCACGGATTCCTGAGCAGCAGCGGCGCCTTGGCGGCCGGCGGCGGAGGCGGATGGTGCAGGATCGCGCGCGCACCCGAGCGGTCGAGAGCGCTCGCCAGCCGATGACCGGCGAGCTCGCTGGTCCAGCCCGTGATCCAGCAGAACAGGTTGCCCGATTCCAGCGCGCGGACGTTCTGCAGCACCCATTGCAGCCGCGCGGCGTCGGAGAGCGCGGTGGTGAGCTCGTGGCGATCGGAGAGCGCGGCGAGTTGCGCGCGCAGCGCGGTGTCCTCGCGCGCCAGCACGGACTCCCTCGCCGCCACGTACGCCTCGTTGCGCGCCATGTCCGTGTGCAGCCACGACGGCATTTCGTGCACCTGACCCTTGAGCGCGGTGACCTGCTGCGCGAGCGGCTGGAGCTCGTCGGTCGTCCCCACCGCCAGCGCGTGCAGCCAGCCGTCGGCGACGAAGTGCCGGAGCAGCAGGCCCGGCGGGAAGGCGGGCTCGGTATCGGGCGGAAACACGAACAGCCGCACGCGCACCAGCGGACCGGCATCGACCGTCTGCGCGAAGTCGACGTTCGTCGCGGCCATCGCGTCGAGCACGTGGCGCCAGCGCACGAGCTCCGCGCGTTCCGACTCGCCGCGCTGCAGCTGCTGGATCACGGGCTCGGCCTCGGCCGCCCAGGCGCGGACGCGGGCGAGGCAGCGCTCGAGGGTCGTTCCCGGCGGCTCGGGGAACGCCGAGGCCTGGCAGCGATCGGTGGGCCAGTAGGCGTGGTAGCGCAGCGACAGCTCCGCGAACTGCTGGAGCAGCGGACGGATGTCCGCGAGGGCGGCGGGGAGCACTGCCGTCGGCCGCGCTTCGAGCTCGACCGCCCCGGTGCGCGCGAGGGCCTCGAGCGCGAGCGTGGCGTCGTCGCGCGCCACGAGCAGCTCGAACCAGCGTGCAGGCTGCGGGCGGATCATGTGGCGAGCGGCAGGCGCGGAAACGCGACCCGGCGCAGGATCTCGCCGCGCAGTCGCTCGAAGTCCAGCGCGGAGAGCGCGAGGAAGACGAACGCCGCGGCCGGATCGAGCGTCGCGCGGCGGAAGAGCCGCGACAGACGGGCGTGGAGCGCCCGCCGCAGCGCCCAGCCGTCCCCGGCCAGCGGATCGCGGAACGCTTTCGCGTGCTCGGCAAGGAGGCCGACGGTCTCGCGAAGCAGCGGTGTGCATTCCCTCCGGTCCGGCAACCGCCGATCCCATTCGGCGCGCCAGATCGCGGCGATCCGGTCGGGATCGACGCCGGCGGCCGCGAGCAGCGCCGCGGGACCCGGCTCGCGGCGCGCGCGATCGTCGCCCAATGCCGCCCGCAGCGGATCGTCAGAGAGCCAGCGCGGCGCCGCGCCACCTCGCGCGAGATGCTGCAGCAGCGGGAGCTCGACCAGCAGCGCGCACCACTCGATCGACGCGCGCCACGCCGCCGGCATCCACGCTGCGATCGCGGCGACACGCTCGCGCCAGTGCGCACGCATCGCGAGCTCCGTCGCATGGGCGCCTGCATCCGGTCCGATCCTCGCGATCCAGGCGGAAAGCGGCGACGCCCGCGCGGCCTCGAGCATCGCGTCGACCTCGCGAATCATCTCGATCCTTCGCCAGACGAGCTCGTCGGGGCGATCGCCGAAGCGTGCGCAAAGGCGCGCATGCGCGTACTCGAGGCTTCCGGCCTCGATCACGCGGCATCTCCGGTCAGCGCACGAGCGAGCGCGGCGACCGCCTGATCGATCCGCGCGACTTCCTCGGGTGAAAGTTCGTGCGCCGCGCCGAGCGCCGCGGCTTCGGCTTCGAGTGCGGCCACCTCGCGCGTGCAGCGCGCGTCGAATGCGGCACGCACCCTTCCGATGCGGCGGTCGGCGACAAGACGGAGCGCGCGCGCCGTCTCCCGCGCCTCCTCGGCGATTTCTGCGGCGCGGGTGCGCGCCCGTGCGATCGCGTCGCGTGCGGCCACTTCCGCGTCCAGCACCCGCATGATCGCCCCCTCGACGGCGTCGTCGGGCGCTCGCTTCGAATTGTCTGGTGCCATGGGTGGCTTCCCGGTGCCATCGGCACGCGCGCTTTCTTCGCGTCATGCTGCGCGGCGACGGCTCCCTACGCGTTGATCTAGGTCAGCCGCCGCCACGGCCGGTGCGCGTCTCGCCGCCAACCCGGCCAGCGGGCGGTGTTCCGCGATGCGCTCGGTCCGGCCGGGAGATGTAACCCTCCATGTAACAGTTTCCCGCGATCGAGCGACGCGTCCGCCGCGTCGTCCTGCCTCGCACTTGCATTGCCCGTTACCTTGATCTTCATCAATCCAGAGCGCGGCCAACGCGATCTAAATGCAACCTGAAGACGGCGCGATCGGATGATCCGTCCAATCCCGCCGATGCGCGATCGCATTTCCGGGAGTGGCCCATGATCGAAACCTATTACTCGCTGATGCGCCGGCAGGGCATTTCACGCCGCAGCTTCCTCAAGTTCTGCAGCCTGACGGCCGCGTCGCTCGGCCTCGGTGACGCGGGTGCGCAGCAGATCGCGCAGGCGATGCAGACGAAGCCGCGCACGCCGGTGGTCTGGCTGCACGGCCTCGAATGCACGTGCTGCAGCGAATCCTTCATCCGCTCCGCGCATCCGCTCGCGAAGGACGTCGTCCTGTCGATGATCTCGCTCGACTACGACGACACGCTGATGGCGGCGGCCGGTCACCAGGCGGAGGAGGCGCTCGAGCAGACGATCACCAAGTACAAGGGGAACTACATCCTCGCCGTCGAGGGCAATCCGCCGCTCGCGGACGACGGCATCTACTGCATCCCGGGCGGAAAACCGTTCGTCGACAAGCTGCGCCGCGTCGCCAAGGATGCCAAGGCCATCGTGTCGTGGGGCAGCTGCGCGTCGTGGGGCTGCGTGCAGGCCGCGAAGCCGAACCCGACGCGCGCGACGCCGGTGCACAAGGTCATCACCGACAAGCCGATCATCAAGGTGCCGGGGTGCCCGCCGATCGCCGAGGTGATGACCGGCGTCGTGACTTACATCCTCACGTTCGATCGGCTGCCCGATCTCGATGCGCAGGGCCGGCCGAAGATGTTCTACAGCCAGCGGGTGCACGACAAGTGCTATCGCCGGCCGCACTTCGACGCGGGACAGTTCGTCGAGCACTTCGACGACGCCGGCGCGCGCATGGGGTACTGCCTCTACAAGGTCGGCTGCAAGGGTCCGGTGACCTACAACGCCTGTTCCGCCACGCGCTGGAACGAGGGACTGTCGTTCCCGATCCAGTCGGGCCACGGGTGCATCGGCTGCTCGGAGGACGACTTCTGGGACAAGGGCTCGTTCTACGATCACCTGACGACGATCAAGGCGCCCGGCGGCCTCGGCATCGAGGGCACGGCGGATCGCATCGGGCTCACGGCCGTCGCTGCGGCCGGCGCCGCGATCGCCGCGCACGCCGCGGTCAGCGCGATCAAGCAGGCGCGAAGCAAGAACCGCAACGACAAGCTGTCCGAAGTGGAGAAATGACCATGGCGATCCTGCAGACGCAAGGCTTCACGCTCGACAACAGCGGCAAGCGCATCGTCGTCGACCCGATCACGCGCATCGAGGGTCATCTGCGCATCGAGGTCAACGTCGACAAGGACAACGTGATCCGGAACGCCGTGTCGACCGGAACGATGTGGCGCGGCCTCGAGGTCATCCTCAAGGGCCGCGACCCGCGCGACGCATGGGCGTTCGTCGAGCGCATCTGCGGCGTGTGCACCGGCGTGCACGCGCTGGCGTCGGTGCGGTCGGTGGAGGATGCGCTGGCGATCAAGATCCCGAAGAACGCGAACATCATCCGCAACCTGATGCACTCGACGCTGTATGCGCAGGACCACCTCGTCCACTTCTACCACCTGCACGCGCTCGACTGGGTCGACGTGGTGTCGGCGCTGAAGGCCGACCCGAAGAAGACCTCCGAGCTCGCACAGAGCATCTCGCCGTGGCCGAATTCCTCGCCCGGCTACTTCCGCGAGGTCCAGAATCGGCTGAAGAAATTCGTCGAGAGCGGCCAGCTCGGCATCTTCGCCAACGGCTACTGGGGCAGCCCCGCCTACAAGCTGCCGCCGGAGGCGAACCTGATGGCGGTGACGCACTACCTCGAGGCGCTGGACTTCCAGAAGGAGATCGTGAAGATCCAGACGATCTTCGGCGGCAAGAACCCGCACCCGAACTGGCTCGTGGGGGGCGTGCCGTGCGCGATCAACGTCGACGGCACCGGCGCCGTCGGCGCGGTCAACATGGCCTACCTCAACATGATCGGCGACATCATCAATCGCACGATCGATTTCATCGACCAGGTCTACATCCCCGACCTCCTCGCGATCGCGGGGTTCTACAAGGACTGGGCGAAGTGGGGCGGCGGGCTCTCCGGCCAGAACGTGATGTCGTACGGGGAGTTTCCCGACATCGCGAACGACTACTCGAACAGCAGCATGCTGCTGCCGTCGGGCGTGATCCTCGGCGGCGACCTGAAGAAGGTCCAGGACGTCGATCTCAAGGCGGCCGACCAGGTGCAGGAGTGGGTGACGCACTCGTGGTACAAGCAGGGCGACGAGGCCACGGGCCTCCATCCGTTCGACGGCGTCACGGATCCGAATTTCGTGCTCGGCCCGAACACCAAGGGCACGCGGACCAACATCGAGAACCTGGACGAGAACGCGAAGTACTCGTGGGTGAAATCGCCGCGCTGGAAGGGCAACGCGGTCGAGGTCGGCCCGCTCGCGCGGTACGTCGTCGCCTATGCCCGCGGCAACAAGGAGATCCAGGAGCAGGTCAACGGCACGCTGAAGGCGCTCGACGTGCCGATCGGCGCGCTGTTCTCGACCCTCGGCCGCACGGCGGCCCGCGGCCTCGAATGCCAGTGGGCGGCGCACAAGATGAAGTATTTCTACGACCAGCTGATCGCCAACATCAAGGCGGGGGACCTCGCGACGGCGAATGTCGAGAAATGGGAGCCGTCGTCGTGGCCGGCGGAGGCGAAGGGTGTGGCGCCCTGCGAGGCGCCGCGCGGCGCGCTCGCGCACTGGGTGAAGATCAAGAACACGCGGATCGACTCCTACCAGTGCGTCGTGCCGACCACGTGGAACGCCGGACCGCGCGACCAGAAGGGCCAGATCGGCGCGTACGAGGCCGCGCTCCTCAACACGCCGATGGTCAATCCGGCGCAACCCCTCGAGATCCTGCGCACGATCCACAGCTTCGATCCCTGCCTCGCGTGCGCGACGCACGTGATGTCGCCCGAGGGTGAAGAGCTGGTCTCGGTCAAGGTGTGCTGAGCTGCCAAGGAGAGTGCCATGAGAATCGATCGTGCGACGGGACAGGTGCTCGGCGGGCCGCTCGAACCGATCTACGTCTACGAGGCACCGGTCCGGCTGTGGCACTGGGTGATGATGGTCGCGATGTTCGTGCTGGCCGCGACCGGCTACCTGATCGGCAGCCCGCCGCCGGCCATCGGAGGGGAGGCGGCGCACAGCTATTTCTTCGGGTACATCCGGATGGCCCACTTCATCGCCGCCATGGTGTTCGCGGTGTTCTTCGCCGTGCGCGTGTACTGGGCCATCGTCGGCAACCATTCGTCGCGGGCGATCTTCGTCCCGCCCGTGTGGAACGCGAACTGGTGGAAAGGCCTCTTCGGGCAGATGGGCTACTACCTGTTCCTGCGCCGGGAGTCCGAGCTGTGGGTCGGGCACAACCCGCTCGCACAGATCTCGATGTTCGCGATGTACACGCTCGGCACGGTGTTCATCATCGTCACGGGGCTCGCGCTCTACGCCGAGCAGTGGGGATGGGGCACGTGGCCGATGAACACGATGGGCTGGGTCTTCGTGCTGTTCGGCGATCCGCAGATGGTGCGAACGCTGCACCACCTCGCGATGTGGTATCTCGTGCTGTTCGCGGTCATCCACATGTACATGGTGTTCCGCGAGGACATCATGAGCGGCGAATCCGTGATCGGCACGATGATCAACGGCATCCGCATGTGGAAGCGCGAGCCCAGGACCTGACGGGCGCGGGAAAGCCGCTCGTGCTTGCGGTGAGCCGCTCCTCGCCGATTCAAGGCCGCCCGACCCGTGCGGCCGGCGGCGCTCGCGCCGTCGTCGCGCCGGCCGCCGCTGCCCGGGACGTTCATCGACACGCGGTTCCTGAAGCCGCTCGGGATCACGCAGACGGAGCTCGCGCTGGCGCTCGGCGTTTCGCGCCGCCGCGTCAACGAGCTCATCAACGGCCGCCGGGCGATCACGCCCGACACCGCCGTCCGGCTGGCCGCGTACTTCGGCAACGATCCGACCTTCTGGATGCACCTGCAGGTCGCGTGGGACATGCACGCGGCGGTGCGCGATGCGCGCGCGACCGGCCGCAAATAGCCGGCAGCCGATCGGGCGGCGCGCTCGGTTTCACGGGATCGTTGACGTAGCTCAATACCCGTCTTCGCGGAGCGACGTAGCCTGCACCTGTAACCAATCCAGTAACAGGCGGGTGCATGGAACGACGCTGCGAAGTCCTGGTGCTCGGCATCGGCAACGTGCTGTGGGCCGACGAGGGGTTCGGCGTGCGCGCGGTCGAGGCGCTCAATGCCGCGTACGGCTTCCCGACCGGCGTCGTGCTGCAGGACGGCGGCACGCTCGGCCTCACGCTGTACGAGGCGGTGGCGTCCGCGCGCCGCGTGCTGGTCTTCGACGCGATCGACTTCGGTCTCGCGCCGGGCACGCTGAAGGTGCTGCGCGACAGCGAGGTGCCGGCGTGGGGACGCACGAGGATGTCGCCGCACCAGACCGGATTCAACGACGTCCTGGCGCTCGCGCACCTCAATGGACGCGCCCCGCGCGACATCGTCGCGATCGGCGTGCAGCCCGTCGAGCTCGACGATTTCGGCGGCAGCCTGCGCGCCGAGGTGAAGGCACGTCTGCCGGAGGCCGTGGAGCTCGCGGCGGATCAGCTCGCGGCATGGGGCTTTCCGGGCACGCCGCGCGTGCCGGGGCTGCCGATTCCGCCGCTGAACGCCGTTCCGCTCGTCGCTCGACGCGTACGAGTCGGGACGGCCGTCGGCCGCGGACGCCTGCCGCGAAGGCGATCCGCGACTCCTTGCGCGCGTCGCTCGAGGACACCGTCTGACATGTGCATCGGCGTGCCCATGCAGCTTCTTTCCGGCGCGGAGGGCCGCGCGCTCTGCGAGGGTCGCGGCCGCCGCGAGACGCTCGACCTGATGCTCGTCGGCGCACCAGCCGGCCGGCACGTGGCTGCTGGCGTTTCGCGGCACCGCCGTCCGCGTGCTCTCCGCCGACGAGGCGCGGCAGACGAATGGCGCGCTCGACGCCCTCGAAGCTGCGCTGGCCGGCGACGGCGACATCGACGCCCACTTCGCGGACCTCGTCGATCGCGATCCCGTCCTTCCCGAACATCTGCAGGGAGGTCCCCGATGACGATTCCGATGCCGCTCGAACTCGGCGCCTGTGCCGTCGAGTACCCGCTCATTGCGCAGCTCTTCTGGAAGCACGCCTTCGACGAAGTCACGCCGGCCACGTTCGCGGCATGGACGCGGCGGGCGGGTCGCACCGTGCTGGTGTTCCTCGAGGATCCCGGCCGCTGCAAGGAAACGCTCGATCTCGCGGTGATCGTGCCCGAGCTCGTGCGCGCGTTTCCGGGCCGCTTCACCGTCGGCGTCCTGCTGCCCGAGGCCGCGCGGGAGGTCTCGGTGCGCTACGGATTCCGCCGCTGGCCGGCGCTCGTGGTCCTCTCGGACGGGAAATACGTCGGAGCCGTCGACGGACTGCGGAACTGGGATGAATACCTGAACGAAATCGCCCGCCTGCTCGACACCGCGCCGACGCGACCGCCTACGGTCGGGGTCGCGGTGCGGGGCGGGACCGAAGGAGGAGGGAGCTGCCATGCGTAGTCCGAGGTCGTCATGAGCGATTTTCCAATCCCCGTGCGGGTGGTCGGCCCGGACTCGCAGCCGTTCGAGGAAGAGGCACTGCAGTACCTGGCGATGCCGCGCGCCATGAACACGTTTCGAATGCCGATCGTGCCGGAGCGCGCCGATGCGTCGGCGCTCGCGGACGCGCGCGATCTCCTCGCCGGGTTTCTCGCGTCGCTGGAAGCGTGGGATCCGGCGGTCGCGCCGCAGGGCCCGCGGCTCGATCTCTCCGGTATCCGGGCTCCGGTGCAGGAGATCGTGAATGAGATGCTGGGCGAGGGCGAGGTATCGATCCGGATTGGCGGTGCGCAGGCGTTCCGCATCCAGGAGAGCGTCTTCACGGGCCTCTGGCGGGTGTGCGCGCTCGACGCCGACGGACGGCTTGTCGCCGACTGGCTCGAGGCCGGCGCGCTCCCCGAGATCGCCGTCGAGAGCGCGAAGAGCGCGGGGAACTCCCGTCTGCCGCGCATCGACATGCCGGAAGGCGCGATGAACTCGCCCGCACTGCTTGCCGAGATCGGCAGTCAGATGGCCGATCGCGCGCCTGGCGATTCCGCGCATGTGATCAACCTGACCTTGTTTCCGATGACGCCCGAGGACCACGCGGTGCTGGAGCAGGCGCTGCCGGTCGGGCCCGTCGCGATGATCTCCCGCGGATTCGGCAACTGTCACGTCACGTCCACGCGGCTCGCCGAGGTCTGGCGCGTCCAGTATTTCAACAGCATGAACACGCTGATCCTCAACACGATCGAAGTCGTCGACGTGCCGGAGGTGGTCGAGGCCGCCGTCGAGGATCTGACGGACAGCCGCGAGCGTCTGGCCGAGCTGGTGGCCTGGATGACCGAGTCCTGCGCCGCGCAGGTGGCGAGCTGATCGCATGGCCACGACCGAGCACGATCTGCCGCGCGAGCTGCCCGCAGCCGGCACGCGCTACGAGTGCAAGATCTGCTGGCACGTGTACGACCCGGCGGACGGCGATCCGCACGTCTGGCGAATACCGCCGGGGACGCCGTTCGCGGATCTGCCGGCGCACTGGACGTGCCCGAACTGCTCGGCAACCCGGGACCAGTTCCTGGTGCTGCGCGATGACTAGTCTGCTGCCGGACCCGTCGAGGCGATTGGCACATGCCTTTCGCGCGGCGGCGGCGCGCATGGAGGGTCTGCCGTTCGTGAATGCCGCGCTCGCCGTCGAGCCGGTCGGATTCGCACCGTGGCAGGGTCACTGGCTGGGCGTGATGCTGACGCCGTGGTTCATGAACCTGATCCTCGCGCCGCGTGACGCCGCGCTCTGGCGTTCGCTGCCGCAGGGAGAGAAGCGGCGGTACCGCTTTCCGGCGGGAGATTACGATTTCATCGGCGCCCGGGACGACGCTCGCGGGCGACTATCAGCTGTGCTCGCTGTTCTCGCCGGTGCTGGAATTCGAGGACCAGCCGACCGCGCGGATGGTCGCGCAACTCGCGCGCGACGCGCTCTTCGACGCGGCCAATGCCGAGCCCTGCGAAATGCCGGTGGCGAATCTCTCGCCGGCACGGGACGCCGGTCCGGCGAACCCCGGGCCGCCGGCAGGCCTCACCACGCCGCAGTCGAAGCGCGACTTCCTGCGCGGCCGCTTCGCGGGCGACGGTCGTGCCGATCGAGGGTGAGCTCATCGTGCGTCTCGACCGCGACGGACGGCATCTGCGGCGGGTGGCGGTGCGCCTCACCCGTCCGCTGGTCGCCGCGCGGGTACTGAAAGGCCGTTCGGCCGCGGCCGCCGCCGCCACGATGCCGCTGCTGTACAGCCTCTGCGGCCATGCCCAGGGTGCCGCCGCCGCGTGCGCGCTCGCCGCAGCGGGGGCGCGGGATGTCCGTGGCGATCCCTCCGGCCACGACGACGAAGTGATGCTGGAATCGGTGCAGGACACGTTCCGGCACCTGCTGATCGACGGTCCCGATGCGGTGGGCACCGCGCCGTGCGCGGCGCCGGTGGCGGCCGTGCGCGCCGGGATCGCGGCTTTCCTGCACGCGCCGGCGGACCCGCGTGCGGTTCGCGATCCGAGCGCGAAGCGAGCGCTCGGAATGCGCTTGTCCGGCATCGCGGCCGATGCGATCTTCGGAACACCGGTCGCCCGATGGCGCTCGCTTGCCGACGTCGATGCGCTCCTGGCGTGGTGCGCCAGTGGCGGAACCGTCGTGGCCGCCATGCTCGCCCGGCTCTTTGCCGGCGAACCGACCCTTGGCCGGAGCGCGATCCCGCTGATGCCGCCGGCGCATCCGGAGGCGTTGCTGCGCGTCGTCGTGCCGGCGATGCGCGCCGACGCGGCGTTCGCCGCCACACCCGATGTGGGCGGGCTCTCCGGTCGAAACCGGCGCGCTGGCCCGCGTGCGAAGCGAACCGCTGGTCGCGGCCGTCCAAGGAAGATTCGGCAACGCGGTTGGCACGCGGATCGTCGCGCGCCTCGCGGAGCTCGCGATGCTGATCCAGGAGCTCACCGGATCGGAGCCGCGGCCCGAAGCGCCGCCGCGAATCCAGCGCATCCCGCTCGGCGACGGCGAAGGGCTCGCCGCGGTCGAGACCGCGCGCGGACTGCTGCTGCACCGCGCGCGGTTGCGCGAGGAACGCGTCGTCGATTACCAGATCGTCGCGCCGACCGAATGGAACTTTCACCCCGACGGCGCGCTCCCGCGCGGCCTCGAGGGCATCGAGCTCGACGACGAGCGCCACCTGCTGAGCGCGGCGCGGCTTGCCGTGCACGCGCTGGATCCCTGCGTGGGCTCACGGATCGAGGTCGGCCATGCATGAAGTCGCGCTGGCGGAAGGCGTGCTGCGCCTCGTGGAGCGTGCGGCGCGGGCGAATGCCACGGCGCATGTGCGCACGGTCCGGATCGAGCTCGGCGCGCTCGCGCACGTCGAACCGGAGTCGCTCGCGTTCTGCTTCGATGCGGTGACGCGCGGCAGCGTGGCGGAGGGGGCGAAGCTCGAGATCACGAGGACCGCGGGCGTGGCGTGGTGCATGCCGTGCGGCGGGCGCATCGCGCTCGCGCGGCTGGGCGACGCGTGTCCGCGCTGCGGAAGCCATCAGCTGCAGATCCTGGCGGGCGAGGAAATGCGGGTCAGGGAAATCGCCATCGCGTGAAACCGCGAGGCGAAGGCGGCACGGAACGAAGGGAACGGACATGTGCACGACATGCGGTTGCGGCAATGGTGAAACGAGGGTCGACGGTGTGGTCGTCGCGCCCACGGGCGAGCACGGACACGAGCATCGGCACGAGGACGGGACGGTCCACACTCATTGGCATCGGCACGAGGGTGGCGGTGCGCATGCGCACCCCCATGCCGACGGCGCGTGGCACAGCCACGTCCACGGCGGCGCCACCGTCCGCGAGCCCGCCCTGCGGGGCCGCTCGGCGCCGTGCACGACGCGGGCCTGTCCGCCGAGCGCATCGTCCGGATCGAGGAGGACATCCTCGCCCGGAACAATGCCTACGCCGACCGGAACCGGCAGACGCTGGCCGACCGCGGCATCTTCGCGCTGAACCTCGTGTCGAGCCCGGGCTCGGGCAAGACGTCGCTGCTCGTGCGCACGATCGAGCTGCTGCAGGGTCGATTCCCGGTCGGCGTGATCGAGGGCGACCAGCAGACGTCGCTCGACGCCGACCGCATCCGCGCGACCGGCGCCGCCGCGGTGCAGGTGAACACGGGCAAGGGCTGCCATCTCGACGCGCACATGGTGGGCGGCGCGCTCGAACGCCTGGCGCCGTCCGAGGGCTCCCTCTTGTTCATCGAAAACGTCGGCAACCTCGTCTGCCCCGCGGCGTTCGACCTGGGCGAGGCGCACAAGGTCGTCATCCTGTCGGTGACCGAGGGCGAGGACAAGCCGCGGAAGTATCCGGACATGTTTCGCGCCGCCGACCTCATGCTGCTCAACAAGATCGATCTCCTGCCGCACGTGCAATTCGACGTCGACCGGGCCATCGGCTACGCGCTGGCGGTCCGGCCGGGACTCGAGGTGATCCGCCTTTCGGCGACGACGGGCGAGGGCTTCGACGAGTGGCTCGCGTGGCTCGAGCGCGGCGTCGCGGCGGCGAGAGCCGCGCGCGACCGGGACGTCGCCGCCTTGCGCCGGCGGGTCGCGGAGCTCGAAGCGCGGCTTGCGACGTCCGGGCAGCCGGCCTGACGCGGATCGCCCAGCGTCGATCATGGCAACCCTCGCACAGGACGACATCGTTCGCCGGCGCTTCGAGGTGCGCGGCATCGTGCAGGGAGTGGGATTCCGCCCGTTCGTCCATCGCCTCGCGCGGAAGCTCTCGCTCGCGGGCTGGGTGAGGAACGACGCCGCGGGAGTGACGATCGAGGTCGAGGGCGACGCGGCCGGCGTCGAACGTCTCGCCCGCAGCTTGCGCGACGAGGCGCCGCCGCTCGCGCGGGTCGATGCCATCGCGCGCATCGATTGCGCGCCCGAGCGATCGGGCGCGGGATTCGCGATCCTCGACAGCGGCGGCGGCCGCGCGGCGACCGCCATCGGTCCCGACACCGCGATCTGCGGCGACTGCCTGTCCGAGATGCTCGATCCGCGCGACCGGCGTTACCGGTACGCGTTCATCAACTGCACGAATTGCGGTCCGCGCTACACGATCACGCGGCGCCTGCCGTACGACCGCGCATTCACCAGCATGTCCGCCTTTGCCCAGTGCGGGACCTGCTTCGGGGAATACCACGCGTTGCGCGATCGCCGCTTCCACGCCGAGCCCAACGCGTGTCCGGCCTGCGGCCCGAAGCTCGCCTTCCTCGACGGGCGAGGGGAGCCCGTTGCCGGTCGTCGACGTCGTCGCCGAAGCGATCGCCCGCCTCCGGCGCGGCGACATCCTCGCCATCAAGGGAGTCGGCGGATTCCATCTCGCCTGCGATGCGCGCAACGCCGCGAGCGTCGCGCGCCTGCGCGAAAGGAAGGCGCGCGAGGAAAAGCCGTTCGCCGTGATGGTGGCGAACGTCGCGTCGGCGCGGACGTGGACGGAGGTCGCCACCGCCGAGCGGACGCTGCTCGAAGCGCGCGAGCGCGGCATCGTCCTGCTGAGGAAGCACCGCGCGACCGACGATCGGCTGGCCGGCGTCGCCCCGGGGCTCGCGTGGCTCGGCGTGATGCTGCCCTACGCGCCGCTCCATTACCTGCTGTTTCACGAGGCGGCGGGCCGACCGGCCGGCACCGGATGGCTGGAAGCCGCACAGGAGCTCGTGCTGGTGATGACGAGCGCCAATCCGGGAGGCGAACCGCTGGTGACCGGCAACGACGAGGCCGTCGCGCGCCTCGCCGGCATCGCCGACGCGTTCGTCGTGCACGACCGCGACATCGTCGTCGGCTGCGACGACAGCGTGCTGCGCGCCCTTCCGGAAAAGGGGCCGGCGCAGTTCCAGTTCGTCCGCCGCGCGCGCGGTTACACGCCGCGCGCGATCAAGCTCGCGACGGCGGGGCCGCCGGTGCGTCGCGCTGGGCGGCTACTTCAAGAACACGATCTGCGTGACGCGCGGCGACGAGGCCTTCGTCTCGCAGCACATCGGCGATCTCGACAACGCGCCGACGTGCCGCGCGCTGGACGCCGCCGTCGCGCACCTGACCGGGATCCTCGACGTCCGGCCGGAGCTCGTCGCGCACGACCTGCATCCGGACTTCTACAGCACGCGGCATGCGGCGCGGCTCGCGGCGCAGTGGGGCGTGCCGACGCAGGCCGTCCAGCATCACCACGCGCACATCGCGGCGGTCGTTGCCGAGCACCGGTGGCAGGGGCCCGTGCTGGGACTGGCGCTCGACGGCGTCGGTCTGGGCCTCGACGGCAGTGCCTGGGGCGGCGAGCTGCTGCACGTCGACGGCGTCCGCTGCGAACGGCTCGGCCGGCTGCGCCCGCTGCGTCTGCCCGGCGGCGATCGCGCCGCGCGCGAGCCCTGGCGGATGGGCGGCCGCGGCACTTGCTCTCGCAGGCCGGGGCGACGAGATCGAGACGCGATATTGCCGGCGAACCGGCCGCGGCAACGGTCGCGGAGATGCTCGCCCGCGGATTCAACGCGCCCGAGACGAGCAGCATGGGACGGTGGTTCGACGCCGCGGCAGGTCTCCTCGGCGTGACGCGACGGATGGCGTTCGAAGGGCAGGCGGCGATGCTGCTCGAAGGGCATCGCCGAGCGGCACGGCACGGTCCACGCCGACCCGTCGCTCTACACGATCGGCCGCGGCAACGAGCTCGACCTCGCGCCGCTCCTGATGCGCCTCGCCGGCGAGCGCGATGCCGGCCACGGCGCGGCGCTCTTCCACGCGACGCTCGTCGCAGCGCTCGCGAGCTGGGTCGCGCGCGCCGCCGCGGAACGCGGCCTCACGACGGTCGCCGGCGGCGGCGGCTGCTTCATGAACGCGATCCTCGCGCGCGGCCTGCGCGCCGCGCTCGCGACGCACGGTACTCACGCTGCTGGAAGCGCAGGCGGTGCCGCCGAACGACGGCGGCCTGGCGCTCGGCCAGGCGTGGGTCGCGCGCCACGTCGCCGACGGAGCGAGCTGACCATGTGCCTCGCGATTCCCGCCTGCGTGGTGGACCTGCCCGAGCCCGGCATCGCGCTCGTCGACGTCGGCGGCGTGCAGAAGCGGATCTCGCTCGCGCTCCTCGACGGTGTCGCGCGCGGAGACTACGTGATCGTCCACGTCGGTTACGCGCTGACGAAGCTCGACCCCGACGAGGCGCAACGGACGCTCGCGCTCTTCGCCGAAGCGGGGCCTCCCGGGCCGGGAGGCCGCGTGAGGTACATCGACGAGTTCCGCGACGGCGTCCTCGCGCGCCGGCTGGCCTCGGCCATCGCGCGGGAAGCGCGCGACGGGCGCGCCTACAACCTGATGGAGTTCTGCGGCGGTCACACGCACGCGATCTCGCGCTACGGCATCAGCCGACCTGCTGCCGCCGAACGTCAACATGATCCACGGTCCCGGCTGCCCCGTCTGCGTGCTGCCGATCGGCCGCATCGACAACGCGATCGCGCTCGCCGCCCGGCCCGGCCTCATCCTGTGCACGTACGCCGACACGATGCGCGTGCCGGCGTCCGACCGGTCGTCGCTGCATGAAGGCGAAGGCGCGCGGCGCCGACATCCGGATGATCTATTCGTGCGCCGACGCGATTCGCATCGCGCAGGAGAACCCGGCCGCGACGTCGTGTTCTTCGCCATCGGCTTCGAGACGACGACGCCGCCGACGGCGGTGGCCATCCTCGAGGCGCAGCGGCAGGGGCTCTCCAACTTCAGCGTGTTCTGCAACCACGTGGTGACGCCCGGCCGCGATCAGCAACATCCTCGAGTCGAAGGACGTGCGCGAGCTCGGCACGCTGCCGATCGACGGCTTCGTCGGTCCGGCGCACGTGTCGACCGTCATCGGCAGCGCAGCCGTACGAGTACTTCGCCGAGGAGTACCGGCGCCCCGTCGTGATCGCCGGCTTCGAGCCGCTCGACGTGATGCAGGCGATCCTGATGCTCGTGCGCCAGCTGAACGAGGGGCGCGCCGATGTGGAGAACGAGTTCACGCGCGCCGTCACGCGCGAGGGCAACGCGAAGGCGAAGGCGCTGGTGGCCGAGGTCTTCGAGCTGCGCCGCACGTTCGAATGGCGGGGACTGGGCGAGGTCCCGTACAGCGCGCTCCGGATCAAGGAGACGTACGCGGCGTTCGACGCCGAGGCGCGCTTCGACATCACCTACCGGTCGGTGCCGGACAACAAGGCCTGCGAATGCGGCGCGATCCTGCGCGGCGTGAAGAAGCCCTGCCGACTGCAAGGTGTTCGGCACCGTCTGCACGCCCGACAATCCGATCGGCTCGTGCATGGTGTCGTCCGAAGGCGCGTGCGCCGCGCACTACACCTACGGCCGGTTCCGGGATGCGGCGATCGTCGCCGCGAAGCCCGAGCCGGATGCTGTGCACGAGCAACATGACTGCGTCCGCAGCGACTACGTCCGGCCCGTCGACTTCAAGCACGGGCACGTCGACATGACGCACGGCGGCGGCGGCCGCGCGATGGCGCAGCTCATCGACGAGCTCTTCGTGCGCGCGTTCGACAACGAGTGGCTGCGCCAGGCCAACGACCAGGCCGCGTTCGACGTCGGCGCCGGCCGCATGGTGATGGCGACCGACAGCCACGTCGTGTCGCCGCTGTTCTTTCCCGGCGGCGACATCGGCTGCCTCGCGGTCCACGGCACGATCAACGACGTCGCGATGGCGGGCGCGCGGCCGCTGTACCTCGCCGCGACGTTCATCCTGGAGGAAGGCTTTCCGCTGGCCGATCTGAAGCGCGTCGTCGAGTCGATGGCGGCCGCGTCGCGGGAGGCGGGCGTGCCGGTGGTCACCGGCGACACCAAGGTGGTCGAGCGAGGCAAGGGCGACGGCGTGTTCATCACGACGACCGGCGTCGGCGTCGTTCCGTCCGGGCGTCGAGATCTCCGGCGACCGCGCGCGGCCGGGCGATCGCATCCTCGTCGAGCGGCACGATGGGCGATCACGGCGTCGCGATCATGTCGCTGCGCGAGAACCTGACGTTCGAGACGACGATCCGGTCCGATACCGCGGCGTTGCACGGCCTCGTCGCCGCGATGGTCGCGGCGGTGCCGGGCATCCACTGCCTGCGCGACCCGACCCGCGGCGGTCTCGCGACGACGCTGAACGAGCTCGCCCGCCAGTCCCGCTGCGGCATGGTGATCCGCGAGAAGGACATTCCGGTCAGCGCGGCAGGTGCTCGCGGCCTGCGAGTTCCTCGGACTCGATCCGCTCTACGTCGCCAACGAAGGCAAGCTCGTCGCGATCTGCGCGCCGGACGACGCCGATCGCCTGCTCGCCGCGATGCGCGCCCATCCGCTCGGGACGCGACGCGGCGATCATCGGCAGCGTCGATCGAGGATCCGCATCACTTCGTGCAGATGGACACGAGCTTCGGCGGCCGGCGCGTCGTCGACTGGCTGACCGGCGAGCAGCTGCCCAGGATCTGCTGATGCGCATCCTGTTCCTGACCCACGCGTTCAACAGCCTGGCGCAGCGGCTGTACACCGAGCTCGCTCGCGCTCTGGCCACGAGGTGTCGATCGAGTTCGACATCGCCGACAGCGTGACGCAGGAGGCCGTGGCGCTGTTCGCGCCGGACCTCGTCGTCGCGCCGTTCCTCAAGCGGCGGATTCCCGATGCGCGTGTGGCGCCGTCACCGCTGCATCGTCATCCATCCAGGCATCGAAGGCGACCGCGGGCCGTCGGCGCTCGACTGGGCCATCGTCGAAGGCGAAACCGCGTGGGGCGTCACCGCGCATCGAGGCGAACGGCGAGATGGACGCGGGCGCCGTCTGGGCGAGCGCGAGCTTCCCGATGCGCGGGCGCGACGAAGAGCAGCCTGTACCGCAACGAGGTCACCGGAAGCCGCCGTGAAGGTGCTGCGGGAGACGCTGGAGCGCCTCGCGAGGGGCGAGGCGCCGCGGCCCCTCGACTATGCGCGGGCCGGCGTGCGCGGCCGGCCGCGGCCCGCGATGCGGCAATCCGACCGCGCGATCGACTGGCGCGCCGACTCCACGGCGACGGTGCTGCGCGAAGATCCGCGCGGCGGACGGCTCGCCCGGTGTCCGCGACGAGTGGCTGGGTGAGACCGTGTACCTCTACGACGCGCATCCGGAGGGCCGCCTCCACCTGGTCTTCCGCGTGCCGCGCCGGGCGACGCCGTCGCGCAGCGCGACGGCGCGGTATTGCGCGCGACCGTCGACGGCGCGGTCTGGATCGGCCATCTGAAAGTGGCCGGCGACGAGGCTCGATTCAAGCTCCCGGCCGCGACGGTGCTCGGCGAGCGGCTCGCCGGGGTGCCCGAGATGCCGCTTGCGCCGCACGAGCGCGTCGACGGCCCGACCTGGCAGCCCATCCGTTACGAGGAGAGGGGACCGGTCGGCTTTCTGCACTTCGCGTTCTACAACGGCGCGATGGGCACCAGGCAGTGCGAGGCGCTCCTCGCCGCGTATCGCTACGCGAGGTCGCGGCCGACGCGGGTCATTGCGCTGATGGGCGGACCGGACTTCTGGTCGAACGGGATCCACCTCAACCTGATCGAGGCCTCCGCGCACCCGGCCGAGGAATCGTGGCGGAACATCAACGCGATCGACGATCTGGTGCGCGAGATCATCGTCACCGACGCGCAGATCACGATCGCAGCGATGCAGGGAAACGCGGGCGCGGGCGGCGCGTTTCTCGCGCTCGCGGCGGATCACGTGTTCGCCCGCGACGGCGTGATCCTGAATCCGCACTACAAGAGCATGGGAAATCTCTACGGTTCCGAATACTGGACCTACCTGCTGCCGCGTCGGGTGGATGCGGAAACGGCGCGCGCCGTCACGCAGGGACGCCTGCCGGTGAGCACGACGCGGGCTGCGGCGATGGGGCTCGTCGACGCCCATTTCGGCGCGACGCCGGCTGCGTTCCGCGCCGAAATCGACGCGCGCGCCCGTTCGCTCGCGGACGACCCCCGGTTCGACCGCCTGCGCGACGCGAAGAATGCGCGCCGTCGGGACGACGAAGCGCACAAGCCCCTCGAGTCGTACCGCGCCGAGGAGCTCGGACGCATGAAGCAGAATTTCTTCGGCTTCGATCCCAGCTATCACGTCGCGCGCGACCACTTCGTGCGCAAGGTGCCGCGCTCGCGAACGCCGTTATACCTGGCGCGACACCGGACGCCGGCGCAACTAAGCCGGCGTTGACGGAAGGCCGCTCTCGGCCGAGGCTGCGTGAATGCGCGGCGGTTGCGCGGCCTGCGGACCCGATCCATTATCCCAAAACGCGGCGTGCCTAATTCAGTTCGAAAAGGTGCCGTTGCGCCCGGGCGTCGGGCCTCTGCTGGATTCGATTGACAGTTATTTCAGCGAGTTGGGAGCAGCCGCATATGATTGCGCCGGCAAACGGAAAGGCCGCACGGCGACTCGAGAGGTTCAAGCAGCTGCTCGCCCACGTCCACGAGCTCCTATCCCTCGACTTCGGTTTCGTTCTGTGGGACGGCTCCACTGTCCCTACCGGCCTCCCTTCGCACGCTCTGGCTATCGTCTTTGCCGACGAGGGCGTCGTCGCGGCGATGCAGCGGCGGCCAAACGCCAATACGTTGCTCAATCTCTGGGTCACCGCGCGGATCGACATCCGCAACGGCGTGATTTTCGATTTCGTGCCGCGTCAGCCTCGTCTGCGGACCAAAGAGATCCGCAAGCGTCTCGACAAGCGTCTGGCGCTTACGACGGCACTGAAATTTCTGTTCGTTCCCGGCGGCGGGCCGTGGCCGCTCGCGGCCGTCCCCGACCACAAGGCACGCCGGGACGGGAGTGAAAGGACTAACAAAGACAACGTTCACTATCACTATGATCTTTCCAACGCGTTCTATGCGCTCTTCCTCGATCCCGAGATGGTCTACAGCTGCGCCTATTTCCGCGACTGGAACAACGATCTGGCGACCGCGCAGCGCGACAAGCTCGACATGATCTGCCGCAAGCTGCGCCTGAAGCCGGGAGATCGCCTGCTCGATATCGGCTGCGGCTGGGGGGCGCTCGTCTGTCACGCTGCCCGACATTATGGCGTTGACGCGGTGGGCGTGACGCTCGCCGAGGAGCAGTTCGCCTATGCAAAGGAGAGAAGGTCGCGCGCCTCGGGCTCCAGGACAAAGTGACGATCGAATTGCGCGACTATTCGTTGATCGAGGGCGGTTTCGACAAGATCGCCTCGATCGGGATGTTCGAGCATGTCGGCGTCGTCAATTACCCTGTGTATTTCCGGACCATCCACCGCCTGCTCGAGCCGGGCGGGTTCTACCTTCATCACTCGATCGCGCTCCGCTCGGCGGCGTACGAACGCCGCCGCAGCAAACGATCTCAGGCCACCACCGCGATCGGTCGCTACATTTTCCCCGGCGGCGAGCTCGATCATCTCGGCATGTCGATTGCCAATTTGGAGCGCTATGGCTTCGAGGTGCACGATGTCGAGGCATGGCGCGAACACTACGCGCTCACCACCAGGCACTGGCACGATCGCCTCTTCTCCAACCGCGCGGCGGCGGAGCGCGAGGTCGGCATCGTGAAGACCCGACTATGGATAGCCTATCTCGCCGCCGCCTCGATCGGCTTCGCGCGCAACAGTGTCGGTATCTTTCAGACGCTCGCCTCGACGCGCATGCGAGGGCCATCCGGTCTGCCGCCGTCGCGCGAGCAGCTCTATCGCTGACTGCACTCCCCGGCGAGCAGCGCGCTCTCGGATTCAGTGTTCAAACACTATCCGGGGTTCTCGCGCAACAATCAGCTACGGCGTCGAACGGGCGTCCGCTTTCGCGCCGGCGACCGACCACAAGCGGCCGTCGGGCCTGATCCCTCAAAGCGGACGCGACCGATGGCAGCTGGTCGGCGTCGCCTACCTGGAACCGGCGGCTCTCGCAGCCAGCCGCAGGGCTCAAGAAGACATTGCGCTCCCGGCTGATCTCGGCATCTTCGCCATCGACGCGGACACGCCTCGAGAACTGGTAGGCGAAGTGGCCGAGCTTTGTCAGGCGTGTGATGTCATGCCGGTCCCGGGTTCGGTCATGAGAGGGCGGGCACGGACGGGTATTTGCCTGGTGGCGACCGATGAAAACCGACATCCGGTCGCAACCGCGTCGTCGTACATGATCCACCATCCATCGAGCCCTCGTGCAAAGGACGCATTCTGGGGAGTCCTGATATCGCTGGCTCGGATTCCCAGCGCCGTGCCGGCGCGCGCTATGCCAATCCCAGTCTGCGCATGAGCTCCGGCCAGCGCGGGTCGCCGTGCAGCGAGCGCAGTAGCGGGTACGAAATGGATTCGCCCAGCCCGGGATCGCGAACGGCGTAGGCGTGCTCCAGCCAGGCAAAGGCCGCGTCGACTTCGCCGCGCCACGCACACGCGGCCGCGATCTGGAACGACACGGCGTCCCCGTGATCGTCGGTCAGTTGCTTCAACGCCGCATCGGAGGCGGACGTATCGCCTATCGCGTGCCGGACCACCGCCATGCACAGCAGTCGCAGATAGGGAATCGCTTCGCGCTCGGCCTCGTGGAGCGCCTCGACCAGACGTCCCTGCAGCAATCGCGCGCAAGACAGTAAGTAGTGCGTGATTCCGGCATTCGGCGCGAGGTCGAGCGCGGATTGAAGCGAGGCGACGGCCTCGTCGAGTCGGCCGGCTCGCATGCAACAATCGCCGAGCACGACATGGGCGGGTTTGCTCAACGGGTCGAGCGCGACCGCGCGGCGTGCGTGCGCGATTGACTCCTCGGCGCGTCCAAGTTGCATCGCGAGGCTGGCGCAGGCACGATGCACGTCGCCGTCACCCGGCGCCAGCGCGAGCGCGCACTCCACCTCGCTCTGCGCGCTTCGCCAATCCCAATCGTAGTCGGCAAGCACCCAGGTAAGCGCGATATGCCCTTCGGCGAGATTGGGCGCCAGCGCCAGCGCCCGTTGAGCAGCATCCCGCGCCTGTTCCATGCCTTCGGCGACAGCCAGCCATCCACGCCCGGCCTGCGCATGGTAAGCCCGCGACAGACCGGACCACGCCAGCGCGAACGTCGGATCCCTTTCGAGCGCCTGCCGGTAGAAGCCGACGCCGCGAGCGACGTCTGCCTCGGTGATGCGCAGGACGTAGAAGCGCCCTTGCAGATAGAGGCGATACGCTTCCGGATCGTCCGTGCGGCCGCTCGTCGCCGCCTGCACCTCGACCGTGGCGTCCGCGCTTGCCCCGGAATTCGTGTGCTCACCCAGTAGCGTTGCTCGGAGTTTCGCGACGACGGTGTGTGCGATGTCGGCCTGTACGGCAAGGATGTCGTCAAGCGTGCGGTCGTAGGCTTCAGACCACAGATGCGAATCGCTGGCTGCATCGATCAACTGCGTGGTGATGCGGATACGATGCCCGGACCTGCGCACGCTGCCTTCGAGCACCGTTGCGACGTTGAGCTTCTGCGCGACGGTCGGAATGTCGACGCCCTTGCCCTTGAAGAAGAACGCCGACGTGCGCGATGCCACGCGCAGCCCCCGGATCTTCGCCAGCACGTTCAGGAGCTCCTCGGCCAGTCCATCGGCGAAATACTCATTCTCCTCGCCGCCGCTCAGATTGACGAACGGCAACACTGCGATCGACGGGGGATCGGCGGGGGCACGCGCCGGGGCGAGGAGGCGCTTGGCGCCGTCGGCACGCCACGCTCACGTGCGAGCGTCAGCGCAAAGGCGCGGATCGGTCGCGCGATGTTCTTAAGCCTCTGCTCGCCGAGGTCGGTCAACGTTGCGCCGAGTTCGTCGTGGAGTTGGTCGCGGACATGCGCCGAGATACAGATTCCGTCCGGCGGCGCGAGCGATTCGAGCCGCACAGCGATGTTGACGCCGTCTCCCGCCACATCGTCGCCATCGATGATGATGTCTCCGACATTGATGCCGATGCGCAGGCGAATCCGCGTGTCGGCGCTGCGCCCGGCTTCGTGCGCGACGATGTCTCGCTGGATGTCGAGCGCGCTCCGCAAGGCGGCGGTCACACTCGCGAACTCGGCCAGGAAGCCGTCACCCGTGGACTTGACGATGCGACCGCCGTGCTCCACGACCTTCGGATGCGCAATTTCGTCGCGCAGCTGCCGTAGCCGCGCGAACGTCTGCGTCTCATCGCGTTCCATCAGGCGGCTGAACCCGGTGATATCGGCCACCATGATCGCCGCCAGTCTTCGTTCGGTCGACCGCGTCGCCACGACGCACCTTCTGTCTTTCCGGCCCCGACCCTCAGGGCAACCCATCGGATTCGAATGAATCGGGCATGGCACAGGATTCATCGCGCCGCGCCCGGATCGCGGCACGAGAATATTATCCCGACGACACCTCATTAGCGAGTTGTACCGAGAAGCGACTGCCCGTGGATTCCCGCGCCACGCCCGAACCGGCCTTCGTCGCCGGACCAAGAACCTCAGGGCCGTTCAGCTCTTGTTCGGTCACACCCTCGCGCGCGCTACGCTGGAAGCGCCTCACCGTCGGTAGCGCGCCTGTGCCACCCAGTTCGACGTGACGGTCAGGAGCAGCGTCGCCGTCATCAGCACGAAGGACAGCGCCGCGCCGAACGGCCAGTTGGTGAGACCCGCGAATTGGTTGTAGACCGTCGGTCCCATCATCTGGAACGTCGGACCGCCAAGCAGCACGGGCGTGGCGTACGCGTTCATCGCGAGGATGAACGACAGGATCGTGCCGGCGATGACACCGGGCATCGCGAGCGGAAGGATCACGTGGCGGAACGTCCGCCATGGCCCCGCGCCGAGCCCGAGCGCCGCTTCCTCGATCGCGCGGTCGACGCCCTCGAGCACGGCCTGCAGCGTCAGCACGACGAACGGCAGGTTGACGGCGATGACGCCGACGACGACGGCGAACTCCGTGTACATGATCTCGAGCGGCGCGTTCGTGATGCCGAGGCCGATCAATACGGAATTGACGAAGCCCCGGTTGCCGAAGAGCACCATCCATCCGGCGGCGCGCACGGCGTTGCCGACGAAGAGCGGCAGGATCACCGCCATCAGCAGCAGGTTCTTGAAGCGCGAGCGCGTCCGCGCGAGGCAGTACGCCATCGGAAACGCGAGCACGACGCAGGCCGCGGTGCACAGCGCCGCCACGCGGATCGTCCGGAACAGGATCGCGCGGTAGAACGGATCGGTGAAGAACTTCGCGTAGTTCTCGAGCGTGACCGCGTCGACCATTACCTTGGCCGGCGTGAACTGGTTCAAGCTGTAACGGAACAGGATCACGATCGGCAGCACGATGCCGATCGTGACGACGAGGGACGCCGGCGCGACCATCGCGGCGGCTGTCCACCCGCCTGCGCGCGCTGGAGTCGCGGCCGCCGCCCTTTGGTGGGGGCCGTTCATTAACCCTTGAACGTCTTGTCCCACCATTCCTTCAGCGCGGAGTCGTTCTTCGCGAGATAGCCGTAGTCGAGGTCGATCAGGCGCTTCCTCTCCTCCGCGTTGAAGCCGATCCGTTTTTCCGTCTCGGGCGGGATCTTCACGTTGGTGACGGTGCCGTTGTAGCCCATGTCCTCGGCGAAGGCCTCCTGCGCCGAGGGCTCGAGCATCTCGTTGAGCCAGAAGTGCGCGGCGTCCTTGTTCTGCGCGTTCTTGGGGATGACGAAGCCCGAGATGTAGAGCGGGATCCCTTCTTTCGGCGCCACGGTGTCCACCTTCGCGCCGGCCTTCTGCCATTGCACGGCGCGCGCCTTCCACATGATGCAGATGCCGACTTCCTCGTTCTGCAGCGCCTGCGCCATCGCCTCGTTGGTCGGCAGGATCCTGGCGCCGGCCTTTCGGCACGCCATGAGACGCTCCTTGCCCGGCTCGTAGTTGGTCATCGAGCCGCCCGACGCCAGGCCGGCGGCCATCATCGTGAACTGGTACTGGATGTCGATGATGCCGAGCTTGTTGCCGTGCTTCGGGTCGAGCGCGTCGGCGAAGCTCGTCGGCGGCGTCGTGATGAGCTTCGGGTTGTAGAGGATCACCTTGCCCGAATAGATGTGCCCGACGCCGTACGGATATTTCATCTGCGGCAGCAGGAACTTCGAGTTCGGGATCTTGGCGTAGTCGATCGGAAGGCACAGGCCGGCCTCGTTCATCTCGTACATCTGCGCGGCGCTTAACCCCTGCAGGTCGCTCGTGCCGCGCGGCAACCTCGCCTCCGCGCGCATCTTGGCCCGCCGCTCCGAGTCGCCGCCGATGTCGTGCACGACTTCGTACTTCTTCGGCACCATCAGCGGCGTGTCGATGTTCTTCGCGAGCAGCTTCGAATAGTCGCCGCCCCAGGTGCCGAGCACCACGCGGCCGCCGGATTGCGCGAAGGCGGGCGAGAGGCCGCCCATCGCGGACACGCCGGCGAGAGCGCCGGTCGCCTTCAGCAAACGGCGCCGCGTGATGACGAAGTGATGATTTTCCATGGGAATCCCCGCTCTAGGATGGTGTCTCGTCGAGCCTCGCGTCGCCGCCATCATCGGCGAGCACGAGGCTGGCCGCGGCCGGCCAGTGCAGATGGATCGGATCGCCGACCGCGTGCACCGTGTCGGCGATCCGGTTCGGTGCTTGCACCATCAGCCGGTCCAGCGGCGTCAAGCGCACATAGTATTCCAGGATGCCGCCGAGATACGAGGCGAACTCGACGGTGCCGGGCAGGCAGTTGTCTGCCCCGGTGACCGGCGCCGTTGCGAGCGACAAGCGCTCGGGCCGCAGCGCCAGCACGCGCCCGCCCGCGACCGCGTCGTCGTGGCACCGGATCGCGAGGCCGCTTCCCGTGCGGAACAGGCCCGGCGCTTCCACGCGGCCGTGCAGGAAATTGGTCCGGCCGACGAAGCCCGCGACGAAGGTATTGGCCGGCCGCTCGTAGAGATCGCGCTGCGTGCCGATCTGCTGCACTTCGCCTTCGGACATGACGACGAGCCGGTCGGCCATCGTCAGCGCCTCCTCCTGGTCGTGCGTCACCATCACGGTGGTCAGCCCCAGCTTCTTCTGCAGCTCGCGGATCTCGACCCGCACCTCCTGCCGCAGCTTGGCGTCGAGATTGGACAGCGGCTCGTCGAGCAGCAGGATGTCGGGCTCGATCACGAGCGCGCGGGCGAGCGCGACACGCTGCTGCTGCCCGCCCGACAATTCGCGCGGCAGGCGCTCCGCGAGACCCTCGAGCCGGACGAGGCGCAGCGCCTCGGCGAGCCGGCCGGCGATCTCGGAGGGCGGCACCTTGCGCATCTTGAGACCGAACGCGACGTTCTGCGCGACGGTCAAGTGCGGGAAGAGCGCATAGCTCTGGAAGACGAGGCCCGTGTTGCGCTTCCACGGCGGCTCGCGCGTGATGTCGCGCCCGCCGAGGCGGATCTCGCCGGCCGTGGGCGCGACGAAGCCGGCGATCATCCGCAGCGTCGTCGTCTTGCCGCATCCCGAGGGCCCGAGCAGCACGACGAGCTCGCCTTGCGCGATGTCGAGATCGACGCCGGCCACCGCGCGAAAGTCGCCGTACGCCTTCGTGAGTCCGGTGAGTTGCAGGCGGGCCATGGCGCGGAAGGCTACAAGCACGCGCGTGAGCTTGACGTAGCGGTCGGTCACCAGCATGCCGGCGCCGATCAGCACGATCTGCAGGAACGAGACGGCGGCGATCGTCGGATCGATCCGCCATTGCAGGTATTGCAGGATCGCGATGGGCAGCGTCGTCTGGCCCGGCGCGACCAGGAACAGCGTCATTTCGAGATTGCCGAACGAGATGATGAAGCCGAACAGCGCGGCGGCCACCACGCCAGGCTTGATGACGGGCAGGGTGACCTTCAGGAACGCCTGCAACGGCGTCGCCCCCAGATTGAGCGCAGCTTCCTCGACGGAGCGGTCGAACCCGGTCAGGCTCGCCGTCAGCAGGCGGACGGTCCAGGGGATGGTGATCATGATGTGGGCGAGGATCAGTCCCGCGCGCGAGCCCAGGAGCGGCCATTCGGTTGCGAGCTCGATCTCGATCTGGAACACGTAGATCGCGGTGCCCGCGACCACGCCGGGCACGACCAGCGGCAGCACGAGCAGCGTGTTGAGCGCCTCGCGTCCCGGAAACTTGCGGCGCGCGAGCACGAGGCTCGCCGGCACGCCGAGCGCGAGACCGCCGATCATCGCCGCCACGCCCACCTGCAGGCTGGTGAAGAACCCGCTGACGAAGTTGTTCTGGTCGAAGATGTGGGCGAACCAGCGCAGCGTGTAGCCGCGCGGCGGGAACGTCACGAGCTCGTTCGCGAAGAAGGCGAGCCAGCAGACGAAGAAGATCGGCGTCAGGATGATCGCGTAACCGAGCGCCGCCGACGCGAGAAGGGCGAAGCGCCCGGCGCGCCGCGAGTCGAGGAGCGGGGCGCGTCCGCTCGCAAACGCCGCCGGAACCGGCAACGCCTGCTGCGCCATCAGGCCGCCAGGCGATTCTTGTGAAAGTCCCCGGCCTTCATGATGACGGACAGGTTCTCGCCCTGGCCGGTCAGGAGCTCGAGCTTCTTGATCGGGTCGCCGTCGACCACGAGGATGTCGGCGTACGCTCCCGGCGCCACCACGCCGAGCTTCCCCGGCATGCGCACGATCTCGGCGCCGACGAGCGTTGCCTGCCGGATGATCTCGATCGGCGACAGCACCTCGCGCCGCAGCAGGAACTCGCGGCTCTGGTCCACCTGGAGCTGGCCGAGGAGATCGCTGCCGTACCCGACCTTGATGTCGTGGCGCTTGCAGATCTCGAGCGACTTCAGGCCGCCGTCGATCACGAGGTCGTTCTTCGCGAGCATCTCGGGCGTCATGCCGAATTCCTTCGCGCGCTCCTTCATCGCGTAATAGGCGACGAGGTTCGCGACGAGATAGGCGCCCTTTTCCTTCATCAGCTTCGCCGACGGCTCGTCGATGAGATTGCCGTGCTCGATCGTGCGCACGCCCTGGCTCACGGCGCGCGTGATGGCGTCCGGCGTGTAGGCGTGGGCCTGCGTGTAGCGGCCGAACGCCGAGGCTTCCTCGACGGCGGCGCGCGATCTCGTCCAGCGTGAACTGCCGGCTGTCGAGCGGATCGTACGGGCTCGCCACGCCGCCCGACACCATGATCTTGATCTGGTCGACGCCCTGCCGAAGCTGCTCGCGCACGGCCGCCCGCACGGCATCCGCCCCGTCGACGATTTCCATGCAGAAGTTCATCGCGTTGCAGCACCTGCACGCGCCGGAATGGATGTCGGTGCGCCGGCGCGCGTCGGAGTGGCCTCCGGTCGGGCCGAGCGCCCGCCCGGCGACGAACATCCGCGGACCGGGGATGAGGCCCTGCGCGACGCTGTCGCGCACGCCCCAGTCGGCGCCGCCGGTATCCCGCACCGTCGTGAAGCCGCGGTCGATCATCGCGCGCATCAGCGCGGCCGCGCGGACCGTCATCATCGTGAGCGGGATGGCCTCGAGGTAACGGATGTTCACCTCCGACAGCATCACGTGGACGTGGCAGTCGATGAGGCCGGGCATCAGCGTGCGGCCCTTGCAGTCGATGACGCCGGCTTTCGGCGCCTTGACCGCGCGCAGCGAGACTTCGCGGATGGTGTCGCCTTCGACCAGCACCGAGACGCCGCCTTCGAGCGCGTCCGCGCGCGGATCGAGAAGCTTCGCGTTCTTGAACAGGATTTGCGCCATTGCGAATGGGCTCCCACGGCGGGCGGCGCCAGCGCCGCGAGTGCCGGGGATCATGCCATGGCCGAATGGGGCACGCAACCGAGCGCGCGATGCCGATTGCGCGATCGCCGGCGCGGCCCCGGTGCGGCGCCTTAGTGTGGTGCCTCAGTGTGGTGCCTCAGTGCGGTGCTATTGCAATCGGCTCGGGGCGCACTGAGAGCGCCCATGCAACGCCGACGACGAGCAACGCGATGCCCGCCAGCGTCGCGCCGGCGGGCCACTCGGCGCGCAGCGCGAAGGCATACCCGAGCGCGGCGAGCGTCTCGAACACGATGAGCTGTCCGGCGAGCGCGGTCGGAAGACGCTGGCTGGCCTCGTTCCAGCAGAGCGTGCCGAGCCATGAGGCGAAGAGGCCGATCGCGAGCATCAGCGTCACGAAGCGGAGCGGTGCGGGCCCGAGCGGCAGCGGGAATGTGGCGCCGGTTGCGGCGCTCGCGACCTCGAGCACCGCGAGGCCGGCCAACGCGAGGGGCAGCGTCGCGACACCCTGTGCCGTGGCCCAGGTGCGAGGGCTCCGCGTCGCATGCGCACGCAGCCAGTCGGCGTTCCGAATCGGATACCACGTCCAGCAGGCGACGGCTCCCAGGGCAAAGAGCGCGCCGGAGGCGTAACGGACCGGATCGACGTCGCCGCTCGCGCGGAGGCTCGTCAGCTCCGCTCGGTTGACGAGCGCGACGCCGGCCGCGATCAGGAAGAGCGACGGCGCGAGGCGAAGCCACGGCAGGCGGCCGTCACGGCGCCCGTCGCGCCAGTTCGACGCGATCGCGATCACGACCGGCAGCGTGCCGATCACCATCGTCGGCAGCGGCCCGCCGGCGCGCTGGATCGCCGCCGCGAGCAGCAGGTAGTAGAGGAGGTTGCCGATCGCGGCGAGCTTCAGCGCTTCCCGCCAGTCGGCGCGCGTCAGCTCGCGCAGGCGGGCGCGGTCGAGCCACGCCAACGGCAGTGCGATGAGACCGAACGCGGTGTAGCGTCCGACGGACAGCAGTGCCGCCGGATAGTCCGGAAGCAGCAGCGGCGCGACGAACACCAGTCCCCACATCAGCCCGGCCACCAGCGCGAACAGCACCCCCGCCGTCATCGCAATGCCTCCCTTCTCCCCGGCAATGTAACAGCAGCCGACGAGGCCCCCGCGCCGTGTTGAATTGCCGGGACACGAGGCGTAGATTGGCCCACCGCGACGAGCGGGACCGCGGTCGTGGTCTGGTAACCTGTTGGGCCGCGCCCGCGACATCGAGCGCTTCCATCATTGATGGCGAGGACTTCCTTGAACGAGCACGAGGTCGATGCCGCGGCAAAGCTTCTCGTCGCGGCGCGCGTCTCCGGGCACCCCGGCCCGCGATTGCCGGAATCCTGCCGTCCGGCGGATCTCGACGGGGCGCTCGCCATTCAGCGGCGCACCGTCGCGTTGCTGAAGCAAGCCATCGGCGGCTGGAAATGCTCGCTGCCGCCCGCCCCGGAACGGATCAATGCGGCGCCGATCCTCGCGCCGACGATTTTCCGGGCGTCGCCCTGCGCCATCACGGCGACGGGCGCGAGCGCGCGAATCGAGCCCGAAGTCGCCTTCGTGCTGGGACGCGATCTTCCGTCGCGCGCCACGCCGTATCCGGAAGGGGAGGTGCGCGGCGCGATCGGCGAAACGCGGTTGGTGCTGGAACTGCTGGGCACGCGCTACGCCGACCCCGCAGCCGTCGACTGGCTCGAGATGATGGCCGACTGCGTGCAGAACCAGGGACTTTTCGTCGGGCCGGTCTTGGCCGACGGCCCCGATGCGCCGCTCGCCGGGTTCCCCGGTCACGATCAGCGGCGCAAAGGGGCTGCTGTCGACGCACGACGGACGGCATGGCGACGGCCATCCGCTGCGGCCGCTCGTCTGGCTCGCGAATTTCCTGTCGACGCGCGGCGACGGATTGCGCGCGGGGCAGGTCGTCACGACGGGCTCGTACGCGGGCGCGATCGAAGTTCCGATGAACGAGATGCTGACCGTCACGTTCGGGGAGCTGGGTGCGCTGACAGTGGAAGCTCGATCCGCGAATGAGTCTCGCCGGCACCGGTGTGGTCACGATCTGGCACGATCTGCTGCCCGAGGCGAAGGACGACTTCTACGAGTGGCACAACCGCGAGCACATGCCGGAGCGCGTCGGCATTCCCGGCTTTCGCCGAGGCCGCCGCTACATCGTCGTTCGAGGGCGCGCCGGAATTCTTCAACCTCTACGAAGCCGATAGTCCGGAGGTGCTCGGAGGCCGGGACTACCTCGATCGCCTCAATGCGCCGACCGAATGGACGAAGCGCGTCGTGCCATCCTTTCGCAACGTGGCGCGCTCGATCTGCCGGGTGGCCTACACCGGCGGCGTGGGCAGCGGCGGCGTCGATCGCTGACGATGCGCTTCGACATCGATGCGGCGCATCGCGCGGCCGCGATCGAGGCGCTCGCTTCGCGCGTCCTGCCGTCGCTCGCGACTGCGCAAAGGGATCGCCGGCGTGCACCTCTGCCTCGCCGACGAGTCGATCAGCAGGATCGAGACGGCCGAGAAGAAGGCGCGGGCCGATACGACGCTCGTGCCGACGTGGATCGTGCTGATCGAGGGCATCGGAGCCGCGGAGGTGCGCGCGGCCGGCCGAGGCCCTCGCGGCGGACCTCGAGCCCCATGGCGCGCGCGCGCTCGATGTCGCGACTTACCGGCTCGAATTCACGCGACTCAAGACGCCGTCCTCGGCCGGCTGACCCGCCGCAGCGCCGCCGCGATCAGCCGCCGCGTGAATCCGGCGTGGCCTTCCGGATCGTGCAGCAGGCAGAGGTCGGCGCTGCCCGCGTCCTTGGGCAGGTAGTAGACGCCGCAGTTGGGGTTGATCTCCAGCATGTATGGCGTGCCGTCGCGCGTCGATGCGCAGATCGCAGCGGCCGAAGCTCGCGCCGCCGAGCGCGAGAAAGAAGCGCGCGCAGACGTCGCGCACGCGGGCATCGAGCGCCGGATCGCGCACCGGAAAGGCCGTCATGTTGGCGTAATCCACCCACTTCATGCCGGGAGTGCTTGAAGGTCTCGCCGTCGGGAAAGCGATACTGCATCGGCGTGTAGGTCTTGGGCCGGCTCGGATCGTCCGGGTTCTCCGCGACGAGCACCGTGACCTCCGTCCCCTCGATGAACTCCTCGATCAGCGCCGCGCCGTGGCGCCGCATGATCTTGTCTGCCTGGCGACGCAATCCGGCCGGTGACGACGACGCGCGAGCGCCGGGTGAGATCGACGCTCGAATAGCTGCTGTAGTGCTTGACGAAGAGCGGAAAGCGCGAGCTCCGCGGCGGCACGCTCGACGTCGTCCGGTTCGCGCGCGAGGACGTACGCCGGCGTGGCGATGGCCTCGCCGCGGCAGGCCTGCTTCATCGCCTCGCGCGAGGGCTCGTAGAACGCCGACGTCGCGCCGGTGAAGGCTACGCCAAGCCGCTCGAGCGTGCGCACGACCTCGATGCCGGGTGTGTCCTGGTCCGCGGCGCCGTCGCAGAGATTGAAGAAGACATCGAAGCCCTGCTCGACGCGACGCGTCACCTGCTCGACCGCCGTGGCCTTGCGTCAGGCATTCGACCTCCCAGTGCGCGTCCGGGTAGAACGGCCGCGGATCGCAAGGCCAGTCGTCGACCGGGAAAGGGTCGGCCAGCAGATTCTGGTTCGTGAGCAGGCAGATGCGCATCGTTGATCCCGGTCAAACGGGAGCGGCAATCGTGGCGATTGGAACAGAATCGGCATTGACCGCAAAGGGGCTGCGCCGTAGATTCCGTCGATGCCGGCGCTATTGGAGACAGCGGAAACTGCGGATGCCGTGGACGCGAAGGCGCCCTCGCGCGGGCCGATCGGAGGCGACGCCGTGCCGGCGTCCGTCCCGAATGCCGCGCGCTGCTTCCACTGCGGCCGGCCGAATCCGCCGCGCGCACGCTGGCACGCCGACTGGGACGGCGTGCGGCACTCGTTCTGCTGCGCCGGCTGCCTCGGCGTCGCGCGCACGATTCGCGCCGCCGGCCTCGACGACTTCTACGAGCGCCGCACCTTCGACGACGCAGCGCCGCCGATCGAGGGCGACGCCCGCGACGAGTGGTCGCACTGGGACGAAGCCGCGACGCAGGCGGGCATCGTGCGCGCGGGCGAGAGCGGCACGCGCGAAGTCTCGCTCATCGTCGAAGGCATCCATTGCGGCGCGTGCATCTGGCTCATCGAATCGTGGCTCGCGCGCGAGCCGGGCGTGGTGTCGGTCGGCGTCAACTACGCGACGCGGCGCGCCCGCGTCGTCTGGGATCCGCGGCGGACGCGCCTGTCCACCGTGCTGCGGGCGTTCGTCGCGATCGGCTATCGCGCGAGCCCGTACGATCCGGAGCGCAGGGAGGCCGGGGCGCGAAGCGAGGCGCGAACGCTGCTGCTTCGCCTCGCCGTGGCGGGGCTCGCGATGATGCAGGTGATGATGTTCGCGGTGCCGACCTACGTCACCGTCGACGGCGTCGAAGAGGCGCACCGGCGGCTCCTCGAGTGGGCGAGCCTGACGCTCACGCTCCCGGCGCTCCTCTATTCGGCGTCCCCGTTCTTCCGCGGCGCCTGGCGCGATCTTCGGCACGGGAGCGCCGGGATGGACGTGCCGGTGGCGCTGGGACTGGCCGCCGCGTTCGGCGGCAGCGTCTGGGCCACATTCACGGGCAGGGGCCCGGTCTACTACGATTCCGTCACGATGTTCATCGCGCTCCTGCTCCTCGCGCGCTACGTCGAGCTCGCCGCGCGGCAGAAAGCCGGCGCGGCGATCGAGGCGCTCGCACGGGCGCGACCGGCCACGGCGGAACGCTTGCTCGATTGGCCGTCCGGACAGGCGGTCGAAACGGTCGGGTGCGGCGTCGCTCGCGGCGGGCGACCTCGTGCTCGTCCGTCCGGGCGCGACGGTCGCCGCGGACGGCGACATCGTCGACGGGCGCGCGAGTCTCGAGGAGGCGATGCTCACCGGAGAATCGCGGCCGCGCGCCGCGGCGCCCGGCGACGCCGTGCTCGCGGGAAGCGTGGCGCGCGACGGGGCGCTCGTCGTCCGCGGTGCGCGCGGCGGGCGAGGCGACCCGGCTCGCGGGGCTCGAACGCCTCGCCGAACGGGCGATGGGCGAGCGGCCGCGCGTCGCGCGATTCGCCGATCGCACGGCGCGCTGGTTCGTCGCGGCGCTGCTGGTCCTTGCCGCCGGCACGGCCGTCGCCTGGTGGAACGTCGACCCGTCGCGCGTGCTGGCTGTGACCTTCGCCGTGCTCGTCGTGTCGTGCCCGTGCGCGCTGTCGTTGGCGACACCCGCCGCGCTGGCCGCGGCGGCGGGGGCGCTCGCAAGGCATCATGTCGTCATCGCGCGCACCGATGCGCTCGAGACGCTGGCGCGCGTCACCCACGTGGTGCTCGACAAGACCGGAACGCTGACGATGGGGCGGATGGCGGTCGTCGGCGTCGATCCGCGCGGGACGGCGACGCGCGATTCGGCGCTCGCGCTGGCGGCGGCGCTCGACGCCGTATCGGAGCATCCGCTGGCGAGGGCGTTTCGCGCGGCGGCGCCGGACCGCACGGCGCTGCCTCGGGTCGACTCGGTGGCGATCGTCGCCGGCAACGGCGTCGAGGGCACCGTCGAAGGGCGCCGCGTGCGCCTCGGGCGGCCGGATTTCGTGGCGGCGCTGTCGGGCATGCGAGCGCCTTCCGATGCCGTGCCGACGGATGCTGCGACGACGCGCGTCGCGCTGGGCGACGCGTCCGGCCTCATCGCGCAATTCACGCTCGACGACACGTTGCGGCCGGGCGCCGCCGACCTGGTGGCACGGCTGTCGCGCCTCGGGATCGTCCCGGTCCTCATCTCGGGCGACCGGACCGCGAGCGTCGAGGCGATCGGCAGGGCGCTCGGCATCGCCGATGCCCGCGGCGACGCGCAGCCGGAAGACAAGCGCGATGCTCTCGTGCGCCTGCAGCAGGAGGGCGCGATCGTGGCGATGGTGGGCGACGGCATCAACGACGCGCCGTCCCTTGCGCAGGCCCAGGTATCGGTGAGCCTCGGCAGCGCGACCGCGCTGGCGCAGCAGACCGCCGACATCGTCGTGCTGGGCGACGACCTCGGGCGCGTCGCG
Organism: uncultured beta proteobacterium; assembly: GCA_963724545.1. Lineage (GTDB taxonomy): Bacteria > Pseudomonadota > Gammaproteobacteria > Burkholderiales > Casimicrobiaceae > CAIWHR01. Next base: position 68,922 of record CAVRVC010000010.1, read on the forward strand.
GACGCGATCGCGCACGCGCGGCGCACCTATCGCGTCATCCGGCAGAACCTCGGCTGGGCGTTCGCCTACAACCTCGTCGCGGTGCCGGCGGCGGCATTCGGCATGGTGACGCCACTCGTCGCGGCGATCGGCATGTCGGCGTCGTCGCTTCTCGTCGTCGGCAATGCGCTGCGCGTCGCCCGACTGCGTGCGGCCGATAGCGAGCGTCGTCGCGGCATGGACGCGGCGGCACCGGCCTGACTCTTCGGGCCGCGCGATGGATATCCTGCTGCTGCTGATCCCGCTCTCGGTGGTCCTCGTGTTCGGCATCGGCGCGGCCTTCTGGTGGTCGGTGCGAAGCGGCCAGTTCGACGATCTCGAAGGCCCGGCACACCGCATCCTCGACGACGACGATGCGAGCGACGCGATTCCGCAGCCGTCGGCGCAGGTCGACGACGGGGCCCGCCGGAGCGGCTCCTTGACTTCGATCAAATCCGGACCCGAGGACCGCCCTTAGCATCGAAGTCATCCGTGGTCGAGGAAGCGTGGAGTGCGATTGCGGCACAGGGTTGGGCGCCCGTCGCCCGAGTTTCGGCCCTTCTTGGAACCAATGGGGAGCGTTTCTTGGCGGCGAACCCGGCACTTGCGTCAACGTTCAACTATAAGGTGGTGCGCCAGTTCACCGTGATGACGGTCGTCTGGGGCATCGTGGGGATGCTGGTCGGCGTGATCATCGCCGCGCAGCTCTTGTGGCCCGAGCTCAATTTCGACATCCCCTGGCTTTCGTACGGCCGGCTGCGGCCGCTGCACACCAACGCGGTGATCTTCGCGTTCGGCGGCAGCGCGCTCTTCGCGTGCGCCTATTTCGTCGTCCAGCGCACCTGCCAGGTGCGCCTCTTCTCCGACGCGCTGGCGTCCTTCACGTTCTGGGGCTGGCAGGCGGTCATCGTGCTCGCGGCCGTGACGCTGCCGCTGGGCTACACGTCGGGCAAGGAATACGCCGAGCTCGAGTGGCCGATCGACATCCTGATCACGCTCGTCTGGGTGAGCTACGCGATCGTGTTCTTCGGCACGATCGTCAAGCGCAAGACGCCGCACATCTACGTCGCCAACTGGTTCTTCGGCGCCTTCATCCTCACGATCGCGCTGCTGCATCTCGTCAACAGTGCCGAGGTGCCCGTGACGTTCTGGCCGATGAAATCGTATTCGGCCTATGCCGGCGTGCAGGACGCGATGGTGCAATGGTGGTACGGCCACAACGCCGTCGGATTCTTCCTGACCGCGGGCTTCCTCGGGATGATGTACTACTTCGTGCCGAAGCAGGCCGGCCGCCCGATCTACTCGTACCGGCTGTCCGTCGTGCACTTCTGGGCGCTGATCTTCACGTACATGTGGGCCGGTCCGCACCACCTGCACTACACGGCGCTGCCCGACTGGACGCAGTCGCTCGGCATGCTGTTCTCGCTGATCCTGCTCGCGCCGTCGTGGGGCGGGATGATCAACGGAATCATGACGCTCTCGGGCGCATGGCACAAGCTGCGCGAGGACCCGATCCTCAAGTTCCTGATCGTGTCGCTGTCGTTCTACGGCATGAGCACGTTCGAGGGGCCGATGATGTCGATCAAGACGGTCAACGCGCTGTCGCACTACACCGACTGGACCATCGGGCACGTGCATTCCGGCGCGCTCGGCTGGGTCGCGTTCATCACGATCGGATGCATGTACTACCTGATCCCGCGGATGTTCGGCAAGACCGAGATGTGGTCGGTGCGCCTCATCACCGTCCACTTCTGGATCGCGACGATCGGGGTCGTCCTGTACATCTCGTCCATGTGGATTGCGGGCGTGATGCAGGGTCTCATGTGGCGTGCGATCAACGCCGACGGCACGCTCACGTATGCGTTCGTCGAAAGCGTGAAGGCCACGTATCCGTTCTATGCGATCCGCCTGCTCGGCGGCGTGCTGTTCCTCGGCGGCATGCTGGTGATGGCCTACAACATGGTCCGCACGATCGCCGGCGGGCAGGCGGTCGAGGCGCCGATTCCGGCGCCGGTCGCCGCCGCGGCGCCCGCCTGACCCCGCGTCCGGACTCCCAGGGATCGTGATGAAACTCGACCAGGCGTACATCGAACAGCACATCGGCTGGATGATCGTGCTGATCGTCCTCGTGGTGAGCGTGGGCGGACTCGTGGAGATCGTTCCGCTCTACTTCCAGAAGTCGACGACCGAGGCGGTCGCGGGCGTTTCGCCCTACACGCCGCTGCAGCTCACCGGCCGCGACGTCTACCTGCGCGAAGGCTGCTACAACTGTCACTCGCAGATGGTCCGCCCGTTCCGCGCGGAGACCGAGCGCTACGGTCACTATTCGGTCGCCGGCGAGTTCGTCTACGACCATCCGTTCCAGTGGGGCAGCAAGCGGACCGGCCCCGATCTCGCGCGCGTCGGCGGCCGGTACTCGGACACCTGGCACCGGACGCACCTCACCAATCCGCGCGACGTCGTGCCGAATCGACGTGCCGGGGTATCCGTGGCTCGCCAACGCCGGCGACGTCGCCGACATCGAATCAGTGCGCGCGCTCGCCACTTCGGGCTGCCGTATTTCGGAGTCAACATCGCCAGGCGGCGGCCGACTCAAGGACCGGCCGAGGAGGACACACTGGTCACGTCCTGCGAACCTCGGGCTCGCGATGAAGAATGCGAGGTGACCGATCGAACGTCTACACCATCGTCGGCATCGCGACGACCGTGCTCTCCTTGTCCTGCTCCTCGGGATCGTGGCGTGGGCGTACGGCAAGGGACACCGCCGGGCATTCGACGAAGCGGCGAACGCACCGTTCGCGCTGGCGGACGACGCTGACGACGCAGCGCCAAGGGGTGCACGAAATGAGCGATTTCACCTCGGGATTTCTGGAACTGGTGGGTCATTGCTTGGCGGGGTCACGGTGGCCTCGATCGGCTCTATTGCGCGTGGGCTGCTGGCTGACCGACGAGCCGGATCAAGGTCAAGGGCGCGCCGGCGCCGGGCCAAGCCGGGTCGAGACGACCGGCCACACGTGGGACGGCGACCTCGCCGAATACAACAATCCGCTTCCACGCTGGTGGATGTGGCTCTTCTGGATTCACGATCGTCTTTCTCGATCGGCTACCTGGTCGCGGTATCCCGGTCTCGGCAAGGTTCCGGGCGTGCTGGGCTGGACGTCCGCCGAGGCGCACGCGACCGAGAAGGCGGCCGCGGACGCCAGGGTGAAGCCGCTCTACGACAAG
>CAVRVC010000011.1:0-228412 GCA_963724545.1 uncultured beta proteobacterium
CCCCCGTCAAGGTGATCATCGACAACGTCGTCAGCGGGCATCCGCTGCCGGAGTGGCTGCGCTGGCTTCGCGACGTGCCGGTGGCGCAGGACAAGATGGGCCTCGCGGTGCTGGCGGCGCTCGCCACGGTGCTGATCGCGGCCATCGGTTCGCTCGCGAGCTACGTCGACAACTATTACACGGAGAGCGTTGGCCAGTGGGTCGCGCACGACCTCCGCGTCCGGGTCTACGATCACCTGCACCGTCTGTCCCTAACGTTCTACGATCACCAGCAGACCGGGCCGCTGCTGTCGACGATCACGAGCGACGTCGCGACCGTCCAGAATTTCGCCTCGTCGGCGACCCTCGGCATCGTCGTCGACCTGCTGACGATCGTGATGATGCTGGGGCTCATGTTCTGGCTCGACTGGGACTTCGCGCTGATCGCGATCGGCGTGACGCCGTTCCTGCTGCTCTTCGTGATGCGGTTCAAGAAGTCGGTCAAGAACGTCACGCACGAGGTGAGAAAGCGCCAGAGCGACATCGTGGCCGTCGTGCAGCAGGGTCTCGAGTCGGTGCGCGTGGTGAAGGCGTTCGCGCGGCAGGATCTCGAGCAGGAGCGGATGGACAGCGCGAGCCGCGCCCAGGTCGATGCGGCGCTGAAGGCGAGGCGCGTCAAGTCGCTCCTGTCGCCGGTGGTGACGATCGTCGTCGCGATGTGCACGGCGATCGTGCTCTGGCGCGGCGCGGCGCTGATCCTGGCCGGCGCAATGACGGTCGGTGCGCTCACGGTCTTCCTCGCGTACCTCGGCAAGTTCTTCAAGCCGGTGCAGGATCTCGCGAAGATGACGAACTCGATCGCGCAGGCGGCGGTCGGCCTCGAGCGGATCCGGAAGATACTGGACACCGACATCGTGATCCCCGAGCGCGCGAACGCCCGGCCCCTGCCGACCTGCCGCGGCGAGATCACGTTCGAGCGGGTGGCTTTCGGTTACGACCCGGCCGAGCCGGTGCTGAAGGACGTGAGCTTCAAGATCGAGCCGGGACAGCTCGTCGGCATCGTCGGCACCACCGGCGGCGGCAAGTCCACCGTCGTGAGCCTGATCCCGCGGTTCTACGATCCGAGCGGCGGGCGCGTCCTCATCGACGGCGTCGACCTCAAGGACCTCGAGCTCGCATCGCTGCGCTCCAAGATCGGCTACGTGCTGCAGGACACCGTCCTCTTCCACGGCACTATCCGGGAGAACATCGCCTACGGCCGGCCGAATGCGACCGACGAGGAGATCGTCGCCGCGGCCAAGCTCGCCAACGCCCACCAGTTCGTCACCGAGATGCAGCACGGCTACGACACGATGGTCGGCGATCGCGGCCTCACGCTGTCGGGCGGCCAGCGCCAGCGCATCGGCATTGCGCGGGCGGTGATCCGCGACACGCCGATCCTGATCCTGGACGAGCCGACCGCCGCCCTCGACACGGAATCGGAGCGGCTCGTCATCGAGGGTCTCGAGCGCCTGATGAAGGGCCGGACGGTCATCACGATCGCGCACCGCCTTTCGACGATCCGCGACGCCAACAAGATCATCGTGCTGAAGGATGGGGTCGTGCACGAGCAGGGCACGCACGACGAGCTTCTCAAGCTTAACGGCGTCTACGCCGAGCTTCACCACATCCAGTTCGACGCGCCCGCGGCGGCACCTGGCCACGCCTGACACCTGCCCCCGCGCCCCGACCCACCCCCAAGTCCCGTACCCTATCCCGACCATGTCCCATACCCTCGTAGTGCTGCCCGACGACTCCGCCAAGCCCATCGTGGAGGCCATCAACGACGCGAAGCGGACGCTGCAGGTACGGATGTTCCTGTTCACCGACCCGACGATGCTGCGGACGGTGCTCGCCGCGAAAGAGCGCGGCGTAGAGGTCCGGGTGATGCTGAATCCCGCGCGGCGCGACGGCACGAACGACAACGGCGAGACACGCAAGACGCTGGCCGCCGCGAAGATCGAGGTTCGCGACAGCAACCCGGAGTTCGCGCTCACGCACCAGAAGTCGATGGTCATCGACGGCACGATCGGCTTCGTGGAGTCCCTCAACTGGGAGACGCGGGACCTCACGGAGACGCGGGACTACGCCGTGCAGACCACGCACGACGTCGAGGTCGACGAGATGATCGCGTGCTTCGACGCCGACTGGAACCGGAAGCAATTCGAGCCCGACCGGAAGTCGCGCCTCATCTGGTGCCCGAACAACGGCCGCGAGCGCATCGCCGAGTTCATCGAAGGGGCCAAGCACTCGCTGTGGCTGCAGAACGAGCGATACCAGGACACGGTCATCATCGAGCGCCTGGTGCGTGCGTCGCGGCGCGGCGTGAAGATCCACATCCTCGCGCGGCCGCCGCACACGTTGAAGAAGGACAAGCTGGTCGAGGGTGTCGGCGGGTTGCGGATCATGCACGACGTCGGCGCCAAGGTGCACACGCTGAAGGGCATGAAGCTGCACGCGAAGATGATCGTCGCCGACGAGAAGCGCGCGATTGTGGGGTCGATCAACCTCGCGCCCGGCAGCTTCGACGCGCGCCGCGAGCTCGCGATCGAGACCGATTCGCGCCACGTGGTCAAGCGGCTCGTCGAAGTGGCCGAGCACGACTGGGATCATTCGAAGCAGATCGATCTCACCGACGAGGGGCTCCTGGCGGACCTCGAGAAGCGCAATGCCGCCGGGGCCGGCGCGGAAAAGCTGGTGCTCAAGGAAACGCGCAAGAAGAAGGACAAGCGCTGAGGCGGTTGCTCCGCGGCTCGCGCCCGGCGGGGCACGCCGACGGGAGCGTGGGCAGGAGAGCAGGCGGAAGAGCGCGCGGCCATGGACGCATTGACGGTTTCCCTCATCGTGTTCGCCGTCGTCGTGGGCGCGACGGCGCTCGGCATCGTGCTCAATCGCGTCCTTCCCCCGCACCATCTGTCGAAGGAATCGAAGGAGATCATCCACCTCGGCATCGGCGTGATCGTCACGTTGACCGCGCTGGTGCTCGGCCTCCTCGTGGCGTCGGCCAAGAGCTCGTTCGACACCAAGTCGGACGAAGTCCGGCACAGCAGCGTCAGGATCATCCTCGTCGACCGCCTGCTGCGGCAGATGGGGCCCGTCGGCACGGAGTCGCGCGAGTTGCTGCGGCGCTGGATCGACGACAATGCCGTGGCGATCTGGACGCCCGAGGGCCGACGCGTTCCGGTCGAGCAGGGGGTCGTCGAGTGGACGAAATTTCACGACGCCGCGCGCGCCGTGGTGCCCGCGGACGACGCGCAGCGGAGCCTCCACGCCAAGATCCTCGACATCGTCGACGACCTCTCAGAGACGCGCTGGTTGCTGACGGAGCAGGCGGACAGCTCGATCCAGACGCCGTTCCTGCTCGTCGTCGTCCTCTGGCTCGGCATCATCTTCGCGAGCTTCGGCCTCTTCGCGCCGCGGAACTGGACGGTGTATTCGGTCATCGGCCTTTCGGCACTTTCGCTGTCGACCGCTGTCTTTCTCATTCTCGAGCTCGACCAGCCGTTCAGCGGCCTGATCCGCATCTCGGATGCGCCGTTGCAGGTGCTGCTGCGGGAAATTCACCGCTGAGGCATCGGCAGGATCATCGATCGCCGTCGCCCGGCGGGCATTCGGGCCGGTAGAATTCCGCGGTCCGACGCCGCCCCCAGGTGACCATGCGCATCCTACTGGTCGAAGACGACCCCATGATCGGCAAGACGCTCTACGCGGCCTTGCAGCAGGACGGCTATGCGGTCGACTGGGTGAAAGACGGGCAGGCGGCGCGCGTCGCCCTCGACACCTCCGACGATGCGTACGCGCTGGTGCTGCTCGACCTCGGACTGCCGAGGAAGAGCGGCCTCGAGCTGCTGCGAGACCTGCGCCGTGCAGGCAACAAGGTGCGCGTTCTGATCGTCACGGCGCGCGACGCGGTGACCGATCGTGTCGCCGGGCTCGACGCGGGCGCCGACGACTACCTCGTCAAGCCCTTCAGCCTCGACGAGCTCGCCGCGCGGATGCGGGCGGTCCTGCGCCGCGACGTCGCGCGCGGGGACAACGTGCTCACGAACGGCGCCATCGCGCTCGATCCGGGCGCGCGCACCGTCACCCGCGACGGCACGGCGGTCGACCTCTCGCCGCGGGAGTTCGCGCTGCTCGCCGCCTTGCTGGAACGCCCGGGCACGGCGCTGTCCAAGGCACAGCTCGAGGAGCGGGTCTACGCGTGGGGCGACGAAGTGGAAAGCAACGCGATCGAGGTGCACGTCCACAACCTGCGCCGCAAGCTCGGGGCCGACGCGATCCGCACGGTTCGCGGCGTAGGCTACGTGATCGCGCGGGCATGAGCCCGCCGGGCCGACCCAAGGGCGAATACCGGAGCGCGAAGCGCGAAGGTACTCCAATGAGCCCGCCGGGCCGCTACCAGGGCCTCCACGTGAGCGGGCCGAAGGCCAGGCGCGAAGCGCGCGACCGCGAACGTGGAGGGCGGCCGACGCGAAGAAGTCTCACTGATGCACGGTTGCGAGGAGGCCGTCGAATTGCCTTGGAGCGCGAAGCGCGGAAGGTAGTCCAATGACGTCGATTCGCCGCACGCTGCTCGTCCGGCTGCTCATCGGCATGTCGGTGGTCGCGATCCTGGCCACCCTCGCGACCTATGTCGAGACCCGACGGGAGATCGGCGACCTCTTCGACCTGCAATTGAAGCAGCTTGCGTACTCGACCCGGATCGACGATCTGCTGCGCGGACGCTCGCCGGCGCCGCCGCTGCTGCGTGACGGCCGGCGCGTCGCGGGCGTCTCCGAGATCGTCACGCAGATCTGGGACCGGGACGGCGTGCTCGTCTACTGGTCGCAGCCCGGCGCCGGCCTGCCCGTCCCGGTAACCGAGGGGTATTCCGACGTCGTTCGCGACGGCAAGACGTGGCGCGTCTATACGCACGTCGACGGCGACCACGCGCTGCAGATCGCCCATGCGCTGGACGAGCGCCGCGAGATCGCGGCGCAGGCGGCACTGCGCACGCTCGTGCCGCTGGCGCTCCTGATTCCGCTCCTTGGCATCCTGATCTGGTACGCCGTCGGCCGCGGCCTGCGCCCGCTCGACGCGCTGTCGCGCGACGTGCAGATGCAACGCCCGGATGCGCTGTCGCCGGTTGCCGAGAGCGAGCTGCCGCAGGAGCTGAAGCCGCTGGCGGCGAGCCTCAATGCCCTGCTCGCGCGACTCGACGAGGCGCTGGCCGCGCAGCGGCGGTTCACGGCAGACGCGGCGCACGAGCTCCGCACGCCGCTCGCGGCGCTCGCCCTGCAGGTCGAGCAGGCGGGCCGCGCTTCGGACGAGCGGGCCCGGGTCGCGGCCATGGCCGACCTCAAGGACGGCGTCGCGCGCGCGTCCCGTCTGGTCGAGCAGCTCCTGACGATGGCGCGGCTCGAGCCCGAGGCGCTCGCGCGCAACTTCTCGCGCGTGGATCTTGCGGCGCTCGCCAAGGAGGCCATCGTCGCGCGCGCGCCGATCGCCGACGCGAGGGGCATCGACCTCGGATGCACGGAGACGGCGGACGTTCCGGTGCGGGGCGATGCGGCGACCCTCGCAACGCTCGTGGCCAACCTGCTCGACAATGCCTTGCGCTTCACGCCGGGGGGCGGGCGCATCGACGTCGGGGTTGCAAACGATGCAGGCCGCGCCGTGCTGTCGGTCATCGACAGCGGGCCGGGCATCCCGGTCGCGGCGCGCATGCGTGTCTTCGAGCGCTTCCATCGGGAGGCCGCGCCGGACGACACGTCGCGCGACACAGGAAGCGGCCTGGGCCTCTCCATCGTCAAGCGGATCGCCGACGCGCACGGCGCCACGATCGACCTCGCGGACGGCCCGGACGGGAAGGGCCTCGCCGTGCGCGTGCGTTTTCCGAAGGTCGACTTGTAGGCGCGGCGGGAGGCAAGCCTCCCACCCGGCGGTCAGAGGTCTCTTAAGGTCCCGTTAAGGCAGTGCCCCTACATTGCGTCGTGTAGGCCCGTCAGTGGGCCCTTTCCAGAAGGAGAGCACGATGCGTCTATCGCAACTCACCACTGCCCTGATCGCCGCCGGCATCGGCGCCGGTGTCGCGACGGGCTACACCCACCTCGACTCGCTGCCCGTCAGCTCCGCGCACGCGGCGACTTCGCCGCCCGCGATCGTCGCATCGGCAGCGGTGAGCCCGTCTGCGGCGACGAGCCTTCCCGATTTCACGGCGCTGGTCGATCGCGCCGGGGCTTCCGTCGTCAACATCAGCACGTTCCATGCGAGCGGCAAGGGCGCGCCGGACGCCGAGAACATGGACGAGGACAATCCGTATTTCGACTTCTTCAAGCGCTTCGGCGGAATGCCGAACATGCCGCAGATGCGCCCGCAGCAGCCGACGCGTGGCGTGGGCTCGGGCTTCATCGTGAGCCCCGACGGCTACATCGTGACGAACGCGCACGTCGTCGACGGCGCGACCGAAGTCGTCGTGAAGCTCACCGATCGCCGCGAATTCACGGCCAAGGTCGTCGGCACCGACAAGCGGACCGACATCGCGCTCGTCAAGATCGACGCGAAGAACCTGCCGGCGCTGGATCTCTCGGCGAAGCCGGGCGTCAAGCGCGGCGAATGGGTGATCGCGATCGGCTCGCCGTTCGGCTTCGAGAACAGCGTGTCCGCGGGTGTCGTGAGCGGCGTGCATCGCGCGCTGCCCGACGGTCAGATGGTGCCGTTCATCCAGACCGACGTCGCCGTCAATCCCGGCAATTCGGGCGGCCCGCTCCTCAATGCCGCGGGGCAGGTGGTCGGGGTGAACTCGCAGATCTACAGCCGGTCCGGCGGCTACATGGGATTGTCGTTCGCGATTCCGGTGGACGTCGCCGCGACGGTTGCCGACCAGTTGAAGTCGCACGGCAAGGTGCAGCATGGCCGTCTCGGCATCGGCATCCAGGCGCTCGACCAGACGCTGGCGCAGAGTTTCGGCCTGCCCGACTCGAACGGCGCACTGGTGGGCCAGGTCGAGACGGACAGCCCGGCGGCGAAGGCCGGCTTCAAGTCCGGTGACGTGATCCGCAAGATCGACGGCGTCGCCGTGGTCGACAGCACGGACGTCACGAGCCGCATCGGCAACACCGCGCCCGGCAAGTCGATCAACGTCGAGGTCTGGCGTGCCGGCAAGCCGGTCGAGCTCACCGCCAACGTCGGCACGCTCGACGACGGCAAGGTGGCGAAGGCCGACGACCAAGGCGAGGCCAAGGGCAAGCTCGGCGTGGCCGTGCGTCCGCTGAGCCCCGAAGAGAAGAGCGCCGGCGTCAAGTCGGGCCTCGTCGTCGAGCAATCCGGCGGTGCCGCGGCCAGGGCAGGCGTTCAGGCCGGCGACGTGATCGTCGGCGTCGGCGCGAAGGCCGTCAACTCCGTGGAAGAGCTCCGCTCGGCGATCGACAAGGCGGGCAAGACCGTCGCGCTGCTGATCGAGCGCGAAGGCCGCCAGATCTACGTGCCGGTCAAGATTTCCTGATTCGACTGTTTCCGGCGCCCGCCCGGTTGTCCGCGAGTCGGCGGCCGGGCGGGCGTTCTTTTGCGGCTCTTTAGGCCGCGGCGGCAACCTTCAGCGCCTCGACGCGGATTTCTTCGGTGAGGCGCGCCTTCAGCGCGGAAAATTCCGGCGTCGTCTTGACCGTGTAGAGCCGCGGATGCGGCAGGTCGACGGCGACCTCGGCCTTGATGCGTCCGGGGCGCGCGCTCATCACGACCACGCGGCCGGCCATGAAGATCGCTTCTTCGATGTCGTGCGTGACGAAGAGGACGGTCTTCTTCTCCGCTTCCCAGATGCCGAGCAGCAGCTCCTGCATCAGCGAGCGCGTCTGGTTGTCGAGCGCGCCGAACGGCTCGTCGAGCAGCAGGATCTTCGGGTCGTTGGCGAGCGCGCGGGCGATTGCCGTGCGCTGCTGCATGCCGCCCGACAGCATCTTGGGGTAGTGATGCTCGAAGCCGGCGAGGCCGACGCGATGCGATGTAGTGCGCGGCGATCTCGTCCTGCTGCTTCTGCGGCATCGCCTTCTCGACGAGACCGAAGCAGATGTTCTGGCGTACCGTCAGCCACGGGAAGAGCGTGTACGACTGGAACACCATCCCGCGATCGGCGCCGGGCGCCGTGACCGGCGAGCCATCGAGCACCACGCGGCCGGTCGTGGGCGTATCGAGCCCGGCGACGATGCGCAGCAGCGTCGACTTGCCGCAGCCCGAGGGGCCGAGGATCGTGATGAAGTCGTTGTCCTCGACCGCAAGCGTGGTCGGCTGCAGCGCCACGGTCGGAGCGCCGCCGCGCACGCCGGGGAACGTCCGGCCGACGCCTTCGATCGCGAGCTTGCTCACTGAACTGCTCCTACGCCTTGCGGCCACGTCGCCTTGCACATCCGTGCGCCGCTCACGCGAGGCTCCACGGATAGAGCCGCTGGTTCGCCCACTTGAACAGGAAATCGGAGATGAGCCCGATCACGCCGATCACGATGATCCCGAAGATGATCTGGCCGGTGTTGAGCAGCGCCTGGCTGTCGGTGATCATGTGGCCGATGCCGGAGGAGGCGCCGATCAGCTCGGCGACGATCACGTAGGTCCACGCCCAGCCCAGCACGAGGCGCAGCGACTCGGCGATGGCCGGCGCCGCGCTCGGCAGCAGCACGCGGCGGACCACGCCGCGCGACGAGGCGCCCAGCGTGTACGCGGCCTCGACGAGGTCGCGGCGCGTCGCGCCCACGGCGACGGCGACCATCAGCACGACCTGGAAGAACGAGCCGATGAAGATGACGAGGAGCTTCTGCAACTCGCCGATGCCGGCCCACAGGATGAGGAGCGGGATGAACGCGGACGCAGGCAGGTAGCGGGCGAACGACACGAACGGCTCGAAGAACGCCTCGATCGGCTTGTACGCGCCCATCGCGATCCCGAGCGGCACCGCGCACAAGGCGGCCAGCACGAAGCCGCCGACCACCCGCCAGACGGTGATCGCGATGTCGCCGGCGAATCCGAACTGCGCGAAGAGCGCCCATCCCTCGCGCAGCATCGTGTACGGATCGGCGAGGAACGTCTTCGAGACGAGGCCGCCGAAGGTCACGGCGCCCCACACCGCGACGAACACGACGAAGAATGCGACGCCGAGCACCGCCTTGCGCCCGGGCGCGATGGGCTTGAGCGGCGTCATCGCGGGCCGCGCCGCGGCACGGCCCGGGACATCCAGGTCACTTGATGTAGCTGGTGTCGGCGAGGTTGGTGAGATCCGGAATCGACTTCAGGATGCCGATCTCGAGCAAGAGGTCCGCCGCCTCCTTGCTGAACTGCTGGAATTCGCCGGCGAAGAATTTCTGGTTCGCCGCCTTGTCCTGCCAGCGCAGGTAGGCCGCCGACTTCGCGAACTGGTCGCCCGTCTGCTTCGTGGGCGCGCCCATGATCTCGGCGCTCTTCTTCGGGTCCCTGTTGATCATCTCGAGCGCCTCGAAGTAGCTGTTCGTCAGCGCCTGCGCGGCCTTCGGGTTGTCGGCGAGGAACTTCGGCGTGCAGCCGAACGTGTCCATGATCATCGGGTAGTCGAGCGTGGTCGCGATGATCTTGCCGGCGTTCGGATTGTCGCGCACGGTCGACAGGTAGGGCTCGTAGGTCATCGCCGCGTCGTTCTGTCCGGCGACGAACGACTGGGCCGCCGCGGCGGGCTCGAGGTTGACGACGGTGACGTCCTTCACCGACAGGCCGTTCTTCTTCAGGAACCAGGCCAGCGTGAAGTAGGGCGCCGTGCCGGGCGCGGACGCGGCGACCGTCTTGCCCTTGAGGTCCGCGATCTTCGCGACGTTGGCGCGCACCGCCATGCCGTCGGCGCCGTAGCTCTTGTCCATCTGGAAGATCTGCTTCGTGGCGACCCCGCTCGCGTTCCAGACGATCCACGTCTCGACGGTCGTCGCCGCGCACTGGACGTCGCCCGATGCGATCGCGAGGTGGCGGTCCTTCTGCGGGATCATCTTGAGCGACACGTCGAGGCCGTTCTTCTTGAAGATTCCGGCGTCCTTGGCGAGCGTGAGCGGCTGGAACCCGGTCCAGCCGGACATGCCGATCGCGACCTTGGTGTCCTGGCCGGCGGCGGAACCCGTCGCGGCGAACAGCGCGGCCGCGGCGAAAGCGAGCGTCTTCTGCATGAACCTCTCCCGAATGGTGGTGGAACCTTGGGAATCTAGGGTGCAACGGCAGTCGCTGTCAATGCGATTCTGCGTCGTCGCGCGCGGCGAGAACGCCGGGCGCCGCCACTCGCCGCGTTCGCGTTGGCGCAGGTCGACGATGCCCTCTACAATCGACGTTCCGGGGCACGCGTCCCCGCGCCGCACCCATGGTTAGCCTTCTCACCCCCGCCGACTTTCATCCGATGCCCTGGAAGAACGGCGCGGGACGCACGACGGAGATCGCCGTGCATCCGCCGGGCGCCGCGCTCGACGCCTTCGACTGGCGGGTGAGCATCGCCGACGTCGAGCGCGACGGCCCGTTCTCGCGCTTTCCTGGCGTCGACCGCACGATCGTGTTGCTGGCCGGTGCCGGCATGCGCCTGCGTTCCGGCGCGGAAGACGTCGAGCTCGCCACCCGTTTCGTGCCGGAGGGGCTCAATGGCGACGACTCGTTCGAGTGCGCGCTCATCGCCGGGCCATGCCGCGACTTCAACGCGATGTTCCGGCGCGATCGTGTGCGAGGACGCGTTGTCGTCGTGCGCGACGGCAGCGCCAAGTTCGCTCCGACGGCGTTCCGCGTGGTGTTCTCTGCGGAGGGAGTGCAGGAATGCATCGTCTCGGGGCGTCCGTCGATGCGGATCGACGAAGGTCATGCGCTCCTCGTCGGCGCGCCGGACTACCGGCACTTGACGCCGCCGCTCCGTATCCGGCCCGTCTCGGGCGGGGCGGTGGCGCTCGTCGTGTCCGTTGCCGCATCATGAGGCTCTTCGCCGCCGACGCGCTGACGCCTCGTGGCTGGGAACGCGACGTGGCGATCGACATCGACGCCGACGGCGTGATCGCCGGGATCGAGGCGGGGGCGCGGCGCGATGGCGCGGAAATGGCGGCGGGACCGCTGGTGCCGGGCATGCCGAACCTGCATTCGCATGCGTTCCAGCGCGCGATCGCGGGGCGCACCGGAAGGGCAGGTGCGAGCGGCGACTCGTTCTGGACCTGGCGCCAGGCGATGTACGCGTTTCTCGACCGGATCGACGCCGATGCGTTCGAGGCGATCGCCGCCCAGGCGTACGTCGAGATGCTGAAGGCCGGGTACACGGCGGTCGCCGAGTTCCACTACGTGCATCACGACCCGCAGGGCAAGCCCTACGCCGACCCGGCGGAGCTCGCGCATCGGATCGTCGCCGCCGCCGGTGCGACAGGCATCGCGCTGACGCTCCTCCCCGTGTTCTATGCCCATGCGGATTTCGGCGGCGCAAAGCCGACCGCCGGCCAGCGGCGGTTCGTGCACACCGTCGATTCGTATGCGCGTGTCGTGGCCGCGCTCGCGCGCGAATCCACGCCGGCGGGCTTCACGCTCGGAATCGCGCCGCACAGTCTGAGGGCCGTGACGCCGGGCGAGCTTGTCGAAATCGTCTCCCTGATCCCGCGCGGGGCTCCAATCCACCTTCACGCGGCGGAGCAGACCCGTGAAGTCGCTGCGTGCGTGGCGTGGAGCGGGGCGCGGCCTGTGGAGTGGCTCCTCACCCACGCGGGACTCGATGCGCGCTGGTGCGTCGTGCACGCGACGCACATGACCGGCGACGAAACGCGACGCCTTGCGGCGAGCGGCGCGATCGCGGGACTCGCGCCGACCACCGAGGCCGATCTCGGCGACGGAACCTTCGCCGCGCGTGCCTACGTCGACGCGCGGGGCGCGTTCGGCGTCGGCAGCGATTCCAACACCTGCATCGATCCCTTCGCCGAATTGCGCCAGCTCGAATGGTCGCAGCGTCTCGCATCGCAAGTGCGCAACGTGCTCGCGGACGCGGCAGTGCCGGTGGGACAGGCGCTCTACGCGGCTGCGGCGCGGGGTGGCGCGAAGGCGCTCGGCCGGCCTGCGGGCGCCATTGCCCAGGGGTGCCGTGCCGATCTCGTGGTGCTCGATCCCGACGAGCCCGCGCTCGCTGCACAGCCCGTTTCGGCCGTGTTGGATGCCGCGGTGTTCGGTCCATGCCGCGCTCCGGTGCACGACGTCATGGTCGGCGGGCAGTGGATCGTGCGCGCCGGACATCACCCGAGGGAGGACGCCGTGCTCGCCCACTATCGCGCGCATCTCGCGCGCCTGTCGTCATGAACCCTGCCTTCGATCTGCTGATCACGGGTGCGCATCTCGCGACGATGGCGGGAGAAGCACCCTACGGCACGATTCGCGACGGCGCGGTGGGCATCGTCGGCGAAACGATCGCCTGGGTCGGCGCCGAGCGCGACCTGCCGCGCGACGTGTCGGCGCGCCGGATATTCCACGCGCGTGGCGCCTGGGCCACACCGGGGCTGATCGACTGCCACACGCATCTCGTCTACGCCGGCAATCGCGTCGACGAGTTCGAAGCGAGACTCAACGGCGCCTCGTACGCCGACATTGCCCGGGCCGGTGGCGGCATCAAGGCGACCGTCCGGGCCACGCGCGCGGCGAGCGAGGACGAGCTCGTGGCGATGGGGCGCCCGCGGCTCGAGGCGCTGGCCGGCGAAGGGGTCACGACGGTCGAGATCAAGTCGGGCTACGGCCTCGCGACCGAGGCCGAATGCCGGCAACTGCGCGCGGCGCGGCGGCTCGCGGCGGAGGTCGGCGTCGATCTTCGCACGACGCTGCTCGCGGCCCACGCGGTGCCCGTCGAGCTCGACGGGCGCGCCGACGATTACATCGATCTCGTATGCCGCGAAACCATTCCCGCGGCGGCGGGCGAGGGAATCGCGGATGCGGTCGATGCGTTTTGCGAGACGATCGGATTCAGCGAAGCGCAGACGAGGCGCGTGTTTGCCGCGGCACGCGCCCACGGGCTTCGGGTCAAGCTTCATGCCGACCAGCTCTCGGACGCGGGCGGCGCCGCGCTCGCCGCCGAATTCGGCGCGTTGTCGGCGGACCATCTCGAGTACACGAGCGACGCGGGCGTCGCCGCGATGGCACGGGCGGGCACGGTCGCGGTGTTGTTGCCGGGCGCCTTTCACCTGTTGCGCGAGACGCAGGTGCCGCCCATCGCGGCGTTTCGCGCGCACGGTGTCCCCATGGCCGTCGCGACGGACTGCAATCCCGGCACGTCGCCGTCGACGTCGCTGCCGCTGATGCTCAACATGGCTTGCACGCTGTTCCGCCTCACGCCGGAGGAGGCGTTGGCCGGCGTCACGCGGCACGCGGCGCGCGCGCTCGGGCTCTCCGACCGCGGCACGCTCGCAGTGGGACAGCGGGCCGATCTCGCGTTCTGGGATATCGTGGCACCCGCGGAGCTCTGCTACTGGATGGGCGGCAATCGCTGCCGGGGCACCGTGCGCGCGGGGCGATTCACTGGAGTCGCTTCGCGCTTCGCATCCCGGTATTCGCCCGTGGGGGGGGCCGGCGGGCTCAGACGACAGGAGGCCGAATGACACTGTGCGAGGTCGCGCGCGGCGATTCGCCGCTCGTCGTCGACGTTCCCCATGCCGGGACCTATGTACCCGAAGCGATTGCGGCACGGCTCACGCCGGCCGCGCGGTCGGTCCCCGACACGGATTGGCACGTCGAGAAGCTGTTTGCGTTCGCGAGCGAGGCGGACACGACGCTCGTCGTCGCCACGCACTCTCGCTACGTCGTGGATCTCAACCGCGACCCGAGCGGCGCCGCGCTCTATCCCGGCGCCGACAACACGGAGCTCTGCCCGACGCGCACGTTCGCCGACGAGCCGATCTACACCGCGGGCAGCGCGCCGGATCGCTCCGAGGTGGCCGCGCGGCGCGGCGACTACTTCGAGCCGTACCATGCGCGGCTCGCCGCGGAGATCGAGCGCGTGCGCTCGCGCCATGGTTACGCGATCCTGCTCGACGGACATTCGATCCTGAGTCGCGTGCCGCGCTTCTTCGCGGGGCGCCTGCCCGATCTCAATCTCGGCACGGCCGACGGCGCGAGCTGCGCGCCGAGCGTTCAGGCATGTGCGTCGCTCGTGCTCGCCGGCGCCGCGGGCTTTTCCGGCGTCGTGAACGGGCGCTTCAAGGGCGGCTACATCACGCGCCACTACGGAGCGCCCGCGCGCGGCATCCACGCACTCCAGCTCGAGACGGCGCAGGCGTGCTACATGGACGAGGCGCCGCCTCATCCGTGGGAGCCCGCGCGCGCCGCCGCGCTCGGGGCGCTGCTGCGGCAGCTCGTCGCGGCGCTCGTCGCCGTCCGCCCCGCGGGATAGCGATGCAACGTATCTTCATCGCGTCGCACCGGGTCGAGGCCTATCTCCTCGTCGACCGGCTCGCGCACGCGGGCATCAAGGCGCACGTGTTCAACGAGCACGCGTCGAGCATCGTCGGGGAGGTGCCGCCGGAGGTCGCGCAGCCGCAGGTGTGGCTCGACGACGATGCCGACCGCGCGGTGGCCGAGGCGATCCTGCGCACGTACCAGGAGGAGCGCAATCGCGCCGGCAGCCGGCACTGCGACAAGTGCGGCGAGGAGAATCCGGCGACGTTCGAGCTGTGCTGGAAATGCGGATGGTCGCTCTAGCACGGGTGCGGCAATTCGTCCCGCGAAGTCGCGGTAACTGGAGGTCGACATGAGCACATCGCAAGAGGCTGCGACCGGTCCCGACCTGACGCTGGGCGTGGCGACCGGCACACTCGCCGATGGAAAGATGCTGGCCGGACACGTCGGCGACGATGCGGTCCTTCTCGCGCGGCGCGGCGACGAGTTCTTCGCGATCGGAGCCGCGTGCACGCACTACAACGGTCCGCTCGTGGAAGGTCTGATGGTCGGCGACACGGTGCGATGCCCGTGGCACCATGCCTGCTTCAGCCTTCGGACCGGGGAAGCGTTGCGGGCGCCGGCGTTGAGCCCCGTTGCGTGCTGGTCGGTCGAGGTGCGTGACGACAGGGTGTTCGTGCGGGAGAAGGTGGCGGTGGCGCCGACATCGAGCCACGGCGTCGCGTCCACTGCGGGACGGCCGCAGAAGATCGTGATCATCGGCGGCGGCGCGGCGGGCTTCGCCGCCTCGGAAATGCTGCGCCGCCATGGTTTCCAGGGCAGCATCGTGATGTTGAGCGACGACGACGCGCCGCCTGTCGACCGGCCGAACCTGTCCAAGGATTACCTGGCCGGCAGCGCGCCGGAGGAGTGGGTGCCGCTGCGTGGGGACGATTTCTACGCGGAGCAGGGCATCGATCTGCGCCTCGGGACGACCGTCAACAACGTGGATGCGGCCGCACGGGAGGTCGCGCTCGGCGATGGCGGCAGGATCGCCTACGACCGGCTGTTGCTTGCGACCGGCGCCGAGCCGGTGCGATTGCCGCTGCCGGGCATGGACCTGCCGCACGTGCACACGCTGCGAACGCTCGGCGATTGCCGCGCCATCATCGCGCGGGCGGCCGCGGCGCGGCGCGCCGTCGTGATGGGCGCGAGCTTCATCGGCCTCGAGGTGGCTGCCTCGCTGCGCGCGCGCGGAATCGAAGTGCACGTCGTGGCGCCGGAGACGCGGCCCATGGAGCGCGTGCTGGGTCCGCAAATGGGGGATTTCGTCCGGGGCCTGCACGAGGAGCACGGCGTGATCTTCCACATGGGAGAGACGGCGACGGCGATCGAGGCGCGCCGGGTCACGCTGAAAGGCGGCGGCACGATCGATGCCGACCTGGTCGTCGCCGGCGTCGGCGTGCGGCCGCGCCTCGCGTTGGCCGAAAGGGCCGGCCTTGCGATCGACCGCGGCGTCGCCGTGAACGAGTATCTCGAGACCAGCAAGCCCGGAATCTTCGCTGCCGGCGACATCGCCCGATGGCCGGACCCGCACAGCGGTGCGGCGATCCGCGTCGAGCACTGGGTGGTCGCGCAGCGCCAGGGTCAGACCGCCGCGCTCAACATGCTCGGTGGCCGGCAGAAGTTCGACGCCGTGCCGTTCTTCTGGAGTCAACACTACGACGTTCCGATCAATTACGTGGGTCACGCCGAGACGTGGGACGAGCTGACGATCGACGGCGAGATCGCAACCCGCGACTGCGTGTTGCGATACAAGCGCAATGGCCGCGTGCTTGCCGTCGCCTCCGTCTATCGCGACGCCGAAAGCCTGATGGCCGAAGCTGCGATGGAACAATGGCGCTGACGCGAGAGCAGGACGAGCCGACGTGCCGCGTCGGCAACCACGCCAGCCAAGCAAGTCATTGCGGAATATTGCAGAAGCAGTACGTGAACTGCTGAACCGCTCCCGCCGGCGTTCGATGAAGTTCGGTGAGATGCTTCACCAGGCGGAAGCCCGGCCCGAATTCGCCATGGAGCGCGTCGGGGCCGTAACGCACGACGTCGAGGCCACTGCACTTCGTCGGGCCTTCCGGGCCGAACGTCGCGACGATGACGTGGCCTCCGGGCTTGACGGAACGCCCGACCTGGCGAACATAGGCGGCGCGCTCCGCATCCCCAGTCAGAAAGTGGAACACCGCCCGGTCGTGCCACACGTCATAGTGACCCGGGGCGAACGCGAAGGTCGTCACGTCGCCGCATAGCCACTGGACTTCATCGGCCTTGTCGCCCAGACGTGCTTTGGCCACGTCCAACGCAGTGGATGAAACGTCCAGGACCGAGAGATTGCGATATCCGCGGGCCAGCAGGTCGTCCACCAGCGTCGATTCGCCGCCTCCGACGTCGATGATGACCGCATCGCGATCGCGGGCGCCGTCCTCGATGAGCTGAAGCGAGATGTCGAGGTGCGGCCGATACCAGCTGACCTCGGTCGGCTGCTTCGTTCGATAGACCTTCTCCCAATGCGCTCTCGGGTTCATGGTCCCCACTCCTTCGTCCACCCGCATCCGGTTGGAATCATGCCACCGAACCGAGAGAGCGTGCTATGGCCTCCGCGGCCGCGTGCGACGTCTTGATCCGGTCGCCCACCGACACGCCGCCGCGGTAATTCGCGCAGAAGTGCAATCCGGGCAGCGCCCGTTCCGCTTCCTCCACCGGACGCAACCGGCCTGCATGGCCGAGGTTGTACTGCGGAATCGCGTGCGTCCAGCGCGTGAACGCATTCCAGGCGGGCTCGGCACGAGCGTCCAGCAGCGCGCCGAGCTCGCCGGCCACGATCGCCGCGAGCTCGGCGTCGGTCGCGCCCGCGAGCGCCGGCTCCCGCGCACCGCCGACGAAGGTCGTGAGCAGCACGCTGCCCTCCGGGGCACGGCCTTCGAACATGCTGCTGGAAAAGAGGCAACCGAGGATCTTCCGCCGCTCGCGCCGCGGCACCAGGAAGCCGAAACCCGCGAGCGGATGCGGGATGTCGGCGCGGCGATGGGAGGTGGCGACGACCGCGATCGGTGCGTAGGGAATGGCCGCGAGACCTTGCGCGGCGTCCGGCGCGACGTCGCGCACGAGATTCGCCGCGACGTATGCGGGGACCGCGAGGACGACGCTTCGCGTCCGCCGGACGACGGATTCTCGGTCGCGTGTACCAGCGACGGTCCACGTCCCGTCGGCACCGCGTTCGACGCGCGTGACCGTGACGCCGGTCGCGATGCGCGTCACCGCGCTCGCCAGTGCATCCGTCAGCGTCTGCATGCCGTTGCGGAACGAGAAGCTCTTGGCCGTGTTGGCCGCAGTTCCCGCGGCCCGCCGGCGTTCGCGGGCGCCCTGGAACTGGCCCTTGATCAGGCTGCCGTATCGCTGCTCGAGCGCATGGAGCCGCGGGAATGCGGCGGACACCGAGATCTGCTCGGGGTCTCCCGCGTACACCCCGGCGACGAACGGGTCGATCGCATAGTCGAGAAACTCGGTCCCGAGCCGGCGGCGGACGAACGCGGCGATCGACTCCTCGACGTCGGGTGGCGCGGGCGGAACGAAGGGTTCGCGCCAGAGGCGGAACTTGGCGCCGAGCGTGAACGTCGAGGTGCCGAGAAAGGCGCCGGGTGACGTCGGCAGGGCCAGGAGCTTGCCATCACGGACGATGTAGCGCGTGGCGGCGACGGCGTTCGCATCGACCCGCTCGCCGCGGATGCCGAGCGCGTCGAGGAGCTCGTCGATTTGCGGCGTCGTGTCGAGCGCGCTGTTGGGACCGGTCTCGTAGAGCGCGCCGTCCCGATGCATCGTGCCGATGACGCCGCCGGCGCGCGCGCCGCTGTCGAGGACCTCGACCGTCATGCCGCGCCGCTGCAACTCGAAGGCGGCGACGAGCCCCGATATTCCGCCGCCGACGATCACCGCGTCGAGCTCGGGCCGGCCGGAGTCGCTCATCGGCGTGCGGCGTCGCCGACGCCGTCAGGGCAGCGTGCGATCGATGACGACGGCAAGGCCTGTCGCGCCGACCTGGACGGTCGCGGACAGGCCCTCGAGATCGCCGCTCTGCGGCGAAGCGCTCCCGGATTTCGACACCCGCGCGCCGACGACGACGGCGGGAAATTTCGACAGCGCGAAATCCGGCGTCATCGCCATCGAGTCGTCGAGCGTGAACGCGGCCGGAAGGTCCTTCACCTGCTTCTTCAGGATCGCGAGCGGCATCTTCGGCCCTTCGGCCGCGCGCGCGAAGATGTAGACGGTGTCGGTCGGCGTGGCCTTCGCGGCGAGCGCGGGAGCGAGGCTCACCGTGCCGCCGATCGACCTGCCCGGCGATGCCGCCGCTTGCGCTGTGGGCGTCGGTGCCGAAGGCGCCATTGGTGTCGTGGCCGCGGCGGATTTCGTCGTTGTCGCGGGCAGGCCGCCGAGCTCCCGTGCCTCCGCGATGCTGGCGTCGACCGACCCGGCCATGGGCGACCCGGGCGGAACGGTCGCCTTCATCCGCTCCCAGTACGCCACCGCGCCCTGGTAATCCTTGCGATTGAAGGCGGCGGTGCCGGCGAGCGCCAGCGCCTTCCAGTGCGTGGGGTCGGCCTTGAGCGCCTGGTCGACGAGCTCGAGCGACTTGCCTTTGAGCCCCCCCTCCGCGGCCCCCAATGCGTCGGCGTAGTCGGCGAGGAGATCGGCGTTGCCGGGCACGAGCGCTACGGCGCGGTCGAACGCGCGCGCGGCCTCGGCGTGACGGTTGAGCGCGTAATAGGTGCGCGCGAGCATGACCCAGCCGTCCACGTTGTCCGGCTCGTTCTGAAGGCGCGCCGCGAGCTTCGAGGCCATCGCTTCGATCTCCTGCGGCGTGACCTCGTGGTCGGCGCCGCCTTTCGCGCCGCGCGCGGCGACCGGCGAGAAGGCATCGTGATTGCCCAGCATCGCGTAGAGCAGCAGCGCCACGATCGGAATCGCACCGGCGACCAGCGCCGCCGTCCACGCGGCGGAGTGCGATGGCGCGCTGGAGGCCGTCTGCCCCTCGCGCGACTCCTCGATCGCCCGCGCCTCGAGCTCGCGCTTCGCCTGCTCGTACCGCTCGCGCGGCATCGTGCCGGCGGCGAGATCGGCATCGAGCTCGCGGACCTGGTCGCGCAGGATCTCGACGTTGGACGCCCCGCGCGCGATCCCCGTCGTGCCGCGCCGCAGCAGGGGGATCAGCACCCACGCGACGGCGATCGCGACCATCGCGACGGCAACGAGGACGAACGGAATCACACTGCGTCCTTCCCGCGTTCGCCCGCGAGGAGCCTCGCGGCGCGATCGCGCTCCTCCGCCGTGAGCGGCGGCACGTCGGGTTCGGCACGTCGTGCGCGGACCAGCACCGCGAGCCCGGCGAATCCCGCGACGAGCAGCAGCGCCGGTCCGGCCCACAGGAGCACCGTCGTCGCCTTGACCGGCGGCTCGTAGAGGACGAAATCGCCGTAGCGCGCCACCATGTAGGTCACGATCTCGTCGTCGGTCTTGCCGGCGGCGACCTGCTCGCGGATCTGGCGGCGGAGGTCCTGCGCCAGCTCGGCGTTGGAATCGGCGATCGACTGGTTCTGGCAGACGAGGCAGCGCAGCTTCTCGGACAGCTTCACCACGCGCGAAGCGCTCTGCGCGTCCTTCTCGGTGGGAACCGCATCCGCCGCGAGCGCGGCATACGGCAGCAGCGCGATGATCGCGGTCGCCGCGATCGGTCGGAAGAAGGCGAGTGCGGTCATGAGCACGCTTGGCGCTTCGCGCCGTCCCTCCGAGACAGAGCGCAGTCGCGCGATCTTGGACGGCCCGGCGGCGCTCATGACTTCTGCAACTCGCGGATCAGCGGCAGGATCGTGCGCTCCAGCGCTTCCGCCGTCACGGGCCCGATCTGCTTGTAGCGGATCGTGCCGGCCTTGTCGATCACGAACGTCTCCGGCACCCCGTAGACACCCCAGTCGATGCCCACACGTCCGTCGCGATCGACGACCGACACCGTGTACGGATCGCCGTTCTGCGCGAGCCAGCGCTTGCCCGCCACGGTCTCGTCCTTGTAGTCGAGGCCGACGATCGGCACGAGCTTCGACTTGCCGAGCTCGACCAGCAGCGGATGCTCCTCGCGGCACGAGACGCACCACGACGCCCAGACGTTCAGCAGCCAGACCTGTCCCTTGAGGTCGGCGGGCCCCAGCGTCTTCGCGGGCTCGTGGAGTTGCGCGAGCGTGAATGGCGGCGCCGGCTTGCCGATCAGCGGCGAGGGCACCTCGCGCGGGTCGCGCCACAGCCCGACGAAGAGGAAGGCGAGGAGCACGACGAACACGCCGAGCGGAACGAGGAGCTTCATCTTCATCGCGCCGCTCCTAGCCCCGCGCTGCCGCGCCGCCGCGGAGGACGGCCTCGCGGCGCATCGCGACGCGATAGCGGCGATCGGACAGCGCGAGGAGCCCGCCCAGCGCCATCATGAGACAGCCCGCCCAGATCCAGGTGACGAAGGGCTTGTGGTAGACGCGCACGCTCCAGGCGCCGTCGGCGACCGCCTCGCCGAGCGAGACGTAGAGATCGCCGGTCAGCATGCTCTCGATGGCCGCCTCGGTCATCGGCTGGCCGCTCGCGTCGTACACGCGCTTCTCGGGGAACTGCGTGGTCACGTGCTTGCCGTCGCGGCTCACTTCGAACGCGCCGCGCGCCGCGCGGTAATTCGGTCCCCGCGTCTCGGACGTGCCGTCGAAGCGCAGCGTGAAGCCGCCGACGGTGACGGTGTCGCCCACCGCCATGCGAACGTCGCGCTCCGTCTCGTAGCTCTTGACCATCGTCACGCCGATGATGAAGACCGCGACGCCGAGGTGGGCGACGACCATCCCCCAGTAGCTTCTCGGCTGCCGTGCGAGGTACGTGACCACGCCGCCGCTCACGCCGCGGCCGCGTTCGAAGACGTTGACGGCCGTCGTCGTCACGATCCACGCCGCGAGCAGGAGCCCGAAGCTCGCCATCGGCGTCCACTTGCCGGCGGCCAGTGGCACGAGCAGCGCGGTGACCACGCTGACGGCGAGGGCCCAGCGCACCCGCTGCCACAGGTCGGGCACGCTCGCCTGCTTCCAGCGGGCGAGCGGTCCGATGCCCATCAGGAAGACGAGCGGCGTCATCACCGGCACGAACACGGCGTCGAAATACGGGGGGCCGACCGAGATCTTCCCGAGGTTGAGCGCGTCGAGAAAGAGCGGATAGAGCGTGCCGAGCAGCACGGAGCCCGCGGCGGCGATCAGCAGCACGTTGTTGGCGAGGAGCATCGTCTCGCGGGAGATCGCGTCGAAGCGGCCGCCGCCGCCGACTTTGGGTGCCCGCAGCGCGAAGAGCACGAGCGAGCCGCCGATGACGAGCGCCAGGAAGGCGAGGATGAACACGCCCCGGCGCGGATCGGTGGCGAACGCGTGCACCGATGTCAGCACGCCGGACCGGACGAGGAAGGTGCCGAGGAGCGACAGCGAGAACGCGCAGATCGCGAGGAGCACGGTCCACGCCTTGAAGGTCCCGCGCTTCTCGGTGACGGCCAGCGAATGGATCAGCGCCGTGCCGATGAGCCACGGCATGAACGACGCGTTCTCGACCGGGTCCCAGAACCACCATCCGCCCCAGCCGAGCTCGTAGTACGCCCAGGCGCTGCCGAGCATGATGCCGCAGGTCAGGAAGCACCACGCGAGCGTGGTCCACGGCCGCGACCAGCGCGCCCATGTCGCGTCGAGCCGGCCGCCGATCAGCGCCGCGATCGCGAACGCGAACGCCACCGAGAACCCGACGTAGCCCATGTAGAGCAGCGGCGGATGGAACACCATGCCGGGATCCTGCAGCAGCGGATTCAGGTCGCGACCGTCGGCCGCCGGCAGGAAACAGGCGCTCGAACGGATTCGACGTCAGGAGCAGGAACAGCAGGAAGCCGAACGCGATGAGCCCCATCACGCCGAGCACGCGCGCCACCATCTCGTCGGGCAGGTGGCGGCTCCGGAGCGCGACGGCCGTCGTCCAGGCGCCCAGCATGAACACCCACAGCAGCATCGAGCCCTCGTGCGAGCCCCACGACGCCGCGATCCGGTACTCGAGCGGGAGCCGCGAGTTGGAATTGGTCGCGACGTTGGCCACCGAGAAGTCGTTGGCCACGAACGAGTAGG
Organism: uncultured beta proteobacterium; assembly: GCA_963724545.1. GTDB lineage: Bacteria > Pseudomonadota > Gammaproteobacteria > Burkholderiales > Casimicrobiaceae > CAIWHR01. The sequence continues at coordinate 22,584 of CAVRVC010000011.1, forward strand.
CGAGGCAGCCGAACGCGAACGCGATGAACAGGAACTGGCCCACGGCGAGCGGCCGTGCGAGACCCATCCAGACGCCGACGCCGCGCTGGGCGCCTGCGAGCGGCAGCGTGCCGAGCAGTGCCGAGAGCAGCAGTGCGAGGATCAGCGCGAAATGTCCGAGCTCGGGGATCATCGGTTCGTCCTTCGCATCACGGCTGCAGGGTCTTGGCGGCCTTGTCCATCGCCGCGCGCGAATGGGCCTGGTCGACCGCCGCGGCGGCCTCCGGCGGCATGTAGTTCTCGTCGTGCTTGGCGAGCACCTCGGTCGCGTGAAACACGCCGTCCGGGCCGATCTTGCCCTGCGCCACGACGCCCTTGCCCTCCTTGAAGAGGTCGGGAAGGATGCCGGTGAAGACGACCGGGATGGTCTGCGCCGTGTCGGTGACCTTGAAGCGCACGGTGAGGCCGTCCGACGCGCGGGTCAGGCTCTTCTCCTCGACGAGGCCGCCGATGCGGAACGCGCGGTTCTGCGGAGCGCGATGCTCGGCCACGTCCGTGGGCGAGAAGAAGAACACGAGGTTCGACTGGAACGCGTTGAGCACGAGCCCGACGGCGGTGCCGAGCACGAGCACGCCGGCCCCGATCCACACGAAACGGCGATGGCGCGGCTTCATTCGGCTGCTCCCGGGTGCGGTTCGGCGTCGTGCACGGTGAGGCGCGCCTCCTCGAGCACCGAACGCCGGCGCGAGCGCAGCGCGACAATCTCGACGAGGAGCACGACTGCCGCCGCTCCGTAGGCGCTCCAGACGTAGAAGCCGTAGCCGTTCATCGCGAAGAATTCAGTCATGTCGTGGTCTCTTTCCTTGCCGGGGGTTTGCTCGTCTCGCTCATGCGTTCCTCACGTCGGCGAGCACGCCGACCCAGCCGGCGCCGCGCTCGCGTTCGAGCATGATCGTGCGCACGCGGGCGAGCGAGACCGCGATCGCGTAGCACCACGCCGCGAGCGACATGATCAGCATGCCCGTCAGCATGATCGCCGCCATCGCCGGCGCCTTGGTGAGGCTGACCGACGAGCCCTGGTGCAGCGTGTTCCACCAGTGCACCGAGAAGTAGATGATCGGGATGTTGACGACGCCCGTCAGCGCGAGCACGCCGCAGGCGCGGTCGGCGCGCCGCGGATCCTCGATGGCGTTGCGCAGCGCGATGATGCCGAGGTAGAGGAAGAGCAGGATGAGCTCGGAAGTCATCCTCGCGTCCCAGGCCCAGTAGGTGCCCCACGTCGGCCGGCCCCAAAACGCGCCGGTCCACAGCGCGACGAACGTCATCACCGCGCCGGTCGGCGCGATCGCCTGCGCCATCATCGCGGAGAGCCGGGTATTGAAGCCGAGCGCCGCCGCGCTCCAGCACGCCATCACCACGTAGAGGAACATGCTCAACCAGGCGGCAGGCACGTGGATGAAGATGATCCGGTAGGCGTCTCCCTGCTGCGCGTCGGTGGGCGCGGCGACGAGCCCGATGTAGAGCCCGACCGCGCAAAGCACCGCCGCCGCGACGGCGAACCACGGGATCATTTTCCCCGCCAGCGGATAGAACGTGGCGGGCGACGCGAATTTGAACCAGTTGGGCGCCATGGGATGGTTTCGCTCAATCGAGGGCGATTCGCACGGCAGCGGCCGCGGCAAACGGCGCCCCGACGCAAGCCACGAGCAACCCGGCACCCAGGAGCGACAGATGCGCGGACGGGCCGAGGCCCGTCCGCGCGGCGTCCACGGCGCCGGCGCCGAAGATCAGCACGGGAACGTAGAGCGGAAGGATCAGCAGCGCGAGCAGGCTTCCGCTCGAGCGGAGGCCGAGCGTCAGCGCCGCGCCGATCGCACCCAGCAGCGACAGGATCGGCGTGCCGATCAGGAGCGCGGCGGCGAGCACGGCCAGCATCTCGCCGTCCATCGCGTATTGCAGGCCCAGAAGCGGCGCGATCAGCACGACGGGCAGGCCGGTCGTGAGCCAGTGCGCGATGATCTTGCCCCCGATGAGCGCCACGAGCGGGTACGGCGAGAGCGCGATCTGCTCGAGCGTTCCGTCGGCGTGATCGCCGGCGAAGAGACGCGGCAGCGACAGGAGGGAAGCGAGGAGCGCCGCCACCCAGAGCACGCCGGGGCCGATCACGGCGAGGGTCGTGCGCTCGGGCGTGGTCGCGAGCGGGAAAAGGGAGGCCACGATGACGTAGAAAAGCAACTGCACGCCGAGTTCCGCCCGCGAGCGGAGCGCGATCCTCATGTCGCGCGCAATCGCCCAGCGGATCGCGGGCCACGCGGTGTCCACGGGCATCGGAGGAGCGAATGCGGCGACGGCTGTCATCGGTGCCCGCACGGCCGCTCGGACGCAACTGAGGGGCACCGAGCGTCCCTCGGGGGGCAGCGAACACCAGGCCGAAGGCCGCAGGACAGCCGAAGGCTGGTCCCGCGCAGCGGGATGCGGCGAAGCCGCACACAGTGAGCGTGGGGGTCGTTCATTGTCAGCCGAGCACGAGCGCCGACACGCGCGATCCCGCGAGCCCGAGCGGCGCGTGCGTTGCCGCCACCGCAAGACCGCCTTTGGCGAGGTGCCCCGTCAGAAGGCGGGCGAGCAGCTCGGCGCCGGCGGCGTCGAGTGCCGCCAGCGGCTCGTCGAGGAGCCACAGCGGGCGGAAGACGAGCGACAGCCGTGCGAGCCCGATGCGCCTGCGCTGGCCCTGCGACAGCACGCGCGCGGGAAGCGCGCGCTGGCGTGCCAGCGCGACTTTGTCGAGCGCGTCGGCGATGGCCCCGCGCTCGGGAATCGCCCCTTCGAGGGCGACCAGCGAAGCGAGATTCTCCTCGACGGTGAGCTCGTCCTTGAGGGAGGGCAAATGTCCGGCGAACGCGGTCGCGGCGCGAAGGGAGGCATCGAGCGGCCCCACCTTCCTGCCGTGCCAGCGGATCTCTCCGGACTCGGGCGTGGACAGGCCGGCGAGCATGCGCAGGAGCGTGGTCTTGCCCGTGCCGTTGGCACCCGTCACGACCAGGGCCTCGCCGGCCTCGACGCGAAACGAGAGGCCGGTGAAAAGCTTCGAAAAACCACGGCGCGCGGCGAGTTTCTGCGTTTCCAGCATGAAAGGTATGGTTTCGGGGGCCAGGTCGCGCGACGTCGGCATCAGGTGGGGTCGGACCTGCACGACCCCCCGGAAGCGGAAATTCCGCGGGCAATTATAGCCGACACCCCCCTGTCATCCTTGCGCGATGTCAACTTGGGAGCCGGCGTTCGCGATCGAAGTTCGCCGTTCAGGGCGCGACCGGCTTGCTATCATGGCGCTCGTCCATCCCGCCCGGGAGTCTCCCCATGCCGGACCAGGAAATTCGCGCCGCCTCGCTCGAGTATCACCGGCAACTCCCGCCCGGCAAGATTTCGATCCAGCCGACGAAGCACCTCACCAACCAGCGGGACCTGGCGCTTGCCTACACCCCGGGCGTCGCGGCCGCGTGCGACGAGATCGTCCGCGACCCGGCCGAGGCGCGCAACCTGACGGCGCGCGGCAACCTGGTCGGCGTCGTGACCAACGGCACCGCCGTGCTCGGACTGGGCGCGATCGGGCCGCTTGCCGCCAAGCCGGTCATGGAGGGCAAGGCGGTCCTGTTCAAGAAATTCGCCGGCATCGACTGCTTCGACATCGAGATCGACGAACGCGATCCGGACAAGCTGGTCGAGGTGATCGCGGCGCTCGAGCCCACGTTCGGCGGCATCAATCTCGAGGACATCAAGGCGCCCGAATGCTTCTACGTCGAGCGCAAGCTGCGCGAGCGCCTCAAGATCCCGGTCTTCCACGACGACCAGCACGGCACGGCGATCATCGTCGGCGCGGCGATCACGAACGGCCTGCGCGTGGTCGGCAAGGAATTGAAGGACGTGAAGCTCGTGTGCTCCGGCGCGGGCGCCGCGGCGCTCGCGTGCCTCGATCTTCTCGTGCTGCTCGGCATCCCGCAGCAGAACATCTGGGTCGCCGACATCGCGGGGGTCGTCTATCGCGGCCGGCGCGAGGAGATGGACGACAACAAGGCGCGCTACGCGCAGCCGACCGACGCGCGGAAGCTCGTCGACATCCTCGCCGGCGCCGACGTGTTTCTCGGGCTCTCCGCGGCGAAGGTGCTGAAGCCCGAATGGCTCGCGCGGATGGCGGACAAGCCGCTGATCCTGGCGCTCGCCAATCCCGAGCCCGAGATCATGCCGGATGTCGCCAAGGCGGCGCGGCCCGACGCCGTCATCGCGACGGGGCGCTCGGATTTTCCGAACCAGGTGAACAACGTGCTGTGCTTTCCGTTCATCTTTCGCGGCGCGCTCGACGTCGGCGCCACGACGGTGAACGAGGCGATGAAGCTCGCGTCGGTGCGGGCGCTGGCCGACCTCGCGATGGCCGAGCAGTCGGACATCGTCGCGAACGCCTACGGCGAGGAGGATCTCCACTTCGGACCCGAGTACCTGATCCCGAAGCCGTTCGATCCCCGCCTCATCGTGATGATCGCGCCGGCGGTGGCGAAGGCGGCGATGGACTCGGGCGTGGCCACGCGGCCGATCGCCGGATCTCGCGGCGTACCGCGAAAGGCTCCTGCAGTTCGTCTACACCTCCGGCCTGCTGATGAAGCCGGTCTTCGCCGCGGCCAAGAAGGATCCGAAGCGGATCGTCTACGCCGAAGGCGAGGACGAGCGCGTGCTGCGCGCCGTGCAGATCGTGATCGACGAAGGGCTCGCCCGCCCGATCGTCGTCGGCCGGCCCGCGGTGCTCCAGCGGCAGGTCGAGAAGCTCGGCTTGCGCATCCGGCCGGGCACGGACTTCCAGGTCGTCAATCCCGAGTCCGATCCGCGTTACCGCGCCTACTGGACGGAGTACTACGCGCTCACCGCGCGCAAGGGCGTGTCGCAGCAGTACGCGAAGATCGAGATGCGGCGGCGGCCTCACGCTGATCGGCGCGATGATGATCCACATGGGCGAGGCCGACGGCATGCTCTGCGGCACGTTCGGCACGCACGCGCTGCACCTCGGCTACGTCGAGCAGGTGATCGGCCTGCGCCGCGGCAACAAGGTCTGCGCGGCGATGAACGCGGTGATGCTGCCGAACCGGACGGTGTTCATCGCGGACACCTACGTCAACATCGATCCGACGGCCGAGGAGATCGCCGAGATCACGCTGCTCGCCGCCGACGAGATCCGCCGCTTCGGCATCGCGCCGAAGGTGGCGCTGCTGTCGCATTCGAGCTTCGGCAGCAGCGAGCACCCGCAGGCGAAGAAGATGCAGGCGGCGCTCGCGCTCATCAACATGATGGATCCGGACCTCGAGGTCGAGGGCGAGATGCACGGCGACGCCGCGCTGGACGAGGAGGTGCGGATGCGCGCGTTTCCCGGCTCGAGGCTGAAGGGCGAGGCGAACCTGCTGATCATGCCGACCGTGGACGCCGCGAACATCGCGTTCAACCTGCTCAAGGTCGCGGCGGGCGAGCGGCGTGACGCTGGGGCCGATCCTGCTCGGCGTCGCGAAGCCGGTGCACATTCTCACGCCGTCGGCCACCGTGCGGCGGATCGTCAACATGACGGCGCTGACGGTCGTCGACGCGTGCCTGCAGCGGCAGGCGGTACCGCGACAGACGGGAATGGAGGAGCGATGGAAGCGACAGCCGGTCCTTCGCCGCGGCGCGAAGGCGCCGTCGCGGTGCATTCGCTGCACCGCTTCGTCTTCACCGTTCCCGATCTCGACGTCGCCGGGGCGTTCTACACCGATTTCGGCCTCGACGTGCGGAGGATCGGCGATCGCCTCGATCTCCACACGTTCGGCCACGAGCATCGCTGGGGGTCCATCTACAAGGCGGACGGGACCGAAGCGTCTGCAGTACGTGAGCTTCGGCGCGTACGCGGACGACTACGACCGGATCGCGCGCCGCGTGAAGGAGCAGGGTGTGGCCGCGATCAAGCCGCACGCGCTCGCCGACGAGGACGGCACGTGGTTCGCCGATCCGGACGGCACGCCGGTGCAGCTCGTCGTCTCGCGCAAGGTGTCTCCGGCGGAGAAGACCCCGGTGCCGGCCCGCGCCCCGCGCGGCGGGACACGCCGCCGCGCCGTCGCGCGCGGTGGCCGGCAAGGTGCGGCCGCGCCGGCTGTCGCACATCCTGCTCTTCAGCTCCGACGTGCCGCGCTCGGCGCGGTTCTACGCGGACACGCTCGGGCTTCGCCTGTCCGACTGGTCCGGCGACATCATCGCCTTCCTGCACGGCGCGCACGCGAGCGACCACCACATGATCGCCTTCGCGAAGTCGGACGGCCCGGGCTTGCATCACTCGAGCTGGGACGTGGCGACCCTCGACGACGTGGGTCTCGGGATGCAGCAGATGCTGGACCGCGGCCACGCGCACGGCTGGGGTGTGGGCCGCCACGTGCTGGGCTCGAATTACTTCCGGTACATTCGCGACCCGTGGGGCAGCTTCGCCGAATACTCCTACGACATCGACTTCATCCCGGAAGCCGTCGACTGGCAGGCCAAGGATCATCCGCTGGAAGATTCGTTCTACGTCTGGGGGCCGCCGGTGCCGGACGACTTCATCATCAACCACGAGAGCGCGAGGAGACCGTCATGAAAAGCATCGTTCGCCGTGCCGCCACGGTTATTGTCGCGCTCGCGGGCGCCGTCGCCGCCGCCGTCGGTCCCGCGTCGGCCGCGCCGTCCGGTCCGCCGATCCGGATCGGCAGCACGCTGGCGCTCACCGGACCGCTCGCTTCCACGGCGCTCGTCCACCAGCTCGTCGGCGAGATCTACGTCGAGCAGATCAACAAGAAGAACGGCATGCTCGGCCGCCCGGTCGAGTGGATCGTCAAGGACGACCAGTCGAAGCCCGAGCTCGCGCGCACGCTCTACGAGCAGCTCATCACCGTGGACAAGGTCGACCTGCTGATGGGGCCGTACGCGACCGGCGCGATCCTCTCGGCGATGGGCGTCGCGCAGCGCTACAACAAGGTCCTCATCCACCACACGTTCGGCATCCCGAGCCTCGCGAAGTACGACGCGCAGTTCCCGACGTGGTCGCTCGGCGCCGATCCCGCGACGACGTTCCCGAACACGCTGCTCGATGCGCTCGCCGCGACGCGCAAGCCGCCGAAGACCATCGCGATCGTCACCAGCAAGTTTCCTTCCGTCCACTTCATGTCGCTCGGCGCGCGCGAAGTCGCGAAGAAGCGCGGGCTGCAGGAGGTCGTGTTTCTCGAGTGGGAATTCGGCAACCGCGATTTCGGCGCGATCGCGGCGCGCGTGAAGGACGCCAATCCGGACTTCGTCTGGGTCGGCGCGATCGGGCTCGAGGGCAACCAGCTCCTCGACGCGATGAAGAAGATCGACTACGCGCCGCCGCTGCACTTCTACATGTACCCGGCGCCGGGCCCGATGGCGCAGGCGCCCGAAGGCAGGAATGCGCTGGCGGCGACGATCTTCGAGGAGAATCCGCCTTACCTCAACAATCCGGGCGCCGCCGAGTTCGTGAAGCTCTTCAACGAGCGCGCGGCCAAGGCCGGCTTGCCCTACACCGGCGTCGAGACGCAGGCCGCGGCGTCGTACTCGGCGTGGCAGGTGCTCGATGCCGCCGTCACCGCGACGAAGAGCCTCGACGACAAGGTGCTCGCCGACTGGCTGCGCAAGAACAAGGTCGACACGATCCAGGGCAAGCTGCGCTTCGACGGACCGAGCAACTACGGCGACGACCTGATGGTGGTGAAGCAGGTGCAGAACGGCCGCTGGGTCACCGTGTGGCCGAAGAGCGCCGCGGCGCCGGGCGCCACGCTGCTGACCAAGTAGCCGGGCTGGCGCGATGGGGCTCCCGAGCCTTTCGCTGCTTGGGCAGTCGGTGCTGTCGGGCGTCTTCATCGGCGCCCTCTACGGGCTGCTCGGGCCTCGGCCTCAGCCTGTCGTGGGGGCTCCTGCGCCAGATCAACCTCGCGCACTTCGCGCTCGCGTTTCTCGCCGCGTACCTCTGCTATCAGCTCTCGACGGTCGGGGGCGTCGATCCGCTCGTCACGCTCGTGGCGATCGTGCCCGGCTTCTTCCTGCTCGGCGTCGCGTTGCAGTGGGTCTTCTCCCGCTTCGAGATCAGCGCGTTCAACTCGCTTCTGGTCACGTTCGGGCTGACGGTCATCGTCGAGTCCGTGATCCAGTCGATCTGGACCGCGGATTTCAGGCGGCTCGAGTCGGTCTACGGCAACACGCGATTTCGCCTCGGCGCGCTGTACGTTCCGGCACCGGAGCTCCTGACGCTCGTCCTGTCGCTGTCGCTGGCGCTCGCGCTCTGGGCGGCACTGCGTCATACCGACATCGGAAAGGCGCTGCGCGCCGCGGCCGAGGACGGTCCGGTCGCCGTCGCCTTCGGCGTGAACCGGCAGGCGCTCGCACTCGTCCTCTCGGGCGTCTGCGCCGCGCTCGCGGGGGTGGCGGGCGTGTGCATCGCGCTGAGCTACACGCTCGCCCCGGCGCAGATCTACGCGTGGATCGGCGTCGTCTTCGCCGCGGTGATGATGGGCGGCCTCGGGCGTCCGCTCGGGCCTCTCGTCGCCGGCATCGTCATCGGCGTGAGCGAGTCGGTGACGATGGCGCTCACGTCGCCATCGTGGGCGCCGCTCGTCTCGTTCTCGCTCCTCATTCTCGTGCTCCTGGTACGGCCGGGGAAAGGGTGAAGCGCGTCCTCGCCACGATGCTGATCGTGGGCGGCGTGCTGGCGGCGGTTCCCCTCGCCGGCCTCCCGCCGTTCTACGAATCGTTTCTCTATCTCGTGTTCCACTGGGTCGTCCTCGCGACGTCGTGGAACATCCTCTCCGGTTACTCCGGGTACTTCTCCTTCGGCCACGGCGCCTTCTTCGGCGCCGGGATGTACACGACGGCCACGCTCGCCTCGCGCTTCGACGTGCCGTTCCTGTGGACGCTGCCGGCGGCGGCGCTGGTGGCGGTCCTGCTCGGCGCCGCGCTCGGCGCCGTCGTCTTCCGCGTCAAGGCGGTGCGCGGCGAGCTCTTCGCGCTGGTGACGCTGGCGTTCACGTTCGTCGTCGGCACGATCGTCCTCAATACGCCGATCGACGGTGGACCGGGCGTCTATCTCAGCGCCGTTCCCATACCGAAGATCGGACCATCGGCGGCGTCGGCGTTCTATCTGATGGGCCTCGCCGCGGCGCTCGCGACGCTGGCGATCGCCTACACGATCCAGCGCTCGAAGCTCGGAATCGGTCTCTTCGCCATTCACGACGACGAGGACGTGGCCGAGGTGCTCGGCGTGCCGACTTTCCGCTGCAAGATGCTGGCCTTCGCCGCGTCCTGCGCCCTGGCCGGCGTCGCCGGCGGCATCCACGCGCTCTTCGTCTCCTACGTGACGGCGGGCGACACGTTCACGATCACCGTGCCGCTGACCGTCGTCCTGATGAGCGTGCTCGGCGGCACGCGCCATTGGGCGGGACCGGCCGTCGGCGCTGCCATCATCACCGCGCTGCTGTACGCGTTCACGGCGAGCGATCACGCGATCGCCGGCAAGGCCGTGTTCGGCGCCGTGCTGATCGTCGTGATCCTGTTCATGCCGCAAGGCGTGCTGGGCAGGTTCCTGGAGCGCCGCCGGCACGCGCCGGCGCCCGCGCCCGGCGCCGAGGCGAGCCGCGCCGGCACGGAGCCGTCGCCGGCCGCCCCGCCGAAGCGCCGCAGCGTCGCGCCGGATCGCATTCTCGCGGCCCGCGGAATCCGCAAGACCTTCAGCGGCGTGCATGCGCTGGACGGCATCGACATCGACGTGCGCGAAGGCGAGATTCTCGGCCTCGTCGGGCCGAACGGCTCGGGCAAGTCGACGTTCATCAACGTGGTGAGCGGACATTACCGGCCCGATGGCGGCACGCTCGCGTTTCGCGGCGCGGACATCGCGCGCGTGCCCGCCCATCGGATCGCCGGGGCCGGCATCGCGCGCACTTACCAGATACCGCGCCCGTTCGATCACCTGACCGTCGTCGACAACGTCGCCTTGCCCGCCATGTTCGGCGCGGCGGGCCTCGAACGCGAGGCCGCGCTGAGGGATGCCGGGCGCTGGCTCGAGTTCACCGGGCTCGCGGACAAGGCGCAGTGGCTGCCGGGCGATCTCAATCTGCACCAGCGGAAGTTCCTCGAGCTCGCGCGGGCGCTCGCCTCGCGGCCGCGGCTCCTGCTGCTGGACGAGGTGCTGTCGGGCCTCACGCCCACGGAGATCGAAGGTGCGATCCTCCTGATCCGCAGTATTCGCGACGAGGGCGCGACGATCGTCTTCGTCGAGCACGTGATGCGCGCCGTGCGGGCGCTGACCGACCGCATCGTCGTGCTCGATCACGGGCAGGTCATCGCGGAGGGTGCGGCCGACGACGTGATGGCGCGGAGCGACGTGATGACGGCGTTTCTGGGGAAAGCCCATGCTTGAGCTCCGTTCGGTCGAGGCGAGATACGGCGCCGCCGTGGCGCTGCGCGACGTGTCGCTGTCGATCGGGGCGGGAGAGCTCGTCTGCGTGGTCGGCCCGAACGGCGCGGGGAAGACGACGCTCATCAACGTGATTGCCGGCCTCCATCGGATCGCCGCAGGCGTCGTCGCCTACGACACGCGCGACATGAAGGGGGTGCCCGCCTGCCGGTTCTGCGACGAAGGCGTGGCCATCGTGCCGGAGGGGCGCCGGCTCTTCACGACGATGACCGTGCGCGAGAACCTCGAGCTTGGCAGCTATCGCGCCGACGCGAAGTCGGCACGGCGCGCCTCGCTCGAGCGCGTCTCGTCGATGTTCCCGCCGCTGCCCGGCTGGTTCGATCGCGCGGCCGGGACGCTTTCCGGCGGCCAGCAGCAGATGGTCGCCATCGCGCGTGCACTGATGGCCTGCCCGCGCCTGCTGCTGCTCGACGAGCCTTCGCTCGGCCTGGCGCCGGTCATCGTGCTGGAGCTCTTCGAGATCATCCGGCGGGTCAACGCCGAGGGCGTGGCGGTGCTGCTGGTCGAGCAGAACGTCGCGATGGCGCTTGCCACCGCCACGCGTGCCTATGTCCTCGAACAGGGCTCCATTGTGGCGACGGGTGACCCCGAGACGCTGATGCGAGAGCCGCACCTGCGCCGGGCCTATCTGGGCATCGACGCCGGCGACACGGCGGCCTTGTAGAATGTCGAGCCTTGCCGACGCCGGGGATCGTTGCAAGCCGCGTTGACAAATTGCCCGTAAGTGGTGACCAAGACGCCGGGCATCCGCGAATTGGGAGGAGCCATGAAGCGCCTGTTCCGGTGGATGGCTGCAGTCCTGGGAAGCGTGGCCGGGTTGGCGATCGTTGGGTACGTCGTCGCATACGTTCTCTCCGAGCGCGTGCTGCGACACACCTACCAAGTGCCAGCGGTCGCAATTTCGATTCCGACGGATCCCGCGTCGATCAGCGAGGGGCGGCGGCTCGCCACCATGCGCGGCTGCGTCGGCGGCTGCCACGGCAAGCAGGCCGAAGGCGTCGTCATGTTTGACGAGCCGATGATCGGGCACATCGTCGCGCCTAATCTCACGGCCGCCGTCCGCAAATACAGTGATGCGGAACTCGCCGTCATCATCAGGAACGGCGTGCGGCCGACGGGTCGCAGCATGATGGTGATGCCGGCGGAATCGTTCGTGCTGCTGACTGACGAAGATTTGGGCCGCATCATTAGTTTTCTGAAATCGCTGCCAGCGGTCGAAGGGCCCGGTCCGAATGTCTCGATGGGGCCACTCGGGCGCATCGGCGTTGCTATCGGCCAATTCAAACCGGTGGCTGAGCTCATCGCGGAAACTGTCCCACCTCCCGAGGCCACCAGCGAAGAGGCCGCGCGCGGGCGGTACCTCGCGCGGACCACCTGTGCCCAGTGCCATGGGACAAGCCTGCGTGGCGATTCCAATCCCGATTTCACCAGTCCGAGCTTGCAGATCGTGGCAGCCTATTCCCCGGAATCATTCACTCAGCTCATGAAAGAGGGGGTGGCGCTCGGAGGAAGGAACCTCAAGACGATGAGCCCATGGGCAAAGCGACTCTTGTCGCACCTCACGGATGCAGAGATCGCCGCCCTTTACAGCTATCTGCACACCATGCCTGACGCCGCTCAAAAATGAGTGTCGGCATTCTTCGCCCAGGCTGCCGCGCCCGGCGAGTCAGTAATTGCCCAAAAGACTTCTGGAGGCCGTGGGAGCGACCGTCGAACGGATACGGATGGTTGAGTAGCCCATTGCAACAATCGACCGTGAGGATCCGCTCGATGCTGATTTGTCGTTGAGCTTGGCGCTGCCAACGGCAGCAATACAGCTTGGATTCAACGGGTCGATGCAACACACTAGAGACTGCGTAAGCAGAAGGAGTGTTGCAGATGAAGCAAAGACCGAGGATCTATTACACGGAAAGTCAGAAAGCCTTGATGTGGGAGCGCTGGCGGAAAGGGGAGTCCCTTCAGCAGATCGCCCAGTTGTTTGATCGAAACCACTCATCGATACAACGCATTCTGGCGGAGACGGGTGGGATACGTCCGGCGCAACGTCACCGTTCGAGGTTGGCGCTGACGTTGGCTGAACGTGAAGAAATATCGCGTGCTCTGGCATCCGGTCACTCGATCCGTTCGATAGCATCTCTCCTCGAGCGAGCGCCATCCACTATCAGCCGCGAGATCCAGCGCAATGGTGGGCAGAGTTGCTATCGGGCGAGCCAAGCCGACCAGGCGGCATGGGATCGGGCACGTCGCCCCAAGACCTGTAGACTGGCCGAGAATCGGATGTTGGCGCGCATCGTGGCCACTAAGCTCCAATTGATGTGGTCTCCGGAGCAGATTGCTGGGTGGCTGAAACGTACTTACCCGGACGACGAGAACGATCAGGTGTCACACGAGACGATCTATCGCAGCCTCTTCATTCAAGCCCGTGGCGTCCTGAAGAAGGAGTTGTTGCAGCATTTGCGACGCACACGAGCAATGCGCCGTTCGCGCCATCACACCCAGAAGTCAGACGATCGCCGCAGAATCCATGATGCGGTATCGATCAGCGAGCGCCCTGCCACGGCGGAAGATCGGGCCGTACCGGGGCACTGGGAAGGTGACCTACTGTGCGGGAGTCACAGCAGTCAGATTGCAACTCTCGTCGAACGTCAAACACGCTACGTGATGCTGGTGAAGGTCGCCAGCAAAGATGCCGAGACGTTCGCCAATACTCTGATCAAGAATGCTCGCAAGCTGCCGCACGAACTCTACAAATCGCTGACGTGGGACCGGGGTACAGAGATGGCCGGTCACCAGCGATTCACATTGGCGACCGACATCAAGGTCTATTTCTGTGATCCTCAGAGTCCTTGGCAGCGGGGGACCAATGAAAATACAAATGGGCTATTGCGGCAGTATTTCCCCAAGGGAATGGATATTTCTACCTACTCGCAAGCCAAGCTAAATGCAGTAGCGAGGCAACTAAATACCGCCCAAGGAAAACGCTAAACTACGAAACACCCGCTGAACGATTTCACCAATCTGTTGCGTCCACCGGTTGAATCCAAGAGCGATTGCGGTCATTGGGCCGACGCCGGTCAACTGGCGCTATCGGCCATGAGCGGGCATACAAGCACGGCAGCAAGATTTCCCATTAGCAGCCATCCACCTCGGCGCGTGCTTTGTGCGTGAGCCCGGTAGCGACGATGAAAGGCGCATCCATCCGCACAACGCGAAAGCCCCGCCGAAGCGGGGCCTGTGCAGGAGGCTGAGTCGTTTACTGCTTGCGACGCGAGAAACCGAGTCCGACGAGGCCGAGGCTTAGAAGCGCGAGGGTGGTGGGTTCGGGAACAGTAGTGGGAGGATCTGTGAAGACAATCACGTCCTGTGTGTTTTCCCGCGTACCGTCACTTAAGTACGTGAGCGTGTAGGTTTCAGTATTGGGTACTGTGCCCAAGTTGGCCAGCCACGTATTGGCCAAGACCCCAAAGGACGAAGTCGCTGTAGCGCTATCCACCCGGAATCCCGGATCTGTCGTGTTGATGTGATAGTGCCCCGTCCCGTCAGGCGTCCCGTAACTGATCGCCCAGACGGCCAATTGAAAGGCGGCGGACTCCGTCTCTGTGTCGACCAAACCATACACTTCATCTGCCAATTGAACCAACTCGGTCACTCTCGTCGTTCCGTTCGGGGTGCCTGGACGAAGAGTATCCAACTCGGCGGCAAGATCGCTTCCAGTGGCAACTATGTATGTAACGGTGCCACCGCTCAGCCAATGGTATATGTCGACACACCACGCATTGAATTCGCCGGTGCTGGAGAAATCGTAAGTATGGTTTGTCGACGTGAAACTGTCCCCACCAATGCCGACGTGGACAAGGCTTGTACTAGAGTTGGGGTTGGGAGCAATCGAGCCACCGTAGTAGCCAACGGGCCCGCTGCCAAAGTTGGCTGAACCTGCGTAGGTCACACCAATTGTCCCCGCCAGGGCCGATTGACTCGTCATCGCAACGCCAATCAGTGCGACTGCCGCCAGGATCGGTCTAAAGTTCATTGCTTCCTCGGTGCTTAAGTAGCGTTCCGCAACATTTGAAAGAAACGGCATGTTGTGGTGACCAATTGGGCACTCCTGATCATGACGTCACCCTGACTGTGTGGTATGAGCGGATGGTTTCCGTTTCTTCAGTCTACGGATTCCGACAACACATTCCATTGGACCTTGGTACACCGGATTGTTCGGTACAAGGCACGAGGCCGCGCTGGATGAGCCTAACTTGACGCCGAGCGCTCCGATCATGCATTCCTTCATTCTGAGTAACCCACGCGACCAAAACGGAATGACGCGGGTCGCGGGACCGAATTGCCAATCCGCATCCATTGATGGCCCAATCATTGCTACTACTCCTAAACCGGCAGTGACTACTCGGCTGCCCACGGGAAGAGAAATGGCAATTCCATTTGTGGGATGTCTAATTGCGACGATCTTGAGCGACTGCCAACAAGCGGTGTTCATCATGTGCGCCACAAGAGAGCGGGGGCGATCCCTGTCTAGACGGCCGAAGCAATGGCGCTTGGCGACTGCTAGGTGCGCACCGTGATCCTGCTCGCCAGCCCATTCGCCGATACCCTCGACCGCTGGGAACGTGGGTTGCAAGGGCTTGCTCCTCTGCGCAAAACGACGGCCATCGATTTGCTCGGGACAAGCTTGTCGCGACTTACACCCGAGGTGCTCGTGCTGGACCTCGGCTTGCCGGGATCGAGCGGTCCGATTGCGGTAGCAGGTCTGAGGAAGTCGAATCCGGCGACCAAAATTATCGCCCTGAGCGGTCCCGTTTCCGACGAGACGGAATTAGCGTTGTTCAGAGTTGGCGTGCGAGGCTGCTGCCGGATCGACATCGATCCGCAACTCTTGAAACGCGTCGTTTTGGCTGTGCGGGTTGGCGAACTGTGGATTCGACGATCCTTGACGCCGCAGTTGCTCGATGCAATGGGCGTGGAATCGGAGGACGACACACCAACCCGGCGCGCGATAGTCGGACGTCTTGCTTACCTGACGCAGCGCGAGCAGGAGATTGCCGCGCTGGTTGCACACGGCGGCTCGAATAAGCAGATTGCTCGGCGGCTAGCAATCACCGAACGTACGGTGAAGGCCCACCTGACCGAAATCTTTCGCAAGCTGGGCGTCGCTGACCGTCTAAAGCTCGCACTCCTCTGGGTCGGCACTTTCGACGCTTCGGCAGGGCCCCAAGGAAGCGCTACGGACGCGCGGGCTCTCGCTGCTCACTAACACCCCAAATCGGAGCGCGCGCAAGAGCGCGCACGGACCAGTTCGCCAGGAGGACCGGGGCTGCGCGACTGTTCGCTGAAATTCGCGGCACCTATTTGACTGGGTCGAGGCGACCTGACACCCGAGTTTAGTACGCGATAGGATTGGAGTTCGCTTCCCTCGGAGCGGACCATGAAGGCAAAGCGATTTAGCGAAGAGCAAATCATCGGCGTATTGAAGGAGGCGGAAGCCGGCGCGAAGACCAAGGATTTGTGTCGGCGCCGCGGGATCTCGGAAGCGACGTTCTACAACTGGAAAGCCAAGTACGCCGGGATGACGGTGTCGGAAGCGCGCCGGTTGAAGGAGCTCGAGCAGGAGAACGCCAAGCTGAAGCGGCTGCTGGCCGAGGCCGAACTCGACAAGGCGGCGCTGAAGGACCTGCTCGGCCGAAAATGGTGAGCCCGCAGGCAAAGCGCGCGGCGGTCGCGATACTGATGACCGAGCGTGGCTTTGGGGTAACCCGTGCCTGCGGGCTGATCGGAATGTCGCGGTCGCTGTACCGCTATCGCAGCCGGAGATCGGACAGCGCGCCGTTGCGTGCCCGTATCGAGGAGATCGCCGCGGTGAAGCGCCGCTACGGCTATCGCCGGGTGTATTTGCGGCTGCGGCGGGAAGGCTGGCAGGTCAATCGGAAACGCGTCTATCGCCTCTACCGCGAGGCCGGCTTGGCCGTACGCCGGCGCAAGCGCAAGCGGATCGGCGTGTTCGAGCGCAAGCCATTGCCGAAGCCGACGGCAGCGAACGTGAGCTGGTCGATGGACTTCGTTGCCGACGGACTTATTGGTGGCCGTCGCCTACGCTGCTTGACCATCGTCGATGACTGCACTCGCGAATGCCTGGCCATCGAGGTCGACACGTCGCTTCCCGGCCTACGGGTCCAGGCGGTGCTTGATCGCCTCGCGGATACCCGCGGCCTTCCGCAATCGATCACCGTCGACAACGGCCCGAGTTCGATGGCAAGGTGCTCGACCAATGGGCCTATCGGCCGCACGAGTTCGCGGCCGGCAAGAAAGGGCAGGACGACGACGGCGTAAACTTAACCGCGGTCAGAACGAGCTGCCAAGCGCATCTTCAGTGCGGCTTTCGAAACGACCTCGGTCGATCTCGGTCAGAGGCGTGGAGTAAGGCCGAGGCCAATGGCCCGCTTATTGCTTCAGACCAAGCATTTTCGTAATTGGGACTACCAAGGCACTGAAATGGCTTCCCGCCAGCCAAGGTCGATCTATAAGCACTCCGATCGCCACTTCGACGACAACGACGTTAGGCAGTGGTCCAACCACCGCGACCCCGACCCGCACGAGCCGTCAGGAGATTCGGTAGTCACACCGGATTCCTCGGTGGACTGGTCTCTTGCGCGCAAGAAGAATCCTGTGAACTACATGTTGCCGATGACCATTCGGTGGCTTGAGACGTTACCCCAGGAAGTTCGCCCAACGGCGCTGGTCACAAAATACCCACGTATCGCCAACGTCTTTGCGCTTGAATGGAACAACCCCACCGCATGTCGCGCCTTTTTTGCCGAGCTACTTATTGATCACCGCGGCACCCGGAAGGGATTCCCTGCGGATGTGCACCGCGACCTTATTACCTTGCGTGATCACTATGACCGCCAAGGTATTTCCTCCGGGTAGTGACGTTTGTCGCGGGTCACTCGATCGAGTGTTAGGTCCCCATGAGCTCTGGCTGGTCCCACAGCTGCGCATAGGTTTCCAGCTTCGGTTGCACCGGGCAAGGCACCACCCAGAGCAGAGCGTCGGACTTCTTCCGCCATGCCCGACACCCTAGCCGATGTCCGCGGCGTCCTCGCCGAACTTGCGAACGACGAATTGGAGGTGCTGTTCGCGACGTCATGGTTGCGTCCCGCGCCTTGCATGGCGTTACTGGCCTGGATCGAACACGCGACCGACTGGGAAGTGAATCGCCGAAAGGGATTCGACTTCCACCTAGAGCCGCCAGACGAAGCAATCGACCCGTCCGAAGATCATGCCGCCATAAGCGCGGCGATCGCGCTGCACGACGAGTACGCAGGCGACTCGGCGATTGCCCTATTCTTCGCCGCCGCCGTCGACATCCTGATCGGCCGCGGTCACTGCCCGCAATCAGCTACTGAATCACCTCCATTTGTGCAGATCGACGCAGATTCGACCGGTAACCATCACTAGCAGCCGAACCCACACTGAGCCACACATGAACGTCGAAATCGCTGCTATTCCTTGGTACAAGGAAGTCGAATTTGCAGAAATAAAAATCATTATGGAGGACGGAGACAAACTGCACGATAACTACGCTGACTGGCTCACTGCAGCGATGCGACTGAAAAAGACGTATGAATATCGGGGGATTGTCGCAGTGGAAGCGTACATCGACCCGGGCGTATTTGTCGCTTGGTGCAGAGCGCGCGGCCTGAATACCGACGCTAAGGCACGCATGTTGTACACCACCCTCGTTGCAAAACAGTCTTGCCAGGGCGGCTCGGCGTGAGGCGCCTTCTATTCAACGGGCGATCTTGCCGCTTGAACAGCCCGTAGTCGCGAGCGCCGGCGCCCCGTGCAGTTCGCTGTGGAGGGTTGGATGGGCGCCATTCCCGGCATTCCCCGGCGCGCATTCGCGGACGTATACGCCCATGGATGCACGGAGCGCAATGGTCCCATCGCGCCGGGGGATTTCGCCGCGATCTTCCTGCGCGCGGGGACGCTCGTCGACAAAAGGTCGACAACGGCCACAAGCAGTTATTGCTATCGTTCATGCTGGCTCGAAGCCAAAAACTTGAATTTGACAGTAGAAGCAGCGCACAGCACGGTGGCGGTTACGCATGAGTCACTTCGACTACGTTCCGGGCTCGACATCTTGGATGTGACCTCGGCCGAGCCCATCCCTGTCAGCCCCATCGTCGCGCTGTCATTTGGAGCCTGTGGCTCCGGCGCGGCGCTGCGGGTGTGCGATCCGCTCCTACCCCATCTCGCCACCAGTACGGCGTGGCCTTGGGTTCGGCGGCGCAAACGGTGACCGCGTTCGCCGTCGCATACGGCGTGCTGCAGCTCGCGTACGGTCCGATCGGGGATCGGTTCGGCAAGTATCGCGTGGTGACGCTCGCGACGATTGGCTCTACGCTGACATCATTGGCATGCGCGCTTGCGCCTACGCTCCCCGCGCTATTGATCGCACGGATGCTGGCCGGCGCGACGGCCGGAGCGCTCATTCCGCTTTCGCTCGCATGGATCGGGGACACTGTTCCGTATGAACGACGGCAACCGGTGCTCGCACGATTCCTCATCGGTCATATGCTTGGAGTAGCGCTGGGGCAGGTGCTCGGCGGCGTTGGTGCCGACTATCTCGGCGCCGGGCCAGTGTTCGTCGCCCTTGCCGTGTGGTTCGCAGCGGCGGCGTGGCTCATGTGGCGACATGCCCCTTCGCGGCTGGAGGCGCCGCAGCGATCGTCGGGCAATGTTGCAAAGCGGTTCGCGTCGGTGCTCAAGGCTCCCTGGTCCCGCGTCGTGCTGCTTACCGTCTTCGTCGAAGGTTTCCTGCTGGTTGGCGCGCTTGCGTTCATACCCACGCATCTGCACTGGGCATACGGACTCCGGCTGACGGCAGCAGGCTCCGTGGTGATGCTCTTCGGCGCGGGCGGCCTCATCTATGCCGCGCTGTCGCCCGTACTGTTGCGGCGATTGGGCGAGCCGGGTCTCACGGGCGGTGGCGGGATTCTCCTAGCCTTGTCCTTTACGGCCATCGCGCTCGGATCGATTCCACTGATAGCCAGCGCAGCCTGCCTCGTGGCGGGTCTCGGCTTCTACATGCTGCATAACACGCTGCAGGTGAATGCAACGCAGATGGCGCCTGCACAGCGCGGCAGCAGTCTCGCGTTATTTGCATGTACCCTCTTTGTCGGACAGGCGGCCGGCGTGACGCTCGCGGGTGTCCTCGCGGAGCGCGTCGGCACCGGGCCGGTAATTGCGGGCGCGGGGGTCATGCTCCTTATGGTCGGGTTGGCGTTCGCTGCCGCCCGCCGACGCAACCACTAATTGCGGCGCCGCCTCGCGCGAGGAATTATCAGTGGGTCGAATGGTTCGGCCTTGTAGAATCGATCACCTCGTCCAAACCAGTTTCACCGCCGGGAGAGATACGATGAACCGAAGTACCGACCGCTTTCTGACCACGCACACCGGGAGCCTGCCGCGGCCCGACGACCTCATCCGGACGATGTTCGCGAAGGAGGAGGGCGTGCCGGTCGATCCCGCCGCGCTGGCGGCGCGCGTGGGTCTCGCGGTCGAAGAGGTCGTCGCGAAGCAGGCGGAGGCCGGCGTGGACGTGGTCGACGACGGCGAGATGAGCAAGCCGAGCTACGCAACGTACATCAAGGACCGGCTGGCCGGATTCGGCGGCGAGGGCAACACGTTCGTGTACCAGGACCTCGTCGACTTCCCGCGCCTCGCGAAACGCGTGTTCGGCGATCCCGGACGTTCGCGGCGCAAGACGCCCGCCTGCAACGCGCCGATCGGCGTCCGCGATCCGCAGGCGGTGGTGAACGACGTCGCGCATCTGAAGGCAGCGGTCGCGAAGGTGAAGGTCGCGGGCGCGTTCATGACGGCGGCGTCGCCGGGCGTGGTGTCGCTCTTCTTCCGCAACGAGCATTACCCGGCCGAGGAGGCTTATCTCGAAGCGATCGCCGAGGCAATGCGCTATGAATACGAGACGATCACGAAGGCCGGCATCATGCTGCAGATCGATTGTCCCGATCTCGGCATGGGACGCCACATCCAGCATGCCGACCTGAGCCTACCCGAGTGGCGCAAGAAGGCGGACCTTCACGTCGAGGCGCTGAATCACGCACTGCGAAACGTTTCACCAGAAACTGTACGCATGCATCTTTGCTGGGGAAATTACGAGGGGCCGCACCACTGCGACGTCGCCCTCGCGGACGTCATCGACATCGTGTTCAAGGCAAAGCCGCACGCGGTCGCGCTGGAGGCCGCGAACCCGCGGCACGCGCACGAGTGGGCGCTGTTCGAAACGGTCAAATTGCCGGACGGCAAGATGATCATTCCGGGCGTGATCGAATCGAAGTCGAACTTCGTCGAGCACCCCGAGCTGATCGCGCAGCGCATCGGACGCTACGCGAATCTCGTCGGGCGCGAAAACGTGATGGCCGGCAGCGATTGCGGCTTCGGCACGTGGGTCGGGCAATCGGCCGTCGACCCCGACGTCGTGTGGGCGAAGATGGCCGCGATGGCCGAAGGCGCGCGCATCGCGTCGCGCCGATTCTGGAAAGCGTGACTCGCGGGGTGCCTCGAGGTGGTCCGCAGATATTGCAGCGCGGAGCGTCGACGCTTTAGAGGCCGCGCCGGTTCCGGGTCGAGATGGGCTAGGACGAGCCTTTCTTCCCGGTGCCCGCAGTGTTCTTCTTCGCGTCTTGCCTACCAAGCTCCTCCTTGGTCAGCTTGACCTTTTTCACTTTTTCGGTCTTGACCTTCTCTTTCTTCACTTTTTCCTTCTTCACCTTCTCCTTTTTCACGACCGGCCCCGCCAATGCCTGCTTCGCCAGCCGTTTGGCCTGCTTGGCTGCGACATCCAGAAGTTTCTTGGTTTTCTGGTGCTGCCGTCTGGCTTTCAGCATGGATGCGTGACTCATTTGAGGCTCCCGATGGATGAACGATTGAATTCGACTTCAGTTTGAGCCGATGTTGCCTTCTTGGCTACCTGACCGCATCAAGCCCCGGAAGTGATGCTCCGGCGTCCGTACCGGGCTTGCACGATCTGCGCCCGTCAGCGATCGGGCCGCCCGCGGACAGGCCCGACTGTCGTCACCCGAAGTTGCCCGCAAGGTCGAATCTCGAACGCGGCACGCTGCGATCGTCGCTCAGCCGGGAAGGATGATCCGCGATTTCTCGCCGCTCATTTCGAGCATCAGCGCGTTGATCCGCTTGACGAAGGTCGCCGGGTCGTCGAGCTGGCCGCCTTCCGCGAGCAGCGCCTGGTCGAGCAGCACCGCGGACCAGTCGTCGAACTTCGCCTCCTCGGTCTTCAACCGCAGCACCACCGGATGCTTCGGGTTGATCTCGAGAATGGGCTTGAACGCCGGTCCCTGCTGGCCGGCGGCCTTGAGGAGGCGCGCGAGATTGCCGCTCATCTCGTGCTCGTCGGCGACGAGGCACGCGGGCGACTCGGTGAGCCGATGCGTGACGCGGACTTCCTTCACGCGCTCGCCGAGGCTCGCCTTGATCCGGCCGGGAAGGTCGCCGAGCTCGGTCGCTTCCTGCTCCCGTTCCTTCTTCTCGGTCTCGTCCTCGAGCGCGCCGAGATCGAGGTCGCCCTTCGCGACCGACGCGAGCGCCTTGCCGTCGAACTCGGTGACATGCCCGACAACCCACTCGTCCACGCGGTCCGACAGCAGCAACACTTCGAGGCCCTTCTTGCGGAACACCTCGAGGTGCGGGCTGTTCTTCGCGGCGTTGAACGAGTCCGCCGTCACGTAGTAGATCTTGTCCTGTCCCGGCTTCATGCGGCCGATGTAATCCGCGAGCGACACGTTCGCCTCGGCCGTGTCGGCGTGCGTCGACGCGAAGCGCAGCAGGCCCGCGATGCGCTCGCGGTTGGCGATGTCCTCGCCGGGGCCTTCCTTCAGCACGCGGCCGAAGGCCTCCCAGAACTTCGCGTACTTCTCCTTGTCGTTCGCGGCGAGGTCTTCGAGCAGGGCGAGGACCTTGCGCGTGCAGCCGCCGCGAATCGCCTCGATGTCCTTCGACTCCTGCAGGATCTCGCGCGAGACGTTGAGCGGAAGATCGTTCGAGTCGACGACGCCGCGGACGAAGCGCAGGTACGAAGGCAGCAGCTGCTCGGCGTCGTCCATGATGAACACGCGGCGCACGTAGAGCTTGATGCCGTGGCGGGCGTCGCGATCCCACAGGTCGAACGGCGCCCGCGCGGGAATGTAGAGCAGGTGCGTGAACTCCTGCCGGCCCTCGACGCGGGCGTGGCTCCACGCGAGCGGGTCGTCGAAGTCGTGGCCGACGTGCTTGTAGAACTCCTTGTACTGCTCGTCGGTGATGTCGGCCTTCGCCCGCGTCCACAGCGCCGAGGCCTGGTTGACGGTTTCCTCCTCGACCTGCTTCTCCTGCTTGCCGTCCTTCCATTCCTCCTTCGGCATCCGGATCGGCTGGACGATGTGGTCGGAGTACTTGCGGATGATCGAGCGGAGCTTGGAGCCGGCGAGGAGGTCGTCCTGCCCTTCCCGCAAATGGAGGGTGATGGACGTGCCGCGCGCCTTTCTCTCCGCCATCGCGATGGAGAACTCGCCGCCGCCGTCCGATTCCCAGAGGACGCCCTGGTCCGGCTTCTCGCCGGCGCGGCGCGTGTGGACGGTCACCTTGTCCGAGACGATGAACGACGAATAGAAGCCGACGCCGAACTGGCCGATGAGGTGGGCGTCCTTCTGCTGGTCGCCGGTCAGCTGCGAGAAGAACTCGCGCGTGCCCGACTTCGCGATGGTGCCGAGGTTCGCGATCACTTCGTCGCGATTCATGCCGACGCCGTTGTCGGCGACGGTGAGCGTCCGGGCCGCAGGGTCGTAATCGACATGGATCGCGAGCTCGAAGTCGTCCTCGAACAGCGCTTCGTTGTTGAGGGCCTCGAAGCGCAGCTTGTCGCAGGCGTCCGACGCGTTCGAGATCAATTCGCGCAGGAAGATCTCCCGGTTCGAGTACAGCGAGTGGATCATGAGCTGCAGCAGCTGCCGCACCTCGGCCTGGAAGCCCAGGGTTTCGCGGTCGGCGTGGTCGGCGTGGCGGTGGTGTTTTCGGTCACGGCGGTAATCCCCAGGAATGACGACCTCTTGATCTTGGCGCCGGCGGGGCCGTTTTCAAGCCCCGCCGGAGACGGCGCGGACCTTCGCGGCTTCCCCGGAGGGCCGGAGCGCCTTCAGGTACCAGCGGATGAACGCGTCGACGTTGTATTCCTTGCGTTCGGAGAGCGGGCCGGGGACGTAGCCGATCGACTCGATCCCCCTTTGCTGCCATTTGCAGATCTCCCAGTCCTGCTCGTTGGTGAGATGCCAGAAAGGCAGCAGGCGGTCGAGCTGGTAGTCGGTGCCTTCGCGCGCATCCCGATGCACGAGCCACCAGCTCCGCATCCGCGTCGTGCGCAACCCGGCCGGCAGCATCCGTGTCACGACCGCGTGATCGCAGCTCGCGTGCAGCCAGAAATTCGGCAGGCTGCGCATCCGCAGCACGCCGACGTCGGCGTCGGGATAGTCGCCCATCAGCGGCGCGACCCGCGCGCCGTCCGTCGATTCCGTCGCGAAGCCCTCGGCGAGCGCGGTGCGGTTGCACGTGTACCAGAGGTCGTTGTCGGGATCGGGAAACGTCGCGAGCCCGCCCGCCGGATGCGCGACGCCGTCGCCGGGCACGTCCCACTTCGACGCGATGCGCGCGATCGCGGCGGCGATCTTCTGCCGCACGGCCTCGGACGCGTGTTCCTCCTCGTAGACGTCGAAGTTCGATTTCACGTATTGCGGGTGGCGCGGCGTGCAGTGGTAGCACTCGCGGTTGTTCTCCCAGACGAGCTTCCAGTTGGCCTCGACTTCGTAGTCGGTCACGTGCGCGATCCGCGCGCGGTCGAAACCCTGCGGCGCGCCGGCCGCTTCGAAACGCGCGCGGAAAGCGTCGATGGAAGGCGGCGCCTCGGCGAGCGAGACGTAGACGAAGCCGGCGCACACCTCGGCTGCGAGCGGCCGCAAGCCCAGCACCGACTTGTCGACGCCGTCCTGCATTCCGTGACAGGCGACGAGCTCGCCCTGCCGCGAATACGTCCAGCTGTGGTACGGGCAGACGAGCGCACGGGCGTGGCCGGTCTCGGTCCGGCAGATCTGCGAGCCGCGATGCCGGCACACGTTGTGGAACGCGCGGATCCGGCCGTCGTCGCCGCGGATCACGAGCACGGGCGAGGTGTCGACGGTGAGCGTCAGGAAATCGCCGGGATTCGGGATCTCGAATGCGAACCCGGCGAACAGCCATCCGCGCTGCCAGACGCGCGCCATTTCGGCCGCGTAGAGGTCGGCGTGGAGATAGAACGCGCGCGGCATGCCGTGGCCGTCGCGGCGCAGATCGAGGAGGGCGGCGAGATCGTCGCCTGAAGGCGCAGGGGCGTCGGACATCGAAGGCTCCTCGCGGCGGCTACGCCAGAATCGCCCGGCGGCCGGGATCGTATAGCGGCCGCGTGTGGTGCACCGCGGGATGACGCTCGCCCATGGCCTCGACCTCATACATGGCGTGTACGGGCTCCGAGGCGGCGACGTAGGCGCACAGCAGGTTGCGGCCGACCGTGTAGCCGTACCCGGCGCTCGTGACCCGGCCCAGCACGCGCCCGCCCGTCAGCACGATTTCGCCGCCGAAGAGGTTGATCTCGGGCGGCGCGGAAAACCACGTGAGCTTGTGCTTCGGTCCCGCCGCCTTGATCTCGGCCAGCGCCGCACGGGCGAGGAAATCGCCCTTGCCGGGCGCGACGCAGAAGCCGAGCCCGGCTTCGTAAGGGTTGTAGTCCGGCGTGATGTCCGAGCCCCACGCGAGGTAGTGCTTTTCGAGGCGCAGGCTGTTGACCGCGCGATAGCCGGCATTGGCGATGCCGAAACGCGCGCCTGCCGCCCACAGTTTCTCGTAGAGATGGAGCGCGTACTCGACCGGAACGTGGAGCTCGTAGCCGAGCTCGCCGAGGTAGGTCACGCGAAGGGCGAGGACCGGCGCGAAGCCGAGGTCGAGGTGCCGCGCGCTCATGTACGGGAAGGCGTCGTTCCCGAGCGGTGCGTCGGTGAGTTGCGCCAGCACGTCGCGCGAGCGGGGCCCGCACAGATTCAGCACGGCCTTCGCGGACGTGAGCTCGTCGATCGCGACGGCGCCGTCGGCGGGGAGATGGCGCTCGATCGTCGAGCGGTCGCGCACGCCCAGCGCGCTTCCGGTGACGAAGTAGAAGCGGTCGTCCGCGAGCCGCGTGATCGTGACGTCGGCCTCGATGCCGCCCCGCTCGTTGAGCAGCTGCGTGTACACGACGGTGCCCACCGGCCGGTCGAGATCGTTGCCCGCGAGCTTCTGCAAGAGCGCGAGCGCGCCCGGGCCGCGCACTTCGAACTTCGAGAACGAGGTCATGTCGATGAGCGCGACGCGCTCGCGCACGGCGCGGTGCTCGGCGCCGATGGCCTCGAACGCCGGTCCGCGCTCATACGAAGGCACGTCGACGGTGATGGTTCCAGGCTCCCCGAACCAGTTGGGCCGTTCCCAGCCGAACTTGTTGCCGTAGACGGCGCCCGCGTCGAGCAGCGTCCCGTGCAGCGGGCTGCGCCGGCCGCCGCGGCCCGCATCGGGGTCGTGGTTCGGCCACGCGATGTGGTAGTAGCGCGCGTAGCTCTCGACCGCGCGGTCGTACATGAACGACTTGACCGAATGCGGCGCGCCGAAGCGCCGAACGTCGAACGGCCACAGGTCGAGCCCCGGATCGCCGTCGACGATCCAGTTCGCCATCACCCAGCCGGCGCCCCCCGACGCGGCGATGCCCGACGTGAAGCCGCAGCACAGGTAGAAATTGTCGAGCTCGGGCGAGAGCCCGATGACGGGCTCGCCGTCCGCGGTGATCGGAATCGGGCCGTTGATCATCTGCCGGATTCCGACTTCGTTCAGGACCGGGATGCGCTCCGCCGCTTCCTCGGCGAGCGGCGCGAAGCGATCGAAATCCGGCGCCAGCAGCTCGGGCCCGAAATCGCGTGCGATGCCATCGGCACCCCAGGGTCGCGTGTTCGGTTCCCAGCCGCCGACGGCGAGCGCCCCGGGCTCGGGCTTCACGTAGAAATCGGCGTCGGGATCGCGCAGCGTGGGCAGGCCGGCCGGAATGCGGTCGGTCTTCTCCGTGACGAAGTACTGATGCTCGACGGCGCACGCGGGAACGCGCGTTCCCACCATCGCGGCGATCTCCCGGCCCCACATGCCGGCCGCGTCGATCACGCATTCGGCTTCGATGTCGCCGGCGTCCGTGACGACGGTCGTCACGCGCCGCCCGCGGCGCTTCATGCCCGTCACGCGCACGCCCTGCAGCAGCGTCGCGCCGCCCGCCCGCGCGCCGGCCGCGTAGGCATTGGTCAGGCTCGTCGGATCGACGTAGCCGTCGCCCTCGATCCACGCGGCGCCTTCCACGCCTTTGATGTCGAGCAGGGGAAAGAGCTCGCGCGCCTGGTGCGCCGACACGAGCTCGACATGAAAGGCGAAACCCTTCGCCATCGTGGCCGAGCGCTTGAGCTCCTGCCACCGCGCCGGCGACGAGGCGAGGCGCAGGCTGCCCACGCCGTGCCATCCCGTCGCCTGTCCCGTCTCCGCCTCGAGCTTGCCGTAGAGCTCGGCGCCGTAGCGCATGAGCCGCGTGAGGTTGCTGCTGCTTCGAAGCTGGCCGACCAGGCCGGCCGCATGCCATGTCGCGCCGTGCGTGAGCTGCAGGCGCTCGAGCAGAACGACGTCCCGCTCGCCGCGCTTGGCAAGGTGGTACGCGATGCTGCATCCGATGACGCCACCGCCGACGATGACGATTCGGCTCTTGTGGGGCAATGGCATAGGGTCGGGAATCTAGCATACTGTCGGCTGGATCCCATTGGGGCCGACCGGCCGCCGGCGGGCATGGCGTCCGCGCGCAAAGGGGCGTCGCCGGGGGATCAGCCGCGAGCGGCGGGGTTCGCCATACTCGATGGTCGCCGCAGTGCGCCGCCAGGTGCCGCGAACGGTGGCCCACGAAGAGAGATCCGCAGGAGAGACCATGGACGAACAACAGGCACCGTCGGCAGCGTCACCTCGCGCCCTTCGGGGCGGCGGACGCGAAGCCAAGCGCGCGGCCCGCGCGGCCCGCACCGGCCTGTCGATGCCCTACATCACGCGCAAGATCGGCCTCTACGAGGTGCTGGACGAGGAGGGGCTCGCAACGATCGAGCGCAACGCCGACACCATCCTCGCGGAGATCGGCATCGAGTACCGCGACGATCCCGAGGCGATCGAGGTGTGGAAGGCGGCCGGCGCCGAGATCGACGGCGCGCGCGTGCGCTGTCCGCCCGGCATGTGCCGCAGCATCGTGACGGCGAATGCGCCGCGCGATTTCGTCCAGCACGCGCGCAATCCGGCGCGCAGCGTCCCGATCGGCGGCAAGCACACGGTGTTCGCACCGGCCTACGGGTCGCCGTTCGTGCGCAACCTCGACGAAGGCCGCCGCTACGCGACGATCGAGGACTTCCGCAATTTCGTGAAGCTCGCCTACATGGCGCCGTCGCTGCACCACTCGGGCGGCACGATCTGCGAGCCCGTCGACCTGCCGGTGAACAAACGGCACTTCGACATGGTGTACAGCCACATGAAGTACAGCGACAAGCCTTTCATGGGCTCGGTCACGCACCCGGAGCGCGCGCAGGATTCCGTCGAGATGGCGAAGATCCTGTTCGGCGACCAGTACATCGATCCCGCCACGGACAAGCCGAAGACGGTGATCATCAACCTCATCAACGCGAACTCGCCGATGACCTACGACGCCACGATGCTGGGCGCCGCGAAGGTCTACGCGCGCAACAATCAGGCGACGATCATCACGCCGTTCATCCTCGCCGGGGCGATGTCGCCGGTCACCGTGGCCGGCACGGCCGCGCAGACGCTCGCCGAGGCGCTGTCCGGCATGGCGTTCGTCCAGCTCGTGGCGCCCGGCGCGCCGGTGGTGCTGGGCAGCTTCGCGTCGTCGATCTCGATGCAGTCCGGCGCGCCGACGTTCGGCACGCCCGAGCCCGCGCTCGTGCTCTTCGTCATGGCCGCGCTCGCGCGGCGCCTGGGCGTTCCGTTCCGCTCCGGCGGCGCGCTGTGCGGATCGAAGATCGCCGACGCGCAGGCCGCGTACGAGTCGGCCAACACGCTGCTGCCGACGTGCCTCGGCGGCGTGAACTTCGTGCTGCACACCGCGGGCTGGCTCGAAGGCGGCCTGTCGATGGGCTACGAGAAGTTCGTCATGGACGTCGACCAGGCCGGCATGATGCACACGCTGCTCGCGGGCGTGGATCTCTCCGAGAACGGCCAGGCGATGGATGCGATCCGCGACGTCGGTCCCGGCAAGCACTTCCTCGGCTGCGCGCACACGCAGGCGAATTTCGAGACCGCGTTCTATCGCTCGCCGATCGCCGACAACAACAGCTTCGAGCAATGGGAAGCCGAAGGCAGCCAGGACCTCGCGCAGCGCGCCAACGCGAGCTGGAAGAAGCAGCTCGCGAGCTACGAGGCGCCGCCGCTCGATCCCGCGATCGACGAGGCGCTGCAGGACTACATGAACCGGCGCAAGGCGGCGTTCGCGGACTCGAAGTACTGACCCTCGAGGCGGTGCAACGAGGGGGCTACGCGACTTCCTGCAACATGTCCGTGCCACCCGCTCGACGATCCACGATCTCGTACGGGAGCCAGATGAAGCCGTCCTGCTCCTCGATCGGCTCCTTCAGGCGCACCGTGTAATTGGCTGCGTCCGACCGCAGCACCAGACAGCGGCCCACCTTGTACTCACGCGGCCACAGGATCAGCGTGTTGAACGGTATCTTCGGGTACTCGGAGCTCGCCCGGAGATAAAGCCCCGTGCACCGGTTGCGCTTCCCGTCCGGTTCCGCATTCGGCCCTCCCGCGGGATCGCTTTGCGCGACGAGCGATACGCCCAACGGATTCTGGCCGACGTATTCGACCCCGATATCGACGCGGTCGCCGATTCGTTTCCGGAGCCGGCGCACGATCACCAACGTCCACGGCAGGCTGTCCCGTTCACGAAACGCGATCAGCGTGCCCGGCAGGACCCGATTCGGGTTCGCGATTGTGCCACGCAATCGGCACCCGGATGCGCTGCGATCCTTGAGCTGCCACTCCTGGTGCGGCACGCCATAGTCACCGCTGGGCCCCGCCGGACCGTGGGCGCCGTCGGACGGCAAGCCCGTGGACGTATCCAGGCTGTCGCGGTCCGCGCCCGTGCGGCCCTCGGCTCCGGGGATCGCCGGGGGCGCCGCGTTGGTCCTTCCAAGCTTCTCGTGACGCAACATCCGCGTGATATGGGGCAGACCCACGACCGCTTTGACCGTCGACACCATCGGCAACCGATCTCCGCGACGGTCGATCCGCTCCAGTTTCGGCTGACAGATCGCGTGGACCTTGCGCAGCAGCTTGAGTTGCCGGCCGCGGCGTATCGGCGCCGAGTCGTCCAGCTGACCCGCAGGATCGCGCAATGCCGCGATTTCGTCCCTGAGCAGCGCCAGCATCGGCGCAGGGTCGAGGTACCGGTGCGTCCCCGTCGTCGACCTCGCCGGCCGCACGAGCCCCTCGGCATTGCCGAGATCGACGACGAAGCAATGTTCGATGGGCTCGGCCGATGCGCGGACGCGTTTCGCCTGCAGCGAAAGGACGGCACGCCAGCGCGGGATCTGCCGGCTCACCCAGAACGCATCGTGGGGCGATAGCTGTCCGACGTTCAACAATTCCATCAGCAGCACGTGGATGAATTCGCGTTCGAGCGTGCTCTCGTCGCCGCGTGCCTCGTCGCTTCGGCGGGAAACCAGCGGCTGCGCCAGCAGGCCGGCGGCGTCGGCGTGCAGATAGGCGGTGTGGAGCTCGATCCAGCAGTCGGGGAGGGAACGCTCGCTGACGAATGGCCGCAGCAGGAACTCGACTTGCCGATGCTGGAACAAGCGGAGCAGGACGGTCGAAAGGTATTCCGGCGGGACACGGGGCGGGTTTTCGTCGCGGAGGTACCGGAGCGCGTGCTCGAACGCCTGCGCGAACGACTGGGAAAGCTCGAACGCCGCCTGCCATGCTTCGGAAGCATGCGGCTGCGCGCTTCGCCCGATGCTGTAATCCACCAGCAAGGCGTCGGCCAGGCTTCGGGCGAGCTGGTCGATTCCGAGCAGCGCGCGAACCTGATCGACGTTCGGGTGGGTCCGCCTCGCAAGGTCGGAGAGCGCCTCCGACAGCGCCCGTTGCGCGGCGACGGGGTCGTGCCGCGGCAACAAGTGCCAAAAATGGTTCGCCGCCGTCACATTGACCAGCGGTCCGGCGTGCCCCCGACGGGCTGGATTCAGGACTTCGAGCAAGGGATAGGTCCATCCTGTCTAGATGCTCGTACGAGGCACAACTCGTGCCAACGGCGGCGGTCGCGGTCGAGGAAGCGCTGCAGGATTGCATGAGCCGGCGCAGGGCGACGTTCGCGGACTCGAAATGCTGCACGAAAGACCTCGCTACCGCCGGGCGAGGAACTCGTTCACGCCCTGCCAGAAGTCGGGAGTCGCTCCGAGCGAGTTGTGGTCGACGCCGGGCAAGACCTGCCAGACTTTCGGACCCACCCAGGCGTCGTAGAGCGCGCGTGAGCGCGTGACCGGGATGATCGTGTCCCGGTCGGCGACGAGCGCGAGCATCGGCGCGGTGCAGCCTCGCGCGTCGGCTTCGGCGTCGAAGCGGTGCCTGAGCAGCAGCGAAACCGGCAGCCACGGATAGTGATGGCGGCCGACGGCCGCGAGGCTGTCGTACGGCGACACCAGGATGGCGCCCGCGACCGGCCGTTGCGCGGCGACGCGCACGGCCAGCGCGGTGCCCAGGCTGCGCCCGAAGACGACGATGCGCTTCGCGTCGATGCCGTCACGTCGTCACGACGGCGTCGTGGATCGACAGCGCATCGGCGACGAGCTCTTGCTCGCCCGGCTTCCCGTCGCTCGTGCCGTAGCCGCGGTAGTTGAGCGCGACGATCGTCCAGTGCCGCGGCCAGCGCGGGTCGGCGAGCGTGTGCGAGACCTCCTCGGCATTGCCGCCGAAGTAGATGACCGTCGGGGCCGGAACGGCGCTGCCTTGCGCGATCCAGCCGTGAAGACGCGTGCCGTCGGCGGCCGCGACCGTGTACGAAACGGCGTGCGCCGGAAGATGCGCCGTCGACGGCACCGGCTGCGGGAAGAAGATGAGGCTGTCCTGCGCGAGCCACGCGGCCGCCGGCACGCCGATGACGATGGCCGCGACGACGAGGAGCCATTCCATCGAAGTGTCCCGCGGCGAAGGCGCGGCGGCCCGGTCCCGTTCGGCGCCGGCTACGAGCGGCCGAACGTCTCGTTCAGCTGCTGGGAAACGCGCACGAACGTCGTCCGCTTCGACAGCTCGCGCAGGCGCCGCGCTCCGACGTAGGTGCAGGCCGAGCGCACGCCGCCGAGGAGCTCCTGTGCGGTGGCGTCGACCGGACCGCGGTAGGGTACGAGCACTTCCTTCCCCTCCGGCGCGCGGTATTGCGCGACGCCCCCGGAGTACTTCTCCATGGCGCTGCGGCTGCTCATCCCGTAGAAGCGCTGTAACTTGACGCCCTCCCGCTCGACGACGTCGCCCGCGCATTCGGCGTGGCCGGCGAGCATCCCGCCCAGCATCACGAAGTCGGCGCCCCCGCCGAAAGCCTTGGCCACGTCGCCGGGCGTCGCGCAGCCGCCGTCGGCACAGATGTGGCCTTCGAGCCCGTGCGCGGCATCCGCGCATTCGACGATCGCGGAGAGCTGCGGATAGCCGACGCCGGTCATCTTGCGCGTCGTGCACACCGACCCGGGACCGATGCCCACCTTGACGATGTCCGCACCCGAGAGGATCAGCTCCTCGGTCATCTCCCCCGTGGCGACGTTGCCGGCCATGATCACCAAGTGCGGATAGCGCCCGCGCATCTTGGCGACCAGGCGCACGAAGCTCTCGGTGTAGCCGTTCGCCACGTCGATGCACAGGTAGCGCACCGCCGCATCGGCGCCGGTGCCCGTCGCCTTTACCACGCGGTCGAATTTCTCCTCATCTGCCGGGGCAATGCCCATCGAGTAGAACGCGGCCGACTTGCGCTCGAGGCCCTTGAAGAACGCGACGAGCTCGTCCACCGCGTAGTGCTTGTGCAGCGCCGTCGAGAGCAGATGCGCGTCCAGCGCGCGGGCCATCGCAAAGGTGCCGATGGTGTCCATGTTGGCGGCGATGATCGGCACGCCGTGATAATCGGTCTGCGTGTGCCGGAAGTGAAACTCGCGCGACACGTCGACGTTCGAGCGCGTCGAAAGCGTGCTCCGCTTCGGGCGGATCAGCACGTCCTTGAAGTCCAGCTTGACCTCGGTCTCGATGCGCATCGGGGCTCCCTGCACCGTGGTTGGGGACGGGCAACGCCGTCCAGGCGGCTCTCGGTGTTTGTAAATCTTACAGACATATGGCGGCGCAAGGACCGTCCTTCGGGCGGACGCGCCCCATCGAACGCAGGCCGCTATACTTGCGGCTACGGTGGACTCGGGCTGACCGTGGCCGCACGACCATGCCATCGCTTCGCTTCAACTCGCACGTCCTGTTCCTCAGCAACAGCCCGGCGGTGGTGCGGGCTCGACTGAGCGGAGCGGTCGCAGGCCTGACCGACGCCGCGCCGCTGCGCGACGACATCTCGACCGATGAGATCTGTCCGTTGCCGGCGATGGTGCATTACGACGCCACGCTCGGTCGCTACCCCTACACGGGATTCGAGGCCGGCGACGAAACGCCGATCGGCCGTGATGCGATTCGCGCCGCGGGTGTCGAAGTCGTCGTCGCCGGACGCCGCTACGGCAAGGGCAGCTCGCGCGAGCACAGCGTGGTGGCCGAACGGTCGGCCGGCATCCGCCTTGTCATCGCCGAAAGCTTCGAGCGCATCTATCGGCAGAACGCGGACAACGTCGGTTTGCTGACCGCGACCGATTTTGGCCTCGTGAGCAGAATCCAGAACGGCGAGGCCATCGACCTCGACGAGCTGCTCGCCGGTCGCGATGCGCTGGCCGCCACCATCGTCCGCCTCGGCGGGCTCCTGGCCTACGGGCGAGCGAGGTTGCAGGATGTGCGGCCAACGAGCGAGACGAATGCCGCGTGTGCCGCCGCCGGGCCCTCCGCTGACTCTCTTTGAAAAGATCGTCGCCCGTCACGCGATCGAGACGCCCGACACGCCGTTGCGCCTTGCGCGTGGTCAGGGAGGTTTCGTCCGCGCCGACTTCAGGTTCATCCACGAGTACTACACGGGCATGTGTGCCCACCTGCTGGACGATGCGTTGGGCACCGATCTGACGCTGTTCGAACCCGGGTCGATCCTCACGTTCGAGGATCACCTGTCCTACGTGCATCGCAGTCCTGTGCACGTCAAAGGGAACCTGGTCGGGAACGTGGCCGGCCTGTCCCGGGCGCACCGTGCTTTCGCGCGGCGCTTTCATCTGGTGGAGCACGGGTACCTGCAACCGCAGCTATCCGCCGGAGACGCCGGCAATACCGGATCCGAGGGCATCTCGCACGCGATGATGGCGGAGCGTTACGCGCTTCCGGGCCAACTTGTCGTCGGCACCGACTCGCACACGCCGCACAGCGGAGCGGTGGGCTGCGTGGCATTCGGCATCGGCACTACCGACATGGCCAATGCCTTCGTGACCGGCGCGGTGCGCATGGTCATGCCCGACGTTCTTCGAGTCGAGTTCAACGGCCGCCTGCCGGCAGGGGTGACCGCGAAGGACCTCGTGCTGCACCTGCTCGCCGACCCTGTGATTCGATCGGGGGCAGGCGTCGGCAAGGTGTTCGAGTTCGGTGGCAGCGTGGTCGGCGCCCTGTCGACGGACGAACGCGCAACGCTGACGAACATGACCGCCGAGTTGGGCGGGTTCACAGGCATCGTCGAGCCGGACGGCGAAACAGTCCGCTTCCTGAAAGAGCGGCGCGGTGTCGAATTCAAGCTCGAACCGTGGATGCGGAGCGATCCCGGCGCACGGTACGCCGAGGTCCTGCGCATCGACGCCTCCGTCCTGTCGCCGATGGTGGCGCGCCCCGGCGACCCTGGCAACGGTGTGCCGCTGGCGACGCTGACGGAGCGCGTCAAGGTCGACATCGCCTACGGCGGATCGTGCACCGCCGGAAAGCGGGAGGATTTCGATCGCTATCACGAAGTCCTGGCGTGGGCCGCGGCGCGCGGGCTCCGGGTGGCGCCGGGCGTCGCGCTCTATCTGCAATTCGGGACCGCCGCCGTGCGGGACTATTGCATCCGGCGCGGCTATCTCGCGGCGTTCGAGGCGGTCGGCGCCGAGATCCTCCAGCCCGCGTGCGGGGCGTGCGCCAATTGCGGTCCGGGCTCCTCGATTTCAAAGGAGCAGGTCACCGTAAGCGCGATCAACCGGAATTTCCCGGGGCGCTCCGGACCCGGGCAGGTCTGGCTCGCGAGTCCGCCGACCGTTGCCGCAAGTGCCATTGCCGGCAGGCTCGTGTCATACGAGGAGTTGCGGCGCGGTTGATTCAGGACCGGTCTATCCGGCGCGCCGACGCTTGCTACAATGATTCGTGTCGAGTGCGTCACCGTTTGCCAGGGGCCGGAAATGAATCGATTGCAGCTTCTAGTCGCGGCGTCAGTTGCGCTTCCGCTCGCGGTCTTCGCTCACCACGGCTGGAGCGAATACGATGCATCTCAACTGCTGAAGCTCACCGGCACGATCGAGGAATCCGCCTACGAGCATCCGCACGGATCGATCCATCTGAAGACGCCGGCCAAGACCTGGATCGTCGTGCTGGCGCCGCCGTCGCGGATGGACATGCGCGGGTTGGCCAGGGAATCGCTGAAAGCCGGGGCGACGGCGTCCGTCGAAGGCTATCCCAACCGCAACAAGCCGGAGGAGATGCGCGCCGAGCGAATCACGATCGCCGGCAAGACGGTCGAGCTGCGTTGACGCGGCGCGGAGCGGACGGCGATGGCAATGAACATGGACTCGCTCGAAACGTCGGGCGTCGGACGATGGATGCGCGAGGCGCTGTGGGCCTATCCGGCCGTCGAGACCGTGCACATCATCGGCCTCGCCCTGCTGTTCGGCACGATCGTCATCGTCGACTTGCGGCTGCTCGGCCTCGGCCGCAGTGTCTCGGCAGTGGCGGTGACCCGCAACGTGCTGCCCTGGACGCTCGCGGGCTTCGGCGTCGCGGCCGTGACCGGCTCGCTGATGTTCACCGCCCACGCCGCCGACTTCGCGACACTGCCGATCTTCCTGGTGAAGATGACGCTGATCGTGCTGGGGGGGCTCAACGCGGCATGGCTGCACGTCGGCGCGCTGAAGAACGCCGGGCAGTGGGAAGTCGCAACGCTGCCGCCACGGCGTGTGCGCACGGCGGCAGCCGTGTCGCTGCTGCTCTGGATCGGCGTGATCGCCTGCGGCCGGCTGCTCGCGTATTTCTGACAACCGGAAGAATTCGCATGCCGGTGTTCGACTATCTCAATCCCGACCTGCCGGCGAACCTCGCCCGCGTCACGATGCCGGTTGTCGACGCGACGCCGGCGGCGCTCGACCGCTACGGCTTTCTCGTCGACGATCCCGCGAAGTGCAGGATCGAGATCGTTCGCTGGCCGGCGCAGGGCTCGCGGCCGGTCGACCCCGACACCGGCGACCAGGGCGGGACGACCACGGGCACGTTCGTCAGCGAGTGGAAGGGGGACATCCTCTACGGCCGCAACCAAGCCGTCGGCGGCCACTACATCCTCGCGTACGGCGAGGAGCCCGGCCGCGCCGATCCCACGCACACGCGCGCGCCGCGGCGAATCATGCTCTGGCACGCGAACTACCATCCCGACGGCGGGCAGCTCTTCTTCCCGCTCGAGAGGAAGCCCTTCCTCGTGCCGCTCGCGCTGCCGGGCGACGACGTCGTGCCCGCGCAATTCGTGTGCTTTCGCTTCGACGGCAGCCGCGGGCTCTACATTCATCCGAACATCTGGCACGAAGGCGTGTTCACCACCGCCGGAACGCAACGGTTCTTCGACCAGCAGGGTGCCGTGCACGCGCGCGTGTCGGTCGACTTCGCGCGCGAGTTCGGCTGCCTGCTCGAGGCGCCGCTCAGTTAGGTTCCATAGCGCGAAGCGCCGATCGCCCGCACAATAGGGGCACCTTCTCCGGATTACCCGTTCCCGCCATGGCCACCACGATCGCCGCGATTCGCGCCACGCCCGTCACCGTTCCGCTCGAAGCGCCGCTGCTGCACAGCAACGGCGCCCACTGGGGCCGCTTCGTGCGCACGATCGTCGAGGTCGAGACCGCGGACGGCTACGTCGGCCTGGGGGAAATGGGCGGCGGCGGGGAGGACGCCACGCGCGCCTTCACCGGCCTCCTGAGCTATCTCGACCGGCACGACGTGTTCGCACTCGAGGCACTGCGGCTCAAGATCTGCAATCCGACCGCGAGCCTCTACAACAACCGCACGCAGCTCCACGCGGCGATCGAGTTCGCGTGCCTCGACATCATGGGCCAAAGGCTCGGCGTTCCCGTGCACGCGCTCCTCGGCGGGAAGCTCCGCGATGCCGTCGAGTTCGCAAGCTACCTCTTCTTCCGGTACGCGGACCCCGTGACCGGCAAGGGAGAAGTGCGCACGCCCGAGCAACTGGTCGCCGAAGCGGCCGCGCTGAAGGCGGCGCACGGCTTCACCTCGCACAAGCTGAAAGGCGGCGTGTATCCGCCGGCCCACGAGCTGGCGTGTTACCGCGCGCTCGCGGCGTCGCTGCCGGGCGAGCGCTTTCGCTACGATCCGAATTCCGCGCTGTCGCTCGCGGATGCCATCGCGTTCGGTCGCGGCATCCTCGACCTTCGCAACGACTACTTCGAGGACCCGGTCTGGGGTATGCCGCAACTGAAGCGGCTGAAGGAATTCGTGCCGTTGCCGATCGCGACCAACACGGTGGTCGTCAACTTCGAGCAGCTCGCATCCAACGTCCAGTCGGGTGCCGTCGACGTGATCCTGCTCGACACCACGTTCTGGGGCGGCATCCGGCCGTGCATCAAGGCCGCCGGCGTGTGCGAAACGATGGGCCTCGGCGTCGCGGTGCACAGCTCGGGCGAGCTCGGCATCCAGCTCGCGACGATGCTGCACATGGGGGCGGTCGTGCCCAACCTCGGCTATGCGGCCGACGCGCATTACCATCACCTCACCGACGACGTCATCGTCGGCGGCCGGATGCGCTACGAAAACGGCGCCATCCGCGTGCCGGACGGACCGGGACTCGGCGTGACGCTCGACCGCGAGAAGCTCGCGAAGTATCACGAGCTCTACCGCGAGCTCGGCGGGTATCCGTACGATCGCGATCCCGGGAGGCCGGGGTGGTTCGCGCAGGTGCCCAACAGCGACTGGGCCGATCCGTCCGTTTCGCTGCGACCGGCGCTGAAGTAGATCGTGACGGCGCTGTAGCGCGAAGGCAGAGCCCTTCGGGCTTCGTGCCCCAGGCGCCCGCAGGGCTCTGCCTTCGCGCTCGCGCTCCTACCGCCTGCGCCAGGCCTGCGTCGTGCGGTCGAGCCGGCGCGTCAGCAGCACGTGCGCGATCTTCACACCGGCCGACGTGGCGACGATGGTCATCGCCATGGCGGCGGCCACCGCCGTGAAGCCGGCCTCGTCCATGTTGATGATGGAGACCGAGGCGAGCTTGGTGTCGGTCGAATAGAGGAAGATCACCGCCGACACGGTGGTCATTGCGTTGACGAACAGATAGATGCTGATGTCGAGTACCGACGGCAGGCAGACGGGAACGGTCACGCGGGCCATCGTGCGCAGCAGCGACACCTTCAGCGACGCCGACACCGACTCGAACTCGCTGTCGATCTGCTTCAGCGCCGTCGTGGCCGTGAGGTGGCACACCGTGTAGAAGTGCGTGATCGAGTTGACGACGAGGATGATCATCGTCGCGTAGATGAAGCCGAATGGATTCCACTTCGCGTTGAAGAAGAAGATGTAGGAAAGACCGATGACCAGGCCGGGCACGGCCATCGGCAGCATCGCCATGAACTGCAGGATGCCGCGTCCCCACGCGAAGCCGCGCGTCTTCTCGAGGAGGTACGCGCCGAGGAACACGACGAAGGTGCCGATCACCGCGGTCCACGACGCCATGATCACCGAGTTCCAGTATGCCGACCAGCCGTTGGTGTCGAAGTCGCCGAAGGCGTAGTTCTTGAGCGTCAGTGCGAGGTTGTACGGCCAGCGCGTCACGAAGGACGCCCACGCCGACATGGCGAGGATGCCGAAGATGAGACCGCCTACCACGGCGCAGAACGCGAACAGCAGCCAGTCGCGGCGCGGCGCAGGCTTGGGCTCGAGCGGAACGGCGCGCGCCGTCACCAGCGCGACCTGCCGGCGCTCGGTGTAGCGGTTTGCGGCGAAGGCGATCACCGCGGGAATGAGCAGCACGAAGCCGACGACGGCGCCCATTTCGAAGTTCTGCTGGCCGATCACCTGCTTGAAGATGTCGGTCGCGAGCACGTTGAACCTGCCGCCGATCACCTTGGCGATCCCGAAATCGGTGATGACGAGCGTGAAGATGACGAACCCCGCGCTGATCACGCCGTACTTGGCGCCGGGGAGGGTGACGGTGAAGAACATCCGCGTCTTCGATGCGCCGAGCGCGTCGGCGGCTTCGTAGAGCCGCGCGTCCGCCATCGACAGGGCGGCCACCAGAATCATCAACGCATGCGGAAAGCAGTAGAAGACCTGCGCGACGATGATGCCGCCGGCGCCGTAGATCGAGCCGCCGAACAGCAGGTCCTTGAGAAAGCCCTGGTTGCCGAACAGGTAGATGAGCGAGATCGCGGGCAGCAGCGACGGCGCGAGAATCGGGATCAGCGCGAGCGCCTGGAACAGCCCCTTCCAGCGCATGCAGCTCCGCTGCAGCGCATACGCATAGACGAACGCGAGCGGCAGCACGATC
Organism: uncultured beta proteobacterium; assembly: GCA_963724545.1. Taxonomy (GTDB): domain Bacteria; phylum Pseudomonadota; class Gammaproteobacteria; order Burkholderiales; family Casimicrobiaceae; genus CAIWHR01. The sequence continues at coordinate 62,117 of CAVRVC010000011.1, forward strand.
AGCGTGGAGGCGACCGCCACGAACAGGCTGTTCCACACCGAATAGAAGAGCGCCGGGGTCGAGAAATAGTGGATGTAGTTGGCGAGGCCGACGAACTTGCCATCCTGGTTCTCGAAGCTCTTCGACAGCAGCGTCCAGAGCGGCAGGATCAGCGCGACCAGCATCCAGCCGATCAGCAGGCAGAGGCCCGCCCGCATGACGATGTCGTCGCGGTCGAGCCGGCGGCGGACCGTCGGCATGGCCGCCGCGGCCGCTGCGCGACCGGTGCCGCCACCGCCGTCACGGTGTTTTCGGCGCCCGCGGAAAGACGCGCAGCCGCTCCGGCGGCAGCGCGACCAGCATCTCCTTGCCCTCGTCGATCGCCAGGTCGCGCACGACGTTGATCGAGAAATCGGCGACGAGCGCGGGGCCGCCGCCGTTGAGCGCGAGCCCGACGCGGCAGAACGAGCCCAGGAATTCGATCTCGGCGATCCGCGCCCGGAACGCGTTGGGCGTCGAGGTCGAGATGTTGCGCACGACGACATCCTCGGGCCGGATGGCGAGCGTGACGTCATGACCGGCGCCGGGGCGGATGCCGAGCTCGCACGCGAGATCGATGCCGGAAAAGCGCACGTGTCCCTGGTCGACGACGACGCCCGGCAGGAAATTGGTGGTGCCGACGAAGTCCGCGACGAACGCGCTCGACGGCTTGCGGTAGACCTCGGTCGGCGTGCCGATCTGCTCGATGACGCCGTGGTTCATGACGACGATGCGATCGGCCATCGTCAGCGCCTCTTCCTGGTCGTGCGTCGACCATGATCGTCGTGATCTTGAGGCGCTGGTGCAGGCGCCGGATCTCGGTTCGCAGGTGGGCGCGCACGCGGGCATCGAGCGCGGACAACGGCTCGTCGAGCAGCAGCAGGCCGGGCGAGAGCGCCAGCGCGCGCGCGACGGCCACGCGCTGCTGCTGGCCGCCGGAGAGCTGCGCCGGATACTTGCGCGCGGACTCCGGCAGGCCCACGAGCTGCAGGAGCTCGACGACGCGCGTCTGGATCTCGACCTTCGGCACGCCGCGGCTCACGAGGCCGTAGCCGATGTTGGCGGCGACCGTGAGGTTCGGGAACAGCGCGTACGACTGGAAGACGATGCCGAAATCGCGATGCGAAGCCGGCAGGTTCGAGATCTCCCGGTCGGCCTGGAAGATGCGTCCGTACGTCTGGATGTCGAGCCCGGCGATGGCACGCAGCAGCGTCGTCTTGCCGCAGCCCGACGGCCCCAGAAAGCAGACGAACTCCCCCGGAAAGATCTCGAGCGAGATGTCCTTCAGCGCGGCGAACGCCCCGAACTGCTTCGTCAGACGCTCGATGCGCAGGTAGGGGGCGGGGCCCGCCTTGGCGCCGGTGTCCGTCATGTCCACAGAAACAATCCGCGCCGGGCGCAAGCCGCGGCGCGGACGGTGTCCTGTTGGTGTCGCGTCGTCGGGTCCGGTGCTATTTCGGCGCCGACTTGCTGTCGTAGCGCTTGGTCCATTCGGCGAGGATCTTCGCGCGCTCCTCGCCCATCTTGGCGAGGTCGATCCTTACCATCGCCGCGTCGGCGCTCGGCGGGTAGTTCGGCGGCGCCGGGTTCATGCCCGGGTAGCCGACGATCGCGTAGTACTTGCCGTAGAGCTCGTACGCGCCCTTGCTGACGGCGAAGTCGGCGAGCTTATGCGCCGCGGCGAGGTTCTTCGTTCCCTTCACGATCGCGGTGGCTTCCATGTCCCACGGCGCGCCTTCCTTGGCGAGGATGATGTCGATCGGCGCGCCGCCGGTCTTCTCCTTGGCGCCGCGCATGTCGAAGCCGATGCCGATCACGCGCTCGCCCTTCGCGGCCTGCACGCAGGGCGCCGAGCCCGAGTGCGTGTACACGGCGATGTTCTGGTGCAGCTTGTCCATGAACTCCCACGCCGCCTTCTCGCCCATCATCTGGATCCACGCGTAGACGGCCTGGTAGCCCGTGCCCGACGACGCCGGGTTGGGCATCACGATCGAGTCCTTGTAGACGGGATTGGCGAGGTCGGCCCACGACGCGGGCCTCGGCAGGTTCTTCTTGGCGCCCTCGATGGTGTTGTAGCACATGACCGCGAGCCACGCGTCCATGCCGGTCCAGGCCAGCGGGCTCTTGCCGCTGCGGAACGCCGGCTTCAGCTGATCGGCGCCCTTGGGCGTGTACGGCTCGAGCAGCCCCATCGAGTCGAAGAGCGCGATGCTCGAGGCGCCGAGGCCCCAGATGATGTCGGCGCGCGGATTGTCCTTCTCCGCCAGGATCTTGGCGGTGACGACGCCGGTCGAGTCGCGGACCCAGGCGATCTCGACGTCGGGATTCGCCGTTTCGAACGCTGTCTTGTACGGCCCGAGCTGATCGTTTTCGAGCGCGGTGTAGACGGTGATCTTGGTCTTCTGTGCAAACGCAGGACCCGCGATCAAAGCGGACACGGCAACCGCGGCGACACACGTGATCAGGCTGCGGAATATCGACTTGGACATTGCGAGAGCTCCTCTGCCAGTGAATTCGACTTGTACCGACCCGGACGTGGCGGCCCGGGCGCGGTTTCCCCGACCGCCATTCCACCCGAAACGGGTCGGACAGTAAAGGGAATTGATGACGGCTCTATTGCGGTGCACCATGTTCGAGCGCCCGCACTGGGGCGAGCCCTTGCGGGCAGGGCCGCGGAGCCTGCTCAGCCGGGTTCGGCGACGTAGTGCCACGCCGGACGCCGCCCGCCGACCCGCCGCTTCACGACAGCCACGTCGACGTCGGGCATATGGCGCTCGACCAAGGCCACCACCTCGTCGACGAGCCGCTCGAGCGAGGCCGCCGCGGCCGCGTGCGAGAGCAGGAAAAGCTCGTCCAGCCGGTCGGCGAGCCGGTCCGGCTTCACCTGCATCTCGTCGACGAAGCTCCGCATCTTCTTGAACTGGAATGTCGTGAAGTAGAGCCGGTTCAAGCCCGCGAGGATGCCGAGCACGTTGTACGCCGTCTCGGCGCGGATCTGGAAATGCCACAGGGTGGCGTCGCGCGCGTCGAGCGCATCCTGCACGTACCAGACAGGAAAGAACTGGAGCCGCGAGGTCACCATCGCGCGCGCGAGTCCGTACGGATAGGCGGCGATCCTCGCCTTCCAGCGGTCGATGTACGGCTCGCCGTGGACGGCGATCGAGATGAGGGTTCCCGACATCGCCTTGTGCAGCGGCGTGTCCGCGTTCCACCGCTCCAGCACCTCGGCGATGTCGTTTTCCCACGCGGCGATCGTCGCGTGCCCGATCTGCGCCTGCACGCCGTGGAGCTCGTACGCCTCCGCGATGTTGCCCTCGGCGCGCTCGCCGATGAGCCACGCGCGCTCCGGCGCGCCGTTGTCCATCCGGATCCGCGCCAGCGTTTCCTCGCTCGGCAATTCGCCCTCGTAGTAGACGGTCATGTCGAGGTCGGAATAATGGTCCGAGATCCCCTCGGCGACGGAGCCCGTGATCATCGCCGCCCGCGCCGCCGGCAGCCTCGTGTACGGGGCGAGGATCCTCCTGCCGAGACGCAGCAGGTAGTCGCTTTGTGGGGTACGCTCCTGGGACATGCTCGACTCCTGTCGTCGGGCCGGCGGCGCCAGCCGTCGCCGTGCGGGCGCCGCGCGCGTTCCTCGACGGCGTCCGCCAGTATAATTTCCCGCATGCGCTCTTCCTCGCTCCGTCGGGTTTTGTCCGTGATCGTCGCTCCGGCGCTGTTCGCGCTTGCGTCCGCCGCGTGGGGCCAGGTGTACAAGTGCACGGACGCCACGGGCAAGACGACCTACTCGGATGCGGCCGTGCGATGCCGCGGCCAAGCCGCTCAAGCTTCCGCGACGATCCCAAGGCCAACAACGACGAATCCGCACATGTGCGCCCAGTTGCTGGACGAGACGCGAAGGCTCGACGCGGAGGCGGACAAGGATGCGAAGCGCGGCCGCGCCGAAACCACGGAGCACGCGAAGCAGCGCCAGACGATGTCGAAGCGCTACTCCGAGCGCTGCGTGGGCGTTTCGCGCGCCGGGCCAGCCGAGATAGCGTCGCGGCGCGGCCACGGTCAGCCCGCAGCCTCGTACGCCGAGCGCACCCACGCGATCAGTTCGGCGTCGATCTCGCCCGGCGCGGCGATTCGAACCGAGTGCTGGCACATTCCGCGGGCGGCATGGCCCGCAGGCGCGCCGACGTGGGCAGATCTCTGATGTCGAGTCCGAGTTCGATCGCGTCCTTCGTAACCGGGCCGAGCATTGCAACTGTTTCTTGCGCCGCATGCTCACGTAGGCCTTCTTCGGAGCCTTCTCGAAGGGCCCGAGCTTGTCCATCGCCGCGCAGAATCGCTCGTGCAACGTACGCAGAGGCGCCTTGTTGCCGGAGTAGATCGCGTCGAGCGGGTCGGCGCCGGCCGCCACCGGCGCGGCTGCCTCCTTGGCGCGAATAGCCAGCATGTTGGCGTCGCCGTAGCCGAGCAGCACCAGCTTGTCCATGCGACATCGTCCGCGCGCATCGCCCCGAGGCTTGCGTCGACGCTGCAGCCGACGGCGATTCCGCTGCGCTGTGCACGCTCGCTGCGAAGGTCTGACGCAGTGCTTGAGTGTGGCCGGCAGGTGCGAAGTCGATGGCTTGCAATTCCATGCGGCCGGTCCGCGGATCTTGGGCATGATCCAGGATCTCGTTGATCAGCGATCGCAGGTGGCGCCCCGATCCGAGAAGATCGGCCAGATGCTCCGCCTGCTTGGCGTTGACCTCTCCGAGCAGCCGATCCGAGCAGCACTTCGGAGAAGCCGGTGATTGCGTTCAACGGCGTGCGCAGTGCGGGCGACATGTCGGTTTCCAGGAATTCGCTCTTGAGCTTGCTCTGCCGGATCGAGCCGCCGGCTCTTGTCCTGCAGCTCGGCGGCGCGTGCCGCCAGCTCCCTGAGCAGGCGGACGTTTTCGATTGCGATCACGGTCCGGTCGGCAAACTCCTGGAGTACTGCAATCTGGGTGTACGAGAACGGCTTCGGCGCGACCGACGGTAATGCCGCCGACCGCGGCGCCCAGCCAGGTTAGAGGAACCGCCAGCACGCTGCGAAACCCACCGGCAAGCGAGTCGGTGTCAGTGCACGTAAGCAGGATCTGCGAGCACGTCCGGGACTCGCGACCACCTCGCCCTGCCACGAATGGCCCGGGTCACCGCCGTCTCGCGGCCGGGTGGCCGCGGATACATCTGCAGCATCGATCCGAGACTTCGCGGTTCCGCGCGACGGCGGCAGGTGAACGCGTGCAGCCGTCAAACGTTGAAGACCGCCGCGGCGCTGGCGCGTCGTCGGTTTCTGGGCGGCTCGCGCGATCGCGTCGAGCACAGGTCGAACGTCCTTGCTGACGATTCGCGCAAGATGCGCAGGATCTCGGGCGGCGCCGTCTGCCGCTCGAGCGCATCGGCGAAGATCGCGGCTACGCTCCTGCTGGATTTGCGGAGGCGGGCGTACACTTCTGCGACGGCGGATCGCGACCTGAGCTGGCGAATGTCTGGAGGGCGGCAGTCTGCGCTCCAGTAGGCGGCTCGGGTACGTCGGCGGCCGACAGCGATCGCGCCGATCGCACTGGACCGGGGTAGGGTCGGAACGGCAAGAATGCTGCGAAACTCCGCGCTGGCCGATGCCTTCGCCGGCACGTGCTCGGCGATCATCGAGCACATCGGGGATCAGGCCCGAGCTTCGCGCGAGGATGGCTCCAGGACGTCGCGGTATCGCGGCCCGATGGCCTGGGCCAAATCCGAGACTGTGCGCAGCCACGTCGGGATTGACGTGGCAGCCGAGGCGTTCAGATGCATGAGCGTCGTCGACGGACGCGAAGACGGCTGGCTGAGCTCGCGCGGCGTAGCGCGAAGGACGACGCGTCGCAGGCGGAATCAAGCGATCCGAGTGCGGCTCGGTTGTCGCTTGCGCGATGGCACGCATGGATCTCAGCTTAGTCGCCGACCTGCTGTTCCAGCGCGTCGGCGAGCGAGGCGGTCGAGGAGATCGATCCGGATTGCGCGGTCATGCTCGAGGGACGCTACGCGGTGCGCCGCGCGGGTCAGGACGCGCCGGTTGCCGTCAGGCCCTGCGTCGCGCGCATGCCGGCGCCTGCGGGCGGAATCGATCGATGCCGCGGGCTTGCCCTCGGGCAGCGTCACCGTGCCGCGCAAGTGCGGATACGGCGCGGTCAGGTGCGGGATCGCCATCGCCTCGACGAAGAATTCCTGGAACCGGGGCGCGACCGCCGTCTCGATCTTCTCGATGCGGCGCACGAGACTCTCGACCGTCGTGCGCGTGCGCTGGTCGAGGAGCGCGATGCGCGCGCCCGTGCCGGCGGCGTTGCCGGCCGAGCTCACCTTGTCGAGCGGGCAATCGGGAATCAGGCCGAGCACCATCGCGTACTTGACGTCGATGTGGCTGCCGAAGGCGCCGGCCAGGCGGATGCGGTCGACGTGGTCGATCGCGAGGCGCTCCATCAGCAGGCGCACGCCGGCGTAGAGCGCCGCCTTGGCGAGCTGGATCGCGCGGACGTCGTTCTGCGTGATGCAAAGCGCCGCGCGGCCGTCGGTGCCGGGATGGAGGTGGTAGGCGAACGTGCGGCCGTCGCTTCGGACGCGCGACGTGCGCGCCGCGAGGGAGCCGTCGATGGTGCCGTCGTGCCGGATCACGCCGGCGAGGTAGAGCTCCGCGATCACCTCGATGATCCCCGAGCCGCAGATGCCGGTGACGCCGGTGGCGGCGGTCGCCGCCGCGAAGCCGGGATCGTCCGACCAGAGCTCGCAGCCGATCACCTTGAATCGCGGCTCCAGGGTCGCGGGATCGATGCGCACGCGCTCGATCGCGCCCGGCGCCGCGCGCTGGCCGCAGCTGATCTGCGCGCCCTCGAACGCGGGTCCGGTGGGGCTCGAGCACGCGAGGAGCCGGCTGCGGTTGCCGAGCACGATCTCGGCGTTCGTGCCGATGTCGACCAGCAGCGTCATCGCGTCCGCCAAGTCGGGACGCTCGGCCAGCACGACGCCTGCGGCGTCGGCGCCCACGTGGCCCGCGATGCAGGGCAGCACGTAGATGCGGGCATTGCGGTGGATGGCGAAGTCGATCTCCGTCGCCCACAGCGTCAGCGCCGAGTCGGTGGCAAGCGCGAACGGCGCGCCTCCGAGCTCGACCGGGCTGATGCCGAGCAGCAGGTGATGCATGATCGGGTTGCCGACGAAGGTCGCCTCGAGGATGTCCTCGCGTGCGATGCCCGCCTGCCGCGCGACGTCCGCGGCGAGGTCGTTGATCGCGCCGCGCACGATGTCGGTCAGCTCACGCTCGCCGCCGGGGTTCATCATCACCCACGACACGCGGCTCATCAGGTCCTCGCCGAACCGGATCTGCGGATTCATCGCACCCGCTGCGGCCACGACCTCGCCGCTCGACAGGTCGCACAGATGCGCGGCGATCGTCGTCGAGCCCACGTCGATCGCGATGCCGTAGACGCGCTCGCGGAAGCCCGGCCAGACGGCGATGATCTGGCTGCCGCCGTGCACGGCGACCGTCACCTTCCAGCCGCCCTTGCGGAGCGCGGGCTGCAGCTGCTGCAGCACGCGCACGTCGCAGGCGAGGCCGGTCAACCGCCACTCGAAGTCGAGCGCATCCTCGAGCCGGCGGAGATCGCCGGAAGGATCGTGCATGTCGGGTTGCTGCACCTCGACGTAGTGCAGGCGGACGACGGGATCGAGCTCGATGTCGTGCGCTTCGGCCGCCTTGCGCACCACCTGGCGGTGCACCTGGCTGTCGGACGGCACGTCGATCACGAGGTCGCCCAGCACCTGCGCCGAGCACGACAGCCGGCGCCCGGGCGCCATCGGCTGATGGCGACAGTATTCCCGCTCGACGGCGCCGAACGGCGACAGGTTCTCCGCGCGCGAGGTCACGCCGTGCTTCGCGAAATCGCCTTCGGCGAGCAGCACCTGGCAGCGCCCGCACAGGCCGCGGCCGCCGCAGACCGAGTCGATGTCCACGCCGAGCGAGCGCGCCGCCTGCAGGAGCGGCGTGCCGATCGGCACGCGCCCGCGCCGCCCCGACGGCGTGAAGACGACGAGGGCGTCCGTGGCGCTCATGCTCTCCGCCTTTTACCGACTTCGCGCCGCCCGCGCCCGCCCTCGCCGTCCGCGCCGACCGGCGGCGTCTCGCGGAACTTGCGTATCCACTGCGTGCAGTCGGGGTCGTGGCCCATCATCACGTCGGCGGCCATGCACGCCTTGACGATGTCCGCGTGCAGCGGGTTCGTGATCGCGGAGGTGAGCCCGGACGCGATCGCCATCGTCAGGAACGCCGTATTGATCCCGTCGCGCTGCGGCAGGCCGAAGCTCACGTTGGACGCGCCGCACGTCGTGTTGACCTTGAGCTCGCTCCGCAGCCGCCGCACGAGGTCCATCACCTGCACGCCCGCGAGGCGGATCGCGCCGATCGGCATGACCAGCGGATCGATGACGATGTCGCACGGGGGAATGCCGTGGTCGGCCGCGCGCTCGACGATCTTCTTCGCCACCGCGAAGCGCACGTCGGGATCCTCCGAGATCCCGGTCTCGTCGTTGGAGATCGCGACCACCGCCGCGCCGTATTTCCTGACGAGCGGCAGCACGGCCTCGAGACGCTCCTCCTCGCCGGTCACCGAGTTGACGAGCGGCTTGCCCTGGTAGACCTTGAGCCCGGCTTCGAGCGCCGCGACGATCGACGAGTCGATCGACAGCGGCACGTCGGTGATCGACTGCACGAGCTCGACGGCGCGCGCGAGAATCGCGGGCTCGTCGGCGAGCGGGATGCCGGCGTTGACGTCGAGCATGTGCGCGCCGGCCTCGACCTGCGCCAGCGCGTCGGCCGACACGCGGGTGAAGTCGCCCGCGGCCATCTCGGCGGCGAGAATCTTGCGTCCGGTCGGATTGATGCGCTCGCCGATGATGACGAACGGCCGGTCGAAGCCGATGACGACCTCGCGGGTGGCGGAACTGACGACGGTGTCGGTCATGAGGCGGCTCGCGTAGGTAGGAGGTCCTGTCTGCGGTCGGGATACCACGGCACGCGCCCGTTGAGCGCGCCGGATTCGGTGATCACTTCGGCCACGGCTTCTTCCTGCCGATAGGCCATCACGTGCACGCCCGCGACACCCTTGGTCTCGCGGATCTCGCGGATCAAGTCGACGCAGACGCGGCGCCCTTCCTTCGCCTGGTCCACCGCGCCGGCCACGCGCCGGATCACGTCGTCGGGAATGTGCACTCCCGGGACGTGCGTGCGCATCCACTCGGCGGCCTTCGCCGAGCGGAGCGGCCCGACGCCCACGAGGATGAACGCGCGCTGCGGCAGGCCGAGGCCGTCGGCGCGCTCCATGAATGTCTTGAGGCGCGGGATGTCGTAGCAGTATTGCGTCTGGACGAACTGCGCGCCGGCTTCGATCTTCTTCGCGAGCCGGAACGGGCGCCAGTCGAAAGGCGGCGCGAACGGATTCTCCGCCGCGCCGAGGAACACGCGCGGCGCGAACGTCACCTTGCGTCCGCTCTGGAAGCGGTGCTCGTCGCGCAGCGTGCGGGCGATGTCGAGCAGCGTCATGCAGTCGAGGTCGAACACGGGTTTCGCCTGCGGGTGATCGCCGTTGGCAACGCCGTCGCCGGTGAGGCACAGCATGTTGCACACGCCCATCGCGGCGCCGCCGAGGATGTCGCCCTGGATCGCGATGCGGTTCCGGTCGCGGCACGAGATCTGCATCACGGGCGCGTAGCCGACGCGCGTCAGCAGCGCGCAGACCGCGAGGCTCGACATGTGGCAGTTGGCGCCGCTGCCGTCGGTCGCGTTGATCGCGTCGACATAGCCGTCGAACACGCGGGCGCGGGCGTAGACGTCCTCCGGATCGGCGGAGTCGGGCGGATCGAGCTCGGTCGTCACCGCGAACGCGCCGGCGCGCAGCACGCGCTCGAGGCGGCCGGGCGACGTGTGGCCCGGCAGGATCGGCAGCGGATAGCCGGGGACCGGCTCGTCTTCGAAGATCATTGCAGTCTCGCGGGCCGCGGGCGGCGCAAGCCTTCGGGCTTCATGACTCAGGCGCCCGCCGGCTTGCGCCGCCCGCGGCCCTGCGATTCGACGTTTGCGCGATGCCGGTCGCGCGCGACGGCAAGCCACGACGAGCGCCCGACGAGCCGCCGGTCGACGGCGAACTGCACGACGTGCACCGTCTCGCGGCCTTCGCGCATTTTCGCGCTGCCGGCGATCGCGTCGACCCATACGCACCGCATCGCCGGATCCACTTCGCAGTTTCCGTTCGCGCGCACGCCGCCGCAGGGGCCGTTGCGCAGCTCCTTCGGACAGTTCATCGGACAGGACATCCCGGTTTCGCCCAGCACGCATTGTCCGCACATCCGGCAGTCGAACAGGAATCCCTTGACGGCGCGCTCGACGGCCGCCACCGGCCGCTCGACGCGGGCGTAGCCGATGCTCCGCCACAGAGGATCGAGCGCCACGAACGCGCGCTCGAAGAGCCGATAGCAGGTTTCGAGTCCGCGCGCGTGCCGCACCGACCAATGGCGCGCGGCGCGCATCAGGGCTCCGCCTGAGAGTCTGGCGCCGCGGTGGCGTCGCCTGGGTCCGGCGCCGCGATCCCTTTGGCGCGGACCAACCGCTCGAGGTCGGCGTCGCTGTAGCTGGCCTCGATGCGGCCGATCTCCGCGATCGCCTCCGCCTTGAGGTCGCCGCCGCAGTCGCGCGGCTCGCTTCGCTTCCAGTCCGCGATGTAGGCATCGGACTTGCCCTTGCCCGCGCGCATCGCGGCCCGGTCGACGGCCTCCTGAAATCGTGCGGACAGCTGCACGCGGACGGTGTCGCGCCCCTGCTTGACGACGACCTGCGACGGCACGTCGCGCCAGGAGATGACGATCAGCTTTGCCATGCCGGCATCCGCTCGACGGCGGCGCGGAGGCTTCGCTCCAGTCCGCCGTAGCCGGTGACGCGATGCGTGAACTCGAGTCCGAGCCGCTCGGCCGCCGCGCGCGCCGCGGCGATGCGCCCGGGCGCTTCGACCTGCGCGAGATAGACGACGCGCCGGTAGTGGCCGAAATACTGCGGCGCGAGCCCCGGATGGCGGTCGAGGCCGAGGCCACGGACCACCAGGCGGTCGAAATGCCGAAGCAGGAAATCGGTGAGGTAGAACGTGCCGGGCTCGTCGTCGGACATCGCTTCGAATGCGGGGCTGCCGGCGAAGAATTCGTAGCAGTGCGCGCCCGGAATGCGCTCGACGCCTTCCTCGGCGAGCACGGCGTCGATGAGGCCGCCCGTGCCGCAGTCGCCGTAGGCCACGAAGATCGTCGCGTAGCGGTCGCGGCCCGCCCGGATCGCGTCCCGCACGGCCGCGGGGATGCGCTCCGGCCGATTGTGGAGTTCCGCGGGCAGGCACCGCACGTCGAGGTGCGGCCAGTCGTTGGCGCGCCGCAAGGCCGCGATCTCGCGGGCGAGCGCGCCGCAGGCGATGACGAGCACGGAGGGCAGGTGGCCCATGCGCGTCAGCTTGTCATCGCGTCATTGGGCGACGCGCATCGCGCGCCGCATCTTGATCAGCGCCTTCGCGGTCTCCACGGCGATCGCCGCGTCGCGGCAATACGCGTCGGCGCCCACCGCCTTGCCGAACGCCTCGTTCAGCGGCGCGCCGCCGACCAGCACGATGTAGTCGTCGCGGATGCCCTGATCCTTCATCGTGTCGATCACGACCTTCATGTACGGCATCGTCGTCGTGAGGAGCGCGGAGAGGCCCAGGATGTCCGGCTTGTGCTCGGCGAGCGCCGCGAGGTACTTCTCGACCGGATTGTTGATGCCGAGGTCGATCACCTCGAAGCCGGCGCCTTCCATCATCATCGCGACGAGGTTCTTGCCGATGTCGTGGATGTCGCCTTTCACCGTGCCGATCACCATCTTGCCGATCGGCTCGACGCCCGTCTCGGCGAGCAGCGGCCGCAGGATTTCCATGCCGCCCTTCATGGCGTTGGCGGCGAGCAGCACCTCGGGCACGAACAGGATGCCGTCCCGGAAGTCGATGCCGACGATGCGCATCCCCTCGACCAGCGCGTCGTTCAGTACGCGCTCGGGAGCCCAGCCGCGGGACAGCAGGATGTTCGTCGCCTCCATCACCTCCTCGCGCAGGCCGTTGTAGAGGTCGTCGTGGACCTGCAGCGTGAGGTCCTCGTCGTTGAGGCTGCTGAGATCCAGTTCGTCTTCGACGTTGTCGGGCACCCGTGTCTCCTTCAAGCCTGTTCGCATGGCGCCGGCGGGCGCTCGGTGTTTCCGTACCCAGCGCAAATGGTAAACGGTGCGCCCGGCCCCGAATGGCAGGGTAGCGACCCGGGCGTGTCGCCGGGCGACATGGAGGTCGCATTCTGACCACTCCGGGGGACCCCGGGGCCCCCACGGGAGGCGGGAGCTAGCCGGTCCCCGAGCCGCCGGCACGGCCGTCGAGCTCGCCCCAGCGCTCGAACTTGCGGGCGAGCGCGTGCTCGATTTCCTCCGCGCGGAGCCGGTCGGCCCGGATCGTCTCGGCGCCTTCCCGGTGGTAGTCGGGACGGCACATGCGCTCGGTCAAGGCGTGCTGCTCGCGTTCCAGCGCTTCGAGCTCGTCCGGCAGCGCCGCGAGCTCGCGGCGCTCGGCGAACGTGAGCTTCGCGGCCGGCGTCCCGCTGCGGCGGGAGGCGCCGGGCGAGGGCGCCTTCGCGGCCGATCCGGCCGTCCCCTTGCTCGTGGTCGCCTCGCGCGCGGCCACGCTCTCCCGCCCGGGGCGCTGGGCCACCCAGTCGCTGTAGCCGCCGGCGTACTCGTACCAACCGCCCACGTCACCGTCGCCGCGCGACTCCGCCACCAGCGTCTGCGTCACCACGTTGTCGAGAAACGTCCGGTCGTGGCTCACGAGCAGCAGCGTGCCGGGGTAGGTCTGCAGCGTGGATTCGAGGAGGTCGAGCGATTCGATGTCGAGATCGTTCGTCGGCTCGTCCAGCACGAGGAGGTTCGCGGGCCGCGCGAAGAGCCGGGCGAGGAGCAGGCGATTGCGCTCGCCGCCCGACAATGCCCGGACGGGCGTGTCGGCCCGCTGCGGCGGAAACAGGAAGTCCCCGAGATAGGACAGCACGTGCTTGCGCCCGCCCGCGGTCTCCACCCATTCCGAGCCGGGGCTGATCGTTTCGGCGAGCGTGCGCTCGCCGTCGAGCTCCTCCCGCAGCTGGTCGAAGTAGGCGATCGAGAGCTTCGTGCCGAGCCGCACGGTCCCCGAGTCCGGCGGAATCTCGCCGAGAATGAGCTTCAGTAGCGTCGACTTGCCGGCGCCGTTTGCGCCGATCAGGCCCAACCGGTCGCCGCGCATGACGCGAAGGGTCAGGTCGCGCACCAGCACGCGTCCGCCGAACGCCTTGGTGACGTGCGACAGCTCGGCGACGAGCCGGCCCGATCGCTCGCCGGTGTCGACCGCGAGCTTGACGTTGCCGAGGCGGGCGCGGCGCTCGCTTCGCTCGCGGCGCAGCGACTCGAGCCTCCGGAGCCGGCCTTCGTCGCGCGTCCGCCGCGCTTCGACGCCCTTGCGGATCCACGCTTCCTCCTGTGCCCAGAACTGGTCGAACTTGCGCCGTGCCGTCGCCTCGGCTTCGAGCTCGATGGCCTTCCTCGCCTGGTAGGCGGCGAAGTTGCCCGGATAGGAACGCAGCAGGCCGCGGTCGAGCTCGACGATGCGCGTGGCCACGCGGTCGAGAAACGTGCGGTCGTGCGTGATCACGATGACGGCGGGCATCCGGGCGACGAGGTCCTCGACCCGCGCGATGCCGTCGATGTCGAGGTGATTGGTCGGCTCGTCCAGCAGCAGGAGGTCGGGCTCGAGCGCGAGGGCCAGCGCGAGCGCGGCGCGCTTCCGCTCGCCGCCGGACGCCGTCTCCGGCGTGGCCGCCTCGTCGAGACCGAAGCGATGCAGGAACTCGACGAGCCTCGCCTCCGTGCGCCACCGTTCGCGCTCGTCGTGAATGGCGCCGAGTCCCCCGCGCAGCGCGAGGCATTCGCGCAGCGTCGACGCGCGCGGCAGCACCGGTTCCTGCTCCACGAGCACGACCGACAGGCCGTCCCTCGTCTTGATCTCCCCGTCGTCGAGTTGACGCAGCCCTGCGATGACCTGCAGCAGCGACGACTTGCCCGTGCCGTTGCGGCCGATGAGACCGATGCGCTCGCCTTCGCCGACGACGATGCTGGCGCGGTCCAGCAGCGGATGGAGGCCGAAGGCGAGCTCGGCGTCCTGCAGGGTCACGAGCGACATGGGCGAAGGATAGTGCAAGGACGACTCCCCGGCGACGGATCGCGGCGAAGCGCGGCGAGGAGTAGTGCCCTGCCGTGGCGCATTTGACGAACTCGCGGTCGCAAAACGCGTGATCTTCGGACGTTGGCTAGCTACACTTGCCGTTTTCCGCGCGGCCGGCGCCGGACATCAGGGAACAGAGCACATGAAGACCCATGCGAGGGTGGTGGTGATCGGCGGCGGAGTCGTCGGCGTCAGCACGCTCTACCATCTGACGAAGAAGGGCTGGTCCGACGTGGTGCTGCTCGAGCGCACGGAGCTCACGGCGGGATCGACGTGGCACGCCGCCGGGCTCCTGCCGCTCTTCAACATGAGCTACACGGTCGGCCAGCTGCACAAGTATTCGGTCGACCTCTACAAGCGCCTGCCGGAGGAGACCGGGCAGGAAGTCAGCTTCCACGTCACCGGCAACCTGCGTCTTGCGACGTCGCGCGACCGGATGGACGAGTATCACAAGTACTGCGGCACCGCGAACACGATCGGCGTGCCGTTCCGGATCATCACGCCGGAGGAAGTGGCCGGGCTGTGGCCGCTCGTGAACCTGGGCGACGGCGTCGACACGCCGAAGATCGTCGGCGCGCTCTACCATCCGGACGACGGCCACATCGCGCCGGTCGATCTCACGATGGCACTGCGGCGCGGCGCGCGCGCGGGCGGCGCGGAGATCTGCGAACAGACCGAGGCGCTGCGCATCGCCCGCACACCGTCGGGCGAATGGAAGATCGCGACGGACAAGGGCGACATCGTCTGCGAGCACGTCGTCTGCGCGACCGGCAACTATGCGCGCGAGACCGGCCGGAAGTTCGGCCTCGACGTGCCGGCGATCCCGGTCGAGCACCAGTACATCGTCTACGACGAGTCCGCGGAGCTGAAGGCCTATCGCGCCGCGGGCGGCCGCGAGCTCGCCGTGCTGCGCGAGTCGGACGCGTCGTACTACCTGCGCGAGGAGCGCCTCGGCTGGATCCTGGGCCCATACGAGAAGGGCGCGCCGGCGCGCTTCGCCGATGGCGTTCCGCGCGAGTTCGGCAAGGAGCTCTTCGCGGGCGACCTCGACCGCCTGCTCCCGCACGTCGAGGCGGCGATGAAGCGCGTGCCGTGCCTCGAGCACGCCGGCATCAAGACGATCGTCAACGGCCCGATCTCCTACACGCCGGACGGCAGCCCGCTCGTCGGTCCGGCGTGGGGTGTGACGAACCTGTGGCTCAACGAAGGCCACAGCTTCGGCGTTACGGCCGCGGGCGGCTCGGGCTGGCAGCTCGCCGAATGGATCGTCGAAGGCGAGCCCGGCATCGACATGCTGGCGGTCGACCCGCGCCGGTTCGGCGCGTACGCAGGCAAGCGCTACACCGTCAGGAAGAACGAGGAGACCTATCGCAACGTCTTCACGATCCACTATCCCGACGAGGAGCGCGACGACGCACGTCCCGCCAAGACGAGCGCCGTCTACTCGAAGCTGGACCAGATGGGCGCCGTCTGGGGGCAGCGCTATGGCTGGGAGCGGGCCAACTGGTTCGCGCCGCCGGGGGTCGCCCGCAAGGACGTCTGGAGCTTCCGGCGCAGCAACTATTTCCAGCACGTCAGGGACGAATGCCACCGGATGCGCGATGCCGTGGGCGTGATCGACCTCACGCCGTTCACGAAGCACGAGGTGACGGGCCCGGGCGCCGCGGCATGGCTCGACTCGCTCGTCGCGAACAAGGTGCCGGTGAAGCGGGGCCGCATCGCGCTCGCCCACGCCCTGACCCGACGCGGCGGCATCCGCTCCGAGTTCACGATCACCAGGCTGGGCGACGAGCATTTCTACGTCGTCAGCGCCGGTGCCGGCGAGCGCTACGACAGCGATTACCTGCATCGGATGCTGCCCGCCGACAGGAGCGTCGATCTTCGCAACGTGACGACAAGCCGCGGCACGTTCGTCGTCGCCGGACCCAACGCGCGGGACGTGCTCGCGAAGCTCACCGACACCCCGCTCGACAGCGCCAGTTTTCCCTGGCTTACCGGCCAGACGATCGAGGCGGGCTACGCCACCGGCGTCTACGCGCTGCGCGTCAACTTCATCGGCGAGCTCGGCTGGGAGCTGCACTTCCCGATCGAGTACGCGAACGGTCTCTTCGACGCGCTCTTCGCCGCCGGTAGCGAATTCGGCATCGGCATGGTCGGCATGCGCGCGATGGAATCGCTGCGCATCGAGAAGTCGTACCGGATGTGGGGCTCCGACCTCACGCCCGACTACACGCCGTTCGAGGCTGGCCTCGACCGCTTCGTGCGGATGAACAAGGGGGACTTCATCGGCAAGGAGGCCCTCGCGCGGCAGATCGAGGCGGGCGTGCCGAATCGCTTCGTCACGCTCGAGGTCCATGGGGTGACCGACGCCGATCCGCTCGGCAACGAGCCCTTGTTCGACGGCGACACACTGGTGGGCCGCGCCACCGCGGGGAGCTTCGGGCACGTCGTCGGCAAGAGCCTCGCGCTCGCGTACGTGAAGCCGGCGTACGCGGCCGTGGGCGCGGCGATGGAAATCGAGATCCTCGGCGAGCGCCGGCGCGCGACGGTGCTCGGCGAATCGCCGTACGATCCGGAGAACCGGCGGCTCTCCAATTGAGCAGGGCCGCCAAGGCGATCGTCTTCGCCCTCGCCGGTTGGTCCGGCTTCTATGTGATGGCCATCGAGCTCCTGAGCGGCCGCATTCTCGCCCCGACGTTCGGCAACAGCATCTACGTCTGGGGCGCGGTCATCACCGTCTTCATGCTGGCGCTCGCCGCGGGGTACCTGGCCGGCGGTTACTACTCGACGTATTCGCCGAGCCTGCGCCGGCTGGGCGTGCTGCTGATCGCGGCGGGCTTCGCGACGGTTCCCGTCGTGCTGTTCGGCACGGCCGCGCTCGATGCGATCTTCGACCACATCGAAGATCCGCGTTACGGTTCCCTCGTCGCGTCCTCGCTGCTGTTCTTCCTGCCGACGGCGATCTGCGGCGCGGTGTCGCCCTATGCGGTGCGCCTGCTGGTGTCGAGCCTGCACGGCAGCGGCCGCTCGGCGGGATCGCTCTATTTCGTGTCGACGTTCGGCAGCGCGGCGGGCACGCTCGCGACGTCGTTCTATCTCGTTCTGCTGTTCGAGGTCGACCAGATCCTGCTCGGCCTGATCGCGGTTTCGCTGTCGCTGGGTTCCGCCGCCGTCGCGTTCCGGGAGCGGGTGTCGTGAGGCACGCGCTCGCGGTCACCGTTGCCGCCCTGGCCGGCGCCATGGCGACCTCGGCCCTCGCGACCGAGCTTCACGCCGAGCGCTCGCTCTACCGCAACATCATTGTCTACGAGGACGACGACGTCCGCTGCATGAAGTTCGGCCGGCAGGCGGCGGGGCGGCAGACCTGCCAGTCGCTCAAGGACCGCGACCTGCTGGTGTTCGACTACACGCGGATGATGATGGCGGCGCTCTACCTCGATCCGGCGCCGCAGCGCATTCTGATCATCGGCCTGGGCGGCGGCACGCTGCCGCATACGCTGCAGCAGATCCTTCCCGCCGCGCGGATCGATGCCGTCGAGGTCGATCCGGCCGTGGTGCGCGTCGCGCGCCGGTTTTTCGGCTTCGTGCCCGGTCCGGCGACGACCGTGTTCGAGGAGGACGGACGGGTGTTCGCCAAGCGAATGGGCAAGCGGGGGGCGCGGTACGATCTCGTGATGCTCGACGCGTTCGACCACGAGTACATTCCCGAGCATCTGCTGACGCGCGAGTTCCTGCAGGAGGTCAAGGCCCTCCTCGCCCCTCGCGGGGTGCTCGCGGCGAATACGTTCGCGACGAGTCGCCTGTATGATTTCGAATCGGCGACCTATTTCAGCGTGTTCGGGGAGTTCTACCGGTTGAAGCGAGGCAATCGCGTGATCCTCGTCCGCGCCGACGGGTTGCCCGGCGCCGAGGAGCTCGCCCGCAATGCCGACGTCGTGGAGGCGCGGCTCGCGCGTTTCGGCGTGGGCAAGGAATGGCTGCTGCCTCTCTTCGAGGTGGAGCGCGGCTGGCCGCGCGGAACCCGGGTCCTGACCGACCAGTATTCGCCGTCGAACCTGCTGAATGGATCGTTTTGACGTGAAGCCATGATCACCCGGATCTTCTCCCGCTCCTCGCTGCACGAGCACGCCGACCCTGCCCAGCGGGTGCAGGGGGTCGCGGCGTTGCCGGCGGACTCCGGCGAGATCGCGCAGCTCATGACCTCCGACCCCGCGCCGGAGGTCCGTCTCGCGGCGGCACAGCGGTGCTCGGCGCATGAAGCGCTCGCCGGCGCTCTTGCGTCGGAAACGGAGCCCGCGGTCCGGGCGGCGCTCACCGCGTCGCTCGGCGCCGCGCTCGCCGCCTCGCCGGACGATGCCGCCGTCACGGCTTGCCTTGCCGCGGAGAGTTGCCCGGACGCCGTGCGCATCGAGGTGGCGCGCAAGGCGGAGGGCGGCGAACGGCGGCGCGCCGCGCTCGCGCATGTCCGTGACGAGGGCCTGCTGGTCGACCTCGCGCTGACGGGCGACATCGCGGAAACTCGCCAGGAGGCAGCCGAGCGGGTGCACTCGCCCGAGGCCCTGCGCAAGCTATCGCACGGCGGCGAAGAACAAGGATCGTGGCGTCGCGCGTCTCGCGCGCCAGCGCATCGACGCAATGACCGAGCGCGCCGGCCAGGCCGAATCGGCCGACGCGATGCTGACGGAGCTCGAAGCGCTGGCCGGGAAACCGGGTCCGATCGTCAGCGCGATGGTCGAGCTCGACCGGCGCTGGGAGGGGCTTGCCGTCACGGGCGACGACGCCCGCCTCGCGCGCTGGGCAGCGGCGCGCGCGGCAGTGCAGGCGCGCTTCGACCGCGAGCAGGACGAGCAGCGCGCGCGTGCGCAGTACGAGCGCCGGCTGCGCGAATGGCTGGACGCGCTGCCGTCGCGTCGCGACGACACGATCGATGCGCTGCGCGCGGAAGCGGCCGCATTGCGCGAGGTCGCGCAAGGGTTCCATCACGCCGCGGCCGTTTCGATGCTGGAGGACGCCGAACGCCGCATCGCGACCTGGGAGCGCGAACGCGCGGCGCAGGCCGGGGCCGAAGCGCTGGTTGTCGAAGCGGAGAAGCTCGCCGCGGGAACGTCGATCGACCACGCGGACCTCCCGGCGCGCTGGGCGGCGCTCGACCGGAGCACGCGTGGCCCGGCGCTGACGCAGCGCTTCGAGGCCGCGCTGATCGTGATCGAGCAGCGCCGGCTCGCGCAGATTCATGCGACGCAGCAGGAGGCGAGCGCCGCGCGCCAGCACGTGCACGGGTTGCTGCACGCCGCCGAGCAGGCGCTCGCCGCCGGCCAGCTGCAGGCGGCGCGCGCCGCCGCGGACGAGATCCGGATCGCCAAGACGGCCGCGGGCACGCTGCCGAAGCCGACGGTGCAGCGCCTCGAGCCGCCTCGTGCAGCAATTGACCGAGCTCGAGCGCTGGGAGTCGTTCGGCCAACGGCAGGCGCGCCTGCAGCTTTGCGAGCGCGCCGAGGCGCTGGCGGCGCCGGGCATGGAGATGGCGAGGCTCGCCGTCGAGGTGCAGAAGCTGCGGGCCGAGTGGAAGGCGCTCGATGCGCAGCACGCGGGCGTGCCGAAGGCCGTGTGGGAACGTTTCGACGGCGCCTGCGAGCGCGCCTATGCGCCGGCCGCGCGTCATTTCGCGGAGATGGCCGCCCAGCGCAAGGAAGCACGCAGGAAGCGCGAGGAGTTCCTCGCGACCGCAACGGCGCACGTGCCGACGCTCCTCGCCGCCGAGCCGCGCGATCTGCGCGCGATCGAGCGCTGGCTGCGCGAGACGGACAGGACGTGGCGCGAAGGCGATCTCGGCAGCGTCGAGCCGGGGGCGTGGAAAAAGCTCGACGCCCGGATGAAGGCCGCCCTTTTGCCGCTGCGCGACGCGCTGTCGGCGGAGCGCGACCGCGCCAAGGCGGGGCGCGAGGCGCTGATCGCCGAGGCCGTGGCGCTCGCCGCGCGGGCCACCGAGCGCGATTCGCTGAACCAGGTGAAGGCGATCCAGGCGAGGTGGCAGGCCGAGGCCAAGGCCACGCCGATCGCGCATCGCGACGAGCGCGCGCTGTGGGAGGCCTTTCGGGCCGCGTGCGACGCGGTGTTCAACGCGCGCCACGCGAAGCGCAAGGAGGAGGACGAGCGGAAGCACGGCAACCGGCGCGCGCTGGAGGAGATATGCGCGCAGCTGGAAGCGCTCGCGCACGCGACCGACAAGGACGACGCGGAAGTCCGCCGCACGCTGCGCGAGGCGCAGGACCAGTGGCGCCAGCACGCCGGGCGGCCCGATCCGTCGACCTCCGGCGTCGAAGCGCGGTTCCGCAACGCGAAGAGCGCCATCGAGACGATGCTCTCCGCGCGTGCCCGCTCGCGCGAGTCGGCCGTGTGGCAGACGCTCGCCGCGAAGGAGCGGCTGTGCGAGGAGCTGGACCGTGCCGTCCTGGGGGGCGGCGACGAGAATGCCGGCGCACGGGAGGCGCCGGGCCAGGCCGACATCGAGGCCGGCTGGGCAGCCTTGCCTGCGCTGCCGAACGCGTCCGAAGCGAAGATGGTCGCGCGCCGTGATGCGGCGTTGCGCGCGCTCTCGGACGCTGGCGCCGCGGCCGATCACGCGGCGCGGATCGAACGGGCCAAGGCATCGCGCCACGAATGGCTGCTCGAGCTCGAGATGGCGCTGAAGCTCGACACCCCCGCGGACCTGCAGGCGTATCGCCTCGCGTTGCAGGTGAAGCAGTTGAAGGAGCGCTTCAGCAGCGCATCGAGCGGCGGCGCCAGGACGCCGCCCGACCTGCTCCTTGCCTGGTGCGCGCAACCGGGCGTGGCGGACGCGCGCGACCGGCAGCGCTGCGAGCGCATCGTCGCCGCGATGGCGAAAGGCGGATAATCGCGGGTCGAACGTTCGTCCCGCTCAAACGCTTTCCGAGGAGATTTCGATGCCGATTTCCATCCGCCGTCGCCAGGGACTGATCGGCTTTCTCGCCGCAGCCGCCTATGCCGCGCTTTCTGTCACGCCGGCTGCCTTCGCTCAGGCGCCGCAGGCGTCCGTGCGCCCGAAGGTCGTGCTGCAGATGAGCGAGTCCGATCCGGCGAGATGGAACCTCGTACTCAACAACGCCCGCAACATCCAGAACGACCTCGGCGCCGCGAACGTCGACATCGAGCTCGTCGCCTACGGGCCGGGCATCGGAATGTTGAAATCCGATTCCGTCGTCGGCAATCGCGTCGGCGAAGCGCTCGCGGCCGGCGTCAAGGTCGTCGCGTGCGAGAACACGATGCAGGCGCAGAAGCTCTCGAAGGGCGACATGCTGGGCAAGATCGCCTACGTGCCGGCCGGGGTGGTCGAGATCATGCAGCGTCAGCAGCAGGGCTGGGCGTACATACGCCCGTAGCGTAGTCGCCGGCGATGGCGGCGTCGTTGCCGCCGCCGATCGCGGCGGGCGCAACGACGGCGAGGCTGAAGACGAGCGCGGTCATCGCAATGGCGGCCATGCCGCACGCGGCGCGGGGAATCGAGGCTTCGTAGCGAATCATGTCGGGGCTCCTGTCGCTGTTGGGTACGGGAGCCATCGTAGGCAGCCCCCGCGTCCGGCTCAACACGCAAGCGACGAACCGCAATTTGCCGGGCACGAAACGTCGCGCGGCGCGATGGACGGATCCGCCCGCCGACCTCAGGCGCCATCGACGGTCGCCGGCACTGTCGCCAGCCGCGCTTCGAGCTCTGCGATCCGCTCGCGCAGCGCCTTCGTACTCTGTTCCACCTCGGCTTCGGTGAAGCGGCGCATGATGTGCTGCGGGCAGTTCCAGTCGAACGCCGCCACCTCGAAGAGCGCCACGCGATCGATCCGGGCACGGTAGCCGGGGAGGTCCACGCGGCGCACGAGGTCAGGATCCGCAGCGGACACCTCGACGAAGCGCAGGTGGCCGAGGAGCTTCAGCCGGTGGCGATTCGCGTAGTCCACGACGATGATCGCCGCGCGATCGTCGTGCCGGGCGTTGCCCTCGCTGACGTGCTGCCTGTTGCCGCGGAAGTCGGCGAATCCGATCCCGGTCGGCGACAGGACCTTGACGAACCCCGCGGGACCGCCGCGATGCTGCACGTACGGCCAGCCGGTTTCGCTCACCGTCGACAGGAAGAAGCTGTCGGCCGCGGCGAGAAACTCCGCTTCCGCGGGCCCGAGCATGGCGTTGGGGCCGGCGGGCGCCTCCATCCGCGCGTACTGGGCGCGCGAGCCGTGGAGCTCCTGGAGGCGCTTCACGCCGGGGGTGAAGGCGATGCCGGCGAAATGGTGGCTCATGGCGTGTCCTTGGACGGGGGCGGGCCCGAGCTGCGCGAGCCCGCCGGGTAATGCACTCGGCTTTCCGCCTGGTGCGCCTATGCGGCGGCGCGCTCGGCGGGGTCCATCAGCGCGACCTTGGGAAAGTCGATCTCGGTCAGCATCCCCTTGTTCAGGATGTTGGTGAAGACGTTGAGCGCGACCACGCCGACGATCTCGACGATCTCTCCGTCCGTGAGTCCCGCCGTCCGCGCCGCGTCGAACTCGGCGCCGGTGATGTCGCCCACGTTGTCGTTCAGCGCCTTGGCGAGCGCAACGGCCGCGCCGGCCTTCGCGTCGACGGAGCCGCCCTTCCGGTTCCGCAGCATTTCATCCTTGGCAAGACCCGCGTGGCGGCCGATTGCCGTGTGCGCGGACACGCAGTACTGGCAGCGGTTGCCCTCGGCGACCACCAGCGCGATGCGCTGCTGCGTGGGCTCGTCGATGGCGAATCCGGCGGACGCGCCGTAGAGGCCGAGGAAGCCTTCGAGCGCCTTCGGCGAATTGGCGAGGACGCGGATGAAGTTGGGCGTGACGCCGAGCTTGGCCTGGACGGCGTCGAGCAGCGTCTTGGCGGCGCCGGTGGCGGTCTTGGGATCGATCATGGGAACGCGAGACATGGTGGTTTCCTTTGCGGTTGTGGGTGGGTCGCAACTCTTGGCGACGGCGGATCGAATGATGATTCATGCCCAGCAAGTAATAAATGGCTTGAAATGCAATTTATTACTCCTAAAATCGGAGTAATATCGCCGAATGGACAAGCTCCGGGCGATGGAGACCTTCGTCCGCATCGTCGAGCGCGGCAGCCTGACGGCCGCGGCGGAGTCGCTGCAGGCGTCGCTGCCGTCGGTGGTGCGCACGCTGGCGGCACTCGAGGTGGCCCTGGACGTGCGGCTCCTCAACCGCACGACGCGGCGCATCGCCCTGACCGACGAGGGCCGCGAGTACTACGCGCGGTGCCAGCGCGTGCTGGCGGAGGTCGACGATGCCGAGGCCGCGCTGTCCGCGCGGCGCGCGGTGCCCAAGGGTCGCCTGCGGGTGACGGCTCCCGTGATGTTCGGCCGGCTGCACGTGGCGCCGGTGCTGACGGCGTTCGCCGAAAGGTTTCCCGCGGTCAAGTTGGAGCTCGTGCTGCTCGACCGCGTGGTGGACCTGGTGGAGGAGGGCATCGACGTCGGCGTCCGCATCGGGCAGTTGCCGGACTCATCGCTCGTCGCGGTGCCGATCGGGGAGACCCGCCGCGTCGTGTGCGCGAGTCCCGCCTACCTGAAGCGCGCCGGCGCGCCGGCGTCGCCGTCGGATCTCGCCGCGCATCGCTGCGTGAGCTTCGGCGGCCTCGCGCCCGGCCACGAATGGCGCTTCATGGTCGGCGGCAAGGCGGTAAGGGTGACCGTCGCCGCGGCGCTCGCGTCGAATCTGATCGACCCGGTGCTCGATGCCTGTGTGGCCGGCGCGGGGCTGGGCCAGTTCCTGAGCTATCAGGTCAGGACACTGCTGGAGGCGCGGAAGTTGAAGCGCGTGCTGGCCGAGTTCGAGCCGCCGCCGCTGCCGATCCACGCGATCTATCCGTCCGCGCGGCTGCTGTCGTCGAACGTGCGCGCGCTGGTCGACTGGTCGGTGCCGCGGCTGCGCTCGCGGGACATCGCGTAGCGGTCACATCGTCTTCGCGAGCGCGACGAGCTGATCGAGCGCCTTGCCCCAGCCCTCCTGGAAGCCCATCGCGTCGTGCTGCTCGCGGCTCTTCTCGTCCCCGTGGACGACGATGGCGGCGTACTTCGTCCCCTTGCCGTGGGGCTCGATCAGGATGAAGGCGGTGAACGCGAACGATTCGCAGGAGCCGTCGGCGGGCCGCTGGGTCGGCCGGAAACCCGGGCCCAGCGTGTTGGTCCAGACGAGCCGCTCCTTCGGCACGACCTCGAGGTAGCAGCCGAGGTTCGGGTGCTCCTGCCCCTCCGGCGAGCGCATCAACGTGCGGAAGATGCCGCCGGGCCGGAGGTCGATCTCGCAGTCGACCGTGGTCCACGGCGCGGGCGTGAACCACTTCTTCAGGTGCGTCGGCGTGGTCCATGCCGCCCAGACGAGATGCGGCGGAACGTCGACGATGCGCTCGAACCGAAGGTCGAGGCGGGGATCGGGCTTGGGTAGGGTCGAGCGGGTCATCGTTTGCTGCTCCTTGAGTTCGGACAGGACTTGGTCGAGCTGATCGAGGCGGCGCTCCCAGAGTGCGCGCTGCTCCCCGATCCACTGCTCGGCGGCCACCAGCGGACGAGGGGCGAGGCGGTAGGTGCGCACGCGTCCGGTCTTGCGCGACCGGACGAGGCCGCAGTGCTCCAGCACGTCGAGGTGCTGCGCGAACGACGGCAGCGCCATCCGGAAGGGGCGCGCGAGCTCGGTCACCGGCGCGGGGCCGCGGCCCAGCCGGTGCAGCACGGCGCGTCGCGTCGGGTCGGCGAGCGCGTGGAACACGCGGTCGAGCCGGGCGGAGCGAGGAGCGGCCAGACGAGTGGATTGCTGAGGCATATGCCTTAGTGTATTCGCATTTTACGCTTAGGTAAATACCTGACTTTGTGGCTCGAATGCCACCGGGCGCGGGTGCAGGCGCCCGCCGCGTCGCTTTACTAACGCCACCCGCCCCGTGAGAATGGGCACGAGGGCCGCCGGAGAGCTGGCCCCGCCTTCCCGATGACCGACCCGCCGCCCCGTCCGATCGCGCGTCCGCGCAGCTTAGTCCGCCTCGGCAACCTCTTCCTCGCGGTGCTGCGGCGCCTGCTCTACCTCGTCGTGCGCACCCGGGTCACGCCGGAGACTGCTGCGGCGCTCGGGATCGATCCGCAGCGGCACCTTTGCTACGTGCTGCAGGACCGGCATCTGTCGAGCCTCCTCGTGCTGGAGGAGGAGGCACCGCGGTTGGGGTTGCCGTCCGCGCTGGCGCCGATCGGCCTCGACTTTCCACGAGCGGAGCGCGCGGTCTTCTCCGTGATCCTCAATCGCAATCCGCTGTCCACGCGCACGACGGAGCCCTCCGCGACGCTCGCGCACATGACGGCGGCGCTGTTGCAGGCTCCCGGCCTCGACATACAGCTCGTGCCGGTGACCGTTCTGTGGGGCCGCTCACCCGGATCGCAGGATTCGCTCGTCAAGGCGCTCTTCGCCGACGAGTGGGCAAGTGTCGGGCCGCTGCGGCAGCTGGCGACCATCGCCCTGCACGGCCGCCAGACGCGCGTCACCTTCGGCGAGGCGATCTCGCTGCGGCGGCTCCTGGACGAGGAGGCCGACAAGGCGACGGCGGCGCGCAAGGCCAATCGCTTCCTGCGCTTCTACTTCCGCCGGATGCGCGAGACCGCGATCGGGCCAGATCTCTCGCATCGGCGCAACCTGATCGAGTCGATGGTGACGTCCGATGCGCTGCGCGAGGCCATTGCGACGGAGGCGGCTCGGCTCGGCCTTTCGGAGTTGGGCGCCGAGAGCCGGGCCCGCAAGTTCGCCTGGGAGATCGCGTCGGACTTCAGCTATCCGGTCGTGCGCGCGATGGAGCTGCTGCTGGCGCGCCTCTGGCGACGCCTTTACGACGGTGTCGTCGTCCACCACGGCAGCGAGCTCGCGAAGATCGCGCCGGGCAAGGGGCTCGTCTACCTGCCCAATCACCGCAGCCACGTCGACTACCTGCTCCTGTCCTACCTCGTCCACGCGCAGGGCCTGGCGCCGCCGCACATCGCGGCGGGCGCAAACCTCAATTTCCCGGTCGTGGGACCACTGCTGCGGCGCGGCGGCGCCTTCTACCTGCGGAGGAGCTTCAAGGGCGAGCCGCTCTATGCCGCAGTGTTTCGCGAATACCTGCACGCGATGCTGGCGAAGGGCTTTCCGATCGCGTATTTCATCGAAGGCGGCCGGAGCCGGAGCGGCCGGACCCTGGCGCCGAAGGGCGGCCTCCTCGGCATGACCGTCGAGAGCTACATGCGCGAGCATCCGCGCCCGCTGCTGCTCGTTCCCGTGAACTTCAGCTACGAGAAGGTGCTCGAGGGCCGCGCGCTCGTCGCCGAGCTCGAAGGCCAGCCGAAGGAGGGCGAGTCGCTGGGCTCGCTCGTTCGCGTGGCGCGCGGACTGCGGAGGGAATACGGCCATGTGCACGTCAATTTCGGCACGCCGCTGTCGATCGACCAGTTCCTCGACCGGGAAGCGCCCGATTGGCACGCGTTGTCGGGCGACGCGCGGCGCGACACCGCGCGCCGGATCACGGATCGCCTCGGGCGGGAGATGGCGCAGCGCATCAACGCCGCCGTCGTCGTCAACCCGATCAATCTCTTCGCGATGGCGATCGTGCCGAGCCCTCGCCAGGCGCTCGATGAGCGCGGCCTCGCGCAGCACATCGAGTGGCTGACGACGATCGCGTCCCGGCTGCCGTACGCGCCGGATTCGGTGCTGGTCGCGACGGACCCGGCCGCTGCGATCGGGCAGGCGATCGCCCTCGGCTTCGCCACGCGCGTCGCGCACCCGATGGGAGACATCGTCCAAGTGCCCGAAAAGGAAGCCTCGACGCTCAACTACCTGCGCAACAACGTGCTGCACGCGTTCGCGCTGCCGGCGCTCGTCGCGAACCTGCTCGTCGCGATGCGCGACGTCACCCAGGAGCGCGTCGCCGAGTTCGTCGAAGGCGGCCTGCCGTTCCTGCGTGCCGAGTTGATGCTGCGGCACACGCCCGAGGAAGCGGTCGCCGAGTCGAGACGCATCGCCGACCTCTTCGTCGAGCTCGGACTCGCGCGCGCCGACGCCGAGGGCCGCCTGCGCGCCGCCGATCGCTACAGCGCCGAGCACGCGGGGCTCGAGCTCCTCGCCCGCTCGCTGCGGCATCTGCTCCGCCGGAACTACCTGACGATCGCGCTCTTGAACCGCGTCGGCGAAGGACGAATGCAACGCGTACGCCTCGAGGAGCTGATGCAGATGCTCACCCAGCGGCTGTCGCTGCTGTTCGAGTTCGCGCCGCCCGACTTCTACGAGCGCTCGACGTTCGCGTCCTACATCGACACGCTGCACGACACCGGCCTCGTGACCGAGGACGCGGACGGCCTGCTTCGCCTCAACCCGCAAACGCGGACGTGGGAGCGCTTCGTCGAGCGGCTGCTGCCGGCGGACGCCGTGCTCGCGATCCGGCGCGTGGCGGCGCAGCAGGCGCCGGCGGATTCCGCAGCGCCAGCGGCATCGCCGGGCGCGGACAGGTAGCTCCGGCGTGGGCGGCTATCCGCTGTTGCGCAGTCCGGCGGCGAGGCCGTTGATCGTCAGGTGGATCGCGCGCTGCGTGCGCTCGTCCGTCTGACCGCCGCGATGCCGACGCAAGAGCTCGACCTGCAGGTGGTTGAGCGGGTCGAGATAGGGAAAGCGGTTGCGGATGCTGCGCGCGAGGATCGGATTGTCGTCGAGCAGCGTCGCCTGCCGCGTGATCGCGAGCACGTGGCGGACGGCGCGCGCGTGCTCGGCGGCGATCCGCTCGAAGATCGATTCGCGGAGCGACGCGTCGGGCACGAGCTCCGCGTAGCGCGACGCGATGGCGAGGTCGGTCTTCGCGAGCACCATCGCCATGTTCGAAAGCATGCTGCGGAAGAACGGCCAGCGCGCTTGCATCTCGGACAGGAGCGCGCGCCCGGCCTCCGCCCCGCCCGATTGTTCCGCAAGCCACGCGTCGACGGCGAGGCCGAAGCCGTACCAGCCGGGCAGCATCAGCCGGCATTGCCCCCAGGAAAACACCCACGGGATCGCGCGGAGGTCCTCGATGCGCGTCGACGCCGTGCGCGAGGCCGGCCGGCTGCCGATGTTGAGGCCGGCGATTTCGGCGATCGGCGTGGCCGCCCGGAAATAGGCGACGAACCCCGGCGTCCCGTAGACGAGATCGCGGTAGGCGGCGAAGGCGTGCTTCGACAGCGCGTCCATCACGCCGTAGTAGGCGGCGGCACGATCCTCTAGCCGCTCGCCGTCGACGAGGCTCGCCTCCAGCGTGGCCGCGACGAGCGTCTCCAGGTTGCGCCGGCCGAGATCGGGATCGGAATACTTGCTGGCGATGATCTCGCCCTGCTCGGTGATGCGAAGTCCGCCGCTGACACTTCCCGCCGGCTGCGCGAGGATCGCCTCGAAGCTCGGCCCGCCGCCGCGGCCGACGGTGCCGCCGCGGCCATGGAATAGGCGCAGCTTGACGCCGTGGTCGCGAAACGCGTCGACGAGCGCCAACTCCGCGCGGTAGAGCGACCAGTTGGCGGTCAGGTAGCCGCCGTCCTTGTTGCTGTCCGAGTAGCCCAGCATCACTTCCTGCCAGTCGTCGCGGCCCGCGAGCCAACGGCGCAAGAACGGCAGCGCGAATGCGGCGCGCATGATCACGGCCGAGCGCTCGAGGTCGTCGATCGTCTCGAACAGCGGCACGATGTTGACGGCGAGTGAATTGCCCTGCAGGAGGCCGACTTCCTTGAGCAGGATGGCGACTTCGAGCAGGTCGGACACCGACTGGCACTTCGAGATGACGTAGTTCGGCAGCGCCGCCGCGCCAAAGCGGCGGTGAATACCGGCGGCGACCTCCAGCACCCCGCGCTCGGAGCGGACGAGATCGGAGTACGTTACGTGCGGCGAGTGCAAGAGCCGCGGGCTTGCGAGTTCGGCCGCGAGAAGCGCGATCCGTGCGGGCTCGGCGAGCGACCTGTAGTCGACCGTCACACCGGCTCGCACCAGGAGCTCGGCGATCACCGCCTCGTGCACGTCGGAGTTCTGGCGGAGGTCGAGCACCGCCAGGTGAAAGCCGAACACCTCGACCGCGCGGACGAGGGGCGCGAGCCGCCCGGCGGCGAGCGGGGTGGCACCGTGCAGCGCGAGCGACGCCTCGATCGTCTCGAGGTCCGCGACGAGCTCGCCGGAATTCGCGTACGGCGGCAGGTCGGCGTGCGGGGCGCGTGGCGGAACGTAGCCCGACAGCGCGGCGGCCGTCGCGGCGACGCGCGCGTAGACGCCGATCAGCGCCTGGCGATACGGCTCGTCGTCGCGGTGCGCGTTGGTGTCGTGGGCGGAGGCGGCGAGCGCCATCAGCTCCGGCGACGGCGTGACGAGGCGCGTCGACAGCGACAGTTCGGCGCCCAGCCGGTGGATCTCGTCGAGATAGTGCGCGAAGGCGAGCGCTCGCCTGCCGGTCGATCGCGTGGGAGAGCGTGGCGCCGTTGACGAACGGATTGCCGTCGCGGTCGCCGCCGATCCACGAGCCCAGGCGAAGAAACGGGGGCAGCTCGACGTCATGCTCGAGGCCGAACCGCGCACGGATCTTCGCGGCGAGCGAGAGGTAAAGCTTCGGCACCTCGGCCAGGAACGTGTACCGGTAGTACGCGAGACCGTTCTCGATCTCGTCCTCGACCTTGAGCTTGACGAGGCGGATCATCGCCGTCTGCCAGAGCGCCAGCACCTGCCGGTAGAGGCCGGTCTCGAACTCGGCGGTTTCGTCGGGCGTGAGCGCGACGCGATCGCGCCACTGCAGGAGCCGCGCGACCTCGCGCTCGCAGTCGAGGATGCTCTTGCGCTGCACTTCGGTCGGGTGTGCCGTCAGCACCGGGCTCACGAGCGCGTCGCCGAACCACGCCGCGATCCGCTCCCCGTCGATGCCCTCCCGCGCCACGCAGTCGAGCGCGTCCGCGATGCTGCCCCGCTGCGGCGGCGAGCCGGCGAGCGCGTGGCTCCTCCGGCGCCGGTTCTGGTGGACGTCCTCGGCGATGTTGACGAGATGCGAGAAATAGCTGAACGCGCGGACGATGTCGAGCGTCTGCGCGATCGGCAGGTCGTGCATCAGTGCATCGAGCTCGCGCTTGACGCCGGGCGCGTCGTCCTCGCCCGCACGCCGGAAGCGCACGGCCGTCTGCCGGATCGCCTCGATCCGCGCATAGCCGGCTTCGCCGGTCTGCGCCCGCAGCACGTCGCCCAGCAGGCGGCCGAGCAGGCGCGTGTCCTCGCGCAGCGGGAGATCCTTGTCGGCGTCGGTCGTATTCAAGGCGAAGTCCTGTCGGCGGGTGTGCGATTCAGCGCTGCTTCGTCCGCCATTCCGGATGGACGAACACCGGAACGTCCTGCGGCGGCAGCGGCGTCCGGCCGCGAATGATGTCGGCGGCCTTCTCGCCGATCATGAACGTCGGCGCGTTGAGGTTGCCGCTCACGACGTTGGGCATGATCGACGCGTCGACGACGCGCAGGCCCTCGGTGCCGCGCACGCGGAGCTCGCCGTCGACCACCGCCATCGGATCGTCGTCGGCGCCCATCTTGCAGGAGCACGACGGGTGGTACGCGCTCTCGGCCTTGCGCCGGATGTGGGCGTCGATCTCGGAGTCGGTCCGGACGGCGGGGCCGGGCGAGAGCTCCGAGCCGCGGTACGGGTCGAACGCCTTCTGCGCGAAGATCTCGCGCGTCAGGCGGATGGCGGCGCGGAACTCCTGCCGGTCGCCCTCGGTCGCGAGGTAGTTGAACAGGATGCGCGGCGGGTCGCGGGGATTCGCCGACGCGAGCGTCACCGTGCCGCGCGAGGTGGCCCGCATCGGACCCACGTGCGCCTGGAAGCCGTGCTGATTCACCTTGTCCTTGCCGTCGTAGCTGATCGCGATCGGCAGGAAGTGATACTGCAGGTCGGGATGCAGGACGCCGGCGCGGCTCCGGATGAAGCCGCCTGATTCGAAATGGTTGGTCGCGCCGAGTCCCGTGCGCAGCAGCAGCCATTGGACGCCGATGGCGCCCATCGCAACGAGATTCTGCGTCGAGTACAGCGTGATCGGCTGCGTGCACGCGTGCTGCACGTAGGTTTCGAGGTGATCCTGCAGGTTCGCGCCGACACCAGGCACGTCCGCCACCACGTCGATGCCGAGCCTGGCGAGAGCGGCGGGCTGGCCGATGCCCGACAGCAGCAGGATCTGCGGCGAGTTGATCGCGCCGCCGGATACGACCACCTCGCGCCGCGCGCGCATCGTCACGAGCTGCCCGTTGTGCAGGTACTCGACGCCGACCGCGCGCTTGCCCTCGAACACGACGCGGGTGACGAGGCACCGCGGCTCGACCCGCAGATTGGGCCTCGTCATCGCCGGACGCAGATAGGCCATCGCGGCGCTCCAGCGGCGCCCGCGATACGTCGTGCGGTCCATCGGCCCCATGCCTTCCTGTCGGTAGCCGTTCATGTCGTCGGTCGCCGCGTAGCCTGCCTGCCTGCCGGCCTCGATGAACGCGCGGTACAGCGGATTCTTCATTTCCCCCGTAGTGACGTAGATCGGACCGTCGCCGCCGCGGTAGTCGTCGGAGCCCTTGAGCCGCGTCTCCGAGCGCTTGAAGTACGGCAGGCAGTGCGCGTACGACCATGCTTCGAGGCCGCGCACCGCGGCCCAGCCGTCGTAATCCTTCGCGTGGCCGCGGATGTAGACCATCCCGTTGATCGACGACGAGCCGCCGATGACGCGGCCGCGCGGACACGACACGCGGCGTCCGTCCATGTGCGGCTCGGGCTCCGTCTCGTACGCCCAGTTGTACGTGTGCCCCTGCAGCGGATAGGCGAACGCCGAGGGCATGTGGATGAACAGGCTCGAATCCGGCGGGCCGGCCTCGGTCACCAGCACGCGAACGTCCGGCTGCTCGGTTAACCGGTTGGCGAGGACACAGCCGGCGGAACCTGCGCCGACGATGATGTAGTCGAATTCAGTGTCCAATCCGGCACTCAATAGGGGCACACGACGTCGCCCATCTCGACGTAGACGCTCTTGAGCTGCGTGTAGTGTCCGAGCGTGACGAGGCCGTTCTCGCGGCCGAGCCCCGACTGCTTCGTGCCACCGAACGGGATCTCGACCGGCGTGACGTTGTAGTTGTTGATCCAGCACACCCCCGCCTCGAGCGCCGCGACGACGCGATGCGCCCGTGTGAGATCGCGCGTGAACACGCCGGCGGCGAGGCCGTACGGCGTCGCGTTGGCGCGGCGCACGACGTCGTCTTCCGACGTGAATTTGAGCACCGACATCACCGGTCCGAAGATCTCGTCGGTGACGAGCGCGATGTCGTCGGCGCAGTCGGCGAAGATCGTCGGCTCGACGAAATAGCCGCGGCCCAGGCCGTCGCGCGTGACACGCTGGCCGCCGCAGACGAGGCGCGCGGTGCGCTTGCCCGCCTCGATGGCGGCGAGGACGCGGTTCATGTGCTCCTCGGAGATGAGCGCGCCGACCTGCGTGGCGGGATCCCGCGGATCGCCGATCGTCATCTTGCGCGTGCGCGCGGCGAGCTGCTCCAGGAACGCGTCGTGGATCGACTCGTGCACGAACACGCGCGTGCCGTTGGTGCAGACCTCGCCCTGCGTGTAGAAGTTGCCGAGCATCGCGGCCGACACCGCGTTCCTGAGGTCGGCATCGTCGAAGATGATGAGCGGCGACTTGCCGCCGAGCTCCATCGTCACGTGCTTCAGCGTGCCGGCGGCGTCCGCCATCACGCGCTTGCCGGTGCCGACTTCGCCGGTGAGCGACACCTTGGCCACCGCCGGATGGCGCACGAGCAGCTGCCCCGCGCGGGCGTCGCCCTGGATCACGTTGAACACGCCGGGCGGCAGCCCCGCTTCGGTGTAGATCTCGGCGAGAATGGCCGCGGTCAACGGCGTCAGCTCCGCCGGCTTGAAGATCATCGCGTTCCCGCACGCCAATGCGGGCGCCGATTTCCAGCATGCGATCTGGATCGGATAGTTCCACGCGCCGATGCCCACACAGATGCCAAGCGGCTCGCGCCGCGTGTAGGCGAACGCACCCTTCAGCTGGTAATGCTCGCCGTGCAGCGACGCGGCGAGGCCCGCGTAGTACTCGATGCAGTCGGCGCCGGAGAGCACGTCGACCGCCTCCGCTTCCTGCACCGGCTTGCCGGTGTCGCGCACCTCGATCGCCGCGATGTCGCGGTTGCGCTCCCGCAGCAGCGCGGCGGCGCGCTGGAGCGCGCGGCCGCGCTCGGCGCCGGTCATCTTCGACCAGATCGCGAATCCCGACCTGGCTGCCGCGATGGCCGCGTCGACCTCCGCGGCGCCGGCCTGCTCGACCTGGCAGAGGACTGCGCCGGTGGCGGGATCGATGTCGTCGAAGCGCTCGCCGGAGGCCGAGGCGACATAGCGTCCGCCGACGTAGCTTTGCTGGAGGGAAGGGATGTTCATGGGGAGTGGTAAAGGTTACGCCGCGCGTCGGCGCGGCGCAGGCTCGACCGCGACTTTACCTGCTCCCGGCGCGTCGCGGTCGCGAACGCGCCTCCACCATGTGCGTCGCGGATGGGATCCCGCACGCCTCAAAGCGCGTCGCGTATGCGATCGCGCGTATCCCTCCGCGTCTGGACAGGCACGTCGCAATTTGACAAACTGCTGTCGTCCATGCGCACGAACCTGAAACCTCCGGGACGGCCCGCCGCGCGGCATCGCTACGGCTTTCTGACGCTGCCGAACTACTCGATGATCGCGCTCACGAGCGCCGTCGAGCCGCTGCGCATGGCGAATCGCCTGTGCCGGCAGGACGTCTACACGTGGTCGCTCTTGAGCCTCGATGGCAAGCCGGTCGCCGCGAGCAACGGCCTGACGCTCGCACCGACCGAGCCGCTCGATTCGATGGACGAGGCCGACGTCGTCTTCGTCTGCGGCGGCATCGACGTCCAGCGCACGGTGAACCGCGAGCTCGTCAGCGCGCTGCGCAAACTGGCGCTGAGCCGCGTGCCGCTCGGCTCGCTCTGCACCGGCGGCTACGCGCTCGCCAAGGCGGGCCTCCTCGACAAGTACCGCGCCGCGATCCACTGGGAGAACATGTCGGCGCTGCGCGAGGAGTTCCCACGCATCCACTTCACCGCGCAGCTCTTCGCGATCGACCGCGATCGCTACACGTGCTCCGGCGGCACCGCGCCGCTCGACCTGATGCTCAACATCATCGAGGAGCACCTCGGCCCCGACATCGCGCCGCTCATCTCCGAGCAGTTCATCCTCGACCGCATCCGCAACGACCGCGACCGCCAGCACATTCCGCTGCAGGCGCAGGTGGGCGTGTTCCACGAGCGGCTCATCAAGGCGGCGGCGCTGATGGAGGCCAACATCGAGGAGCCGATGTCGCTCGACGACCTCGCGGCGTCGATCGGCGTGTCGCGGCGACAGATCGAGCGCCTGTTCAAGCGGCACCTCGACCAGGTACCGACGAAGTACTACCTGGAGATCCGGCTGCGCCGCGCGCGCGAGCTGCTGCTGCAGACGTCGATGTCCATCATGGACATCACCACCGCCTGCGGCTTCCAGTCGCCGCCCCACTTCTCGAAGTGCTATCGCAACGCGTTCGGCTATCCACCGAGCACCGAGCGGCAGATGAACCGCGCGGGACAGCATTGAGCGCCGCATCTCGCTATTCGATCGCGAGCCTCGTCAGGAACGCGCTCTCCTACCACGAAAACTGGCAGGCGGCGTGGCGCAGTCCCGAGCCGAAGGCGGAGTACGACGTCGTCATCGTCGGCGGGGGAGGGCACGGCCTCGCCACCGCCTATTACCTCGCGAAGGAGCACGGCATCACGAACGTCGCCGTGCTGGAGAAGGGCTGGATCGGCGGCGGCAACACCGGCCGCAACACGACGATCGTGCGCTCCAACTACCTGTGGGACGAGGCGACGCACCTCTACGAGAAGTCGATGCAGCTGTGGGAAGGGCTCGCGCAGGACCTGAACTACAACGTGATGTTCAGCCAGCGCGGCGTGCTGAACCTCGGCCACTCGCTGCAGGACATGCGCGACATCGCCCGCCGCGTCACCGCCAACCGCCTCAACGGCGTCGACGGCGAGATGCTGGACGCCGCGCAGGTGAAGGCGATGGTGCCGATCATCAACGCGTCGTCGAACGCGCGTTATCCGATTCTCGGTGCGTCGCTGCAGCGCCGCGGCGGCATCGCGCGGCACGACGCGGTCGCATGGGGCTTCGCGCGCGGCGCCGATGCCCGCGGTGTCGACATCCTCCAGAAGTGCGAAGTGACCGGCATCCGCCGCGAGAGCGGGCAGGTGACGGGCGTGGAGACGAGCCGCGGCTTCATCAAGGCGAAGAAGGTCGGCGTCGTCGCGGCGGGACATTCGAGCGTGCTCGCGTCGATGGTCAACCTGCGGCTTCCCATCGAGAGCCATCCGTTGCAGGCGCTCGTCTCCGAGCCGATCAAGCCGGTGCTGCACACCGTCGTGATGTCGGGCGCCGTGCACGGCTACATCAGCCAGTCGGACAAGGGCGACCTCGTGATCGGCGCCGGCATCGATTCGTACACCGGCTACGGCCAGCGCGGCAGCTTCTCCGTCATCGAGAGCACGATGGCGGCGATCGTCGAGCTCTTCCCGATCTTCAGCCGCGTGAGGATGAATCGCCAGTGGGCCGGCATCGTCGATGTATGCCCGGACGCGTGCCCGATCATCGGCACCACGCCGATCAAGGGCCTCTACTTCAACTGCGGCTGGGGCACGGGCGGCTTCAAGGCCACGCCGGGCTCCGGCTGGGTGTTCGCGCACACGATCGCGCAGGACCGGCCGCACGAGCTCAACGCGGCATTTTCCATCGATCGCTTCTTCAGCGGACACCTGATCGACGAGCACGGCGCGGCCGCCGTCGCTCACTGATCTCACGAAGGGCTGCACGTGCTGCTGATCGCCTGCCCATGGTGCGGCCCGCGCGAGGAGACCGAGTTCTACTGCGGCGGCGAGGCGCACATCGTGCGGCCCGTCGACACCGACAAGCTGTCCGACGAGCAGTGGGGCTACTACCTCTTCATGCGCAAGAACCCGCGCGGCGCACACCTCGAGCAGTGGGTGCACGCGCACGGCTGCCGGCGGTGGTTCAACGTGCGACGCGATACGGTCACCTACCGGATCACGGCGGTGTACAAGCCGGGTGAGTCGCCGCCAAAGGGCAGCGTATGAGCGCGGCGGGCGAAGCCAAGGCCGGAACGGCGCGTCGCCGCGCGATTGCGCGCGACCGACAAGCAAACCGTCGCATCTCCCCTGGTGTCATGGAGGTCGCGGCGTGACACAGATCTGCCGCCTGCCTGCCGGCGGTCGCATCGATCGCCGCACGCGGCTCCACTTCACTTTCAACGGCAAGCGCTACGACGGACATGCCGGTGACACGCTCGCCGCGGCGCTGCTCGCGAACGGCGTCCACGTGGTCGCGCGGAGCTGGAAATATCACCGCCCGCGCGGCCTCGTCGCGTGCGGCGTCGAGGAGCCCAATGCCATCGTGCAGCTCGAGACGGGCGCCGCCACCGTGCCGAACGCGCGGGCGACCGAGGTGATGCTGTACGAAGGCCTCGTCGCCTCCAGCGTGAACGCCTGGCCGAGCGTGGACTTCGACCTGATGGCGGTCGCCGGCCTCTTCGCGCGGATCATGCCGGCGGGCTTCTACTACAAGACGTTCATGTGGCCGAAGTCCCTGTGGATGAAGTACGAGCACTACATCCGCAAGGCCGCGGGCCTCGGCACCGCGCCCACCGAGCCGGATCCCGATCGCTACGACCGGATGAACGCACATTGCGACGTGCTGGTCGTGGGCGGCGGTCCCGCGGGACTCGCCGCGGCCATGGCCGCCGGCAGCGCGGGCGCGCGGGTGATCCTCGCCGACGAGCAGTACGAGCTCGGCGGCAGCCTGCTATCGCAGCGCGAGGTGGCGTCCGTTGCCGCCGATGCGGCCTCCGAAGGCACGATCGGCGGCGGCAGCCCGATGGCGTGGGTCACGCGGACCGTTGCGCGCTTCGCGACGATGCGCGACGTGCGCGTGATGCCGCGCAGCACCGTGTTCGGCTATCACGACCACAACTTCCTGACGATCGCCGAGCGCCTCACCGATCATCTGCCGCCCTCGGATCGAGCGGGGCCGCGCGAGCGCATCTGGCGCGTGCGCGCGAAGCAGGTGGTGCTCGCGACGGGCGCCATGGAGCGGCCGCTCGTCTTCGCGAACAACGACCGCCCTGGCGTGATGCTCGCCGCCGCGGTGTCCGCCTACGTCAACCGCTACGGCGTGCAGCCCGGCACGAAGGCCGTCGTGTTCACCAACAACGACAGCGCGTACCGGACGGCGCTGCGCCTCGTCGCCGCCGGCATCGAAGTGGCGGCGGTCGTCGATCCGCGGCCCGCGCCGCGCGGCGAGCTGCCCGAGCGCGTGCGCCGCGCCGGCATCGAGGTTATCGACCACGCGGTTGTCGTCGACGTGCGCGGCACGTGGCGCGTCGCGGCCGTCGACGTGATGATGCTCGACGCCACCGGCATGGCCGTCACGGGCGCGGTCAGGACGGTCGCCTGCGATCTCCTCGCGATATCGGGCGGATGGAGCCCGGTGGTGCACCTGCACGCGCAGTCGGGCGGCAGGCCCCGCTTCGACGACGCTCGGGCGTGCTTCGTCCCCGGAACGTCCGTGCAGGCGGAACGTTCGGCGGGCGCCGCGAACGGCAGCTACTCGCTCGCCGAATGCATCGCCGAAGGCACCGATGCCGGCACCGAAGCCGCACGCCTCGCGGGCTACGGCGCGCCGGCCGCGTCGTTTCCGCCGACCGTCATGGACGTGCTCGAGGAGCCGCTGCTGCCCGTGTGGGTGGTGCCGTCGCCGCGCGGGATCGAGCGCGGTCCGAAGCAGTTCGTCGACCTGCAGAACGACGTCGCCGCGGCCGACATCGTGCTCGCCGCGCGCGAGGGCTACCACTCGGTAGAGCACACTAAGCGCTACACCGCGCTGGGCTTCGGCACCGACCAGGGCAAGCTCGGCAACATCAACGGCATGGCGATCCTCGCCCAGGCGCTGGGCCAGGACATTCCGAGCACGGGCACGACGACGTTCCGGCCCAACTACACGCCCGTGACGTTTGGCGCGATCGCCGGGACCGATCTCGGCGATACGTTCGAGCCGATCCGCAGGACGGCGCTCCACGCGTGGCACGAAGAGCGGGGCGCGCTCTTCGAGAACGTCGGCCAGTGGAAGCGTCCGTGGTACTTTCCGAAGCCGGGCGAGGATATGCATGCGGCGGTCGCGCGCGAATGCCTCGCCGCGCGCAACGGTGTGGCCATCCTGGACGCGTCGACACTCGGCAAGATCGACATCCGGGGGCCGGACGCCGCGACGTTCCTCGACTGGGTCTACACGAACTCGTGGCAGAACCTCGGCGTGGGCCGCTGCCGCTACGGCGTGATGCTCGACGAGAACGGCATGGTGATGGACGACGGCGTCACCACGCGCCTCGCCGACCATCACTTCCTGATGACGACGACCACCGGCGGCGCGGCGCGCGTGATGTCGTGGCTCGAGCGCTGGCTGCAGACCGAGTGGCCGCATATGAAGGTCTACCTCACGTCGGTGACCGACCACTGGGCGACCGCCAGCGTGTGCGGGCCCGACAGCCGCAAGGTCGTCGAGGCCGTGTGCGCCGGCATCGACTTCTCGGCGGAGGAATTTCCGTTCATGTCGGTGCGCCAGGGCTTCGCCGCCGGCGTGCCGGCGCGCGTGATGCGGATCAGCTTCTCCGGCGAGCTCGCCTACGAGATCAACGTCTGCGCCAACGAGGCGCGGCACGTGTGGGACGCGCTTATCGGCGCCGGCGAGAAGTTCGGCATCACGCCGTACGGCACCGAGACGATGCACGTGCTGCGCGCGGAGAAGGGCTTCATCCTCGTCGGGCAGGACACCGACGGCTCGATCACGCCGATCGACCTCGGCATGGACTGGATCGTCGCCAAGAACAAGAAGGACTTCCTCGGCCGGCGCTCGCTCGCGCGCGAGGACACCGCGCGCTCCGACCGCAAGCAGCTCGTGGGCCTCCTCACCGACGATCCGAACGCCGTGCTGCCGGAAGGCGGGCAGGTCACCGCCGCCGACGCGCGCGAGCGCGTGCCGGTGCCGATGCTGGGACACGTCACGTCGAGCTATTTCAGCGCGAACCTCAAGCGCTCGATCGCGCTAGCGCTGGTGCAGGGCGGCCGCAACCGGGTCGGCGAGAAAGTGCGCGTGTCCACACCGAACGGTCACGCGCACGCGGCCGCGATCGCGCAACCGGTATTCCTCGATCCCGAAGGAGCGCGCCAGAATGTCTGACGCGATCCTGCGCGAGAGTCCTCTCGCTCACCTCGGTCTCGCAAGGCGTGCGACCGCCGAGCCCGGCGGCGGTGGCATCGTCGTGCGCGAGTTGCCGTTCCTCGGCCACATCAACCTGCGCGGCGATCCGAAGGACCCGCATTTTGCGGGCGCCGTGGGGGGAATCATCGGCGACGCGCTGCCGCTGGTGCCGAACACGCTGACCAGCATGCACGGCATCACGATGTACTGGCTCGGTCCCGACGAGTGGCTGATCGTCACGCCGGACGACCGGCGGGACAGCATCGTGCGCCACCTGGGACAGGCGCTCGCGAACCGGCATTGCGCCATCACCGACGTGAGCGGCGGCCAGACGGCGCTGCATCTCCACGGCCGGCACGTGCGCGACGTGCTCGCCAAAGGGTCCCCCATCGACTTCCATCCGCGCGTGTTCGGCATCGGGCAGTGCGCGCAGACTCACCTCGGCAAGGCCACCATCCTCATCGGCCAGATCGAGGACCAGGCGTACTACGAGCTCATCGTCCGCCGCAGCTTCGCCGACTATCTGTGGACGTGGCTCGAACGCGCAGCGGCGGAATATGGGTTCGAGGTAGCGTCATGAGCGCGCCGGGCGAAGCCAAGGCCCGAAGGACTCGCGAGCGAGCGGGGCGAAGCCCAGGTGCGCAGCGCGCGTCCGATAGCGAGCGAGGCGGCCGACACGCTGACGATCGAATTCATGAAGTCGGACCGGCGGCCGCGCGTCGGCGCGCGATTGCGCGCGGCCGACTCGGCGACGTGAAACTGGTACCGGCAGTTGAGGGGGCCGCATGATGAGCGCGCCAGGAATCGCCCTCTTCGACCTCGATTACACGCTGCTCGGCGGCGACGCCACGTACGAGTGGATTCACTTCCTCGTCCGGCAGGGTGCGATCGACCGCGGAAACATCGCGCTCCTCGACCAGTACTACGAGGACTACGGCAAGGGCACGCTCGATATCGTCGCGTTCCTGCGCTTCGATTTCGGCGCGCTCGCAAGCCATCCCCGCGCGAAGATGGAGGCGTGGCGCGAAGAGTATCTCGCCAGGCAGATCGAGCCGATCGTCCTGCCCAAGGCGCGTGAATTGATTGCTTGGCACGAGGCGCACGGCCACGTGACGGCGATCGTCACCGCCGCCAACAGCTTCCTCACCGCGCCGATCGCGCGGATGATCGGTGTCGAGCATCTGCTGGCGAGCGATCCCGAGATCGTGGAGGGCGAGTACACTGGCAGGATCGCCGGCATTCCGTGCTTCCACGAGGGCAAGATCGCGAAGCTCGACGCGTGGCTCGCGAGCCGGGGCGAGGCGTTGCCCGACTTCGCCGAGAGCTACTTCTACGGCGACTCGCAAAGCGACGTGCCGCTGATGGAGAAGGTCACGCATCCGGTGGCCGTCGGGTCGGATGAGACGCTCGGAAAGATCGCGCAGGTGCGCAACTGGCCGGTGATTTCGCTCGAGTAGCTTGAAAATCCCGTCCCGGACACCAAGCTTCCGGTTTCCAGACACGCGAAGCAGGGCAGGGCATGCTGCAGCTGGTGGTGATCGTTGGCCTGGCCCTGATTGCAATAGGCCTGCTCGCGCTCGCATGG
Organism: uncultured beta proteobacterium; assembly: GCA_963724545.1. Taxonomy (GTDB): domain Bacteria; phylum Pseudomonadota; class Gammaproteobacteria; order Burkholderiales; family Casimicrobiaceae; genus CAIWHR01. The sequence goes on from CAVRVC010000011.1 coordinate 103,481, forward strand.
TTCGGCGGCGAGCCGATCTTTGTCGAGTACAGACGCTGGAAGGTGCGCCGACAGCCTTTTCCGGAGGCCTGGCGCGAAATCCTCCGGCGGCGCGTCCCGTATTTCCGTTCGATGCCCGCCGATCTGCAGCTGCAGCTCAAGAAGCGCATGCAGGTCTTGCTGGCCGAGAAGCCCTTCATCGGCTGCGATAGCCTCGAGGTCACCGACGAGATGCGCGTCACTATCGCCGCGCAGGCGTGCCTGCTGATCCTCAACCGGCGTACCGGCTACTTCGCCGACCTGCGTCGGATCCTCGTCTATCCCGGCGCCTTTCTCGTCGATCGCGTGCATACCGACGGCGCCGGCGTGTTGCAGGAGCGCCGCCAGGTGCTCTCTGGCGAATCGTGGTCGCAGGGGCAGGTGATCGTGTCGTGGGACGATGTCGTGGAGGGAGCTTCGGTTGTGGATGATGGCCGCAATGTCGTCATCCACGAATTCGCGCATCAGCTCGACCAGCAGAACGGGCATGCCAACGGCGCGCCGATCCTCGGCGGGCGGCGACGCCGTGAACGGTGGGCAAGGGTGCTGGGCGAGGAGTTCGCGAGGCTGCAGGAGGCGGCGGGTCGCGGTGAAGCGGTGCTCCTCAGTCACTACGGCGCGACGAACCCGGCAGAGTTCTTTGCGGTGGCGAGCGAGGTGTTCTTCGAACAACCGGAAAGGATGGCCGAGAAGCATCCAGAGTTGTATTCCGAACTCTCGCGTTTCTATCGTGTGAATCCGCTGAGCTGGTAGGTCGCTCGCGGAGTCCGTTCTCTGCCGTGACCCCGGCCCCGGGCGGTCCAGGGCATGGGGTAAAATGCGCGCCACGGAGAGGTGGATGAGCGGTTTAAGTCGCACGCCTGGAAAGCGTGTTTAGGTTAATCACCTAACGCGGGTTCGAATCCCGCCCTCTCCGCCAGTTCTGTTTATAAATCAATAATATATATTGATATTTTACACTTTGCATTTCGATAACAATTGCGCTTGTATTTGAACGTAATTTTGGCTGTTAATCGTACTGTTTTGGTCAGTTCTTGGTCATCAAGTTGCTCAAATATTAGGCAGCGTTTGTGGTGGTAGATCGCCACTTCTTACCGCCCCCGGCGGTCGCCCAAAATCCCCAGCGGCTGCCATCGCTCGACGACGGGCGGCGCGAGGCCAAACAGTTCCACACCGAAGTCGCCGGCTTGCAGAATTGCAGTAATTCGGCTAAACTGCAATCATGAAAGCCACTCTCACCCTCACGAACCGCGGCGTGGTGACGCTCCCCGCGAAGCTTCGCCGCGCGTTGGGCCTCCGGGCCGATGATCAGCTCATCGCAGAGACGACGCCGGAAGGGCTGCTGCTGCGTCCTGCGGTGACGTTGCCGGTCGAGATCTACAGCGAGAAGCGAATCCGCGAATTCGACGAGGCCGAGGCCGAACTGGCGAAAGTCCTGAGTCGCCGCAGCCGTCCTAAGAAAGCTGCCCGATAAGCGCTGGCGGATGCGCATCTTTCTCGATGCCAACGTGCTCTTTTCGGCGGCGAAGTCCGACGGCGCGATCCGCCAGCTGCTGATGCTGCTCGAGAAGTCCGGCCACGAGTGTTGCGTGGACGGTTACGTGATCGAGGAAGCGCGCCGAAACCTCGTTGCCAAAGCGCCGGATCGTGTTGTCGCTCTCGAGAGGATGCTGTCGCGCATGAAGACGGCAGGTGCGCAGCGCAGTGACGCTGCGCTCGAAGCGTCGTTGCCGTTGCCGGCGAAGGATCGGCCCGTGCTGGCGGCGGCGATCCACCAGAATTGTGGTGCCCTGGTCACTGGCGATCGCACGCATTTCGGGGCCTTGTACGGCCGGACGATTCATGGCGTGACCATTTACTCGCCACGGTCGCTGGCGGAGGCGCTCCTGTTGTAGCGGGAAATCGCCTCCGTGGTTCTGCTGGAACGTAGGCAATTAGTCGCGGGCAGCCTTGGCTCCCATGCCTCCCTGCAGCACGACCAAATGTCGCGCAAACGGTCGGAGCTTCCTCGCGAAGTACTCGAGGTGGTCCCTGCGCTCGGTAAGGAGGATCGGGGAGCGCCCGTCTACGAGGGCTGCGATGACGTCGTTGAGGATCATCGCGTTGCGCGTCTCATCCCGCGCCAGCGCGTCATAGAGACCGTGGATCCCTCCGTGGGCGGTAGTGGTCTGTTTTTGCGAGTTCAGTAACCAGCAGATCCCGCGGTGCGCGGGGCGAGTCGTTCCGAGGCTGTTTTTCGCTGGGCGCTTTCACTCGAAGGTTCCCGAATTGATCCCTCGCTGGTTCGCCACTGGAGGCCGAAAATTGTTTACGAGTTCTTCAGCAAAGCCGGGAGCACCTCGGAACGGTGCTGATGTCACGCGAACGGATCCAGCACCTTCACGTGCGCTTTTTTGAAGTCGTGCGTGTTTCTAGTGACGACGATGAAATCTTGAACGAGCGCAGTCGCTGCGATCAGACTGTCCTTTATCGGCATCGATTCACCGGACTTGCGCAGTTCAGCCAGAAGCTTTGCCCATCGAAGGCCTGTGAGCGCATCCCATGGAACGCAGACGATTCTCGCGACGCCCTCATCAAACCAGGTTTCGAGTCGACGACGTCGCTTCCCCGTAGGTAGGAGATGAATGCCGAAGCGAATCTCACCCAGAATTATGGGGTCTACCGCTATTGCACGCTCGTTGTGCCGCAACCAGCCGATTACATTGGAATTTGGCGCGGGCTTGGTGGCCTCGCTAAGGACATTAGCGTCGACCAGATAGGTCACAGCGTATCGGTCGATTCGGATTCGATAGGAACGAAATAGCCTTTTTCCGGGCACGCGAGTAGCCAATCGACGAACCCTTCATTAGGAGGAGGCTCTCGGCGCAGGAGGCGATACTCGCCGCGATCGATACGCTCGACCTCGAACTCCTGGCCAGGCTCGATATTGTCCCTCTGCCGGATCTCGGCGGGAAGTATGAGCTGCCCTTTCGTAGAAACAGTGGTCTTCATATGAAGTAAGATAACGTCTTACACTGCGAAAGTCAACACCGAATCCACCGGATTGCCCGCCGTCAGAAACGCGTTGGGATTATCGGTCCGCACCGTCGCACCGTCCGCAATCCAAACCAATTGTCCACAGATCGCTGGAGAATCCACCACTTCTGATGGTCAGTTTCCGGTCAAGAAATCCCGCGAAGCCGCATCCAGCCTCGCGGTGCGACGCGTTCGAATCCCGACCTCTCCGCTATTGCATATTATAAATCAATAACATATGTGCAGTTTTACACTTTGTGTTTTAGCACGCATTGCACTTGTATTCAAACGTGATTTTGACTGTTAACTGTACTGTTTTTGTCAGTTCTTGGTCAGCGAGTTGCCTAAATTTCAGGCAGCCTTCGCGGTGGTAGCCCGCCACTTCTCGCCACCCCCGGTTGCCACCCCAATCCCTCCGGTGTCGATAATAACGATTGACGGTACTAATTCGTTGCATTAGTATCAGCTAGTGATTCGCTCATTCGCCGACAAGCTCACTGCGGCGGTATTCGATGGCCACAGGGTAAAGGCCTTCGGCCCGCAGGTGCAGGACGTGGCCCGGCGCAAGCTCAAGGCGATCGACGCAGCGAAGGTAATCGATGATTTGCGCGTTCCGCCGGGGAACCGACTGGAAAAGCTGTCGGGAGATCGCAAAGGGCAGTGGAGCATCCGGATCAACGACCAATGGCGCGCATGTTTTCGGTGGGAGAACGGCGACGCACACGATGTGGAAATCACGGACTATCACTGAACGAGGCAACCATGGCTATTCGGCGCGACGACCTCAGGAAGACTGACTTCTCGGATGTCTCGAGCGGCAAGCGGCTCGCCCCGGTGCATCCTGGCGACGTCTTGCTCAAGGACTTCATTGAGCCGCTGGGAATTTCCCGCTATCGCGTGGCCAAGAACATCAATGTTCCGCAGCGGCGTATCGACTTGATATGTCGCGGGGAGGCGGCCGTGTCGGCCGATATGGCTCTGCGCCTCGGGCGCCTGTTCGGCACGACGCCGGAATTCTGGATCAACCTGCAAGCGCAGTATGATCTGGAAGTGGCTGAGCGTGCGGCCGGAAAAGCGATTGCCAAGGCTGTTGTCCCGCTGGCGGCGTGACGTACGGTAGGAGGGTTGCCAGATCCACTCGGGTTTCGGGCCTCTGTACCGGGCGTGACTATTCACTCGCCACGGTCGCTGGCACAGACTCTCCTGGTGTAGTGGGAAATCGACGCCGGGTAGGACTGCATGTCGTCCGGTCTTATTGACGTTCTTACCCTCCAAGCCATTCAGGCGTTGGCTGACGCGCGGACGTTCGCGCGAGGTCTGGCCTATTTCCACGGCGGCGCGGTTGGACTGCTCGACGCCGATGAGTACGAGGCTCGCGCCGGCGTCCAGGGCACGCAGCGCTATCGCGTGCGGCTCGCTGCCGGGTCTGATGGAGAGCTGAATTACGAGTGCGATTGCCCGGTCGGTGACGATGGAACCTTCTGCAAGCACGCGGTGGCCGTCGCGTTGTCCTGGCTAGAGAACACCGGAGAGGAAGTCTTCGAGCCGGGTGAGAAGGAGTCTGTCAAGCCACGGAAGAAGCGCAAGACCCATGCAGAGCAGATCCGGGAATACCTGGAAACCCTGAGCGAGAGCACGCTTCGCGAGTGGCTGATGGAAGCCGCGGATCGGGACCCGGGTATTCGCGACAAACTGCTGTTTTCGGCGAAGGCCGGGGCGGGGAGCGACATTTCCTCGCTCAAGTCCGTCGTTCGCCAGGTTACGAAGGTCTCCGGCGGCGTCGATTGGCCCGAAGTGGGCGACTATGCCAATCGCCTTGGTGACTTGGCGCAGATCCTCGACGAACGCATCGGCGACGGCAATCCAAAATTGGTTGAGGTGATCGAGGATGCCATCGCAAAGGCCGAGGATTCATTGGCGCAGATCGACGACTCCAACGGCGAGGTGATGCCCGTCATCATGCAATTGCGCGAGGTCCACGAGCGAGCATGCAACCACCTCGGGCCCGACCCGGTGGCGCTCGCCGAGCGACTATTCCTGTTCCAGACCAACGGCGACTGGGACACCTTCCACAGTGTGCTACCAGGCTATGAGCGCGCCTTGGGCGAACCCGGCCTCGCACGTTATCGGCAACTGGTGGAAGCGGCGTGGAAGAAGCTCCCGGCACTTGGCCCCGAGCACTTCCGGACCCATTTCGACAGCGATCGCTATCGGGTCGAGCACGCGATGGAAGAGCTTACTGCCTTGTCGGGAGACATCGACGGGCTGGTCACCGTCAAGGCGCGGAATCTTTCGAGCCCGCACGCCTTTCTCGAGGTAGCCGAGCTCCTCCAACGCCATGGTCGCCACGACGATGCGCTCAAATGGGCCGAGAACGGGATCGCGGCGTTTCCCGACGAGCGGCTCGACGACCTGGTGAAGTTCTGCATCGCGGAAAATGTCCGCCGCGGTGATGCCGAGCGCGTGGAATCGCTTGCCTGGCAGCGGTTCCTGCGGCAGCCGGGCAGCGAGGCGTACTTCGAGCTCGTCGGCGTTGCCAAGCGGATCGGGCTTGCCGATGGCCTCGCGGCGAAGGCGCTAAACCAATTGTGGCAACTGGTTCGCGCCGAGGAAGCTCGGGGAGCGAAGCGACTCCCCAGCTGGCGACCTCCTTTTCGCAGCGCCTTGGTCGCCATTCACCTGCGTGAGCAAGATGCCGAGAAAATGTGGGAGACGTTTTGCGGTGGACCGGTCGACATGCGGCTGTGGGACAAAGTTGCGGCCGTACGCGGCAAGACGCACCCGGAAGAGGCCGTTGCGCTCTACAAGAAATTGCTCCCCCACGCCGTGAATGCCGGGACGCGAGGGGCGCAGTACGGCGCGGCATTCGAAATCGTCAAAGCGATACAAGAGCTACGCGCCACCCAGCGGCAGGACGCCGTCTTCAAGCATGAGATCGCCGAGCTGCGACTGGAGTGGAAGGCGAAGCGGAACTTCATGAAGCTGCTGGCAGCGTTCGACTAACAACTGTGGGAACGTACGTCGTTCGGACCAAGACTGTGGGTCCGCGCGTCGGAAAGCGCAGCAGTTATCCACAGGTCGCGGGAGGATCCTCCGCTTCTGACGGTCGGCAGGTCGCCGAACTCCCGATCATCGTGGACAAGACTCACGCGGCCGCCGTTTGCATCGCAGACTCGATGACGGCCTGCGTCGCGCGCGTTCCGTAGCGGCGTGCCATCTCTCGAAGCTCGGGCCCATCGAAGGCGTCGCGAGAGAGAGCGCGCGCGAGTGCCATCGCCACGTCGGCGCGAGAAGTGCCTGCCTGATCCGCGTGTTCGAGCAGATCGATCACGAACCACTCGACGGGGGGGCTTTCGGGAAACGCGACGCGACGAAGCACGAACTCGCGACCGCCGAGTTCGAACGTACCCGACCGTTTGGTGTTGTAGACGAGCGGCGCGGCGAACAAAGACGTGGATCCCAGCCCCAGGGCGTTCCAGCGATCGGGGCCCGTGAACACGAACGGCGTGCCGTCGAGGAAGGCGCGTATCAACTCTTCGTCGCTCGGCGGCACGACACCGAACCGGCTTCGCTTCGGACACGCGAAAAGGCCCTGCGCCAGCGGCACGAGGGCTCCGTCGTTAACCAGCCGCTTGGCGAGGCGAGGCGGATTCGCGCTCCAAACAGCGAGATCCCGCGTTCGGTACACGCGACCGGGTTCGAGATCGGGCTGAGCAGGGGTAGTCATGACAGTATCTTTATTTCCGAAAATAACATACAGTATATTCACGGCGAGTGCAAGTCTTCATGCCTTGCTGGATTGTCAGGCGGGGCGTCCTACTTTGACGTTCTCGTGTCTAACGCGCCTGACAGCTTCAACTTCGTGATGGTTGTTGGCCGCGTCCGCCGGTTTGGCGGCAACCTCGAATCATTGCCGACCGGCAGATACGAGCGGGGCGGGATGCTGGGTCCGCCACGCCCGATATCGCAGGCAATTATTCACAGATCAAAGAAACAGAACGCGTTTCTGACGGTCAGTTTTTGGTCAAGAAAATCGTGGAGACCCGCATTCAGCCTAGCGATACGACTGGTTCGAATCCCACCCTCCCGCCAAACGAAAGCGCCCGCCGGGCCACTTTCGTTCGTTGCCGGATTTCGGAGCTGCGCCGTCACGCGAAACGGCAACAGGATTCGCTGGAGACGCCAGAAGGGCCTCACGCCCATCGCGCAACATCTCCGCCAATGCGGCACCACCGATGAGCTCGTGCCATGAATGACCATCATTCACAGCATGTGCATGGCATAGCTATAATCGAACGACGCATCCGTCCGCGTCATTTCCATGCAGTCAATCATCTCGGTATCGAAACTCTCCAAGACCTTTGCGTCCGGACTCCAGGCGCTCAAGGGCATCGACCTCGACATTCGCCGTGGAGAAATCTTCGCGCTGCTGGGTCCGAACGGCGCGGGAAAGACGACGCTGATCAGCGTCATCTGCGGAATCGTCAATCCGACCGAAGGGAAGGTCACCGTCGACGGGCACGACATCATCACCGACTACCGGGCCGCGCGCTCGATGATCGGTCTCGTGCCGCAGGAATTGACGACCGACGCCTTCGAATCGGTGTGGGGGACGGTGTCGTTCAGTCGCGGCCTGTTCGGCAAGGCCCCGAATCCGGCCCACATCGAAACCGTGCTCAAAGACCTGTCGTTGTGGAACAGGAAGGACAGCAAGATCATGACGCTGTCCGGAGGCATGAAGCGCCGGCTGCTGATCGCCAAGGCGCTGTCCCACGAGCCTCGGGTCCTGTTTCTTGACGAGCCGACTGCCGGGGTCGACGTCGAATTGAGACGGGACATGTGGGCGCTGGTGCGCTCGCTGCAGGCGCGGGGCGTGACCATCATCCTGACTACGCATTACATCGACGAGGCCGAAGAGATGGCCGACCGGGTCGGGGTGATCAGCAAGGGCGAGATCATTCTGGTCGAAAACAAGGTCGAGCTGATGCGCAAGCTCGGCAAGAGGCAGCTGACGCTTCACCTCAGCGACCCGCTGGAACGCATTCCACCCGGGCTCGCCGACTACCACCTCGAGCTCTCTGCGGGAGGAAACGATTTGATCTACACGTTCGACACCCAAGGCGAGCGGCCCAGCATCGCTGCGCTGCTGGAGGATCTCGACGCGGCGGGGATCCGCTTCAAGGATCTGCAGACGACACAGAGTTCGCTCGAAGACATCTTCGTGAGCCTGGTGCGGGAGGGGCAGTGAACATTCACGCGATACGCGCGATCTACAAGTTCGAGATGGCGCGCACCCGCCGCACGCTCATGCAGAGCATCATCGCGCCCGTGCTGTCGACCTCGCTCTATTTCGTGGTGTTCGGCGCCGCCATCGGTGCGCGCATCACGGAGGTCGAGGGTATCAGCTATGGCGCCTTCATCGTTCCCGGGCTGATCATGCTGTCGCTGTTGACGCAGAGCATCACGAACGCGTCGTTCGGCATCTACTTTCCCAAGTTCACGGGAACGATCTACGAGCTCCTGTCCGCGCCCGTTTCGTATCTCGAGATCGTCATCAGCTATGTCGGCGCGGCCGCGACCAAGTCGATCATCCTCGGCCTGATCATCCTGGCCACGTCGGTCCTGTTCGTGCCGGTGAAGATTGACCACCCCGTGTGGATGGCGGTGTTCCTGCTGCTCACCGCGGTCACGTTCAGCCTCGTTGGATTCATCATCGGCATCTGGGCCGATGGATTCGAGAAGTTGAACGTCGTGCCGCTGCTGATCGTCACGCCATTGACGTTCCTGGGCGGCAGCTTCTATTCGATCGACATGCTGCCGCCGGTGTGGCAGAAGGTCAGCCTGTTCAACCCGATCGTGTATCTGATCAGCGGGTTCCGCTGGAGCTTCTACGGCATCGCCGACGTGAGCCTCGGCGTCAGCCTGGGCATGACCGCGGCGTTCATGGCGACATCGCTGGCGATCGTGGCGTGGATCTTCAGGACGGGCTATCGGCTCAAGACGTAGGAATCCGTCTCGCGGCCGTCAGCTAACCTGACGCTACGCGGGCGCGTGCCAACCCGCGTCCGCCCACAGCTCGCCGCTCACCGCCGAATTGGCGAGCATGAAGCAGATCGCATCGGCGATCTCGTCGGGACGGATCAGCCGGCTCAGCTGGGTGAACGGCAATATGTGCTTGCTGATGTAGTCGTCGCCCAGCGTGCGCACCATCGGCGTGTCGGTGAATCCCGGATGGATCAGGCCGCAGCGCACGCCGTAGTACACGGCCTCTTTCATGATGGTCGCGGCGGCCCCTTCGAGGCCGGCCTTCGCGCTGGCGTACGAGATCTGGCCGCGGTTGCCTTGCGAGGAAACGGAGCCGATGAACACGATCGCCCCTTGCATCCGCTCGGAGGGGTGCCATCGTCCAAGGCCGCGAGCGGCGCGATTCTCGGCAATCCGCCCGATCATTTCGAGCGCCCAGTAGACCGGCGCCACGAGGTTCACATCCATGACTTGCTTGAACCGGTCGATCGGATAGATGCGCGCCTTGCCCGAGACCTTGTCGATGCGGACCGCGAGATCGTCGCGCGTGATGCCGGCCGCCGGCACGCACATCGTGACGGTGTCGAACTCGCTGCTGATGGAATCGAAGACCGAGGCGCGGAACGCCTCGTCGGTCGTGTCGCCACGGTAGGGAAAGGCGACCTTCCGCCCGGCCTCCGCGTTGACTTCGGCGCAGACGCTGTCGATGCTCTCGCCGATGTCCACGAGCGCCATCGCGCGCACGTTGCGCTTCGCCAAATCGGTGGCGACGGCCCGTCCGATGCCGCTGGCGGCACCCGTGATTACCCCGACTTTTCCTGCGACATCCATAGCGGCTCCTGGCTGGTTTGCTGCACTGCACCATGCTAACTGCTTCGTCAACCGATGTCACGGGCATAGATCAAATTTGGTGCGGTCGCGCAAAATGCCTGATTTGGGTATGATAATGCCCAATATGGGTGCGAATGAGCCCGCCGGCCGGAAATCACCGCGTGTGCGGCGCGGCGCAAGCCTGGCGGACGCCTTGCTCACCGGAACTCAGCAGCGCGTACTCGGCCTGCTCTTCGGGCAGCCGGCGCGCAGCTTTTACGCCAACGAGCTGATCGGGTTGGCAGGCACCGGATCGGGCGCCGTCCAACGCGAGCTGGCGCGGCTCACACGGAGCGGATTGCTGACGGTGCGGCCCGTCGGCAATCAGAAGCACTATCAGGCCAACCCGGATTCGCCGCTGTTCGCCGAGTTGTGCAGCATCGCTCAGAAGGCCTTGGGGGCCCCCGATGCAAAGGAGCCTGCGTGACTACTGCGTTAGGGTGCGGCGCGCCTCGAGGGTCTTTCGCCACTCCCATGGCGGCACCGGCTTGGGGCCTTGCCAGAGGCCACGCCGTTGTTTCCTGGCCTCGGCCTCGACCTGCTGGAGGTTCCTGCTCTCGGAATAGCGGCGGTAGACCCACGCCATCCCCTGCCGCACCTGTTCCGCATTCACGTCCAGATCCCCGCGATAGATCCGGGCGAGAGTCCGGTGATATCTGTCCTGTCCGCGCTCCACGACGAGCACGGTCCGGCCCATCACCAGGGCTTCCAGCGCTCGCTTGGACTTGTTGCTGAATGGCTGCGTGTGCTCCGGGGCGTCGATGTCCACGAGACGCACGCTTACCTGCTGCGAACCATGCAGCACGGTAATGCTGTCGCCATCCACGACACGCACGACCTTGCCGGTGAAATCCGCCCAAGCCGACGATGCAATTGACAGCGCAATGCTGAGCAGGAACGCGAGGCGGAACGATTTCGGCGTCAACCCGACGCCTCCTTGCAGGCGCGCAGGATGGCGTTGATACGGGTTTGGTAGCCCGGTCCCTGAGCCTTCAGCCACGCAAGCACGAGAGAAACATGCAACGACTCGGCGCAGAACGACATCGGCCAAATGCCCGATGGGGAAAGGATGGGCAGGAAGAGGCGCCGTGTCACGACCCTGAGCGGCGTTCAATGGAACGTCACTCCGTCCGGCGGCGGGCGCGAGCCGATATTCAGCGACGATACGGTGTCCGCCAGCATAACGACGCGGCCCTTGCGCCGCGTATCGCCCGTGTCGCTGTACTCGAAGGTGTAGCTTCTCCGCAGCGTGAGGTGGCCGTCGTCGTTGCGCACCGGCCAGACCGATTCCAGTGCGACGGTGTCGTCGAGAAACAGCAGGCCCTCCATCTTGCATGCGGCACGCATGGCCGCATTCGCGGCTTCCCGCACCTTCAAGCTGTCCCATACGAACCAGCCACCTGTTGCGAGCACGAGCAAGCCGAGGATTTCCGGAATCGACATGATGTTGGTTTGCGGGACGCGTGGCCGTGCGACCGGAGTCTGGCACACTAGATAGCGCAGGTCCCCTCACGATTCAACCTCGACCCGCCGCCCCCTCGAGAGAACCCGATGAACGATTCCGAGATCCGCGCATTCCTGACCATCGCCCTCATGGCCGCGCTTGCCGATGGGGCCAACGACGACCGCGAGCGCACCGCGCTGAAAGGCCTCGCGGGGCGCCTTGGCGAGGGCAAGATCGACCTCACCGACGTCTACGACGACGTGCTGGTGCGCAAGCTGTCGATTGCAGATGCCGTGCGGCCCCTCGCCACGCCGGAAGCGCGCCGCCGGGCCTACGAGACCGCGGTGGCGGTGGCGGACGCCGACGGGGCCCACTCGCCGGCGGAAGGCGCGTTCCTGCACGATCTCGCGGCGGCGCTCGGCCTGCCCGCGCAGGAAGCGCAGGGGTATGTCGCACAAGCCGATGCGGTGGCGGCGGCGGCGGGCGTGGCCGGCGCGAGCGGCGCCGAGCCGGTGCGCCAGGTGCAAGGACACGTGATGCCGGATGTGGCCGCACTGGACAAGCAGATCGTGAGTGCATCCATCACCAACGCGGCGCTGGAGCTGCTGCCGGAATCGCTCGCCTCGATGGCGATCCTGCCGCTGCAGGTGCGGCTCGTCTACCAGATTGGCAAGGCGTACGGCTACGAGCTCGACCAGGGGCATATCAAGGAATTCATCGCGACGCTGGGCGTCGGCTTGACGGGCCAGTACCTGGAGCAGTTCGGCCGCAAGCTGCTGGGCGGATTGCTGGGCGCGGTGCTGGGCGGTGTCGGCCGCGGGGTCGGCCACCAGACGGCGAGCTCGGGCATGTCGTTCGCGACCACCTGGGCGCTCGGTCAGCTCGCCAAGCAGTACTACGGCGGCGGTCGCACGCTCGATGCCGCCAAGCTCAAGGCCGCGTTCGCGCCGCTGCTCGAGCAGGGGCAGGGCCTCATCGGGCGGTACGGCGGCGAGATCGCCGAGCGCGCGCGCACGATCGACGTGCGCAACCTGCCGGCGCTGATCAAGAGCGCGTACTAGCCGCGCCGGCCCCCTGCGGCGACGGCTTAGGCGTCTGCGCGTCGGAGCTCCCCGGCGCCGCATCGCGCATCATCGGCTGAAATGTGTTGCCGGGCTGCAGCAGTCCGCGCTCCTTCTGCAGGAACGCGAGCACGGTCGCGGCCGAGTGCACCCAGTTGCGGCCTCCCGATTCCGCGAACCCGGGGCCGCCCGTGGAGCCGCGACTGCCGAGGGGATGGTCTTTGGAATCCTTGCCCATCCAGAAGCCGAGCGCGACGCCTTTCTCCGGATGGCCGGGCGGGCCGGGAATGAACAACAGGAGCCACACGTCCGAGGTCTTCCCGTCCGCGTTGGTCGCCGTGCCGGTCTTGCCGGCGATCTCGCCCGCCTGGCTCATTGGAAACGCGAGCGAGCGCTGCTTCCTCTCTTCGGGCTTAAGCTTCCAGATCGCGTCGCTCAGCGGATCCATTCCCGGAATCACGCCGCTCCGCAGCGACGACGCCGTGCCCGTCGGCCCGATGTCGAGCGGGCTCTTCATGAGCTCGATCATCGCCTCCGAGACGGCGGGATGCATGATCCGCTCCTGGTCGGGAAGGTTTTCGCCCTTGGTGTCGCAGGCCTTCGCGCGGCGGTCGTCGTCCTTGTAGAGGAGCGACTTGCCCTCGCGGCAGACATCGTTCGCGAAGCGCGGCGTCACGCGAAATCCGCCGTTCAGGAACGCGGCGGTGGAGGCCATCGCCAACGGATTCACCTCGGAGGCGCCGATGGCCGTCGTCGGATAGGGCTGCAGCACATGCTTGGCATCCTTCGGCAGCCCGATTCGATACGCGAGTTCGATCACGTTCTTGATGCCGGCCCGCGCTCCCGCGCGCATCGCCGCCGTGTTGCGTGACTCGCCCAAGCGCGATCCGGCAGCTGATCTCGCCCCGGTATTGCGGCTCCGAACGCGAGTAGAAGTTTTCGACCTTCTTCGCTCCGCGTCCCCGGCCCAGCGAGACGAAGATCGGCGCGTCGAGCACGGTGCAGCGCTCGAGGACTTTGGCGGCGATCGCTTCGGCGGACGCCGTCTTCGGCTCGGCGGCGACCACCTCCTTGGTGATTCGCTCGACCAGGCCGCCGTACGTGAAGATCTTGAACGTCGATCCCGGCTGCCGCCAGCCGGTCGCGATGACGTCGTATTTCCATTGCTTGAAGTCGACGTTGCCCACCTCGGCAAGGACGTCGCCGGTGAATTCGACCGCGAACGCTCCTGCGCGCAGCTGGTCGTTGTCCTTGTCGTCGGGATGGCGGGCGAGATAGGTGGAAAGCGTCAGACCGACGGCCTTTGCGAGCGCGTCCTGCAGCGCGTCGTCGCGCGTGATCGAGATCGTGAGTCCGCCCTTGGTGATCGGGAAGCGATCCTTGTAGAGGATGCGGACCCGCTCGAGAAAGTGGTCGTTCGTGCCGCAGCCGATGCCCCGTGGCAGAACATCCTTGCGGAGCGACGTCTCGACCAGGTTGGCGGCCCGCGCGTACTCGACGTCGTCGATCACGTTCTGGTCCACCATCAGGTCGAGCACCCGGACCGTGCCACGCGCCTGCTCGGCCCAGTTCGCGTCGCGGATCTGCTCCGGTGTCTTGAGCAGCGGGTCGGGGGCGAACGAGCGATCGGGCAGCGCCGGCTTGTTGATCAGCGCCACGATGAACGCCACTTGCGGAAGGGTCAGCTCCTTCGCGGGCATGCCGAAATAGGCCCGGCTGGCCGCTTCGATGCCGTATTGCCCGCGGCCGAAGTACGGCATGTTCACGTACTTGACCAGCAGGTCCTGCCGCGTGAACTCGCGCTCGATCCGCAGCGCCATGACGATGTCGCCGATCTTTTCCATCTCGGTCGACGCGCGGCCGGTACCGCCGCGAAGGTGCTTGGCGATCTGCATGGTGAGCGTCGACGCGCCGGAGCGGCTCTCCTGGAGCAGGTGCTTGGCGAACGCGCGCAGGATGGCCGCCTTGTCGATGCCCTCGTGTGTGAAGAAGTTCTTGTCCTCGGAGGCGAGAATGGCCTTCACGAAGAGCGGCGGGACATCGGCCACGTCGTTGATCAGGATGCGGTGCTCGGGCGAGGAAATGCAGGCAGCGGTCTTGAGATCCTCCGTGACGAGCGTCGATTCCTGGGCGAAGTAGGCGCGGTCGCGCAGGCGGGCGATGGTGCTCCTGTCGATGCCCAGGTAGTCGTCGATCTCCTTGGCGTAGTGGGAATCGATCGTCTCGACGATCTCCTCGAAGCAGACGTAGCCGAGGACGACCACCGCGACGGTGACGCCCACGGCGACGAGGACGCCCCGGGTGATCCGCCCGAAGAAGCGCACGACCGCCCACGGCAGCGTCAGCAAGACGCGCTTGAAGTCTTTTCGGCTGCTGTCCTGCATGATCCCTTCCGTCCCTCACCGGCCACAAGTGGTTATTGTCCGCGATCCCCGGCGCCATTGCACTTCGGGGGATCCGAGCGGAACGCTCAAGCGTGTGTCGCGTAGCGTCAGCGTGCGCCACCACGGCTTGGTACCAGACCAGCGCCCGCAGCGCGTCAGCATCCGCTGGAAGGAACCGCGCCATTGACGATTCCCATTCCGTACGGCACCGCACAGACGATGAGATGACTGAGGATCAATCTGAAAACAACACGGCCGCCTGCGTCACCAGTGGCGCCGCGTGGCCCTTTGCCTCGTGCATTTCTCCTTACTTGTGAGGACCCGAAGGCAATGTGTCTGAGACTCATCTCGGAGGAGGCGACCATGCTCACGAATGCGACAAAATCCATTCTCTTGATTGCGGTGCTAGCAGCGGCAGGTTGCGCTTCCGCTCCCGAGAGGGACCCGGTGATGGAAGACGCGCGCATGTCCGTAGATGCCGCGCGCAGCAACCCACAAGTAGCCTCTTACGCTCCTGTTGAACTCGATCAGGCCGTTGCGACACTGCGTCAAGCTGAGGACCTGGCCACCCGAGGCGGGCGAGCTGGGGAGGTGCAGCAGCTCGCGATGCTTGCGAACCAACGTGCGACCCTCGCGCAAGAAGCCGCGCGAACACGAAGCGAGGAAGCAGCGCTCATGGTACAGCGGCGAGCTAACGAAGCGCAGTTGGCTGCGGACCTAAGCCGGCGCCAAGCGGAGTCGGCGCAAATCCAGGCGGCCGCCGCGCAGCGCCAAGCGGAAGAGGCGCAGCGCCTTGCCTCTTCGATGCAGGCGCGTCCCGACACCTACGCGCCACCCGCCTACGATTACCGCAGGCGGCAGAACGAGCGCCTGTACGAGGCAAATGTGAGTTCCGTGCGTGCCGTGGTCGGCCCGCCACAGCAACGTTGTTGGGTCGAGCGCGAGCGCGTCGACTACAGAGGATCCGCCGGCGTCAACGTTCCGGGCGCAATCATCGGCGGTGTGATCGGCGGCATCCTCGGCCATCAAATTGGCAGCGGCCGCGGGCAGGATCTCGCTACTGGTATCGGAGTGGTCGGTGGTGCAGCGGTTGGCGCAAACGTCGGCCGCGGTCCGGACGGCACGGTTTACAGCCAAGACGTCCGGCGATGCGAATACGTACCAACTTCAGCGCGCCTGGACTATTGGGACGTCACATACAACTTCGCTGGCTATGAGCATCGAGTGCAGATGACGACGCCACCGGGTCCTACGATCGTGGTCAACGCGCAAGGCGAACCCAGAGTTTGATCTGCGCATCATCGCGTGTGGGCGCCCTCGAACCGGCGCCGTAACAGGCAGCGACTACTAGGCTCTTGGCGCGGCGCGCCAGAGCAGCGCGCCCGCGGTCAGGATGAGCGCCGAACCGGCGAGTGTCCATTGATCGGGGATGACGCTGAACGCCCCGATATCGGCCACACGGTCCATGGATGATCGCGAAGTCTGGCACACTGGCGCATGCTCGCCGAACTCTCCGGCCTGTCGCCCGCATACTTCGGCATGGTCATGGCAACGGGCATCGTCTCGCTCGCCGCCCACTTTCTGGACCTGCCGGCGATAGCGCGAGCGCTGTTTCAACTCAATGTCGTTGCCTACGCCGCACTCTGGTTGCTGAGCTTGCTGCGCGTGGCCCGCTACCCGCGCCAGTTCTTCGGCGACATGGTCGATCACCTTCGCGGTCCGGGGTTTTTCACGACGGTGGCCGGCACGAGCGTCCTCGGGAGCCAGTTCGTCGTGCTCGCGGCCGACTACCGCACAGGCACCGGCCTCTGGATCGTCGCGATCCTGCTCTGGGTCGCTCTGACCTACACGATCTTTGCCGGCTTGACCATCAAGGAGCATAAACCGACGCTCGATCAGGGGATCAGCGGCGCCTGGCTGCTCGCGGTCGTGGCAACGCAATCGATCGCGGTGCTGAGCGCGTTGCTGGCTTCCCACATCGACCAGCCCGGCAAGCTGGAGATGAACTTCCTCGCGCTTTCGATGTGGCTCTGGGGCGGCATGCTCTACATCTGGATGATGTCGCTGATCTTCTACCGCTACACCTTCTTTCCGTTTTCGCCCGGCGATCTGTCGCCGCCGTACTGGATCAACATGGGGGCGATGGCGATATCGACCCTGGCGGGGTCGCTGCTCATCATCAATGCGCCCGACGCGCCGTTCCTGCTTTCGCTGTTGCCCTTCATCAAAGGCTTTACGGTCTTCTACTGGGCAACGGGCACGTGGTGGATACCCATGCTGGTGGTGCTCGCCCTGTGGCGCCACGTGTACAGGCGGTTTCCGATGAAATACGATCCGCTTTACTGGGGCGCGGTGTTTCCGCTTGGCATGTATGCGGCCAGCACCCACGAGATGATCGCCGCGATGGGGTTCGACTTCCTCGGGTTCCTGCCACTGGGCTTTCTGTATATCGCGCTTGCGGCGTGGACGGCGGCATTTGCCGGGCTTGCCTTGGATCTGTTGCGGCGCGTCCGCGCAATTCGATCTTGACGGAGCGCCCGCCCCGAGTCCTGCGAGGGTCGTCATCGGATAGCAGCACCCGGCAGAGCGCAAACCAGGTCAGACGCGAGCGCCTGGGCGTTGCCGACGTTTGATGCGGTCTTGTATTTAACTTGACAGTTAAATACGGACGGCGTACTGTCCGCTCCACGACCTGCCGACAGCCGCGCGAATCGTGAACACAGCCCGCCACCGCCACCTCGATGCGACCTTCGCCGCCCTGGCGGATCCCACGCGGCGCGCGATCCTCGCGCGCCTCGCGCGCGGCGAGGCGGCGGTGGGCGAGCTCGCGAAGCCGTTCGCGATCTCGCTGCCGGCGGTGTCGCGCCACCTGCGCGTGCTCGAGCGGGCGCGGCTCATCGAGCGCCGCGTCGATGCGCAATGGCGCGTCTGTCGATTGCGGCCGCAGCCCCTGCGGGCGGCGGCCGATTGGCTGGACGACTACCGGCGGTTCTGGGAAGAAAGCCTCGACCGCCTGGCGGAAGTTCTCGAAGAACCCAAATCTGGAAGGAACAAGCGATGACTGCACGCGATACGTTCGATCTCACCATCAGGCGCGTGATCCGCGCCCCGCGGCAGAAGGTGTTCGACGCCTTCGTCAAGCCGGACCTCGTCCGCCAGTGGATGGGCCCGCGCGGCTTCAAGCTGACCGCGCTCGAGATGGAGCCACGTGCGGGTGGGCGCTATGTCCTGACCATGCAGCACCGCCACGGCGACACGTCGACGGTCAACGGAACGTACAAGGAGATTACGCCACCCGAGCGCATCGTGTTCACGTGGAAATGGGATGGCGAACGGATGGCGGCACTCCCCGAAACGCTCGTGACCGTGACCTTCACGGAGCGCAAGGGCGAGCAGGGCGCCGAGACCGAGGTGCAGCTCCTGCATTCCGGGTTCCCGGCCACGGATGTGCGCGACGAGCACAACGGCGGCTGGCAGGGATGCCTCAACAAGCTCGCGGATTTCACCGATGCCCGCGGCACCGCGGCAAGCCTGACGGTGATCGGCGACTCACGCAGCAGTTACGTGCGCACCGTGCGGATGGCGCTGGTCGAGAAGGGCCTCACGTACACGTACGACCCGGCAGCGCCGCACAGCCCGCCGGTGGACGCCATCAGCCCGTATGGCCGCGTGCCCGTGTTTAGCGATGGCGAGACCGGCATTTTCGAGACCAGCGCGATCGTGCGCTACATCGACGAGACGTTCGAAGGTACGCCGCTTCTCGCCCCCAACGCGCGGCTGCGCGCCCAGATGGAGCAGTGGGTCAGCATGATCAACTGCCATGCCTACGACGCGATGGTCCGCCGCTACGTGCTGCAGTACGTGTTTCCGAAGGGCGAGGGCGGAGCACCGGACCGCAGGACGATCGATGCGGCGCTGCCCGAGATCGAGCAGTTGCTTGCGGTCCTCGACAAGGCGTACGGCCCGCGCAACTACCTGGTCGGCGAGAAGGTGACGATGGCGGATCTCTTCCTCGCGCCGATCGTCTTCTACCTCGGCATGTTTCCGGAGAGCAAGGCGCTGCTCGCGAAGGTTCCCAACGTCGGTCGCGCTTACGCGGCGATGACGGAACGCGAGAGCTTCAAGGCGACGATGCCGAAGCCGGGTTGAGCGTTCGGCGCGCAACGCCCGATGGCGCGATTGGATGACCAAAGGCTGCGGCGGAGTGCCACCGCAGCCTTTGGCGCGTGCTGTTGGAGTGCTGCGTCTACGAATGAAAGGGGATGACCTTTCGCATCGGCTCGACGCGAGCCGCCGACGTTTGCTTTTGCTGTTTGCGCAGCTCGCGCTGGATTCTGGCAAACGTCTTGCGCAAATCGGTATCGACGCTCTTCGTGTAGCGAAATGATGGATCGAGAATGGATTTCATCTGGCCTCCACGCTTGCGTTGTTTCCTCCTTCCGTCGCCGCCGCAAGAAATGTTCCATTGGAATCGAAACGGCGAATGTTCAATTACTTATCGCAACTTTCTTCAGCTCAACGAAATTCTCAATGTAAGAACGCTCGACATGACGCGTAATGCCATCATCAGTCGCGCTTGCGCCGACACGCGGTGAAATGTGTCGCTCTCCTTTACATCGGCGAAATTGCAGCCCCCTGCCGCGCTGACGTGAATCACTTACATGGAGCGCCCGAAGTCGAGGATTTAATGGGCCGAACTGGCGGCTGCGCGGTTTGTTTTGCCACGACATTTTGTTCTTGGCACGCGATATGCAAGGCATGTATGCAACGGACGAACGGTCATTTCCTTCCAGTCGAAGGAGCGCATCATGCTCGAGATTGAACCATACAACCGCGATACCAACGGTGATCCGGCCGCTGCCTACACGACCGAAGCCGAAATCGAGATCGCGGACCAGTTGCGACATCGACTCGAGGAGCGATACCTCGCGCCAACGGCACCATCCTGGCCTTCACGGGTGCGTTCAGGCGAAAGCCACTGAGTCAATCCGCCGAGTGCCTGCACGGCGCAGCGACGCCGGCGAGGTTGCAGCATCGAGATGGGGGATACTCTATAGATGACATTCACTACATGACGACCCCGACGCCGGTGAGAACCGCCGGCACACGTTGCGGTTACGCAACGGAATGAAGCCACAGCGATGTGGCGGCCCTTCGAAGCCCCGCGATAGTCGCGGGGCTTTGCATTGGTGCGACGCAGAGTCCCTTGCCCGTGTTTCCGGCCTCTGACCAGGCGCGACGATGCTAGGCGCGTGCGGCGAATCGCGCGTGCCCGGCGTGATCCATCAGCGTGCTGAGGTCTTCCCGGTTCATCCGGATCAGCTTCTCGTGATGGCGCCGAGCTCGCAGTCCACGAAGTGGGTCCTCCTCGATTCGAGGTTCACGGCGTTTGCGGTGCCGCCGCGCGACAGAATGCGCTACCGCAAATGCGCGCCCGTCGAATGCGCGCCGTCGAACTGGCGCAACAACAGCGCGAGGGCCTTCGCCTTCGCGTCCATGTGATGCGCTTTCGCGCGCACCAGGTTCTCGCGAATATAGCGCTTCAGAACGAGCCTGCCTGCGGGAGAGTGGACGAGCCCGCAACCGATTTCTGCGGCGACGATCTCGGGCACATGCTCATGCTCGGCTATTGCAGCGACCTCCGCGTCGGAGAGATCGCTCAAATCGATGCAATCCTTCAAGGTCAACATCCGGGGCTCCTCACACGGGCAACTGCTGCATGGCTGGACTTCCTGACGGCTGCGCTTTGTGACGAGCGCTGCTGCGGAGCGCACCCATTCATTATCCTCGTTTATGCCAAATGCATACACGAATTTCGGTGAATTTTCATGTGCGCATTTGTGTCGTCCTCGAGTCGATTGATTCGGCGGGGCGTTCTGCCGAGTGCGGTCCGAATCTTGCGTGGATAGCGGACGCTCACTTCATTCGCTATCGTGCGTCTAGTGCTGCAATGCAGGATCAGCCGAGCGGGACGTGTCTCAATGCCCGCCCTCGACGATGAGCCCCGCGCCCGCGAGTGCCGACGCCAGGTCCCGCTCGATGCGCACCGCGTCCGCTCGCGCGATGTGCTGCAGATGCAGCACCGGGCCGATCAGCAGCTCCTGACCGCGCTTCAGCACGCTGCCCGCCGCGCGGATCCCTGCGCGGTGCTGGTCGAAGCGCAGCGCGGGCGGGTACGCGGTCATCCCCACATAGATCCCTTGCTGGCCGGCGCCGCGATCGCTGTAGTCGAGCCGCACGAGGTAGATGTTCTGCCGCCCGCGCTTCGCCGCCCGAAACTTCGACGCGACGTCGTAGACCACCGGCAGCCACGGCACGTAGTGCATCGGCAGCCATTCGGGGATCGATGCCGCCGCGTGCTGCCACAAGTCGCGTGAGCGCCGCCTCGATGCGGCTGGGGAAGGCATTGCGCATCCACCATTCGTGAATGCAGTGCGCGCCCGCGACGCCATCGCCGGCCGCGAGCGCCGCACGGAATCTCGTCCGCAGCTCGGCTTCGTTCGCGGCCCGCAATGGACGCGCGTGGTTCATCGCGCGTGCCTCGGCGGGCGCTTGGCGTCGCGACCCCGCACCTTCGCGACCGGATGCGGCAGGCGCCACGGCACCCGGGCGAACTTCTCCTCCAGGAATCGGATGACCGCGTCGACCTTCGGTGGTCGGCGCCGGATCGGCGTATACACCGCGTGCAGCGGCAACGGTTCGGGCTGGTGCACGTCGAGAAGGATCGGCACCAGTCGTCCGCTGCGGATCGCCGGTCCGACGATGATGTCGGAGAGGCGTATCACGCCGAGCCCCAGCAACGCGAGCTCGTACATGGTCTCGGCGTTATTTACGGTGATGTTGCCTTTGACGGCGACCGAGCGCATGCCGCCCGGTCCGCGAAACGGCCACTCGGCCTGGCCCGGAATCCCGGGGAGCGTCAGGCAATTGTGCCGAGCCAGATCCTCGGGCTTGCGCGGCGTGCCGTACTTTTCGAGATAGGCGGGCGCAGCCGAGATCACGCGCTCGAGATCGCCGATGCGCCGCGCGACGAGGTTGACGTCGCCCAGGGGCCCGACGCGTATCGCCAGATCGATCCCGCCTTCGACGAGGTCGATGGCGTACTCGCTGACGACGAGGTCGAGCGTGATCTCCGGGTACCGGGCCATGAATTCGGGCAGCGCCGGCACGAGGGCGTACGTCGCGAATGCCGTTCCCACGCTCATCCGCACGCGCCCGCCCGGCTTCTTGCCGAAGCGCATGACGTCGGCCTCCGCATCCGCGATCTCGCCGACGATCCGCTGAACGCGCTCGAAATAGATCTCGCCCTCGGCGGTCAGCGCGAGGCGTCGCGTCGAGCGCTGCAGCAGCCGCACGCCGAGCCTGCGTTCGAGCCGCGTGACGAGCTTCGATACCGCGGAGGGTGTGACGCCGAGATCGTGTGCAGCGGGCGTGAAGCCGTTCAGTTCGACGGCACGCACGAACGCGAGCATCGCCAGGCTGGATTCCATCGCAACCCCAGTGCCGCAGTGAATGATGCCATTCTGGCATAAATGTTTTGCCGATGTCGATTATTGTATGCAGATCGGTGAGGAGTTAACGTTCTGGTGCAGTGACGAGACTGCCGACGAACAGGAGCTTTCGCATGGCCAGATTCGACCCCAACACCTATCCCGACCGCCTCGCGTTCGAGGCGTACGCCCGCCGGATCCGCTCGGAGGAGATCGACAAGGCATTCCATGCGGCGGGCACCTGGCTGCAAGCGCTGGTGCCACGAGCATGCGAGCCATTTCGGCAAGCTCGCGGTGCCACACTCCGCTCCATCGCAACGGCGCGTGGCGCACTGAACCCGCAAAGAGCGGCCTCCGGCAGCTTGGCTGCCATCCTCCGCCGTACTGAAAACGGCCCGCGCGGGCCGTTTTCTTTTGGGCGTAGGCGAGTGCAAGGAAGTGGTCGGTGTCGGATCGGGTCGGAAGGATCGCCCATGGTATCCTCGCCCAGAACGTTCGTTCGATGACATTCGGCACCCTTCGATTCCCCTTTCCCACGATGCCCGGCTACCTGGTCGACTCGTCCGTCTCGCTGGCGCCCGATAGCTCCACGCCCACCCGGCGGGCGGGACGCGTTCCTGGCCCCGCTGAACGCGCAACAGAGGCTCGCGGTCGAGCACGGGATCGGACTGGAGGAACCCTCCGCCGGGCCGCTGCTGGTCATCGCCGGCGCCGGGTCCGGCAAGACCGACACACTCGCGTACCGCGTCGCGCATCTGGTGCTGAATGGCGCGGATCCGCAGCGGATCCTGCTGCTGACGTTCTCGCGGCGAGCGGCGGCGGAGATGGGGCGCCGCGCGGGACAGCATCTGCATCGGGCGCTTGGCGCCGCCACGAAGCACGGGCCGGGCGCGCTGTCGTGGGCGGGCACGTTCCACAGCGTCGGTGCGAGGCTGCTGCGCGAATACGCGGCGCGCATCGGACTGCAGGAGTCGTTCACGATTCTCGACCGCGCCGATGCCGAGGACCTGATCGCGATCGTGCGGCACGAGCTCGGGCTGGACGCGACGAAACAGCGGTTTCCGACCAAGGCAACGTGCCTCGCGATCTATTCCCGCGTCGTCAACAGCCAGGCGGCGCTGCCGGATGTGCTCGAGCGCGACTATCCCTGGTGCGTGCCTTGGGAAGCCGAGCTCGTGAAGCTCTTCGCCGCCTACGTCCGCGCGAAGCAGGCGCAGAGCGTCCTCGATTACGACGACCTCTTGCTCTACTGGTCGACGATGGTCGGAGAGCCGTCGCTGGCGCGCGAGATCGGTGCGCGCTTCGACCACGTCCTCGTCGACGAGTACCAGGACACCAACCGGCTGCAGGCCGCGATCCTGCTGGCGATGAAGCCGGACGGCAGGGGCCTCACGGTCGTCGGCGACGATGCGCAGTCGATCTATTCGTTTCGGGCCGCGACGGTGCGCAACATACTCGACTTTCCGAAGCAGTTCGCGCCGTCCGCGCGCGTGGTGACGCTCGAGCGCAACTATCGCTCGACGCAGGCGATCCTCGATGCCTCCAACGCGGTGATCGGCCTCGCGCGGGAACGCTTCACCAAGAACCTGTGGACCGAGCGCGTCGGGTCGGCCAGGCCGCGCCTCGTCACGATCCGCGACGAAGCCGATCAGGCGCGCTGCGTGGCCGAGCACGTGCTCGCGCTGCGCGAGCAGGGCATGGCGCTCAAGGCGCAGGCGGTGCTGTTCAGGAGCGGGAGCCACAGCGCGCAGCTGGAGCTCGAGCTCGCCCGGCGCGACATTCCGTTCGTGAAATACGGCGGACTCAAGTTCCTGGAAGCGTCGCACATCAAGGACGCGCTGTCGGTGCTGAGGTGGGCCGACAATCCTCGCAACCGGATGGCGGGCTTCCGCGCCGCGCGCCTCCTTCCGGGCGTCGGTCCCGCGACGGCGACGAGGCTGCTCGATGCGCTCGACGCAGCAGCGAACCCGCTGGAGGTGCTGGCGACCTTCAAAGTCCCGGCGTCGGCGGCTGCGGACTGGAACGTTTTCGTGGCCGTGTTTCGGGCGCTTCGTGCGGCAACGGCCGGCTGGCCCGCCGAGCTCGACCTCGTCGCGCGGTGGTACGAGCCGCATCTGCAGCGCCTGTACGACGATGCGGTGGTGCGCCAGAGAGACCTCATCCAGCTTCAGCAGATCGCGTCGACCTACACGTCGCGCGAGCGCTTCCTGACCGAAATGGCGCTCGATCCGCCGAATGCCACGAGCGACGAGGCCGGCGCGCCGGGCAGGGACGACGACTACCTGATCCTGTCGACCATTCACTCGGCCAAGGGACAGGAGTGGAAGTCGGTGCAGATCCTCAACGTCGTCGACGGCTGCATTCCCTCGGACATGGGCACGGGGACGACCGAGGAGATCGAGGAAGAGCGGCGACTGCTGTATGTCGCGATGACGCGCGCCAAGGACGACCTGCAGCTCATGGTCCCGCAGCGCTTCTACGTCACACAGCAGACGACGCATGGCGACCGTCACGTCTATGCGTCCCGCAGCCGATTCATTCCCGAGGCGCTGGCCGCGCTGTTCGAGTCGACGGTTTGGCCACTTGCCGCGCGGAAGGCGGACGGCGCCGACGTGCCGCGCGCTGCGGCGCCGCCGATCGACATCGCGGCGCGGGTTCTCCTGCGCTGGCGCACCGGGTGATAATCGACGCCGGCGTCCATCGAAATCCCCAATTACCCGCAGACGGAGAACCTCGTGCCTGCATCGAAACGAAGGATCGGCGTCATCGGCGTCGGCTTTGGCGCGCAAGTCTACGTGCCGGGCCTGCAATCCGAAGGCTGGGAAGTCGCGGCCATCTGCAGCCGGAGCCGCGAAAAGGCAGCGAAGGCCGCGTCAGCTGCGGGCATCCAGGACGTGCACACGGACCCGATGGAGCTGATCCGGCGGGACGACCTCGCCGCCGTCGCGATCGCGACGCCGCCCGGCTCGCACTGTGCGCTCTCCGTCGCGGCGCTGAAGGCCGGCAAGCACGTCCTCTGCGAGAAGCCGTTCGCGCTCGATGCGAAGGAGGCCGCCGCGATGCGCGACGCCGCGGAAGCGAGCGGACGGACGGCGATGATCGGGCACGAGTTCCGGCACACGCCGCAGCGCTCCTACATCAAGCGGCTTCTCGGCGATGGATACATCGGCCAGTTCCAGCTCTGCACGATCGAGCTCTTCCTCGACCGCTACGTGACGCCGCAGCCGCGCCCGCTGGCGTGGAACGCATTCAGGGCGGAAGGCGGCGGCGTGCTCGGCGCGCTCGGCTCGCACTACATCGACGGGCTCCGGCACTGGTTCGGCGAGGTCGCCTCGGTCAGCGGCCGCCTCGCGATGCTGCGACCCGATGTGCTGGACGCCGCGACGAACCGGATCGTCAAGGCCGAAACCGACGACACGTTCGTGTTCACGCTCGAGTTCAGGAACGGCGGCATCGCGACGATGGTGTGTTCGTTCGCCGCGACGCCGGCCCGCGGCGCGAGGATCGTCGTCATGGGCGACAACGGCACGCTGATCGCCGAGCAGACCGGCCCAAACCCGACGGAGGACGGCGTGGTCATCGGCAGCCGCGCCGGCTCGCCGCTGCAGGCGCTCGCGACGCCGAAGCAATACACGCCGTTCACCGACGCCCGAGACCATCGATTGATGGCGTTCCGGCTGCTGGTGCGCGACTTCACGGCGGGTGTCGAGCAGGGCGCCTCGCCGTCACCCAACTTCACGGATGGTCTGCGCTGCCAGGAAGTGCTCGATGCCGTGCGCGAATCCTCCGCCAGCGGGCGCACGGTGAAGCTGGCTCGATGACGGGCGATACCGCCGAGCAGCGGCGCAATCGATGAAGCGCAGGAAATTTCTGCAACTCGCGCTATTGTCCGGCGCAGCGGCGCCCGCGGAGGCGAACGCCGCCGCCAAGGAGACGGACGCCGGACCGACGTCGACCATGCCGCGCCGATCCCACATCGTCGAGGCGACCGTGGCGGACCTTCAGGCGCGGATGCATTCGGGCAGCGTGACGTCGCAGATGCTGGTGAAGATGTATCGCGATCGGATCCGGGACTTCGACATGTCGGGGCCCCGCGTCAATTCGGTGCTCGAGCTCAATCCCGACGCCGCGGCGATCGCCGCCGCGCTCGACCGCGAGCGCAAGGCGAAGGAGCCGCGCGGTCCGCTGCACGGAATCCCCGTCCTGTTGAAGGACAACATCGCGACGGCGGACAAGATGCAGACCACCGCCGGGTCGCTGGCGATGGTCGGCGCGAAGCCGGTGCGCGATGCGTTCCTGGTGGGCCGCCTTCGCAATGCGGGCGCCGTGATTCTCGGCAAGACGAATCTGAGCGAGTGGGCCAACTTCCGCTCGACGCGGCCCACGAGCGGATGGAGTGCGCGGGGCGGACTCACGAAGAATCCCTACGCGCTCGACCGCAACCCCAACGGCTCGAGCTCCGGGTCGGGTGCGGCCATTGCGGCGAGCTTCGCGGCGGTCGCGGTCGGAACGGAGACCGACGGCTCGATCATCGCGCCGGCCGCGTTCAACGGCC
Organism: uncultured beta proteobacterium; assembly: GCA_963724545.1. Lineage (GTDB taxonomy): Bacteria > Pseudomonadota > Gammaproteobacteria > Burkholderiales > Casimicrobiaceae > CAIWHR01. Next base: position 130,342 of record CAVRVC010000011.1, read on the forward strand.
TGGTCGGCGTGAAACCGACGGTGGGGTTGATCAGCCGCAACGGCATCATTCCGATCGCGCAGTCGCAGGACACGGCCGGCCCGATGACGCGCACGGTGGCCGACGCGGCGGTTCTGCTGACCGCGATGGCGGGAGCGGACCCCGCGATCCCGCGACTTCGGTTGTGGCAGGTCGCTTGGCCGACTACACCCGTTCGCTCGACCGCGATGGCCTGCGCGGCGCACGCATCGGGGTCGTGCGCAAGTCGTTCGCCAACAACGACCAGGTCGCGGCGGTGATGGCGGCCGCGCTGGACGTGCTGAAGGCGCGGGGCGCGATCCTCGTCGATCCCGTGGAGGTGCCGAACGTCGACAAGCTCGGGGAGACGGAGCTCGACGTGCTGCTGTTCGAGTTCAAGGCCGGGCTCGCCGCTTATCTGGCGGAATTCACGCCGGGGTCGAAGATCCGCTCTCTGAAGGACGTCATCGCGTTCAACGAAGCGAACCGGAAGACGGAGCTTCGCTATTTCGGCCAGGAGCTCTTCCTGCGCGCCGAAGCGAAGGCGGGCCTCGACAGCGCGGAATACCGCGATGCGCTCGCCAACAATCTTCGCTATTCGCGCGCCGAAGGCATCGATCACGTCATGCAGGAGCACAAGCTCGACGCGATCGTCGGCTCGACCGCGCGCCTCCCCTGGCTCACCGACTTCGTCAACGGCGATCCGTCCGAGCCGTCCGACTTCACGTCAGCGGCCGCCGTCGCGGGCTATCCGCACATCACCGTTCCGGCGGGGCAGGTGTACGGGTTGCCCGTCGGACTGTCGTTCATCGCGGGCGCGTGGGCCGAGCCGACGCTCTTCAAGTTCGCCTACGCGTTCGAGCAGGCGACCAAGCTTCGGCGCGCGCCGACCTTCGTCAAGTCGGTGAATTCGTAAGCACGGCGGCGCCGCTGATCGCTCCGCCGCGCAGCGCGGCGAGCGCTTCGTTGGCCTCGCGCATCGGATACTCGACGACGCGGGTCCGGATCGGGATCTTCGGCGCGAGCGCGATGAATTCGACGCCGTCGCGCCGCGTGAGGTTCGCGACCGATGAGATGCGACGCTCGCCCCACAGCAGCGCGTACGGAAACTGCGGAATGTCGCTCATGTGGATGCCCGCGCACACGACGGCGCCGCCTTTCGCGACATGGCGCAACGCAAGGGGCACCAGGCCGCCGACGGGCGCGAAGAGGATGGCGGCGTCGAGCGGCTGCGGCGGGGCCTCGTCGCTCGCGCCCGCCCAGACGGCACCGAGCGTGCGGGCGAACGCCTGCGCCGCCGCATCGCCCGGCCGGGTGAACGCGAACACTTCCTGGCCCTGATGGCGCGCCACCTGCGCCACGATGTGCGCCGCTGCACCGAAACCGTAGATGCCCAGCCGGCGCGCATCGCCCGCGGCCCGCAGCGCGCGATAGCCGATCAGTCCGGCGCAGAGCCAGGGCGCCAGCGCCGAAGCCGGCGTCCCGGTCGGCATCGCGAAGCAGAACCGCTGGTCGGCGACCACGTAATCGGCGTAGCCGCCGTCGACCGTGTAGCCGGTGAAGCGCGCGTTGTCGCAGAGATTTTCGCGGCCGGCGCGGCAGTAGTCGCAGCTGCCACAGGTCGACGCGAGCCATGGAACGCCGACGCGATCGCCGTGCGCGAACGCGTCGACGCCGGCGCCTGCCTCCACGACCGTTCCCACGATCTCGTGGCCCGGAATGATCGGGCGAATGCGCGTGCGGCAGCTCGCCGTCGACGACGTGCAGGTCCGTGCGGCACACGCCGCAGGCGTCCACCTTCACGAGGACTTGCCCCGGCCCGGGACGCGGATCGGCGACGCTCAGGCGTTCGAGCGCCGTGTGGGGAGCCTTAAGGACCATCGCCTCCATCGCGCCATCATACCGGCGCGATGGTGGCGATGGCTCCCGCGGCGAGCGTTGCTACGCCCGATCGTGGTTCTCGGCAATTCCTACAGGCGCGCTTCGTCTTGGCGTTGCTCGGAAGTCGTCCTCCTTACCCGATCAGCTTCATCACGACGAGGGTGAGGTCGTCCTCGGCCTGCATCTTTTCCGCAAAGTCCTCCAGTGCCAGGAACACCCTGGAAACCAGCACCTCGGGATCCTCCGTTCGATGCTTCGCCACCGCCTCGCCGAGGCGACCGATGCCGAACGCTTCGCCGGCCTGATTCTCCATCTCGGTGATGCCGTCGGTATAGAACACGACGATGTCTCCGGTCTCGAGCTTCACCTTCACGTTGGTGAAAGTGACATCCTTCTTGATCCCGAGCAGGAGGCCGTCGGCGTCGATCGTGGTGCAGTTTGCTTCCGCCGACCGCAGCAGGAGCGCCGGCGGATGGCCGGCATTGGCGTAGCTCAGCATTCGGGTCGGCGCATCGAAGATCGCGCAGCAGGCGGTGATGAAAGAATCGGACCGGTCGAGGTCGTCGTGCAGAAGATCGTTGAGCTTCGCCAGAAGCTCTGCCGCATTCGGCGCGACGAGCCGTTCGGCCATGAACATCGTGCGGGCCTCGGCCATCAGCAGCGCGGCGCCCACGCCGTGCCCGGAGACGTCGCCGATCAGGCTGTCGACGCCGTCGACGCCACGCGGGAAATAGCCGAAATAGTCGCCGCCCACCGCCGACGCGGGAATGCAGCGCCCGGCATATCGGACGCAGCCGCACGCCAGCGGGTCTTCCGGCAGGAGCGAGCGCTGGATCTGCTTGGCGATGTCCATGTGCGCGCGCGTCACCGCAAGCTCGACTTCCGCGAGCCGGTTCTTTTCCTCCGCGATGCGAAGCTCCCGGTCGCGGGTCTGCAACGTCGAGGCCATCGAGTTGAACGCGTCGCCAAGCTGGTCGAGCTCGCTGCGGCCGCCCAGGTCCGGCACCCGGGTGCCGAGCTCGCCGGTCGCGAGCTTCCTCGTGGCGGCGACCAATGCATCGACGTGGCGAAGGATGAATTTGCCCCCGATCCACGCGGCGATGAGCGCCACGATCGTCACGAGCGCCCAGGCCGGCGAGGTTGCGCGCCAGGCGCCGATTGATGTCGGCGAACGCGACGGCCTTGGACGTGCCCATCGTCGCGTGCAGGTCGACGCCGGGAATCAGCGGAGCGTGCGCCCACAGCCGGGTCACTCCTTGCGCGTCGACGGCTTCGAACAGACCCCCGTCTCTTTGGTCGGACACGATCTCGAGGACCTGCGGTTCGGCCAGCGTCTTCCCGATCCATCCGTCGGGATCGGGCATGCGGGCGAGCACCGTTCCATTGCGATCCGTCACCACCAGGACGGCGCCAGGCGGAAACTCGACGTTCGCGAGAGCCGCCGTGAGCCAATTGAGGTTCTGCACGACGAAGACGACCCCGTCGATCTGTTTCGAGGCGCCGAACAGCGGATAGGCGTAGTTGATCGCGGGAACTTTCGTGATGCGACCGATCTGATAGTCGCCGATGGCGAAGTCGTGCATCTCAAGCGCCATCTTGAAGTAAGCGCGATCCGCGACATTGATGACACCCTTGAACGGCACGGCGCTGCAGAACAGATTTCCGTTCGGATCGGCCACGCCCATGTTCAAGTACAGCGGGTACGCCTTCAGCATCTCCGCCATGAAGGCGCTGCAGGAGGCCGCGTCCTGCGTGCGGAGCTGCGGCAGCCGGGCGAATGCCGTCAGCACCTGCCGCGCGGCTTCGATCTGGGCGGCCTGGTTGCTGGTGACGATCCGGATGAGGCGCATCGCGTCGTCGTTGACGCTTTCGATCGCGGTCTTGCGCTCGTCGGCCTGCGTGTAGACGACGAGCGCGAGCCACGGCACGAACATGAGGAGGACGAGGGCGAGCAGCCGCAATCGCAGGCTGAAGAAGCGCGCCGGCGCGGCGTCGATTGCCCGATTCATCGCGGCGCCTAGCCGGGATCCAGCGTGAACAATTCCTGCGGCCGGGCCACGCCCTTCATCGCGTAACGGCCGAGGCTCACGAGCCGGCGCTGCGCGTCGCCCGCCGCCTCGTGGAACGCCCAGGATACGATGACCTTCTGGTCGAGCGAGGCGCACAGCGCCTCCATGCGCGCCGCCTCGTTGACCGCCGAGCCCAGCACCGTGAAGTCGAGCCGCCGCGGCCCGCCGAGATTGCCGTAGAGAAGCTCGCCGGCATGCAGCGCCAGATGCGTATCGGTCACCGGCAGGCCGGACTCCGCGCGCCGTGCGTTGAGCTCCGCGATGCCGAGGCGCATCCTGGTCGCGGCATCCAGCGCTCGCGTGCAGGCGACCCTTGTGTCGGCGTCGGGGAAGATCGCGAGGAGGCCGTCCCCGATGAACTTGAGCACGTGCCCGCCGTGCGCCTCGATCGCCGCGACCTGCACCTCCGCATAATCGTTCAGCAGGGCGAGCAGATTGACGGCGCTGATGTTGTCGGAGATCCGCGTGAAGCTCACGAGGTCGCTGAACCAGACGACCGCGTGGATCGGCTCGGCCCGACCGCGCACGATGTTGCCGGCGAGCACCCGTTCCGCTGCATGCCTGCCGAGATACGTCGTCAGCAGCGTGCGCGTGTCGCGATACGTCGTCCGCAGCAGGAGCGCGAGGGTCAGCGCCGGCATGAGGCGCGTGAGCAGCTCGACCTGCGCGTCGGTGAAGCCGTCCCGCGCATCCGTCGTCCACGACGCGACCATGCCCTCGGTTTCCCCGAGACGTATGGATTCGCCGACGCGCAAGGAGACGGCCAGGTAATCGGTGAACCCCTGGTCCTGAAACCGGTCGAGCATCTCGAACTCGCCACGCCGATAGGTCGCGTCGAGGTGCCGGCGCATCGTGGGCTTGCCGCTCCGCAACAGGAAGCCGAACGGGCTTTGCGGGAAGTCCACGGTGACGATGGTGCCCTCTTCGTTGCGAACGAATGTCTCCTCGATGCCTCCTTCGTCGCGGAGCCAGCGCACGCCACGGCCGTCGAACGTCGGGTCGAGGAGGTCGGTCGCCACCGAGATGCGCGAAATCGAGACGCCGGCGGCATTCAGCCGCTGGCCCACGCCGGCAATGATGCCGACCTCGAGGGTGCCGGCGAGCGTCGCGCTCACGATCCACTCGGCGACCTCCCGCTTGAGGCGCTCCTCGATCATGGCAGGCGAGTCCGGCATGGGGCGTCAGCGGTCGTTGTGCGGCACGACCACGTCGGTCGCGGCGTCGATGTCGTTCAGCGCTTCGTTGAGCATCGACAGCGCCCGCTCGGCATGGCCCGCAGCGAGCGCTTCCCTGACGTCGACGATCACCTGCCGCAGATGCTGCTCGTAGGCCTCCGCCGCCTCCAGCTCGCGCAGCAGCCGGGCTGCCTCGCTCTCGGGCGCTTCGCGCATGTCCTTCGCCGGCATGGGCTCTCCTCTGGCACGAATCGACCGCTTCCGGTCGCCGCGTCCGGAAACGATTCAGGGGTCCCGCATTCTAGTTCCGCGACGGCGACAGGCGCATGCGGATCGTCTTCGCATACGGCAAGCAGATCGGGCGTCTGCGACCGAAGATGGAATGAAATACGATCACACACCTATATCGGAAGGATTCGAATCTCACCGAGCGGATACATGCTCTCGTCATGGATCTGACATTCGTCGATGAGTAGATGAAGCAACTATGCGAAGTACCGCTCCTGCCGTCGGCCCGGTACCTAGTTATCCCCAAGTTCCAATGAACTATGCTAGGACGACCCCGCCTCGCTGTTGCATGAGGTACATCACAAATATGCCACAAGTTCTGTAGTAATCAAGTATTGCTCCATAAAAACACGACACACTTGACATTGTCATAATTCGACCCTAGCCTCCGACCTCGTTGCCTGTCCCGTAGCGCGTCCAGCCCTCGAACCTTCCTTACTGCGCAATAACACGATCGGAGAACCGATGCTCACACTCAACGTGAACGGCACCAACTACAACGTCAACGTCGATTCGGCGACGCCGTTGCTCTGGGTGCTGCGCGACGTCCTGGGCCTCACCGGCACGAAGTACGGCTGTGGCATCGAGGTCTGCGGCGCGTGCACGGTCTTGATCGACGGGCAGCGCGAGCACAGCTGCGTCTTCGACGTCTCGTCGGCGGCCGGCAAGAAGGTCGTCACCATCGAAGGACTCTCACCGGACCGCAGCCATCCCGCGCAGAAGGCGTGGATCGCGCACCAGGTTCCGCAATGCGGCTACTGCCAATCCGGAATGATCATGGCCTGCGCCGGCGCGATGAAGGCCGGCCACCACGGCACCGAGATCCTGTCGGAGATGAAGCACATCTGCGTCTGCGGCACGTACCAGCGCATCAAGAACGCGGTCGCCACCCTCTGATCCGGAGCGCACATCATGAGACTCGAATCCGGATTCATCGCCAGCGCGCTGGGAAAGCACACCGTCGATCGCCGCGGTTTCCTCGCCGATCGCCGCCAAAGGGCTTGCCATCGCCTTCACGATGCCGCTCGTCGGCCGCAGCGCCGCCGTCAACGCCGCGGGCGGGCCCACCAGCGAGGAGCTTGGCCGATGCGTACATCCACATCGGCACCGACGGATCGATCACGCTCTCGTTCGGCGGCGCCGAGATGGGGCAGGGCTCGAAGTCGGGGCTGGCCCAGATTCTCGCGGAAGAGCTCGGCGTCGACTGGCCGCAGATCACCATGGTGCGGCAGGAGCTCGTCGACCCGGTGGTGTCGTACTTCACGGGTGGCAGCAGCGCCGTCAGCGGCCGCTACGCGCGCCTGCGCAATGCCGGCGCGGCAGCGCGCGAAATGCTGATCGCCGCGGCGATGGCGGCGAAGGGCGATGCCAATCGCGACAATTACACCGCGCCAAAGCGCGCGTCGTCACGCATGTGCCCAGCGGAACGAAGTGGACCTACGCGTCGCTGTCCACCGCCGCGGCGTCGACGCCGGCGCCTGCCGATCTACGGCTGACCGATCCCGCGAAGTTCCGTGTCATCGGCAAGCGCGTGCCCCGTGTCGACCTGCCGGAGAAGGTCGACGGGAGCGCAAAGTACGGCATCGACACGTGGTTCCCGAACATGGTGTTCGCGGCGATCAAGCACTGTCCGACCATCGGCGGAACGCTCGCGAGCACGCCGGCGAAGCCGTCCAATGCGCTGGCGGTGGTGCCCTGCAAGGCGTCCGACAACCGCGGCGCGGTGGTGGCGGGCAGCGTCAACGCCGTCGCCGTGGTGGCGAGCAACACGTGGCTCGCGATGCGACTCGCCAATTCGCTTTCCGTGAGCTGGACCCTTCCGGCGTCCACCGCCAATGTCGACAGCGCCGCGATACTGACCAAGGCACAACAATTGATGGCGAGCGGTCCCGCGCTGTGCGCGGAACCCGCGCCGCCGGCCGGCGTGAGCCCGGCGAGCTACGCGGCCGCGATCGATCCGACGGTCGCCGCGGCGATCGGCTCGCCCACCGTCGATGCGACCTACACGCTGCCGTTCGTGGCCCACGCGATGATGGAAGTGCCGAGCTGCACGGTGAACATCACCTACTCGGGGGGCGTGCCCCAGCGCTGCGAGATCTGGGCGCCGACACAGGCGGCATCGTTCGTCGCGGGCCTTGCGGCGGGCGTCACGGGCCTCCCCGCCGGCCAGATCACGGTCCACACGACGCTGCTCGGCGGCGGCCTCGGCCGGAAGTTCGAAGTCGATTTCGTGAGCCAGGCCATCCAGGTCGCCATGGCGGTCAAGCTCCCGGTGAAGACGACGTGGCGGCGCGAGGAGGATCTCGCGCACGACCAGTATCGTCCGTTCGCGCTCGTCAACGTCAAGGCGAAGCTCGACTCGGGTCGCATCGCCGCATGGTCGTACCGCAACGTGTCGCAGTCGATCCTCGGGCAACGCGGGTGGATGGCACCCGGCACCGTCGACTCGCAGGCCGTCGAAGGCGCCGTGCGCCTCCCGTACGATCTCGGCACGCATGTCGTCGAGTGGGTGCCATTGCCGGTCGGCATTCCGGTCGGCTTCTGGCGCTCGGTCGGATCGTCGATCAACGCGTTCGCCGTCGAAAGCATGATGGACGAGCTTGCGCGCACCGCCAACGTCGATCCGTTCACGTTCCGGTACAACCACCTTGCCAGCAGCCCGCGCTTTCACGCCGTGCTGTGGGCGGCCGACTTGATGACCTCGTCGTGGCGCAAGGCGCTGCCTGCGGGACACGCGTGGGGTGTCGCGATCGCCGAATCCTTCGGCACCGTCGTGTGCGAAGTGGTCGAGATCTCGCAACCCGCCGCCGGTTCGATCCGCGTGCACCGCGTCGCTTGCGTCGTCGACTGCGGCACGGTCATCAACCCCGATTCCGTCGAAGCCCAGATGCAGGGTGGCATCGTGCACGCGCTCAACGCGGCACTGTGGGGACAGATCACGTTCACCTCGGGCAAGGCGAACCAGCTCAACTTCAACAAGAACCGCGTGTTGCGCGTGAGCGAGATGCCCCAGGTCGACGTGCAGATCGTCGCGAGCACGGAGGCGCCCTCGGGCGTCGGGGAGCCCGGTGTGCCGCCGCTCGCGCCGGCGCTGGCGAATGCCTACGCCCGCCTGACCGGCATCCGGCAGCGCTCTTTGCCGTTTTTCCCCGGCTCGACGATGGGAGGGTTGTAGAATGCGTCGATGAACGACGAGAAAATCAAGGTGCGGGTCACCGCCTCGGGGCAGACGCTCGACGTCGTCGTCCTCAACAAGCGGCTGGACGTGATCCAGATCGTGCTGGGGGAGGGTGTGCACAACGTGCGCTGCGACCTGACGCCGACGAGGAACGGAACGGCCTACGTCGGCAATGCGATGGGACGCGAGATCGTCTACGAGCGGAGCCGCGAGGACGTGAAGGCGGACCTCGCCCGCGCTGCCGGTTTCCGCGACTTCAAGCGATAGCGACCCGCGCCCGGCGTTCCTCGCCGCGCGGTATGTGCGGTCGCGAACGGTACCATTACACCGTCACTTCCTGGCGATCGCGCAGTCCGGTCACGCCGGACCGCTTGGCACAATTGGCGCAGCAGAAATACTGGCCCGACGCTTCCACCCCGTGTCCGATGATCCGGCACCTGCAGTGAGTGCATGTCGGCGCGAGCATGTAGATCGCGCACTCGAAGCTGTCGAACGTGTGGGTGTTGCCACCGGCCGTGACGGTGAAGCTCTTGTCGTAGTCGTTGCCGCAGTTGTCACAACGAGCCATCTCTACGCTCCTCTGGAAGTTCGAGTGGGACGCATCAGCGACTGGCGCGTTCGACCGGCGCCCGCCAGGCGCAGCGATCATTCTTTCCCGCCATCGCGGGCGCCGTCTGTTCGACATTTAACAGAGCGACTTCGGAAGCGGACTAAGGCGTTAAACTGGCGCGTGCCGCTCGATCGCGCCATGCCGTCCGGTTACACGTACGTCGCCTGGATTCTGGCGGGCGCCGGTCTCGTGCTCGTCCTTGTTCTGCGGCTCCTGCCGGCCATGCTTGCCGGCATGCTCGTCTACGAGCTCGTTCACCTGCTCGCGCCGATCGTCAGGAACCGCCTGTGGCACAAGCGCGCCAAGCTCGTCGCCGTCGTCCTGCTGGCGTCGGTGGTGGTGGCCGGCATCACCGCGAGCATCGCGGCCGCCATCGCGTTCTTCAGGAGCGACGCGGGGAGCCTGTCCGCGCTGCTGACGAAATTGGCGGAGATCGTCGCGGGCTCGCGCGGGACGATGCCGGGCTGGCTCGTCGATCAGTTGCCAGAGAATCCGGACGACGTCCGGGAGGCCATTGCCGCGTGGTTCCGCGTCCACGCGAAGGAAGTGCAGTCGATGGGCGAGGACGCGGGACGGGTCGTCGTCTATGCGCTGATCGGCATGATCGTCGGTGCGATGATCGCGCTGCGCGAGGCGATGCCCTCCGGGCCGCACGGGCCGCTCGCGGTGGCGCTGATCGATCGCGTCTCCAATCTCGGCACCGCATTCCGTCGCGTCGTGTTCGCGCAGGTGCGGATCTCGCTCATCAACACGTTCTTCACGGCGGTGTACCTGTTCCTGGTGCTGCCGGCCTTCGGCGTGGAACTGCCGCTGCGCAAGTCGCTGATCGCGGTGACGTTCGTCGCCGGATTGCTTCCGGTCCTCGGCAACCTGATCTCCAACTCCGTCATCGTGATCGTCGGCCTGTCGCATTCGTTCGGCATAGCGCTCGCCTCGCTCGCCTTCCTGATCGTGATCCACAAGCTCGAGTATTTCCTCAATGCGCAGATCATCGGCAAGCGCATCGGGTCGCACACGTGGGAGCTGCTGGTCGCCATGCTGGTCATGGAGGCCGCGTTCGGCATCGGCGGGGTGATCGCCGCCCCGATCTACTACGCCTTCATCAAGGACGAACTGGTGCGCGAGGGACTAATATAGGCACCCTCCGGCGAAGGACACATCATGAAAAGGCGCAAACTGGGCAATACCGGATTCGAAGTGGCTCCACTCGCCTTCGGCGGCAACGTCTTCGGCTGGACGGTCGACGAGCCGACGTCGTACCGGCTGCTCGATACCTTCGTCGACGCGGGGTTCAACCTGATCGACACCGCGGATTCGTATTCGCGCTGGGTGCCGGGGCACGCGGGCGGCGAATCCGAGACGATCATCGGCAACTGGATCAAGCAGCGCGGCCGCCACGACGACGTCGTCATCGCGACCAAGATCGGCTCGGACATGGGCCTGGGCTACAAGTGCCTGCGGCGCGAATACATCGCGCAGGGCATCGAGCAGTCGCTGAAACGCCTCAAGGTCGAGGCGATCGACCTCTATCAGTCGCACTGGGACGACGACAAGACACCGTTCGAGGAAACGCTCGAGGCCTATTCCCGGCTGCTGAAGCAGGGCAAGGTCAAGGCGATCGGCGCGTCCAACCTCACCGCCGAGCGGCTCGGTCAGGCGTTGACGACCAGCCGGCAGCGCGGCTTGCCGCACTACGCGACGCTGCAGCCGCAGTACAACCTGTACGACCGCGACAGCTTCGAGGGGGCGCTGCAGGATCTTTGCGTGCGCGAAGAGCTTGGCGTGATCACGTACTTCTCGCTCGCGGCGGGCTTTCTCACCGGCAAGTATCGCAGCGAGGCCGACTTCGCCAAGAGCCAGCGCGGCCGGGGCATGCAGAAGTATCTGAACCCGCGCGGGCTGCGCATCCTCGCCGCGCTCGATCAGGTCGCGAAGCGCGTGGACGCGAAGCCGTCGCAGGTGGCGCTCGCGTGGCTCGTCGGCCGGCCGGGCGTGACCGCGCCCATCGCGAGCGCGACTTCCATCGCGCAGCTCCGGGAGCTGATCGCGGCGACGCGCCTCGTCCTCGACACCGAGGCCGTCCGAATGCTCGACGCGGCGAGCGCGGCGGGCTAGCCGCCCCGTCAGTGTCGCTTGAAGTATTGAACCGCGCGCTCGTGCGCGACCGCTTCCTCGCGTGTCTTGAACGTGCCGAGATTGCGGCGCTTGCCGGAAGAGGCATCCTTCTTCCGCGAGTAGAGGCGATACCCGCCGGACTTGAGCTTCCGGATCACGACGGCAGCTCCAGGAAGGTCTTGAACCCGCCCCAGAACATGCGCGTTCCGTCGAACGGCAGGGTCTTCGGGTCCATCATGGGCTTCATGCGCGGGTCTTCCATCACCTTCGCATTGATCCTGTCGCGATCCTCGCGCGACTTGTAGACGATCCAGGAAAACACGACCGTCTCGCCGTCTTTGAGCTGGACGGCCTGCGGAAACGACGTGAGCTTGCCGGGCTTCACGTCGTCGCCGACGCATTCCCAATAGTGAAGTGCGCCGAGCTCCATCCATACCTTCCCGCAGGTCTCCGACATGCGGCGATAGGCATCGAGGTTCCTGAGCGGCACCGGCACGACGAATCCATCCACGTAGTGTGTCATTCGCGTCTCGTTGGCGGGGTGGTCCCGGCTCCAATTTACGAGCGCCGGACGTTGCAGGTAGCATCGGGCGTCTGCCCATGATTCCATTGATTTCCGAAATCCCAAAGGGTTCCGCAATGAAAAAATTACCTGCTCTGTTGCTTCTGTTCGCGGGGCTTGCCGGCGCCGAGTCGATCGGCGAGGTCGACACGGTATTCCAGCTCATTGGACCGGATCACAAGATCGTCGTCGATGCCCACGACGATCCGAAGGTCGGCGGTGTCACCTGTTACGTCGCGCGCGCGAAGACCGGCGGCATCAAAGGCGGGCTCGGGCTCGCGGAAGACAAGTCCGAGGCGTCGATCGAGTGCCTGCAGGTCGGGCCGATCTCGTTCTCCCGGCCCCTGCCCGCCCAGGAGGAAGTGTTCAACGAGCGGATCTCGCTGGTGTTCAAGAAGCTCCGGATCGTGCGCATGGTCGACAAGCCGCGCAACACGCTCGTGTATCTCACGTACTCCGATCGCGTGATCGAGGGGTCGCCGCAGAACAGCGTGACCGCCGTGCCCGTCGACCGGGCGACGCCGATTCCGCTGAGGTAGCTCGGCACGCCCTTTCCCTTGGCTTCCTGGCACGCTTGCCGCAGATGCGCCGGAGGATTAGCCCGGCGCCATGCCCTTGTCGGTCAACTCCTTGATCGCTTGCTCGTTCTTCGCGAGGTGCGCGAGACCCATGCCGCGCAGCACGTGCGGAGCCTTGGTGAACTGGATGTTCGCGTAGCCGACGATCTCGATCCGGTTGCCCCATGGGTCCATGAAGTCGAGAAACGGACCCGGCAGCGGCTCGATGCCCGCGTCGGCGAGCGCCTTGCGGACAGCCTCCTTGTCGTCGACGACGAGGCCGAAATGGCGGCCGTCGTCGCGCGGCTGCCGGCGTCCCTTCTGCAGCGCGATGAACTGATCGCCGAGATCGATGAACGCGTCGGTGTCGCTCTTGCTGCGAAGCTCGAACGTGAAGAGGCGCCGGTAGAACGCCAGCGCGGCCTCGATGTCGCCGACCTCGAGCGCGACGTGATTGAAGCCCACGGCGCGAGCCTTCCCTGCTTCAGCCATCGAATCCTCCGAAACAAACAAAAGGCCCGCACTAGGCGGGCCCGAGGGTGGAGCCGTCGGGGACGCTACTTGATCGATACGACCGCGACCTTCGCGTCGGGGGCGGCTTCCTTGGTCTTGTCCGCGGCCTGCTTCGCCGGTTTGACGGCGGGCGCCTTCAGCGCCGTGGACGTCGGCGCCTTCGTCGCTGCCGGCGCGGGTGTCGCGGCAAGCTGCGACGGTGGCGCGGCCTCGGCCGACTGCGCCGGATCATGGCCCCCGCAATCCGCCGAAACCAGTGCGGGCGCAAGACTGAACAGCGCAACCGCGGTTGCCGTCAATGCATTGTTCATCGCTGCCTCCACTCGGGTTGATCCCGAGCGTCAATGTGCGCGTGTTGAGAACGATTGTCAACGGGGCGCCGCCAGCGGCGCCGGATAATGCCGCCATGATCGTTCACCTCATCGACGGCACGTACGAGCTCTACAGGCATTTCTACGGCTTGCGCCGCTTCAACAAGGGAAAGGACCGTCCGTACGGCGCGGTGGTCGGCGTTCTGCAGACGGTCCTCCAGATGCTGGAGCAGGGCGCCACGCACCTCGGCGTGGCGACCGATCACGTCATCGAGTCGTTCAGGAACGGGCTTTGGGCGGGCTACAAGACCGGCGAGGGCATCGAGCCCGCGCTCAACCTGCAGTTCCATCCGCTGGAGGATGCGCTCGCCGCGATGGGTGTCGTCGTCTGGCCGATGGTCGAGCTCGAGGCCGACGACGCGCTCGCGTCGGCCGCGCATCTCGCGGCGCAGGACGCCCGCGTCGAGAGAGTCGGCATCTGGACCGTCGACAAGGATCTGGCGCAATGCGTGCACGGCGATCGGGTGGTACAGATGCATCGCGTCTCGAAGCAGATGCTCGACGCGGAGGGTGTGCGGCGGAAGTTCGGAGTCGGTCCCGCGCTGATCCCCGACTTCCTGGCGCTCGTCGGCGACGCGGCCGACGGCTACCCCGGCATTCCGGGCATCGGCGCGGTTACCGCGGCGCGCCTCCTGAGCAGGTACGGCGCGATCGAGGACTTGCCGGCGGAGGTGCTGGGCGAGCAGCGCAACCTCGCGCTTCTGTTCAAGAAACTCGCCACGCTGCGAACCGACGCCCCGCTGTTCCGAAATGTCGACGTGCTCGAGTGGCGCGGTCCCACTCGTGAATTCGCCGACTGGGCGGCGCGCGTCGAGGCGCCCCGGCTCCTCGAACGTTGTCGCAAGGCGTGGATCGCCCTCGAATCGAAGCAGCCGAACCCGGCGGGTCCTCCGCCGTGAACGGATCGGTTCCCGCGTAGGTCCCCTTTACATTTGCCTCGGATCTGCCGACGGGCGCCGCTCCGGCGGGGCTTTTCGTTGCCGCGGGCCGGCACGACGGGCGCCGGGGAAGGGGTGGGCGGTGCCCGCGCAGAATCCTCGGGTTGACGCCCGCGCAACGCGCGTCCTAGTATCGGTCCCTTACCCGGAACGCCCGCGCCGTGGTCCGGCCGTGGCGCAGAACCCAATCATGACACCGTGGCATGCCTGGCTGCCGCTCTCTCTGACGTTGTTGTCCGTCGGGGCGCACGCGGCCGAGATCGGCGCCGTGACGCTGCTCGAAGGAAGCGGCCGTCTGTTGCGAGGCGCCACCTGGTACAAGCTCGTCACCGGGGCAAGGGTCGAGGAGTCCGATATCCTCGAAGTGGCGGACAAGACCCAGGCGCAGATCGAGTTCCAGGCGGGCTCCGTCGTCAATGTATACGGGACCGCGACGGTGTACCTGCCGCCCGCCAAGGCCAAGGCGGGCCCGGTGATGCTGATCGTGCCGGGAGGCTGGCTCAAGACCGTGACCAAACCTCCGGGCGTTCAGCTGCGAACACCCTTGCTCGAGCTGACGGCAGCCGCGGCGATCGTGGTCATGCGCGTGACGAAGCCCGCCGTCGATTTCTTCGTCGAATCCGGCGAAGGGCGGGTAGTCGAGGTGGCGGCGACCGGAGCCGATGGGCCGGCACGCGAGGCGAAGCGCGGCGAATACATCGCGAAGGCCGCCTCCGGCGCCGTCACGACGGTCGCGCGCGCGCCGAAGGCGTTCGTGGACGCGATGCCGCGTGCCTACATCGACCCGCTGCCGGTGCTGGCGGGAAGGCTGAAGGGGCCCCCGGTGCTCGTCGTCGACCGCGACATCACGTACGCCGAAGCCGAGCCGTGGCTGTCCGGGCGCGACCGCGCGGTGTTCGAGCGGCGATTCACGAGCCGGTTGAAGGATCCCGCGTTCAGGAGCGCCGTGATGCCGATCGCCGCGCGCTATCCGACATGGGACCGCATCCTGAATCCGGAAAAGTACGAACCCAAGGACGAAGCCAAGAAGGACCAAGCCAGGAAGGCGCCCGTCAAGTGAATCGCCCGATGCCGGGAAGGCAAGTGAGGCAAGTGAGGAAAGTGAGGACCGCATGAAGCTCATATGGAAATTCAACCTCGTTCTGCTCGGGATCTTCGTGGTGGGATTCGTCGTCGCCGGCTACCTCTCGTACCGGGCGCTGCAGACCAACGCCCGCGAGGAGATCCTGCAGAACGCGCGGCTCATGATGGAGGCGGCGCTGTCGTCGCGCACGTACACGGTCAACCAGGTGAAGCCGCTGCTCGAGACGCACATGAAGTACGAGTTCCTGCCGCAGACGGTGCCCGCCTACGCGGCGACCGAGCAGTTCAACGAGCTTCGGAAGAAGCATCCGGACTACTCGTACAAGGAGGCGACGCTCAATCCGACCAATCCGCGCAACCGCGCGGCCGACTGGGAGGCCGACGTCGTCAACATCTTCCGCAACACGCCGACCACCACCGAGGTGATCGGCGAGCGCGACACGCCCGCGGGCCGCTCGCTCTACCTGTCGCGGCCGATCCAGATCAAGAACAAGGCCGTGCCTCGACTGCCACAGCACCGTCGAGGCCGCGCCGAAGACGATGCTCGATCTCTACGGCACTGCGAACGGCTTCGGCTGGAAGATGGAAGAGGTGATCGGCGCGCAGATCGTGTCGGTGCCGATGACGGTGCCGATCGAGCGCGCGCGCAAGACGTTCCAGACGTTCATGGGCTCGCTCGCGGCGGTGTTCGTCGCGATTTTCGTGCTGCTGAACGTGATGCTCTACACGCTCGTGATCCGTCGGGTGACGAACCTCGCCGGAATCGCCGACCAGGTGAGCCTCGGCAACATGGATGCCGGCGAGTTCAAGGCCCGCAGCAGGGACGAGATCGGCGTGCTGACCGAGGCGATGGGCCGGATGAAGGCGAGCCTCGTGCAGGCGATGAAGATGCTGGAAGGATGACGTGCTCCGTTGAGCGAACCCGAACGCCTCGGCAAGTACGAGATCAAGGGCGCCCTCGGCAAGGGCGCGATGGGCACCGTCTACAAGGGCTTCGATCCGCACATCGAGCGCTACGTCGCGATCAAGACGATCCGCAAGGACCTGGTCGATCCGGATCTGGCCGCGCAGTACATGGCGCGCTTCAAGAACGAGGCGAAGGCCGCCGGCCGGCTGCACCATCCCAACATCGTCGGCGTCTACGAGTACGGCGAGGACGCCGAGGTCACCTTCATCGCGATGGAGTTCGTCGAGGGCGCCGGGCTGCGCGAGTACCTGAACCGCCGCGTGGAGTTCGACTTCGCGCAGCTGGTCGCGTTGATGGACCAGCTCCTGAACGCGCTCGAGTTCGCGCACGCCAGGGGCGTGGTGCACCGGGACATCAAGCCGTCGAACCTGATCGTCACCAATCAGGGCGTGCTGAAGGTCGCCGACTTCGGCATCGCCCGCGTCGACCGGACCGACCTCACGACGGTCGGCATGCTGATCGGCACGCCGCTGTACATGTCGCCCGAGCAGTGCCGGGGCCTCGACGTCGACTCCCGCTCCGACCTCTTCAGCACCGGTGTCGTGCTCTACGAGCTGCTGACCGGCGAGAAGCCGTTTCGCGGCAACATGGAGCAGATCACCTACAAGATCTGCCACGAGGAGCCGGAACCCCCGTCGCGCCTCTCGAAGCTTCGTCTCCCCTCGGCCGTCGATCAGCTGGTCGCCACGGCCCTCGCGAAGGATCCGGCGGCGCGCTTCCAGGATGCGCATGCCTTTCGCGATTCGCTGCGTGAGGTGGCGCAGCTGTCGGTGGAGGTCGAGGACGGGGCCGGCACCACGATGATGGCCATCGGCACGCTCAGGCTGCAGAAGCCCACCCCGGCGTGGGACGAAGAGACGCTCGCGACCGCCGAGCGCGAGCTCGCCCGCGCGCTCGGACCGATGGCCAAGGTGATCGTGCACCGGGCCGCCGCGCAGGCGTCGGACCGGGCGGAGCTCTGCTCGATCCTGTCCGACAGCATCATGGACCCGGACACGCGACGCCAATTCGTCCAGGCGTTCGAGCGCACCGCCGGCAGCGGTGTGCGCACCGGCGGCGGCGCCTCCGGCTCGCAGGCGGCGGCGCAATCGCGCCAGCGCACCGGAGGGCACGCGAGCATTTCCGGAGCCTCGAACGCCACGGACCACGGCCCGCCGCTCGACCCGGCCTACATCGACCAGATCACGGCGCGGCTCGCGGTGTACATCGGACCCATCGCACCGATCGTGACGAGGAAAGCCGCGCGCGACGCGAAGGGCCGGCGCGATTTCCTGCGGCGCGTGGCCGACAATCTCGGCACGCAGGAGCGCATCGCGTTCCTGCACGAGGTCGGCCTGCCGAATCACTGAGCGGCGCGTCCGCCCGGACTGCGCGCGCGGTCCTAGTCTTCCTTCGCGACGAACCCGATGGCCTGCTGCGCGGCGCGCAGCGCGTGCCGCTCCTTGAAGCGAACGGCGAGGAGCCGGTTCGCGGCGGCGAGCAACGCGACGCGTGCGGCGTCCGGCAGCCCCGCGGCCGCTTCGTCGCGCACCGCACTCCAGGTCTTGAGCCAGTGCGCCGGAAAGATCGGCACGCCCATGCCGTGGTCGACGATCCGCGCGATCGCGCGCGCATGGAACGCCGTCTCGTCGTCGACGGCCCACTCGCGCAGCGCAGCGGGCGCCGCGATCCCCGGATCGAGGTAGGACCGGTTGCGTCCGACGAAGAGCGCGAGCTGCAGCAGCCCCTGCGGCCACAGCCGCGGCAACCGCCCGCAAACGTCGCGCACCGCATGTCCGAAGGTGAGGGCGTGGCTGAAGTCGAGCCAGCCGACATTGTCGGCCACGCCGTTGTCCGTGCGCATCGCGTGCCGCTCGTCGAAGCGCAGCAGGTGTCGCGCCGAAGTCTCCATCAGCACGAAGTAGAGGTCGAGCGGCGGATGCGAGGCAGCCGCCACGGTCGCGTCGAGCACATGACGGATCGATCGGCCTTCGAACGCATCGGCGCCGGGCAGCGGAGCCGGGGGCCGTCCAGCCACGGGCCATGCGGCCAGGACTTCGGCGTAGCCGCGAAAGTCGGGCAGCAGATCCTCGCGCGTGGCGTAGACGAGCGAGCGCAGCCACGCCTGCAACAGCGGCACCTCGACGCCGGCGCCCAGGCGCTCGACGAGTCGGCGCACGTGCATGAGGTAGATCAGCGAATGGCCGAAGTCGTTGTAGTGGGCGAGCGCCGCGCCCGCCAGCGCGGGCTCGAGATCGCGATAGCGGAGCCCGCCGTCCGCCGCGCCGTTGACGAGCGCAACCGCCGCTTCTTCGTCCTGCGCCTCGACGGCGGCGGCGAAGCTCGCCGCGTCCCACGGCGCGCGCCGCACGGTGAACGGACGGGGCGGCTCGCGCAGCGTGTCGTACGCGATGTAGGCCAGCGCCTCGGTCGCGCACGCGAGGCGCTGCGTTTCGTCCGCGAGCGAGTCGGCGAGGCGAAGCCAGGCCTCGGCCGCGGCATAGGCATGCGTCATTCCGTCCTTCAGCCGCTGATGCGTGCGCCCGATGGCGCGCGCGAGCGCGGGATCGGGATTCGCACCCGCCTTGGCGAGGCGCGCGAGCTCGCGTGCGATGCGCGGCGTATCGTACTCGTCCTGCGCATCGTCGAGATGGTCGAGCGCCCTTTCGATGCGCTCGCCCGCGGGCGGGTCGGCGAGGTCGAGCCAGACCGCGCCGTCTGCGATGCGCGCGGGGTAGACGCGCAGGTTATCGCCGCCGTAGATCGTCGCGCCCGTCTTCAAGTCGAATTTCCAGTTGTGCCAATGGCACGTCAGCACGCAGTCGGCGTCGAGCGCGCCTTCCACCAGCGGATAGCCCTCGTGAGGGCAACGGTTGTTGCACGCGAGGATCTCGCCGTTGTGGACGAAGAGCGCGATGTGCCGGCCGTCGAGCTTTATCGCGACCGGGCGCGACGGCGAGAGGCGATCGATGCCGGCCGCGCGGGTCCAGCGTGCGACGGCGGAAGGCGAAGTATCGTCCGGCATGAGGGCTGTCGCGAAATGCTCGCCGCTATTTGGGCTTCCAGGCCTTCGCGAGCTTCTGCGCCTCGGCGACCTGCTCGGGCGTCATCTTGGCGGCCACCGTCTCACGGTTCTTGACGGCACTGTCGTGCGCTTCGACGTCGGCGGCGTTGTCGCCCGATGCCGCGATGTCGAACCACCGGTACGCCTCGACATTGTCCTGCGGGACGCCCTGGCCGTTGCCGTACAACGATCCCAGCTGGTTCTGCGCGTCCGTGTCGCCCTGATCGGCCGCCTTGCGATACCACCTTGCCGCCTCGGCAAGGTCTTGCTGCACACCGATGCCGGCGCTGTACATCGCGGCCAGCCGGTTCTGCGAATCCATGTCGCCTTGATCGGCCGCCCTTCGATACCAGCGGGCCGCCTCGGCGTAGTCCTGCGGCACGCCATGGCCGGCAGCGTAGAGGTATCCGAGGTTGTACTGAGCGCTGGCCTGCCCGCGCTCGCCGGCGCGGCGAAACCACTTCGCGGCTTCCGCCGAATCCTCCGGCACGCCTTGGCCCTTGGCGTAGAGGACGCCGAGGTCGTATTGCGCGCCGGCCTGACCCTGTTCCGCCGCCCGGCGGAACCACTTCGCGGCGTCCGGATAGGAGCGCGGCACACCGCGACCGTTGTTGTACATCACACCGAGGCTGTATTGGGCGTCGGGGACCCCTTCGATCGCGAGCGGGAGGAAGAGCTTGAGCGCGGTCGCGTAATCGCCGTGACTGTAAGCGGCAAATCCTTCTTCGATCGGCCCGGCGTCGGCGATCGCCGCGTACACCATCGTTGCGCCGAGGATGGCAAGCGAAACGCGCCGGGCAACCAGGATCAGGCGCTTGGGGAGATTCTCGGTATTGGACATCCGTTAATTATGCGCCGACGAGCCCGCGGCGCGACAGGGGCGGCCAACGATCGGCGGTGCTACACTTCGATCGCGACGCATGAACAGGATCTGCCCCTACTGTCACGGCGCCAATGTTCGCCGGTCGAAGACGTCGGCGAAAGAAGGTATATGGCGCAATCCGCTCCTCTCGCAATATCGCTGTCGTGATTGCCTGAGGCAGTTCCGGAGAATCAGCCGGAAAACATACCTCGCGGGCGCGACCGTTCTGGCGGCGGCGTTGGTGGCTGTCCTGGCCGTGTTGGTGCTGGACAGCATGTTCAACTGGGATAGCTCGGTCCCGAGCAACGAGGGTTCCAACGGGACGCGCTCCGGGGTCGTGGCGCTCCCGATCCCGCATGCCACGTACGATGCGCTCGTCGCAATCTTCGCAACATCACGAACGTCGCGATCATGACCCCAATCCAGCTGTTCGATCCCGTTTCCAGCACCTATACGTATGTATTGTTCGACGTCACTTCGCGCGATGCGCTGATCATCGACCCCGTGGACGAGCAGATCGAGCGTGATCTTTCCGTGCTGCGCGAATACGGCCTCAAGCTCGCCTGGACCGTGGAGACCCATGCGCACGCCGATCACATCACGAGTGCGGGCCAGCTCGCCGAGCACGCGGGTGCCAAGACGGCAGCCCCCGAAGGCTGCGGCATCACGACGGCCTCGGTCCAGTTGAGGGACGGCGACACGCTCGCATTCGGCGCCGAGCGGATCAAGGCGCTGCACACGCCCGGTCACACGGGCGGCAGTATGTGTTACGCGTGGCGCGATCACGTGTTTACCGGCGACACGCTGCTCATCAACGGCTGCGGCCGCACGGACTTCCAGTCCGGCAGCGCCGAGGCGCTGTACCGGAGCATCACCGGCGTGCTGTTCGCGCTGCCCGACGCGACGACGGTCTGGCCGGCGCACGACTACCAGGGCCGTACGCACTCGACCATCGGCGACGAGAAGACGAAGAATCCCCGGATCGCCGGCAAGACGCAGGCCGAGTTCGTCGCGATCATGGACACCCTGAATCTGCCGAAACCGAAGCGCATCGACGAAGCGGTGCCGGCCAACCTCACGTCCGGCCTGCGTCACGATGCGGGCGGCGGCCCGCTGCTCGAAGCTCGTCCCGCGCCCGGTTACGCCGGAGATGTCTCGCCTCAGCTCGCGTACAAGTGGTGGCGCTCGGGCGAAGCCGTGCTGATCGACGTCCGGACCGACGCCGAGCGCGAGTGGGTCGGATTCATTCCCGGCGCCACCGCGCTCGCGTGGAAGCAGTGGCCGGGCATGGCGATGAACGAAAAATTCGATGCCGGGCTTCGCGGCGTGGTCCCGGAAGGCAAGAAGGCCGTGCTGATGTGCAGGAGCGGTGTCCGCTCGATCGCGGCGGCGAAGCGCGCGAGCGGAGCTCGGGCTCGAGGCCTACAACATGCTCGAAGGCTTCGAGGGCGACCCCGACGAGCGTGCACAGCGGGGCCACAAGGGCGGCTGGCGGCATCACGGCCTGCCGTGGCGGCAGGCCTAGGTTCGCGCGCGCGGCGTCGCCTATTCTTCGAGCCGGCTGCGCGGCGTCCTGCAGCGCCTTGATCGCGTCGGCCCGGCCTTTGCCGGTGAGCTTCTTCCGGTCGATGATGAGGAGCATCCCTTCCTGCTCCTGCCGGATGATGCGCCCCTCGATGCCGCCGTCGTCGTGCAGGCCCACGACGCGGTGCGTGCGCACCGGCGCGGGAAAGCCCTTGACGGTGATCGTGCCGGTCTCCTCGGTGAGCACGACATCCTTCACCAGCGAATACGTCTCGTGCGCGAGCAGGATGCCGCCCAGGTCGGCGTGGGATTGGAGCCGCGCGGCGAGGTTCACCTCGTTGCCGATCACCGTGTAGTCGATCCGGTCGGCACTGCCGAAGTTGCCGACGGTGCAATAGCCGGTGTTGATCCCGATGCGGAGCTGGAACACGTGCTCCTGGCCGCGCTCGCGCCACTCGGCCTGCAGGTCGCGCATCCGCTGCTGCATGGCGATCGCCATCTTGACGCAGGCGATCGCGTCGTCGCGCGCGCCGCGTGTTTCCGGATCGCCGAAGAACAGCATGATGGCGTCGCCGATGAACTTGTCGATCGTGGCGCCGTATTCGAGCGCGATCGACGACATCTCGCGTAGGTACTGATTGAGCAGGCTCGTCAGCTCCTCGGATTCGAGCAGGTCGGTGGTCTCCGTGAATCCCGCGATGTCGGAGAAGAAGATCGTCAGCTTCTTGCGCTGCGAGGCGACCTCCGCGCTCTTCTCGCCGCTGAAGATCGACTTGTAGAGCTGCGGTGACAGGTATTTCGAAAGCTTCGCCGACAGCGACTCGAGCATCCGGTTCTTCTCCGTGACCAGCGTGTTCGCATCCTCCGCCCGCTGTTTCGCTTCGAGCAGGCCCTGTTCCGCCTCCTTGAGCTCGGTGATGTCCATCATCACCGTCACCGTGCCGCCCGAGGCGACCTTGCGGCGGCCGATCCGGTAGATCCGTCCGTCCGGCGTGCGGTCCTCGAAGGACTTGCCGGACGGATTGCGCAGGCTGTCCACCCGCTTGGCGAGAAGCGCGTCGACGTCGCCATCGCCGTAGTAGCCGTGCTCGGCCAGATAGCGCAGTAATTGCGGATAGGAACGCCCCCGTTCGAGGAGCTCGCCCGGCACCCGGTACACTTCGGCGAAGCGATCGTTGCAAAAGACGATGTTGAGCTCCTCGTCGACGTACGAAAGTGCGCCCGGCATGTTGTCGAGGGCGACGTGGAGCTCCGCCTCCTTGTGCGCGAGCTCTGCCTCCGCGGCCTTGAGGCCGGTGATGTCCGTGATGACCGTCACCGTCCCGCCCGGGGCGGCCCGCCGGCGATAGACTTCATAGACGCGGCCGTCGGGGGTGCGGTCCTCGAAGGTCTTGCCGGAGGGATTGCGCACGCTTTCCACGCGCCGCGCGACCAGAGCATCGACGTCCCCTGGGCCGTAGTAGCCGTGCTCGGCCAGATAACGCAGGAATTCGGGATAGGGGCGTCCCGGCTGCAGCAGCTCCCGCGGCACCGGATACATCTCGGCGAAGCGGTCGTTGCAGACGACGATGTCGAGGTTCTCGTCGGTGTAGGCGAGGGCGCCCGGCATGTTGTTGAGCGCGACCTGGAGCTGGGCTTCCTTCCTCGCGACATCCCGCTCGGCCCGCTTGCGGTCGGTGATGTCGGCATAGGCGAGCACGAGGCCCCCGTGCGCGATCGGCGTGTAGCGGACGTTGAGGATCTGTCCGGACGGCAGCTCGTATTCGAGCTCGTGCGGCTCCCTGCGGCGGACGCGCTCTATCCGGATCGCCGCGAGCGTGGGCGGGTCGCCCGGCCCGTAATCGCCGCGTTCCGCGTTGTAGCGATAGAACGCGCCGATCTCCGTCCCCGGCCTGCACAGCGCGGCGGGGTAGCCGCGCAGCGTGCGGAAGGCGCGGTTGCTCGTGACGAGCTTCAGATCCCGGTCGAAGATCGCGAAGCCGAACGTCAGCAGTTCGAGTCCGGCGCGAACCAGCACGTCGGAGGCGACAGGCGCCTTCGTGTCCGCGGTGCTCCTGCCGGTTGGACGCTGTGCGATGACCGCGCTCCGAGGATCGTGCCGATCGCCCGTCGCCCGGACCCGGCGGCTACCTGCCCTTGGGCCGCGGCGCGGACGGCGCCGCACCGGGCTCGCGGCTCGCGCCCGCGGCAGCGAGACGATCGAGGTAGCGCCGCCACATCTCGTCCTGATGGAGACCGTAGTCGTACAGCAGCTCCCAGGAGTAGATGCCCGTGTCGTGGCCGTCGGAGAACTTCGGCTGGATCGCATAGCGGCCCACCGGTTCGATCGCCGTGATGTCGACGTCCTTCTTGCCCGTCTGCAGCACTTCCTGTCCGGGGCCGTGGCCGCGCACTTCGGCCGACGGCGAATAGACGCGCAGGAATTCGCACGGCAGGCGAAAGGTCCTGCCGTCGGCGAACGCGATCTCCAGCACCCGCGACTTCTGGTGCAGCTTGATCTCGGTGGGGTGCGGCGTGTCGGCGCCCATTTCAGTGCGACATCAGCACGGGAACGGTCATCGACCTCAGCATGACCTGCGTCACGCCGCCCCACACGAGCGACGTGATCCGCGGCCGGCTGTAGGCGCCCATCACGATCAGGTCCGCACCGAAGTCCGCCGCCTCGTTCAGCAGCATCTCACCCGCGTCGATGTCCGGCGCCGCGATACGCCGCACCTTGGCGTCGACCTCGTGGCGCCGCAGGAACGCCGCGGCATGCCTGTCGCTCAGAAGGTCCTGGAGGCTGTCGTCGGCGTCGGGCGTGATGGCGACGGCGTAAACCTTCTTCGCGTCCTTGAGCAGCGGCAGCGCATCCGCGACGGCGCGCGCCGACTCGCGGGAATCCTTCCAGGCGATCATGACCCGCTCGCCCACCGTTGCGTACGTGCCCGCGGAGGGGACGAACAGCACGGGTCGGCCGCTCCCCATGACCACGGCGTTGGCGAGCTCGGTGGCGAACGCCAGATTCGGCTCGTCGCGCGCCGGCTGCCCGACGACCGCGAGGTCGGCATAGCGCGCGTGCAGGACCGCGGATTCCATGGGGTCGCCCGACGGCGCGTGCCAAACGAGCGAGGTCACACCGGCCGCCGCCGCACGAAAGCGCGTTTCGGCGCGCCGCTGAAGCTCGGCCACCTGCCCCATCCTTTGCTGGACGATGTCCTGCGGCAGCAACGCCGACCTGAAGGGCGTCATGTCGCTGGAGGGCACGATGTAGGCGCCCAGCAGCTGCGCCGGATAAGTCCGCGCCAGGCGGGCCGCGACCTCGAGGCGGCGTTCGCAGGGCTCGGCGTCGTCGACATGGACAAAGATGGATCGGTACGTCATCGGGTCACCTCTTGTGGCTCGGGACGCATATTCTGCGCCGGAACGCAACGCGGAGTCTTGACGTCGCGCAGACGGGAAACGGGATCCCGAACCAGGTTCCGCCCGTTTTCCTAGGCGTCGATGCGCCTCGCCATCTCCCAGGCGACATCGGCGACGAGCCGCGCGCGGCTGCCGGTCTCGACGGCATTGGCGCTGGCGGCGTTGCCCTGCAGCGCGCGCGCGAGCACGCCGTGCAGGATCGCGGCGATCCGGAACATGTTGAAGATGAGATAGATGTCCCAGTGCGGGATCGTCTCGCGGCCGGTGCGCCGGCAATAGGCGGCGACGTACTCCGCCTCGGTGGGAATGCCGAGCGCCGCGAGATCGCAGCCCTTGAGGCCCCGGAACTCCTGCGGCGCCAGCCGCCACGCCATCACCTGGTACGCGAAATCGGACAGCGGGTGACCGAGCGTGGACAGTTCCCAGTCGAGCACGGCGAGCACGCGCGGCTCGGTCGGGTGGAAGACCACGTTGTCGAGCCGGTAGTCGCCGTGGACGACGCTCGTCTCTTCGCCGGACGGCACGTGATGCGGCAGCCATTCGATCAGCCGGTCCATCGCCGGGATGCGCTCGGCGCCGGCGGCCTCGTACTGCTTCGACCAGCGCGCGATCTGCCGCTCGATGTAGTTCCCGGGCCTGCCGTAATCGGCGAGTCCCGCGGACGCGAAGTCGAAGCGGTGCAACGCCGCGATCACGCGATTCAATTCGGCGTAGTGGGCGGCGCGCGCCGCGCGTTCCATGCCCGGGAGCGTGGGGTCCCAGAGAATCCGTCCCTCGACGTACTCCATCACGTAGAAGGCGGTGCCGATCACCGCGGCGTCTTCGCACAGCGCGAGCGTCCTCGGCACGGGGACTTCGGAGCCGGCCAGCGCCGACATGACGCGATACTCGCGCTCGACGGCGTGGGCCGACGGCAGCAGGTGGCCGGGGGGCTTGCGGCGGAGGACGTAGCGCCAGCGGCCCGCCGTGACCCGGTAGGTCGGGTTCGACTGGCCGCCCTGGAACTGCTCGATGGACGAGCGTGCCGTCGAAGCGGGCCGACGTGTGCCCGCAGGTAGGCCGCGAGCGCGCCGGCATCGATCGGATGCCGCGCGGAGGCGAGCGTCGCGCCGGGATCGAATTCGGCGGTCACGTCGTGCGTCGGCGGGGCTAGACCGCCGTGCACCCGCCGTCGACCGCGAGCGTCTGGCCCGTGACGTGGCGCGAAGCGTCGGACGCGAGGAAGACCACGGCCCCCTTGAGATCCTCGTCGCCGCCCAGCCGCCCGAGCGGCGTCAAGGCGACCACGCTCGCGCCGATGCGATCGAGCGTGGCCTTGGACATCTTCGACGGAAAGAAGCCGGGGCAGATCGCGTTGACGTTGATGTTGTGGCGGCCCCACTCGGCCGCGAGCGCGCGGGTCATGTTGACGAGCGCGCCCTTGCTCGTGTTGTAGGCGATCGTCTGCAGCGCCCATTCGGGCGGATTGCCGTAGAGGCCGGCGATCGACGCGATGTTGACGATCTTCCCGCTCCGGCGCGGGAGCATCGAGCGCTTTCCGACTTCGCGGCTGAGGAAGAATTGCGCGTCGACATTGAGGTTCATCACCTTGTTCCAGCCCTCGTCCGGGTGGTCCTCGGCCGGCGCCCCCCAGCTGCAGCCGGCGTTGTTCACCAGGATGTCGATCTGTCCCCAGCGGTCGAGCACCCTGGTGACCATGCCCGGGATC
Source organism: uncultured beta proteobacterium (assembly GCA_963724545.1). Lineage (GTDB taxonomy): Bacteria > Pseudomonadota > Gammaproteobacteria > Burkholderiales > Casimicrobiaceae > CAIWHR01. Next base: position 157,185 of record CAVRVC010000011.1, read on the forward strand.
GCGCCGAAGTCCGAGAGATCGCCCGCGATCGTCAGGCACTCGACGCCGGCACCTTCGAGCCCGGAGCGCGCCGCGTCGAGCTCGTCCTGCTTCCTCGCCGTCAGCGCGACCCTGGCTCCCATTTCGCCCAGCGCCGCGGCCATCTGCAGGCCGATGCCGCGCGAGCCGCCCGTGACGATGGCCGTCTTGCCGGCGAGATCGAAGAGCTTCCGGACGCTCATCACAGCACCTCGAACAATCCCGCGGCGCCCATGCCGCCGCCGACGCACATCGTGACGACGACGTACTTGACGCCGCGCCGCTTGCCTTCGATGAGCGCGTGCCCGACGAGCCGTGCGCCCGTCATCCCGTACGGATGGCCGATCGAGATGGCGCCGCCGTCGACATTGTATTGGTCCGGATCGATGCCGAGCTGGTCGCGGCAATACAGCGCCTGGCAGGCGAAGGCCTCGTTCAGCTCCCACAAGCCTATGTCGCTCACGCGGAGGCCATGCTGCTTCAGGAGCTTCGGCACCGCGTAGATCGGACCGATGCCCATCTCCTCCGGCGCATTGCCGACGACGGTCATGCCACGGTAGAGGCCGAGCGGCGCGAGGCCGCGCTTCGCGGCGACCTTCGCGTCCATCAATACGCATGCGGACGCGCCGTCGGACAACTGGCTCGCGTTGCCGGCCGTCACCGTTCCGCCTTCGATCACGGGAGCGAGCGCCTCGAGGCTCGCCAGCGTCGTGTCGGGCCGGTTGCCTTCGTCTCTTGCGAGCGTCACTTCCTTGTACGAGACCTCGTTGGTCGTCTTGTCGACGACGCTCATCGTCGCGGTGATGGGGACGATCTCGGCGGCAAAGCGTCCCTCGGCCTGGCCGCGCGCGGTGCGCTGCTGCGACGAGAGCGCGTAGGCGTCCTGCGCGGCGCGGCTGATCTTGTATTTGCGCACGACGTTCTCGGCCGTCAGCAGCATGGGCATGTAGGCGTGCTCGACCTGCCGGGTCACGTTCGGATCCTTCTCCGCGGCCACCCATTCGAGATATCGCTTCTGGACCGCCGAGATGTTGTCCTGGCCGCCGGCGACGACGATGTCATGGCCGTCGACGACGATCTCCTTCGCGGCCGCGGCGATGGCGGTCAGGCCGGACGCGCATTGGCGGTCGATCGTCTGCGCGGCGGCCGTGACCGGAAGGCCGGCGGCGAACGCCGCATTGCGGGCGAGGTTCATGCCGGCCGTGCCGGCGGTCAGCACCGTGCCGATGACCACGTCCTCGACCTCGGCGCCTTCGACGCCGGCGCGTTGCATCGCGTGGCGGATCGCGTGGGCCATCAGCGTGGGCGACTTGATGTTGTTGAGCGCGCCGCGAAACGCGCGGCCGATCGGCGTGCGGGCGGTGGAGACGATGACGGCTTCTCTCATGGCGATTCCTCTCGCGCAATCACGGTCGCTGCGTCGTTCGCGCGATTATCGGCGAAAACGGCGAATTGCGCTTCGATCGTCGGCCGGCCGGCATACTCGCCGCATTCGATCGGATTCCAGGAAGGGAGATCCATGCCGAACGCCGCGCGCGCGTGGCTGTGGCCCGTTGTCGGCGGCATCGGCGCGATCGCCGGGTCGCCGCTGCTGTCGGTGGGGACCGGTCAGGGCATCCTCTACAACCTGTGGCTCGCGGCCATGCTCGTCGTCGTCTGGGCGGGCCAGCGCCTGACGCGGCGCGAGGTCGGGCTCACGCTCGGCGACGGCACCTCTTACGGCGTCGCGCTTGCTTATGTGGCGGGCATCATCGGGCTGGTCGCGCTGGGCGCGGTCGCGTCGCACGCGCTCGACCTCGCGAACTTCTCGGGCTCGACGGCCGCCCGGCGGCTCGCGCTGAATTTCCTCGTGACCTTCGCGCTGACGCTGGTGACGGAGGACGGCTTCTTCCGCGGCGTGTTGTGGGGAAGTTGCGAGCGTGCCGGATTCTCCCCCGCGAACACGGTCATCTGGACGAGCGTGGCGTTCGGCCTGTGGCATCTCGCGGTGCCGATCGTCGATCCGGACTTCTCGCAACCCATGTCCAAGGTGCCCCAGTACGTGCTGGGATCCACGGCGTTCGGCGCGGCGATGGGACTCCTGCGACTGCGCTCCGGCTCCGTCGTCGTGCCGAGCGCCTGCCATGCGTTGTGGAACGCCACGACGTACACGCTCTTCGGCGCCGGAGAGAAGACGGGCCAGCTCGGCGTCGCCGATCACAGCGTGTGGGACCCGGAGCGCGGCTATGCCGGGCTCGTGCTGGCGGTGATTGCCGGGGCGATCCTCTGGTGGTGGGTCAGGCCGGGCCGCTCTTCCGGGCGCGAAATGCGACCGCCATCGCGAACGCCGCCTGCGTGAACTTAAGCACCTCCGCAAATTCCTCGTCGGACAACCGGCGCGCGGCATCGCTCGCACGGTAGAGGTTCGCGAATTCCCGCTCGCGCCCCGCCTGCACCGCGAGCCGGCCGATGCCGAGCGACTCGAGGGTTTTCCAGACGTCCGGATTGTAGGAGCGCGTGAAGCGCATGACGAACGAGATCGGATCGTTGCGGCCGAGCACGGACGCGAGACGCAGGATGATCTCGAACGGCAGCGCCACCTTGCCGTTCTCCACGAGCTCGAGCAGCGTCGGATCCTTGAGGTCGATCGCGCTGCCGACCTCGGCGACGCTCATGCCGGCGGTCTCGCGGAGGCGGCGCAGCATGGCGCCGGTCTTCTCCAGCGCGGCCCGCTGCCCGGGCTTCGGCAGCATCATCTTCGCGGCGCCGAGAGTGACGTCGGCCGCCGCCCCCGCGATCCCGAGCACGGAGTCGGTCCACGAGCGCACCTGCTGCGCGAGCTCGACGAGCGTGGATCCTGAAGGCCGGGACGCGGAAGGCCGCGCGCGCTTCCCGCCGCCGGCGCGGGCCGGTGTCTCCTTCGCCTTGCCGCGGCGCTCGGTCATGGCAATGCCTCCCGGGGTCCGCCTCGGCGCGTCCCGCGCGCCTGCTACCCGCCGGTTGATAGTAAAATCCCATGCTACGCCAGTGTATTGGCGTTGCGGGACCGCCGTCCATGGGCGAATCCGGCGACCCCCGAAACCGGCGCCGCCCGTATGTGACCCCTCGGGGCGGGCCCGGGCCGGCCGTTGGTCCGGCTCTGCCCGGACCCGCTTTGGCCACTTCGGCCGTCCCGGCAACAACCGACGGACCTTCCGGAAACCCTTCAGATGCAAACGGCCCCCGTCCTGCCGCCCGATCCCATCCCGCTCCTCCGGCCGGCGCTCGAGCGGATGCGCGCGGCATTTCGCGGGGACATGACGCCCTCGCTCGCTACCCGGCGCGACCGGCTCGCCCGCCTCGCGCGAATGACGAGGCGCCACGCCTCGGACCTGATCGCCGCGATCTCCGCCGATTTCGGCCACCGCTCGCCGCACGAGACCCTGATTGCCGATCTGCTCGCCGTCGACGAGGCGGTCAAGTACGCGCGGCGGCATCTGGCCCGCTGGATGCGGCCGCAGAGGATCGAAACCCAGATGCTGTACCGCCCCGGCTACAACCGGTTGCTCCCGCAGCCGCTTGGCGTCGTCGGCGTCGTGGCGCCGTGGAACTATCCGTACCAGCTGTCGATGCTGCCGGCGCTGGGCGCCCTGGCGGCGGGCAATCGCGTGATGCTGAAGCCGTCCGAGATCGCTCCGAGGACCGCGGAGCTGATGGCGCGCATCGTGCGCGAGTCGTTCGCGGAGGACGAGATGATCGTCTGTCCGGGCGATGCTGCCGTGGGAAAGGCGTTCGTCGAGCTTCCGTTCGATCACCTGTTCTTCACCGGATCGACGGCCGTCGGCCGGCTGGTCGCACAGGCGGCCGCGAAGAACCTGACGCCGGTCACGCTCGAGCTCGGCGGCAAGTCGCCGGTGATCGTCGACGCCGACGCGGCGTTCGATTCGATCGCGCCGAAGATCGCGATCGGCAAGCTCTTCAATGCGGGCCAGACGTGCATCGCACCCGATTACGCGCTCGTTCCGCGCGCCCGCGCCGACGAATTCGTCGCGGCGATGAGTCGCGCCATCGGGAAGCTCTATCCGACCCTTGCCGGCAACGCCGACTACTCGAGCATCGTCAGCGAGCGGCACTATTCCCGCCTCGCCGGCCTCGTCGCCGATGCGAAGGCACGCGGGGCGCGCGTCGTCGAGGTCAACCCGGCCGGCGAGGCGCTCGATCCCGCCGCGCGCAAGCTGGCGCCGGCGCTGATCCGGGACGTCGACGCCGACATGGCGGTGATGCGCGAGGAGATCTTCGGACCGCTGCTGCCGGTCGTTCCGTACGACACGCTCGACGGCGCGCTCGACTTCGTCAACGGGCGCGATCGCCCACTGGCGCTCTACTGGTTCGGCGAGCACGCGCACCGGCGCGACCGCGTGCTGCGGAACACCATCGCGGGCGGCGTCACCGTCAACGGCTGCCTCACCCATTTCGCGCAGGAGGCGCAGCCGTTCGGCGGCGTCGGCGCGAGCGGCAGCGGCGCCTATCACGGCTGCTACGGCTTTCGCACGTTCAGCAAGGAAAAGCCAGTGTATTACCAGGGGCGGCTCGGCATCATGCCGCTGCTGTTGCCGCCTTACGGCAAGGTGCTCGATCGCGTGCTCTCGTGGTTCACGCATTGATGACGGATTCCAGGAGCGACGCATGAACTTCGATTACACGCCCAAGGTGCGGGATCTGTCCGCGCGCGTTTCCGCGTTCATGGCGGAGCGCGTGTATCCGAACGAGCGCCGATACCAGGAGGAGGTCGACGCGAACCGCGCGCGCGGCAATGCGTGGATCCCGACACGCATCGTCGAGGAGCTCAAGGTCGAGGCGCGGGCCGCCGGCCTGTGGAACCTCTTCCTGCCGCAATCGTCCCATGGCGCGGGACTCACCAATCTCGAATACGCGCCGCTCGCCGAGCTGATGGGCCGCGTCACCTGGGCGCCGGAGGTCTTCAACTGCAGCGCGCCCGACACGGGCAACATGGAAACGATCGAGCGCTACGGCACGCCCGAGCAGAAGCGGCAGTGGCTGGAGCCGCTGCTCCGGGGCGAGATCCGGTCGGCGTTCTTGATGACCGAACCGGCGGTCGCCTCGTCGGACGCCACCAACATCGAGTGCCGCATGGTGAAGAACGGCGGCGACTACGTGATCAACGGGCGCAAGTGGTGGTCGTCGGGGGCGGGCGACCCGCGCTGCCGGATCTACATCCTGATGGGCAAGACCGATCCGGACGCGCCGAAGCACAGGCAGCAGTCGATGCTGCTCGTGCCGGCGGCCACGCCCGGCGTCAAGGTGATCCGTCCGCTCACCGTGCTCAATTCGGACGACGCGCCGCACGGCCACATGGAGATCGACCTCATCGACGTGCGCGTGCCCGTCTCGAGCGTGTTGAAGGGTGAGGGGTGCGGCTTCGAGATCGCGCAGGGGCGCCTCGGTCCGGGCCGCATCCATCACTGCATGCGGCTCGTCGGTCTCGCCGAGCGCGCGCTCGAGCTCATGGTGAAGCGCCTGTCCGGACGGGTCGCGTTTGGCTCCGAGATCGCGCGCCAGACGGTGTGGCAGGAACGGATCGCCGAGTCGCGCTGCATGATCGAGCAGGCCCGCCTCCTCGTGCTGAAGGCGGCGTTCCTGATGGACACGGTCGGCAACAAGGTCGCGAAGAAGGAAATCGCGATGATCAAGGTCGTCGCGCCGAACGTCGCCTGCAAGGTGATCGACTGGGCGATCCAGGCGTACGGCGGAGCCGGCGTCCACGACGCCTTCCTCGTCGGTGCTTACGCGAGCGCGCGCAGCCTGCGCCTCGCCGACGGCCCCGACGAAGTCCATCGGAACGCGATCGCCAAGCTCGAGATCCGCGAAGTCGCCGCGGGCGGCGCCGGGGCAGGGCGCGCCTGACGGCGGTCGGGAAGCAGGAGGCATTTGCCGCGCATGCGACCGACACGAGGGACGGACGACACGTTCGACTACGTTATCGTCGGCGCCGGTTCGGCCGGGTGCGTGCTCGCCGCGCGCCTGACCGAGCATCCGTCCGTCACGGTGTGCCTGCTCGAGGCCGGCGCGCCGGATCGGAGCCTGCTGATCCGCGTGCCGCTCGGCATCGCGCTCCTCGTTCCGCGCAAGATCCACAACTGGGCGTTCAAGACCACGCCGCAGCCGGGATTGAATGGCCGCTGCGGCTACCAACCGCGCGGCAAGACGCTGGGGGGCTCGAGCTCGATCAACGCGATGGTCTACACGCGCGGCCACCCCGGCGACTACGACGAATGGGCGGCGCTCGGCAATCCCGGCTGGTCGTACGCGGACGTGCTGCCGTACTTCCGCCGCGCGGAGAACAACGAGCGCATCGTCGACGCGTACCACGGGCAGGGCGGGCCGCTCAACGTCGCCGATCCGCGCTCGCCCAGCGGGTTCTCGGAGCTGTGGCTCGAGGCGGCGGAAGCGCAGGGGTGGCGACGCAATGCCGACTTCAACGGCGCGGAGCAGGAAGGGATCGGACTCTACCAGCTGACGCAGAAGAACGGGGAGCGCTGGAGCGCGGCGCGCGCGTATCTCGCGCCCAATCTCGAGCGGCCGAACCTCGATGCGCGGACGGGCGCGCGGGCGACGCGCGTCGTGTTCGAGGGCCGGCGTGCCGTCGGGATCGAATACCGGCAGGGCGGGTCGACGCGGACGGTGCGCGCCCGGCGCGAGCTGATTCTGGCGGCGGGTGCGCTGCAGTCGCCGCAGCTGCTGCTGCTGTCGGGGGTGGGGGACGGAGCAATGCTGCGCACGCTCGGCATCCCCTCCCTTCTGCATCTTCCCGGCGTGGGGCGCAACCTGCGCGACCATGTCGATTTCGTCCTTGCCTACGAGTCGCCGCGACGGGACCTGATCGGGTTCATGCCGGGCGACATCGCGAACGCCTTGCCCAGCGCCGTGCGGTACCACCGCGACCGCCGCGGCATCTTCGCATCGAACGTCGCGGAGGCCGGCGGCTTCCTCAAGACGTCGCCGGGGCTGCCCGCGCCGGACATCCAGCTTCACTTCTGCATCGGGATCCTCGAGAGTCACGGCCGCCGGCTGCACGCAGCGCGCGGCTTCTCGACCCACGTCTGCGCGCTGCGGCCGCGAAGCGCGGGAACGCTGACGCTCGAATCACCCGATCCGCTGGCGGCACCGCGGATCGATCCGGGTTTCTACACGCATCCCGACGACCTCGAGACGATGGTCAAGGGGTTCAGGATCACGCGCGGCATCTGCGAATCGCCGCTGCTCGACCCATGGCGCGGCAAGGATCTCTTCACCGCCGGCGTCGAGACCGACGACGAGATCCGCGCCGTGCTCCGGCAGCGTTCCGACACGATCTATCATCCGGTCGGGACCTGCCGCATGGGAACGGACGATCTCGCCGTGGTCGACCCGGAGCTTCGCGTGCACGGCCTGTCCGGCCTGCGCGTCGTCGACGCCTCGATCATGCCGACGCTGATCGGCGGCAACACCAACGCACCGACGATCATGATCGGCGAGCGAGCGAGCGATCTCATCCGCGGCGTGCAGTGATCATGAGCGCCGCCCAGCCGCTGTCGAACGACTGGCGCTACGAGCCGATCAACCGGCACGACACCGTCACCATCCGCATCATATGGCTGGCGTTCTTCCTGTCGCTGCTGGTGCACATCGCCGCGCTGTGGACGTCGCCGCCGCTGATGCGCTCGACCGCGTTCGAGCCTTCCGACAAGGCCGAGCCCTCGCAGGCGCTGATCGCGCAGCTGGTGCCGCGCTCGATCCCGAGCCCGCCCGAAAGCGTGCCGCCGCCGACACCGCCGTCACGACCGGCGCGGGCCGCGCCTCCGCCCGCCCGCGCCGCACCGCGTCCCGCGCCGCCTCCGCCGCCCATCGTGCGCAACGAGCCGGCCCCGAGTGCGATTCCGACGCCACCACCGCCATCCGCGCCCCCCGCGGAGGTTCAGCCGACGCCCAGGCCGCCCGCGGAGACCGACCTGTCCTCATACATCGCGGCAAGGCGCAGCGCGCGCGGCGACGCCGCTGCGACGTCCGAATCCAACGCGCCCAACGCGCCGCCGGCCGAAAGCGAGAAGGATCGCCTCAACCGTATCGTCGCGGCGAACCTCGGGTTGAACAAGACGCCCACCTTCGGCGACGACCCCAAGCGCGGCGGCGGAATGTTCCAGATACGGCGCATCGGCTACGACGATGCCGAGTTCATCTTCAACGGCTGGGACCAGGACATCGGAAGGGTCGCACGGCAGTTGATCGAGGTGCGGAAGGGCTCGAATCCGGACATCCGGATCGCCGTCGTTCGCAAGATCATCGAGATCATCCGGGCGCACGAGCCCGGTGACTTCATCTGGATCTCCCGTCGCGCAAGCAAAGGGGTCGCGCTGTCGGCTCGTCCGGCCGACAACGCAGCGCTCGAGGACTACATGATGCGCGAGTTCTTCGGTCCGGATCAGCGGCAGCCGTAGCGCGGGTCCGTCCTAGTGCGCGGGCGCCTCGGCGATCCCGCGCGCGGTCGCTTCGGCGATCCTGTGGTCGGAGGTTCGCCTGAGATCCCACGCGAGCCCGACCTTCGACAGCGCGAAGATGAGCCACTTCGACGGGTCCCAGTGATACCAGCGGTAACCGTTTCTGTAGTCCGACGGGAAGCGGTGGTGGAAGTTGTGGAACCCCTCGCCGTTCGTGAGCAGCGCGCACAGCCAGTTGTCGCGCGCCGAGTTCGACTTGTCGTACGGCTGCGTCCCGAAAGTGTGCGCGAACGAGTTGATGAAGAACGACGAATGCAGGACCACGATGATGCGCAGGCACACCGCCATGATGAAGCCCCCCAGCGGATGCCCGATCCACCACGCGATCAGCATGGGCAGAACCACCCCCCCGCCGACCGACCACCAGGCGTGATGATCGTGCTGCCAGGCAACCAGCCGCGAACGACGCAGGTCCTTCACGTTGTTGTAGTTGGTGCGATGGCGCCAGAACATGATCCAGCCGATGTGCGCGTGCCAGAAGCCGTGGTTGACGCCGTACGGGTCGTGCTCGGTGTCGGTGAAGCGATGGTGCTGCCGATGCTGCGACGACCACTTGAGTGCCGACTCCTCGAACGTCGCCGCGCCGAAGAGCAGCACGATGAACTGCACGATCGGCGCCGCCTTGAAGGCCGAGTGCGCGAACAGGCGGTGGTAGCCGATGGTGATCGACAGTCCGGTCGCGGCACAGTAGGCGAGAAACAGCGCAATCTCGGGGCCGGTGATGCCGCGGTAGTAGATGTAGAGCGGCGTCCCGATCAGCGCAATCGCATGCAGGAGCACGAAGAACACGAGGCCGACCCAACGCACGCGGCGCTTGGGCAGCGGATACTCGTCAGCAATCTGTAAGGCGTCTGCAATCATGGGGTTAGCGTATCACGCCGCGGTGCGGCGGGGTCCGCCATCCGTCGGATCGTGGCGCGCGCGCACGGCCCTGCGATCACTCGAATCCGGCGATTTCACGCCGCGCGCGCGTCGCGGGACCGGACAGGAACGCCGCAAGTTTGCGCGCGAGATCGGGCTCGCGCGCGTTCGTGCACACTGCCACCGTGTAGATCGTCGCAAGCTCGAAACCCGCGGGAAGCGGGCCGACGAGCGCCACGCCGGGTGTCGACTTGATCTCGGTGATCTGCGTGCAACCCAGTTCGCCCGGCACCGGCGAGCGCGCGAGCGCGCCCATCGCGGCAGCGCCGTTCGGGAACGCATGCAGTCGGTCGGCCACCGTCGTCTCGATCCCGAGCTCGCGCAGCACTTGCATGAAGTGGATGCCGGCCGTGGCGAGCACGGGGTCGGGAAAGTAGATGCCCGCGGCGGCGAGGAGCGCGGCGCGCAACGCTGGGCCGTCGCCGATCGCGGGATGTCGCGCGCCGTCGCGCACGGCGATGCCCGTGCGCACGCAGCCGAGCGGGACGGAGGTGCCGGACAGCACGTGTCCCTGCGCTTCGAGCGCGGCGATGAGCGGCGCCGTCAGGATGATCGCGTCGCACGGCGCGCCCTGGAGGAGCTTTTCGCGCATCGCGCCGACCGCGCCGAAGGTGCCGCGCACGATCGCGCCGGTGGCGCCGCGGAACTCCTCGCCGATCGCGACGACGATGCCTTGCGCCGCTCCGCCGGAGATGACGTCGAGCGCGATCTCCCCGCGCCTGCGCGGCGTCACTGGTCGGCCTTCGCCCCCGAGACTTTGACGATGCGCTCCCACTTGACGACGTCGGCGTCGAGATAGCGGCCGAACTCGTCCGGCGTCATCGGCATCGGCAGCGCGCCCTGGCTCGCCCACTCCTGGCGGACTTCGGTGCGGTTCTGGATCTTCGTGATCTCGGCGTTGAGCCTGTTGACGATCGTGCCCGGCGTGCCCTTCGGCGCCATCAGGCCGAGCCAGATCACCGCTTCGTACCCGGTCACGCCGGCCTCGTCGATCGTCGGCACGCCGGGGAGCACCGACGAGCGCGCCTTGCCCGTGGTGCCGAGCGCCTTCACGCGCCCGCTCTTCGCGTGCTCGCTCATCGTCGGCACCGCGTCGAACATCATCTGCACCTGGCCGCCCAGGACGTCGGTGCGGGCGCCCGAGCTTCCCTTGTACGGAACGTGCACGATGTCGACTCCCGCCATCGCCTTGAAGAGCTCGCCGGCCATGTGGTACGGCGTGCCGGGACCCGACGACGCGTAATTGAGCTTGCCCGGGCTCGCCTTGGCGATCCTGATCAGGTCGGCGACGCTGTTGGCGCCGACCGAAGGATGCACGACGAGCACGAGATCGGAATAGTTGACCGCGGCGATGGGCACGAAATCGCGCATCAGCTGATAGGGCTTGTTGGGGATCAACGTTTCGTTGACCGTGTGCGTGTTCGACATCATCAGCAGCGTGTACCCGTCGGGCGCGCTCTTCGCGACGGCGTCGGTGCCGATGATGGACCCCGCGCCCGGACGATCCTCGACGACCACCGGTTGCCCCAGCGCTTCCTGCAGGCGCACGCCGAGGAAGCGCGCGTAGACGTCGGCCGGACCGCCGGCCGCGAACGGCACGATGATCCGGATGGGCTTCGTCGGATATTCCTGCGCGAACGACGAGGCGCAAGCGAAGACGAGGGCGGCGGCGAAGATGCGGATGACGGCGCGCGGCATGGCGGGCTCCTCGGTGGCGGTGTTCAGACGGGATGGACCGGCTTCTTCGCGCGCTCGCGCACGAGGTCGGCGCGAAACGGCGCGAGCGCCGTCACCATTTGCGCGAAGATCTTGGGCGTGGCGGCGATCACCTGGCCGCCGTGCAGGAAATCGCCGTCGCCGGCGAGATCGCCGATGAGCCCGCCCGCTTCCTGGATCAGCAGGCTGCCGGCCGCGACGTCCCACGCGTTGAGGCCCGACTTCCCAGAAACCGTCGTAGAAGCCGGCGGCGACGTACGCGAGGTCGAGCGCGGCCGCGCCCGGGCGGCGCAGGCCGGCGGTCTGCTCGATCATCGCCTTCATCATCCTGAGGTACGTGTCGAGGTAGCTGCCGTCGCGAAACGGGAAGCCGGTGCCGACGAGGCAGTCGCGCAGGTGCTGGCGCTTCGAGACGCGGATGCGCCGGTCGTTCAGGAACGCGCCGCGGCCGCGCGTCGCGGTGAAGAGGTCGTTGCGCACCGGGTCGTAGATCACGCCGTGCGTGATCTGCCCGCGATGCGCGAGCGCGATCGAGACGCAGTACTGCGGAAAGCCGTGCAGGAAGTTGGTCGTGCCGTCGAGCGGATCGATGATCCAGACGTTTTCCGCGTCGGCGTTGGCGCCTTTGGCGGTGCCTTCCTCTGCTAGAATCGCGTGGTCGGGATAGGCTCCGAGCAGCGTTTCGACGATCGTCCGCTCGGCCTCGCGGTCGACTTCGCTCACGAAATCCTTGGGACCCTTCGTCGTGACCGTGAGGAGGTCGAGCTCGCGGGCGCCGCGGTTGATGACGTTGCCGGCGCGGCGCGCCGCCTTCACGGCGATCGTGAGCATCGGATGCATGGTCGCGTCGTCTGTTGGTTGTCGTCGCGGTGACCGCCGACCCGCGAGCGGTCCGGCGCAAACGAGCGAAAGCGTTCATTGTAACCGCTGCCGGCCTCCGGCCGCGATCCGCCGTCGCGCGGGACGACACGATGATGTCCGCGCCCGATCGCCTGCGGTCGCTGCGCATCGTCCTCGTCGCGCCGAGCCATCCGGGCAACATCGGCGCCGCCGCGCGCGCGATGCTGACGATGGGCCTGACGCGGCTCGTGCTCGTCCGTCCGCGGCGCTTTCCCGATCCCGAGGCCGTCGCGCTCGCCTCCGGCGCCACCGTCGTGCTCGACGGCGCGGAAGTCGTCGCCACGCTCGACCAGGCGCTCGCGGGTTGCGTGCCGCGATCGGGTTCTCCGCCCGGCCGCGCGAGTTCGCCGGGCGCGTGCTGGCGGTGCGCGAGGCGGCCGCCGAAGCCATTGCGCACGCGAGCCACGGCGACGTCGCGCTCGTGTTCGGCACCGAGATGTCGGGACTGTCCAACGCCGAGCTCGCGCGCTGCGGCATCGTCGCGACGATTCCCGCCAACGCCGATTACGCTTCGCTCAATCTCGCGGCGGCCGTGCAGGTCGTCGCGTACGAGCTGCGGCTCGCCGCGACCGGCGGCGACGTCTGGCGCGCGCCGCGCTTCGCGCCGGCGAGCGTCGACGAGATCGAGGCGCTGTATGCGCACGGCACCGCGACGCTCGCGGCGATGCGCTTCCTCGACCCGCGCATGCCGAAGCGCCTGCTGCCGCGCCTGCGCCGTCTCTTCGCGCGCGCCGCGCTCGAGAAGGAGGAGGTCAACATCCTGCGCGGCATCCTCGCCCGGATCGATCAGTTGCTGGGAGGCATTGACGATGGATCCCACGATCCACCGCTGCCTCAACTGCGGCGTCAGGGCGCCCGACGCGTACTGTCCTGCCTGCGGCCAGAGCACGCGGGACCGGCTGCCGACGTTCGCGCAGTTCATGCGCGAAGCGATGGGGCGGTACGTCGCCTACGACGGAAAGTTCTGGAAGACGCTCGCGGCGCTCCTGTTCCGGCCGGGATTCCTCACGCGCGAATATCTCGCGGGCCGTCGCCGGCGCTACATCGGCCCGGCGCGCCTCTTCCTCGTGTCGAGCCTCGTCCTCTTCGCGACGCTGCGGCTGGCCACGAATCGATCGACTTCGGCGAGACCGCAGCTTCGATCCTCCGAAGGAGCCGGCGAGCAGGAATCGAAGTTCCCAAAGGGAAGGTCGAGGACCGAGGTGAAAGCCGCGCCGGGCGAGCTCGTGACGCTCGACGACGATCTCAACCTCAACATGGCCGAGCTCCCCGGGACGACCGGGCATCCTGCGCAAGCCGATCGCGCGCTTCAACGCCCTTCCGCGCGCGCAGAAGCTGGAGCAGATCGTCGCGGGCACGCTCCGCTACGGCCCCTACGCGATGTTCGCGCTACTGCCCGCTTTCGCCGCCCTGCTGAAAGTGGTCTATCTCGGCCCGCGCCGCCGCCATCCGGCGCGACCGCGACTCTACGGCGAGCACCTCGTGTTCGCCGCGCACAACCACGCGTTCCTGTTCGTCATGGGCTCGCTGATGGGCGTCTCGCCGAACGGCTGGGTGACGGGCGCGCTCGCGACCTCCGCGCTCGTCTATCTCGCGTGGTCGACGCGCTCGGTGTACGGAGGGCGCTGGCTGGGCATCGCGGTTCGCGCGCTGGTGCTCGCGGTCGCGTACGCGATCCTGTTCGCGTTCGTGACGGCCGGGCTCCTCGCCGCCGCGGTCCTGCTGCGCTGAATCGCGCCAAGGTGCTGCCGGGGGTCGCGTCGCCCCTCACGTCAGCATGCGGACGAGCCACAGCGAGAGGATCGGAAAGAACACGAGCAGCGTCACGCGGAGGGCGTCCGAGATGAGAAACGGTACGACGCCCTTGAAGGTCTCCGCCATCGGCACGTCGCGCGCAAGGCTGTTGATGATGTAGACGTTCATGCCCACGGGCGGCGTGATGAGGCCGATCTCGACGACCATCAGCGCGAGGATGCCGAACCAGATCGCCTTGTCGGTCGGATTGAGCCCCCAGTAGTCGAGGCCCATGACGATCGGCAGGAAGATCGGGATCGTCAGCAGGATCATCGACAGGCTGTCCATCAGGCAGCCGAGCACGACATAGATGCCGATGATCGCGGCCAGCACGAGGAGCGGCGACAGCCCGCTCTTGCCGACCCATTGCGCGAGCTCGACGGGCATCTGCGTGAGCGCGAGGAACACGTTGAGCACGTCGGCGCCGAGCAGGATCAGGAAGATCATGCCCGTGGCCTCGGCCGTGCCGTAGATGCATTCCAGCAGGCCGGCCCAGCGCATGCCGCCCAGCCAGACGGCGAAGAACAGCGCGCCGGCGGTGCCGACCGACGCCGCTTCGGTCGGCGTGAAGATGCCGCCGTAGATGCCGCCGATGACCACTACGAACAGCAGCACGACCGGCCACACTTCGCGCAGCGCCGAGAGTCGCTGCGGCCACGTATGGCGCTCGCCCGCCGGGCCGGTGCCGGGCTTGACGCGCACGTAGACGCCGATCGCGATCATGTAGCCCAGCGCCGCGATGATGCCCGGCACGAACGCCGCCATGAAGAGCTTCGCGATGTTCTGTTCGGCGAGGATCGCGTAGACGACGAGCACGATCGACGGCGGGATCAGGATGCCGAGCGTGCCGCCGGCCGCGAGCGTGCCCGTCGCGAGCGCCGGCTCGTACCGGAGACGGCGCAGCTCCGGCAGCGCGACCTGGCCCATCGTCGCGGCGGTCGCGAGCGAGCTGCCGCAGATCGCGCCGAAGCCCGCGCACGCACCGACCGCCGCCATCGCGACGCCGCCGCGCCAATGGCCGATGACCGCGTTCGCCGCGTTGAACAGCGATTGCGAAAGGCCTCCACGGCTCGCGAGCTGGCCCATCAGCAGGAACATCGGTATCACCGACAGGTCGTAGACGGAAAATCGCGAGTACGCGACGGTCTTGAGGTAGTTGAGGAGCGGCGTCCAGCCGGTGAGCGTCACGTAGCCGGTGACGCCCGTGAGCAGCATCGCGATCCCGATGGGCACGCGAATCGCGAGCAGCACGAGCATCGCGCCGAACATCAGGAAGCCGAACTCGACTCCACTCATGACGGTTGGCGGTTCCGCCAATGCTGCCACGCGGTGTAGAACCCCGAGGCGGAGAAGAGCGCGAACGACGGAACCATGAGCGCAATCGCCCACCACGTCGGGATTTCGAGGATCGTCGTCTGGTCGTTGGCGACCTTCATGCTGACCGCGCCAGCGAAGAGGCGCCAGGTGAACACGGCGGCAGCGATGGCGAGCAGCAGCGCGCCGAGCGTGTCCAGCGCCGCGCGGACCGCCGGGCGCGAGTTCGCCGTGAAGAAGTCGACGAGCACGTGCCCGCCGCGCATCTGGCAGAACGGCAGGAAGGCGGCCACCGCGATGGCGCAGCCGAGCTGCACGAGCTCGTAGTCGCCGGGGAGAGGTTTGTTGAGCGCCGCGCGCCCGACGATGCTGACGAGCGACATCAGCATCATCGCGACCAGAACGATTCCGCCCGCCAGCGCGAAACCGCGCGCCAGCCGGAACAGCAACGCACCGAGCGGATCGGTCGGCGCCCGCTTGAAAGTCGCGAGCTCCGCCAAGGAGCTACTTCTCGTACTTCTTGATGAGGTCCGTCGCGGCCTGCAGCAGCATCTTGCCGTCCTGGCCCTTCGCGCTGACGTCCTTGACCCACTCGTCGGGCAGGTTGGCGGTGGCCTTCTGCCAGTTTTCGAGCTCGGAGGCGGGGATCATGTAGAACGTGTTGCCGCGATCGACGGCGAACTTGCGCGCCGGCGGCGCCGACGCATCCCATTGCGCGCCCATCGTCTTCGACAGCGCCGCGCCCGAGTTCGCGTCGATGACCTGCTTCAGGTCGGCGGGCAGGCTGTCGTATTTCGCCTGATTCATCGCGAGCGTGAACACCGCCGTGTAGAGCGCGCGCACCTTCGGGTCCGTCTCGCTCTCGTATTTCGTGAACTCGTGCGCCTTGATCGAGGGAATCACTTCCCACGGCAGCAGGTAGCCGTCGACCACGCCCTTCGACAACGCATCGCCGAGCGCGGGCAGCGGCATCGCCACCGGCGTGGCGCCGAGGGCGGCCAGGAGCTTGTTGGTCTGCCGCGTCGGCGCGCGCATCTTGAGGCCCTTGAAATCGGCCATCACCTTGATCTGCTTGTTGACCGTGTGGACGTAGCCGTTGTCGTGCACGTTGACGGCGAGCATCTTGATCCCGGGGAACTCCTTGTAACCGTACTGCGTGTAGTACTCCCAGGCCGCCTGGCTCGTCGCCTCGGCGCTCTTCGACATGAACGGCAGCTCGAACACTTCCATGACCGGAAAGCGGCCCGCGGTGTAGCCGGGAAGCGTCCATACGATGTCGGCCACGCCGTCCATCGCCTGCTGGATGAGCTGCGGCGGCGCGCCGCCGAGCTGCATCGCCGGATAGATCTGGCACTTCATCCGGTTGTTGGAATCCTTCGCGATCTTGTCGCACCACGGCTGCAGCAGCGTCGACGGCGGCATCGCGGTGGGCGCCCAGAAGTGGTGGACCTTGAGGGTGACCTCCTGCGCTGCGGCCGGCAGCGCGACCGCCGCGGCGGCAAGGAGCGGGACGAGCAACCGGGCTTCGATTCGCATGATTCCTCCAGGACGGAGCGAGAGCCGGCACGACGGCCGGCGTGGGCGTCGTATCCCGTACCCTGGCTCGGGTCGGCCGATATTAGTCAATTCGCAGGGGACGGGCAAACCGCCGGCAACGGTGCCCGAATCGCCCGTTGAATAGGCGATCCGCGGCCCAATAGTTGAGTGTGGCAGTCGGAAATGAGAAAATGGGAAGCATGCTGAGCCGCCTTCGCGAAGACATCGCGGTCGTGTTCGACCGGGACCCCGCCGCCCGGACGCGTTGGGAAGTGCTCACCTGCTATCCGGGTCTGCACGCGCTCGTCTGGCACCGCTGGGTGTCGCATCGGCTGTGGGGGCTGGGCTTGCGCTGGCTCGCCCGCTGGCTTGCCCATTGGAGCCGCTGGCTGACGGGCATCGAGATCCACCCGGGCGCCGCCGTCGGGCGCCGGGTGTTCATCGACCACGGAATGGGCATCGTCATCGGCGAGACCGCGGAGATCGGCGACGATTGCACGCTCTACCACGGGGTTACGCTCGGAGGCACCTCCTGGAAGGCCGGCAAGCGTCACCCGACCCTGGGCAAGGGCGTGGTGATCGGTGCGGGCGCGAAAATACTCGGGCCGATTTTAGTGGGAGATGGGGCCAAGATAGGGTGCAATGCCGTCGTAGTGCGCGACGTTCCCGCAGGCGCGACGGCCGTCGGCATCCCCGCCAGGGTGCTGACCGGAGACGAAGCCCAGCGCCGCGAAAGCCATGCCGCAAAGATGGGTTTTTCGGCTTACGCCATCGCCGCCGACATGAACGATCCGATGGCCCAGGCGATTCACCGTCTCATCGATCATGCGGCCGAGACGGACGCCCGGATGCAGGAGCTCATCGCGCACTTGAAGCAGGGGGGTGCCGATGTCGGGGACGCCACCGCCACGGCCGAGGGATTCGATCCCAAGCGGCTCAGCCAGATGATCGATTCCGACTGAACTCCCGCATCGATTAGTTGACTAACTTAGTCGGGATTGTTAGAATTCATTGTCAACGACACGGGTGACCGACCATGCGCCTCACTACCAAAGGACGTTTCGCCGTCACCGCGATGATCGACGTCGCGATGCACGGCACGAATGCCCCGGTCACTCTGGCCGGAGTCTCCCAGCGGCAGAAGATTTCGCTGTCCTACCTCGAGCAGTTGTTCGGCAAGCTCCGGCGGCATAGCCTCGTCGAGAGCGTCCGCGGACCGGGCGGCGGCTATCGGCTGGCGCGCGCCCCCGAGACGATTTCGGTCGCCGAGGTAATCGTCGCGGTCGACGAGCCGATCGACGCCACGCAATGCGGCGGCCGGGAGAGCTGCAAGGACGACGGCAAGCGCTGCATGACGCACGAGCTGTGGGCGAACCTCAACACGCACATCTTCAGCTATCTGCGCTCGGTGTCGCTCGCCGAGCTCGTCGCCCAGCAGAAGAAGCCCGACGTCACGGTGCTGCAGGACCAGCGGCCGCAGACGACCACGCCACGCACGCCTGTCCCGGCCTGAGCCACGAATATCGACTTGCCTCCGGATGAAGACGCCGCAATGAAGATACCGATCTACCTCGACTATTCCGCGACCACACCGGTCGACCCGCGCGTCGCGCAGAAGATGATCCCCTGCCTCACCGAGAATTTCGGCAATCCCGCATCGCGTTCGCACTCGCTCGGCTGGACCGCCGAGAAGCTGGTCGAAGACGCGCGCGAGGAGATCGCGGCGCTCGTCAATTGCGACCCGCGCGAGCTCGTCTTCACGTCGGGCGCCACGGAGTCGATCAATCTCGCGCTGAAAGGCGCCGCGCACTTCTACAAGGACAAGGGCAAGCACCTCGTGACCGTTCGCACGGAGCACAAGGCCACGCTCGACACGATGCGCGAGCTCGAGCGCGAGGGCTACGCGGTCACGTATCTCGACGTGCTTCCGGACGGACTCGTCGACCTCGAGGCGTTCGAGCAGGCGCTGCGGCCCGACACCATCGTCGTCTCGGTCATGGCGGTCAACAACGAGATCGGCGTGGTGCAGGACATCGCGGCCATCGGCGAGATCTGCCGCGCCCGGGGCATCATCTTCCACGTCGATGCGGCGCAGGCGACCGGCAAGATCCCGCTCGACCTCGGGACGCTCAAGGTCGACCTGATGTCGTTCTCGGCGCACAAGACCTACGGGCCGAAGGGCGTCGGCGCGCTGTTCGTGCGGCGCAAGCCGCGCGTTCGCATCGAGGCGCAGATGCACGGCGGCGGCCACGAGCGCGGCATGCGGTCCGGCACGCTGCCCACGCACCAGATCGTCGGCATGGGCGAGGCGTTCCGCATCGCGCGGCTCGAGATGGCGACGGAGAACGAACGGATCCGGATGCTGCGCGACCGCCTCGCGAAGGGCCTCGCCGACATCGAGGAGATCTACATCAACGGCGACCTCGAGCGCCGCGTCCCGCACAACCTCAACGTGAGCTTCAACTACGTCGAGGGCGAGAGCCTCATCATGGCGGTGAAGGAGATCGCGGTGTCCTCGGGCTCGGCGTGCACGTCGGCATCGCTGGAGCCGTCGTACGTGCTTCGGGCGCTGGGCCGTAGCGACGAGCTCGCGCACAGCTCGATCCGCTTCACGATCGGCCGCTTCACCACCGAGGCCGACATCGACTACACGATCGACCTCCTCCGGCGCAAGGTCGCGAAGCTGCGCGAGCTCTCGCCGCTGTGGGAGATGTACAAGGACGGCGTCGACCTCGACACCGTGCAGTGGGCGGCGCACTGATTCGGGGCGGCACCCGCCGAACAGGAGAAGGCAATGGCATACAGCGACAAGGTTCTGGACCACTACGAGAATCCGCGCAACGTCGGATCGTTCACCAAGGGCGACGACGACGTCGGCACCGGCATGGTCGGCGCGCCGGCCTGCGGCGACGTGATGAAGCTGCAGATCAAGGTCGGCAAGGACGGCGTGATCGAAGACGCGAAGTTCAAGACCTACGGCTGCGGATCGGCGATCGCGTCGTCGTCGCTCGTCACCGAATGGGTGAAGGGCAAGACGCTCGACGAAGCGGCGGCGATACGCAATACCGCCATCGCCGAGGAGCTTGCTTTGCCCCCGGTCAAGATCCATTGCTCGATTCTGGCCGAAGATGCGATCAAGGCGGCCGTCGCGGACTACAGGGCGAAGCACGGGGCGGCGGGGGAGTCCCTGCCTGTCGAGAAGCCACAGCGCCAGGCCGCGGATTGACCTCACGCACGATATCGAACACGTCAGACGCAGGGCCGGAACTGGAATGTCCATCACATTGACCGAATCGGCGGCGAAGCACGTCGCGAGCAGTCTCGTCAAACGCGGCAAGGGCGTGGGGCTGCGCCTCGGCGTGCGCACGTCCGGCTGCTCGGGGCTTGCCTACAAGATCGAGTACGCGGACGACATCCGGCCCGAGGACTTGTCGTTCCAGTGCCACGGGGTGACGGTGATCGTCGATCCGAAGAGCCTGCAGTTTCTCGACGGCACGGAGCTCGATTTCGCGCGCGAAGGGTTGAACGAAGGCTTCAAGTTCAACAATCCCAACGTCAAGGATGCCTGCGGCTGCGGCGAGTCCTTCAACGTCTAGCCGGCCGGTCGGCGGCGCGAGGCGGCGATGATCGATTTCTCGCGCAACCATTTCGAGCTCTTCGGCTTGCCGCAGCGGTTCCGCTTCGATGCGGCATCGCTCGATAGCGCCTACCATCGACTGCAGGTCGAAGTGCATCCCGACCGTTACGCGACCGCCGGCGACGCGCAGCAGCGTCTCGCGCTGCAGTCCTCCGCGCGGGTCAACGAGGCGTACCGTGCGCTGAAGGATCCGGTCGCGCGTGCCCAGTATCTGCTGTCGCTGCACGGCGTCGACACGTTCGACGAGACGGACACCGCGCTCCCGCTCGACTTTCTCGAGCGCCAGCTCGAGCGGCGGGAGGCGGCGGCCGAGGCTGCGGGGGCCGGCGACGCGGTCGCGCTGGAGGCGCTGCTGGACGCGGCGCGGGCCGAGGCGAAGGAGGCCGAGCGGCAGATCGCGTCGCTGCTCGACGTCGAGTCGGCGTGGGACGCCGCGCGTTCGCGCGTGCGCGAGCTCCGCTTCCTGTCCAAGGTCGCCGCCGACATCGACGCGATGCTCGCCGCGCTGGAAGACGGGTAGAAGGCGCGCATGGCCCTGCTGCAGATCTCCGAGCCGGACGCGCCGGCGCCGCGCGAGCAGCGCCTTGCGGTCGGCATCGACCTCGGCACGACCAATTCGCTCGTGGCGACGGTGCGGAACGGCATCCCGGTCGTGCTGCCGGACGAGAACGGGCACCCGCTGCTGCCGTCGATCGTCCGCTACGGCGAGAAGTCGGTCGACGTCGGCCACGCCGCGCAGGCGATGCAGGCGCGCGATCCCACGAACACGATCGTGTCGGTGAAGCGGCTGATGGGCCGCGGGCTCTCCGATCTCGCGGACGCGCGGCGCTTTCCGTACCGGTTCATCGACGAACCCGGCATGGTCAAGCTCGCCACCCGTGCCGGCGTGAAGAGCCCGGTCGAGATTTCGGCGGACATCCTGCGTGCGCTGCGTATCCGCGCGGAGGCGAGCCTCGCGGGCAAGCTCGCGGGCGCGGTCGTCACGGTGCCGGCGTATTTCGACGACGCGCAGCGGCAGGCGACGAAGGACGCGGCGACGCTCGCGGGCCTTGCCGTGCTGCGCCTCATCAACGAGCCGACGGCGGCGGCGATCGCCTACGGGCTCGACAACGCCGCGCAGGGCACGTACGCGATCTACGATCTCGGCGGCGGCACGTTCGACATCTCGATCCTGAAGCTGACCCGCGGCGTCTTCGAGGTGCTCGCGACGAACGGCGACTCCGCGCTCGGCGGCGACGACTGGGACCATCGCGTCCATTGCTGGATCCTCGAAGCGGCGGGCTTGCCGCCGCTGTCGCCGGAGGACACGCGGCTCCTCATGTTGAAGGCGCGCGAGGCGAAGGAGAATCTCACGCTGCATTCGTCCACGACGATCAACGCCAGGCTAGGCGACGGCACCCGGGTCGAGCTCGCGCTCGACGTCGAGACGTTCACCGCGATCACGTCGCACCTCGTCGCGAAGACGCTGGGACCGGTCAAGCGCGCGCTGCGCGATGCGGGGCTCGCGCCGGCCGACATCCATGGCGTGGTCATGGTCGGCGGTGCGACGAGGATGCCGCAGATACAGAAGGCGGTCGCCGATTTCTTCGGCCAGCCGCCGCTGACGAACCTCGATCCGGACCAGGTCGTGGCGCTGGGCGCCGCGATCCAGGCCAACGTGCTCGCGGGCAACCACGCGAGCGGCGAAGACTGGCTGCTGCTCGACGTGATCCCGCTGTCGCTCGGGCTCGAGACGATGGGCGGGCTCGCCGAGAAGATCGTGCCCCGCAACTCGACGATCCCGGTGACGCGCGCGCAGGAATTCACGACGTTCAAGGATGGGCAGACCGCGATCGCGATTCACGTCGTCCAGGGCGAGCGCGAGAAGGTCGCGGACTGCCGGTCGCTCGCGCGGTTCGAGTTGCGGGGTATTCCGCCGATGGCGGCCGGCGCGGCGCGCGTCAGGGTGACGTTCCAGGTGGACGCCGACGGTCTCTTGTCCGTCGCGGCGCGTGAGGAGACATCGGGGATCGAGGCGTCGGTCGTCGTCAAGCCTTCCTACGGGCTGACCGATGCGGAAATTTCCCGGATGCTCCAGGATTCGGTCGCGCATGCCGCCGAGGACATCGCCGCGCGCGCGCTGGCGGAATCCCGCGTGGAAGCGGCACAGCTGGTCGCCGCCACCCGCGCCGCGCTGGCGGCGGACGGCGACCTGCTGGCCGAGCCTTCGCGCCGCGCGATCGAGGATGCGGTCGACGTGGTCGTGCGGCGATCCGAAGGCAGCGACAGCGCGGCGATCAAGGCCGCCAACGAGGCCCTCAACCGCGCGACCGGAGAATTCGCCGCGTTGCGGATGGATCGCGGCGTCGCGCGCGCGCTCGCTGGCCGCCGCATCGACGCCCTGACCTGACCCCTCGCCATGCCCAAGATCGTCGTACTGCCCCATCCCGAGATCTGCCCCGAGGGCGCCACCTTCGAGGCCGAGCGCGGCGTGTCGATCTGCGACAACCTGCTCGGGCAGGGAATCGAGATCGAGCACGCGTGCGAGAAATCGTGCGCCTGCACGACGTGCCACGTGATTCTCCGCGAGGGATTTTCCACGCTGTCGCCGTCGACCGAGGACGAGGACGATCTGCTCGACCGCGCATGGGGACTGGCGCCGACGTCGCGCCTGTCGTGCCAGGCGATCGTCGACGACGCACCGCTCGTCGTCGAGATTCCCCGCTATACGATCAACTATGCGAAAGAGAAACGATGAAATGGACCGACACTCTCGAGATCGCGCAGGCGCTCGCCGCAGCGCATCCCGACGTCGATCCGCGCACGCTGCTGTTCACCGACCTGAAGCAGTGGGTGCTGGATCTTCCCGGATTCGACGACGACCCGAAACGGAGCGGCGAGAAGATCCTGGAAGCCATCCAGATGGCGTGGATGGACGAGGGCGATTTCGACGACGACTGACCGGGGCGGCCCGCGATCAATCAAGCGAACGCTTCGTGCGCGAAGCGATCAGCGGAACAGGTTCAGCACGGCGTCGAGGCCGCAGTACTCGATCGCATAGGTCGCCTGTGCGCGCACGACCGGCTTCGCGTGGTAGGCGATCGAGATGTCGGCCGCCTTCAGCATCGGCACGTCGTTCGCGCCGTCGCCGATCGCGACGGCGATGCCGTCGCTGCCGACAGCGGGCTTCCGCATCGCGGCGAGGCGCGCCGCCTTGACCGCGCCGTCGACGATCGGCGGCACGATGCGGCCCGTCAGCCGGTCGCCGGCGATCTCGAGCGTGTTCGCGGCCGTCGCGTCGAATCCCAGGCGGGCGGCGAGGCGGTCGGTGAAGAACGTGAAGCCGCCGGAGACGAGCAGCGTCTTCGCACCGGCGGCCTTGAAGCCGATCAGCATGAGCTCGGCGCCGGGAGAAAGGTCGAGGCGCTCGTCGTACACGTGCGCGAGCTCGCTTACCGGCAGCCCGGCGAGCAGCGCGACGCGCCGGGTCAGGCTCTGCGCGAAATCGATCTCGCCGCGCATCGCGGCGGCGGTGATCGCCGCGACTTCCCGCTTGATGCCGATCCGATCGGCGATCTCGTCGATGCACTCGATCGTGATCAGCGTCGAATCCATGTCCATCGCCACGACACGAACGCGCTGGCGCGTGAGCTCCATCGGCACAAACGCGTGGTCGATCCGGCCGGCCGCGCAGTATTCGGCGACCCCCTGCTGCCTCTCCACTCGCGTCAGCCGGTAGGCGGGCTCCCTTCCGGCGAGCGCATGGATGCCCTGTGCGCCCGCGAGGTCGGCGACGGCCGCGACGTCGGTGGCGGCCAGCGCCGATCCCTGGACGACGAGGTCCATGCCCGGGTCAGCGCCTCGCGCGCGGACTGGCGGGACGGTCCGACCGGCGTGCGGTGCCGTTGCGGATTGCCTTGGACCCCGTGTCGGGCAATGCGCCAGGGTCGTCGGCGAGCGTGAAATCGATCTTCGCGGTTTCGAGGTCGACGCGCGCGACCGTGACGCGGATGCGGCCCGCGAGCTGGAAGATCCGGCCGCTGCGCTCGCCGATCATCGCATGGCGTCCGGCGTCGAAATGGAAATAGTCGCGGCCGAGCTCGGTCACGTGCACGAGGCCGTCGATGTTGAGTCCGTCCAGCGTGACGAAGAGGCCGAAGCTCGTGACGCCGCTGATCGTCCCGTCGAAGCTCTCGCCGACCTTGTCCTGCATGAAATAGCACTTGAGCCAGTTCTCGACGTCGCGCGTCGCGTCGTCGGCGCGGCGCTCGGTGAGCGAGCAGTGCACGCCGAGCTCGCTCCAGGCGATGCCGCCGGGCTTGTATTCGCGGCCGCCGAGCACGGCCTTGATGGCGCGATGGACGACGAGATCGGGATAGCGGCGGATCGGCGACGTGAAATGCGCGTAGGCCTCGTAGGACAGGCCGAAATGGCCGACGTTGTCCGGCCGGTACCGCGCCTGCTGCAGCGAGCGCAGCAGCACGGTCTGCAGCAGCGCGTAGTCCGGCCGCTCCTTGATCTGCAGCAGGAGCTTCGCGTAGTCGGTGGCCGTCGGCGCGTCGCCGCCGGGGAGCGCCAGCGCGCAGCTCGCGAGAAAGTCGCGCAGCGCGGTGAGCTTCTCCGGCGTAGGTCCCTCGTGCACGCGGTAGAGCGCCGGGTGCTTGTGCCGCGCGAGGAACTCGGCGGTGCAGACGTTCGCCGCGAGCATGCATTCCTCGATCAGCTTGTGCGCGTCGTTGCGCACCACCGGCACGATGCGGACGATCTTGCCCTTGACGTCGAACTCGAGCGCCATCTCGACGCTGTCGAAGTCGATGGCACCGCGCGCTTCGCGGGCGCGCTGCAGCGCATGGAACAGCGCGTAGAGATCGGCGAGCCGGGGCAGCAGCGCCCTGGCCGCGCGCGGAGCGCTCGCGGGCGTCTCGAGCCAGTTCCATACCTGCGTGTAGGTGAGCCGCGCGCGCGAGTGCATGACGGCCGGATAGAACTCGTACTTCGCGATCCGGCCCTCGGCGGTCACGTCCATGTCGCAGACCATGCACAGCCGATCGACGTCCGGCTTGAGCGAGCAGAGCTCGTTCGACAGCGCCTCCGGCAGCATCGGGATCACGCGGCGCGGGAAGTAGACCGACGTGCCGCGCTCGCGCGCGTCGCGGTCGAGCGGGTCGCCGTCCTTCACGTAGTGCGAGACGTCGGCGATCGCGACGACGAGGCGGAAGCCCTTGCCCTTGCGCTCGCAGTAGACGGCGTCGTCGAAGTCCTTCGCCGTTTCGCCGTCGATCGTGACGAGCGGCAGCGCGGTGAGGTCGACGCGGCCGGCGCGGTCGCGGTCGGTCACCTCCGTCGGGAGCTTGCCCGCCTGCTTGCGCGCGGCCAGCGAGAACTCGTGCGGCAGATCGTGCTTGCGCAGCGCGATCTCGATCTCCATGCCCGGGTCGGTGTAGCCGCCCAGCACCTCGACGACGCGCGCGATCGCCTCGCGCTGCGGCGAGGGCTGCTCGACGATCTCGACGACGACGACGTCGCCCGACTTCGCGTCGCCGCGCTCGTCGTGCGGCACCAGCAGGTCCTGGTTGATGCGGCGGTTCTCGGCGACGACGAACGTGATGCCGCGCTCCTCGTAGAGGCGGCCGACGACCGTGCGGTTGGCGCGCGCCAGCACGTCGACGATCTGCCCTTCGGGCCGGCCGCGCCGGTCGGTGCCGGAGCGCCGCGCGGTCGCGCGATCGCCGTGCAGCACCTTGTGCATCTCGGCGGGACTGAGGAAGAGGTCGGCGCTGCCGTCGTCGGGGACGAGGAAGCCGAAGCCGTCGGGATGGCCCTGCACGGTGCCGCTGATGAGGTCGAGCTTGGCCGCGACGCAGAGCTCGCCCTTGCGGTTCACCAGGAGCTGGCCGTCGCGCTGCATCGCGTCGATGCGGCCGAAGAACGCTTCGCGCGCGCGCGGTCGACGTCCATCTCGCGCGCGAGCTCGGCCGGCGGCAGCGGTACGCCCGCGGCCTTCAGCGCGTCGAGAATCGCGATCCGCGACGGCAGGAGCGCGGGATCGATGTCGTCGCGGCCGCGCCGCGGCGGGCGAGGAGGCGCCGGATCGTCATCGCCGCGCCGGGTGCCGGGATGCGCGGATGCCGTGCCGGGGAACGCCGTCTGCGGTGCTTCGGCGCGGGATGCGGGCGCTTTCGCGGTCCGTGATCTATTCGCGCGCGACTTCGGGGCGGCGGGTTTCTTTGACAAGGAAGGGTCCGAAACGTAAAATTATCGATTGCAGTTGCCCAGGTGGCGGAATTGGTAGACGCACTAGGTTCAGGTCCTAGCGGTGGCGACACTGTGGAGGTTCGAGTCCCTTCCTGGGCACCAACGAAGATACCGCAATATCGCCTCGGTTGCGTGAAAACCGTTGCGTGAAACCCGTTGCATGAAAACCGTTGCGTGAAAGCGCCCGCACTCGCGGGCGTTTCTCTTTGGCGCGTTCGCGTCAGGCGGAAAGCCGCGCCCGGAGCTCATGCGGGCGCAGCTTGTCGTAGACCTCGAACGGCTGATGGATCCACGGATTGTCGGCCAGGTACTCGACGTAGAAGTCGGGCTTGACCATCGAGCACGCCTTCCACCACAGCACGGCGGTCTTGCAGGCCTGATGACGGGCCAGCGCCGCGGCAGCGGCCTTCTCCACGGCCGCGAGCGTGTGCCCCGAATCGACCATGTCGTCGACGAGCAGCACGCGCGTCGCCGAGCCGCGGCGAGGTCATCGTCATGTGCTCGGCGATCACGAGCTCGCCGCGGATCGTGCCGCCCTCGGCCGCGTACGAGTGCGTCGACAGGATCGCGAGCGGCCGTTCGTAGATGCGCGACAGCACGTCGCCGACGCGCATGCCGCCGCGCGCGATGCAGATGATCTGGTTGAAATCGTAGCCCGACTCGTGGACGGTGAGCGCCAGCCGCTCGACCAGCGTGTTGTACTGGTCCCAGCTGACGTGCAGGCTCGGCCATCCGCTTCTCCCCTCGCGGCGTGGATCGTCGTTGCTGCTATTGGAACGGGTGATGCAGCAGGATCGTCTCGTCGCGGTCGGGGCCGGTCGAGACCATCGCGATCGGCACGCCGGTGAGCGCCTCGATCCGCTCGAGGTAGGCGCGCGCGTTCGCCGGCAGCGCGTCGATGGCCCGGACGCCGACGGTGCTCTCGCGTCCAGCCCGGCAGCGACTCGTAGACCGGCACGCACTCGGCGACCGCGTCGGCGCCGGACGGCAGCAGCGCGAGCGGCTCGCCGTCGCACCATATAGCCGGTGCAGATGCGGATCTCGCTCATTCCGTCGAGCACGTCGAGCTTGGTGATGCAGAGGCCGTCGACGCCGTTCAACTGCAGCGAGCGCGTGAGCGCCGGCATGTCGAGCCAGCCGCAGCGGCGCGGCCGGCCGGTCACCGAGCCGAATTCGTTGCCGCGCTTGGCGAGGCGCGCGCCGACGTCGTCGGTCAGCTCGGTCGGGAACGGGCCGGTGCCGACGCGCGTCGTGTACGCCTTGACGATGCCCAGCACGTAGTCGAGAAATTGCGGACCGACGCCGGCGCCCGGCGCCGCCGCGCCGGCGAGGCAGTTCGACGACGTGACGTACGGATAGGTGCCGTGATCGATGTCGAGCAGCGCGCCCTGCGCGCCTTCGAACAGCAGCGACTCGCCGCGGGCGCGCGCGTCCTGCAGCAGCGCCGCGACGTCGGCGACCATCGGTTCGAGCTGCGCGGCGAGCGCCAGCGTCTCGTCGCGCGTCTTGCCGAACGGGACCGGGTCGCGCTTGAAGTACTGCGTGAGCACGAAGTTGTGGAACTCGAGCAACGGCGCGAGCTTCGCGGCGAAGCGATCCGGGTAGAAGAGGTCCTGCAGCCGGATCGCGCGCCGCGCGATCTTGTCCTCGTACGCGGGACCGATGCCGCGTCCGGTCGTGCCGATCTTCGCGTCGCCCATCGCGCCTTCGCGCGCCTGGTCGAGCGCCACGTGATAGGCGAGCACCAGCGGACAGGCCGGCGAGATCTTGAGCCGCGGGCGCACGGCGACCCCCGCGCCTTCGAGCTCGCCGATCTCCTGCAGCAGCGCCGACGGCGACAGCACGACGCCGTTGCCGATGTAGACGGAGACGCCGGGACGCAGGATGCCGGACGGAATGAGCCGCAGCACCGTCTTCTTGCCGCCGATGACGAGCGTGTGTCCGGCGTTGTGGCCGCCCTGGAAGCGCACGACGCCCTGCGCGTGCTCGGTCAGCCAGTCGACGACCTTGCCCTTGCCTTCATCGCCCCATTGGGTGCCGATGACGACGACGTTCTTGCCCATGCTTGGTCTTCCCGGGAATGGCGGAGGATCGGGGACGTTCAGGCCGCGGCATCCCGCTGGATCACGCCCGCGAGCTGCCGCAGATCGAGCGTGAACCCGGTGGCCGGGCGCGCGCGGCCGAATGCCTTGCCGATGCCGTCGTAGCGGCCGCCGTTGCCGATCGCGTTCGGCTCGCCCGCGGTGAACACCGAGAAGATCGCGCCGTTCTGGTAATGATAGCCGGTGAGGTCGGCGAGATCGATGTGCAGCGCCTCGACGTGCGGCTCGGCCGACCGCGCGAGCGCGTCGAGCGCGTCGAGCGCGTTGCGGATCGCCGGCGTGTCGGGCAGCCGCGCGCGCGCGGCGGTCGAGCACGTCCCGCGCCGGACCGTAGAGCGTCGGCAGCGCAGTCAGCGCGTCGCGCCATGCGGCGGGCAGCCGCGCCGTGAGCTCGGCGACGCCCGGCACGTCCTTGGCGCGCAGCGCCGCGAAGAGCTCGGTGTCCTCGCCGTTGCCGGCGATGCCGGCGCCGGCGGCGAGCGCCCGATAGACGCCGACGTGGCCGAGGTCGAGATGCAGCGCCGCGAGCGCCCGCGGCAGCGAGCGAGGAGAGGAGGAGGCCCAGCACTTCGATGTCGCCGGCGATGCCGGGCTCGCCGAACAGCTCGGCGCCGATCTGCATCGACTTCGCGCGTCTTCGCGCCGCCCGCGGGCACCGTGCGCAGCACGCTGCCGGCGTAGCAGAGCCGCGTCACGCCGGGCTCGTTCAGCAGGTGCGCGTCGATCCGCGCGACCTGCGGCGTGATGTCGGCGCGCACGCCGAGGAGGCGGCCCGACAGCGGGTCGACGACCTTGAACGTCTGCAGTTCGAGGTCGCGCCCGGTGCCCGTGAGCAGCGAGTCGAGGTGCTCGACCAGCGGCGGCTGCACGAGCCGGTAGCCGTGCGCGCGAAAGTGGTCGAGCAGCGACGCGGCGCAGCGCTTCGGTCCGCTCGGCTTCGGCCGGGAGGACGTCCTCGATGTACTCGGGAAGGACCCACTTACGCATTTCGCGCGAGCCAGAATCCGGCCAGTCCCAACAGGATCGACACGAGTCCGATGAAGCGGAGCTGTCCGTCGGTGAGCGTCACGAGCTTCGCGAAGCTCTCGCGCCAGAAGCGCGGCGCGACGAGCGGCAGCAGGCCTTCGACGACCAGCACCAGCGCAAAGGCCGCCCACAGCGAATCCGGCACCGCGTTCCCCCGATCGCGCGCAACGGCGCGCAGGACTACTTCGGCGCCTTCGCACCCGTGCCGCCCTGGTTCTTCAGGTAGCGGAAGAACTCGGAGTTGGGGTCGAGCACCATCATGTCGCTCTTGTTGCGGAACGTCGCCTTGTACGCCTCGAGGCTGCGGTAGAACGCGTAGAACTCCGGGTTGGCGCCGTAGGCCTGCGCGTAGATCGCCGAGGCCTTGGCGTCGCCGTCGCCCTTCGTCTTCTGCGCGTCCTTGTACGCGTCGGCGAGGATCACGACCCGCTGGCGATCGGCGTCGGCGCGGATCTTTTCCGATTCGGCCTGGCCCAGCGAGCGCAGCTCGTTGGCGACCCGCCGGCGCTCCGATTCCATCCGCGCGTAGACGGGGCCGGTGACGTCGGGCGGCAGCTCGACGCGGCGCAGCCGCAC
This sequence comes from uncultured beta proteobacterium, assembly GCA_963724545.1. Classification (GTDB taxonomy): domain Bacteria; phylum Pseudomonadota; class Gammaproteobacteria; order Burkholderiales; family Casimicrobiaceae; genus CAIWHR01. Next base: position 187,472 of record CAVRVC010000011.1, read on the forward strand.
GTCGACGATCTCGACGCCGATCGTCTTCGCGTCGGCGTCGGCCTTCTGGCGCGTCGTGGTCATGATCTTGTCGCGCTCGGCCGAGATGGCTTCGTGCACGGTGCGCTTGTTGAATTCCTCGGCGAGGTTCGCGCGCACCGTCTGCGACAGCCGGCGGCGCGCGGCTTCCTCGTCGCCCTGCACGCTGATGTAGTACTGCTTGACGTCGATGATCCGCCAGAGCACGAAGAAGTCGACCAGCAGCGGCTTCTTCTCCGACGTGGTGATCCGGTCGGGCTCGGCGTTGTCGAGCAGCAGGATCCGCTTGTCGTAGAACTTGACGTTCTGCAGCAGCGGCATCTTGGCGTACAGGCCGGCGTTCGGCTGCGTCTCGATGATCTCGCCCAGCTGGAACTTGATCGCGTACTGGCGCTGGTCGACCGTGTAGAGCGACTGCGACGCGACCAGCAGCAGCGCGACGACGAGGGCGAGCAGGGGCATGGTCAGCTTCATCGCGCGTCGCCCTGCGCTCGCGGTTGCGCAGCGCTTCGCGCGAGCGGCTCGGGTCGAGCGTCATCGTCGGCTCCGGCGCCGGGGGCGTGGATTGCCGTGCCGCCGACGGGTCGGCCGGCGCGCCCGGCGCGCCGGCCGATCCGCTCTGCTGGATCAGCTTGTCGAGCGGCAGGTAGAGGAGGCTGTTGCTGCCGGCCTTCTGGTCGACGAGCACCTTGCTCGAGTTGCCGACGACCGTCTGCATCATGTCGAGGTAGAGGCGCTCGCGCGTGACGCCGGGCGCCTTCGCGTATTCGACGAGGATCTGCCGGAAGCGCGACGCGTCGCCGTCGGCCCGCTGCACGACCTCGGCCTGGTAGCCGTTCGCTTCCTCGATCAGCCGCGACGCGTTGCCGCGCGCGCGCGGGACGACGTCGTTGGCGTAGGCCTGGCCCTCGTTGCGGAAGCGCTCGCGGTCCTGGCCGGCCTTCACCGCATCGTCGAACGCGGCCTGCACCTTGTCCGGCGGCTGCACGCTCTGCAGCGTCACCTTCTGCACGTAGATGCCCGTCTGGTAGCGGTCGAGCATCTCCTGCATCAGCTTCTCGGCCGACTTCGCGATCTGCTCGCGGCCTTCGTAGAGCACGAAGTCCATCTTCGCCTTGCCGACGACTTCGCCCATCGCGGTCTGCGCGATGAACTGCGACGATGAGGTCGGGCTTGCGCACGTTGAAGAGATACGCTTCGGCGCTCTTGAGGTTGTACTGGACCGCGAACTGGATGTCGATGATGTTCTCGTCGTCGGTCAGCATCAGCGCCTCGTTGTCCTTCTTGTTCTTGGGCTGTTGCGGTAGCCGATCTCGATCGTCTTCACCTGCGAGAAATCGACGAGCTCCTTCTCCTCGATCGGGAACGGCAGGTGCCAGCGCGCGCCGGGCTGCGTCGTTTCGGTGTACTTGCCGAAGCGGGTGACGACACCGCGGCGGCCCTCGTCGACGATGTAGAAGCCGCTCGCGAGCCACACGACGATCACGAGCGCGACGAGGATGCCCACGCCGGACAGCGGCAATCCCGGGCGGGGCCGCGCCGGTGCCGGCGCCATCGTCGCCATTGCCGCTCTTGCGGCCGAAGAGCTCGTTCAGGCGACGATTGACGTTGCGCCAGATCTCGTCGAGATCGGGCGGACCGCCGCTACCGCGTTTGCCCCACTGGGGATCGTTGAGCGACATATAGGGAAGGAAGACCGGAAGAACCGGGAGTGATTGCGTCGGGGCCGTGCGCGTCAGGCGTCGAGGACGGGCGCGGCGCTCACACCGGAAAACGGGACATCGGCCGGGAATCGCTCGGCCAGCGCGGCACGCAATTCGCCACAGCCGACACCCGTCAGTGCGCTCAAACGGACGCGACAGATTATACCAGACGGGTCGCGGTCGATTCCGGGCAGGAGGCCCGGCGGCGTCGATCTTGTTCATCACGCGGATCTGCGGCACGTCGGCCGCTCCGATCTCCTGCAGCACCGCATCGACGGCCGCCGCCTGCTCGTCGCGTCCCGGGTGGGCGGCGTCGATGACGTGCAGCAGCAGGTCGGCCTCGGCCGCCGTCGCGAGCGTCGCGCGAAAGGCGGCGACCAGGTCGTGCGGCAGGTCGCGGATGAAGCCCACGGTGTCGGACAGCACGATCGACGTCGCGCCGGGGACATGGACGCGGCGCAGCGTGGTGTCGAGGGTGGCGAACAGCTGGTCGGCGGCGTAGGCGTTGGCGCCGGTCAGCCGATTGAACAGCGTGGACTTGCCCGGCGTTGGTATAGCCGACGAGGGCCACGGTGCGCACGGCTGCCCGGCGCCGCGTGCGTCCCTGCGTCGCGCGCTGGCGCTCGACGTGCGAGAGGCGATCCTTCAGCGCCCGGACCCGCTCGCCCAGGAGGCGCCGGTCGGTTTCGAGCTGCTTCTCGCCGGGACCCCGCAGGCCGATGCCGCCCTTCTGCCGCTCGAGGTGGGTCCAGCCGCCGACGAGGCGGGTGAGCTGGTGCTTGACCTGCGCGAGCTCGACCTGGAGCTTGCCCTCGGCGCTGCGCGCGCGCAGGGCGAAGATGTCGAGGATGAGGCTCGTCCGGTCGACCACCCGGCATTCGAGCCGGCGCTCGAGATTGCGCTGCTGCGCGCCGGTCAGCGTGTGGTTGAAGATCACGAGGTCGGCGCGCGGATTCGGCCCGCTTCGCCGCGACCTCTTCGACCTTGCCCTTGCCGGCGTAGGTGGCGGCGTCGGGGCGCTGGCGTCGTCCGGTGACCATGCCGACGACGGTGGCGCCCGCCGACACGGCGAGCGCGTCGAGCTCGGCCATCCGCTCGGCCGGATCGGCGTCGCCGAAGTCGAGCGCGACCAGCAACGCGCGGTCGCCGCCGCCGGGACGCTCAAACATCGAAGGGCGCGCGTCGCAGACGGCGCCGGCGGCCGTCGCTATCCCGCATCGGCCGCCGGCGGCGCTGGGAGAAAGCGGCCGGTCAAGCTTCGGCGTCGCTCGATGGGGCGCTGTGCGGCATCGCGACCGAGCGCGCCGGAACGACGGTCGAGATCGCGTGCTTGTACACCATCTGCGTGACGGTGTTCTTGAGCAGGACGACGTACTGGTCGAACGATTCGATCTGGCCCTGCAGCTTGATGCCGTTGACGAGGTAGATCGAGACCTGGCACGTGCTCCTTGCGCAGGGTGTTCAGGAACGGGTCTTGTAGCATTTGCCCTTTATTGCTCATCGCATGCTCCGCGGTCGTCGTTGTTGTTGGGCGCGCGCGGGACCGAAAGGCGGCTCGGCCGGTGCCCCTCGGCCGAACATGGGGCCGGAAACGTGGGGTTCAACGGCGTGGCCGGCGTTTCGGAGCCTCCGCGTACGGGTTCGCGCCGGTCTTGAATTGTATCCTAAGGGGCGTCCCGCGCAGTTGGAACGCCTCGCAGAAGAAATGTTCCAGGTATCGGCGGTAGGTGGCGGGGATGTGCCCGAGCGCCGACCCGTGGATCACGATGAGCGGCGGGTTCTGTCCACCCTGGTGCGCATACCGCATCTTGGGCCGGCCCATGCCCGCGCGCGGGGGCTGCTGCCGCATCACGGCCGCCGCCAGCATCCGGGTGAGCTTGGGCGTGGACAGCTTGGCCATCGCGGCGGCGTAGGCGGCGTCGACCGAGCGCAACAGCGACGGCACGCCCTTGCCGTCCCGGGCCGAGATGTAGTGGTGACGCGCGAACGAGAGGAACGCGGCCTTCCGGTCGAGGTCGCGCTTGACGTCGTCGTGGCGCTCCCGCGGCACCGCGTCCCATTTGTTGACGGCGACGACCAGCGCCCGGCCCGCTTCCAGGATGAAGCCCGCGAGGTGCGCATCCTGCTCGGTGATCCCCTGCTCGGCATCGAACACCAGCACGACGACGTTGGCGTCCTCGATCGCCTGCATCGTCTTGATCACGGAGAACTTCTCGATCGCTTCCAGCACCTTGCCGCGGCGGCGGACGCCGGCGGTGTCGATCAGCACGTACTGCCGGCCGTTGCGCTCGAAGTCGAGGTAGATCGCGTCGCGCGTGGTGCCGGGCTGGTCGAAAGCGATGACGCGCTCTTCGCCGAGAAGCGTGTTGACCAGCGTGGACTTGCCTACGTTCGGACGTCCGATGATCGCGACCTTGACGGCGCCCGCATCGGCCATCGGATGGGTCGCGGGCGCCTTGTCCGTGGCCGGCACGAGCGAGAGCGCGCGCTCGGCGAGCACGGTCACGTTGTCGCCGTGGGCGGACGACAGCGGATGCGGCTCGCCCAGGCCGAGCTCGTAGAATTCGCCCGCCGCCCGCTCGGGCGCGAGGCCCTCGGCCTTGTTCGCGCCCAGCACCACCGGCCTCCCCGACCGGCGCAGGAGGTCGGCGATCGCCTTGTCCTGCGGGGTGACGCCCTGCCTCGCGTCGACCAGAAAGACGACGACGTCGGCTTCGGCGATCGCCTGCCGCGTCTGCTTCGCCATCTCGTACAGGATGCCGTCCCGGGCGACGGGCTCGAAGCCGCCGGTGTCGACGACGAGGAACGGCGTCTCGCCGACGCGGGCGCGGCCGAAGTGCCGATCGCGCGTCAGGCCGGGAAAGTCGGCCACGAGGGCGGCGCGCGATCGCGTCAGCCGGTTGAACAGCGTCGACTTGCCGACGTTCGGGCGCCCGACGATGACGAGGGTGGGCAGCATGGATAGGGTGTGTGGGCCTTGGACAGGCGAGCCCGCGGAGGGGAGCGTCGGCGGCCGCGTGAGAGCGAGCCGCGGCGCGGCGGCGCCGGCGGCTTACCGGACGCCGACCGAGAAGAGCATTCCCCCGTCACTCTGCCACACGGCGCTGTCCCCCGACCTCGACGGCTGCGAGGTTGCCGCCGTGCCATCGGTCGCCACCCGGCCCACGAGGCTGCCGTCGTTCGTATCGAGCAGGTGGACATAGCCCTCGCCGTCGACGACCGCGACGTAGTCGCCGACGAGCTGCGGACCGCCGGGGCGTCGCTTCGCGAGCTTGTCCTGCTTCCAGGCCGAGGCGCCCGTCGTCTTATCGAGGGCGTGGATCGCCCCGCCGTCGTCGGTGACGTACAGATAGCGGGCGTCGCCGACGATGCCGGCGAGGCTCGACACGTCGCGCGACCAGTTGAGCGTGCCGCGCACGATGTCGAAGCACGCGACCCGTCCCTGATAGGCGACCGCGCAAGCCTGCTTTTCGTCGATGAACGGCAACGACGTGACGTCGGCGATCCGCTCGAGCTCGGTGGCCCCCTTCGGCGTCGCGACGTTGCCTTCCCAGCCGAGATTGCCGGTGGCGAGGTCGAGCGCCAGCAGCTTGCCGCCCGCAGTGCCGAGGAAGAGAGCGCCGCGGGTGACGACACCGCCCGAGTAATTGCGCACCGTCAGCGGCGGATTGCTGCGCTGGTAAACCCAGCGCGTCTTGCCGTCGGCGGCGCCGACGCCGAAGATCCGGCCGTCGCCGGACCACACGACGACGGTGCCCTCGGACACCTTGGGCGGGCTCACGACCTCGCTCGTCACCTTCGTCTGCCACATCGGCTTTCCGTCCGGGCCGAACGCGAGCACGTCGCCCTTGTCGGTCCCGACGGCGACGAGCGACGCGTCCGCGCCGACTGCCGCGCTCAGGCGCTTCGCCGCCTCGATGCGCCACACGATCGTGCCGCCGGCGGGATCGACGCGTACGAGCGTGCCGTTCGTGGCGGCGGCATAGATCGCGTCGCGGAGGACGACGGGCTCGAGCCCTGGCGCCGACTTGCCGACGGCAACCTGCCACACGACCCTCGGCGTGGCGGTGCCCTTGAACTCGGGAAGGGGCCCGAGCTTCTTGCTGCTCGAGAACCAGCCGAACGACGGCGGCGGGATCGACGGCAGCCACGACGTCAGCGCCGCGCATCCGGCGAGCGCCTGCAGCACGACGACGACGCCCGCGCGGCGCCACCAGGTCGCGCGCGAGTCGCGATGGATCATCGCGCCAAGCCAGGCAGCGGCGGAGGGGAATCGAGTCACTTGGCCGGCGCCGCGGTGGTGGCGGGTGCCGCAGCGGGGGCAGCGGCCGGGGCGGCCTGGGGTGTCGACGCGGGCGCGGCGGCACCGGGCGGAGGCACCGCGCCCCCCAGCGTATCGAGCTTCACCTGAACGTAATTGCGGTAGGGACTCCGCGGGTCGATGCGCGCGAGCGCGTTCGTGTACGCGGTGCGTGCCTCCTCGGTGCGGCCCGCGGCGGCGAGGATGTCCCCGCGCATGTCGGCGTAGAGGCCCGCGAACGCGTCGTCGTGCTTTGCGTCGAGCGTGCGGAGCGCATCGTCGTATTGCTTGTCGTCGAAGAGGATCGCCGCGAGGCGCAGGCGGGCGATCTGCTTCAGCTCGTCCTCCGTGTCGCGGTCGATCACGGCGGCGAGGTTCGCCTTGGCTCCGGCCTTGTCGCCGGTGTCGTTGAGCATGGCCGCGACGATCAGCGCCGCGCGCGGCGCATACGCAGTGCCGCCGTACTTGTCGGTGAGCTGCGCCATCGCATCCTTCGCCTTCGCGACGTCGTTCGCGCGCGCCGCGACGCTGACGGCGTTGTAGAGCACCGAGGCCTGCTCGGCCTGCTGCTGCGACCACCAGCGCCAGCCCTGCACGGCGATGACGCCCACGCAGACGGCGATCACGACGCCGGCGATCGTGTTCCCCCATTGCTTCCACCAGGCTTTGAGGTCTTCGAGCTGGTCCTGTTCTTCGAGATCGTAGGCTGCCATTGCTTTCCTTGTTCTATCGTGTCTCGAGCGCCGCACCGAGGTCGGCAAAGGGGACGGTTCTCTGTTCACCGGACTCGCGAAGCGGCTTGATGCTCACCGTCTGCGCTGCGGCCTCGTCGGGCCCGATCAGGACCGCGAAGCGGGCGCCCGACGCATCGGCCTTCTTCATCTGCGACTTGAAGCTGCCGCCGCCGGCGTTGACGACGATGTCGCATCCGGCATCGCGCAGCATCTCGCCTGCGCGCCACGCGAGGCGCCGCGCGGCGTCGCCGTCGTGCACGACGTAGGCGAGCGGCGCCCGTTCGCCCTTGACGCCCGCTTCCTGCAGCAGCAGCACGATGCGCTCGACGCCGATCGCGAAACCGCACGCCGGCGCCGCCCTGCCGCCCACCCGCTCGAACAATCCGTCGTAGCGTCCGCCGCCCGCGACCGCGCCCTGCGCGCCCAGCCGGTCGGTGACCCATTCGAATACCGTCCGATTGTAATAGTCGAGGCCGCGGACCAGGCGGGCGTCGATCTCGAACGGGATGCCGCTGTCGGCGAGGAGCTGCTGCAGGCCGTCGAAATGCGCGCGCGAGGCGCCGCCCAGGCGCTCGACCAGTGTCGGCGCCCCTTCGATCATTTCCTGCATGTCCGGATTCTTGGAATCGAGGATGCGCAGCGGATTGGTGTGCAGGCGACGCTTGGCGTCGGCATCGAGATCCGAGGCGCGCGCCTCGAAATAGGCGATGAGATCGGCGCGATGCGAGCGGCGCTCGTCGAGATCGCCGATCGAGTTGATCTTGAGCCGGGTGCCTTCGGCGATGCCGAGCGCGCGCCACAGCCGCGCGAGCATCACCATCTGCTCCGCGTCGACGTCGGGGCCGGCGAAGCCCAGCGCCTCGGTGTCGAGCTGGTGGAACTGCCGGTAGCGGCCCCGCTGCGGGCGCTCGTGGCGGAACATCGGGCCGCTCGTCCACACGCGCTGCGGCCGCTCGTAGATGAGGGAGTGCTCGATCGCGGCGCGGACGATGCCGGCCGTGGCCTCGGGCCGAAGCGTCAGGCTCTCGCCGTTGAACTTGTCCTCGAACGTGTACATCTCCCGCTCGACGATGTCCGTCGCATCGCCGATGCCGCGGACGAAGAGCGGCGTCGTCTCGACGATCGGAACGCGCATGTTGCGATAGCCGTACTGCGCGAACACCTCGCGTGCGGCGTCCTCGAAGCGCTCCCAGAGCGCTGCGTCGCCGGGCAGCACGTCGTTCATGCCGCGAACCGCGTTGATGGTGGCTGCCATGGTCGGCCTAGGCTCTCACAGGAACACCTTCGTGCTCCGCACTCCGGTATTCGCGCCGTTCATAGGAACGCCTTCGTGCTCCGCACTCCGGCATCGCGCTCGGGACGGCCCTTCGCGCTCATGGCAGCTTGAACCGCGCCACGTTCTCCCGCGTGTAGGGAGCGAGGTCGACCGGGTTGCCGCGGAAGGTGACGCGGACGTCGACCGCGTTGCCGATCACGATGTCGAGCGGCGGCGCGCCGGACACGCTCTGCGTCGTGCCGCCGCGATTCATGCCGCTCAGGATGACCCGTCCGGTGCGATCGCGGATCTCGGTCCACGAATAGTCGCGGAACGTGATGCCGATGGTTGCTTCGGCGCCGGGCGCCGCGGTGCCTGCCGCCGCGGACGGGGCAGCGCCGATGGCCGGCGCGGATTCCGGAGCCGCGGGCGCGGCGGCGACGACGATGCCGGGCGCCGGTGCGGGCGCGGATGCCTGCTCGCGAAGGATCCGGGTGGGAGGCCGGCGCCACCTGAGGCCGCGGCTCCGACGGCCGGTGCGCCGGAGGCAACCGGATTGGGCAGCGACGTGACGGGTCTTGTCGCCGGGCGCGGCGATGGTGGCGTTCTCGGCGGCCGTGGGCCGTCGCGGCAGCGGGATGCGCGGTTCCGGACGGACGCAGCCATTCGTACGAGGCGGCGGCAGCGACGACCGCCGCGAGCGTGAGCGGTATCGCCCAGCGCGTCCAGCCGGCCTTCGTGTGCTCCGCCGTCGGCAGCTCGCCCATCGTCGGCGCCGTCTGCTGGAGCGCCGGCGCCTCGAGCGGCCTCTCCCGCCGTTCCCGCCGCCAGCGCACCGAGCACCTGGTCGGGATCGAGACGAACGAGCCTCGCGTAGCTGCGGATGAAGCCGCGAACGAAGGTCCGGCCGGGAAGATGCGCGTAATCGCCCTCCTCGAGTGCGCGGACCTGCCGCGGCGCGAGCTTCAGCTGTTGCGCGACCGCGTCGATCGACAGCCCCGACGCTTCGCGCGCGGCGAAGAGCAGCGCGCCGGCCGTCGCGCCCGGCGGGAAGCGGTCTCCCGTCATGGCATCCGATGGCGGCGCGGTCACTCGCAAAGCCCCGTGGTGATGGCTTTGGCTTCGGCGGAATCCGGGTAACGGTTGCGCAACTGGACGACGTAGATCGTCTCGGCGGCGCGATCGCCGGCCTTGCGCTCGACGCACATGCCGAGAAAGAGCGCCTCGGGCGCCGGCGCGGGGAGCTGCGCCATCCGCCTCGTGTAGCCGCGCGCCTCGTCGAGACGGCCCGCGCGAAAGGCGATGAGGGCCATGCCGTACATCGCGGGCGCGTTGTTCGGCGAACGCGCCAGCGCCTGCCGGTAGAACGACTCGGCGCCGGCGATATCGCCGAACGCGACGCTGCAGCGCCCGGCGTTGGTGAGGGCGATTTCGGGTGTCTTGTAGAACGGATTGCGCAGCGCGCGCTCGAATTCCGGAATGGACTCGCGCGGCCTGTCGTTGCTGCACAGGAACCAGCCCCAGTTGTGCCGGATCTCGGAATCGTCGGGGGCGAGCGAGAGCGCGCGCTGGAAATTCTGCTCCGCCTTCGGATTGTCGCCGAGCATCGCGTAGACAAGGCCGAAGTAGTTGTAGACGCGCGGGTTGGTGGGGTCGAGATTCTGCGCCTCGGTGAGCTCCTCGATCGCGACGTCCATGCGCCCGCGCTCGTAGTACCCGGCGCCGAGATCGGCGTGGAGCACGGCGCGGTCCTTGGGGCTCACCTCGGGGGTCTTGACCGGCGGCAGCGGCTCGGGCGCCCGCGGCGGCGCCGGCGGCGAGGTGCCCGACGGCGCGGCACAAGCGCCGGCGAGCGCAACGGCGGCCGTCAGTGCAGCGGAGAGCGCGAGGCGGCGAAGCGTCGGATTCATGGTCGCAAACCGGAGATTCGATCAGTGCGCGGCGGTGCCGGCTTGCGCCCGATGCAGCCGGATCCGCCGCTTCGTGCGGTCCTGCACCCGCCCGGCGAGCTGGCCGCACGCGGCGTCGATCGCCTCGCCGCGGGTCTTGCGGATCGTCGTCACGTAGCCCGCGTCGATCAGGCGGCTCTGGAACGCGAGGATGCGCGAACGGGAGCTCGTCGCGAACTCGGCGCCGGGAAACGGATTCCACGGGATCAGGTTGAACTTGCACGGCACGTCGCGCACGAGCGCCGCGAGCTTCGCCGCCTGTTCGACGCTGTCGTTCACGCCGTCGAGCATCACGTATTCGAACGTCACGAAGTCGCGCGGCGCCCGGTCGAGGTAGCGCACGCAGGCGGCAAGGAGCTCGGCCAGCGGATACTTGCGGTTGATCGGCACGAGGCGATCGCGCAGCGCGTCGTCGGGTGCATGCAGCGAGACGGCGAGGGCGACCGGGCAATCCTCGCGCAGCCGGTCGATCGCCGGCACGAGCCCCGACGTCGACAGCGTGACGCGGCGGCGCGACAGCCCGTACGCGTTGTCGTCGAGCATCACCTTGAGCGCCGTGACCACGTTGTCGTAATTGGCGAGCGGTTCGCCCATGCCCATCAGCACGACGTTGGTGATCGGCGCGCGACCGTGCCCGACCCAGGGAACGCTGATCCCGTCCGCGAGCAGCGCGCGATTGGCGTGCCACAGCTGGCCGACGATCTCGCCGGTCGTGAGGTTGCGATTGAAGCCCTGCTTGCCGGTCGAGCAGAAAGCGCAGTCGAGCGCGCAGCCCGCCTGCGACGAGATGCACAACGTGCCGCGGTCATCCTCGGGAATGTAGACCGCCTCGACGGCGTTGCCCGCGCCCACGTCCAGCAGCCATTTGCGGGTGCCGTCGGCGGCCGTCGTGTCGCCGATCACCGTCGGGCCGCGGATCGCAACGACCTCCGCCAGGCGGCCGCGCACCGCGCGGGACAGGTCGGTCATCGCGTCCGGTCCGTCGACGAGGCGCTGGTGCACCCAGCGCGACACCTGCTTCGCGCGAAACGGCTTCTCGCCGAAATCAGCGAAGAGGGCCGCGAGGCCCGCGGCGTCGAGGTCGAGCAGGTTGATCACGTGCCCGCCCGGGAGGTCTGCATCGGTTGGCGGCGCTCAGCGGCTGTAGACCGCCAACGCGGGAAAGAAATACGCGATCTCGGTTTTGGCGGTGTCCGGCCCGTCGGAGCCGTGGACGGCGTTGGCGTCGATCGACTTCGCGAAATCCGCGCGGATCGTGCCTGGCGCCGCCTTCTTCGGATCGGTGGCGCCCATGAGATCGCGGTTCTTCGCGATCGCGCTTTCGCCCTCGAGAACCTGGATCATCACGGGTCCCGACGTCATGAAATCGACCAGATCCTGGAAAAACGGACGTTCGAGGTGAACTGAATAAAAGCCCCCGGCCTCCGCGGAGGACAGCCAGCGCATCTGCGCCGCGACGATCTTGAGACCGTTGGTCTCGAATCGCGAATAGATTTTGCCGATGAGATTCGCGGCAACCGCATCGGGCTTGATGATGGAAAGGGTGCGTTCGACGGCCATGACTGCCACTCCAACTGGATAAATACGGAATAAATGCGAGTAAATTCAAAATTATACCATCTTTTGCCCCCTTTGTCGCCGCGGTAGCCCGATCGCCGCAACGGGGGCGGAAACCGCTCGCCCTGGCGGCGAGCGTCCCCGGTGGGCGCCGGGCCCGCGGAAAGGGCTACTTGATGATGCCGAGGAGCTGCGGCAGGAACAGCGTGAGCGTGCGGCCAGTAGGTGACCACGACGAGGAACACCAGCATCGTGAGCAGCCACGGCCAGACGGCGACGGTGAGCTCGGTGATGCCCATCTTCGTGATGCCGCTCGCCACGTAGAGGTTCAAGCCCGACCGGCGGGTGGCACATGCCGACCTCCATGTTCACCACCATCATGATGCCGAAGTGGATCGGGTCGATGCCGAGCTTCATCGCGACCGGGAACAGGATCGGCGCCATGATCAGCACGATCGACGACGGCTCCATCACGTTGCCGGCGAGCAGCAGCACGACGTTGACGAAGAGCAGGAACGCGACGACGCCGAGGCCCTTGTCGAGCATCCACGCGGCGAGCTCCTGCGGAATCTGCTCGGAGGTCATGAGGTAGCTGAACATCACCGCGTTGGTGATGATGTAGAGCAGCATCGCGCTCATGTTGGCCGAATCGAGCAGCACCTTCGGCACCTTCGCGAGCGTCATGTCCTTGTAGACGAACACCGCGACGAAGAAGGCGTAGACCGCGCTCATCGCGGCCGCCTCGGTCGGCGTGAAGATGCCGGTGTAGATGCCGCCGATGACGACGATCGACGAGCAGCAGGCCCCAGATCGCTCTCGCGGAACGTCCGCCAGCGCTCGCGCCCAGGTCGCCTTCGGCTGCCGCGGGTAGTTGTTCTTCGCGCGCGAGCCACCACGTCGTCGACGCCGAGCAACGTCGCCAGCACGAGCCCGGGAACGATGCCGGCGATGAACAGCGCGCCGACCGACGTGTTCGTCGCGACCGCGTACATCACCATCACGATCGACGGCGGGATCAGGATGCCGAGCGCGCCGGAGGTCGTGATGACGCCGGCGCCGAAGCGCGGCGGGAAGCCCTGCTTGACCATCGCCGGCAGGATGATCGAGCCGATCGCGACGACGGTCGCCGGCGAGCTGCCGGACACCGCGGCGAACAGCGCGCAGGCCATCACGCCGGCGAGGCCGAGGCCGCCGGCCCAGTGGCCGACCATCGACGACGCGAAGTCGATCATCCGCCGCGCGACGCCGCCGTGCGTGAGGAAGTTGCCGGCGAGGATGAAGAACGGGATCGCCATGATCTCGAACTTCTCGATGCCGGTGAAGAGCTTCAGCGCGACCGATTCGATCGGCACCGTGCGTCATCGTGAACAGGTACGTGAGCACGGTGAGGCCGAGCGAGATCGAGATCGGCATGCCGGTCAGCATCAGGCCGAACAGCAGCGCGAAGATGATCCACGGGTTCGCGATCGACACGCCGGCGAGCTTCAGCGCGACCGGTATGCCGATCAGCAGCGGCGGGATCAGCGCCGGCCAGCGCGGCGCATCCGCGGGGACGGGGGCGACCAGCGTGCTCATTTGCGGCCTCCGGGCACGTCGCGCGGGATGCAGGTTGTCGGCCAGCGCGTACGGGTTGATGTCCTCCACCGCCTCGATGCCCTCGACGTGCGCGACGTCATGGTGCGGCAGCTCGCCGGTGCGCGCGAACGCCCACGCGACCTGCAGGAAGCGGAAGCACATCAGGTAGGAGCCGAGCGGGATGCAGAGGTAGACGATCCACTTCGGCAATTCGAGGTCCGGCGACACCGAGTCGGTGTGCGCGATGTCCCAGACGAAGGTCGCGCCGAGCGTGCCGACGATGCCGGTGAACGTGGCGCCCGCCAGCGAGACCGAACAGCACGTAGGCCTTGCGCGGTGTTGCCCGGCAGGCGGTTGATCATCACGTCGACGCCGACGTGGATGCCGGTGCGCACGCCGTAGGCGGCGCCGAACTTCGCCATCCACACGAACATGTAGATGCAAAGCTCCTGCGCCCAGGTGAGGTCGATCTTGAGCAGCGCGTCCTGCAGGCCCGGGATCGGCATGCCGGCCGCATAGCGGTGGACGACCGCGACGAAGATGAGGAGCGTCGCCGCGCCCATCAGGAACGCGATCAGCCACTCCTCGAGATGGTCCAGGAACTTCATCGCGCCTCCCCGCTCAGCGCCGGGCGTCCGTCGTTGCCGACGCGACGCGGTGCTCTACGGCTTGAAGCCGGTTTCCTTGTAGACCTCGGCGATCGTGTCCTTGCCGACCCGCGACTCGTTTTCCTTGTGCACGGCGACGAGCGCCTTCTTCATCGCCGCCTTCTGTTCGGGCGTGAGCGTGATGATCTCGGTCTTGCCGGACGCCTTGACCGCCGCGAGCGCGTCGTCGTTCTCCTTCTGCGCGATGTCGTTGGCGAACTTGGTGGCGTCCTTCATCGCGCCTTCGAGCGTGGTGCGGATGTCGGCCGGCAGGCCGTCCCAGAACTTCTTGTTGACGATCACCGCGTAGCCGAGGTAGCCGTGGTCGGTCAGCGCGAGGTACTTCTGCACTTCCTGCATCTTCTGCGTGTAGAAGTTCGACGGCGGATTCTCGGTGCCGTCGACCACGCCGGTCTGCAGCGCCTGGTAGACCTCGGAGAACGCCATCACCTGCGGAATCGCGCCCAGCGCCTTCATCTCGTCGCCCAGCACCTTCGACGACTGGATCCGCATCTTGAGGCCCTTGTAGTCGGCCGGCACGCGGATCGGCTTGTTGGCGCTCATCACCTTGAAGCCGTTGTCCCAGTAGGCGAGGCCGACGATGCCCTTGGACTCGAGCTTCTTGAAGAGCGCGGCGCCGACCGGGCCGCTCGGTGACCTTGTGCAGCTCGTCGTAGTTGTCGAAGATGTACGGCAGGTCGAACACCTCGAACTCGCGCACGCCGAGCGGGCCGAACTTCGCGAGCGACGGCGCCAGCATCTGCACCGAGCCCAGCTGCAGCGCCTCCATCTCCTCGCCGTCCTTGAAGAGCGAGCTGTTCGGATAGACCTCGACCTTGACGCGGCCCTTGGTGCGCTCCTCGGCGAGCTTCTTGAAATACTCGGCGCCCTTGCCCTTCGGCGTGTCGACGGCGACGACGTGGCTGAACTTGATGACGATCGGCTGCTGCGCCGAAGCGAGGCCCGTGGCGGCGAAGAGCGCGGCAACGGTGATGGCGAGTGCGGTACGGCGTTTCATCGGATCCTCCATCTGCAGTGCCGGCTGGGCGCCACGGACGTCCGGGGCGTCCCACCGACGGTCGTGGCAGCGTAACGGCCGATCCGCGGCTGCCGATTGATGCGCATCAACCTTTGCCCCGGTCGGGGTGCCATTTTACCTCGCAGCCCGGCCCGCCGGCACGCGCCTGAAACGCGGCGTCCACGGCGATGCCGGGAGCGGCGGCCAGCGCGTCGCCGCAGAAGACGAGCGGCAGCGATTCGCGCTCCCACGGCGGGCATGGCGGCTTCCTGCAACAGGCGCTTCAACGAGCGCGACGGCCGGCCCGGTGCCGGCCGGAGCCGCTCGCCGCCCGTCCGGGAGCGCACGGTGACGGCATTGTCCTCGAGCGCCTCGCGGGCGACTCCGGCGCCGGCGCGCCACGCGAATTCGAGCGTTCCATGCGGCAGGGCGAGCGCCGATTCGCCCCGCCACGCGACAGCGAACGGGGCGACCGCCGGCGGGTGGACGATGATCCGGCCGCGGTGGAAGCCGACTTCCGCGCCGGCGTGGACGAGCCTCACCCGCGCGTCCGCCGGCGCGAGCGTGAGCTGGTCGAGCATCGCGGCAAGGCGCGCTGCCGACGGCGCGCCGAGGCCGTGCTGGCGCAGGAACCAGCGCAACAGGTTGCGGGCGCGATGCGGCGCGCGCCGGAAAAGCGCGATCAGCGCGTCGCGCTCGAGTGTGATCCCCGCGGCCGAATCGGCCTCGACGAGGCCGCGTGCGTCCTGCTCCGCGAGATCGTCCTGCAGACGGGCGGCCTCTGCCTGCAACGCCGCGGCGCGTCCGAGCGTGGCGGGGTATCCGGGAAACGCCGCCGCGAGGCGAGGCGCCACGTCGCGCCGCAGGAAGTTGCGCTTGACGCCTTCGTCCGCATTCGACTCGTCCTCGATCCACCTCACGCCGCGCGCTCGAGCGCAGGCTTCCGTCGCGGCGCGCGGCAGCGAGAGGAACGGCCGCAGCAGCCCCGGTCCCGCCCCCGGCGTCCGGTAGGCCGGCATGGCCGCCAGCCCCGCCGGCCCCGCGCCGCGCAGAAGCTGCAGCAGCAGCGTCTCCGCCTGGTCGTCGGCGTGATGCGCGAGCGCGATGACGTCCGCCGCCACCGCCGCAAGGGCCGCATAGCGCGCGGCGCGTGCCGAGGCTTCGAGGCTTCGCCCGCCGCCGCGCGCGACTTCGACGCGATGCACGGAGAGCGGCACGCCGCGGGCAGCACACTCGGCGGCGCAGAACGCGACCCACGCGTCGGCGTGCGGCGACAGGCCATGGTGGACATGTGCGGCGGACACGATGCAGCGGAGCTCGCCCGCGAGGCTCGCGAGGACGTCGAGAAGCGCCATCGAATCGCGGCCGCCCGACAATGCGACGGCGACGCGCAGCGCGGCTCGCTCGGTCGGCGACAGGCCCGCCGCGGCAAAAGCATCGCGGACGGCGCGGAGCACGCGCTCGACGTGGGCGGAGGAATCCGGCATGAGGGCAACGCCGGAGCGATCGACCGACCGGCGCGGTCAGCCGGCGGGGATCTCCTTGTACTTGCCGTACGAGAGGATCTTGTCCTCGCGCGCCTCGAGCAGCGCGTCGAGCGACTGGTCCTTGAGCGCGCGCAGCGCTTCCGTCAGCGCCTTGCGGAGCGTGACCATCATGGCGGCAGGATCGCGGTGCGCGCCGCCGGTCGGCTCGTTCAACACCTTGTCGATGAGCCCGAGCTGCTTCAAGCGCGGCGCGGTGATGCCGAGCGTTTCGGCCGCCTCCGGCGCCTGCTCCGCCGACTTCCACAGGATCGACGCGCAGCCCTCGGGCGAGATCACCGAATACGTCGAATATTGGAGCATCAGCGTGACGTCGCCGATGGCGATCGCGAGCGCGCCACCGGAGCCGCCCTCGCCGATGACGGTGACGACGATGGGCACCCGCAAGCCGGCCATCTCGTAGAGATTGCGGCCGATGGCCTCCGACTGTCCGCGCTCCTCCGCGCCGATGCCCGGATAGGCGCCGGGCGTGTCGACGAACGTGAAGAGCGGCAGCCCGAATTTCTCGGCGAGCCGCATGAGCCGCAGCGCCTTGCGATAGCCTTCGGGCCGCGGCATGCCGAAGTTGCGGTAGATCTTTTCCTTGGTGTCGCGCCCCTTCTGGTGGCCGAGCACCATGCACGGCTTGCCGTTGAAGCGCGCGAGCCCGCCCACGATGGCGGGATCGTCGGCGTATGTGCGGTCGCCATGGAGCTCGCGGAAATCGCTGAAGAGACCGTTGATGTAGTCGAGCGTGTACGGCCGCTGCGGGTGGCGGGCGACCATCGCGATCTGCCACGCCGTAAGCTTGGCGTAGATCTCCTTCGTGAGCTGCTGGCTCTTCTTCGAGAGCCGCGTGATCTCGTCGGAGATGTCGACCGCCGAATCCTCGTGGACGTAGCGGAGCTCGTCGATCTTCGCCTGGAGCTCGGCGATCGGCTGCTCGAAATCGAGAAAGGTCTGTTTCAAGGGCGGCGGCGGAGGGTTCGGATGCCGCGCATATTAGCGCAAGTGCCCGCAGCGGCTCTTCCTAGGCCGGCGCCGGGAGCAGCATGTCGACGTGCGCGATGTCGTCCTCCTGATACGGCGCGCCGGCCGTACGAAAGCCCAGGTCGCCGTAGAACCGCTCGAGGCGTTGCTGGGCGGCAATGCGGATCGGCCGCCCCGGCCAGACGCGACGCGTGCGCACGATGCCCTCGGCCATCACGGTACGGCCGAACCCGATCCCTCGATACGGCGCAACGGTGAGCACGCGGCCGATCGACGGCTCGGCAAATTTGCGGCCGGGGTCGAGCACCCGCAGGTAGCCGGCGAGAACAGGCGCAGATGCATCCCCGGCCCATGCCAGCAGATGCCAGGCGTGCGGATCATGGCCGTCGGCATCCTGGAACGCGCAACGCTGCTCGACGGTGAACACCTGCTGCCGCGCGGCCAGCGCGGCGTAGAGGTCGGCGGGCGCGAGATCGTCGAACCGCGACCATTGCCAGCGGACCTTCGGGGACCTCGCCAAGGTCGCGGCGGTCGGCGCGGAATCCATCGCGCCGAACATAGCGCAGACGGCGCGCTACGTCGAGGGTTGGGCGACGTGCGCGGCGGACCCGAAGTCCGCCGCGAAATCGCGCCCCATCGCCGCCGCGATCCGCGCGAAGTCGGGCTCCGGCACGCGCACGATGCCGAAGCGGAAGGCCGCGCCCCAATGCTCCTTGCTGCGGATGAACGAGAGGTCCGCGATCAGCGGGCGCACCGGCGCCGGCTGCGCCGGAAAATAATCCACGTCGAGGCGGAACGGTCGGAACGAAGCATCGACCTCGACCTGGTACACCGTTCCGCTGCGAACGCGCCCGATCGCCGTGAACGCCTGCAGCGGCTCGCCGTCCGGGTAGCTCTGTCGCGGCGAGTAGAACGCGAAGCCGTCGCCCGCGCGCATGCGTTCGAGCGGCCCCGCCTTGCCGTGGTTGACCTGGGCGAAGCCGCCGGCGACGCCGATTTCGACGTGTTCCTTCGAGACGACGCCGATCCAGAAATTGCGCGAATGCGGGGTCATGCCAATCTCCCGTCCACGGGTGGTGCGGCGCACGTGCGAAGGTCGGGTGGATACGTCACCTCGATGCGAGCCTGTCTCGCCGCCGCGCGCGCGGCGCGTCCCGGCACGGGCACGCTGCGGCGCAGGAGCTCGGCGCACAGCACGCCGGCGGTGGCGAGCGCCAGTCCACCGGTGATCGCGGGTCGCGCGACGAGGTAGGCGATGCTGCGCAATTCCGCCGGCATGACCGGCGCCAGCGCGAGGCCGAGCGCGGCCATGGCGAGGAGCGTGATGCCGGCCAGGGCGAGGCCGACGGCCCACGCCGGCAGGCCCAGAAAGCGAAGCGCGCCGGAGCGCCGGTGGCGCGCCAGCGCCACGCCGGGGAAGACCAGCGCCAGCGCCGCGCCGACGACGGCGAGCCCCGTGGCGAAGATCTGCAGCATCGCGGGCCAGCCCTCGGGCGCGAGACCGGCGAGGGCATCCACCCTGAGCGCCGCACCGACCGGCGGCGCGAGCTTGACGATGAGCGCGAGCTGCAGGACCGCGAGCGTGGCGAGGTAGAGCGGGCGGAGCATGCCGTTGGCTCGATGAATGGCAGATCGGATGGAGGACATGGACGGATGGAGGGAACGGACGGGATGGACGGGATGGACGGGATGGACGAAATCTAAAACCCGCGCACGCCCCGCGCCATCGGGCAGATGGATGATGCGCGTGACCATGCGCGCCGCCCGCGGCGCGCCGATCACCAGATGAACGGCACGAAGCGCTTGGTGCTCCGCGCGTAGTCGGCGTAGTCCGAGTGCCGCGCGGTCATCGCCGTCTCCTCGATACCCGCCTTGACGACGAGCACGACGAGGAGGGCCGCGAGCGCACCCCATCGCCACGGCGTGGCGTAGCCGATGCAGAAGCCCGGCATCGCGAGCATGAGCGCGGCATACATCGGATGTCGGATGTAGCGATAGGGCCCCCGTCGCACGAGTTGTCCGCCCGCCTTGGGCTCGGGGCGGATGTTGAAGTTGCCGGGGCGGTTCGCCGTCAGTGCCCACACGCCCAGTGCCGCGCCGGCGGCGACGAGCGCGCTTGCGGCGTGGTCCCAGCCCACGCTGCCGAACGGCAGCACGATCGCAGCGATGAGACCGAGCTGCAGGGCGACGAGAAAGAAGGAGCGCATCGTCACGGCTCCGTTTGGATGCGCCGAGCGCATCGCCTAGAATGCTGGCGACTCGAGGAGCCCACATGAAGAACCACCGGATAGCGGTCATTCCCGGCGACGGCATCGGCAAGGAAGTCGTCCCGGAGGGCCTGCGCGTGCTCGAGGCCGCGGCGCGCAAGTTCTCGCTCGGACTCGAATGGCGCGAATTCGGTTGGAACTGCGATCACTACGCGAAGCATGGACGCATGATGCCCGAGGACTGGTTCGACACGCTGTCGCCGTTCGCCGCGATCTACTACGGCGCCGTCGGCTGGCCCGCGACCGTGCCGGACCACGTGTCGCTCTGGGGCTCGCTCATCCAGTTCCGGCGCGGCTTCGACCAGTACGTGAACCTGCGGCCGTGCCGCCTGATGCCGGGCATTCCGAGCCCGCTCGCAGGCAAGCGTCCGGGCGACGTCGACTTCGTCGTCGTGCGCGAGAACACCGAGGGCGAATACTCGTCCGTCGGCGGCCGGATGTTCGAGGGCACCGAGCGCGAGATCGTGTTCCAGGAGTCGATCTTCTCCCGCAAGGGCGTCGACCGCATTCTGCAGTTCGCGTTCGAGCTCGCCGGCAAGCGCGCGGCGAAGCACCTCACGTCCGCCACCAAGTCGAACGGCATCTCGATCACGATGCCGTACTGGGACGAGCGCTTCAAGGCAATGGCCGCACGGTACCCGGACATCCGGATCGACCAGTTCCACATCGACATCCTGGTCGCGCACTTCGTCGCACGGCCGGAGCGCTTCGACGTCGTCGTCGGCTCCAATCTGTTCGGCGACATCCTGTCCGACCTCGGTCCGGCGGTGTGCGGCACGATCGGCATCGCGCCGTCCGGCAACATCAATCCGGAGCGGAAGCATCCGTCGCTGTTCGAGCCGGTGCACGGTTCGGCGCCGGACATCGCCGGCAAGGGCGTCGCCAATCCCATCGGGCAGATCTGGTCGGGCGCGCTGATGCTGGAGCATCTGGGGCACGCCGATGCCGCGGCGGCCGTCGTCGGCGCGATCGAGCGCGTGCTCGCCGACCCGGCGGCGCCGCGCACGCCCGACATCGGCGGCAAGGCCACGACGACCGACGTGGGCAAGGCCATCGCCGCGGCGATCTGACGCGGAAAGCCTGCTGCCCGCGCCGAAGATCAGGCAGCCTGCCACAGCGCCGCCACGATGTTGCCCGTCCGGCCGTGGCGGGCGTGCAGCCAGCGCATGGCCAGCTGGTCGAGCGCGCTGGCGGGCAGGTCGTGCTGGAACAATTCCCAGCCGCGCGCGGCGACCACGAGTCGAAAGTCGTGTCGCCGCGGCTGCCGGAGCAGAACGTCCGCGCCGATCGGCGCCTCGTGGCTTTCCTCCATCGGCATCAGCGCGGCGCGCGCGGCCATCACCGATCCCGCGTTCCATCTCGTCACCGGTCCCGGCGGCTGCGCGCCGCCGGTGTCGATCGGCTCGGCGAGCAGAAGCTGCCCGTTGGGGTCGAGATGAGTGCGCACCAGGCGGAAGAACGGATCGAACGCGTCGGCCGGAAGATGGTGCAGGCAGCCGACACAGGTCACGAGCGAGTAGCGGTCCCGGTTCCTGTCGAGGTACTGGAAGAAATCGGACTCCACCAGGGTGCACCGTCCCGTCGCGACGCCCGGCACGCGCTGCCGTGCCACCGCGAGCATTTCGGCGCTGTGATCGACCCCGACGCAGCGCCCGAAGCGCGTGGCATAGCGCAACAGCATCTGTCCGGTGCCGCAGCCGAGATCCAGCATCGCGGCGCCTTTCGCGACGCGGCGATCCAGCCCGGCGAACAGGAGGTCGTTCGCGAGCTGACGCGGTTCCGTGTTGACGTGGTCGTACATCGCCGCCGTCTTGCGGTGGAATTCGACGTCGTGGGCGAAGTGTTCCTGCCAGCGTTCGTGCACGGGGCGCGCCTAAAGCCGTGGAGAAGCGCCATGGTAGTGCAACGAACATGACTTGGGTCAGGCGCGCGGGGCTGGTTTGTGGCAGCATTACGCGCACTGTTTCGGACGGCGGCATCGTTTCTGGGGAGAGGGGAATGTCATTGGTGATCGGAGTCCCACGAGAGAGCTTTCCCGGTGAGAAACGGGTAGCGACGGTACCCGAGGTCGTCGAGAAGCTCATCAAGCAGGGTTTCAGGGTCGCCGTCGAGGCGGGTGCCGGTGACGCGGCTCAGATCAACGACGATGCCTACCGCGCCGCCGGAGCCGAGATCGTGGCCGACAGGGCGAAGCTCTGGGCGATGGCCGACATCATCTTCAAGGTGCGCGCTCCGAGCAGCGAGGAAGTCGGCCTGCTGCGCGAGGGCGGCACGCTGGTCAGCTTCATCTGGCCGGCGCAGAACCCCGAGTTGCTGCGGCAACTCGCCGCCCGGAAGGTGACCGTGCTGGCGATGGACAGCGTGCCGCGCATCTCGCGGGCGCAGAAGCTCGACGCGCTGTCGTCGATGGCCAACATAGGCGGTTACCGCGCCGTCATCGAGGCGGCGCACGAGTTCGGCCGCTTCTTCACCGGCTCGATCACGGCGGCGGGCAAGGTGCCGCCCGCCAAGGTCTTCGTCATCGGTGCCGGCGTCGCGGGGCTTGCCGCGATCGGCGCCGCGTCCGGCCTCGGTGCCATCGTGCGGGCCAACGACACACGGCCGGAAGTCGCGGATCAGATCAAGTCGCTCGGCGGCGAGTATGTGCCCGTGGACTACGAGGAGGAGGGCAGCGGGGTCGGCGGCTACGCGAAGGTGATGAGCGAAGGCTTCCAGAAGGCCCAGAAAGAGGTGTTCGCGAAGCAGGCCAAGGACGTCGACATCATCATCACGACGGCGCTCATACCGGGCAAGCCCGCGCCGCGCCTCATCACGGAAGAGATGGTCAAGTCGATGAAGCAGGGCAGCGTCATCGTCGACATGGCGGCGGAGCAGGGCGGCAACTGCGAGTGCACGGTGCCGGGCGAGGTCGTCGTCAGGCACGGCGTCACCATCATTGGCTACAAGGACCTGCCGAGCCGCCTCGCGAAGCAGGCGTCGACGCTCTACGCGACGAACCTCTTCCGCCTGATGGAAGACATGCTCAAGACGAAGAGCATCGAAGGCGACGCCGTCAAGGTCGACATGACGGACGAGGTCCTGCGCGGCACCACGGTCATCGACAAGGGCGAGGTCACCTGGCCGCCGCCGGCGCCGAAGCTCTCCGCCGTGCCCGCAGTGACCGCCGCCAAGCCGGTCGTGGCGCCGCCCAAGGCGAAGGGTCACGGTCACGGCGGATCCGGCGGCCCGATGTCCGGCACGAAGACGGCGGTGGTCTTCGGCATCGGCGCGCTCCTGTTCCTGCTCGTCGGCCGGTTTGCGCCGCCGAGCTTCCTTGCGCACTTCACCGTGTTCATCCTGGCCTGCTTCGTCGGATACATGGTGGTCTGGAACGTCACGCCGGCGCTGCACACGCCGTTGATGAGCGTGACCAACGCGGTCAGCAGCATCATCGCCATCGGCGCGCTGGTGCAGATCGCGCCGGACCTGACGAAGATCTCCTCCGACCTTTCTCGGCCGAACGAGTGGATCCGCTGGCTGGCCGTGGGCGGCATCGGGCTCGCGACGATCAACATGTTCGGCGGTTTCGCCGTGACCCAGCGCATGCTGCAGATGTTCCGCAAATAGGGAAGAAGAGAACATGACCTCCAGTCTCTCGACGGTCGCCTACATCGGGGCCACGATCCTCTTCATCCTGTGCCTGGGCGGGCTGTCCAACCCGGAGACGTCGCGGCGCGGCAACCTGTACGGCATCATCGGCATGGCGATCGCAGTGCTCGCCACGGTTTTCGGCGTACAGGTGACCCCCGCGGGGCTGCCGTACATTCTCGCCGCGATGGTGATCGGCGCCGGCGTGGGTCTCTACGCGGCGCGGGTCGTCAAGATGACGCAGATGCCGGAGCTCGTCGCCCTGATGCACAGCCTCGTGGGTCTTGCCGCGATGCTTGTCGGCTACGCCAATTTCATCGATCCGGCCGTGTCGGTCGGCATGACGCCCGCCGAGCAGGCGATCCACGAGATGGAAATGTACGTCGGCGTGCTGATCGGCGCCGTGACATTCTCGGGCTCGGTGATCGCCTTCGGCAAGCTCTCCGCCAGGATCACCGGCAAGCCGGTCCTGCTGCCCGGGAGACATCTGCTGAATCTCGCGGGCCTCATCGCCGTCATCTACTTCGGCTATGTGTTCGTCAACGCGCACACCGTGGCCGGAGCGATGACGCCGATGATCGTCATGACCGTCGTTGCTCTTCTGTTCGGCGTCCACATGGTCATGGCCATCGGCGGCGCCGACATGCCGGTCGTGGTGTCGATGCTGAACAGCTACTCCGGGTGGGCGGCGGCGGCGACCGGCTTCATGCTCTCCAACGACCTCCTGATCGTCGTCGGCGCGCTGGTCGGATCGAGCGGCGCGATCCTGTCCTACATCATGTGCCGGGCGATGAACCGCAATTTCATCAGCGTCATTGCGGGCGGCTTCGGCACCGACAGCGGTGCCCCGGCCGCGGCCGGGGCCGTGCAGCCGGCGGGTGAGGTGAACCCGATCCTGGCGCCCGAGACCGCCGAGCTCCTCCGCGAAGCGAAGAACGTGATCATCGTTCCGGGCTACGGCATGGCGGTCGCGCAGGCGCAGCACACCGTCTACGAAATCACCAAGGTGCTGCGCGAGAGGGGCGTCAACGTCCGTTTCGGCATCCATCCCGTGGCCGGCCGCATGCCCGGCCACATGAACGTGCTGCTGGCGGAGGCCAAGGTGCCGTACGACATCGTGTTCGAGATGGACGAGTTGAACGAGGACTTTCCGGACACCGACGTCGCGATGGTCATCGGCGCCAACGACATCGTGAATCCGGCCGCGCAGGAAGACCCGACCAGTCCGATCGCCGGCATGCCGGTGCTCGAAGTCTGGAAGGCCAAGACGTCGGTCGTCATGAAGCGGAGCATGGCGTCCGGATATGCCGGCGTCGACAATCCGCTGTTCTACAAGGACAACAATCGCATGCTCTTCGGCGACGCCAAGAAGATGCTCGACGAAGTGCTGGCGGCACTGAAGTCCTGACCCGCGGTCAAATCGCACGTCGACGGCGCACCGCCTGCCGGAACGCCGGTCGAGCGCGCCGCCCGATCCGACGATGTCCGGCCCCCTTGCCCACCTGACCATCCTCGATCTCTCCCGCGTGCTCGCGGGGCCGTGGTGCACGCAGATCCTCGCGGATCTCGGGGCCACCGTCATCAAGATCGAGCGGCCCGGCGGCGGTGACGACACGCGGGCGTGGGGCCCGCCGTATCTCAAGGACGCGCAGGGGCGCGACACGACCGAGGCCGCCTATTACCTCGCGTGCAATCGCGGCAAGCTCTCCGTCGCCGTCGACTTCACGACGGCCGACGGGCAGGCGATCGTCCGCGATCTCGCGCGGCAGGCGGACGTGCTGGTCGAGAACTACAAGGTGGGCGGGCTCGAGAAGTACGGCCTCGACTACGCGTCCGTCTCGGCGCTCAATCCGCGCCTCGTCTATGCGTCGATCACCGGTTTCGGCCAGAACGGTCCTTACGCCGACCGGGCCGGATACGATTTCATCATCCAGGGAATGTCGGGCTTCATGAGCGTGACCGGCGAGCGGGACGACCTGCCGGGCGGCGGGCCGCAGAAGGCCGGCATCGCGATCACGGATCTGATGACGGGGATGTACGCGACCGTGGCCATCCAGGCGGCTCTCGCGCATCGCGACCGCACGGGGCAGGGGCAGTGGATCGACACCTGCCTCTTCGACTCCGCCGTCGCGATGATGGCGGTGATGAACATGAACTACCTCGTCACGGGCAAGCCGCCCGGCCGTGCCGGCAACGCGCATCAGAACATCGTCCCCTATCAGGTGTTCGCGTGCTCGGACGGCCACGTGATCCTCGCGGTCGGCAACGACAGCCAGTTCGCGAGGTTCTGCGAGGCGGCCGGCACGGTGGAATGGGCGGCGGATCCGCGCTATGCGAAGAATGCCGAGCGCGTGCGCAATCGAGCGGTTCTCGTCCCGCTGATCGCCGAGGTGATGGCCACGCGGACGCAACGGCAATGGCTCGAGGCGCTCGAGCCGGTCGGCGTGCCCTGCGGCCCCATCAACCGGCTCGATCAGGTGTTCGCCGACCCGCAGCTCGCCGCGCGCGGACTGCGCCGCGACCTGCCGCACGCGCTCGCCGGCGTGGTCCCGCAGGTCGGCACGCCGATCCGTCTCTCGGCCACGCCCGCGGAATGCGAGCATCCGCCGCCGCTCCTCGGCGAGCACACGGCGGCGGTGCTGAAGGAGCGGCTCGCGTTGGACGCCGCCCGCATCGATGCGCTCGCGGCGCGCGGCGTGATTCAGCTGCGGCCATGAGCGCCGCAGGGCCGCCCCAAGGCGCTCATTGCGCCCCCTCGGGGGGCAGCGCCGCGGCCGAATTGTCCAATGAGGCCGCAAGCGTGGGGGCACACGAATGACGGCCGACCGGACCGGCTGGACCTTCCGGCCCGCATTCTGGCTCGCGTTCGCGACGCTCTCGGTGCTGGCCCTCGCCGTCGCGTGGCGGTTCTTTCCGCTCGCGATTCCGCTCGTCAATCTCGACATCACGCTGTCGCGCTCCGAGGCGCTCACGAAGGCGGACGCGATCGCCGCGCGGCTGGCGCTCGCGCCTCCCGAGGCGCGAAGCGCCGTCCGCTTCGCGCACGACAGCGCGACGCAGAACTACGTCGAGCTCGAAGGCGGCGGCCGCGCCGCGTTCGCGGCGCTGGTCAAGGGCGACGTCTATGCGCCGTACTGGTGGGACGTGCGCATCTTCCAGCCGGGAGAAGTGAGCGAGGTCACGATCCGTTTCCGTCCGGACGGCGCGTCCAACGGGTTCAACCGCCGCGTGGCGGAGACGTACGTGCGCGATGCGGCGACCAAGGCGCTCCCGGCGGCGGCCGCGCGCGCGCTCGCGGAGGAGCGGGCGGCGGCGGACTGGCAGGTCGATCTCAAGCCGTACACGCTGCTCGAGCAGTCGCAGCAGACACGCCCCAACGGGAGGGTCGACCACGCGTTCGTCTACCAGCGTCCCGACGCGCTGGGCGAGGCGCATATCCGGTTGCGGCTCGCGGTCGCCGGCGACGAGCTCATCGGCGTCGCGCCGTACGTGCATGTGCCCGAGTCCTTCGACCGCCGGTTCCGCGAGCTTCGCAGCGCGAACGACGCGATCGCGGGAATCGCCGGTGTGTCCGCCGGACTTCTCTACGGCCTCGGCGGATGCATCCTCGGCGTATTGTGGCTGGCGCGGCAGCACTGGCTCTCGGTTCGTCCCGCGCTCGCCGCCGGTTTCGTCGTCGGCGGACTGATGGCCGCGACGACGCTTTCCGCGGCCCCGACGGCCTGGTTCGACTTCGACACCGCGCAATCGGTGACGACGTTCTGGCTGCGTCAGGCGGGTGCGGTGGCGGCGGTCGCCATCGGGGGCGGGATGGCGTATGCGCTCGTCTTCATGGCGGCGGAAAGCCTCACGCGGCGCGCGTTTCCCCACCAGCCCCAGCTGTGGCGCGTCTGGTCCGCACAAGGCGGCGCGTCGCGCGAGGTGCTGGGACGCACGCTCGGCGGCTACGGCTTCGTGCCGGTCGAGCTCGCGCTGATCGCCCTCTTCTACTACGCGACGAACCGCTGGCTCGGCTGGTGGCAACCGTCCGAGTCGCTCACCGATCCCAACATCCTCTCGTTCGCGGTGCCGGCGCTGATGCCGATCGCCGTCTCGCTGCAGGCGGGCTTCATGGAGGAGTGCCTGTTCCGCGCCGTTCCGCTGGCGCTCGGCGCGCTGATCGGCGCGCGCTTCGGCGCGAGGCGCGCCGGCATCGCCGTCGCGTTCGTCCTGCAGGCGGTGGTCTTCGGCGGCGCGCACGCGAATTACCCGGGCTTTCCGGCCTATTCGCGGCTCGTCGAGCTCGTGCTGCCGTCGATGATGTGGGCCGCGATCTTCCTGCGCTTCGGATTGCTGCCCACGATCCTGCTGCACGCGCTCTACGATCTCGCGCTGTTCTCGATCCCGCTCTTCCTCGTCGACGCGCCGGGCGCCGGCACGCAACGTGTGGCCGTCGTCGCCGCCGCGCTGGTGCCGCTCGCGGTCGTGCTCTGGCGCCGGGCCAGGGCGGGCGCCTGGGGCGACCTGCCGGGCGCGCTCGAAAACCGCGCCTGGATGCCGCGTGCACCCGCCCCGATCCGCGCGCCCGAACGTCGCGTCGCCGCAGCCTCGCGCGGACAGGACCTCGTGCAGCGCTCGCTGCCCTATCTCGGGCTCGCGGGCTTCGCCGCGTGGGTCGCGTTCGCGCCGATGCGCGCGGACGCGCCCGCGATGGCGCTCGATCGCGCGGCGGCCGAGGCCGCGGCCGATGCGGCGCTGAAGACGCGCGGCGTCATGCTCGGTCCGGAATGGCGGCGGTTCTCGACGGTGCGCGACGCGAGCGACGATGCGCAGTGGACGCAGCACAAGTTCGTGTGGCGCGAGGCGGGTGCGGCCATCTACCGGGGACTCGTCGGCGTCACGCTCGCGCCCCCGCTCTGGGACGTGCGGTATGCGATGTTCGAAGGCGACGTCGCGGCGCGCGCCGAGGAATGGCGCGTCACCATCGAGCCTTCGGGCAAGGTGCGCCAAGTGCGCCATGCGCTGCCCGAGGGGCGGCCGGGCGCGCGGCTCGCGAAGGAACCCGCCCTCGCGCTCGCCGAGCGTCACGTGCGCGAGAATTTCGGCGTGGATCCCGCCGCGCTCAAGCTCGTCGCGGCGGACGAGCGGGATCGGCCGGCGCGCACCGATTGGGCCTTCGTGTTCGCCGATCCGCGCGTTGACGTCGGCAAGGACGGCGAGGCGCGCATGGCGGTGACGCTCGGCGGCGACGAAGTCGTCGGCGCCGGACGCTACGTGTACGTGCCGGAAACGTGGCTGCGCGCGGAGCGCGAGCGCTCCGGGCGCGTGCAGATCGCGAAGATGGCCATCGGCCTCGTTTTCGCGCTCGCCGCGCTCGCGACGCTCGTGGCGGCCGTGCGGAGCTGGATGCACGGCCACTGCGACGCCCGCGCGGTCGCCCTCGTCTTCGCGGTGGCGCTCGGCGGATCCGCCGCCGGCGTCGCCGTCATGTGGCCCTCCCTCGCGATGCAGTGGACGACGACCGAACCCATCGCCTGGCAGGCGCTGCTGGCCGTGGCGCGCTCGCTCCTCGCGGCGACCTTCGCGGCGCTCGTCGTCGCGCTGGCGGCGGGCGTGGGCTTCTGGGCCGCGCGCTCGGCGCCCAACACGCCACCGGCGGGCCGGCTGCCGCCATGGGCGGCCGGTGTGGCGGCCGCACTCTTCGTCGCGGGAGCGGGCGCCGTGGCGGGAAGCCTCGTCCCGCCCGACGCTCCGCTCTGGCCTTCGTCGGCGTTCGACTCGGCAGCTTGGCCGTGGGGCGCCGCCGCGCTCTCGGGCCTCTCCGCTCTGTCGGCGATCGGCATCGGTCTTTTCGTGCTGCACATTCTCGATCGCGTCACGGCGGCGTGGACGCGCCGGTCATGGCTCGCGGGCATGGTCGTGGTCGCCCTGATCACCGGCCTCGTCGCGGTGAAGGCGGGCGATGCCGGCGCCGCGCTGGCGGAGGGTGTCGCGGCGGGGATCGTCGCTACGGGTGTCGTCTACTACCTGCTGCGCTTCGACGCCCGCGCGCTGCCCGGGTACCTCGTGACGGCGGGGCTGATCGACGCCGCCGAGAGCGCGGCTGTTGCCGGCACGCGCGCCGGATGGTTGGAATTCGCGCTGCTCGCCGCGGTGAGCGTCGCCATCGGGGTCGCGGCGACGCGCTACCTCACGACGCCGACCGCCGGCAAAGGGTGACGCGCCGCTACTTCGACCGGGTGCCGGAGAGCGCGCGATAGCGCGCCATGTGGCGCAGCGCTTCCTTGGGCTTCGCGAGCCTCTCGTACAGCAGCGCAAGGTTGTAGTGGCAATCGGCGAAGGCGGGATCGCTCGCGAGCGCCGCCTCGTATGCGTCGAGGGCGTCGGGCAGGCGATCCTGGTCGTCGAGAAGCACCCCGAGGTTGTACAGCAGGACCGAATCGTTGCCGCAGCGCCGGATCGCCTCGCGGTAGACGCCCTCGGCCTTGGCATGGTGCTTCGTCTCGTGCAGCAGGCGGCCCAGATTGATGTACGCATCGAGGAACGCCGTATCCTCGACGATGGCGTGTTCGTACGCCTCCTGCGCGCCTTTCGGGTCCCTGCCTTCGAGCGCGGCTCCCTGCGCGAACCATTGCCGTGCGCTCCGCGGCGCGTCGGCGCCGTGCGCCGGAGCGCGTTCGATCACGCTCAGCGAGCCGTCGGCAGGATCGCCGTCGAACTCGAGCACATACTGGCCCGATTCCGCCTGCCAGCGGCTGCTGCCCTCGCGGACGACCACGCGATCGGCCACCGCGCCGATGCGAAGGCCGGTCAACGGCATCGTGTCGGGGAGATGGCCGCGCAGGTCCTTCAGCGATCGGATGATTCGCCGTTGCGGCACCTTCGCGGCGGCCAGCGACCGGGCGGTGCGCAGCAGGATCAGGTCCTGGAAGGAGAAGCGCCAGGCGCCGCGCGGTCCGCGCGCGGGCGACACGAAGCCGGCTCCGATCAACGCCCGAAGCGCGCTGCGCGGCAACCCGAGCAACTTCTCGACGTCGCGGACGCCATACGGTTGCACCAAGGGTCCCGCGGTCCGCCCGCTAACCTTTCTTCGCACGCTTCCTTGCCGCGATCGCTGCCTCGGCGGGTTGGGCAGGTTCCGCTGCGGCGCGCTTGGGGGGCTTCCTCGCCGCGGCGGCGGGCACCGCGGCCCGCGGCGCGGTCGCCTCGGCTGTCTTCCCGCGCGCCGGCGCCTTCTTCTCGAGGCTCGCGCGGAGCGCTTCCATCAAGTCGATGACCTGCGCGCCGCCTTCGGGCGCCTCGGCGAGCGTGATCTCGTGGCCCTCGACCTTCTTCTGCACGGCCGCCTCGACGCGTGCGGCAACGTCGTCGGTGTACGCCGAGGGATCGAAGGTGTCGGAGGCCTGCTGCTCGATCAGCTGCTGCGCGAGCTTCAGCTCGGCAGGCTTCACTTCGGTCCTGGGGATCTCGAGCTCCTTCATCGCGCGCACTTCGCCGGCGTAGAGGAGCTGCTGCATCACGAGGCCGTCGTCGACCGGGCGGATCATCACGATGTACTGCTTGCCGCGCGCGGCCCACCGCCCGAGCGCGCAGCGCTTCGATTCGCGCAGCGCGCTGGCGAGGAGAGCGTACGGCTTGGCGCCGCCCTTGTCGGGAGCGAGGTAGTACGCCTTGTCGAAGTACACCGGGTCGACCGACTCGAGCGGCACGAACTCGGTGATCTCGGCCATGTGCGTGCCGGCCTCCTCCATCGCCTTCAGCTCCTGCGGCGTGAACATCACGTACTGGTCCTTCGCGAATTCGTAGCCCTTCACCATGTCCTCGCGCGCGACCGGGATGTCCTCCTTGATGCAGAAGTACTGCTGCTTGACGCGCGACCCGCACGTCTTGTGCAGCAGGTTGAACGAGATCGCCTTGCTCGCCTCGGTGGCCGAGTAGAGCTTCACCGGGATCGACACCAGCCCGAAGGAAACCGTCAGACTCGCGATGGATCGTGCCGCCATTCCATGCCTCCTGCCGAGGTTCAGCTCTTTGCCGTAAGGGATTGATACTGTAGTCCATTGTGCCGGGTACGCCAATGCGGGCGTTGCCCGGAACGCGCATCGCCGGCCCGCCGTGTCGCGGGAACGCAACGCCCGCGCGTCCTCCAGTGTCACGAAAACTCATGCCTTGCCGCTCCCCAGCGCTTTCTCTAGGCTCTGCTTCTTCTCCAGCGCATCTTTCCAGCGATCACCTGTTTGCGCGAGGCGCTCCGCGGCGTTCGTGATCCGGAAGTCGAGCGGGTGGGCGCTGCCGAGCTCTTCCCAGGTCAGAGGCATCGAGACCGGCGCTCCGGGCTCGCCGCGCGGCGAATACGCGACATTCAGCGTCTTGCCGCGGACGTTCATGTTGTGGTCCATGAAGATCTTGCCGGTGCGCTTCGGCACGCTCCACTCCATCGTGATGTCCTGCGGATGCGCGCGCATCAGGTGCCGGCCGACCAGCTCGGAGACGTGCCGGACCGCATCGAAGTCGAGCGTCCGCTTGATCGGCACGAACACGTGGAGGCCGGTCTTGCCGGACGTCTTGACGATCGCTTCGAGCGACATGCTCCCGAGGAGGTCGTGCAGCCAGAACGCGACCTCCTTGCCTTTCTCGAAGGCGACGGTATTGAGCTCCGGCTCCGCGCCGGCGGACTCGTTGCCGGAATAGATGTAGGGATCGATGTCGAACAGCACGTAGTCGGGATAGTTGAGCACCGAAGCCTCGAGCGAGGCGAGCGAGCTCGCGTAGTCGGTGCTCTTCGAGCGCGCGTCGGGCTCCCACTTGGCGCGCGAATGCCAGACGTGAAACTCGAGCGTGCCGGATTGCGCGAGCCACAGCAGCGTCGGCAGGTTGTTGCACAGCAGATACTCGTGCCGCTCGTCCTTGTGGCCCGAGAACACCGTGATCGACTCGACGAACCCGGGTCGCTCCTGCTCCCAGTGCTTCTGGAAGAATCTCTGCCCGCGAATGCCGTCCGGCATGCGGATCATCGTCAGCGGGCGATCGGCAAGGTGCGGCAGCATGTACGGCGAGATCCGCGTGCAGTAGCGCAGCAGATCGCGCTTGGTGAGCGCGGGCTGCTTCAGGGCCGGATTGGCCGGCCAATAGACGCGATCGAGATGCGTCAGGCGGATCCGGTGCGGTCCCACCGCAAGCGTCATGGCCGCCCTGGCGGTTTCGAGCTGCGCGAGGATCTCGTCGACCGGGTCGCCCGTCGCCGCCACCGTCGCCGCGGCGCCGCCGGGCGTCAAGCGACGGACCGCTTTCGGATCGACGTCGTCGCGCAGGCGAAGGAACACCGGCGCACGCAAATGATCGTCGTCGGTCCAGCTTTGGAAGCTCACTTCGGCGACGACCCTGGGCTCGACCCAGGTCGTCGGAGCATTCTGCTCGGGCACCTCGGTGAAGGGACACGTGCTCCGTTCGAGCGGGGCCAATCGCGCCTTCACTTGCGCGAGCGCGCGCCCGTCGAAGCCCGAGCCGACGTGCGACGCGTAGCGGAGCTTGCCTCGGTTCTTTCCCCCGTCCCAGTAGCCGACGAGGATCGCGCCGAGCGGCGCGCGCGAACCCTTGCCCTGCGTGTAGCCGCCGACGACGAAGTCCGCGCCTTGCGTCGGCTTCACCTTCACCCACGATGTCGAACGCCGGCCGGCTTCGTAGCCGCTGTCCTTGCGCTTCGCGACCACGCCTTCGAACCCGCTCGCGAGCGCCGCCGCCTGCAACGCAGCGCCGTCTTCCACCGCATGCACGAGCTGGACGCGGGGAGTCGGCAGCAGGCACTGGGCGAGATAGCGGCGGCGATCCCGATACGGCGAACGGGTGAGATCGATCCCGGCGAAATGCGGCATGTCGAAGCAGTAGAAGACCACCGGGGTGCTCCGGTCGGCGGCGGCAATCTCCCGCTCCGTCTTGAGCTGGGCGCGCTCCTGCAGCGCTCCGAACGACGGCTTGCCTGCGCCATCGAACGCGACGATCTCGCCGTCGAGGATCATTCCGTCGACCGCCTGCTTGCGGAGCTCCGCGGCGAGCAGCGGAAACTTCGGCGCGAGCTCCAGTCCGCGGCGCGAGCGCAGCTTGACGCCGTGCTCGTCGACGAACGCGAGAACACGGTAACCATCGAGCTTCGGCTCCCACATCCAGTCGGGACGGTTGAACGGCGCGTCGCCCGCTTCGGCGAGCATCGGCGCGAGCCGCGAAGGCATCGGCACGACCTTGCCCGAAGGAACGAGCTCCGCGGCGCGAATCCGGTGCGCAGGCACGACCTTGAGGTCCTCGACCGCCATGGCGGAGAGGACCGAGCGGTTCCGAAGCGTGACATCGACGGGCACCGCGAAGCGGTCCTTGTGCTTCAGCAGGAGCCACTGCTTCGCTTCCCTGGTCCGCACGAGCGCGAACGATCC
Organism: uncultured beta proteobacterium; assembly: GCA_963724545.1. Lineage (GTDB taxonomy): Bacteria > Pseudomonadota > Gammaproteobacteria > Burkholderiales > Casimicrobiaceae > CAIWHR01. The sequence continues at coordinate 221,038 of CAVRVC010000011.1, forward strand.
CTTGAGCTTCTCCCCGCGCAGCAGGAAGCTCAGCTTGCCCTTGGCGAAGCCTTCCCTTGCTTCGCGCTCCGCCGCGTCGCGGTCGTGGAACCAGGTGGCGCCTCCTTCATCGGGCGAATAGACGCCGCAATCCCAGACGATCACTTCGCCCGCGCCGTACTGGCCCGGTGGAATCACGCCTTCGAACGAGGCATAGTCGAACGGATGATCCTCGGTCTGCACGGCCAATCGTTTCTCGCTCGGGTCGAGCGCCGGCCCTTTGGGAACGGCCCACGACTTCAGGACGCCGTCGCATTCGAGACGGAAGTCGTAGTGCAGCCGCCGCGCCGAGTGCTGCTGGACGACGAACAGCAGCGGGCCGCCGGAGGCGGCGCGAAGGGTCGCCGGCGGCTCGGGGGTGGCCGTGAACGTCCGTTTGGCCGAATATTCGGTCAGGCTGCTCTTTGCCATCCGGGGATTCTAGCGATGCAGGCGGCGAGCAGCGTCACGAGGATCGGAAAATGACCACGTCGAGGCTTTTGGCGGGAGCGAGCGGCTATTCTTTCAAGGAGTGGAAGGGAACGTTCTATCCCGAGAAGATCAAGCCCGAGGAAATGCTTCCCTATTACGCGGAACGCCTGTCGACCGTCGAGATCAACAACACGTTCTACCGGATGCCCAGGACGGAGGTGCTGGAGAGCTGGAAGGCCGCGACGCCCGCGCACTTTCGCTTCGCTATCAAGGCGTCGCGCCGGATCACGCACATCGCGCGGATCAAGGCCGAGACGGCCGCCGAACCGCTCGGCTATCTCTATCGCAACCTCGCGGCGCTCGGAACCAAGCGCGGTCCGGTCCTGTTCCAGCTGCCGCCGAATCTCAAGAAGGACCTGCCGCGCCTCATTGCCTTTCTCGGCATCCTTCCCGCCGGCCACCGCGCGGCGTTCGAGTTTCGCAGCGACACCTGGTTTGCCGACGACGTCTACGCGGCGCTCAGGGAAGCCGGCGCGGCGCTGTGCCTGTCCGAGCGCGAGGACAACGCGCCGCCGCCGCTCGTGGAGACGGCGCCCTGGGGCTACGTGCGGTTGCGGCTCGAAACGTACTCGGACGACGACCTGAAGCGGTGGGCGCAACGCCTCGACGCGACGTCGTGGCGGGAGATCCACGCGTACTTCATGCACGAGCCGACGGCGCCGGCGTACGCGCAGGCGCTGCTGCGGTTCCATTCGACGGGCACGGGGAGCGGGAAGCGATGAGCACGGAGCTGATCTTCAGGGACGATGCCTACGCGAAGACCGCGACGGCGCGAGTCGTCGCGGCGGACGAGCGCGGCATCGAGCTCGACCGCACGATCTTCTACCCGATGGGCGGGGGACAGCAGGGCGATGTTGGCGTGCTCGTCCGCGGCAACGGGCAGCAGATCGCGATCGTCGACACCCGCAAGGGCGATGCCGTCGACAGCGTCCGGCACATCGCCGCGCCCGCGATGCCGCCACCGGAGGTGGGGGAAACGGTCGAGCTCGCGCTCGACTGGCCGCGCCGCTATGCGCTGATGCGCCTGCACACGGCGCTGCACGTGATGTCGTGCGTGGTGGTCGCGCCGGTCACCGGCGGCAACATCGCTCCGGACAAGGCGCGCCTCGACTTCGACATCGACATGAGCCTGCTCGACGCCGGCAGCGATCGAGCGCGAGACGAACGCGCTGATCGCGCGCGGCGTGGACACGGAGACCGTGTGGATCACCGACGAGGAGCTCGATGCGCGGCCCGAGCTCGTGAAGACGATGAGCGTGCAGCCGCCGCGCGGGAGCGGGCGGGTGCGCCTGCTCAGGATTCCCGGGATCGATCTGCAGCCGTGCGGCGGCACCCACGTGCGCAACATCGCCGAGATCGGCGGCATCCGCGTGCTGAAGATTCGCAGCGAGGGCCGGCGCAACCGGCGCGTCGAGATCGCGCTTGTGGTATGAGGTCGGCGCTTCCGGCAATCCCAGTGCGCCACACCGCCCATACCCCGCCGTCCTCCAATACCCCAGTCGGACTTCGGGGTATGGGCGGTCTGGCGCACCGTTCCGTCTCCTGCTGACGCTGGACCCGCAACGATGAGCGAGAAGCCTGAGCCGCTTTCGATCGCCGTCGCCGAGGGACAGGGCGTAAGCGGCCTGCTGCAGGCGCCGTCGTCGCCGCACGCATGCTACGTCATGGCCCACGGCGCCGGAGCGGGCATGACGCATCCGTTCATGGCGGCCGTAGCCGGCGATCTCGCGCGCCGCGGCATCGCCACGCTCCGCTACCAGTTTCCGTACATGGAGCGCGGGTCGAAGCGGCCGGATGCGCCCAAGGTCGCGCATGCGGCGGTCCGCGCCGCCGTCGCGGAAGCAGGCAAGCGGTTACCGGCCCTGCCGCTCCTCGCGGGCGGAAGGTCCTTCGGCGGGCGCATGACGTCGCAGGCGCAGGCGATCTCGCCGCTGGCGGGAGTCCGTGGCCTCGTCTTCCTGGGCTTTCCGCTGCATCCGGCGGGAAAGCCGTCGGACGAGCGCGGCGCTCATCTCGCCGACGTCGCGATCCCGATGCTGTTCCTGCAGGGGACGCGCGACGACCTCGCGGACCTGCCGCTGTTGCGAGCCCTCGTCGAGCGCCTGGGCGCCCGCGCGGCGCTCACGTTGCTCGACGCAGCCGACCATTCGTTTCACGTTCCCGCGCGCACGGGGCGCAGGGATTCCGAGATTCGCGGAGAGCTCGCGGATGCGTTCGCCGCCTGGGCCGAGCGGACGCTCCGGCCGTCGGCTACTGGATCGTCACCCAGTAAGGGATGACATTGTTGTCGGCGCGGTGCACCGCGGCACGAAGATCGCGTCGGTCGTGGCGCCGCCCCGGCCCGGCATGTACATGCTCGTGTCGGTCTTCTCGAGCTTCGGGAAGTAGGTCGCGCGCCGCATCGCGTTGACCGCGACCCTGACGCCGATCTGCGCTCACATCGCGGCGAGCGCCTGACAGATCTTCTCGTCGTCGACGTAGCGTTGGGATTCTTCACGAGGACGGTCTTCACGTCGGGCTCGCGCGCCTTCAGCATGCACGGCCCGGTGCCGTTCGCCTCGCGCGCGGTGATCATGTCTTCCTTCTGCGTGTAGTTCTGCGGCTTCGCCGCGCGGTTCTTCTCGCACCAGGCCTTGCTCATGATGTTGATCGTCGCGATGTGCTCGAGCTCGATCGGATTGGAGCCGCTGGTCGTGAACTCGACCGTCAGGTCGTCGATCTTCTTCGGAATGCCCGACGCGTTGGCGTACGCCCGGAGCCGCGACGTGTCGGCGCGGGCGCGCTCGAAGCTGAAGACGACGTCGTCGGCGGTGAACGGCGTGCCGTCGTGGAACTTGACGCCGGGTCGCAGCTTGAAGCGGCGGGGAGGCGAGCGCGGCGGCGAGCGGTGCGCAGACGACGGCGGCGCGGGGTAGAATCCGCGCCGCTGCCGCGAGCGGAGGCGCCACGCCCGCACCGGCGTCCGATCCTCCTCCCGGCGCTCGACCCCGTCACTGTCCGTCGCATGCGCGAACCCAGATCCGACTTGCTCCTCGAACGGCTCGCGCTCGGCATGGCGGCCGACGCGGTCCCGCTCGCGCGGCGCATCGAGCGGGCGCGCGCGACCCGCGCGCCGGCGGCCGAGTGGGAAAAGATCGCCGAAGCGGTCGCGCGTTCCGTCGCGCGGAGCGAGGCACGCGCGGCGCGCCGGCCCCCGATCCGTTATCCGGCGGAGCTTCCCGTGGCGGCACGCGCGGACGAGATCGCGCGGACCATCCGCGATCACGCGGTCGTGATCGTCGCGGGCGAGACGGGCTCGGGCAAGACCACGCAGTTGCCGAAGATCTGCCTGGCCGCGGGCCGCGGGGTGCGCGGGATGATCGGGCACACGCAGCCGCGCCGGATCGCGGCGCGCGCGGTCGCCGCGCGAATCGCGCAGGAGCTCGGGACCGAGCCCGGCACGGTCGTCGGGTACAAGGTGCGGTTCACCGATCACACGAAGCCCGATGCGTTCGTCAAGGTGATGACGGACGGCATCCTGCTCGCGGAAACGCAGGGAGACCCGCGCCTTTCCGCCTACGACACGATCATCATCGACGAGGCGCACGAGCGCAGCCTCAACATCGATTTCCTGCTCGGCTACCTCAAGGGGCTCCTCGCGCGACGACCCGATCTCAAGGTCATCATCACCTCGGCCACGCTCGATGCCGACCGCTTCTCGCGGCACTTCGGTGCCGCCGGCATTCCGGCGCCGGTCATCACCGTATCGGGCCGCGTGTACCCGGTCGACGTGCGGTATCGGCCGCTTTCGGTCGGCGACGGCGAGGCCGACGACGAAGAGGAGCTCGAGACGGCGATCGTCGACGCGGTCGAGGAGCTGTGGCGCCGCGGGCCGGGCGACATCCTCGTATTCCTGCCCGGCGAGCGCGAGATCCGCGAGACGAGCGCGCTGCTGACCAAAGGTCTCGCCCGCCGGCCATACGCCTCGGCGGTCGAGATCCTTCCGCTCTACGCGCGGCTTTCGGTGCCGGAGCAGCAGCGGGTCTTCGCGCCGTCGTCCGGTCGGCGTCTCGTGCTCGCGACCAACGTGGCCGAGACCTCGCTCACCGTGCCCGGCATCCGCTACGTCGTCGACGGCGGCCTGGCGCGGGTCAAGCGTTATTCGGTGCGCAACAAGACCACGCTCCTGCAGATCGAGAAGATCTCGCAGGCGGCAGCGGACCAGCGGGCGGGTCGCTGCGGGCGGCAGGCCGACGGAATCTGCGTGCGCCTCTACGGCGAGGACGACTACGCGGCGCGCCCGCGGTACACGGATCCCGAGATCCTGCGGAGCTCGCTTGCCTCCGTGATCCTGCGCATGGGTGCGCTCTCGCTCGGCGACGTCGAGGCGTTTCCGTTCGTCGAGCCGCCGGGGCCACGCGCGATCGCCGACGGCTTCCAGCTGCTGCACGAGCTGGGCGCCGTCGACGCATCGAGGCGCCTCACTCCGCTCGGGCGCGAGCTCGCCCGCCTGCCGGTCGATCCGCGGATCGGACGGATGGTGCTCGCCGCGCGCGAGCATGGCTGTGTCGCCGAGATGCTGATCATCGCGAGCGCGCTGTCGGTGCCCGATCCGCGCGAACGGCCGCTCGCGAAGCAGCAGGCGGCCGACCAGGCGCATCTCGTGTTCAGGGACGAGCGGTCGGACTTCCTGTCGCTGCTCGCCCTTTGGGAGTTCTTCGACGCGAAGCTCGACGAGAAGCTCACGCACCGCAAGGTGGTGGATGCGTGCCGCGCGCACTTCGTCTCCTACCTCCGCCTCACCGAATGGCGCGACGTGCACGCGCAGCTCGCGAGCGAGGTTGCCGCGCAGGGTGTTGCGTGGACCCCCGGGCTGCCGGCGAGCGTCGACGACGCGAAGTACCAGTCGATCCACTTGGCGCTCCTCGCCGGCCTCATCGGCAACATCGGGACGATGGACGGCGACACCGACGGCTACGCCGGGGCGCGCGGCATCCGCTTCTTCCTGCACCCGGGGTCGGGACTCGCGAAGAAGAAGCCGAAGTGGGTGCTGGCGGCGGAGCTCGTCGAAACCTCGCGCCTCTTCGCTCGCTGCGCGGCCCGGATCGAGCCCGAGTGGATCGAGGCGGTCGCGGGCGAGCGCGTGACGCGCGACTACTTCGATCCGCGCTGGGACGAAGGGCGCGGCGAGGTCGTCGCGAGCGAGCGCGTGCAGCTCTACGGCTTGACGCTCGTGCCGCGCCGGCGCGTGTCGTATGGCGCGATCGATCCGAAGGCCGCGCGCGACGTGTTCATCCGCGAGGCGCTCGTCCCGGGCGCGCTCGCGACGAAGGGCGCTTTCCTCGCGCACAACCGGAAGCTCGTCGCCGAGGTGGCGGAGCTCGAGCACAAGGCGCGGCGGCAGGACGTGCTGGTCGACGACGACGCGATCGCGGCGTTCTACGCCGAGCGCGTCCCGGAGGGCGTGCATACGCTCGCGACGTTCGAGCACTGGCGGGCCGGCGTCGAGCGCGGCGATCCGGCGGCGCTTCGCATGACGCGCGAGGCGCTGATGCGCCACGCGGCGGCGCATGTCACCGAGGAGCTCTTTCCGGACCGGCTGCCGATGGCCGGCGCCGTGCTGCCGCTCGAGTACCGGTTCGCGCCCGGACAGCCCGGCGATGGCCTGACGCTCACGGTTCCGCTCCCGCTCCTGAACCAGATCGATGTCGCGCGGCTGTCGTGGCTCGTTCCGGGGCTGGTGCGGGAAAAGGTGACGCTGCTGCTGAAAGCGCTGCCCAAGACGCAGCGGAGCCGCCTCGTGCCGTTGCCCGATACGGTGACGGCGTTCCTCGAAGCCGCGGCGCCCGGGAGCGGCGCGCTCGACGACGCGCTGCGCGGCTGGCTCGCGGACCGCCTGGGCACGGTGCTGCCGACGGACGTATTCGCGGGCGCCGCGATGCCGCCGCACCTCGCGATGGCGGTCCGCGTGAACGATGCCGCGGGGCGCGAGCTCGCGACGGGCCGCGACGTCGCCGTGCTCCGCATGAAGCTGGGCGAGGCGGCGCAGCTTTCTTTCGCGCAGGCCGGGCCGTCGCTCGAGCAGCGCGGGCTCAAGGCCTGGACCTTCGGCGACCTGCCCGAGACGCTCGCGACCGTGAAGGACGGGCAACGGCTCACCGGCTATCCGGCGCTCGTCGACGCGGGCGACAGCGTGTCGATCACGCTGCAGGACACCCGCGAGGCGGCCGAGCGGTCGACGCGCGCCGGCGTGATCCGGCTCCTGCGGATCGCGCTGAAAGCGAACCTCGCCGGGCACGAAAAGGGCGGCGCCGGGTTCGCGCCTGCGGCGATGCAGCTCAAGACGACGATTCCGACCGAGGCGCTCCTGTCCGACGTGCTTGCCGCAGTGTGCGATCGGGCGTTCATCGGCGACGATCCGCTGCCGAGATCCGAAACGGCGTTTGCCGAGCAGACGCGCCGTGCTCGCACGCGGTTGCCGGCGGTGGCGGAGGGCGCGTTCCGGCTCCTTGCCGCCATCGCCGCGGCGCATCATGCGCTCGGGCAGAGGATCGCCGCCGCGCCGTCGTCATGGTCGCGCGTCGTCGGGGCGGTGAAGCGGCGCCGCGATGCGCTCGTCTATCCGGGATTCTTCGCGGCGACGCCGTGGGAGCAGCTCGCGCACGTGCCGCGCTATCTGACGGCCCTCTCGCATCGGCTCGCGAAATACGCGGAGAATCCGGAGCGCGACTCGCGGCACTCGGCCCAGGTCGAGCTGTGGTGGGAGCGCTACCGCGAGCGGAGAGATGCCCATCGCCTCCCGCCGGACGGCGTGCAGGCGCTCGAAAAATTCCGCTGGACGCTCGAGGAGCTGTCGGTTTCGCTATTCGCCCAGGAATTGAAGACA